>NZ_CP059297.1:0-1240000 GCF_017795885.1 Brevundimonas sp. AJA228-03 | reverse complement strand
GGGCATGGATGCAGCCAGCAGCACGGCCAGCAGCGGCGCCTTGAAGACGGGTTCTTTCGGGGTTGGGCCGTCGAATCGGCCGAGGGGCGGCTCCATCCGGATCAAATGCGCGGCGTCGCCCCCGATCTCAAGTGGTTCTTAATAACCACGTCCCACTTTGGGACCCGGCTCGCGCTTGGCGACCCGCAGTTTCGTTCGCGTGGGATCTGCAGAAATGACCCGGAAAAGGATGCTCGCTGCGCTCGTTCCCCTCGGAATCGTCGCTGCCGGCCTGCCCGCCGCCGCCCAGACCGCAGGGTCCGGCGGGCTGTCGTCGTTTCAGAACGGCTATGGCGGTGCGCGCCAGTCGGTCACGACGGCCCAGACAGGCTCGACCCGGGACCAGAACGGCAATCGCCTGATCGTCGACGGCATCATCCAGGCCGGGGCCTCCGCCTATTCCGCCCAATCCGGCGGCGTGTCGCAGACCTACTCGGGCTCAGGCAGCAGCGGCGGCGGCTCGGCCATCGGCGGCTCGACGGCCATCGGCAACAATCTGAACGTGGTGGTCCAGGGCAGCCACAACACGGTCATCGTCAACTCGCGTCAGACCAATACGGGGAATGTGTCCGCCCGGACGGATCTGACCGGCACCCTGACAGGCTTCTGATGATGACCACCGCCCTCACCCGTCGGCTGAAGGTCGGCGGCGTCGCCCTGGCCGTCACGGCCATGCTCGGCGCCTGCGTCAGCCCGGCGGCCGGGCCGAACGGCATGTATGCGACGCCGATCGGCAATGCGCCGGTGACATCGAACCCGACGCCCTATTCCAGGGCCCTGTACTGCTTGGCCGACTACGCCCGCCGCTACAACCTGCCCTCGCCGCGCATGGCCGTGGGCCGGATCAGCGACTACACCGGCACGGTCTCGTCCGACGGGGGACGCCAGGTCACGGGTGGAGCCTCGCTGATGGCCTTCAGCGCCCTCGCCAAGGCCGGGGCGCAGATGGTCGAGCGCTACGACACCTCCATTTCCGAAATGGAGTTGCGCTACGCCAACAACCGGCTGATCGGCGACCAGGGCGGCACGGTCGAGGATCCCAACTATCGCCGCATCCTGGCGGGCCAGGTGCCGGGTTCGGACTTCTACCTGGTCGGCGGCATCACCGAGGTGAACTACAATATCCGCTCGGCCGGCTTCGACGCCGGGCAGGCCGAGACCGAAAGCGCCCGGCCGGGCTCCACCATCGTCCAGAGCAAGGTGTTCGTCATGAACATCGCCATCGACCTGCGCCTGGTCCAGACCACCACGCTCGAGGTCGTCGACGTCGTCTCCTACCAGAAGCAGATCATCGGCCGCGAAATCTCCGCCGGGGTGTTTGACTTCCTGGATGGCAACGTCCTGGACATCTCCGCCGGAACCGGCGGGATGGAGCCGGTGCAGCTGGCCGTCCGCGCCGTGATCGAGCGGGCGACGGTCGAGTTCATGGCCAACCTGTATGGCGCGCCGGGTCCCGAAGTCTGCCTGGACGCCTCCAACGACCCGCTCAACACGGTGGGCGCGACCGGGGGCTACTACCCCGCCTACGACAACACGGGAACGAACAATGGCCAGACCCGCGCCGATCCGGACCGCTGGAACGATCGCCGCGACGGCGCTGTACGTGGCAGCCGCTACTAGCGCTTTCGGTCAGACCCGGGATGGCGTCATCGTCCTGAACAACCAGCTGCAACTGGGCGACGTCATCGCCGGCCAGACCCTGAACGTCGAAGGGGCCTCGGACGAGGTGGGTGCCGACACGGCGGCCCAGGGCAACAGCCTCTCCGGCACGGCCCAGGACCGCGACCTCCAGCTGACCTCGACCCAGACGTCCAGCGGTGACGTCCGCTCGACCACCACCCTGAACCTGGACGGCGACCTGGAAGGCCCGGTCAACGCCACCACCCAGTCGCGCGGCAATTATCTGGCCGCCGCATCCTATGGCGGCGATATCGCCATCGAGGCGACCCAGGAGGTCGGCCCGACGGAAGTCACCGCCGCCTCGAGCCTGAACGGCCCTTCCGTCCGGATGCTCGGCGGTGCCTCGGTCGGTGTCACCGCCATCGCCAACACCACCTCCATGGCCGCCAGCGCCTCACACGTGTCCGGCATCGTGATCCAGCGTTCCGAGGCCGGCGTCCGGGCCGAAAACTTCGCAGAAACACGCTACATCCCCGCGACCGCCGAGTTTATCAGCCAGTCGGTCGCCAACACCACGGCCCTGAACTCCGGTCTCGCCTCCAGTCAGGACCTGACCATTCGCCAGCGCTCGGCCGGCGATGCCGTCACCGCATCGACCAGCGCCAATGCCGCCAACGCCTGGGATCTGGCCGGACGCGCCCGCGCCACCGCCAACCAGACCCTGCTCTACAACGACGGCGGCTCGGTCGTGGCGACGACGGACCAGTCCAACCTGTCCCAGGTCCGCGCCTCGGCCACCGTCACCAGCTACGACTGGGGCGCAGCCGCTGCCGTCGCGGCCGGAACCGGCAACGAGGTCGTCGCCGGCAACAACGATGTCTATCTGGAGATCGACAGCAGCCAGGTGAACTCCGGTGGGGTCGAGGTCAGCGCCGATTTCGCGGGAACCAATGGCTATGACGCCTATGTCTCGGCGGACGCGATCGGCAATTCGGTCACCGGCTATGTCTGCGCGACCTGCCAGGGCAATCTGATTGCCACCAATGCCCAGACCAACTCTGGCCCTGTCTCGGCTACGGCGACGACGACCGTCAGCGGCACGGGCCGCGCGATCGCGTCGAGCGCAAGCGCCGTCGGCAATACCGCGACCTTCTACGTCTCGCGGCCGGGTTCGTGATCTGCGCCCTGATGTCCGCCTAACGTAAAGTTCACTTTACGGCTACCAGAGATTGAGGAAGGCTGGTGTTGGGGCAAGCAAGGCCCCTTTCCGACCACATCCGGGAGTGCCTGCGCGGCGGCCCCGACTTCGCCTGGAGCCTTCATGACCCCTCGCCGTCTTCTGCTCGCCGCCGTGTCCGGCCTCGCCCTGCTGACTTGCCCCCTGTCCGGTGCCGCAATGGCCCAGACGGCGACCGCTGTGCAGCCCTCGGACCCCTGGGCGCAGGCCGCCAGCGACATTCCCGCCGATCCGGCCGTCCGGTTCGGGCAGCTGCCCAACGGCATGCGCTATGCGATCCTGAGAAACGCGACCCCGCCCGGACAGGCCTCATTGCGGCTGCGGCTCGACGCCGGCTCGCTGATGGAAACGGACGACCAGAAGGGGCTGGCCCACTTCATGGAGCATATGGCCTTCAACGGCACGACCAATATCCCGGAGAATGAGCTGCTGCGAATCCTGGAGCGCCTGGGCCTGGCCTTTGGCGCCGACACCAACGCCTTCACCTCTTTCGACCAGACCGCCTATGTTCTGGAACTCCCCCGCACCAACGACGAGACCGTCGACACTGCCCTCCGCATCCTGCGCGAGCAGGTCTCCGAAGCTCTCATGAACGCAGACGACATCGACGCCGAGCGCGGCGTGATTGAAGGCGAGGAGCGGACCCGCAATACGCCGGCTCAACGATCATTGAAGGCGCAGCTTGCGCTGTTGGCACCGGGCCAGCGGATCGCAGATCGTCTGCCCATGGGCGACCTCAACATCATCCGTACGGCGCCACGCGAGCGCTTCGTTGATTTCTACAACGCCTACTACAGGCCTTCGCGCGCGACTCTTTTGGCGGTCGGGGACTTCGACGTCGATCAGATGGAGGCGAAGATCCGCGGGGCCTTCGAAAGCTGGCAGCCCAGGGCGGCCGACGGCCCTGAACCCGACCTCGGACAGATCGCGCCGCGTGGTGCCGACAGCCGGATCCTGGTCGAGCCGGGCGTACAGTCCTCGATCCAGCTGAACTGGGTATCGCCGCCCGATAACGACCCTGACACCGTCGCCGAACGTCGTTCTTCACTTCTGCAGAATCTCGGCCTGGCGGTCCTCAACCGTCGCCTGGGCGAGCTCGCCCGCGCCGACAACCCGCCGTTCCTGGGTGCCGGGGGCGTGACCGATACCTTGTTCGACAGCCTGCAGATCGCGACCGTCGGTGCCGCCTTCAATCCGGGTGGCCTGCCCCGCGCGCTGCAGACCATCGAACAGGAGAAGCGCCGCCTGGTTCAGTTCGGCGTCACCGAGACCGAACTGAATCGCGAGATCACCGACACGCGGGCCGCGCTCGAGAATGCGGTTGCGACTGCGGCCACCCGCACGACCCCGGCCCTCGCGGGCGGGCTCCTGAATGCGACCAACGACCAGCGGGTGTTCAGCACGCCCGCGACGAACCTCGCGCTGTTCAACGCGGCGGTCGACGGCCTGACGCCCCGGGCTGTGAATGAAGCGGTCGCGACCTTGTTCGCCGGTCAGGGCCCACTGGCGCTTGTGGCGACTCCGGAACCCATCGAAGGCGGCGAGGCGGCGGTTACGGCTCTGCTGGAAGCTTCGACGGCCGTCCCGGTCACGCCTCCGGCCGCCCAGGCTGCGCTGGAATGGCCCTATGCCACGTTCGGCACGCCCGCCCGGCCCGCCCGGCAACAGGAGATCGCTTCGGTCGGTGCCACGGTCGTCACCTTCGCCAACGGCACGCGGCTGACGGTCAAGCCGACCACCTTCCGCGACGACCAGATCCTGATCAGCGTCCGCGCCGGGCTCGGCGAGCTCGGCCTTCCGACGGACCGGGCCGACCCCCAGACCCTGGCCCCCTTCGTCTTCACGGCTGGCGGTCTGGGCAAGCTGACAGCCGATGAACTGACCCGCGCCTTGAGCGGCAAGATCTACAATGCCGGCTTTGCCATCGATGGCGACGCCTATGAGCTGACGGGCACCACCCGGCCTGAGGACCTCGGTCTGCAGATGCAGGTTCTGGCTGCCTATCTGACCGACCCGGGCGTGCGCCCGGCCCCCTTCGAACAGTTCAAGGGGTTCTGGCCCCAGATCGTCGCCCAGAGCATGGCGACCCCCGAAGGGGCGTTTGGAATCCAGTCGAGCGGTCTGCTGGCGTCCGGCGATGCGCGCCAGACCTTCCCCTCGCCCGAGACGGTCGCGAGCTGGACAAATGACCAGTTCAAGGCGAGCGTGACCGCAGGTCTGGCCCAGGGGCCCATCAACGTCGTGATTGTCGGCGATGTGACCGTGGAGGATGCGATCGCCGCTGTCGGCTCGACCCTCGCCGCCCTGCCCGCCCGATCGGCAGAACCGACGGTACCTGCCGGTGCCGACGTCCGGCGTTTCCCGGCTGGAACGACGGAACCGGTGCGACTGACGCACACCGGGCCTGCCGAACAGGCGCTGGGTTATGTGGCATGGCCCACCACCGATGTTGTCGGCGACCGAACGGACGCGCGCGTCGCAGACCTTTTGGCGGCCGTCCTGGAGCTGCGCGTGCTGGACGAGATCAGGGAAAACCAGGCCCTGGCCTATTCGCCTAAAGTCGAGGCCTCGGCGTCGGACGTCTATCGGGACTACGGCTCGATCGCTGTCACGGCCCAGACGACGCCTCAGAACCAGCCTGCGTTGTTCGCCGCCGTCGACGCGATCGCTGCTTCCCTGCGCGACACGCCGATCACAGAGGATGAGTTGAACCGGGCGCGCGCGCCCAATGTAGAACGTCTTCGTCGCGCGCAGGCCGGCAATGAATACTGGCTGGGGGCCTTGGCCCACGTGGCGACCAGGCCTGGCGATATCGAGCAGATCGCGACCGAGATCAGCGATCGCGAAGCGGTCACGCCCGCCGACATCCAGGCGGCGGCCCGGAAATATCTGATGCCAGACAGGGCCTGGCGCGCTTCGGTGATCTCTGCCAACGCACCGGCGCAATAGACCAAAAAAGAGGCCCCGGGGTTTTCGCTCCGGGGCCTTCAGTCTTCTCAGGATCGTCGGCGATGAACCCGACCATCGATGTCTACCCCACCCGCCATTCGCACAGGCTGAACGGGCCGTTGTCAGCCATTCAGCCTCGGGGCTGATCGGCTCCTGACAGGAGTGGGAGCATGGGTCACGCTTTCGGTTGGACCCGCGAAGGGAGCCCGCCTCAAACGATCTGAACCGCCCCCGGTTTGCCGGAGGCCTCAACGCCTGAGAGAAAGCAAGACGACGAACAAGGTCTCACCCGAGGTTCGCAAGCAAGCGGTCCGGATGGTGGCGGATGATGCTGCAGTTCATTCACTTAACGGCCAGTTAACAACTTCTAGTTTAAGTCGTACTGCGCTGTCCTAGGAGGTAATTTGTCAAATCCCTGCCTGAAATGTCCAACAGATCAAAGCTGCTGTCGTGACCTTCGCGGCCTGAAGGTTAATGAAGCAGAGTACACTCGGCTTTTCGAGGACAAAAGAGAACACCTAACCGTTTCTCGAAAAGGTAAAATCTTTGAGATATCGGCTCTTGGTGAATTTCCATGTCCTAATTGGGACCAACAGTGCCAAGTCTATGGGCGCAGGCCCATGGACTGTGATCTTTATCCCTATACGATGGGAAATGTGTTTGAAGGGGATGGGGAGGTTTATGCGACCTATCACAGCCGCACCGGATGTCCTTTGACTGCCCAGCTCCTAAGCCCCCGCGAGAAAGCAGAAGAACTGATTCGAAACTTTCTCAAAGACACCTATGGCGAACAATGCAAAATCACTGTTCGCTATGATGAAGGGGCAGCGAGAGTCTACCACCTGGCGCGCCGGGCTGCGTCCAGGGCTAGGAAACTGCTTATCGGGGAGACGACCTGATCGAAAAGCAGGAAATATTTGCTTCAGCGCCATTTCCAAACCATTTTTCCACGCGTCCACACCCGATCGTTCACTTGGAGCCCGGCCACAAATCGTAGTTCCGATGCGCTCTGGTCACGTCGCAGTCGGTGAAGAGCAAGCTGGTCTGGCTGTCAGATAATCCATGGGCAGCCGTAGAGCCGCATCTGGCCGGGAACCAGGCCGGTGCTCGGCGGGTCGATGACCGGCGAGTGATCCCGGGCATCATCCATCTGCTCGGGACAGGTTGTCCGATGGCCGGATTGCGACGCCGGGTACAGCCCGTCCACGACGGCCTGCAACGGGCGTCGCCGTCGCATTCCTCGTCACCTGCCGGCCAGGAATGGGTCTGGAGCCTAGGGTCTGTACCCAATTGAGTTGATCTGGCTGTTGTGATTCAAGCTTCTGAGGAGGCTTGAATCATGGCGGATCATTTCTGGTTGTCGGACGCGCAGTGGGCTGTGATCGAGCCGCACATCCCCAAGGTCTATACGGGCAAGCGGCGGGTGGATGATCGCCGGGTGATCTCGGGTATCGTTCATCGGCTGCGCGAGGGGTGTCGCTGGCGCGCTCTTCCGGACGTCTATGGGCCCTATACGACGGTGTTCAACCGTTACAATCGCTGGAGCAAGCGAGGTCTGTGGCAGCGGATCCTGGCGTCGCTCGGCGAGGCGGCCGACCCGCCGGTGACGGCCATGATCGACTCGACCTCGGTCAAGGCGCACCGCTCGGCGGCGGGCGCAAAAGGGGGGGCTCAGCTCACGCCATAGGCCGGTCGCGCGGCGGTCGGACGACCAAGGTCCACATGCTGGTGGACGAGACGGGCAGGCCTCGCGTCGTTCAACTCTCGCCCGGCCAGGCCTCCGACATCGTGGCCGCCCACGACCTGATCGTCGCCAGCCGACCCAGCCTGCACCTGCTCGCAGACAGGGCCTACGACGGCGACGCCCTGCGTCGAATGCTGATCGAACGCGGCACGACACCCGTGATCCCGAACAAGATCAATCGCGTGAACCGACACCCGTTCGACGCCACAGCCTACAGGCTCAGAAACGCCGTCGAACGCGCCTTCTGCCGCCTCAAGGACTTCCGCGCCATCGCCACCCGATACGACAAGACCGCCAGGAACTACCTCGCAGGCCTCTGCATCGTCGCCGCCATCACACTCTGGGCCAAATGAGTCCGGACCCTAGAACACCCGCCCGCCGACGCCGCCGTCCAGCATGATCGAGGCCCCGATGATCGCGGCACCCTGCGCCTGGACGACCTCTTCGCGGTATTCGGTGTAGATTTCTTCCTTGACCCAGACGAGCACCTTGACGCCCGCGCCATAGCGGCGAAGCAGCGAGCGCTCGTTGCAGTCGCGCGCCACCAACTGGATCTTGCACCGCAGGTCGCCGGTACGATCGCGCCACAGCGCCTCGCCCTTCTGGCAGGCGAAGGTCTGTCCGCCCTCGAAGCTGACCTGACCGGTCCATTCCGACCAGGTCACCTGCAGCCGCGTCCCGGCGATGCAGCGATACAGTTCGCCCTCATAGCCGTCATGGATGTCGCGGTCGGGCGTCACCTGGGACGCCGGATGCGGGATGTCACGATCGTCGATACAGAAGGCCTGGATGACGACGCGCTTTTCCCAGCGGCGACGGGACTCGTACGGCACGTGGACGACCTGGGACACAGCCCCGGCCTCGACGTTCAGGCCCTGGATCACGGTCGGATAGGGCTGCTCGACGCTGAAGTAGGCACCGCCGCCACCGCCGCCCCGCACGTTGCCATAGCCGCTGACGCGGGCATTGAGCAGGGCGCGGGCCCTTGCCGTGACCCCGGCATTGCCGTCCGCATTGGCGTTCGCATTGATGTTGACGTTCACATTGATGTCACCACCCCCCGGTGGATAGCTCGGCGGCGGGGGCTGGGTGCAGCAATCCGGCGGCGGAGGCGGAGGGGGCGGGGGCGGTGGCGGCTCGCACGATCCGCACGGCGGAGGCGGCGGCGGCGTGCAGCCCGCGTGGCACTGGGCCGAGGCCGGTCCGGCCAGGCTGAGCAGGGCCATGGCACCCGCAAAGGCACCTGCCACCGCCGGCAGCCAGATCTTGATCGCCACCCGCATGGGTCAGGCTCCTGAAGAATCGATCGCCGACCCCCAACGAGACGCAGGTCGGCCCATTGGGCATCTGCGGGCAAAACCCTTGCGTTTCCGTTGCCAGGAGAATGGCACCGCCCTTGCGCCGCTCGCCCCGAAAGCGAGACGCATGTTCCATCCCGGCACACAGACCCTGATCGATCACTGGGCTGCACTGCCCTGTCCCGGCCCTATCCCTCCACGCGCCGGGCTCGAGCCGATGCGGCTGGGTCGGCTGGTGCCCCAGCTGTTCACGGCTGACCGCAGCGCTGACGGCGCGACCTTCCGGCTTGCGGGTGCCTGGATCGAGACCCTGCACGGCCGGCCCATGCGTGGCGTCGGCTGGCTGGACCTGTGGGCTCCCGAGAGCCGGACCCTGATCGCCGCGGCCGTCGTCCAGACCTTCCGCGAGGCCCGTCCGGTCGTGATGGTGGCCGAGGCGACGCGCCTGCGTGGCGTGCTGGAAATCGTCATCGCGCCCATGCGCGGCCCGGACGGCGAGGCCAATCGGTTGCTGGGTCTCTATCAGCCGACTCTGGATCAGGAACGGCGTCGCGAGGCGGTCGGCCCGCTGACCGCGCGGCTTTCGGTCGGCGTCGGCGTGACCGGACGACCGCCGCTGACCCTGGCCGCCGTCGACGGGCGACGGATCGCCTGAAGGAACGATCGTTCGCGCCAGGCCCTGTCCCGCAGCAACGGGTTCACCTTGCAATAAATACCAGGACTGTTGCAGTTCTTGTCGGTCTGCCTATGTTACCGTCTTCGCAACAGCGCTGCGGGACGTCCCGCAGCCGGAGAGACTTCGATGATCGAGCGCAGACCGTTCGACAGCCTGGGTGGTGCCAACCACGGATGGCTGAACGCCAGACACCATTTCTCCTTCGCCGGCTACTACGATCCGGCCCGCATGAGCTGGGGCAATCTGCGCGTCTGGAACGACGACGAGATCGCGGCGGGCTCCGGCTTTCCGCCCCACCCCCACTCGGACATGGAGATCATCACCTATGTGCGCGAAGGCGCGATCACCCATGAGGACAGCCTGGGCAACAAGGGCCGCACCGAGGCCGGCGACGTCCAGGTGATGAGCGCCGGTACCGGTATCCGGCACGCCGAGTACAATGCCGAACCGGTGCTGACCCGCATCTTCCAGATCTGGATCGAGCCGACCCGTCGCGGCGAAAAGCCCGCCTGGGGGGCCAGGCCGTTCCCCAAAAGCGACCGCGCCGGTCAGTTCGTGGTCCTGGCCTCGGGCTTCGAGGGGGATAGCGATGCCCTGCCGATCCGCACCGACGCCCGCATCGTGGGCGCGACGCTGAAGGCGGGCGAAAGCGCGACCTATCCGCTGGGCGCGACCCGCCGTGGCTATCTGGTGCCCGCCAGCGGCGAGGTCGAGGTCAACGGCGTCCATCTGAACGCCCGCGATGGTGCCGCCATCATCGGCGAGGACACCCTGACCGTGACCGCTGTCAACGATGCCGAGATCGTCCTGGTCGACGCAGCCTAGGTCGCCGTCGCGGTCTCCCCCCCGGCGGGGTGGTAGGGAGACCCTCGGTGCTCGCTAGAGAACCCCGATCATGCTGGCGACCAGGGGGTGACGGACAATGTCGCCCTCAGCCAGGCGCACGACCGAAATCTCCGGTACGGCCTCCAGGCGCGTGGCGATATCAGCAAGTCCGGACAGCGACGGCAGCAAGTCCGTCTGGCCCGGATCGCCCGTCACCACCATGTTGGAGTGCCAGCCCAGCCGTGTCAGCAGCATCTTCAGCTGCACATAGGTGCAGTTCTGGGCCTCGTCGATGACGATGAAGGCGTTGTTCAGGGTGCGCCCGCGCATGTATCCGACCGGCGCGATCTCGATCAGGCCCTCGGCCATCAGGGCCCCCACCCGTTTCATCGACAGCCGGTCCGACAGGGCGTCATAGAGCGGACGCAGATAGGGGGCCAGCTTGTCCTCCATGGCACCGGGCAGAAAGCCGATCGATTCGCCGGCCTCGACGGCGGGGCGGCTCAGCACGATGCGCCCGACCTTGCCGGCCTCCAGTGCCTCGACCGCCTTGGCGACGGCCAGATAGGTCTTGCCGGTGCCTGCGGGGCCCAACGCGAGAGTCAGGTTGGAGGTGTCGATCGCGTTCAGCAGCGCCGCCTGCCCCTCGGACTTGGGCTTCAGCGTCTTCAGATATCCCTGCTCGCGGTCGTCGTTCGACGGATGCGGCGACCAGGCCCCCCGGCTCTGTGCAACGGGCAACCGGCGGACCTTGGCGTCCTGGCCATAGTCGGGGCCATCGAAGGCTCCACCTTCACGGGATTGACGCTTCAGGGCGGCGCGCTTGGTCATGGCAGGCTCCGAGACATGAAAAAAGGCGACGCCGGAATGGCATCGCCTCGATCGAGAGTGGGGAGGGAAAAGAAGGTGCCGACAGGCTGTCCGGGGTCGGAGATGTATCCCACATCCAGCGGGAAGACCCGCCGCATACCCGAACGCGTCACGCACGCTCTCCTGGGTTCTGGCCGGACCGGGGTTGATCCGGCTTCTGATCCGGGGCCGAAATGAAGGCCTCGAATCGCAGCAACACTTTGATGCTAGCGTGGTTTCCAAAGGCTTAAAGAGCCTAATGCGTTCAGTGCAGATGAGGGTTTCATGACGATCTATTCGCTTGCGGACAAGAAACCGCGACTGCCGCCAAAGGGTGAATACTGGATCGCCGACAATGCGGTCGTGGTCGGCGATGTGACGCTGAAGTCCGGGGCCAGCGTCTGGTTCGGCGTCACGGTGCGCGGCGACAACGATCCGATCGTCATCGGAGCGAACACCAACATCCAGGACGGCAGCGTCCTGCATTCCGATCCGGGCGAGCCGCTCACGATAGGGGACAATGTCACCGTCGGGCACATGGCCATGCTCCACAGCTGCACGATCGGCGACAACACCCTGATCGGCATCGGCGCGGTGGTCCTGGGGCGCGCCGTGATCGGGAAGAACTGCCTGATCGGCGCGAACGCCCTGATCACGGAGGGCAAGGTCATCCCGGACGGCTCGCTGGTCATGGGACAGCCCGGCAAGGTGGTGCGGCAGCTGGACGAGGCCCAGATCGCCGCCCTGACGGCCTCGGCACACCACTACGTACAGAACTGGAAGCGGTATGCGCAGACCCTGATGCCCTCTCCCGCAGAGGGAGAGGGCCAGGTGCCGTCACCGACCCAGGTCGTAGGTGCCGGAGATGTCGATGCGGACGGCCAGCTCACCGGCGGCGACGGGCGTTGATGCGCTGTCGGCCATGGCCATGCGTGCCATCATGGGCATGGGCTGTGGGGCCTGATAGCCGCCGCCCTCGCTCAGGGTGCGAATGGACCCCAGCTCGACACCCAGCGCCCGGGCATACAGGCGCGCCTTGTCCTGCAGCGCGCGCACGGCCAGCACGCGGGCCTCGTCTTCAGCGGCCTTGGGATCCTTCAGGCCGAAGGAAATGCCGTCGATCTGGTTGACACCGGCCGAGACCACCGCGTCGGCCGTCGTGCCGACCTTCGTCAGGTCCATGATGTTGACGGTCACCCGGTTCGACGCCTGATAGCCGCGCAGCCTGGGCGGCTCGTTCTGGATGTAGTCGTACTGAGCCGACAGGTTCAGACCCGAGGTCTGGATGTCGCGATCGGCGATTCCCGCGCGGCCCAGGGCGGCGAAAACCGCCTGCATGCGGCGGGCGTTGTCGGCCAGGGCGGCCTGGGCTGTCGCGGCCTCGGTCGTGACGCCGAAGGTGATGGTGGCCATGTCCGGCGCGATCTTGACCTCGCCATAGGCGGACAGATTCAGCGCCGGCGCTGCAGTCATGGCGTGCATCTCCATCGGAGCCGATTGTGCCAGAGCCGCAGGCGCGGACAGGCCGACGAGGGCGGCGCCCAGCATGAGGGCGGGAAGGGTGCGGGTCATGGATAGCCTCATCGAGAACGATTCCTGGGACGGCCCCCAGTTCTCCGCGAGGACCGTGGTGGAACCCTGGCCCTGAACGCCTGAACAGGGAGCAGGTCGCATCCGCAGAAACCGTTCATGTGCATGACATGGACGACAGGAAGCGGACTTTCCCCTCCGCGCCACCCCTGCTAGGCGATGCCGTTCGGCGGGCGCGTAGCTCAATGGTTAGAGCCGACCGCTCATAACGGTCTGGTTGGGGGTTCGAGTCCCTCCGCGCCTACCACCTTATCGACGGCGGCGTCCGTCGCGCCAGCGGTCCTCTCCGCGGGGCGTCGGCTGGTCCACATACTGTCCCTGGCCGTTGTACCAGCCATAGCCTTGCTGGAACCGGTCATAGCCGGTCGGGCTATAGGTATAGTCGTCGTAGGGATCGCCGTAGGCACCGTCCATCTCGTCCCACCAGTCGCGCGGATAGGCTGAACGCTGGCACTGGTAGCCCTGGCCGCCCTGATCCCAGTAGGGGGCGTAGCGGTCCTGATAGACCGGGCGATAGGATGGTCGACACAGGCTGTCGGACCAGACGCGGTTGCCGCTGGCGGTCAGCTGGGCGCGGTATTCCTGCTGGAATACCGCGGCAACGGCGACGAAGATATTGTCGGTGACCACCGCCCGCCCGGAGGCGAGACCGACGCCGACGGTGTCGGCGCTGATGCGGCTGTTGGTCAGGCTGAGCTCGCCATT
The DNA here is from genome assembly GCF_017795885.1 of Brevundimonas sp. AJA228-03. Taxonomy (NCBI): domain Bacteria; kingdom Pseudomonadati; phylum Pseudomonadota; class Alphaproteobacteria; order Caulobacterales; family Caulobacteraceae; genus Brevundimonas; species Brevundimonas sp. AJA228-03. The sequence goes on along the minus strand of NZ_CP059297.1, from coordinate 1,226,468 downwards.
GTACAGCACCAAACCCTTGTCGGACTGGCAGATCTTCGAGCCGTCGATCGTGACTGACGCCCCCTCGATGGCCACGCCCTCGACATAACCGCAAACCTTGGTGTTCGACACCTCGACCCGGCCATAGTCGCGGCGCGAGCGGACCGAGATGCCGATCGAGCGGGGACCATAGTTGTTGGGACTCTCAACCCCGACCAGGGTGGTCGAGTCGATGCGCGAGGGATCGCCGGCACCCGGCGTCAGTTCGATGCCGGACTGGGCGCCGGTGACCACCGTCTCCCATGTCGTCAGGGTCGCGCCGTCGGCGACGATGGCCGGCGCTATGGTCCGGGCGTCGATCACCACATCGCGCAGGTCGACCAGACCACCGTCCGACAGGATAGCCGCCTCGTCCCCGGAGTGTCGGATGCCCGACCGGCTCATGATGACCTGACCGCCGTAGTTGACGATACAGGCCGCATCGCCGCCGTGGGGAGACGACAGGACCAGGTCGCGGACCTCGAGCCGTACGCCCGAGGCCACGGTGATGCAGGGCAGGCCGTCGGGAGCCTGCAGGCTGGCGGACGGGTTTTCGTTCCAGCGTCGCGGGTCGAACCCGCCCTCGCCGATGAGGGTCAGGGGTTTGTCGATGTTCAGCCAGCCGACACAGGCCCCGCCGCGGGCGCGAATGACCAGGGTCCCGCCGGGGCGCACGCGCTGGACCGCCGCCTCGACAGCCCCGGTGCCGGGATTGCCGCCGCAATCAACCAGGACGATCTCTTCGGAGCCGCCGGGCTGGTGGATCGGCGGCGGCGCGCCGTTCCAGCCGGGATAGTGATTGCCATAGGACCAGCGCCGATGGGCACCCGAACGGCTGCGCTGGCTGGCAGGGGGATCCAGCAGCAGGCCAAAGTTGGGTCGGGTCTGGCTTTCGACGCGGGCGGCGGTCTGGGCAAACGCTTCGGGTGCCGACCCCAGTGTGACGGCCAGGGCGGAGGCGGCGAGGATCAGCGTCTTCATGTGGTCAGCCCCTCCTAACGGCGCTGCGAGCGGGAAACTTGCGACAGGACAGCCTGCAGCCGCGAGGCGGAAGGACCGAAGCCCGCGAGCGCCGAATCGATACGGGAGGCGACTGCCTCGGCCTTGTCCTGATCCGCGACCCCGGCGACGCCGAGCGCGAAATAGGTCGATACGGCGAATTTGGCCTCTGGCGACCCCTGTTTGTCGGCCTGGGAATACCAGTGGAAGGCGCGGGCATAGTCGGTGGGGACCCCGATGCCCTCGGAATACATGACGGCAAGAACCAGCTGGGCCTCGGACGAGCCATTGACGGCAGCAAGCTGGATGGCGCGGACCATCTCCAGCCAGGACAGGCGCGAGTCCATGTCGTGGCCCAGCATGGCCTCCAGCGTCTGGATCTGTCGGGCGCTGAGGTCGGCCGGCCGGCTGACGACCGTCTCGGTGACGCCGAGGTAGCGCAGGGCACGCCCGACATGGACGAAGGGCAACTCGGTCATGCGGCCCAGCGCATATTCGTAGGCGTCACCGCGCGGGCGGCTCTCGTCCGAGAAGGGCACACCCGACGCCGGGGCGTCGTTCGGATAGAATTCGAACGGCGGCACCCACTGGCGCGCCTTGGCCTCGACGAAGGACCCGTATTGCGACCGGCCGGGCGAGGACCGCTCGAAGTCCTTCAGCAGGACATAGGATCCGACGTCGCCCGTCTGGGTCGCCAGGTAGTTGTAAAGGTAGGCGTCGACATCGTTGCGGGGGAACAGGGACGCCGCCGAATAGAAGCCGCCCCGGCCCTGCCCGCCACTGGCATTGCGTCCGATCGCCTCGCGGGCTTCGCGGTTGTCGGAGGGCTCGCCAAAGGGGCCATAGAGGGCGTCATGCAGACGGGCCAGGGTGCGGAACCCCTCGGCGTCCTGGGTGGACAGCACGTAGATCATGCGATCGCGGACGGCGGCCTGTTCGTTGATCGTCATCTGGCCCAGTTGGCGGTTCAGCCGCTGATAGGCGACGTGGCGCTCCCAGGCCCGGCAGTCGTCATAACGCGAGCCTGAGCGGAACCCGTCCCACCCCCGGCGATTGACGCGATTGATGGGCGCATAGCCCTCGTCATTTGCCAGCGCCAGGCCGGTCCAGACCGCGCTCTCGATCGGATCCTCGATATTCTTGTCGGTGGCGCGGCTGGCCGCATAGCGCGATCCGAGTTCAAGCTGTGCGAAGAAATCACCCCGGAACGCTTCGCGCCGCAGCAGGCGGAGGCCGGCTTCCTGTGCGTTGAACTCCGGGCCCGTGATCGACTGCGGCCGGGGACATTGATTGGCGGCGGCGTTATCGGCGCGCCGCCAGAAGGCCGCACCGTTGTCGCCGCAACTGGCCAGGGCACCGGCGGTCAGGGCCAGCAGGGCCACGGCCGACACGACAGCGACCTGACCACCGAGGCGACGTCGCGGGCGTTCGTCACGGCTGGCGTCGCGATCGCGCATTCCCCTCATCCCGTTCCCAGACAGCGGATCCACAATCCGCCCGCGTTAACCATTTCCGAAACCGGCGCTCCGGTCCAGTGAAGTTCCGGATATGGTTAACGGCATTCGTCGCTATAGCGTTGCCGAAGGCTGGCGGAAATATGGCGCGGCCTGGCTTCGGCCACAGAAAACAGTGGCTTACTCAGGCCACGCGGACCTGTGGCTCGCGGTCGTGACATCGTCGACCTATAGCGTCACGATCCTGACATCAGATGGACCCGACCAGATGAGTTACATCCCCCGCGACGACCGCCCAGTCGACAAGGCCGAGGCCTATCTTGAGGTCGAATCGGAGATTCTTGCAGTGCTGGAGGGCGAGACGGATCGGGTGGCCCGCATGGCGACGGTCGCCGCGATGCTGGCAGACGCCTTCGGCGACTATTTCTGGACCGGCTTCTACGTCGTCGATCCGGCCCGGGACCGCGAACTGGTGGTCGGGCCCTATCAGGGGACGCTGGGCTGTCTGCGGATCGCTTTCGGGCGCGGGGTGTGCGGAACGGCAGCCGAGACCCGACAGACCCAGATCGTCCAGGACGTCCATGCCTTTCCGGGCCATATCGCCTGCGACGGGCGTTCGGAGAGCGAGATTGTGGTCCCGGTGTTCGATGCCGGCGGCGCATTGATCGCCGTGTTCGATGTGGACGCAACGACAAGGGCCGCCTTCGATACGGTCGATGCCCGGGCGCTGGAGCGTCTGATGGCCAGGGTTTTCGGAGCAGACGCATGAAGGCCTCGCTGGTCCGCAGTGTCCTGTTTCTGCCGGCATCAAACCCCCGGGCGATCGAAAAGGCGCGCGGGCTGGACTGTGACCTGGCCGTGCTGGATCTGGAGGACGCCGTCGCACCTGAGATGAAGGCCGAGGCCCGCGCGGCGGCGATCGATGCCGTCCGGGCAGGCGGATTTCGCGGCCAGATCGGGGTGCGGGTCAATGCGCTCGGCACCGCGTGGGGCGAGGCCGATCTTGCGGCGCTGACGGGCGTCACCCTGGACTGGATCGTGGCCCCCAAGGTCGAGGAGGCCGGGACCGTCGATGCCTATGAGGCGCGGATGGCCGAGGGCGTGCGCCTGTGCGCCATGATCGAGACGCCCCGCGCCCTGCTGGACCTGCCCCGGATCGGGGCGGCGGGCGGGCCGCTGGGGGCCTTGATGCTGGGCGTCAACGATCTGGCCAAGGCGCTGGGAACCGGCCAGTCACAGGACCGGGAGCCTCTGAAGCCCTGCCTGGCGGCGACGGTGGCGGCTGCGAAGGCGCACGGGTTGCTGGCCATCGACGGGGTCTTCAACCGGCTGGACGACGCAGGGGGTCTGGCGGCCGAGTGCGCCCAGGGGCGTCTGTTTGGCTTCGACGGCAAAAGCCTGATCCATCCGAGCCAGATCGAGGCGGCCCACTCGGCCTTCTCACCCACCCCGGCCGAGGTGGCGGAGGCCCGGGCCGTCGTCGCGGCTTTCGCCACCCCCGAGGCCGAAGGCAAGGGCGCGATCCGCGTCAATGGCGCGATGGCGGAGCGGCTGCATCTGGTCCAGGCGCAGGCGTTGCTGGACCGCGCGGCAGCGTGTGGGTAGGAACGCGCCTTCGCTTGCGTGTCGCGGCCGATGAACGGGCCAGCCGTCGAAAGTGCCTGAGTTGCAAACACCCCCCCTTCGCCGCGCCTGGGTCTGCTCGCCCGGCATATGGGACGTCCGGTTCCTGGGGACCTTCCTCGACGACCTGTCGCTGCGGGCGAGCCCGCTTGCTCCGATCGAAGCCATCGTCGGCTGGGGTCTGAAGCCGTCGTCCCGGAGCGGGCGCCGGCGCGCGACACGGACAGGACTGCCCTATCTGGCGCTGGAGGACGGGTTTCTACGCTCCATCGGCCTTGGCGAGACCGGCGCGGCATCGGTCAGTCTGGTCGTCGATGACCTGGGTATCTATTACGATGCGACGCGGCCCTCGCGGCTGGAGCGGTGGATCGAAACGGCGGACGACTGGTGCGACGACGCCATGCGGACGCGGGCGCGGGCGCTGATCGACCGGATCGTCGAGACGGGAATTTCCAAGACCAACATGGGCGGGCCGCTGGACCGGTCGATCCTGCAAGACCGGCCGCGCATCCTGCTGGTCGATCAGACTGCGGGCGATGCCTCCATCGCCTGCGGTCTGGCCGGGCCGGAGAGCTTCGCGGCCATGGTGCGGACGGCAAGGGCCGAGCACCCGAATGCCCAGCTGATCGTGAAACGGCATCCGGCGGTGGCCGCGGGCAAGAAGAAGGGATGCATTGTCGAGGCGGACCTGGAGGGCACCACGGTCCTTGACGCCGATGTGCGCCCGGCCGAGCTGCTGGGCGAGGTCGATCAGGTCTGGTGTGTGACCTCGGCCCTGGGGTTCGAGGCCCTGATGCGCGGCCTGCCGGTCCGGTGTTTCGGGGCCGCCTTCTACTCGGGCTGGGGCCTGACCACCGACGAAGTCACGACCGGACGGCGGGGCGCGGCGCGCGACATCGAGACCGTCGTGGCGGCGGCGATGATCCGGTATGCCCGTTACGTCGATCCGGTCACCGGCCGCCGATGCGAGGTCGAGACGGCACTGGAGCGGCTGGTCTCCCTGCGCGGCCGGGCCGAGCGCCTTTCTGGATACTGGGCCGGGGTCGGGTTCTCTCCCGCCAAGCGGCCACCTGTCCGCCGCTTGCTGAACGGCCCGCGCACGCGGCTGCGCTACTTTGGCAATCCCGTTAAGGCCCGGCAGAACGCACAGGCCCGGTCGGGGCGGCTGATCTACTGGGCCGGCAAGGAGACGCCGGAAATCGCCGCGGTGGCGGCGGCGACGTCCGTGCCCGTCGTGCGGATGGAAGATGGCTTCATCCGCTCCCGGGGACTGGGTTCCGACTTCTTCGGTGCGCTGAGCGTCGCCCTGGACGACCAGGGCGTCTATTACGACCCGACCGGCCCGTCGCGGCTGGAGACCCTGATCGAGGGCGGCGGACAGTCGTCTGACCTGCTGGCCCGGGCGGCGCGGCTGAGGGCGCGGGTCGTCGAGGCGGGGCTTTCGAAATACAATCTCGCGGGTGCCGCAGTGCGACCGGACTGGCCTGCGGACCGCCGCAAGGTGCTGGTCGTGGGTCAGGTCGAGAACGACAAGTCGATCCTGAAAGGCTGCGGCGACATCCGCACCAACTCGGGCCTGGTGGCAGCGGCGCGGGCGGACTTTCCCGATGCCTTCCTGATCTATCGCAACCACCCCGACGTGATGAATGGCAACCGGCCGGGGAGGCTGGATGCCTCGGCCATCCAGGCGGTCGATGCGACGGCGGACGGGCTGGATATCGTCCAGTGCCTGGACGCCTGCGACGTGCTGGCGACGCTGACCTCCCTGTCCGGGTTCGAGGCCCTGCTGCGCGGCAAGACGGTGGCGACCTATGGTAGGCCCTTCTATGGCGGCTGGGGTCTGACGACCGACGCCATGACCTTTGAGCGGCGGACGCGGCGCGCGAGTCTTGACGCGCTGGTCGCCGCGGCCCTGGTCGAATACCCGATCTACGTCACGCCGGAGGGCTGGCCCTGCGAGGCGGAGGATCTGGTCGAGGCGCTGATCGCGGCCCGGAACGATCCGCCCCCGGCCGCACCCTCGAACCAGATCGCCCGTTGGTGGAAGGGCATCAAGGCCAGTCTCGACCAGCGACCGCCACCGGCCTATTGAAGCACATCAGATCGACCCGAGCGGACGCCAAACGTCCCTCAAGTAGCGAGCCTCAGCGAGGCGAGCGTTAGGGACAACCACTTGCCACACGCTGTTATCGCCGCCACCGGACTGTTCACCCCCGAACAGTCCATTTCCAACGCAGAACTGGTGGAGGCCTACAATGCCTGGGCCGAGCGATGGAACGCTGCCCACGCGGGCCAGATCGCCGAGGGCGATGTCGCAGCCCTGACGCCGTCGTCCGAGGCCTTCATCGAGAAGGCGTCGGGCATCAAGAGCCGGTTCGTCCTCGACAAGGCGGGCATCCTGGATCCCGGGCGGATGGCTCCGTACCTCGCCGAACGGTCCAACGACGAACTGTCGATCATGGCCGAAATGGCCGTCAAGGCGGCGCAGCAGGCCATCGAAGCCTGGGGCAAGCCGGTCAGCGGGATCGGTGCGGTCCTGTGCGCGGCCTCCAACATGCCCCGCCCCTATCCGGCCCTGGCGATCGAGATCCAGCAGGCGCTGGGCATCGAGGGCTTCGGCTTCGACATGAACGTGGCCTGTTCCTCGGCGACCTTCGGCATCAAGACGGCGGCCGACTTCCTCGCCAACGACCCGACCAGGGCCGTGCTGATGGTCAACCCGGAGGTCTGTTCGGCGCACCTGAACTTCACCGATCGCGACAGCCACTTCATCTTCGGCGACGTCTGCACCGCTGTGATCGTGGAGTCGTCGGAGACGGCCGGTCCGGGCGGCTGGGACATCCTGGGGACCCGGCTGAAGACGGTGTTCTCCAACAATATCCGCAACAACTTCGGCTTCCTGAACCGCTGGGCCGGGGAGACGGGCGCGGCCGCCGGATCGGACCGCCCCGCCGGCCAGCAGGACGACAAGCTGTTCATCCAGCAGGGTCGCAAGGTCTTCAAGGACGTCGTGCCGATGGTGTCGGACATGATCATCGACCATGCGGGTGATCTTGGTCTCGACCCCACGGCCCTGAAGCGCCTGTGGCTCCATCAGGCCAACATCAACATGAACTCGATGATCGGCCGCAAGGTCCTGGGCCGCGACCCGACCGAAGCCGAGAATGTGATCATCCTGGACGAGTACGCCAACACCTCGTCGGCCGGCTCCATCATCGCCTTCCACCTGCACAACGACGGGTTCGAAGCGGGCGAAACGGGGCTGATCTGCAGCTTTGGCGCAGGCTATTCTGCCGGAACGGTGTTCGTGCGACAACGGGGCTGAAAACAGGGAGGGGTTGGTGATGAGGGATGGATCAATCGCGGTCGCACTGGCGGTGTTCGCTCTCGGGGCCTGCGGCAGGACCACGACAGAGCCCCGGACCGGCAACGCGACCGAGGCTCCGGTCACGGTGCAGGCCGCCAAAGCGGTGTCCGAACCGGACCCAACCCATTGTCTTATCGCCGTGGACGAAAAGGTCTATCTCGACGCGCCCTGCCCGGTCGACGACAGCGATCCGACCACGATCACCTTGAACACCGGCACGATCTCCCCGCCGAAGGTGTTCGTCTATCTCAACACCTTTGAGGGCGTGACCGAGGCCTCCTGGAACGGCGGCGAGGGGGCGTCCCACGCCCAGGCCCCGCTGGGGGCCGTGACCCTGTCGGGGCGGTGCTGGAGCAATGCCCGCGCGCGGATCTGCAGACCGGCCTGACGGGCGCGCCGTGGATGCGTGCAGCAGCCGTATCAGTCCGATCACGAACTGATGACCCGACGAACACCGACATGGCTTGCACGCGACGGATGAGTCTGGAATGACGTTCGCCAGCCTGACACCGCCGATCACGGAGAGTCCGGATTGTCCGACGCGCCCGCCGGCCCCAAACAGCCCGGCTTCCTGGAAGCCCTCGCCCGCGATGTGGCGACAGTGCTGAGATCACTGGGCGGATCTGCGCACCAGAATACCGTCATCGACTGCGTGGCAGCGCTGAAGCGCACCCGAGGCGAGCCGGTGACCCAGGACCTTCGCGAGGCCGTCGTCGAGGCCTTTGATCGCTATTCGCAGTGGTTCTCGCGCCCGTTCGGCGAGGGGTCGATGCGATGGGCGCTACAGCCGGGTGCTCCAGCCTAGCCCTTTTCATCGCCGACAGCGGGGTTGCGACCATCCGGTTCAGCGGCGTGGAAATCCCGTGTCGGGTGCCGAGGCGGGCGATGTCGCCTTCCGGGCATCCCACTCCATCGGGCGTCCCACCAGCCTGGCCAGCCAGAGAGCGGTCGCCTCAACGTCATAGGCCTTGGTTGCCACCTGCACCCATTCGACTGACTGCGCCGGATCCGGGCGGGTCAAGATGTGCGGCAGCGCCTCGATGCGGCCGGCTGGTGTATCGACGACCAAATGATCAAACACGGTTCGAACGCAGACCGTCAGGTCATCGAGGTTATGCGACAGGTGCGCCGCGACCGTCGCGCCGATGGCACCGGGACCGACCACGGCGATCTTCATGGCTCTTCGCCCCTCAAGGGAGAAGGGAAGGCGATCAACGATCCTTCTCGCGCTCCACGTTCAGCGCCGCCTGGGCCGCCGCCAGCCGTGCGATCGGCACGCGGTAGGGGCTGCAGCTGACGTAGGCGAGGCCGACCTGTTCGCAGAAGGCGATCGAGGCCGGGTCCCCGCCGTGCTCGCCGCAGATGCCCATCTTGATGTCCGGACGGACCGCCCCGCCCCGTTCGGCCGCGATGCGGATCAGGTCGCCTACGCCCTCCTGGTCCAGACGGACGAAGGGGTCGGTCTCGAAGATGCCCTTGTCCATATAGGCCTGCAGGAAGCGGCCGGAGTCGTCCCGGCTGATGCCGAAGGTCGTCTGGGTCAGGTCGTTGGTGCCGAAGGAGAAGAATTCGGCGTATTCGGCCAGGTCGCCGGCGCGCAGGGCGGCGCGCGGCAGTTCGATCATGGTGCCGACCAGGTATTCAACCGTGTCGCCGGCCTTGTCGAACACGTCCCTCGCCGTGCGATCGGTCAGCTCACGCAGATATTTCATCTCCAGACCCATGGCGACCAGCGGGTGCATGATCTCGGGGATCGGGGCCTCGGCGGCCGTCTTCTTCACCTCCAGCGCGGCCTCCAGGATCGCGCGCACCTGCATCTCGTAGATTTCCGGATAGGCGACCCCGAGACGGCAGCCGCGGTGGCCGAGCATGGGGTTGGTCTCATGCAGCTCGCGGGCCCGGCGTTTCAGCTTGGCGGCGTCGATGCCGGAGGCCGCCGCCAGCGCGTCGATGTCCTCGTCGGTGTGGGGAATGAATTCGTGCAGCGGCGGATCCAGCAGCCGCACCGTGACGGGCAGGCCGGCCATGATGGTGAACAGCTCCACGAAGTCCGACTTCTGGAACGGCTCGATCTTGGCCAGCGCCGTGCGACGGCCGGCCTCGTCATCGGCCAGGATCATCTCGCGCACGGCGGCGATCCGGGCCTCGTCGAAGAACATGTGCTCGGTGCGGCAAAGGCCGATGCCCTCGGCCCCGAAGCCGCGCGCGGTCCTGGCGTCCTGCGGGGTCTCCGCATTGGCGCGGACCTTCAGGCGACGAACCTTGTCGGCCCAGGCCATCAGGGTCTGGAAATCGCCTGTCAGCTCCGGCTCGATCATCGCGACAGACCCTTCGAGCACCTCGCCCTTCGAGCCGTCGATGGTGATGATCTCGCCCGCCTTGAAGGTGCGGCCGTGGGCGGTGAAGGTTCCGGCATGCTCGTTGATCGACAGGGCGTTGATCCCGCAAACGCAGGGCCGACCCATGCCGCGCGCGACCACGGCCGCGTGGCTGGTCATGCCGCCGCGCGCCGTGACGATGCCGCGCGCCGCGTGCATGCCGTGGATGTCTTCGGGGCTGGTTTCCTCGCGGACCAGGATGACGGCGTCGCCCAGCTGACCCAGCCGCTCGGCCTCATTGGCGTCGAACACGATCCTGCCGGTCGCGGCGCCGGGGCTGGCGGGCAGGCCGGTGGCGATCACGGAGCGGGTCGCGTCCGGATCGAGAGTCGGGTGCAGCAGCTGGTCCAGCGCCGACGGCTCGACCCGACTGATGGCTTCCTCCTGCGAGATCACGCCCTCTGCCGCGAGGTCGACGGCGATCTTCAGCGCCGACTTGGCGGTGCGCTTGCCGTTGCGGGTCTGCAGCATCCACAGTCGGCCCTGTTCGACCGTGAACTCGATATCCTGCATATCGCGGTAGTGGGTTTCCAGCTTGCCGACGACATCGACGAACTGGGCGAAGACCGTGGGCATGGCCTCTTCCATGGACGGCGCGGTCTCACCCATCTCCTCGCGGCCGATCCGGGTCAGGGACTGGGGCGTGCGAATGCCTGCGACGACGTCCTCGCCCTGGGCGTTGATCAGGAACTCGCCGTACAGTCGTGCCTCGCCGGTCGAGGGGTTGCGGGTGAAAGCCACGCCGGTCGCCGAGGTCTCGCCCATGTTGCCGAACACCATCGACTGGACGTTGACGGCCGTACCCCAGCTTTCGGGGATGTCGTGCATGCGGCGATAGAATTTCGCCCGGTCGTTCATCCAGCTGGCGAATACGGCCGAGACCGCCCCCCACAGCTGTTCATGCGGATCCTGGGGGAAGGGCTGACCCAGCTCGCGCTCGACCACCGTCTTGTATTCGGCGACGACCTTTTCCCAGTCCGAGGCCGACAGGTCGGTGTCGACGGTGACGCCGAGGCGGTCCTTGTGGTCGTCCAGGACCTCCTCGAAATCGTCGTGGCTCAGGCCCAGCACGACGTTCGAATACATGGTGATGAAGCGGCGATAGCTGTCGAAGGCGAAGCGGCGGTCGCCCGACAGTTTCGCCAGCCCCTCGACCGTCTCGTCGTTGAGGCCGAGGTTCAGCACCGTGTCCATCATGCCGGGCATGGAGGCGCGAGCGCCGGAGCGGACGGAGACCAGCAGCGGGTTGGACGCATCGCCGAAGGTCTTGCCGACGACGGCCTCAACCTTGGCCAATCCTTCAGCGACCTGGCCGTGCAGGCCGTCGGGGTAGTTCTGGCCGTTGGAATAGTAGTGGACGCACGCCTCGGTGGTGATGGTGAAGCCCGGAGGAACGGGCAGCCCCAGGGACGACATCTCCGCCAGATTGGCACCCTTGCCCCCCAGCAGGTTCTTCATCGACGCATCGCCATCGGCGGACCCGCCGCCGAAGCCGTACACCCACTGTGTCATCCATAGTCCCCTGAGGTCGCGTCGAGATCGGCGGGTAGGCCCCGCTCGGTCGGCCTGACTAACGCGCCCGGCGCGCGAAGGCGAGACCGGGATGTAACAAAGGGTGATGAGGAGGGGTTGGTTCCGTCCTGAACCCTCTCCCAGAGGGAGAGGGCTTGAGCGCATGAGCGCGCAGCGATCATCCTTGCGCGAAAGGGTGAGGGGTCATGCCCTCACCCTTTCGCACCTTAACCCCTCACCCTTTCGGCTGGCGCATCGCTGCGCTCTGCGAGCCTCAAGCCCTCTCCCGCCGGGAGAGGGTCAGCCGGAAACCTGCCCGAAGTCGGCCACCCGGCCCATGACGTCGCGCACCTGACCCAACAGTTTCAGGCGGTTCTCCCGCTCTTCGGGGACGTCGGAGTTGACCATGACGTCGGTGAAGAAGGCGTCCACGGGCGCGCGGAGCAGGGCCAGCTGGCGCATGGCCTCGGCAAAATCCTCGGCCTCGAGGGCTTTGGCGACCTCATATGCCGCGCCCTTGACCGCAAAGATCAGGGTCGCCTCCTGTGCGGGGATGCCGTCGGGGACACCCGGTTCGCCGGTCGGGACGGGCCCCTTCTTCTCCTCAGCCTTCAGGATATTGGAGGCGCGCTTGTAGCCGGCCAGCAGATTGGCCCCGTCGTCGGTGGCGAGGAAGGCGTCGAGCGCCTCGACGCTCGCGATGAGATCGACAGGTTTGAAGCCACTTAAGGTCCGCCCAAAAGCAGCACGAACGGTTTCGATATTGGTGCCTCGGTCTCGGAGAAAGACCTCCAATCGATCGCTGAGGAAGTCGAACGTGATTGCATCGAGAATCGGTGCCACCTGCAAATAGACGGCGTCAGCCATGTTTGGCATTCGCTTGATATGGTTGAAGAGCAGATCGTTGCCCCTCAGTTCGATCGGTACATTCCCTGCTTCGATCAACCGGATCACCCCCAGCGCCGCCCGCCGCAGCGCGAACGGATCCTTCGACCCCGTGGGCTTTTCGTCGATGGCGAAGAAGCCGACGAGGGTGTCGAGCTTGTCGGCAAGGGCGACAGCGACCGTCAGGGGCGCGGTCGGGACCGAGTCCGCCGGGCCTTGCGGCTTGTAGTGGTCGCGGATGGCGTCGGCGATGGCATTGGAACAACCCCCCTCCCCCGCTTCGCGGGTACTCCCCCCGGAGGGGGGAGATTGGCTGGGCAAATGTCCCCCCTCCGGGGGGACCGAAGCCTGCAGAGCAGGGTTCGAGGGGGGCAAGGCTCTCGCGTAGTAGCCGCCCATGATCCCCTGCAGCTCGGGGAACTCGCCGACCATGCCCGAGGCCAGGTCGGCCTTGGCGAGGCGGGCGGCGGTTTCAGCCTGATCGGGGTCGGCGCCGACGAGGGGGGCGATCTCGCGCGCGAGGGCGGCGATGCGGTCGACGCGCTCGGCCATCGTGCCCAGTCTGGCGTGGAAGGTGACGCCCTTCAGTTTCTCGTTCCAGACGTCGAAGCCGGTCTTGCGGTCCTCGTCCCAGAAGAAGCGGGCGTCGTTCAGGCGGGCCGACAGGACGCGACTGTTGCCGGCGGCCAGGGCCACACCGCCGTCGGAGGCCTCGACATTGGCGACGACGATGAAGTTGGGGGCCAGGCCCCCCTCCCCCGCTTCGCGGGTACTCCCCCCGGAGGGGGGAGATGGCTCAGGGCTCGAGGGGGGCCGTCGCACCGCGAAATATTTCTGGTGCACCTTCATGGACAAACGGACCACCTCGGGCGGCAGGTCGAGGAACTGCGGGTCCATGTCGCCCAGGATCGGCGTCGGCCATTCGGCGAGGCCGGCGACCTCTTCCAGCAGGCCGTCGTCGTCGACCAGCTCCAGCCCTTGCGTTTGGCAGGCGGCACGGGCGGCCTCGAGGATCTTCAGCTTGCGGTCGGCGGCATCCAGCAGGACGAAATGCTGTTCCAGCTTCGCCCGATAGTCGGCGAAATCCTTCACGGCAAACGGCTGGCCCGACCCCATGAAGCGGTGGCCCTCGGTCACGTCACCAGATCGGATGCCGTCGATCTCGAACGGCACCACGGCCCCGTCGAACAGGGCCACGATCCGCTTCAGCGGGCGCACCCAGCGCAGGGTGCCGGAGCCCCAGCGCATCGACTTGGGCCAGGGGAAGGCCCGGACGATCTGGTCCACCGTCTCGGCGATCACGGCGGTCGTCGGGCGACCCGCCTCCTCGATCACGGCGAACAGGACGCCGTCGCGCTCGGTCAGCTGGTCGCGCGTCAGGCCGGTCTTGCGCAGGAACCCCTCCAGCGCCTGTTCCGGGGCGTTGGCGCGGGGGCCCTTCAGCTCTTCCGAGCGATCCGGCGTGGCGGCGGGCAGGCCCTCGATCACGAGCGTCAACCGCCGCGGGCCGGCGTAGGTGGTCAGGGTATCCCAGCTCAGGCCGGCGGCCTTCAGCCGTTCGCTCGCCATGCGTTCGAGATCACGCGCGGCCCCCGCCTGCATGCGGGCGGGGATTTCTTCGGAAAAGAGTTCGAGTAGGAGTTGGGGCATCAGGCGGCTCCCCGCTCTTGCTCGACATAGGCCAGGGCACAGGCCTTACACAGGTCGCGGATGCGGCCGATGTAGCTCTGGCGTTCGGCCACCGCGATGGCCCCCCTCGCGTCCATCAGGTTGAACAGGTGCGACGCCTTCAGGACCTGGTCGTAGGCCGGCAGGACCAGTGGCTGACCCTGCGGCCCGGTCATGGCCAGCAGCCGCGACGACTCCGCCTCCATGTCCTCGAACCGGCGCTTCAGGCCCTCGACGTCATAGCCGTGGAAATTGGCCTGAGACTGCTGGCGCTCGTTCTCGAGGAAGACCTCGCCATAGGTCGTGCCGTCCCGGGTGAACTTCAGATCGTAGACGTTGTCGACGCCCTGGACGTACATGGCCAGACGCTCCAGCCCATAGGTCAGCTCACCCGAGACGACGTCGACCTCCAGCCCGCCGACGCCCTGGAAATAGGTGAACTGGGTCACCTCCATGCCGTCGCACCAGACTTCCCAGCCAAGGCCCCAGGCCCCGACGGTCGGATTCTCCCAATCGTCCTCGACAAAGCGGATGTCATGCAGGGCCGGATCGATGCCGATGGCGCGGAGCGAGCCGAGATACAGCTCCTGCAGGTTGTCGGGATTCGGCTTCAGAATGACCTGGAACTGGTAGTAGTGCTGAAGGCGGTTGGGGTTCTCGCCATAGCGGCCGTCGCCGGGCCGGCGGCTGGGCTGGACATAGGCGGCCTTCCACGGCCGGGGGCCGAGCGCCCGCAGCACCGTCGCCGGATGCAGGGTCCCCGCCCCCACCTCGATGTCATAGGGCTGCAGGATCGCGCAGCCCTGATCGCCCCAGTAGCGCTGGAGCGTGAGGATCAGATCCTGAAAGGAGAGCGGTTCGGTCTGTGCGGCCACGGGGAGTCTTCAGGCAAGGAGAAAGGCGGCGGACCCTAGGGCCCACCGCCTTCCAACTCAACTCACTGCGAAGGTGAGATTACGACTGCGGTCTGGGGTGGCGTCCCGGGCGAAGGTCGGGCCGGCACCGAACAGGGCGATGGCTGCGGTGGCACCCGGAAGGCGGGGGCGAAGCATGTCGGTTTCCCCTTAGGGCGCGTTACCGCCCAGACGTGCGGCAACGGCCCAACCGGGACCATGATTGCGGTCAAGCTTCCCGGCGGCCTGTCGCGCCTCGGCCGCACTGTCGAACAGGCCGAAGACGGTCGCGCCGGATCCGGACATCCGGACCAACCGCGCACCCGGCTGGGCGGCCAGGTCCTGCAAGGCGATCGCGATAGCCGGCTCGAGCCGGGCGGCAGGAGCTTCCAGATCGTTGCGCGTCCGGGCCAGCCAGGCGATGACCGTGTCCGGACTCCAGTCGGACGGCGGATGGGGACGCACGGGTTCGCCCGACGGGTCGGCATCGTAGGCGCGATAGACGGCACCGGTCGGCGACGGGCGACCCGGATTGTAGAGAACCGCGTGCAGGGACGGTAGATCGGGAACCTCGGTCAGGCGTTCGCCGATCCCCTCCGCCCAGGCCGGGCGCGCGCGCAGACACATGGGGCCGTCGGCCCCGACGACCCGGGACAGGTCTTCGAGCGCGGACTCCAACAGGCCGAGGCCGAGCGCCTGATTGGCCAGATGGAGCGCCGCGCCCGCATCGGACGAGCCGCCGCCCAGGCCGGCCGCAATGGGCAGACGCTTGTCCAGGGTGACATGCAGCGGCAGGTCGGCCATGCCCCGATCGGCGGCCAGGGCCCGCAAGGCCTTGAGGATCAGATTGTCTCCCTGCCCCTCCAGCCCCCCTGCGAAGGGACCGGTCACGGTCAGGGACAGCCGATCGGCCGGCTCGACCGAGACGATGTCGCCGACGTCGGCGAAGGCCACCAGGCTGGAAAGAGGATGATAGCCGTCCGGCTGCACCGCCCCGACGTGCAGGAACAGATTGACCTTGGCCGGGGCCAGCCGCGTCAGGATCGCCAGATCAGCCCCCGGTCGGCGGGGCGACGTCGGTCAGGCCCTGTTCCAGCTTCCTTTCCACTTCGGCCCTGCGTTCGGCGTCGGGGTCGAGCGTCAGGACACGGTTCCACTGGAAGCCGGCCTCGCGCCGACGGCCGACCTGCCAGTAGGCGTCGCCCAGATGGTCGTTGATCTCGGCATTGGCGGGCTCCTTGGCGACGGCCTGTTCCAGGGTGTCGACGGCCGTTTCATACTGGCCCTGGCGATACTGGGCCCAGCCCAGACTGTCCTGGATATTGCCGTCCTCGGGGTCCGCAGCGTGGGCGCGCTGGATCATGGCGGCCCCCTCGGCGACGCGGGTGCCCTTGTCGACCCAGAGATAGCCCAGATAGTTCAGGAACGAGGGTTCGTTCGGCTCGGCCTGCAGCGCAGCCCAGAGTTCGCCTTCGGCCTCGGGCACACGGTCCAGCGATTCATAGGCGACGCCACGCAGGAAACGGACATTGGCCGATTGGTCGGCGGTGTTCAGCAGCGGGCCGTTCAGCACCGTCAGCGCCTCTTCCCAGCGTTCCAGCTTCATCAGCTGGCTGGCGATCAGGCCGGCGATACGGGAATCGGAGGGCGTCGCCCCCTCGGCCTGACGTAAGGCGGCGAGGGCCTCCTCCGGCTTGTCGGCCTTGTCGAGCGTCAGCCCCAGAGCGACGCGGGCTGCGGCATAGACGACCGGATCGTCGTCCGGCACCGCCTGCAGCGTCGCCTGCGCCGGGCCTTCCAGATTGGCCTGGGAGAGCGTCGAGCCCAGGCGAAAGAGCGAGGCCGGATGGCGATCGAGATTCAGCGACAGACGCAGATAGACGACTGCAAACTCATGGGCTCCCTCGTCCGAGGCCTGCTGGGCGGCGATGGTCAGGGCCTCGGCCGCGCCTTCGCGAAGGCTGGGGAGTTCGGGCGGCCGGCCGCCAGCGGCGGCGCGGGCGCGGGCGACGGTCAGGGCGGGATCCGTCGCTCCGGCCGCCAGACCGGCATCATAGACCGCCAGGGCCTCTTCACGACGACCCCGTCGCTCCAGGAAGTTGCCGTAGGCGAGGCGGAACAGCGCGCCGGTGCGGGCGTCCTGCGCCAGAGCCTTCAGGACGACGTCCGCCTCGTCATGGCGTCGGCGAATTTCCAGCAGGCGCGCGCGGTCGTAGCGGCCCAGAAAGACGATCAGACGATCGGCCGTGGGATTGGGCTCGGCCAGCGCCGTTTCCCAGTCCCCTGCGGCGGCGGCGACCCAGGGCGCGATCAGGGCGCCGGCGCGCGCATGGGGTGCGCCGATGGGATGAGCCTTCAGCGCGGCGTTCGCCTCGCGCGCCTGACCGGCACCCAGCTGCTGCACCACCGAGACCAGGACCCCGGCCTCCGAGATCACCGGCGAGACGCCTGCATCCGGCGAAATGCGCGCGGCCAGGTTCAGATCGCCAGCCAGCAGCGCGGAGGTGAAGGCCTGTTCGCGCACGATGGGCTGTTCGGGGGTCAGGCTCTCGACCCGGGCCATCAGATCGGCCCCTTCGGCGGACTCGCCCGAACTCAGGGCGGACCGGCCCGACAGATAGAGGCCATAGGCGCTGCGGCCCTGACCGTCGCGCGGGGCGGGCGACCAGACGCGGGGGATGGCCTCGATGGTCGGGGCTGACGGAGGGGCCGCGTTTGCCCCATCCACGATCAGGGGGGGCGAGGGCTCGGGAACGACGACAATGTTCGGTCGGCGCGGGGCCGGGTCGGATACGGGCGGCGCATCCTGGGCGGCGGCGGCTCCAGCACTGGCAAGGGCGATGAGGGAGGCCGAAACGAGGAGGATGCGCATGGACATGAACGTCGCGAGTTTGTGGCCCGTCCGCAAGGGGCTTGCTGTGATGTCTCCCTCTCCCGGAGGGGGCAATGATATACGTGACAAAGCAAACCGGATCAGACTATGATTCCGCCCGACAGGCCGGTGCTTTGAAACTAAGAGAGCCCTTCGCGGGCTGAGAACATTTTGATGACGACTCGCGTTTCGCAGCGTATCGTCGTCATGACGGGTTACGGCGGGCAATGAGGGCCTGTCAGTGGCCCTCAAAGGCACCGGTGGTCGCCGGGTGCGCCAGTGCTGAAAACCTCCTGCAAGAGGTTCAGCGACCGGGCGGGCCACAAGTGGTCCGCCCGAATCGCTCTGCCAACAGCACATGAGCAATTCGGAGTGTTTCGGGTTCGGAGTCGAGTCGCCCGAATCAAATTTCGGGGCTTGATATGGACGAATCACCGAAAAACGAGCGCGATTCGGAGGATGAGGCGATGGATCGGGCGGCGGATGCTGAATTCGAGCGTGTGCTGCGCAATCTCGTGAACACACCGCACAAGCCGCACGCGCCCGCCAAGTCCCCGCCGGGCAAAGCTGCCCCGACCGATGGGTCTGACTGAGATAACTTGTTTCGCTGGAGGCGTGACGATGGATGCTTCTGGTCGGCGCCTCCACACGCTCAAGCTCGTCGGTTATGGCGGCGAGATGTGCGAACTCTTTGACCTTACGACTGGCGAGAGCTTTTCAAGCCAGTTTGCGGTTACGGGCGTCAAGGTTCTGATGGAAAACGGCGTGCATGGAAGTCCGCGTCTCGCACTGATCTTGGACTGCCCTCTGGCGGTGGAGATAAATCCGACACCGTCAGTTGAGGCGCTACCCCTATTGACCGATGGCCCGGCGGCCCCGTTCCGTAAGGGCAAGGAAGTTTATCTCGCCACCCCGGACGAGATAGCCTCGCGTCTTCAGGTCAGGAGCAAGGCTCACATAGCCGGTCCCATAAGTGTCGATGATCTTGCTGACTAACGCGAGCCCGTGATCGTTCGCCAAGTCCGCCACGATGCGCAGCAGGGCAATCTCATTGCTTTTGAGGTCGGTCATGTCTGCCCCTTGGCGCGCTTTTGGAAAAAGCGTCGCGCCTTCTGCTTAAGCGTAACAGGCTTTGTCAGCCCGCCGATACATCAGGCGCTTGCCACCAATGCCGCGAAGGGCTTCGTCGGTGCGCATCGTGTCATTGATGCCCAGACCGACGCGGTGCGAATAGCGGAAGTCGAACTCGGCTAGGTAGCGCTTCAGGTGGGCTTCCGAGACGTGGTGGAAGGTGCCGATGATCCCGCGCTTGAGGAGCGAGAAGAAGCCTTCAACGGTATTGGAATGAGCCGCGCCGCGAACGTATTCCTCGATCCCGTGATTGACGGATTCGTGGCTGGCGAACTCTTTGCCGATCGGGCGGTATTGGCCCGCGTCGTCGGTCATCAGGGCTGACTTGCGGTCCACATTGGCGACCATGATCGGGCGCAGTGTTTTGCCGGTGACGTTGGCGACGTGAAACGAGCGGGCGCGACCGTTGCGCTCGACCAGTGTGAAGGCGACCTGCTTACCGACCGCGCCGATGTTCTTCGGGTTGCGCTTGGACAGGCGCTTGTTGCGTTCCTTGCCGCCGACCACGGTTTCGTCGGCTTCTACGATTTTGCCTTCACCGCCCAGAGGAGCCGGGTTGTTCTCTGCCATAGCCTCGCGGATGCGGTGGCACATGAACCACGCGGTTTTGTAGGTCACACCCAGGGTGCGGCCGATCTGATGGGCGCTGATGCCTTTCTTGCTGAACGACATGAGGTAGGTCGCCAGAAGCCATTTGTTCAGCGGAACCTTGGAACGCTCAAAGACGGTGCCGACCGTGATGGTGAACTGCTCACGGCAGGCATTGCACTGATACAGGCCAGCGCGGGCGCTCCTGCCCTTGATGGACGTAGCTTCGTTCACGACGCCGCAATGAGGGCAGACCGGGCCGTGGGGCCAGCGGGTCTTCTCCAGATGGGCGCGGGCTTTGTCAGCGTCGGTGAAGATCGGATCGGTCAGGTTCATCGAGTCTCTCCAGTGAGAAAACCCTACAAGATCAATCCTGCTTTGTCACGTATATAATCACCCCCGGAGGGAGAGGGCTTGAGCCCCCGATCAGGTTGGGGGGAAGCGATGCGCCAAGCCGAAAGGGTGAGGGGGTGAGACCTCACCGGTTCGTACCGTAACCCCTCACCCTTTCGCGCAAGACCGATCGCCTGACGGCTCCCGGGCGCTCAAGCCCTCTCCCTCCGGGAGAGGGAAGAAAGCGCCGTTGCCTCGGCCAGGTCGGCGAGCCGCCGGGCGGCGTCGGGGATGGCGACGGAGCGGGCGGCGGCGCTCATGGACGGCAGGCGCGCCGGGTCGGCCAGGACGGCCGCGACAGCATCGGTCATGGACGGCACCGTCACATCGTCCTCCAGGATCATCCCGGCGGCGTGGACGTCTGTCAGCAGTTTCGCATTGAGGCGCTGGTGATCGTCGGTGGCAATCTTCAGCGGGATCAGGATCGACGGCATGGCGGCCACCGCCAGCTCGGCGCAGGTCGAGGCCCCTGCCCGGCCGATGACCAGATGGGCCTGCGACAGACGACCGGCCATGTCGCGGAAGAAGGGCGCGACCTCGGCTTCGATCCCGGCCTCGAGGTAGATCTGGCGAGCGGCTTCGAGGGTCTCGGGGCGCGACTGCTGCTGGACCTTCAGGCGACGACGGATGGCGTCCGGCAGGGCCGCGAGCGCGCGGGGGGTGGTTTCCGACAGGATTCGCGCGCCCTGGCTGCCGCCGGTGACCAGGATGCGGATAGGACCATCGACGGGCGGGGCGTAGGCACGGTCGTAGAGAGCGCGGATGTCGGCGCGGACGGGGGCACCGACGACGTGGCTGCGGGCCTTCACGGCAGGGCTGGCCCGTTCCAGCGTCGGAAAGGACGAGGCCACGTTGCGCACATGGGGGGCCAGGATGCGGTTGGTGCGGCCCAGAACGGCGTTCTGTTCGTGGATCAGGGTCGGGCGCTTCTGCAGGATCGCCGCCAGCAGGGCCGGAGCCGACGGATAGCCGCCGAAGCCGACTACGACATCGGCGTTCAGACGGGTGAAGGCCGAGCGGGCCTGCTGCACCCCACGCACGATGGCGACACCCGCCCTGGCCAGGGCCACCGGGCCAGAGCCGGTGGCGGCATCCAGCGCCAGCCGTTCCTCGGCCGGAAAGGCATGGGCGTACTGCTCGCCCCGATGGTCGGTGGCCAGCACCACGCGCCAGCCGCGCCCTGCCATCTCGCGGGCCAGGGCCTCGGCCGGGAACATGTGGCCCCCGGTACCCCCGGCGGCGACGACACAGAGTCTGCTCATGATCGAGGTGTTAGCCGACCCCTCTGCCTGCGTCATCCTGCCCGGCGGAAGTTCTGCGCCACGATGTCCCGTTACGCCACGTTCATTTGACCGCAACGCACCGCCCTCTATGGTCAGGCGTGGCCGACGTGGCCGCTCGATCGGACCGCCGCCTCCCCATGAAGCAGTTCTTCCTGACCGTGCTCGGTGTCTTTACCGGCCTGATCCTGTTCGTCGTCGTCCTGCCGATCGTTCTGATCGTCGGTGCCGCCGCATCGGCCAAGGAGCCGGTGACGCCGGTCAATGCCGTGCTGGAACTGGACCTGCGTGAAGGCCTGACCGATCAGGCTTCGACCAATCCGTTCGCGGCCTTCGGCGGCGGCGGTCTGTCGGTGATGCAGATCGTCGACACCCTGGCCCAGGCCGAGAAGGACAATCATGTCAAAGTCCTTCTGATCCGCCTGCCGGAGGCCGGGATCAGTCCCGCCTCCGCCGACGAGATCCGTCAGGCCGTCCGCCGCTTCCGCGCCTCGGGCAAGCCGGTCATCGCCCATTCGCAGGGCTTCCAGCCGGTCGGCACCGTGATCTCCAGCTATATGGTCGGAGCCTCGGCGTCCGAGCTCTGGATGCAGAATACGGCCAACTTCCAGGCCACGGGTTTCTCGGCCGACTCCGTGTTTCTGGGCCGCGCCTTCGACAAATATGGAGTCCGCGCCGAGTTCGAGCAGCGCTATGAGTACAAGAACGCCGTCAACGAATACACCCAGTCCGACTACACCGGCCCGCACCGCGAGGCGATGACGGCCTGGATGACGTCCATCTATGACAGCGCCATCGCCAATGCCGCCTTCGACAGGAAGATGACGGCGGACGCGCTGAAGACCACGATCGAGGCTGGCCCCTATTCCGCGCCCCAGGCCCTGTCGGCCAAGCTGATCGACAGGATCGGTCAGGTCGAGGAGGCCGAGGCCGAAGCCCGGCGTCGGGCCGGACGTGGGTCCGACATCCTGGAGTTCGATGACTACGCCTCGTCCAAGGGCGAGCGCACCGGCTCGGGTCGCGACGCCATCGCGATCGTGGGCGGCGAAGGGGCCATCGTCACCGGCACGGGGGGCGGGGGAGGCTTCGGTGGCGGATCCTCGATCCACTCCGACGATACGGCCGAGGCCATATACGACGCCATCGAGGACAAGTCGGTCAAGGCCATCGTCTTCCGGGTGTCCTCGCCCGGCGGATCGCCCGAGGCATCCGAACAGATTCTTGCCGCCGTGCGTGCGGCGAAGGCGGCGGGCAAACCGGTCGTGGTCTCCATGGGCGACTATGCCGCGTCGGGCGGATACTGGATCAGCTCGGAAGCCAATTGGATCGTGGCCCAACCCTCGACCCTGACGGGCTCCATCGGCGTGTTCGGCGGCAAGTTCGTAGTGTCCGAGGCGCTCGGTCGGTTCGGCGTCGATCTGCGCGGCCTGTCGGTCGGCGGCGACTATGCCGATGCCTTTGCGCCGAGCCGGAGCTTCACCGAAAGCCAGCGGGCCGCCTTCTCTGCCTCGATGGACCGGACCTATGAGGAGTTCGTCCAGCGGGTCTCGACCGGTCGTCGCCTGCCCATCGCCCGCGTTCGCGAGATCGCGCGTGGCCGCGTGTGGACGGGCGCGCAGGGCAAGACCCTGGGTCTGGTCGATCAACTCGGCGGCCTGACCGAGGCGATCGGCAAGGCCCGGGAGCTCGCCAACATCCCGTCCGACACCTCGGTCCGCTTCAAGCGATTTCCGACGCCCCAGTCGCCGTGGGAAGCCCTGTCGTCGGCCTTCGGCGTGCAGTCCGAGGCCGCGCAGGCGCTGGTCACGCTGGGCGGCGTCATGTCCGACCCCCAGACCCGCGCCGTGCTCAATCGCGTTGAGATGGACCGGATGCGCAGCAGCGGAGCCTCGGTTCTGGCCGACCAACCCCTCTGAAGGCCGCGACACACTCGCCTTTGAAGCAGTCGGTCATTGACGGTTCATCTCTGTGGACCGACATTGCGATTCAGGCGTTCCCTTCGACCTCCTCCGGGCGCGCTCGACCAAGGACCAGTGATGACGCAGGACCGCTACGCCTCCCTCGGGTTTCAGAACCGTCGCAAGACCGGGCTTATGGCTCCGATCATGTGGCTGGGGGGCCTGATCGCGGCTGTGGCGGCCCTGACGGTCGGCGCGATCCTGGCGGTCTTCACCGCCGCCGCCGTCGCCGTGATCGCCCTGTTCGCCAGCGTGCTGGTCTTCTTCGCCGGCCTGGCCGTGCGGGCGCGTCGCAAGGTCACGATCCACGCCCGTCGCTCGGATGATGTGATCGAAGCCACCAAGGTCGGCGACACCTGGGTGACCTATGGCTGGGAACGTCAGGGCCGATAAGACGGCAGTGCGTTCGATTACCGAGGCTACGTCTCCGAACTTCGACCAGCGGCGCGTACCGCCGGATATGATCCTGCTTCACTACACCGGCATGGAGACGGCCGAGGCCGCCATTGCACGCCTGCGCGACCCCGAGGCGAAGGTCTCGGCCCACTATGTCGTCCATGAGGACGGATCGATCCTCCGACTGGTCGATGAAGCACGGCGCGCCTGGCATGCAGGTAAGTCGTGGTGGCGGGGTGAGACCGACATCAACGCTGTCTCCATCGGCATCGAGATCGTCAATCCGGGCCATGAATTCGGCTATCGCCTGTTCCCGGACGCACAGATCGAAGCCGTCATCGCCCTGATCGACGACATCCGCACCCGCTGGTCCGTCGAGGACGCCCGCATCCTGGGCCATTCCGACGTCGCTCCGACCCGCAAACAGGATCCCGGCGAACTCTTTCCGTGGAAGCGCCTGGCCGGGCATCGCCAGGGCCTGTGGTTCGAACCCGCCGCCGAACGCATCGCCGCCCTGGGCCCACCCCTGACGGTCGGTGACGAGGGTCTGGGCGTCCACGTCCTGCAGGCGGGACTGCATCGGCTGGGCTATGAACCCCTGCCGGACGGGAAATACACCGACGTTACCCGCATCACGGTCGAGGCCTTCCAGCGTCATTGGCGGCCGGCCAGGGTCGACGGTATCGCCGACGGCGAGACACGCGCGACGCTCATGGGTGTGCTGCAGCTTGCCACTGCGGAAAGCATGACCGGCGTCCTGAATTGACCTGCCGTCCCAAAGCGTCCACCTAGCCCCGGTCAGACGGCCGGGCGGTCGCGGCGGGGTTCGCTTCGTCGAGGAAAGTCCGGGCTCCACGGTGAAAAGGCGGCGGGTAACGCCCGCCCGGGGTGACCCGAGGGATAGCGCCACAGAAAGCAAACCGCCCCGGACTTGTTCCGGGGTCAGGGTGAAAGGGTGGGGTAAGAGCCCACCGCGTGGCTGGCAACAGCGACGGCATGGCAAGCCCCGCCTGGAGCAAGACCGAATAGGGACGTCGCGCGGATTTCGGTCCGCAGGGTTCACCGCCCGAGGCGTCCGGGTAGGTCGCGAGAACCATCCGGCGACGGGTGGTCCAGAGGAATGATCGTCACCGCACCCCGGTGCGGGACAGAACCCGGCTTACAGGCCGTCTGGCACTTTTTCTTCAGGATGAGCGGACGACCGTCCGGCTCGCCGGGCCACAAGGCCCGTGTCCGCGGCCTCCTTGCCCGGCACCGAAGACAACGGGGCTGCGGGCGGGTCAGCCCAGATTCGCGTGGTGACGGACGGGTTCCTGAAGCCTCATCCTCATTAACCCCCTGGGCCGAAACGCGGCGCACACTGCCCACAGGCTGTTAATACTTGCCGTGTTCTATGTATGTTCTGTTTCAGTCAGTGTAGCCGACCAACAACAGGCCGATCGTGGTTAAAAATACCTTCATGATCCCATTGAGACCCAACTAGTCCCATGCTATCCCAATTTCCTGATTTGGGGATGGGCGGCGTCGGCACTTCAGGCGCGGGGATGATCGGGGAGCGGGTCCAGGTGGGCCCGATAGGCAGGCGTGTTTCTCGGAACCAGTGAGAAGCAGCTGGACGGCAAGCGCCGTCTCCTGATCCCTCAGGAATTCCGCACGGCTGCCAATGGGGCCGAGCACGGCGTCTTCTGCTTCTTCTCGGTCGAGTCCGATTGCCTGGAGGCCGGCGGCGACAGGCTGATGGACGAATACGTCGCCATGATCGAGGCCCTGCCCTTCGGTGACGACTGGCGCACCGCCCTGGAAGAGACCGTCTATGGCGGCCAGAAACAGCTGGCCTATGACGGCGGCGGGCGCATCACCCTGCCCGAAAGCCTGTGCCAGGAAGCGGGCTTGGGCGAAGACGTGGTCATCGTCGGCATGGGGCCCCGCTTCCAGATCTGGG
Organism: Brevundimonas sp. AJA228-03; assembly: GCF_017795885.1. Classification (NCBI taxonomy): domain Bacteria; kingdom Pseudomonadati; phylum Pseudomonadota; class Alphaproteobacteria; order Caulobacterales; family Caulobacteraceae; genus Brevundimonas; species Brevundimonas sp. AJA228-03. The sequence continues at coordinate 1,201,111 of NZ_CP059297.1, read as the reverse complement.
ACCGCGCCCGCTGGAACGACCGCAAGGACGACCGCCGCGTCCTGGCCAGAAAGGCCATGCGCGAACGCGGCGACACCGCCCGCCGCCGCATGCCGGGTAACGATCAATGAGCGCCGCCCCCCACGCCCCCGTCCTGCTGTCCGAGGTCATCGAGGCCCTTTCGCCCGCGGCGGGCGATGTGATCATCGACGCCACCTTCGGCGCGGGCAGCTACACGCGCGCGATCCTGGCAACCGGGGCCACCGTCATCGCCCTGGACCGGGACCCGACGGTACAGCCGCATGCCGACGCTGTCGCCAATGACCACCCCGGCCGGTTCACCCTGGTCCGCTCCGCCTTCTCGGGGCTGGCCGAGGCCTTCGCCGACAGCGGCGCGGACCGCCTCGACGGCGTCGTCTTCGACATCGGCGTTTCGTCGATGCAGCTGGACGAGGCCGAACGCGGTTTCTCCTTCATGCGCGATGGTCCGCTGGACATGCGGATGTCGCGTGACGGCGACAGCGCCGCCGACATCGTGAACACCTGGGACCACGGCCCCCTGGCCCACATCCTGAAGCAATATGGCGACGAGCGTCAGTCGGGCCGGATCGCCACGGCCATCCTGCGCCGCCGGACGGCCCGGCCCTTCACGCGCACACTGGATCTGGCCGACGTCGTGGAACGCGCCCTCGGCGGCCGTCGCGGGGCCCCGACCCATCCCGCCACGCGCACCTTTCAGGCCCTGCGCATCGCCGTGAACGACGAGCTGGGCGAGCTGACGGCCGGGCTGGAAGCGGCCGAGGCTACCCTTTCGCCGGGCGGACGCCTGGCTGTCGTCACCTTTCATTCGCTGGAAGACCGGATCGTGAAGGCCTTCCTGACCGAGCGGACCGGCAATGCGCCCGGCGGCTCCCGTCATGCGCCGATGGCGGTCGAGACCCGCAAGCCCAGCTTCACTCTGCAGTTCAAGGGCGCGCGCGAGGCGGGAGAGGTGGAGCTGGCCGACAATCCCCGCGCCCGTTCGGCCAAGCTTCGGGCCGCCGTCCGCACCGACGCTCCGGCCTGGAGGATGGCCGCATGACGCCCAATCCGGTCCAGGCCCTGTTCGACTGGAAGGTCCGCGGCATCCGCTGGATCGAGATCATCGGCTTCGTCGTCGTCGGTGCCCTGGTCTTCTCCGTCTACATTGCCAAGGCCGCCGCGGCCCGCGAGAGCGCCGAGATCAGCCGACTGGAACACGACATCGCCGAGACCCGCCAGCGCGTCCGTCTGTTGCGCGCCGAGGCCGCCCGCCTGGAACAGCCCGGTCGGCTTGAGGCCCTGTCGCGCGGCGCGGGCCTGGCCCCCGTCCCCGCCACGCGCCAGGCCGACGAAGCCCGGCTGGCCGAACTCAAGGCCGCGCCCGTCGTAACGGCGACCGCAGCCCCCGCCACGGCCCCCGCTGCGGACCCCGCGGCCCCATCCGTACCGGGGGAGCCGCGATGAGCGTTCAGGACCACCGCTTCTATCGGCCGCCGCCGTCCTCCGTTCGCCAGGGCCGCCCCATCACCTCGACCGTCTCGCCCTGGCTGCGCTGGGCGTCGGAGGCCGTCTGGTTCGTCGAACACGCCTTCGAGCGCGCCCATGCCGACGCGCGTCCGGAAGAAGACACCCGCGTCCGCATCTTCGTCATTCAGATCGTTTTCGCGATCGTGTTCAGTGGGCTTGCGATCGGCGCTGCATATTCCGCCCTGTTCACGCCGAGGAACGGCGGCGGGTCCACCGCCGCGGCCGGGGCGCTGACGCGAGGCGACCTGACCGACCGCAATGGTGCCCTGCTCGCCACCAACGTCGTCCACTACGGCCTCTATATCGACCCCTCCGAGGTCTGGGACCGCGAGGCAGCCTTCACCGAAATCCGCCGCGCCCTGCCCCGGGTCCCGGCGTCAAAACTGCGCCACGCCCTGGACGGAGACCGTCGCCAGATCGTCCAGCCGGGGCTGACGCCTGCGGAGCGACAGGCGGTTCACGCCCTGGCGCTCGGTGGCATCTCGTTCGAACCCGAGGACCGTCGCGTCTATCCGCTGAACGCGTCGGCCGCGCATCTGATCGGCGTGGCGGACACGGGCGGACAGGGTGTGTCCGGGGCGGAACTGGCCTTCAACGACGACATCCGCGCCGCCGGTCAGCGAGGCCAGGATTTTGCCCTGTCGATCGACCTGCGGGTCCAGGGCGTGCTGGAGAACGAACTCAATGCCGTCGCCTCGGCCGTCGGGGCCAAAGGCGCGGTCGGCGTCGTCGCCGATGCGAGAACGGGCGAAATTCTCGGCATGGCGTCCTGGCCGACCTACGACGCCAACCGGCGCGGGGCCGCGACCGACGACCAGGCCCTGAACCGCGTGACCTCTGGCCATTACGAGATGGGGTCGGTGTTCAAGACCATCACCATCGCAGCCGCCCTGGATACCGGCCAAGCCGACATGAACACCATGCTGGATGCGTCTCAAACCTATATGATCGGTAGCCGCCCCATCAACGACTTCCACGCCGCCAACAAGGTTCTGTCGCTGGAAGAAGTTTATCTGCACTCCTCCAACATCGGCACGTCGCGTCTGGCCGTCGAAATGACTCCCCAGACCATGCGCGACTATTTCCGGTGCCTCGGCCTGCTGGATGCGGCTCCGATCGAGCTGAAGGAAAGCGCCCGGCCGCGTACGCCGCGCGATTGGTCGGACTCCACCCGCGCCTCCCTGTCCTTCGGCTACGGCATCATGATCACGCCGTTGCAGATGACGGCCGCGACCGTGGCCCTGGTCAACGGGGGTCTCTATCGCCCCCTGTCCCTGCGCCGTGGCGGCGCTGGCGTCGAGGGTCGCCGCGTCATCCGCCCCGAGACCTCGGCCGAGATCCGCCAGCTGATGCGCGCCAACGTCCTGCACAGCTCGGGCAAGCAGGCCGATGCGCCGGGCCTGCACGTCGGCGGAAAGACCGGCTCGGCCAACAAGCTGGTCAACGGCCATTACGACCCCAGCTACGGGCTCGCCTCCTTCGCCGCCGTCTTTCCCTCGGACGGGCCGACAGACACCCAGCGGTATGTCGTCTTCGTCCTGATCGACGAGCCCAGCCAGGGCTCGCGCCTGGGCGGAGCCATCGCGGCCCCCGTCGTCGGCCGCGTCGCCGACCGCATCGCACCCTTCCTCGGTCTGGCCCGCCGCTTCGATCCGCCGGCCACGACGGTGGCTGCGCAATGAGCACGATCCGCCTGTCCGACCTCCTGCGCCGCGACGTGGCCGCCGACCCGATGATCACCGGCGTCACGGCCGACAGCCGAAAGGTCACCACCGGATCCCTGTTCGTCGCCCTGCCCGGCACCGCCGCCGACGGCCGTGCCTTCATCCCCCAGGCCCTGTCGCAGGGGGCTGCGGCTGTGCTCGCCCCTCAGGACACACCTGACGGAGCTGCGCCCCTGCTGGTCCGGTCCGGCGATGTCCGCCGCGCCTATGCCCTGGCCGCGCGGGGTTTCTATGGTGCCCAGCCCGCCACCTGCGTCGCCGTCACCGGCACCAACGGAAAAACCTCGGTCGCGGCCTTCTGCCGCCAGATCTGGGCGGCACTCGGCATCAAGGCCGCCAGCATGGGCACTCTGGGCATCGTCGCCCAGTCGGGCGCGATCACCGAAAGCCTGACCCCGCCCGGCCTGACCAGCCCCGACGCCGGTGACGCGGCGCGTTTGCTGGCCACCCTGGCCGAGGGCGGCGTGACCCATCTGGCGCTCGAAGCCTCGTCCCACGGCATCGATCAGCGCCGCCTGGACGGCGTGACGCTGAAAGCCGCCGCCTTCACCAACCTGACCCAGGATCACCTCGACTATCACGGCGACATGCAGGCCTACCGGGCCGCCAAGCTGCGCCTGTTCGAGACCCTGCTGCCGCGCGGCAGGACCGCCGTGCTGAACGCAGACAGCGAGGCCTATAATGACTTCGCCGCGGCCTCGATCATGTCGGGGCTTGGCATCATGGGCGTGGGCGAGCGGGGCCGGGACCTGTCGCTGGTCGAACGCCGCGCCGTGCCGGAGGGTCAGCGCCTGATCCTCGACGTACGCGGTGATCGCCACGATGTGTTGCTGCCGCTCGCCGGTGCCTTCCAGGCCTCCAACGCCCTCGTCGCAGCGGGCCTGTGCATCGCCGCCGGCGAGGATGCGGCCAGGGTCCTCCACGCCCTCGAAAAGATCACCGGCGCCGCCGGCCGCTTGCAACGCGTGTCCGGTGGCCGGGGTGAGGCCTATGTCGACTACGCCCACACCCCCGACGGGCTCGAGACCGTGCTGAAGGCCCTTCGCCCCCACGCCTCCGGCCGTCTCATCGTGGTGTTTGGGGCCGGCGGCGACCGCGACAAGGGCAAGCGTCCCCTGATGGGCGAGATCGCGGGTCGTCTGGCCGACATCGCCATCGTCACCGACGACAACCCCCGCTCGGAAGACCCCAAGGCCATCCGCGCCCAGGTTCGCACGGGGTGCCCTTTCGCGCTCGAAATCGGCGATCGTCGCGCCGCCATCCGCGAGGCTGTCGGCATGATGCGCGACGGGGATGTGGTGGTCGTCGCCGGAAAAGGGCATGAACAGGGTCAGATCGTGGGCGGGACGACTCATCCCTTCGACGACGCCACCGAACTCGCCGAGGCCTTGCGCGTAGATGCCTGAACCGACACCGCCTCTCTGGACGGCGCAAGACATAGCCGTCGCGACCGGCGGGCGGATCGAGGGCGGGGTCTTCGACGCGAGTGGCCTGACCTACAACAGCCGCGAGATCGAGCCGGGCGACCTGTTCCTGGCGCTCAAGGGTGCGCGCGACGGTCATGACTTCGCCTCCGGCGCCTTCGCCGCCGGAGCCGCAGGTGCGCTGGTCGAACGCCCGGTCGACGGCGGCCCCTGCATCGTTGTGCCCGACACGCTCCACGCCCTGGAGGCCCTCGGAGCCGCCGCCCGCGACCGCGCGCCCCACGTCCGGCGCGGTGCCGTCACCGGCAGCGTCGGCAAGACCAGCGTCACCCAGGCGATCAAGGCCGGCCTTGACCTCGCCGGCCCGGCACACGCCTCGATCAAGAGCTACAACAACCACATCGGCGTGCCCCTGACGCTGGCTCGCATGCACCCGTCGGCCGAACGCGCGGTGTTCGAGATCGGAATGAACGCGCCGGGAGAGATCGGCCCGCTGGCCAGGATGGTCCAGCCCCACGCCGCCTGCGTCACCACGGTCGGCCCGGTGCACATCGAGGCCTTCGTCGATGGGGAGGCGGGGGTCGCGCGCGAAAAGGCAGCCATCTTCCAGGGCCTCGGCCCTGGCGGCCTGGCGGTCATCAACGGCGACAATCCATGGGTCGAGATGCTGCATCAGGCCGCGCTTCGCGTCGGGGCCCGCGTCGCGACCTTCGGCTCCGAGCCCGCGCACGATGCGCGCCTGATCGACTTCATGCCAGGCTCCGAAGGCGCTCGCGTGACGGCCGAGGTCTATGGGCGGACGCATGTCTTCCCGCTTCGCCAGTCCGGCTTCCACTGGGGCCTGAACAGCCTGGCCGTCATCCTGATGCTGGATGCCCTGGACGTGCCGGTCGAGACGGCGCTGGAGGCCCTGGCCCATTTCGAGCCACTGAAGGGGAGAGGCGAGACGCGGCTGGTGCATCTGCCGAAAGGGGCCTTCACCCTGATCGACGAGAGCTACAACGCCAATCCGCTGTCGATGAAGGCGGGCTTCCTCAGCCTGGGCGCAAAGCCGGTCGAGCGGGGCGGTCGCCGCGTCGTGGTCCTGACCGACATGCTGGAACTGGGCGACCAGTCCGTGGCCCTGCACGCGGGCCTGGCCTCCGCCATCGAAGCCGCCGCCATCGACGTGGTCCATGCGGCAGGCCCCCAGATGCGCCACCTCTATGACGCGGTGACACCCGAACGCCGGGGCGTGTGGGCCGAGACCGCGACGGCGCTGGCGGAGCAGGCCGCCGATCTGGCCGGTCCGAAAGATATCGTCATGGTCAAGGGCTCGAACGGGTCCAAAGCCTCCCTTGTAGCGGCGGCGCTGGCCCGGCTAGAGCGGGCGGATGCATAGCCGCCCTCAAACAGGGTCGTGCCGCGCACGCCCCGTGAGGGCCAGGAATCTGGGGTCCGTCTGATGTTCTACCTGCTCTATCTCTATTTCGGCGACGCGGCGAAGGATTACCCGCTGCTGAACCTGGTCCAGTACCAGACGGTGCGCGTCGCCCTGGCCATGGCAACCGCCATGATCGTCGCGGTCATGATGGGCAGTCGCTTCATCGCCTATATGCGGGTCAAGCAGGGCAAGGGTCAGCCGATCCGCGCCGACGGCCCCGTCAGCCACCTGTCCAAGGTCGGCACGCCAACGATGGGCGGGCTGATGATCCTGGCAGGCATCGCCGTGTCGGTGCTGCTGTGGGGCGACCTGACCAACCCCTACATCTGGATCGTGTCGGGCGTGACGGCCGCCTTCGCCGTGCTCGGCTTCGTGGACGACTATGCCAAGGTGACGAAACAGACCTCGGCCGGCCTGACTTCGAAACAGAAGCTGGTGGCCCAGGTCATCGTCTCGGTCATCGCCGGTGTCCTGTTCGTGCTCTGGACGACCCGCTCACCGACGTCCCCCGGGCTTGAGATGTCGATCGCCTTTCCGTTCTTCAAGAACGTCCTGCTGAACCTCGGCTGGTTCTACGTCGCCTTTGCCGCCTTCACGATGGTCGGGTTTTCCAACGCCGTGAACCTGACGGACGGGCTGGACGGGCTGGCCATCGTCCCGGTGATGATGGCAGCGGCCGCCTTCGGAATCATTGCCTATCTGGTCGGCAACTTCATCTTCTCGGACTATCTGGGCGTCCACCATGTCCCGGGAGCGGGCGAGCTGGCCATCTTCTGCGCCGCCATCATCGGCGGGGGGACCGGCTTCCTCTGGTACAACGCGCCGCCGGCCAAGATCTTCATGGGCGACACCGGATCCCTGGCGCTCGGTGGCGCGCTCGGTTCCATCGCCGTGGCCACCAAGCACGAGTTGGTGCTGGGCATCGTCGGCGGCCTGTTCGTCATCGAGGCCGCCTCGGTCATGATCCAGGTCGCCTGGTTCAAGGCCACAAAGAAGCGCATCTTCCTGATGGCCCCCATCCACCACCATTTCGAGAAGCTGGGCTGGCCGGAATCGACGGTGGTCATCCGCTTCTGGATCGTGGCCGCCATGCTGGCCCTGGTCGGGCTGTCGACGCTGAAGCTCCGCTAGGCCGATGATCCCCGTCCCCGGTTATGAGGGCCGCCGCGTCGCCGTCTTCGGCCTCGGCCGGTCGGGCATCACGGCGGCGCGCGCGCTGAAGGCCGGTGGAGCCCTGCCCATCCTGTGGGACGACGGCGTCTCCGGCCGGATGCAGGCGGAGGCCGAGGGGTTTACGATCGAGGACCTGACCACCGCCGACTGGTCGCGGTTCGCCGCCCTGGTCCTGTCGCCCGGCGCGCCCCTGACGCACCCCAAGCCGCACTGGACCGTCGACAAGGCCCGCGCCGCCGCCGTCCCCGTGATCGGCGACATCGAACTGTTCGCTCGGGCGCTCGCCACCCTCCCCGAGGCGCAGCGTCCCCGCGTCGTCGCCATCACCGGCACCAACGGCAAGTCCACCACCACGGCCCTGATCGGCTGGGTGCTGAAACAGGCGGGGCTGACCGTCCACATCGGCGGCAACATCGGCATCGGCGTGCTGGCCCTGCCGGCCCCGACCCCGGACGCCGTCTATGTGATCGAGGTCTCCAGCTATCAGCTGGACCTGACCACCACCTTCGCGCCCGACGTCGCCATCCTGACCAACATCAGCCCCGACCACCTCGACCGCCATGGCGGCATGGAAGGCTATGTCGCGGCGAAGGCGCGGCTGTTTCAGCAGATGGGGCAAGGCCAGCTGGCGGTCGTCGGCATCGATGATCGTTGGGGCAGGGCCATGCTGACGGCGCTCAGTGGCCGAACCGTGCGCTACACGACCGTCACGACCCAGACGGTTATTGTGGGGAGCGACAGACGCGGAGGGTTCTCTCCGACCGCTTTGGACGGGCTAAATCCCGCCCGGGGGAAGGCGTTCGCGGAAGGCCGGTTCATGGAGTTGGACGCGACGGCCGGCGAGCTGACAGCTGATTCTGTCCTTGTCGCCGACCTGGCCACCGCCCGCTCTCTCCCCGGCCGACACAATGCCCAGAACGCCGCCTTCGCCTATGCCGCCGCCCGCGCGCTGGGTGTGTCGAACGAGGCCGCGGTCGAGGGCCTGATGACCTTCCCCGGCCTGGCCCACCGGATGGAGACCGTCGGCCGCCTCGGTCCCGTGCGGTTCGTCAACGACTCCAAGGCTACCAATGCCGACGCCGCCCGCCAGGCGCTGATGTCGTATCCGACCAGTTTCTGGATCGCCGGAGGCCGGGCCAAGGACGGCGGGATCCAGGACCTGCGCGATCTCTTTCCCCGCATCGCGAAGGCCTATCTGATCGGCGAGGCCGCTGCCGATTTCGCCCGCACGCTGGGCGACACGCCCCATGTCATCGCCGGGGACATGGCCACCGCCGTCGCCCTCGCCGCCGCCGATGCCCGGGCCGCCGGTGGCGACCAGGTCGTGCTGCTCAGCCCTGCCTGCGCCAGCTTCGACCAGTTTCCGGACTTCGAGGTGCGGGGAGAGGCGTTTCGGGCCGCCGTTCTTAACCTCGGAGCTACCCCTTCGGTTCATGGTTGAGAAACCATGACCGACGCGACCGCCCCCTATAGCCATCCGTTCTCGCGCAACGACCCCAGTCCGATTGCGCAGTGGTTCTGGACGGTCGACCGGGCGCTGCTGGGTGCCGCCCTGACGCTGATCGGCCTTGGCGTGGCGCTCAGCTTCGCCTCCTCGCCCGCCGCCATCCTGGCCGACGAGTCCATCACCGACCAGTTCCACTATTCCTGGCGGATGATCGTCTTCGCGACCTGCGGGATCGGCGGCATGCTGGCTCTTTCGCTGCTCAGCCCCCGCGGCGTCCGCCGGATCGCGGTCCTGACCCTGCTGGGAGCGATCATCGTCATGGCCATGCTGCCCTTCATCGGCGACACGGTGAAGGGGGCCGCCCGCTGGGTGAATCTGGGTCCGTTCAGCCTGCAGCCCAGTGAGTTCGCCAAGCCCGGTTTGATCGTCTTCGCGGCCTGGATGTTTGCGGAGGGGAAAAAGGGCCAGGGCGTGCCGGGCGTCTCCATCGCCTTCGGTTTCTACACGGTCGTGGTCGCCCTGCTGTTGATCCAGCCCGACATCGGCCAGACCTTGCTGATCACCACCACCTTCATGGCCGTCTTCTTCATGGCGGGCGTACCGCTGCGCTGGGTCGCGGTGCTGATGGGCGTATTCACGGCCGGCATGAGCGCCATCTATCTGCTCTTCCCCCACGTCCAGGCGCGGATTGCCAAATTCCTCTCGCCCGGCATCGAGGACACCCACCAGATCGACCGCGCCTCCGAGGCCATCCGCGCCGGCGGCCTGGTCGGGCGTGGCATCGGCGAGGGGGTCATGAAGCGCTCGGTGCCTGACCTGCATACCGATTTCATCTATTCGGTCGGGGCCGAGGAGTTTGGCCTGGTGCTCAGCCTGACGATGATCGCGCTCTACGCCTTCATCGTCATCCGGGGCATGCGGAGAGCGATGAAGCTGAACGATCCGTTCGAGCAGACGGCGGCGGCCGGCCTGTTCATGCTGATCGGGCTTCAAGCCTCGATCAACATCGCTGTGAACCTGAACCTGATCCCGACGAAGGGGATGACCCTGCCCTTCATCAGCTATGGCGGCTCCTCCATGCTGGCCATGGGCGTGACCATGGGCTTCGCCCTGGCCCTGACGCGGCGTCGCCCGGGAGCCTACGAGCCGGGAGCCAGCCTGGCCCGGCCGCGTCGCCTTCTGATGTCGTAACGGATCGGCATCGCGATTGATGCCGCACTGCAAAATCCCTATATGGGCTGCCTGCGAGCGGGGGCTTATCGCCCCGCGTCACGATCGGACCGCACTCCCCATGCTGGTCACCATGATGAAGGCCAAGCTGCACCGCGCGACGGTGACGCAGGCCGACCTGGATTATGAAGGCTCCATCGCCATCGACGGCGATCTGCTGGATGCGGCCGGGATCTTCCCCAACGAGCAGGTCGATGTGCTGAACATCACCAATGGCGCGCGCTTCACCACCTATGCGATCGAGGCCCCACGCGGGTCGAAAGTGATCGGCGTGAACGGCGCGGCTGCGCGGCTGGTGCAAAAGAACGACAAGGTGATCGTGGTCACCTATGGCCAGCTGCCGGTCGAGGAGGCGCGCCAGTGGTCGCCGACGGTCGTGCTGCTGGACGACGGCAATGCGGTGAAGAAAGCGGCCTGAATTGTTCGCCCTCTCCCCACCGGGGGAGTGATTACGCCCTGACCGCCCCGCGAGCCGCCTCGACCCCCAGCGCCTTCAGCGCGGCGGCGGCGATATGGTCGGCATCAAGGCCAGCCGTGACGTATTGGGCGGCGGGGCTGTCCTGGTCCTGGAAGACGTCGGGCAGGTGCAGGGTGCGGATCTTCAAGCCGGCATCCAGCGCGCCTTCCGACGCCAGGAACTGGAGCACGAAGGCGCCGAAGCCGCCCATGGCCCCCTCCTCCACCGTGATCAGCGCCTCATGCTCCCGCGCCAGGCGGGTGATCAGGTCCTGGTCCAGCGGCTTGGCGAAGCGTGCGTCGGCGACGGTGGCGGAGATGCCGTGGGCGGCCAGCAGGTCCGCCGCCCTGAGCGATTCCTGCAGCCGGGTGCCGAACGACAGGATGGCCACGGCGGTCCCCTCGCGCACGATCCGCCCCTTGCCGATCTCCAGCGGGTCGGCCAGCTCGGGGATCTCCACGCCCACGCCGTCGCCGCGCGGATAGCGGAAGGCGGAGGGTCGGTCGTCGATCTCGCAGGCGGTGGCGATCATGGCGGCCAGATCAGCCTCGTCGGCCGCCGCCATCAGGACCATGCCCGGCAGCGCGCCCATATAGCCGATGTCGAACGACCCCGCGTGGGTCGAGCCGTCGGCCCCGACCAGGCCGGCGCGATCCATGGCGAACCGGACCGGCAGCTTCTGGATCGCCACGTCGTGGACGACCTGGTCGTAGCCCCGCTGCAGGAAGGTCGAATAGATGGCGCAGAACGGCTTCATGCCGTCGGCGGCCAGACCGGCGGCGAAGGTCACGGCATGCTGCTCGGCGATGCCGACGTCATAGGTGCGCTTGGGAAAGGCCTGGCCGAACAGGTCGAGGCCGGTGCCGGACGGCATGGCGGCGGTGATCGCGACGATGGACGGGTCGATCGCGGCGCGCTTGATCAGTTCGGTGCCGAAGACCTTGGTGTAGCTGGGCGCGTTGGAGACCGATTTCGACTGCTTGCCCGAGACGACGTCGAACTTGACCACCGCATGCAGCTTGTCAGCGCTGGTCTCGGCGGGGGCATAGCCCTTGCCCTTCTGCGTCACGACGTGGACCACCACCGGACGGTCGGTGATGGCGGCGGCGTTCTTCAGGATGGGAACGAGGTTGTCCATGTCGTGCCCGTCGACGGGCCCGATGTAATAGAAGCCCAGCTCCTCGAAGAAGGTGCCGCCGACAATCATGCCGCGCGCGTATTCCTCGGCCTTGCGCGCAGCCTCACGGAACGGGCGTGGCATGTGCTGGACGACCTCGCGGCCGAACTTGCGGAAATTCTGATAGGCACCGCCCGAGACCTGTTTGGCCAGATAGGCGCTCATGCCGCCGACCGGAGGGGCGATCGACATGTCGTTGTCATTGAGGATGACCGTCAGCTGGCCGGTCGTCTCGGCCGCGTTGTTCATCGCCTCATAGGCCATGCCGGCGGACATGGAGCCGTCGCCGATGACGGCGACGACCTTGTTCTTCTTGCCTTGCTGGTCGCGGGCGGCCGCGAACCCGAGCGCCGCGCTGATCGAGGTCGAGGCGTGAGCCGCGCCGAACGGGTCGTATTCGCTCTCGGACCGCTTGGTGAAGCCCGACAGCCCGCCGCCCATGCGCAGGGTGCGGATGCGATCGCGACGCCCGGTCAGGATCTTGTGCGGATAGCACTGGTGGCCGACGTCCCAGATCAGAATGTCGTCCGGCGTGTTGTAGACATGGTGCAGGGCGACGGTCAGCTCGACCACGCCGAGGCCAGCGCCCAGGTGCCCGCCGGTGGTGGAGACCGCATCGATCGTCTCGGCCCGCAACTCGTCGGCGAGCTGCCTTAGCTGGGCGACATCGAACCCGCGCATGTCGCCGGGGACGTGAACCTTGTCGAGAAGCGGAGTGTCGGGCATCGAACGCGCAAACCTTGGCTTTATTGACTGTTTGTCGGCCGGTCTGACGCCGGACGTTTCCTCACTACGACCTTCGATTTAGCACGAAGTCCACGGTGGCCTTGAGGTTTTCGGCGTCGGGGCCGAACACGTCGAGGTGTCCGCGGGTCTGATCGGCCAGCTGCGCGACCCGACGACGCGCCTGATCGACGCCCAGCAGGGTTACAAAGTTGGTCTTGCCCTGGGCCGCGTCCTTCTGGGCCGCCTTGCCCAGCACCGCCTCGTCCCCGTCGAAATCCAGCAGGTCGTCGACGATCTGATAGGCCAGACCGATGTCGTGGGCGAAGTCGGTAAGGGCCTGACAGTGCCGCTCATTGGCCCGGGCGACGATCAGCGGGATCTCGAACGCATAGGTGAACAGGGCACCGGTCTTGAGCCGCTGCATCCGGGCGACGCCTTCCAGATCGTCGCGGACGCCCAGCAGATCGACCATCTGCCCCCCCGCCATGCCCCGCGCGCCCGAGGCCAGCGACAGGCGGGCCGCGAGGGCGCACCGGATGTTGGCGTCCTCGTGGGTATCCTCGTGCAGGATGATGTCGAAGGCGGCGGTCTGCAGCGCGTCCCCGGCCAGGACGGCGGTGGCTTCGTCATAGGCGCGATGAAGCGTGGGCCGGCCGCGACGCATGTCGTCGTCGTCCATGCAGGGCAGGTCGTCATGCACCAGGCTGTAGGCGTGCACGCATTCCAGCGCACAGGCGGCACGCAGCACCGGCCGCTCCTCGATGTCGAACAGCCGCGACGCTTCCATGGCAAAATAGGGTCGCAGGCGCTTGCCGGGACCCAGCGCCGCATAGCGCATGGCCTCGGTCAGGCGAGACTCTGGCCCGTCGGCACGCGGCAGGAGCTCATCGAGCGCCACGGTGACCAGATCGGCGACCTCGGCCACACGGTCGGCGACGCTCTGGACGGGGGCATTGGCGGCCAGGCGCATCAGAACAGCCTTCCCCCCAGCGGCACGTCGCGATCCACGCCAACCAGCACGACCTCGCCCTCCGCGTCCGGAAAGCCCAGGGTCAGGACTTCGGACATGAAGGGGCCGATCTGGCGCGGGGCGAAGTTGACGACGGCAGCGACCTTCCGGCCTGCCAGCTGTTCGGGCGTGTAGTGATGCGTAATCTGGGCCGAGGAGCGTTTGACGCCGATGTCGGCTCCGAAATCGATGGTCAGCCTGTAGGCGGGCTTCCGCGCCTCGGGGAAGGCCTCGGCGCGGACGACCTGACCGACGCGGATGTCGACGGCAGTGAAGACGTCATGGTCGATGCGGTCTGCGAGCGCCGTCTCCATCAGCTGAACTCGGCCGGTTCGACGCCGCGCGCGGAGCCGTCGGCCCCCACGACGATCTTCTCGACGCGCAGTTGGGCGGCCTTCAGACGGTTCTCGCAGTGCACCTTCAGCCGCGCGCCCTCTTCGTAGAGGGTGATGGATTCCTCAAGCGGGGCCTGACCCGATTCCAGGCGCGAGACGATGGTCTCGAGCCGCGACAGGGCGTCCTCGAAGCTGAGATCGGCGGGTACGGAAGGCGTTGCGTCTGACATCGCTCTCGACCCTAGAGGGGCTATGCGCTCGCTTCAACGGGGAAGCGAATACAGGATGGGGCGATTGCAGGAGGTAAGGAAATTCCTTACACTGTCGCCGTGGAGGTCTCATGGTCACGAGCAAATTGACATCCAAGGCACAGACCACCGTGCCCCAGGCCGTGCGCGCCGCTCTCGGTCTCAGCGAGGGCGACGAACTGCTGTACGAGATCGATGGAGACAGCGTGGTCCTGAAAAAAGTGCGACGGCCGGTCGGCGACGACCCCTTTGCGACCTTCCACGAATGGGATGGAGACGCAGATCGCAAGGCCTATGCCGATTTTTAGGCAGGGGGACGTCGTGCGCGTTCCGTTTCCCTACACTGATCGCAGCACCCGCCAGCGTCGGCCGGCGCTCGTCGTGTCGAACGGCGGGGTCGGAGATCAGGGCGCGTTCCTGTGGGTGTTGATGATCACGAGCGCGGACAATCGGCCCTGGCCAAGGGACGTTTCGTTCGGCGACGGTTATGAAACCGCCGGTCTGCCAGCCCCTTCCGTCGTTCGAACGGCAAAGATCGCGACAATCGACGCCTCGGCGGCCGAGCCCGTTGGTCGAATAGAGATGGAAATGATGCTGCGCGTCAGAAACGCGATCATCGGCGTGATCTGATGATCAGACCCGTTCGTAACGGCGCTGGGACCAGTATCTGAAGCCCTGGTTGTGAACCAGCTTCCAGCCGTCGGCCTTCAACCGGCCGCCGACCATGTGGTTGAAATAGCCGTGCGCCAGGACAAGCACATCCTCCCCGGCCTCGGCGCGGGCGATCAGCTTTTGCGCGGCGCGTTCGGCGCGGGCCTCGGCCTCGGCCCGCGTTTCCTGGCCATCGTGATGATCGAAGGCGTGCCACCAGAAGCGGGCGACGGCTCCCCAGTATTTGGGCGGCAGCTTGAACCACGATGGGAAATGCGGCGGCGGCAGGGGGGCTTCGATAAACATGACGTCCGAGGTGATCTCGCGCCCGGCCGAGATGGCGACAGCGGTCTCCTGGGCGCGCTGGCGGGTGGAGGCGAAGATGACGCCGACCCCCTGGGCGGTCTCGATCAGGTCGCGCGGCGGGGTCTGACCGGCCAGCAATCCGCCCAGCTCATATTTCGCCCACCAGTCGCGGTACTGGTCCGACGTCAGCAGGCATTTGCGCGACAGGGCGGGCTCGCCATGGCGGGCCAGGGTGATGGAACCGGTCCGGGTCGCCACCACCCGCGAAGCCGCCGTGGCGTGCGTTCGCGAGTCGGCCGGAGGATGATCGAGGGTGTCTGGCATCATGGTGAGGGCGGAAGATACGGGCGGCGCAACCGCCTGGACCTCTTCGTTACGCCTCCCCCAATGCCCGGACATGAGCGAGGGCCGAGCGGCCCAGTCCCTCAAGGTCGTAACCGCCCTCGAGCGAGGAGACAACCTTGCCGCCGCATCGATGGCGCGCGACCTCCAGAACCGCACGGGTCGCCCAGGCGAAATCATCGGCCTCCAGCGACTGGTGGGCCAGCGGATCGCGACGGTGGGCGTCGAACCCGGCGGAGATCAGGATCAGGTCCGGCGCGAAATCGTCGAGCGCCGGCATCAGGCCACCGGCAAAACGGGCGCGCCATGATTCGCGCGCGGCATGGGGCTCGACGGCGACATTGACGATGTTGCCGACCCCGATCTCCGACGGGGCACCGGTGCCGGGATACAGCGGCATCTGGTGGATGGAGACCAGGAACAGGCTGTCGTCCGCCTCGAACGCCGCCTGTGTTCCATTGCCGTGGTGGACATCGAAATCGACCACGGCGACGCGGGCCATGCCCTCCGACTGGGCCACGCGGGCTGCGACGGCGACGCTGGAGAACAGGCAGAAGCCCATGCTCTGGTTCGGTTCTGCGTGGTGGCCGGGCGGGCGGACAGCGGCGAACGCCCGGGCGGTCTGACCCTCCGCCACTGCGCGGACGGCATCGATGACCGCCCCGGCCGCAAGACGGGCGGCGCGGACGCTTCCGGGGGAAAGGACGGTGTCGGCGTCGAGCTGGGCCAGTCCCCGCGCGGGAGAGGCCTCGATCATGCGGGTGACATAGGCGGCCGGATGAATCCGCTCCAGATCGGCGACAGCGGCCTCGGTGGCGGCGCGACGTTCGAGCGACAGGTCCGAATCGTCCAGCGCCGCCAGTACGGCAGCCAGTCGCTCGGGGCGCTCGGGGTGACCTGCACCGGGCACATGGGCGATCATGTCGGGGTGGGTGAACAGGGCGACGGACATCGACGGCAGACTATCCGCGACATCGCGAAAACAACATGGGGGTTGAGGTCGTCCGCATCCCATTCCACAGGGACGGAATGACAGACGCCCGGATCCGCCCTGCCCGCCCCGACGATGCCGCAGCCCTCGGCGTGCTGGGCCGCCAGACCTTTATCGATACATTCGTGACCGGCTTTGCGATTCCCTATCCGGAGGCCGACCTGACGGCCTTCCTCGACGCCAGCTTCGCCGAAGCGACCATCGCCGCGAAACTGGCAGAGCCGGGGGCGGCCTGGTGGGTGGCGGAGCGAGAGGGGGCCTTGCTGGCCTTCGCCAACGCCGGGCCGAACACCCTGCCCCACCCGGAGGCTCAGTCGAGCCATATGGAGCTGCGGCGACTGTATGTCGGCCGGGGTGCCCAGGGACTGGGTCTGGGGACGCGACTGCTGGAGGTCTCGCTGGACTGGATGGAAGCCAACACCGACGGCCCGCTCTGGATCGGTGTCTGGAGCGGCAACGAAAAGGCACAAAAACTCTACACTGCCCATGGTTTCGGGAAGGCGGGCGAATATCAGTATCCGGTCGGCAAATGGCTGGACGACGAGTTCATCTTGCGGCGCGGCTGATCGAGGCTCAGGTTCGGATCATGCTCCTCCCCTTCTTCACCGCCCTGCGACAGGCAAAAGTGCCGGTCTCGACCAAGGAATGGCTTCACCTGATGGAGGCCATGGACAAGGACGTGGCCGGGGGGCGGGTCGAGGACTTCTATCACCTGTCGCGCGCGGTCCTGGTCAAGGACGAGAAACACTACGACCGGTTCGACCAGGTGTTCGGGACCGTGTTCAAAGGAATCGAGACGATCGGCGCTGGCGACGAGCCGACGCTGGACGTGCCCGAGGACTGGCTGAAGCTGCTCAATCAGAAATTCCTGACCGACGAGGAGAAGGCGGAGATCGAGGCGCTGGGCGGCTTCGAAAAGCTGATGGAAACACTCAGGCAGCGCTTGGAGGAGCAGAAGGAGCGCCACGAGGGCGGGTCCAGATGGATCGGCACCGGCGGGACCAGCCCCTTCGGCCACGGCGGCTACAATCCCGAGGGCGTGCGTATCGGCGGGCCGGCGAAACACGGACGCGCCGCCAAGGTCTGGGAGAAACGCGAATACCGGAACCTGGACGACACCGTCGAGCTGGGGACGCGCAACATCAAGGTGGCCCTGCGCCGCCTGCGCCGGTTCGCGCGCGAAGGCGCGGCCGAGGAGCTGGATATCGACGGCACGATCGACGGGACGGCGCGGCAGGGCTGGCTCGACATCCGGATGCGCCCGGAGCGGCGCAATACGATCAAGGTGCTGCTGTTCCTGGACGTCGGCGGGTCGATGGATGGCCACATCAAACTATGCGAGGAGCTGTTCTCGGCAGCCCGGACCGAGTTCAAGAACCTCGAATTCTTCTACTTTCACAACTGCCTCTACGAGGGTGTCTGGAAGGACAACCGCCGTCGGCATTCCGAGAAAATCCCGACCTGGGACCTGCTCAATCGCTACAATGGCGACTGGCGGGCGATCTTCGTCGGCGACGCCACCATGAGCCCGTACGAGGTCACCATGCCCGGCGGATCGGTCGAGCACTGGAACGAGGAAGCCGGGGCGATCTGGATGCGGCGCGCGCGGTTGCAATGGGACAAGTCGGTGTGGCTGAACCCGGTGGCCGAGCGGTACTGGAGCTACACGGCTTCCGTGAAACTGCTCAGCGAGGTCATGGACGAGCGGATGTATCCGCTGACACTGGACGGGCTGGACCGGGCGATGCGGGTCCTGACGCGCTAGCCTGTGCGGTGACGCAGAGGTGAGATGCGGTGCTCGGCCGTCCGTGTCACTGTCCGCGACGATCTGGAGGCCACCGATGCTGACCGCCCTGATGATGGCAACGATACTGCAACAGACGGTGCCCGTATGGGACACGTCGCAGGCGGAACCTCCGGTCGTCACCGAGGCCGTCGCACCCGCCGTGCACCTGCCCGCATGGGCCCTCGCCGATCCGTTCGGCTGGGAGCGGTCGCAGTGCAGTCCGCTTCTCAGGAAGGACGCGTCCCTGGAGATCTGCCAGGCGCGTGTGCGGGGCGAATTGTCGGCCGCCCTGGGGGATCGCCTGCCGGCGGGCCTTCAGCCACCGGGCGAACCGGTGCCGTGTCTGGCCACCCCGGACGATACAGGTGCCTATCCGCTTCAATGCGGACTGCCGGAGCGGCGCACGGCACAGACCGTGACGCCCCGCATCGCCGACTGCCGTTCGCGTCCCACGCGGCAAGGCGGATCGGTCGCCTTCGTGACCGAATGCGAGCCGGAGGCGGGAGAGACCCGCGGTCTGACCTTCCGGCTTGGCGACCGCGATTGAGCCGGAACGCAAAAAGGCCGCTCCGACAGGAGCGGCCCTTTCGTTCATGCGGAGAACGGAAGCCCTAGTTTCGCTTGTGGTTTTCGTGAAGGCTGTCCTTGAGGCCACCGATGGTATTCTGGACCTTGCCCGCGACCTGCTCGGCCTTGCCTTCGGCTTTCAGCTTCTCGTCACCCGTGAGATTGCCGAAGCCCTCCTTGATCTTGCCACCGATGTTCCTGGCGGCGCCTTCAACGCGATCATGATCGGCCATGGGGAGGCTCCTGTCGTTCGGCGTCGGCCACAGCGGCGACGCTTCAGCAGACAGAGCGAACGATCCGGAAAGGCGTTCCGTATGCTGGAGCTTAGCGCCTGAGCCATTTCGCCACCGCCCAGGCGTGGGCATCGTGGCGAAGCTCGGCCAGGGCGGTTCGAGGATGCAGCCAGACCAGTTCGTGGTCCGCCTCGACCTTTCGGGCCGGATCGAGCGCGAGCATTTCAGCGATCCAGAACCCGCCGACATTGTTGACGGGGGCACCGTCGGACTTGCGAAAGAACTGACCCGCCCTGGCGATGCGTTCCAGCGGCCGGACCGCCATCCCGGTCTCTTCGACGAACTCACGGGTCAGGGCCTCTTGTTCTGTCTCTTCGCCATCGACGGCACCGCCGGGCAGGTCGAGATAGGGCGTGTCGCGCGTGACGCGGACACAGGCGACCTTTTCGTCGTGGAAGACCAGTCCAAAGACGGCTGGACGGAGCAGATAGGTCGCCCCCGCCTCAGCCTCGCCGAACTGCAACGCGGGTGTCAAAGTTCGAAGGCCAGACGCGCGCGGACGCCCTTGTGCGCCCCGTCGATTTCCACCGACGAACGCAGGCCCGAGGCCATGGCGGTGATGATCTTGCCGCCCAGACCGGTTCCCTTCGGCTTGCCGTCGCCGAGACCCGGACCATCGTCCTCGACCGTCAGGATGGCGCGCCCGGCTGAGTCAGGTTCCAGGATCACCCGGATTTCGCCGGTCTGACCCGGCGCATAGGCGTATTTGACCGCATTGGTGACAAGCTCGGTCACCACGACCCCCAGCGACACGGCCTGATCGATCGTGACCCTCATGGCGCTGGCCTCCAGGATGATGACGGGCGAACAGTCATCGGGACCCAGGGACTTGGACAGTTCGTCGACCAGGCCTTCCAGATAGGCCTGCATGTCCACCGTCTCCATGTCGCCGGAGGTGTAGAGACGCCGGTGCACATGGGCGACGGCCTCGATGCGCGCCTGTGCCTCCCTCAGGGCATTGCGGGCTCCCTCGTCAGCGAGGTGACGCAGTTGCAGGGACATGAAGGTCGAGACCAGTTGCAGCGAGTTGCCGACCCGGTGATTGACCTCGCGCAGCATGGCTTCGGCGCGATCGCGGGCCAGGCGTACCAGTTCCTGGGCCTCCTCGTTCTCGCGCTCCAGGCGACGACGCAGCAGCGCAGCCTCCAGCGCCGAACGCAGCAGGGCGGTGAAATCCTCGGATACGTCCTTGATGACATAGTCGGCCGCCCCAGCCCGCAGGGCGGCGACCGCGATCCGGCCTTCCTGGGCCCCGGTGACGTAAACGACCGGTGGCGGTGCCGGGCGGTGCAGCAACTCCGGCAGGACGTCCAGCCCGTCGCGGCCGGGCATGTAGTGGTCCAGCGCGCAGACGTCATAGTTGTCGGCATCCAGCGCTGCGACGCCCGCATCGCCATCGGCGGCGAGGGTCACCTCAAAGCCGTGGCGGCCGAGTTCCTTCTGAACGAGCCGCGACAAACCACGGTCGTCGTCTATGTAGAGCAGCCGGATGGACGGCTTGTCAGGGGTCATTGGATGTCCGGGGCCTGCATGACCGACAGGAACAGGCCCAGCTGCCGGATGGCCCCCGCAAAGCTTTCATGGTTGATCGGCTTGGTGATGTGGACACTGCAGCCCAGGTCGTAGCAGCGCTGGATCTCGGTCTTGTCATCGGTGGTGGTCAGGACGACGACCGGCGCGCTCTTCAGGCGATCGTCCTTCTTCACCTCGGCCAGGATGTCGGTGCCGCTCATATCCGGCAGGTTCAGGTCCAGCAGGATCATCATGGGACCGTTGGCGCGGACCTCGTCGCTGAACAGATAATCGAGCGCCGGCTGGCCGTGATCGAAATGGATGATCTCGTTGGAGATGTTGGCCCTGCGGATATTCTTCTCGATCAGTTTGGCTTGACCATGATCATCCTCGACCATCACGATCTTGCCAGGATTTTTGTTGGTCAAAGGGCGTCTCCGGCCTCGTCGAGGATGAGGCGTCTGGGGAATTTCAGTCTGAATGTCGAGCCTTCGCCCGGAACCGACTCGACCGTGACCTCACCGCCCAGACGGCGAACGCTGTTGCGGACGAAGGCCAGGCCAAGGCCCTCGCCCTTCTGGTCCTGGCGGCCCGCGCGACGGAACAGCTCGAAGACCCGTTCATGGTCTTTTTCAGCGATACCGCGACCATTGTCGGCGATCGCGTATTCGACCCAGCCGCCGGGCAGATCGCGGCCGTTGACCTCGATGCGCCCGGGTCGACCGGGCTGCAGGTATTTCACCGCATTGTCGATCAGATTGCCCAGGATCTGTTCCATCGAAAGGCGATCGCTCTCGATCGGCACCATTTCGCCGACGACCACCTCCGTTTCGGTAGCCTCAAGCTGGTGGCGCACGGTGTCAGCGATCCGCTCTGTCATGCCGCCGATGTCGAGTGTTTCCGGCACCAGATTGCGCCGACCCTCACGCGACAGCTTCAGGATGGAATTGATCAGCCGGTCCATCTTCTCCGTGGAGGCACGGATGAATCCGACCGCCTCGGGAATGTCCTCTCGCGCGGCGGTCAGCGCATCCCGTTCCAGCAGCTCGGGTGCGACCGTCTCGACCTTGGTCATCTGAAGATCGATGGTCCTGCCGGCCTGCTCCAGCTCGGCCGTGTAACCCATCACATTGACCAAAGGGGACCGCAGGTCGTGACTCACGATATAGGCAAAGCGCTGCACCTCTTCGTTCGAGCGGACAAGGGCGGCCGTTCGAGCCTTCACCGTTTCCTCAAGTCCCGCATTCACACGGTCGACCGTAGCCTGAGCATCCTTGAGTTCAGCCAGATAGCGCCACACCAGCAGGAAGACGACCGCTCCCAGCAGCAGGATCAGAACACCGGCGATTCCATTGACGACGGCCGTGAAGGTGGCCGAGCCCTCGGACTGCGCCCGCCCCTGGGCAAGGCGGGTGCCCATCCGGCGGTCAAGATCGCCGAGTTCGGACTCCAACTGCTCCATCAGGGCCTTGCCGCCCCCCTGCGCGATCCGCCGGGTCGCCTGCTGGCCCTGCCCAGTTTGACTTAGAGCGATGACCGCTCCCATTTCGAGAATCTTGTCTCGCGACAGGCGTGTCACGGCTTCGACCGTCGAGACATCGACCGGATCGTTTCCCAGCCGCTCGGCCAGAGTGTCGACCAGATAGGCATTAGCCTGGACCGCCCGGTCATACTCCATGCGAAAGCTGTACAGTCCCGTCAGGACGTAGCCGCGCTGGGCCGTCTCCGCATCCTTGAGATTGAGCAGCAGGAGCCGGCCAGAGCGTCGGGCCTGCCAGGCCGCCTCGACCTGGTCGTTGAACGCGGCCGTACGCTGGATCATCACGAAGGTGGTGGCGTTGACGATCAGCAGAAGCAGGATCGCCACTGACAGCAGCAGGACGATCGAGCGTCCCAGCGTGCGCTGCCGCAGAAGCGCGCCGACGTTCGAGACGATGTCCGAGAACGAAACCATAACCCGGTGCTTTAGCGGAGCGGTATCGCCTGTCCAGAGAAGTCGTTCGTGGCGTAACATCTGCAAGGCTAGAGCATTGGGACAAGAAGCTGTGCCGTTCAGGGAGTTCGATTTCATGGTGTCGTGGTGGTGGTTCATCCCGACGGCTGTCGCCGTCGTCGGAGCCTTGATCCTGATCAGCGGCCTGGCCGGTCTTTTCAAACGTCGCTTCTTCGGGGGACTGTTCGGCACCCTGGCCGGCGGCGTCCTGCTGGGGGCGGCGCTGGGTGCGGCCCTGCTTGGCCAGAACGTCCAGACCTATTCACGTCTGAGCTATGAGCGGCCGGTCGCCAGCCTGTCGGTCCGGCAGCTGGCGCCCCGGTATTTCGAGGTTACGGTTGCCCAGCCCGCGACGGACGACCTGCCCGCGCGCACGGCGGTCTACCCCGTCAACGGCGATGAATGGCGGATGGAGGCGCAGGTGCTGAAGTGGAAGCCGTGGGCCAATGTGATGGGTCTGGACTCGCAGTACCGGCTGGACCGGCTGTCGGGCCGTTATCAGGACATCGACCAGGAACGCACCGGCGCGCGCAGCGTGCATGCCCTCCATGTCGAGGAGCCCGGGACGATAGCGGGCGTCCAGACGCCGTGGTCGCTGAGCGCCTGGGACATGGCACGCAGGTCTCGTCGCTACGTCAACGCGGTCGACACCCTGTACGGCTCGGCCGCCTATATGCCGATGGCGAATGGCGGCACCTATGAGGTCTGGATCACCCAGTCCGGCCTGGTCGCCCGGCCCACCAATGACGCTGCGCGAGCGGCGTCGGCGGGAGGGTTCGTGCGGGTAGACTAGACACTGCCCAGGGTTCGCAGCCGCGCCCTGGGGTGAACCTCGTTCTGACTCATGACCACGGTCTGGCCCCGGAAGCGTTCGATGATCGAGCGAACATAGGGACGGATCTGCGGGCCGGTCAGCAGGACGGCGCTTTCGCCAGACATGGCGGCGCGTTCGAACACGTCGCGGACCGCGCGGATGAAATCCTGAAGCCGTGACGGGGCCATGGCCAGCTGCTTGTCCTCGCCGCCGCCGACCAGGGCCTCGGCAAAGGCGCTTTCCCATTCGGGCGACAGGGTGATGATCGGCAGGGCCCCGTCCTCGCCCTTGTACTGCCAGCACAGTTGCCGGGCCAGGCGGGTTCGGACGTGCTCGACCAGGGTGGTGACGGACGAGGAATGCGGCGCGGCTTCGGCCAGACCTTCGAGGATGGCTCCGAGATCGCGGATCGACACCTTCTCACGCAGCAGGGCCTGCAGCACGCGCTGCAGGGTGGTGACGGTGACGACCGACGGCACCAGTTCGTCGACCAGCTTCTTTTCCTCGACGCCCAGTTCCTTGATCAGCTTCTGCACCTCGGCATAGCTGAGCAGTTCGGCCATGTTCTCCTTGAGGATTTCGGTCAGATGGGTGGTCAGCACGGTCGAGGGATCGACGATGGTGTAGCCGCGGAACGTGGCCTCTTCGCGCAGGCTCTCATCGATCCAGGTGGCCGGCAGGCCGAAGGCGGGTTCCTTGGTGTGTTCGCCGGGCAGTTCGACCTGACTCCCCGCCGGGTCCATGGCCATCAGCGAGCCCAGACGCACCTCGCCCTGACCCGCCTCCATCTCCTTGATGCGGATGGCATAGCCCTGGCTTGGCAGGCGCATGTTGTCGAGGATACGCACCGAAGGCATGATGAAGCCGTATTCCTGGGCCAGGGCGCGGCGCAGGGCCCGGACCTGATCGGTCAGGCGACGGCCCTCCAGGTCGTTGATCAGCGTCAGCAGGGAATAGCCCAGCTCGATCTTGACCTCGTCGATGGTCAGGGCGGTGCCAATGGGCTCCTCGACGTCTTCCTTGGGCTTGGCGTTGACGGCGTCGCTCTCGACGAGCGGGGGCTTCAGCTTCGCCCGGCCAAGACGCCAGGCCATGAAGCCCGCGCCGATGGCCAGGGCCGAGAACGGAATGATCGGCATGCCGGGGATCAGGGCGAGCAGACCGGCGGCGGCCGACACCACGCCGAGGCTGACGGGGTTGGTGGCCAGCTGGGCGACCAGGGCCTTGTCGGCGGAGCCCTCGACACCCGCCTTTGACACCAGGAAGCCCGCTGCGATCGAGATGATGATAGCCGGGACCTGGGTGACCAGACCGTCGCCGATGGTGAGCTGGATATAGGTGTTGGCCGCCTCGCCGATCGGCAGGCCATGCTGGACGGTGCCGATCAGGATGCCGCCGATGGCGTTGATGAAGACGATAATCAGGCCTGCCACAGCATCGCCGCGCACGAACTTGGACGCGCCGTCCATGGCCCCGAAGAAGGTCGATTCCTGCTCCAGTTCCTTGCGGCGCAGCTTGGCCTGTTCCTCAGTGATGAGGCCGGACGACAGGTCGGCGTCGATGGCCATCTGCTTGCCCGGCATCGAGTCGAGGGTGAAGCGGGCGCTGACCTCGGCGATGCGGGTCGAGCCCTTGGTGATGACCACGAAGTTCACCACCAGGATGATCGCGAAGATGATGATGCCGATGATGAAATCCCCGCCCATCATCAACGCCCCGAAGGCCTTGATGACCTCACCGGCCGCATCGTGACCCTCGTGACCGTGGGTCAGGACCAGCCGGGTCGAGGCCAGGTTCAAGCCCAGACGGAACAGGGTCGAGATCAGCAGCACCGTCGGGAAGATGGCGAAGTCCAGCGGCCGCTTCATCATCAGCGCCGTCATCAGGATCAGCACCGACGAGACAAGGCTGATGGCCAGCAACAGATCGAGCAAGAACTTCGGCACCGGCAGGATCAGCAGCAGGATGACGCCGATCACGCCGACAGCCATGCCGACCTCGCCGCGCATCAGCCAGCCCCGGATGTCCCCCCCGGTCGGACGGGCCATGCCGTCCTTCATCATGACAGGCGTGTCGGTCACGCGCGACCCAGCCGGGTCAGGGCCATCCGCGTCGCCTCGGCAATCACCGCGGCGTTTCGGGCATCGGAGGTGTCGCGGCCGGCGTGGTAGTAGGCGGCGACGATGACCGGATCACCGGTCGGCGGATACAGGATGCCGATGTCGTTGGTCGGTCCGTACCCGCCGGTTCCGGTCTTGTGCGCGACCTGCCAGCCGTCCGGCACGCCGGCCTTGAGGCGGTCGACACCGGTGGGGGATGCGAACATCCAGCCCAGCAGAATGGTCTTCGACTCCGCCGACAGGGGCGAGGTCGGGTCGACGAACAGGCGGTGCAGGTTGGCGGCGGACTGACCCGGAGTGATGGTGTCCTTGTCGCCGTCGAGCCGGTTCATCTCTGGCTCGAAGCGATCGACGCGGGTCGAGATGTCACCGATACCGCGATAGAAGGCGCGCATGGCGTCGAGGCCTCCGAGCGCCTTCAGCAGCAGATTGGCGGCCGGATTGTCGGAGACCTCGACCGTGCCCTTCATCAACTGTTCGACGGTCAGGCTCCCGCCGACGGCGGGTTCGGTCACCGGGGCGTGGTCGAGCATGTCGGCACGGGTGATCGGAATGGCCCGGTCGAGCTGTTCCTGACCGGCCTGGACCCGCATCAGGATCGCGGCCGCCAGATACATCTTGAACGTCGAGCAATAGACGAACCGCTCATCGCCGCGCGCGGTCAGCCGACGGCCCGAGCCGAGGTCGTGGGCGAAGAAGCCGAAGCGGCCGCCGTGTTCTGCTTCGAGCGCGGACAGGTCGAACACTTCAGGGACAGCCGGTGCCGACGCAGCGGCGGGCGACGCCTTTGGGGCACAGCCCATCAGGCCGACTGCACCGAGGCCGGTCAGGACACTTCTGCGGTCCGCGATGACCATTTCAGGCCGCGCTCACGCCGTAGCCGGCGGTGGCGATGCCGGTCTGGGGGGCCATGATCTGCGTGCCCTCGTCGGCATATTCGTTCAGCTTGTTGCGCAGGGTCCGGATCGAGATGCCCAGGATGTTGGCCGCATGGGTCCGGTTGCCCAGGCAGTGGGTCAGGGTGTCGAGGATCAGGCTCTTTTCCATCTGTGCGACGGTCTGGCCGACATAGGCGCGAGACACCGCATCGGCGGTCTGGGCGGCGCGACCGGCCAGTCCATTGTCGACCGCCCCTCCCACTGCCCCCATCAGGGGTTGTCCGTCCGGCAGGCGGATGGCCTCCGCGTCGATCTCCGACCCAATGGCCAGCAGGACCGCACGGTGCATGGCGTTTTCGAGCTCCCGCACATTCCCCGGCCAGCGGTGGGCGGCCAACGCACGGCGCGCGTCCAGCGACAGCGGCCGCACCGGCACGCCATTGGCGGCGGCGTATTTCTTGACGAAGTGGTCGGCCAGAACCGCCACGTCGCCCGGCCGCTCGCGCAGGGCGGGCAGGCGCAGGTTCACGACGTTCAGGCGGTACAGCAGGTCCTCGCGGAACGTGCCCTCGGCCACGGCCTTGGCCAGATCGCGGTTGGAGGTGGCGATGATGCGGATGTTGACCGGCACGGGCCTGGTGCCGCCGACCCGGTCAATGATCCGCTCCTGGATCGCGCGGAGCAGCTTGGCCTGGAGCCGGGCATCCATCTCCGAGATTTCGTCCAGCAGCAGGGTGCCTCCGTCGGCCTCCTCGAACTTGCCGATCCGCCGGGCGACCGCTCCGGTGAAGGCCCCCTTCTCGTGTCCGAACAGCTCGGATTCCAGCAGGTTGTCGGGGATGGCGGCGCAGTTGACGCTGATGAAAGGGCGTTCGGCGCGCTTGGAATGGGTGTGGAGGTAACGGGCCATCACCTCCTTGCCGACGCCGCTTTCGCCGGTGATGAGGATAGAGGCCTCGGAGCGCGCGACCTGGTCGGCCAGCTTGATGACGGCCTGCATCGAGGGATCCGCCGAGATCAGCGGACGCTCGTCATCGGCGACGGCGGCCAGAACGGCGGCGATCAGGTCGGCCTCGGGCGGAAGGGGGATGAACTCCTTGGCCCCCGCCCGGATGGCGGCGGCGGCCTTGTCCGCATCATTGTCGACACCGCAGGCGACCACCGGCACGAAAATCCGCTCGGCCTCGTTGGCAGCGATCAGGGCCCCGATGTCGAGGTTGTAGTCGACCATGAGCAGGTCGGCCCCCTGCCCGCGCCGGAGCTGTTCCGTCGCCTGATCGGTGCGCTCGACGTGATTCACCTTGGCGCCGTGCGCCATGGCCATCTTCACCGCCGCCGCGAGCTGGCCCGAGAGCCGTCCAACCACCAGAAGCCGCATAGGTCTTCTCCTCTACTTCTTACGCGCGATCCGAACGCCTAGGCGCTCGTATCATCGGTCTTGACGATTTCCGTCATGGTCACGCCGAGACGATCCTCGACGACGACGACCTCCCCGCGGGCGACCAGACGGTTGTTGACGAAGATGTCGATGGCCTCGCCGACCTTGCGGTCGAGCTCGAGCACCGAACCTCGATTGAGCTTGAGTAGCTGGGCGACGGTCATGTGGGCCTTGCCCAGCACGGCCGAGATGTTGACCGGCACATCGAAGACCGTCGCCAGGTCAGCCGCGGACTTGTCCCCGGAGTCGTCGACCGTAGCGAGGGCGGTGGAGTCCGGAAACTCCTCAAGGGCAAGATCGTCGGCCATCAGTGTTGACCTCCATGGTCAAGGGATTCTGCATGTCCGGCCTCGGTAGCGAGGGCGGATCGGAGTGCGGTGGCAATGCGGTCGGCGGCGGCGGCGGGGTCGAAATCGGCGCGCCCGTCGGCCCACTCCAGCTGGAAGGCCGCGATCGGCAGGCCCGGGTCATCGCGGAAGGCCACGAGGCCCGAGAAGCCCGCATCGACGCAGACCGCCTGGATCCTGGTGCGGGCGGTATCGTCCAGGCCGGAGGCGCGCACGACCAGCCGGGGCGAGGCATCGATCTCCTGCCCGAGGGTCTCCAGGGCCGATTGCAAGGGACCCATCGGTAGATGATCCAGAGCGGTGGCGGCAATGACCCGGGCGGCGGCCATGGCCAAATCGGCGGCCTGTTCGCGGTGCTGGTGAGCCACCTGGTTCAGGGCAGGCGCGGCCATGGCAACAGCCTGTCCGATCGAGGACAGGGCCATGGCCGACAGGCTCGCGGCCTCGGCCAGGGCGGCCTCGCGGGCCTCCAGCCGAGCCTGGGCGACCAGGGCCTCGACCTCGGCCGGCAGATAGGCGCGCTTGGCCGGCCGGAAGGTTGAGGCACGTACGACGCTGCCCGCTCCATCGAACTCGGTGTCGAAGGCGAAGGGACGGCTGCTGAGGGGGGCTGTCTCGACCATGTCAGTAGATCAACTCGTCGTCGCCGGAGGCTCCGGCCAGCATGATTTCGCCGCGCGCCGCCAGATCCTTGGCGACCTGCACCATGGTCATCTGGGCGGAGTCGACGTCCTTGAGCCTGACGGGGCCCATGGATTCCATGTCCTCGCGCATGATCTTGGATGCGCGCTCCGACATATTGGTAAAGAACATCTCCCGCAGCGGCTCGGACGCGCCCTTCAGGGCCAGGCCCAGGGAGTCCTTTTCGACCGCACGAAGCAGGGTCTGGACGCCGCCGGGGTCGAGCTTGGACAGGTCTTCGAACACGAACATCAACGCGCGGATCCGCTCCGCCGATTCGCGGTTGCGCTCCTCCAGCGCGCCGATGAACCGGGCCTCGGTCTGGCGATCGAAGCTGTTGAAGATGTCGGCCATCATTTCGTGGCTGTCGCGCTTGGACGTCCGGGCCAGGTTCGACATGAACTCGTTGCGCAGGGTCTGCTCGATCTTGTCCAGGATCTCGCGCTGCACGGGCTCCATACGAAGCATCCGCTGGACGCACTCCAGGGCGAAGTCCTCGGGCAGGCTGGTCAGGACGCGGGCGGCGTGGTCGGGCTTCACCTTGGACAGCACGACGGCGACGGTCTGGGGGTATTCGTTCTTCAGATAGTTGGCGAGGACCGCCTCGTTCACATTGCCCAGCTTGTCCCACATGGTGCGACCGGCGGGACCGCGGATTTCCTCCATCAGCCCGTCGACGCGATCAGCCGGCATGAAGGAGGCCAGCAGACGCTGGGTCTGCTCGAAACTGCCCATGACCGCGCCGGAACCCGCCAGGGACACGAACTCGACCATCAGTTCCTCGACCACGGCCGCGGTCACATTGCCCAGCGACGACATGGCCTGGGAGATTTCCTTGACCTCGTCGTCGTCCAGGCCCTGCCACAGGCGGGTGTGCTCCTCGCCGAGCGCAAGCAGGATGACCGCCGCCTTTTCAGGACCGGACAGCTGTTTGACGTCATCGACGGACGCCCTCTTGGAACCGGACCGCGCGGCCATCAGCCTTCGTGCACCCAGCTGCGGAGAGTCGCGAGCGACTCATCGGGATGCGAATCGACGTAGTCGGCGAGCTTCTTGATCGAGGAGGCCTTAACCTGACCCTCGACGCGGGCGATGTCGATGCGCTGCTCTATCTCGGACGGAGCACCCAGCTGCCCCATCTCTCCGCCGACCATCGAGGTCTCAAGCGAGGTGACCGAACCTTGCCCTCCACCCGCCAGCGCCATCTGCTGGCCCCCGCCGCTGCCCGAAGCGCTCTTCAGCAGCGGGCGCAGGACGAAGAAAATCAGCAGCAGCGCCGTGACCAGCAGCACCAGCAACTCGACGCCGCGCATGATGTCGTTCTTGGTGAAGTTCAGCAGGGGCGATCCGCTGTCGGTTCCGCCGGCTGTGACGAGAGCATCGCGGTTGAAGCGGACGTTCGTCACCCGGACCTGGTCGCCGCGCTCCTGATTGTAGCCCATGGCGGCCTTCACCAGATCCTCGATCTGGGTGATCTCCTCGGCCGTGCGGGGGGCGTAGGTCGGCGCACCGCCCGGCTGGGCCGCCGGAGTCAGCTTGCCGTCCACGGCCACCGCGACCGACAGCTTCTTGACCTCGCCCGGTTCCTTGACCGTGGTCGTCGTAGTGTTGGAGATCTCGTAGTTGGTGGTCTCGGTGCTGGCACTTTCGGTCGAGCCCTGGGGCGTTGTGGCCGGGGGGGGGGCACCGGGGATGTTGTTGGTCGCCGTGACCCCTCCGTCGTTGACGGCGGTCGTGTCCTGGGACTGGCTGCCGTTGGTCGAGGTCGAGCGGACGACCTGGCCGTCCGGGTCGTACTTCTGTTCCTGGGTCGTGGAGCGCGTCATGTCGATGTCGGCCGTGACCTGGACCCGCGCGGCCCCGGCTCCCACGACGCCCTCGACCAGATCCTTGATCCGCTGCTGCAGCTGGGCCTCGGTCGCGCCCTTGGCCTCTTCGGCGGTGGAGGAGGTGAAACCCTCCTCGTCGTCGGCCGCGGCCAGGGTCTGGTTCGTCTCGTCGACGACGGTGACCTTGGTGGGCTTCAGATTGGGGACCGAGGACGCGATCACGGCGCGGATGGCGCGGACCTGATCGGTCGACAGCTTGCGCCCGCCAAGGCCCACGACGACGGAGGCGGTCGGTTCGGCTGCGTCCTGCTGGAACAGTTCGCGCCTGGGCAGGGCGATGGCGACGCGGGCGGACTGGACGCCGCGCATGGACATGATGGTACGGGCAAGCTCGCCCTGCAGGGCGCGCTGTTCGCTGATCTGTTGCTGGAACTCGGTCTGGCCCAGCACCGACTGGGTGTCGAACAGCTCGTAGCCGACCGAGCCTGAGGTCACGAGCCCCTTGCCGGCCAGCATCAGTCGCGCTTCGCCCACCTGATCGCGGTTGACCATGATGGTCGAACCGTCACCGCGCGTGGTGTATTTGATGCCGGACTGTTCCAGTGAGGCGGTGATCTCGCCGGCCTCACGCAGGTCCAGATTGGAATACAGAAGCGCATCCGGGGCCTGACCGACGCGCAGCATCACGGCGACGAGGACGGCAGCCACGCCCGCGCCGACGCCCAACACCATGGCGAGGCGGCCGATCCCGAATCTCTGCAACGCCGCCGTAAAGCCGCCCACGCAACCCCGCCAAATACTGTCGCGGGAGCCCAGACCCCTCCGCTAGGCAGAAACTGCCGCCCGTGTGGTTAACGGCGGTTTAAGTGGCGCGGTGAACGTCGAGAAAGTCCCCGGTTTCGCCCCCCGGGGTTCGCCCCGTCGGCCCCGGGCCGACGATTCAGAAACGGTCTTTTCGCCCCGGTGCCATTCTGGCGTCCAGTTGCGCAAGGACATCCGACGCCCGCGACGGCAAGCTCGTGCCCGGATCGCCCAGGATGGCCGCGACGTCCCGGAACACGACCTCGGCCTGGAGGTCGCGGTTCAGCAGGTGCCAGCCATCGGGGTAGAAGGCCGTGCGCAGCCCGGGCCGATCCCCCGCCCGGATCAGGGCGCGCCGCAAGGGCCCCGGCTCGATGATCTGGTCGTGAGCGCCATACATCAGCATCGTCGGGACGCGGACCGAGCCCAGCGCGCGCGACGCACTCTCCATCAGATCGACGAGCCCGGACAGGGTGTCGAAGCGGGTGGCGCGGATAAACAGCGGGTCGGTGCCGTTCGCAACCAGTTCGGCCAGATTGTCCGTCGCCCGGATGTGGCGCACGGCCCAGTCCGGAGCCTCCACCGCCCGCGAGCCCAGCACGCGCGCCGCGGCCCACAGGCTGGCGCGGTTCACGACGTTCTGGCTGGACCAGCCCCAGACGGCGGGGGCGAGCAGGATCGCCTGATCGGAAGCGGGCGGACGATCCGAGGCGAAGGCCGATATGGCGACGGCCCCGCCCATGCTCTCGCCCACCACCGCGATCCGGGCATTCGGGTGCCGGGCGCGGACCAGGGAGACGACGGTGCGCAGATCCTCGACCATCACCGCCTCCCCGGCCCAGATCCCGCGCCCCGGTGCCCGGCCGAAGCCCCGCTGGTCATAGGCATAGGTGGCGATGCCCTGTTCGGCCCACCACGGCCCGGCCAGGCGCCAGGCCGCCGAATGGTCGTTCATCCCGTGCAGGGCGACGAGCACGGCCCAGGGATCGGCTTGCGCAGGCGTCCACAGGCGATACGGCAGGCGCGCGCCGTCCTGGACGATGAAGGCATCGGGTTCGATCAGGGGGCCGCTGAAGTCGGGCCCGGGCGTAAGTCCTAGCTGGACATGGGGCAAGGCGCAGGCCCCGAGCCCCAGCATCAATCCTGTCAGCATCGTCCGGCGGATCATCGGCCCAGCATGCCCCGAACCCTCTGGCGAAGATACGGCACGACCTCGGCCTCGAACCACGGATTGCGTCGCAGCCAGGCGGTGTTCCGCCACGAGGGATGCGGCAGCGGCAGGATGGACGGGCCATAGTCCCGCCAGGCGCGAACGGTCCCGGTCATGCCGGCCTTGGCCCGATCGCCGAGCGCCCAGACCTGGGCGTAGCCGCCGACCAGCAGGGTCAGCTCGACCTGCGGCAGCGCCTCCAGCAGGCGGGGCCGCCACAGCCCGGCGCACCGGCGTGGTGGAGGATAGTCACCCCCCTTCGGCGCGGTGCCGGGGTAGCAGAAGGCCTGGGCCGCCACGCCGATCCGGTGATCGGCATAGAAGGTCTCATAATCCACACCCATCCAGTCGCGAAGCCGGTCTCCCGACGGATCGGTGAACGGCAGGCCGCTTTCATGAACGCGCCGTCCGGGTGCCTGGCCGCAGATCAGCAGGCGGGTTGCGGGAAAGACGCGAACCACCGGGCGTGGCGTGTGCGGCAGTTCACCCAGGCAGGCCCGGCAGGCGCGGATGTCCGAAAGGACTGCGTCCAGATCAGGCGAAGTCGTCATCGACCCCGGGCTTGGGCGGCAGGGCGGCAAGCGCTGTGGCCGTCTCGGCCTCCGTCGGCAGGCGCAGACGGGTCACGCCCCGAAAGTTCGTGGGGTCCACGACCTTGCCCTTCTTGGTGATGGTCAGGCGGCCATGGCGCATCAGGTGCAGGGCCGTCGCCCGGACCTTGGGCAGGACGCGCTGCCACTGCTCGGTCTGGATGTGCTTGGCCACGTCCGCGGGCTCGACGGACTTGCCGCCGACGCCCTTGGGGTCTGCCTTCGCCAGGGTTTCAAAAATTGCCGCTTCGATTGGATCGCTCATCGGGCCTATATGCTGCACTGCAAGATCAAAAAGAAGGCCGAGTTCGAAATGGTGGACAAAGTCACAGTGACCGAGGGCGAGTTCGCCGGCTGGCAGACCTACGACCTGCACGGCACATTCGACCAGGTCGTCGGACCATTCTATTTCAGGCCGGACCCCGACGGGCGCATGCGGTGCGCCTTCCGGGCCGAGCCCAAACACATGAACGCCGGTGACCGGATGCACGGCGGCTGTCTGATGACATTCGCCGACATCGCCCTGTTCCAGACCGCCTATCAGGAGATGGAAGGCAAGAACGGCGTGACGGTGCAGCTGGATTCGACGCTGATCGACGGAGCCTATGTCGGCGAATTGATCGAGGCGACGGGTGAGGTCGTCCGCGCGGGCGGGGCGCTGATTTTTGTTCGTGGGCAGATCACGACGGGCGAGCGTACGCTGATGACCTATTCCGGCATCATCCGGAAGTTCACGCCGCGCTGATCAGATCCCCGCCTTCGCCGCCGGGCGGGCGCGACAGGCGTCGAGCCAGCGGGCCAGGTGGATGAACTCTTCGGGCGGCCGGTACTTGACCATGCGGGCGAAATCCAGCCCGACCGCCCCGACGATATCCGCGATGGTGAAACGGTCCAGAGCGATGAACTCATGCTCCGCCAGATGCCGGTCCAGGGTCTTCATGAACCGCTCGGCCGACAGACGGTTGTAGTCGGCGACCTGGGGCTGCGGGGTGGCCTCCAGCACTGCCAGCGCCGGATGGGTCAGACGCACGTTCAGCATGATGGGGTTGGCGAGATAGAACTCGCAGCGACGGGTCCACATCTCGACGATGGCCTGTTCGCG
The DNA here is from genome assembly GCF_017795885.1 of Brevundimonas sp. AJA228-03. Taxonomy (NCBI): domain Bacteria; kingdom Pseudomonadati; phylum Pseudomonadota; class Alphaproteobacteria; order Caulobacterales; family Caulobacteraceae; genus Brevundimonas; species Brevundimonas sp. AJA228-03. The sequence goes on along the minus strand of NZ_CP059297.1, from coordinate 1,166,960 downwards.
AGGGTCGTGACCGAACAGGTTCGGCTCAGGATAGAGCGCCTCCAGATAGCGGCAGATGGCAACGGACTCGGACACCACCGTGCCGTCGTCCAGTTCCAGGGCGGGCACGTGGGGAACGCCGACCCTGGCGCGGTATTCCGGCGTCTTGTGGTCCCCGGACATGATGTCGACCTGGACGATCTCGACGTCCTCGATGCCCTTTTCGGCCATGACCCAGCGGACGCGCCGGGGGTTGGGCGCGCGGAAGGAGTCGTACAGCTTCATCGGATCAGCCTTTGCGGTTCAGCCGAATATAGAGGCGGGCATCGCGCCCACAACCGCCGCCGTCATCAGGGTGGCCAGGAAACCGGCGAACAGCGCCTTCCAGACCATCCCCAGCACCTCTTCGCGGCGCTCTGGGATCAGGACCGACAGGCCGGTGACCGTGATGCCGACCGAACCGATGTTGGCGAAGCCGCACAGGGCATAGGTCATCAGCATGCGGGTCCGCTCGCTCATGTCGCCGACCGGGATCTTGCCCAGTTCGATGAAGGCCACGAACTCCGTGAGCGTCAATTTGGTGCCGAGGAGCCAGCCCGCCTTGCCGGCCTCCGACCAGTCCACCCCGACCAGCCAGGCAACCGGCATGAACAGCCACCCCAGCAGGCGCTGGACCGTCACATGGTCGCCGAAGATCCAGAAACCGCCCAGCATCAGGTTGACCAGGGCCACCAGGGCCACGAACACGATCAGCACCGCCGAGATGTTCAGCACCACCATCAGACCATCGGCCGTGCCCTTGACGATGGCGTCGATGGCCGAGTCGTACTTCAGGGCCGAGCCGTAGTCGGCGACCTGTCCCCCCTCGCCCGGTTTCTCAGGGATTATGATGCGGGCGAGCAGAACGCCGGCCGGGGCCGAGACGATGGATGCGACCAGGACGTGGCCGGCCGCATTGGGCAGGGTCGCGGACAGGATCGAGGCATAGGCGACCATGGTCGAACCGGCCACCGTCGCCAGGCCCACCACCATCATCAGGAAGATCTCGGACCGGGTCAGCTTGTCCAGATAGGCGCGGATGACGATGGGGCTCTCGATCATGCCGAGAAAGATGTTGGCCGCGACCGCCAGGGCCGAGGCCCCGCCCAGACCCATGGTCTTCTGGAACAGGACGCCGAATCCCAGCGTCAGCCACTTCAGGATTTTCCAGTGCCACAGCAGAGCGGAAAGCGCCGAGATCACCAGGATCAGCGGCAGCACGTTGAACGCAAAGGTGAACAGCCCACCCGCGTTGGTCACCGCATAGGGCTGATCGCCCCCGGCCAGATAGCCGAACACGAACTTCGTGCCCTCGGCCGTGGCCAGGGCCAGGCCATCTACGGCTCCGGTCACGGCCGCCAGCACGCCCTGGGATCCCGGAATGGCGAACAGCGCGAGCACCAGCGCCGCCTGCACGCCAATCGCCCCCAGCGTCAGCCGCAAGGGAAATCGCGCCTTGTTCTCCGACACCAGCCAGCAGACGGCGACGATGGCGACAAGGCCGCCCAGGCTCTGGAGGTTCAGTGCGCTGAACATGAAAGGTTCCGTCCGGCCCCCTGCCGGCCCATTCCGTTGAACCGAACCCGGCCCCTCTGGCAAGGGCGAGAGTCCTGGAGAGAGAAAAAGTGACTCTCACGTCTCCAACGGCCCCTCCGGATCGAAGGTTCGGGATCACCTTAAGGGGCGCCGGCGTCAATATCGGTCGCACCCGGGATCGGCGATCACGACCGCCCACCGGGGCGAGCGGCCGCTGTCGACGTCAGGTCTGACGCCGCACCAGCTTGCCGTAGTCGTCCATCAGGGTGAGCGAGATGTCGCCCGGCGTGAACGTGTATTCGCCGATCGACTGGACCGGGGTCACCTCGGCGGCCGAGCCGGTCAGGAAACACTCGGAGAAGGTCGACAGTTCCTCGGGGCGAATATGGCGAACAACCACCTCGATGCCCTTCGATTTCGCGATGTCGATGACGGTCTGGCGGGTGATGCCGTTGAGAATGTGGGTCACGTCGGGGGTGTGGATCACGCCGTCCTGGACGAAGAAGACATTGGCACCCGTGGCCTCGGCGACGTAGCCGCGCCAGTCCAGCATCATGGCGTCGGAGAAACCGCGCCGCTCGGCCGCGTTCTTGGACATGGTACAGATCATGTAGAGGCCGGCAGCCTTCGCCGTCGTGGGGGCGGTCATCGGATCGGGGCGGCGCCATTTGGCCCACTCCAGCCGGATGCCCTTCTTCTTCACTTCAGGGTCGAAATAGCTGGGCCAGTCCCAGACCGCGATGGCGACGTGGACCTTGTTGTTCAGGGCCGAGACGGAGGTCTGTTCCGGCCCGAGGTAGGCGACGGGGCGGACGTAGGCGTCCTCCATGCCCATGCGCGCGCAGGTTTCCTTGCAGGCCGTGTCGATCTCGGCCACGCTATATGGCAGCGTAAAGTCCAGAAGTTCAGCGGAGCGGGCCAGACGCTCGGAATGCTCTGTCAGCTTGAAGATTTCCCCGCCATACATACGCTCACCCTCGAACACCGACGAGCCGTAGTGCAGAGCATGGGTCAATACGTGCGTTTTCGCTTCCCGCCAGGGCACGAAATCACCGTCCATCCAGATCCAGCCATCACGATCGTCGAAAGGAACCAAGGCCATTGAACAACGTCTCCCGCGCAGATTGCTCGCTTAGAACGCTCGAAACGCCCGAGGTCAACGCCGTGCGCGCGGGAATGTTCGCATGAGCAGCAGCCGGTCAGGGCCTGTGGCGGGTGCCGGCGTCGGTCGTCACCTGCTGATCGTCGACGACGACGACCGGATTCGCGAGTTGCTGAAAGAATATCTGGCGCGCGAGGGCTATCGCGTGACCGGGGCGGCCCACGCCGCAGCCGCCCGTCGCCTGATGGAGTTGATCGAGTTCGATCTGGTGGTTCTGGACGTCATGATGCCGGGCGAATCGGGGCTGGAGCTGACGACCTGGGTACGGGGCAAGGCGCAGCTGTCGAGGACCCCCGTCCTGCTGTTGACCGCGCGCGGCGAGGCGGCGGACCGGATCGACGGCCTGTCGCGCGGGGCCGACGACTATATGGCAAAACCCTTCGACCCCAGGGAACTGGCGCTGCGCATCGATGCGATCCTGAGGCGGACGGGGGTCAAACCGATCATGCCGCGCGAGATCCGGCTGGGCACGGCCATGTTCGACCTGGAACGGCTGGAGCTGACGCGCGACGGCGCGCCGATGCGGTTGACCGAGGCCGAGGCGCAGCTGCTGAAGACCCTGGCGCTGCATGCCCATGCCCCGGTGGAGCGGATGGACCTGTCGCCGGATACTGCCGACATCACCGGCCGCGCCGTGGACGTTCAGGTCACCCGGCTGCGCAGAAAGCTGGAGGCGGACCCGAAGAACCCGCGCTATCTGCAGACCGTGCGGGGCGTGGGCTATATGCTGGCCCCGGACTGAGATGCGCCTGATCCCCTTCCCCGTCGTGGCGCGCGTTCTGAAGCGCCAATTGCCGACGACGTTGTGGGGGCGGTCGTTGCTGATCATTGTCCTGCCGATCCTGATCATGCAGGGGGCAGTGACCTGGGCCTTCTTCGACATGCACTGGCAGACCGTCACGGCGCGCCTGTCGGAGGGCCTGGCCGGCGACGTGGCCTGGGCGGCCGAGAGCTATCGCGACGAACCGACGCCCTCCAACCTGGCCGCGATCGCCGACCGGGGTGAACGGTCCATGCAGCTGTCGATCGCGCTGCGACACGATGCCAGGTTACCAGAGGAGCAGCGACGCGGGCTGATCGGGATCGTGGACCGCACCCTGGAGGCCGCTCTGGCGTCACGGCTGGACCAGCCCTTCTGGTTCGATACGACCCGCTATCCCGCCTATGTCGACATTCAGGTGCAGCAGCGCGACGGGGTCTTGCGGATCATCGCGCCGCGCGAGCGGGCGGTGGCGACCCAGGCCCACATCTTCGTATTGTGGCTTATGCTGGCGACGGTCCTGCTGATGAGCGTGGCGATCCTGTTCATCCGCAACCAGGTCCGGGCCATCGAGAGGCTGGCCGAGGCGGCAGAGGCCTTCGGGCGGGGCGAGATGTCGCCCAAGTTCAAGCCGCACGGCGCGCGCGAGGTGCGTCAGGCCGCCGCCGCCTTCCTGGCCATGCGCGACCGGATCCAGCGCCATATCGAACAGCGGACGGCGCTGCTGGCCTCCGTCAGCCACGATCTGCGCACGCCCCTGACCCGGTTGCGGCTGGAGCTGGCCCTGGCCCCGCAGTTCAAGCGTCAGAGCGCCATGAAGGGCGACCTCGACGAGATGGAGCATATGATCGACGAATACCTGGCCTTCGCAAAGGGCGAGGCTGGCGAGGCCCCGCAGCCGGTGGATGTGGCGGCCCTGCTGAAGGCGACGGGCGAGGACGTGAAACGCGCCGGAGCCGAAGTCGAGATCGCCGCGCCAACCAGCCTGACCGCGTCCCTGCGGCCCCTCGCCTTCAAGCGAGCCCTGGCCAATCTGGCAGGCAATGCGGCGGCGCATGGCGAGCATGTCCGGTTGACCGCGCGGGCCCTGGCGTCCGGCGGGTTCGAGATCGCGGTCGAGGACGACGGACCCGGCATTCCCGACGACCTGCACGAGGAGGCCTTTCGCCCCTTCAGCCGGCTGGACGAAAGCCGGAACCAGAACCGGAAGGGTGTCGGCCTGGGTCTGGCCATCGCGCGCGACGTGGCGCGTGGGCATGGTGGGGACATAACGCTGGCGCGCAGCGATCTGGGGGGACTGCGGGCCCTGATCCGGCTGCCCGGCTGATCCCATCACATTGGTGGGATGGCACTGGTCAAGGACCTGCATATAGCCCATCTTCGGTCGGCAGCATTGCAGGAGATCGTCATGCGTCGCTTCGCCTTCATCGCCCCCCTGGCTCTGGTCGTCGGACTGGCCGCATCGCCGGTTCTGGCCCAGAGCCCGCGGATCAACGTCACGGTCGGTGGCGACCTGACCCAGGAGGTTCGAACCCTGGGTCAGCGTGAAGTGGATGCGCAGATCGCCCGATTGACCGAGGTGGTCGCGCACGAGCTGGCGATAACGGGGGCCTTGCAGGGTGCCGAGATCAATCTGGTTCTGACGGACCTCAAGCCGAACCGGCCCACGATCGAACAGGCCAATGCCAGGCCCGGCCTGTCGGTCATCGACAGCATCTCCATCGGCGGGGCCACGATTGAGGGAGAGGTCGTGACCGCGGACGGTCAGCGCCTGCCGGTCCGATATTCGCGGTACTCGACGTCGCTGGATGAGGTGATCGAGTATGGACCCTGGAACCATGCCGATCGCGCCTATGTCCGGCTTGCCAGAAATCTGGCGTCAGGCCGACTGGTCTCGCACTAGGGACTTTGCGCGCCGGATCGCGGCCTGGACGGCGGCGCGGCCGGTCATTTCGATGCCGGCGTCCTGCAGCGCCTGCAATCCGGCCTGCGTCGTGCCCCCGGGGGAGGCGATGCGGCCGATCAGATCGTCCAGACTGGCTGTGGTTGCCGCTCCTGCTCCGGCCGAACGCAGAGCGCCCCGAGCGAGGCGAGCAGCGGCGTCAGGCGATAGCCCTGCATCGGCACCTGCGACCGTCAGCGCCTGAGCCAGCGCGTAGAAGAAGGCGGGGGCGGACCCGGCCACAGCCGTTGCGGCATCGATCAAGGCTTCCTGCCCCAGATCGACCGTGTCGGCGATCGGGGCAAACAGGAGGTGGGCCAGGGCCCGGGCTGGCGCATCATCGGACCAGATGGCGGCGACGCCCTGGCCCAGCGCGACGGCGGTCGTCGGCATGACGCGGACGACCGGATGTCCCGGCAGCACCACCGCGATATCGGCCGCGCGAACGCCGGCCATGACGGAAACAACAGTGGCTCCAGACGGCAGCGTTGCCGCCATTGGGGCCAGGGCCTCGCGCCAGACGGCGGGCTTCAGCGCGATCACCAGTGCCCGCGTGTCGGCTGGACAGACCGGCGGGACGGCTCGGGTGAGGATGGCGGGGTCCATCACCGTGCCCGTCAGCCGCCATCCTTCGGTGATGGCCGACCCGAGCCGGCCGTGACCGAGAAGGGTGACCCCGCCGACGGCCATGTCAGGCCGTGCCGACGGTCTCGAACAGGCAGGAGTCGATCGCGTCCTGGGGCTTCTTGTTGCCGCGGATCATGAAGTCGAAAGCCGGATAGTAGCGGTCCGAAGCCTCGACTGCGGCATCGATCATGGACGCGGCCTGGGCCAGGGTCGGGCGTTCGCCGTGCGGCAGGGCCAGCGAGTGACGGAAGACGATCTCGCCGTCCTCGGCCCAGACCTCGAAATGACCCATCCAGGTGCGCTGATTGACCATGGAGACCAGCTCATAGGCCGCGTTCCGTCGGGATTTGGTCGCGCGAAGGTCCAGCGCGCAGCACAGTTGAAGGCAGTCTCCCTCGGGCCGCCAGGCAAACCACAGCTCATAGTCCTTCCAGTCGCCGGCCAGGGCGAAGGCCAGGTCGCCGTCGTCGGTCCGGTCGAACGGCAGATTCTCGGCGTTCAGGACATGCTCGACCACATCCAGCGGATCAAAGGGGGTGTCGGTTTCGTGGCCAACAGCATCCATCAGGTAAACTCGATCTCGCGGGAGGTCGGCCGCGACTCAGCGGCCTTGGGAAGACGGTAGGCGTGTTCGCGGATTCGGCTCAACCGGCTGCGTCGGGAAGACGAGTTCCGTCTGTGGACGTTCCCGTTTTCGGCGCTTTAGGCTTGGCCGTAGCCGCCTTCTGAAGCTCGGCGACCTCGGCGCGCAGCGCGGTGATCTGGGCTTTCAGCACATCGAACTCGTCGCGGCGGACCAGATCCATCTCGGCCGCAATGCGGTCGGACTGGGCGCGAAAGGCCGCCCTGGCCTCATCGCCGGCCGCCTGGGCCAGGCCCATGGCGCTGGTCGACAGCTTGGCGAACTCGTCGAGGAAGGGGTTGCGGGTCTGCATGATCGTCTCCGGCCCGGGGCGGCGGGCGTCGTTAAGGGAGGGTTGCCTGATATGGTGAACGAAACCTTACCCGGCCACCCCTGAATAAGCCCAAACGGGGCTGAAACGTGTCACGCTCGCGTGACGCATCGACCCTTGCTAAAGGGCTGCGACAGCCGTTTCAGGAGCGCCGCGCTTGCCCTTTCCCGAGTTCGACCCGGTCCTGATCCACCTGGGCCCCTTGCCGATCCGCTGGTACGCCCTGGCCTATGTGATGGGCATCGTGCTGGGCTGGGTCTATGCGGCCAGGATCCTCAAGAGCCCGCGCGTCTGGCTTCCGGGCAGGCCCCCCATCACCACGGTGCAGCTGGACGATCTGGTGCTGTGGATCACGCTGGGAATCATCCTGGGCGGTCGGTTAGGCTATGCGCTTTTCTACAAGCCGGTCATGTATGCCCAGCTGTTCACCGGACAGGACTGGGGCGAGCGCCTGGAACTGTTCCAGCTGTGGACCGGCGGGATGTCGTTCCACGGTGGGTTCCTGGGTGTCTGCATCGCGGTCTTCTTCTTTGCCCGGAAGCACCAGGCCAACCTGCTGAGCCTGGGCGACGCTGTCGCACCGGTCGTTCCGATCGGTCTGGCTTTCGGACGCCTGGCCAACTTCATCAATGGCGAGCTGTGGGGCCGCACGACCGACGTGCCCTGGGCCATCCGGTTCTGCAACGCACGGATCGAGCAATTGTACGGCTTCTGCCCGGCGGGCAACGAACCCCGCCACCCCAGCCAGCTGTATGAGGCGGGACTGGAAGGACTGATGCTGCTGGCCGTGCTGTCGCTCGCGGTCTGGAAATGGCGGCTGCTTAGCAAGCCCGGCTACATCACGGGCCTGTTCCTGGTCGGATATGGCCTGTCCCGGGCCTTGCTCGAGACCGTGCGCCAGCCGGACGTGGGGCTGGACCAGCTGCCCTTTGGCCTGACCATGGGCATGATCCTGTCCATCCCGATGATCCTGGTCGGGGTCTGGCTGATCCGGCGGGCCTGGATGCGGCCGCCGGCGGTGACGGCGGAGTCGGTCGAGGCCTGAGACCATGGCGCTGAAGGACCGGCTGGCCCGCGAGATCGCCCTGACCGGGCCGATGACGGTGGCCGACTATGTCACCCGGTGCCTGCACGATCCGACCGACGGCTATTACGCCACACGCCCGGCGCTGGGCGAAAGCGGCGACTTCATCACCGCGCCGCTGATCAGCCAGATGTTCGGCGAACTGATCGGACTGTGGGCGGTCGAGACCTGGCAGAGGCTCGGGGCCCCCGAACGGTTCCGGCTGGTCGAGGTGGGCCCCGGCGACGGCACATTGATGGACGACGCCCTGCGGGCGGCGCGGGTGGTGCCCGGATTCCTGGAAGCCTGCGACCTGATCCTGATCGAGCCGAGCGGGCCGCTGCGGGACGTCCAGGCACGCAGGCTGGCGCAGGCCGACGTCTCGCCACGCTGGATCAGGACGCTGGGCCAGATCGACACCGATGCGCCGGTCATCCTGATCGCCAACGAGGTGCTGGACTGTCTGCCCGCGCGTCAGTTCGTCCGCACCGAAGGTGGCTGGGCCGAGCGGCGGGTGGGGGTCACGGACGACGGCGATCTGACGTTTGGACTGGTCGGGATCACGGGCGGCTTCGAGCGGCCGGGGTTCGAGGTGGAGCCCGGTCAGGTGATCGAGGCCTCGGAGCAGCAGGCGACCTTCGGGCGTGACCTTGCGGTCCTGATGGCCGAGGCTTCGGGCGCGGCACTGCTGATCGACTATGGCCGCGACCGGCCCGGTGTGGGCAATACGCTTCAGGCGCTACGGCGACACACGAAGGTCGATGTGCTGGCGACGCCGGGCGAGGCCGACGTCACGCAGTGGGCGGATTTCCCCGGCGTTCTGGAGGCGGCGGTCCGGGCCGGGGCGGACGTCACCGGCTGCGTCGGACAGGGCGACTTCCTGCGGCGGCTGGGGATCGAGGCACGGGCCGAACGGTTGGCGGCAGGACGGCCCCATGCCGCGCCGATGATCGGCCGCCAGCTGGCCCGGCTGACGGCCCCGGACCAGATGGGCGACCTGTTCAAGGCAGCGGCGATCTTCTCGCCCCGCAGTCTGGACGTGCCGGGGTTCGGGACATGAGCGGACCGGTGCCGATCTCCCATCCGCTGCTGACGCAAGGCGGCATCCGGCACGGGTTCTTCACGCGGCACGGCGGGATCTCCACCGGCCTGTATGAAGGCCTGAACACCGGGCTGGGGTCGGCGGACGATCCGGCGGCGGTGGCGGAGAACCGCAGACGGGTGGCCGGGGCCATGGGCGGCGGACCGGACGATCTGGCGGGTTGTTACCAGATCCATTCCGCCATCACGCGCGTCGCCGACGGCCCCTGGCGCGGGGACCGGCCCGAGGGCGACGCGGCGGTGTCGAGGACGCCCGGCGTGATCTGCGCCGTCCTGACCGCCGACTGCGCTCCCGTGCTGCTGGCCGATGCCGAAGCGGGCGTCGTGGGCGCAGTTCACGCCGGCTGGAAGGGGGCGCTGGGCGGCATCGTCCATTCCGCCGTGACGGCGATGGAGGCTCTGGGAGCGCGGCCGGGCCGGATCGTCGCCGTGGTCGGCCCCTGCATCGCCCAGCCGTCCTATGAGGTCGGGGCCGATTTCCAGGCGCGGTTCGAACACCACGATCCGGGGTCGGGCCGGTTCTTTGTGGCCGGTGTGGCTGCGGACCGCCGCATGTTCGACCTGCCGGGCTATGTGCTGTGGCGGCTGGAACAGGCGGGCGTCGGCGCGGCGGCCTGGACCGGCCACGACACCTGCGCCGACGAGACCCTCTTCTATTCCAACCGCCGGGCCTTCCAGCGCGGCGAGCCGGACTTCGGGCGGCTGATGTCGGCGATCAGTCTGGATTGAGGTCTTGAGGGCCGCAGCTAGCCGGCGAGGTTTTCCACGTCATCGCCGAATTGCGCCCAGCCCGCCTGACAGACGGCCGGCACCGGAACCCGATCAGCGGAGGGCGTGCCCGGGCCTTCGCAGGTCCGGGGGCCGCCGGGCGTGTCGAAGGCCACGCCGGTCCATCCTTCCGGGACTCCCTCTTCCTCGCAGACCCAGAGCGCCGTGCCTGCGGGCAGGCTGGCCACGATCTGGGCGGACTCGTCTGGCGCATCGCGGATCAGGACGAAGCGGCCGGGCTTGATCCGGGACAGGCCCGCACACGCGTCCAGACCGGGCTCTCCGCCCATCATGACAGGGCGGGATTCAACCCCGTCGTACCCGACATCAGCCGACGGCGGGCTCGCGCAGCCCTGCATCAAGGCCAGAGCGGCGGACAGACCCAGAAGGCCACGGAAATTGTTCATACCCGGCTCCCTGCCAGAAAAAGTCGGCCTTCGAGGATCCAGTCGATCCCCAGTCTTGTGGCCACGGCCGACAATACGGCTGCATTCACCTCTTAGACAGCCCTTTGCGATAGGAAAATCGCTCGATACCCGTGTTCGGACTGGAGGATCAGCTTTGGTCAGGGTCTTCCGGCGTCCACGCGGTTGATAAACACGGATCAAAGTATACTGTTGGTCGGAAATCAACAGGAGGAAGTGTCATGAAGAAAACCGGTTTGGCCATGGTGCTCGTCGCACTCACCGCGACTCTGGCCAGCCCGTCGTTCGCCCGAAATCTGGTGGCGTTTGATGAAGACACCCCCATCGACGTCGAACAATATTGCCAGGCCAACCATGACGCCAGCGCCTCGACAATCAGCGACGAGGATCCCTACTCTTGGTACTGCGGCGACAGTGAGCAGACCCTTACCGACGACGACATGGCCGCTGCCTGTGATCAGCAGTACGGGGCCGGCTGGGTGCCGGTTCTCGGCAACGAGCTGGACGCCCATAGCTGGACCTGCACCTTCGAAGGCTGACGGGCTTCGATCGGGAGACCGTGTTGACGTCGTCGGCGAGACCGGCCGCTGCTGAATGGTTCGTTGCCCGGTAAAGCACCGGGGCAGGCACTTCTCGCCCGACGCAAATTTCCCTGGCAGCCGCGCGTCGCAGGCCCCTTCCCCCCGGCTTGACAGCAACAGCCTGTTTGGTCGGCCAGCCGAGGAATGGTCGGTTTTCCGGCCTCAAGCCGGGCGGAATCTTCAGTTTCAGGATGCGCTGGCAACCGGCGTCCTGGCCTCGGCGTTCGAAGTCATCATGCCCGCCACCGGCGGGCCGCCGCTCAGACCTTCCACGTCGTCGACCCGCCAGCCATCGGTTTCCCTTACCAGAACGCAGCTGTGCGGCTGACCATTGCCCGGGACGACGTCGACCCGCGCATGGGTCGGATCGATGACCGCGGTCGAAGCCCGGACCAGGAGGGGGAGCCAAAGCCGCTCGTCGCCGGTCTGGACGGCGGATGCCGCCCGTCGGCGACAGCACCGGGCGCACCGACGAAGACTCCCGATCGAACCGCCGCCGGATCGTGCCCATCGACTCGCCGACCTTCCGGCGATCCCTGATTTCTGCCCGCGGGCCCGGGCGGCAGCGGACAGGTCGATGCGGCCGGTCTCGGTGTAGGTCTCGCGGGTCTGATCGCGGCGATCTCGTCAATCCTGGGTCATCGGGGCGTTACTTAAGTACTGATAAATATCGACCCATTGGGTGTCGTGACGTCATGAGTATTTTTGCAATATACTGATACTTCTGATGCATCGGATTTTAACGACCCATTATAAAATATTCGTTAAGTATAAATATTTTGTTTATAGATAGATTCCTCTTATTTTAGCAATTTTGCGATATGCGATCAGAGAGCAAAAAGCTCCCGGCGGTCAAAACGACGGTCGGACATCTTTAGAAGAGGATTGTCGTCATGCCGATAAACAGCGTGAATACAAATACGGGTGCCTATACCGCACTCCAGAATTTGAACGCCACGAACCGCGACCTGGATAACTCCCAGAACCGGATCAACACTGGCAAGAAGATCAACAACGCCAGGGACAACGGTGCCATCTGGGCTATCGCCCAGCAGCAGCGCTCGGAAGTCACCGCCCTGAATACCGTTAGGGAAAGTCTGGCGCGGGGGTCTTCGGCCGTCGACGTCGGCCTCGCTGCCGGCGAGACGGTCTCTGACCTCCTGGTCCAGATGAAGGACAAGGCCCTGGCCGCGACCGACAGTTCGCTGAACACGGCTTCGCGTGCCGCCCTGAACGAGGATTACAAGGCACTCCGCGATCAGATCACCACCGTGGTCGCCAACGCGTCGTTCAACGGCCTGAACATGCTGAACGCCACGACCGGCTTCAGCGCCCTGTCCAACTCGACCGGCACCGCCATGCGCGTCAAGGGTGAAATCCTGTCGCTGAACGGTGGCAATGTGACCGTGACCGCGACCTCCAGTATCGGCACCCGGACCCTGGCCACCGCGCAACTGACCGCGGTCAACACCTCGATCAACAATGTCTCCTCTGCCCTGGCGCGCCTGGGTACGGGCGCCAAGCAGTACGATACCCACTCGACGTTCATCACCAAGCTGTCCGACGCCGTGGAGAACGGCATTGGCAACCTCGTCGATACGGATCTGGCGAAGGAAAGCGCACGATTCCAGGCGCTGCAAACCAAGCAACAGCTGGGCGTGCAGGCTCTGTCGATTGCTAACCAATCGTCGTCGATGCTGCTCGGCCTGTTCCGATAAGCAAAGCCGGAAGGGCGGGGCGTCATGCCCCGCCCGAAGGTTTCCCAAGACCTGCGTGGCCGCTCGCATAGCGCAGCAGCTCAACGCGCATCTACACGGCCCCGGTCCCTCGAGGGCCTTGGAGCCTGAGCGTGATTCACGCTTTCGCCTGGACCGACGACATGGGTCCACCTCAAATGATCATGCCCTGGAACACCCGGCGCTTCCGTTGACGCATGGATGCCCAGCGACGGGTTCATCACCGTGCCCACAGCGGGCCACAGCGAACACGACGGGATCAGGACCGCGGTGCCATCGCCGATCCCTTCCTTCTGGCTCGACGTCTCGCCGAAGAGAGGACAGGCGGCGACGCCGCCGAACGGCCTAGGGTCGGGACTCATTTGGCCCAGTAGCAGACGGTCGCGGCGATGAGCACGCCGGAGAGGTAGTTTGCTGCGAGCTTGTCGTATCGGGTAGCGACCCGGCGATAGTCCTTAAGCCTGGACCAAAGGCGCTCGACGGTGTTGCGCTGGCGATAGGCGACGACGTCATAGGGGATGGGTCGTTTTCGCGATGTTGTGGTCGGGATGACGGCCTCGGCGCTTCGCTCGGCCAGGCGCTTCCTGAGGTGGTCGGCATCATAGCCCCGATCAGCCAGCAGCTTGCGGAACGGCCCGGCGGCCTCGATCAGGGCGTGGGCCATGGTGATGTCGTTGGTGTTGCCGGCGCTGAGCAGCAGCACGCGAGGCCGTCCCTGATCATCCACCAGCCCGTGGATCTTGGTCGTCCGACCTCCTCGCGACCGGCCTATGCTCTGGACGAAGGCCCCCCTTTAGCGCCCGCCGCCGAGCGGTGGGCCTTGACCGAGGTCGAGTCGATGGCGGCGCTGGAGTAGATGCCGCTGTGGCCGGTCAGGGCCTTGAAGATGTCGTGCCAGATGCCTTGGCGGCTCCAGCGGTTGAAACCGGTTGTAGACTGTCGTGTACGGCCCGTACTCGGCCGGGCAGTCACGCCAGCGCGCACCCGATTGAAGCATATGGATGATTCCGGAGATCACACGGTGATCATCCACTCGTCGCGCGCCGCGACGACCGCGAGGCAGATGGGGCTCGATCCGTGCCCACGCTTCGTCATCCAGCCAATAGAGCTTCCGCATTCAAGGACTCCTTCCGGAATCCTTGAATCAGAACAACTGAAAGACGGCCAGGACTTATTGAGTACGGACCCTAGCCCTCGGCGTCGCCCTCGACGACGCCGCTTTGGAAGTAGGGTTCGACCGGGCCCTGCAGCTTGACGGTCAGGGCATTGCCCTTGCGATCGACGCGCTTGCCGACGGCCAGGCGGACCCAGCCTTCGGAGACGCAGTATTCGTCGACATTGGTCTTTTCCTCGCCCTTGAACCTGATGCCCACGCCGCGCGCCAGGACTTCGGCGTCATGGTGAGGGCTGGCGGGGTTGACCGAGAGGCGGTCGGGGGGCGTGTCGGACATGGCGGGGCCTTCGAGCGGCGGGGCGGAGCGGAGGCGGGTGATACCCCTCCCCGCCCCCGGTGCCAACCGTGGGGCGGCGTTTACTGCACAGACTGGCGCGGCGCGGTCGGGTTGGACGGCGGGGACGTCGGCGTCGACGGGGCGTAAGGCTGCGGACCGGTCGTCGCCGAGGCCTGGTTGGCGGCCGGCGCACGGGGGCTGGACCGGGTCGGGGTCGTGGGTCGACGGGTCTGACGGGGGGTCGGGCGCGTCTGGGGTGCACGGTTCGCGGCCGGCTGGGTCGTCGGCGGCGTGGCGGCCGTGGTGCTGGAGGCCGGCGTGGTGCCGGCCGGCGTGGGTGCAAGCGGAGTCGTCGCGGCGGTCTGGGTCGGAGCCGTGGTCGGCGGCGGGGTGGCGGCCGCAGCGGCGGCGCGCGCGGCCAGCTGCTGGGCCTCGAAGCGGCGGGCCAGTTTCTCGGTCAGCTCGCGGGCAGCGGGAGCCGGCATCTGGGCCAGGATGGCCGACAGACCGCGCGGGCGCATGGCGGCGGCGATGGGCAGGCGCACACTGTCGTCCAGGGTTTCGAAGACGGCGGCGGCCTCGCGCGGGCGCATGGCGGAATAGACGGCGACAAGCCGTTCGGTCTCGGCCCTCTGGCGCGCATCGACCTGACCCAGCAGGCCCTGGACCTCGGCCTTGATGGCGTTCAGGGCCTGGATCTTTGCATCCAGCTTGGCCTCGGCGGCGACCATCAGCGGCAGGGTGGTGGCGAAGTCGGCGTCGCGGACGTCGAGTTCGGTGCGGCGGGCGGACAGGGACTGGATGATGCGCAGCTCGGCCGGCGAGATACCCGCCTGCTGGGCCAGCTGTTCCGGCGTCAGGGCGCAGACGGCCGGTGCGGGGCGGGGCGCGTTCGGCGCGGCAGCGGCCTCGCTGACGGCGGTGGTCGCCTCCTCGGCCCATGCCTTGGCCCCGTCGAACAGGCCGGGGCCTGCCCCGACAGCGCGCACGGCCACGACCCCGCCGATGGCGATGGCGATGAGGGGCAGTAGGCGGGGCAGCTTGGCCATTGTCGTCGATCCAGTGGTCTCGCCCCGCACGTCGACCGCCCCCAGGGGGCGGACATCGGGGCACTAAAAATTCAGGCGGCGAAGAGGTCGTCGTCGAGGCTAGCCTTGGTGCGGTTGAGGCTTTGCTTCGGGGATTGGTTAGCGGTCAGGGCGTGCAGGATGGCCTGGACGTTGCCAGCACCAGCGGCGGCCTTGGCGGGTGACGCCATACCCTGGATGCGCTCGGCAAGCGCGGCCATGCGGAAGGCGCGGTCGTCGGGATCGGGAGTGGGGGTGGGGGTTGGGGCGGCACTGACGGTCTCCCTCCCCCCGCGGGGGAGGGTCGCCGCGGGCCGACCGGGCGGGGCCGGCTGGGCGATGCGCGCGCGATCGGAGTCCGGCTCGCCTTTCCCGCCCCGTCCGGTCTCCGCCTCGCTTCGACCGCCTCCCCGGTTCGCAGGCGAACCTTCGTCGACCCCGTGCCGGGGAGGGAGAGGTGCATTGCGTGCCCCTTTGGCGATCAGCTGTTCCAGGTCGGCCTTCAGCTGCCGCGCCTTCAGGATGCGATCATGCAGCAGGTCGGCGTCCTCGCCGGAGGCGCGCAGGGAGGCCAGGGCACTCTCGGCCCGGCCACAGGCGGCGTTCAGTTCGGTGACGGCACCGGCGAAGGCAAGCTGGCCGGCGCGGAGCTGGGTCAGCTTCCTCTCCAGCCGTACGCCATAGCCGAGGGCGGCGACCAGCAACAGCATAAGCACGGCGTCAAGGATCATGCCGGTCATTTCAGCGCCTTCCCCTGGTGAGACTGTTGGCCACCTCGATACTGATGGGGGCATCGACGCGCACGGCGATATGCTGGCCCTTCCGGCCCATCTTGCCGGTCGTGACGGGAATCGTGCCGCAGCGGATCGAGACGTCGGACTCCGGCGTGGCGTTCAGCATGAAGGTGTCGCCGACCTTCAGGTTCAGGACGGTGGACAACGACGCGGATTGCTCATCCAGCACGGCGCGAACCTCGGTTTCGGTCGTCCAGAGCTCGGTGGCCAGGTGGCCTTCCCAGATGTTGTCGCGGCCGAACTTCTCGCCCATGAACTGCTGCAGCAGCAGCTTGCGGATCGGCTCCAGCGTCGCATAGGGCAGCAGGAGCTCAACCCGCCCGCCGCGGTCTTCCATGTCGATGCGCAGCTTTACCAGAATGGCCGCGTTTGCAGGGCGCGCGATGGCGGCGAAGCGGGGATTGGTCTCCAGCCGGTCCAGGTTGAGGCGGACCGGAGTCAGGGGCTCGAACGCCGCCTGGGCATCGGCGAGGATGACCTCGACCATCCGCTGGACCAGCACGCGCTCGATCGTGGTGTAGGGACGTCCCTCGATGCGGAGCGCCGCCGTGCCGCGACGGCCTCCCAGCAGCACGTCGACGATCGAATAGATCAGGTTGGAATCGACGGTCAGCAGGCCGAAATTGTCCAGTTCTTCGGCCCGGAACACCGCCAGGATGGCCGGCAGGGGGATCGAGTTCAGATAGTCGCCGAACCGGATCGAGGAGATGTTGTCGAGGCTGACCTCGACGTTGTCGGAGGTGAAGTTGCGAAGGCTGGTCGTCATCAACCGCACCAGGCGATCGAAGACGATCTCCAGCATCGGCAGCCGCTCGTAGCTGACGAGCGCGGAGTTGATGATGGCGCGGATGCCGGTCCGTTCGGTGCTATCCTCGTCGCCGAGGTCGAAGCCGAGCAGGCTGTCGATCTCGTCCTGGTTCAGGACGCGTTCGGCCGCCCCGCCCAGGCGGTCTTCCGCGAAGGTCTCGGCCTCAGCGAAGGGTTCGGCCGCGGCGAGGGGACCCGGCTCGGTGTCGGCAACGCCCGTGTCAGACATCAGGCGCGCCTGTGCCGGGTGGTGATGAGCTCATCCGAAATCCGCTGACACTGATCGGCATCATGCCTATTGAACCAGCATCTCTTCGATCAGCACGGCGTCAACGCGCGACGGTGCGGCGATCAGATTCACCCGGCGCAGGATCTCGGCGCGCAGCTGATACGTTCCCTGCGATCCCGCCAGATCCTCGGGTCGGAGTTCGCGCAGGAAGCCCTGGAACATGTCCTGTATGCGAGGCATCTGGCCCTGCAGGGTCTCGGCCAGTACGGCGTCGTGCATCTCCAGCGTCAGGGTCAGCTTCAGGAAGGTCGGCTTGCCGTCCGGAGACTGAATGTTCACCACCATGTCGGGCAGGGTGTAGAAGGTGATGCCGTCGGGCCCCTCGGAGATCTTGCCCAGCGAGGCATCGGCCTCGTCGCCCTCGCCTTCCTTCTTCTCGCCGTGACCGCCCTTCTTGTCTTCCTTCTTTTCGGCCCCGTGGCCGCCCTTGGCCTCCGCACCATGCTCTTCTTCGGCAGCCGCGGGCTTGGGCTGGAGCATGAAGAACGCCCCCGCTCCGCCGCCCCCCAGGACCAGCAGGGCCACGGGCGCGATGATGAAGAGCAGCGGCAGCTTCTTCTTTTTGGGGGCTCCGTCGCCTTCCGGCCCGTCGGCACCGTGGGAGACTGCCAGCTTGGTGGCCCCGTCGGCATCGGCCGGGGCCTCGTCTTTCTTCTTGCCAAACTTGAACATCGGCGCGCCCCGGAAAATCCCAATGTTCGAGATGCGGCGCGTCTGGTTAACGCGAGGTGTAAATCCGGCAAGATTTGCCGGGTGCGGAAAGGCGGCCAATCGCCGAAAGCCCCATCACGGCTGGATTAACCCTGTTGGCACGGTCGTTGCGAGGCACCGTTCGAAGGAGCCTCGCCGCCGTGGAAAATGCCGCCTACATCGGACTGTCCCGCCAGATGACGCTGCGCCGCGAGCTCGATATCGCGGCCAACAACATCGCCAATGCGGAGACGACAGGCTTCAAGGTCGAGCAGTTGCTGCTCGGCACCGAGATCGGCCAGCGGGCACGCAATGAAGCCGTGCGCCCGGGCGTCAGCTTCGTTCTGGACAAGGGCGTGGGCCGCGACTTTGTCCAGGGTTCGCTGAACGAGACCGGCCGGACGCTGGATTTCGCCATCGACGGCGAAGGGGCGTTCTTCAAGATCCAGGACGGGGCGGGCGAGGCCTATACCCGCGACGGGGCCTTCACCGTCGATCCGACGGGGCAGCTGGTGACCAAGTCGGGCCTGCCGGTGCTGGGCGACGGCGGGCCGATCATCGTCGATACGGCCAGGGGAGCCCTGACCGTGGCCGAGGACGGCACGATCAGCCAGGACGGCCAGCTCCTGGGTACACTGACACTGGCCCGGTTCGACGATCTGGCGGTGCTGTCCAAGGACGGCGACGGCCTCTACCGCAATGCCTCCAATGCCCCCGCACTCGACGCGACGGGCGTGCAGGTGCGCCAGGGGATGCTGGAGGGATCCAACGTCAACACCCTGATCGAGATCACCAACCTGATCGAGATCACGCGCGCCTACGAACGCGCGACCAAGATGATCGAAAATGTCCAGGACCTGTCCCGTCGCTCGGTCGAGCGGCTGGGCCGGTCATCATGATGGCGTCCCTCAAGCAGCTAGGCGCCGCGCGCCAGGCGACAGGGACAATGGAGTAAAACAATGCGCGCTCTCAGAACCGCTGCCTCCGGCATGGCCGCCCAGCAGCTGAACGTGGAGGTCATCTCCAACAACATCGCCAACATGAACACGGTGGGCTTCAAGCGTCAGCGCGCCGAGTTCCAGGACCTGATCTATCAGAACGTCGAGCGGATGGGCGCGCAGTCGTCCAGCCAGGGCACCGTCGTCCCCACCGGCATCCAGGTCGGTCTGGGCGTCAAGGCCGGCAGCGTCTACCGGATCACCGAACAGGGCACGCCGAGCCAGACCGGCAACGACTATGACATCGCGGTCGACGGAAAAGGCTATTTCCAGGTCACCATGCCATCGGGCGAGATCGGCTATACCCGCGCCGGCAACTTCTCGCTGAGCGCCGAAGGCCAGCTGGTGACCGAGGACGGATATGCTGTCGAACCGGCCATCTCCATCCCGCAGGACGCGATCGACGTCAGCATCTCCAAGAGTGGCCAGGTTCAGGTCACCACGGCCGGATCGCCGGAGCCCGCCGTCGTCGGGCAGCTGGAGCTGGCCAACTTCTTCAACGAAGCGGGGCTCGAGGCGATCGGCGACAACCTGCTGCTGGAAACGGCAGCCTCCGGACCGGCAACCACGGGCACACCGGGCGACGCCGGCTTCGGGCAACTTCTGCAGGGTTACACCGAGGCGTCGAACGTCGATGCCGTGACCGAGATCAGCGCCCTGATCGTCGCCCAGCGGGCCTATGAGATGAACTCCAAGGTCATCACCACCGCCGACGAGATGATGAGCGTCTCGGCCCAGGTGAAGAGCTAGGGTCCGGACTCATTTGGCCCAGAGTGTGATGGCGGCGACGATGCAGAGGCCTGCGAGGTAGTTCCTGGCGGTCTTGTCGTATCGGGTGGCGATGGCGCGGAAGTCCTTGAGGCGGCAGAAGGCGCGTTCGACGGCGTTTCTGAGCCTGTAGGCTGTGGCGTCGAACGGGTGTCGGTTCACGCGATTGATCTTGTTCGGGATCACGGGTGTCGTGCCGCGTTCGATCAGCATTCGACGCAGGGCGTCGCCGTCGTAGGCCCTGTCTGCGAGCAGGTGCAGGCTGGGTCGGCTGGCGACGATCAGGTCGTGGGCGGCCACGATGTCGGAGGCCTGGCCGGGCGAGAGTTGAACGACGCGAGGCCTGCCCGTCTCGTCCACCAGCATGTGGACCTTGGTCGTCCGACCGCCGCGCGACCGGCCTATGGCGTGAGCTGAGCCCCCCCTTTTGCGCCCGCCGCCGAGCGGTGCGCCTTGACCGAGGTCGAGTCGATCATGGCCGTCACCGGCGGGTCGGCCGCCTCGCCGAGCGACGCCAGGATCCGCTGCCACAGACCTCGCTTGCTCCAGCGATTGTAACGGTTGAACACCGTCGTATAGGGCCCATAGACGTCCGGAAGAGCGCGCCAGCGACACCCCTCGCGCAGCCGATGAACGATACCCGAGATCACCCGGCGATCATCCACCCGCCGCTTGCCCGTATAGACCTTGGGGATGTGCGGCTCGATCACAGCCCACTGCGCGTCCGACAACCAGAAATGATCCGCCATGATTCAAGCCTCCTCAGAAGCTTGAATCACAACAGCCAGATCAACTCAATTGGGTACAGACCCTAGAATCATGCGGGCTCTCTCCCTGATCGCCGCGCTCGGCCTGCTGGCCTCCCCTGCCTTCGCCGGGCCGGTCACCCTGAAGGCCAATCCGGTCGACGACGACGGCCGCGTCACCCTGGGCGACGTATTCGACGGAGCCGGACCGGCCGCCAACTTCGTTCTGGCCAGCCGGGCGGGGCCATCTGTCGTGTTCGAGGCGTCCCAGCTCCAGGCCATCGCCTCCCGCAACGGGCTGCAATGGGCCAACCCGAACGGCCTGCGCCGCGTGGTGGTCCGCCAGGCCTCGCTGGCCCCGGCCACGGGCGGCAATGCGGTGACGACGGCAACGGCCGGCTCTGCGGCCCTCACCCAGCCCGCGCCCACGGTCGTGGCCCCCCTGCAACGCCAGGCCCGCGCGGCCCGCGTAATCGCCCGCAACGACATGATCGAGGTCGCCTATGCCGTCGGCGGTGTGACGCTGACAGTCACCGGACGCGCAACCCGCGACGCCGCCGCCGGCGAAAACGTGCCGATCCTGAATGTGGCCTCCGGCCGCACGATCGACGCGGTCGCCATCGGCCCGGGCCGCGCCATCACGGGCCCGGAGGCCCAGGCCGTCCGTGCCCAGCTCCCGTTCGCCTCGCGCTAGGAATATCCCGTCATGCGTAAGTCCCTCCTCGCCCTCGCCCTTGCCTCGCTGACCCTGGGAGCCTGCTCCACAGTGGTCGAGACGGTCCAGGGGCCGCAGCTGGCCCCCATCGGCTACCCCGCCCAACTGGTTCCGGTGACCCAGGCCTATACGACGGTACCGGAGCCGCGCTCGGCCAGCGCCAACTCGCTGTGGCGGGCTGGCGCGCGCGCCTTCTTCGGCGACCAGCGGGCGCGTCAGATCGGCGACATCCTGACCGTCAACATCGACATCGACGATCAGGCGCAGACATCGAACACCACGAACCGCAGCCGGACCAACGACATCACGGGCGGTGTGACCAATTTCTTCGGGCTGGAGAACAGCCTGGGCCGCGCCTTCCCGGGCGGGTTCGATCCGCAGGCCCTGGTCGGCCTTGAAGGGTCGTCGAACGCCAACGGGACCGGCTCGGTCAGCCGATCGGAGAAGGTCAGCCTGACCATCGCCGCGGTGGTCACGGACATCCTTTCCAACGGCAATCTGGTGATCCAGGGTCGGCAGGAAGTGCGCACCAACCGCGAGGTCCGCGAGCTGACGGTCGCCGGCATCGTCCGGCCCGAGGACATCTCCTCGGCCAACACCATCGCCCACACCCAGATCGCCGAAGCCCGCATCAGCTATGGCGGCCGCGGTGACATCAGCCGCGTCCAGGCGACGCCGGCAGCGCAGAGCCTGGTCGAGCGGTTCAGTCCTTTCTAGGTGGGGGCGCTAACGCTCGCGACGCGGTCGCTCGCTGCTTGAGCGCAGGGTTCCAGAGGCGCTAACGCTCGCGACGCGGTCGTGCGCCTGACGCAGGCCCGCGTCGGTGCCCGGACCATCGACCCCCTGTCCGGTGGAGAGGCGGACGATAGCCGGATCGCGCTGAACGATCCCGCCCTTTGCGGCCTGGCCAGCAGGGGTCGGATGGCCGTGCGCGGCGCCGCGGGATTGTTCCGGCTTATAACAACGGCCGAGGAACGTCGTGCGGCGGATGATTTTCTGTCCTATTGTTCGGTCGGCCGCGCCTGACGGCTCGGCGACGGTGCTGATCCTTGACCCTTCCTGCCATCATCGCGGTGACTGCCGCCCTTCAGGGCGGCTGGACCTGGACGCTCTATGAGGGCGACGGGCCCCTGGTGCTCGCATACGAGGTTCCAGACACCGCGCAGCTGAGGACGACGTTCCAGTGCGCGCCCGGCTCCGGCGTCGCCCATGTCGACCTCTATGGCCGACCGGGCGGATCCGGGTTCGCCACCCTCACGTCGGGGGATGCTTCCGCCACCGCCGAAACGATGCGCGTCCGTGACCGACAATCTGTCGCGCTGCGGACGGACCATCCGGTGTTCGGCGCGTTCATGGTGACCGGCGCGCTCGACGTGGCGGTCGGCGACCGGCATCAGACTGTGGACGTCCCGGCTATCGACCTGGGCAAGCTGAGACGGTTCGCAGAGCTTTGTGCAGGATGACCTCCATGCCCCTTCGCCCCCGCGTCTGGCTATCGCTGCTGGGGACCCTCGTCCTGACCTCGGCCTGTG
The DNA here is from genome assembly GCF_017795885.1 of Brevundimonas sp. AJA228-03. NCBI lineage: Bacteria > Pseudomonadati > Pseudomonadota > Alphaproteobacteria > Caulobacterales > Caulobacteraceae > Brevundimonas > Brevundimonas sp. AJA228-03. The sequence continues at coordinate 1,144,431 of NZ_CP059297.1, read as the reverse complement.
CCAGCGTCGAACCCGTCAGCAAGGCTCCAGCGCGTGCAGCCTTCGCCACGCCGCAACCGGTCGCGGGCTACGACTGGCACCTGACGACGGACGAAGGCTCGGTCCGACTGGCCTACGGCATCGCCGAGAGCGACGAGCTAAAGCTGGGGCTGGACTGCGCGGCCGGGTCGTCGCGCGTCGATATCACGGCCACAGCGCCAACGGGCTCGCGCACGCTGCTGCTGGAATCCGGTGGCGAGACCGAACGGTTCGCCGCCCGGGGCGAGCCGTCGGAGCTTTCGGACGGCGATCTGCTGACCGCCTCGACCGTTGCCGAAATCCCCGTGTTCCAGCGGTTTCGCCGCCTCGGCTGGATGGCGCAGTGGACCGGCGGCGACACCCGTGAGACCTTTGTGGCCCACCCGGGAACGCAGGCGGACATCGAGCGGTTCTTCGCCCTCTGCGACTGATCAGGCCTCGACGCCGACCCCGATCGGACAGACCACGCCCGTGCCGCCGATGCCGCAATAGCCGTTCGGGTTCTTGGCCAGATAGCCCTGGTGATAGCCCTCGGCGAAATAGAAGGGCCCGGCCCGGGTGATCTCGGTCGTGATGGTGCCGCGACCCGCATTCGTCAGGGCCGACTGATAGGCGTCGCGCGAGGCCTCGGCCCGGGCCTTCTGCTCCTCGTCCAGATAGTAGATCGCCGAGCGGTAGGTCGAGCCGATGTCGTTACCCTGGCGCATGCCCTGGGTCGGGTCGTGGCCTTCCCAGAAGGTCTTCAGCAGTTCGGAATAGGTGATCCTGGCCGGGTCGAATACGACCTGGACGACTTCGGTCTGGCCGGTCAGACCGGTGCAGGTTTCCTCATAGGTCGGATTGGGCGTGATGCCACCGGAGTAGCCCACCGCCGTCACCCAGACCCCCGGCAGCGTCCAGAACTTGCGTTCCACGCCCCAGAAGCAGCCCATGCCGAAGATCGCGGTCTGGAACCCTCCCGGATGCGGCCCCTTCAGCGGGCGGCCCAGGACGAAATGGACCTCGTCCGTCGGCAACGGCGTGGCACGGCCCGGCAAGGCGGTGTCGGGCGTCGGCAGGGTGGTCTTGGCGCTCATGGTCGAAAACATCCGCGAGAAAAAGGACATGACAACCATATGGGTGCCGGGCCCGGTCTTGCCCAGAGGTCGGGGGGCCAGACGACGCTTGCCCGACGCGTCCGCCTGTTCTATCAGCCTGCCCTCCCCGGGCGACCTCCGGGGACGTTTGCCGTGTGGTCAAACGGACAGGTGGCGGAGTGGTCGATCGCGCACGCTTGGAAAGCGTGTGTAGGTGAAAGCCTACCGAGGGTTCGAATCCCTCTCTGTCCGCCACGCACCGTCAACAAATATCTGATATATTTTATTTTTTAGGTCCATTTGATGTCCCGCCGCCTACCTGGCTCGCCGAAGGGCCGGGGCGTTGGGGCGATGGATGACTGACGTGAACGCCAGCCGCTTGGAGAAAGGGCGCGCTGTGTGCTGTGATCAGCGAATTCCGGGCGAGTCGCCAGATTGACCGGATCAAGGCGGTATTCAGATGTTCGACGATAAATCCATCCTCATCACGGGCGGAAGCGGGTCTTTCGGCCGGATGTATATCCGGATGATCCTGGAGCGTTTCAAACCCCGCCGGCTGATCGTCTACTCCCGGGACGAACTGAAGCAGTTCGAAATGCAGCACGACTTCACCGACCCATGCATGCGTTTTTTCCTCGGTGACGTGCGCGATCGGGACCGGCTCATCCAGGCGACGCGGGGGGTCGATTTCATCATCCACGCCGCGGCCATGAAGCAGGTCATCGCCGCAGAGTACAATCCGACCGAATGCATTCGCACCAACATCAATGGGGCCGAGAACGTCATCGCGGCGGCCCTGGCCAATGATGTGGAAAGGGTCATCGCCCTGTCGACGGACAAGGCGGCGAACCCGATCAACCTCTACGGTGCCACCAAACTGGCGTCGGACAAGCTGTTCGTCGCCGCCAACAATATGGCGGGCAGCCATCGCACCCGGTTCGCCGTCGTCCGTTACGGAAATGTCGTGGGGTCGCGCGGATCGGTTCTGCCCTTCTTCCAGAAGCTGATCGACGAAGGCGCATCCTCGCTGCCCATCACCGACCCCCGCATGACGCGCTTCTGGATTTCTCTGGAACAGGGGGTCAACTTCGTCCTGACCAATTTCCAGCGCATGCACGGCGGTGAGATCTTCATCCCCAAGATCCCGTCCGTCCGGATCGTCGATCTGGCAGACGCCATCGCGCCCGGAATGGCGACCCACGTCGTGGGAATCAGACCGGGCGAGAAGCTGCATGAAATCATGTGCCCGGCCGACGACTCTCATCTGACCTATGATTTCACCGATCACTATGTGATCGCGCCGACGATCCGGTTCCACAACGGCGATTTGGACTTCGCGCACAACGCCCTGGGAGAGTCGGGCACGCGCGTCGAACAGGGGTTCGAATACCATTCCGGCACCAATCCCCATTTCCTGACCGTCGAGGAAACCCGCGCGTTCAACGCCCAGGCCAGGACCTGATCCGCAGATCAGTCCAGCAGCGACCAGGCCATGGGGGTGCCCTTCACGGCATCAACCCGGAGCCTTCGCCCCAGCAGGTCTCGATAGTGCCGGGGGTGAAGTCCGTCCCCGGGGCGAACCGAGCGCAGCGTGTCGGGCGTCAGCACCTCGCCCGCCTTCATGTCTTCGGCGACGAACAGCGAACGGCCGAAGCGACGGTTGATCAGGGCCTGGCCCGAGGGCCCGCCCTGGACCTCACCGATCGCCTGTTCGGCCACCCTGACGCCCTTGACCAGGGCGGCGAACGCGTCGGGCGTCAACGAGAAGCTGGCGTCCGGCCCGCCGATCGCCCGATCCAGAATGAAATGTTTCTCGATCACGCGCGCGCCGAGCGCCACGGCGGCGATGGCGACCGCGTCGTCGGTCGTGTGATCCGACAGGCCGATCCTCAGGCCGAAGGTTCGCGCCCAGACCGGGATCGTCGCCAGATTGGCGTCTGACGGAAGCGCCGGATAGGCCGACGTGCATTTCAACAGGGTGATGTCGTGGTTTCCCTGGCGGTGACAGGCCGCGATCGCCTCCTCGATCTCCCCCAGGCTGGCGATGCCAGTGGAGATGATCATGGCGCGTCCCTTCGAAGCCGCATGTTCGATCAACGGAATGTCCGCGATCTCGAACGAGGCGATCTTGAAGATCGGCACATCCATCGCGTCCAGAAAATCGACGGCGGCCAGATCGAAGGGAGAGGAGAAGAACGCCAGACCCAGGCGATGGGCCTCCGCCTGGATCGGCGCATGCCACTCCCAGGGCGTCTGCGCCTCCAGATAGAGGGCGTGCAGGGTCGTACCGTCCCACAGCGTGCCGTCCTGAATCTGGAAGGGCGGCGTTCGGCAATCCAGAGTGATCCCGTCGGCGGTATAGGTCTGGAGCTTGATCGCATCGGCTCCGGCCGCCGCCGCCGCCCGGACGGTCTCCAGGCAGATGTCCAGCGACCCGCCATGATTGGCCGACAGTTCCGCCACCATGAACACGTGGTCCGGAAAGGTGAAACTCATGCCGCTTCCTCCTCGAATACGCTGGTCATCAGGGCCGCCCGGTCCGTCGCCCAGCCGTCGGCGAACCGCGCCAGACAGACGATATCCTGGAACTCGCCGTCCTTCAGATGGTGCTTCTCGAACAGCCCCTCCTGGACAAAGCCGAACCGCGCATGCAGCCGGACGACGCCGGCGTTGAAGGCGAAGACCTCGCAACACAGCTTGCGGATCCCGATCGGCCCGAACGCCTCGTCCAGCGCCAACAGCTCCATCGCCGCGCCCGATCCGCGCGGCGCATCCGCCTCTCCCAGGTAGAAGGCCCAGCTGCCGCGGCCGTGGATCCGGTCGAGCCCGGTGAACGACACGAACCCGAGCGGCCGATCACAATGCTCGAAGATGCGATAGACCGCCGATGCATCCTTCATGGCGCGGTCGAACCACCGATCGTGCTCGTCCGGCGCGATGACGTGGCTGTTGTACATGTTGACGCGGATGCGGTCCTGATTGCGCCACGACAGTACGCGAGCGCGGTCTTCCTCGGCCATCGGCCGCAGACGACAGTCGGCGTACAGCATTACAAGCCCTCCTGGATGGCGCGCCGATCGAGATGGTCGAACAGCCGGCGAACCCCCTGGCCGTCCACGACTTCCGCAGCCTTCAGACTGACGTCCTGCCGCCGTCGGGGATCCGCCAGATGCATGAGGGCGGCGGTCACCCGGCCGTGGAGATCCGCCGCATCCCACCAGCCCGCATCGATATAGCCGCACAGCGTCGGCCAGTGGTCCAGGTTGGCCAGCTGGTTGTCTGCGATCCCGACCAGAATGGCCGGCGTTCCGCAGCGGGCGAGCTCGAACACAGTCTGTCCCGCCCCGCTGATCGCGACGTCGGCCTTCCGCATCAGGGTCGCCATGGCGGCGGCGTCGATCGCCTGATGGACGGACACCCCCGGCATCGGGTCGGGTCTGGGCTGGCCCGCCCCCAGCACCAGGTCGACGCCCGCCGATGGAAAGACTTCAAGGGCCAGTCGGGCCATGGCCAGGCCCATCCCACGCAGGTCGCCGCCGCCGAACACGACCAGGATCCGTTCGATCTCCGGCCGCACGCCTGCGCGCGCCGGCAGATCCCAGAACGGCGGCCGCAGGGGCTGCCAGGACGGACCGCTCAACACCTGCGTGCCCTGCCGGGTCGCGGGCGGGATACGGTCCGGCGCAGGATGAACGACGACCCCCGGCGGATAGGCGCGCCCGAGATCGTCGATGAAGACCATGACGTCGGCGGCGGCCGCCAGCGTCTGCAGGGCCTCGTCCGACGCGGTGTAGCTGTCGACCAGAGCGAGAGCGGGCCGGACATCGAGCGTGGCCCCCCCATCCTCCTGCCAGCGCCGCCGGATGATCCCATGGCCCGCGCCGACCATGGCGGCGGCCTCATCATCGCCGTCAAGGATCCAGCAGACCCGGCCGCCACGACCGAGCCAGGCCTGGGCATAGGCGCTGCACCGGCTGACATGGCCGAAGCCTCGGGCCCGGTCGCCTTCGGTGAACAGGGCCAGCAATCCGGGCGTGGCCATCATGATCCGCCGGAATGGACCAGACGATGCTTGAGCTCGGCCAGACGCCAGTCCGCCTCGGTGTCGATGTCCTGGACCTCGGTCTCGTCCAGCACGAAACTGCCGGCGCGGCCTGCGAACGTCGGAACGCGATCGAGACAGGCCCGGCCGCTCATCCAGTAGAATTGGCCTGCGTCATAGTAGCCGCGCTCCAGATCCTGGGACCGGGATTGATAATGCTCGGGCTGGAACATGGAGACGATCCCGGCCTCGTCGCGACGCAAGGCGCGCTGAATCGGCGCGGGAAACGGAGCCACGGGAAAGACGCTGTCGTAATCGCCCGTCGCGAACATCTCGTACCCCCGCCCCAGGGCGCGGGCCGAGACCAGAATCGCGGTTGGCAGGATGCAGCAGACGGCGTCGAAATCCTGCCCCTGCGCCGCATAGCGCCCCACGACCTCGGACAGGACGTCCAGCAGGCTGGCGTGATCGTCGGCGGTCTCGGCACTGCGCAGGAACGGCGTTTCGGCCCCGGCCTCACGGGCGATCCCGGCGATCTCCTCGTCCTCGGTCGATACCATGACGGTGGCGAACAACCCGCTGTCGAGCGCGGCCTTGACCGGCCAGCTGAGGATAGGTCGTCCGGCGAACGGACGGATGTTCTTGCGCGGAATCCGCTTGGATCCTCCCCGTGCCGGGATAACCGCCAGGGCGCGGACGATGCTCATCCGAGCCCCCGCACGGCCGCGATGACCCGATCCGCATCCTCGTCCGTCATGGCCGGATAGAGCGGCAGGCTGAGACACCGGGCGTACCAGGCCTCGGTGTCTGGAAAACGCCCTGAACGATCGCCCTGCCGCGCGACGTACCAGGGCTGGCGGTAGACCGGGATGTAGTGGACCTGGGATCCAACGCCCTCTCCGGCCAGGGCCGCCATGACTTCCGCCCGTGTCCGGCCGATCGCCTCGAAGTCGAACCGCGCGACGAACAGATGCCAGCAGACCGTCTGTGTTCCCGTGTCCGGGGGGAGGTTCAACCAGGCGAGGTCCGAAAGACCCGCGCGATAGCGGGCGATGATCGCCAGACGACGGTCCCTGAACCGGTCAAGCTTGCGAAGCTGGCTCGCGCCCAGCGCCGCCTGGATGTCGGTCATCCGGTAGTTGAAGCCCAGCATCTGCTGTTCGTACCACCAGGCCCCCGGCGCATCGGCCAGGCGAGCCGGATCGCGGGTGATCCCGTGGGACCGCAGCATCATCAACGCCTCATGCAGCGCCGGGTCGTTGGTGGTGATCGCCCCGCCCTCGCCCGTCGTCATCGACTTGACCGGATGGAACGAGAAGACCGTCATGGACGAGAACCGTCCATTCCCGACCCGTCCGCCGGAGACGTACTCCGAACCGATGGCGTGGGCTGCATCTTCGACGACGCTCACGCCGCGTTCGCCGGCCAGGGTGGCGAACCCTTCCATATCGGCGGGCAATCCGCCGAAATGGACCGGCGCGATGACACGGGTTCGGTCGTTGATTGCCTCGCGCACCGCTGCGAGCGACAGATTGCCCGTGTCGGGATCGACGTCGGCGAACACCGGTTCCAGGCCAACGTAGGCCATGGCGTTCGAGGTGGCCACGAAGGTGTTCGGCGAGGTGACGCCCTCGCCTGGACCCAGATCCAGCGCCGCCATGGCGATGTGAAGACCGGCCGTCGCGCTGGATACCGCCACGCAATATCTGGCACCGACATAGGCGGCCAGTTCATCCTCGAAGGTCCTGGTGGCGGGCCCCTGGGTCAGAAAGTCCGAGCGCAAGGCCGCGACGACGGCTGCCTCATCGTCGTCTTCGATCAGTTGCCGACCATAGGGGATGAACGCATTCACGCCGCAGCCGCAGTCCTGACGCCCCGGCCAGCGACTTCCTCGCTCAGAGCCTGCTTGATCCGCTCCATCACCCCGGACCACTGGCCAAAGCCGTCGGTGGGGAACAGACGGACTGAGGGATAGCAGGGGAAGCCGTCGGTCCCGAAACGCGGCCAGGCGTCGGGTGCCGCGATCACCCAGGTCGGGACGCCACAGGCTGCGGCGATGTTCGTGGTGGCCGTCATGGGCGCCACCATCAGGTCGAGCGCGCTGCACAGGGCCGCGACATCATCCAGGTCCTGCTTCAGATCGATGCCGGGCGGGGTCCAGACGTCCAGCCCGGCGGCCTGGGCCTGGGCCAGTTCGGCGGAGCAATCGCCGTACTGCAGATTGACAAACTCCACGCCCTTCGTGCCGAGGACGGATTGCCACAGGTCGAACGGACTGAAACCCCTGGCGCGGGAGCCGTTCATGTTCAGGCTCTTCCACATGAACCCGACCTTGGGCGCCGCATTTCGCGATTGAAGCACATCGCGCCAATGGGCGACGCGGTCCGGGTCGGCCTTCAGGAAGGCGGGCGTGTCGGGGAACTGTGCTTTCGCGCGCCTGAAGCGGCGGAACAGGCTGCCAATCGGCGTCCACAGATCGATCGCGGGCGCCTCGCCGCCAAATTCGACGGAACGCTCGGTTCGGCCAAGCCGGCTCTGAGTTCGGTAGGAATGAACGACCAGGGTCGGGTAGGAGCGGCTGAAGAGTGTGAGCAGCCGATCGCTGATGGCCAACAATACCCGGCCATCGGGGCCCACGGCATCAATGACGTCACCGAGCAGATTGGCGAAAAGGATTTCGTCGCCCAACCCCTGCTCGCCGTAGATCAACAGGGTCGCGCCCTGCAGGTCGTCGTCTGGCGACCAACGCTTGCCAAAGGCGTGGAATGCAACCGCTTCCTTCAGTGACGGATCGAAACGCGCCTCATAGGTTTCGAAAGCCCCGGCAAGGTCGCCCAGGATCATCTGGGTCAAGGCCTTCGCCGTCTTCATGGTGGCGATCTCCATGGGCAGCCTGGACCCCCGGATCGCCTTGTTGATGTCGGCAAGCCCTTGCTCGGGCTCGCCGAGCGCCACGCGGACATTGGCCAGGTTGTACCGGGCCTTCTGGAATCCAGGATCCAGCCGGAGCGACTCTTCGAAGAAGATCACCGACTGCTCCATATCCCCCTTGTCGCTGAGGACCGTTCCGAGCGTGTTCCAGAGCAACGCGCTCTGCGGATGGGCGGCGATCACCGCCTTCAGAAGCTCGATCGCCTCATCGTAGCGATTGGCGTCTCGCAGGACGCAGGCGAGATTGTTTGCGACATCCAGATTCCCCGGATCGGCCGCCAAACATTTCTGGTAGAGCTTCTCTGCCAGGTCGAGATACCCCAGCCGATTCGCCAGGCTTCCCAAATCATCTATGATCGCCCAGTCGTCGGGCAAAAGTTTGACTGCGGCCTCAAAGGCCGCGAAGGCGTTCTGAAGATTGCCGGTCTTTTCAAGCGCGATGGCCATCACATGCCAGGCCTGACCATGGTTTTCATCCAGCTTCAGCGCCGCCGTCGCCGCCTTCACTGCGCCGGCGGCGTCGCCCACGGCCAGCATCTTGAGCGCCCGACGCAGATGCCGGATCACCGCTTCCTGCTTGCTGGATTTGAACCGCCGTCCGCCCTCGCCGATTCCCATGACGCCCGCGATCTGCGCCAGACGGGCCTCCGATCCGGAATCGCCGACAATGTCGCCCATGCTCGATTTCGCCCCGGGGTTGGCGACCATCGGATAGGACATGACAGACCTCACAATAGAAGGGCTCTACGAACGGCAGCGACCACTTCAGGCTCTGGTGATCCGGTTAACATTCCATTGGTGGCCTGGGTCGCGTGACCGACTCTGGCGACGCCTTTAGCAAATCGCTCTGGAATCACCTTAACATCTCAGGGACTGCACGGCCTCCACGGTTTAGTCGGCTCGATAGCGACAACGACCGGAACGTCCGACGATCCGCCGCAGTCGGGTACGCTCTTGAAACGATGACGGACGGGGAATCACCATGAGTTCGGCGGCTCGCAACGTCAGCACCGGGGTCAGCACGGGGCGGTCCGTGACGGACACCCTGATCTGCGACGGCGCCTATCTGTTCGAAGCGTCGCTTGACGTCGCCGCCGCGTCAGCACTGCTCCAAAAGATCAGGGCCGTGCGCGCGTTCGACCAGACCCTGTTCCTGGACGAAGCCGCCTTTGATCGTGATCCCCAGTATCGGGGCGTCAATCCTCGTCCCGGTCGGAATCTCCTCGAACGGTTCGACGCCGATCTGGCGTTCGTCGAGCGGGATCGTGAGTTGGTGGACGCTCTCGGCGAAGTGCTGGGGCCCGACTATGTCATCATGGACCGCAAGGTCGTCTGCGGCGTTCCCGCCCGGTCGGTTCCGGACTGGTTGAAAGCCAGGATCGACGGAGCGCCGGTCAACAATCTCGGCCCCTATGTCAAGCCGGACTATCGGGACGTGACCTATTTCTACGGCATCGATTTCCACCAGGACATTATCGACTTCAAGGACCGGGATGCCGATTTCCTCACCCTGTATGTCTATCTGCATCCGGTCGGCCGATCAGATGCGCCGCTGTTCCTGCTCAAGGGCAGCCATGTCCTGGGCGCGACCTCCTTTCCGCACGCCTTGGCGCGCAAGGACGCAGAAACCTGGCGTTATGACAGTCCCGATGGCCAGTCCGCCGAAGTGCGCCAGACCGTACTGACCGGTCAGACGGGATTCGCAGCCATCTGGCATCCCTTCACTCTGCACGGCACCCAACCGGATACCGCAGATCACGAGCGAATCTCGCTCCGCTATCTGATCGGTCGCCGATCGGCATCGGCTGTGGGTCTGGACCTGGTGAACGCCGCCATTCGAGGACCGCTTAGGCTGGATACCACCCGGGTGGACCTGGCCGCAGACGGTTCGCCGCAGATCATGAGCAACACCGTGCGTGCGGCGGAGGGCTGAGGCGGCTTCATTTCGTCAATAACCCCTCGTTAACCACGTCAGGCGTCTCCTGATCGAAGAACCTGCGAGAGCTTTGAGCATGTTTGTCCACAGCGCCAGCGCGCATCGGCCCATCGAACGGCTCTCTCAGGTCATTCCAGCCGCATGCCCGCGCCTGCCCGACGCCGACGCGGTCCTTCCTTACCTCCGCCGCATGGATGCGGCCCGGACCTACTCGAACTTCGGCCCGCTCCTGACCGCGTTCGAGGCGCGCCTCGCCGAACGCTTCGAGACGGGAACGGCCGTGGTCACCTGTGTGAATGCCACCCAGGCCCTGACCCTGACGCTGCAGGCCCTGGATCTACCGAAGGGCGGCCTGGTCGCCATTCCGTCGTACACCTTCGTGGCGACGGCCCACGCGGTGGTCGCCGCCGGCCTGATCCCCCTGTTTCTCGACGTCGATCCCGAGGATTGGATGCTTCGGCCGGCGACCGTACGCGAGGCTTTGAAACAGGCTCCTGGGCCGATCGCGGCGACGATCGTCGTGGCCGCCTTCGGTGCCATGCCGGATCTCGACGGCTGGAGGGCGCTGCGCGATGAAACCGGCCTGCCCGTGGTGCTGGACGCCGCCGCCGCCTTCGACACGGCCCGCACGGCCGATATCCCCACCGTCGTGAGCCTGCACGCGACCAAGGTCCTGGGTGTCGGCGAAGGCGGATTTCTGGCGACGACAAACGCCGGCCTGGCCGCGCGGCTCCGTCAGTTGACCACGTTCGGTTTTCGTGGCGCACGCGTCTCCGACATCGCGGCGACCAACGCCAAGCTCAGCGAGTATGCCGGCGCCGTCGGCCTCGCGGCCCTGGACACCTGGGATTCCGACAGGCTGCGATTCCTGCGAACCGCACGACTGGTGCGAGCCGCGATGACCTATTTGCCTGAGATCCGGTTCCAGTCGGGCTGGGGCGACGACTGGGTCACCAGCGTCTGTTCGGTGCGCCTGCCGGACGGATCGGTCGGTGCCATCGAACGCAGCCTCCAGGATCAGGATATCCAGACCCGGCGTTGGTGGGACCGTGGTTGTCACGCCAATCCGGCCTTCAACGAATGTCCCCGTGGCGACCTGCAGGTCACCGAGACACTGGGCCGTTCCGTTCTCGGCCTGCCGTTCGCGGTCGATATGGGCGAACACGAGATCTCGCGCGTCGCCGCTGCCCTGGGCTCGGCGCTGGCGAGCCTTTGAGGCTGAGGTCACACCATCGAGATGACTGAAGCGCCGCCGAAAGGCATCGGCAGCGTGATCCCGGCGGCGGAGCCTGACGGCGCATCGTCGTCCCGGCTCACGGTCTGGGCGGCCTGGACGGCGGATCAGGCCGAGAGCCGGGCGTTTTCAACCGCACGCGCGGCCCTCGCCCCCCTGCTGGCCGCCCGCGCGATCAAGCGGCTGTGGTTGCCGGCATACATTTGCGGCGCCGTTGTCGAGGGGGCGACGCGAGCGGGCGTGGAACTGGCCTGGTACGGGGTGGATGATCGGCTGACGGCCGACATCGAGTCTATGCGCGCCGCACTGGCACCCGGCGATGCGGTTTTTGTCGTCGCCTGGTTTGGCCGACCCATCGAGGCCGCCTTACAGGCCCTGGCTGCGGATTTCCCTGACATCCTGATCATCGAGGACCGGGCCCAGGCCCTTGATCCTGGACCGGGGATCGAAGGGGCGGTTCGGCTCTACAGTCCCCGCAAGCTGCTGGGCGTCGCCGATGGCGGGCTTCTGGTTGGAACCGGCCTGCCCAGGCCGGTGACGCAGCCCTCCCTGCCAGGGCTATGGACCGTCAATGAGAGACGCGGGGCGGACGTCGAAGGGCGGAATCCCGAGAGATGGTTTCCGGCCTATCAGGCGCGCGAAGCCGCCTTCGACGCCGAACCTCGCCGCTGCAGCGAACGGACCCTCGCCGCCCTCGCCTTCATCGATTTCCGACACGAGGCTGATGCGCGGCGACGCAATTGGCAGGATCTCGCCGGCCAGCTGCATGCGTGCGCTCTCTGGACGATCCCGGCTCCAGATTTTGCCCCCCTGGCCTTTCCGGTGGTCGTTTCCGACGCGGCCGGCCTCGTCACCCACCTCGCGGAAAAACGTATCTGGGCCGCTCGTCATTGGGCGAACCTTCCCTCTCCGGAAAGTTTTGGCGACGCTCACCGGCTCAGCCGTCACTGCGTATCCCTGCCGCTGGACGGCCGCTATGGGCCGACGGACATGCTCCGCATGGCCGAGGCCGTGCTGGCGTTCGCCGACGCTCAGCCGCGATAGGCCGGGAAGAACCCCGTTTCGACGCCCTTGCCCAAGGCCGCGTACCGCGCAGAGTCCAGAACCGCGCCGCACACCGACGTCATGACCTCTCCATTGGCAAAGCCTCTCTTGAAGGCGAAGAGGCCGCCTTCGCCGGAGCCGACCCCGGCGCCGCCGCCCAGGTTGACCACGCCCTGTCCCCCGAAATGGAGGATAGCGCTGTCGTACAGGGCGAAGCTGGCGCCATTGGCGTAACCGTCCGCGTCAACGGCGGTCAGGTGATTGTAGACGACGCCTTCGTGGGCGAACCACAGGGTCATGCCAACGATCCGGTCTCCCACCAAGGCGGCGAAGGCGGTCAACGCCGGATCGCTCGCCATGATCTCGAAACTGCGGTCGGGAAAGGCGGCCATGCCTGTGACGCCGCGATGGGCGATCAGACCGCGATACAGCCGGCCCCAGGGCTCCAGCCAGGGTCCCAGCGGCCCGACGTCGATCCGGCAGCGCCGATGTCCCCGGCGGATCCGCTCGGCATGATGGCGGCTGGGACTGTAGGGCCCGATCGCGGGGTCGACCGTCAGATGGGACTTGAACGGCCGGACGAGGTCGAACGCGGCCGACAGCCCGTCCAGCGACGGTCCTGCGAGCGGATCGGGCACAAGGACGACCGAGATCAGGCCGAGCGTGCGCAACCGCTCGAGCCCCCCGAACAGGTCCGCGGCGGCCGCCAGTGGGGTCAACGGATAGATCCCCGTCGCATCTTCGAGGCCGTCCTCGTGACCGGGGATCGGATCGACCGGGACGGGGCGGGCCAGAACCGAGACGCCCCACTCCGGCACCACCACCGGCCGTCCCGCGTGGCTCAGCGCAAGGGCGTAGGTCGGGCTCGCATAGGGGTGCACGGGCTCAGCCGCCGGCCCAGTAGTCACTTTCAGCGATGAGATCCGCATAGTCTTGCCGTGTGACGCCGACGAGAATCTTGTCCCAGCGTCGCCCCTCGCGGAAGTGCCAGCCTCTCTGCCGCCCCTCCTCACGCCAACCGCACTTGCCGACATAGAGACGATGCGAGGCATCGTTGTATTCGATGATGTCGCCGTCCAGGCGTTCAAGCCGCAATTCGTCGAAGGCGTAGCGCATAACCGCCATGACCGCATCGAGACCATAGCCCTTTCCCCGGATCTCGCTGGCGCCGAGCATCATGCCGTGAAAGGCAGTCCCGTTCTTCCAGTCTATGGAGACGAGATTGGCCGTGCCGAGCAGCAGGCCGTCCTCTATCCGTTCAATTCCGAAGCGTTGGTTCTGTCGATCGGTCGCCAGCCCATCCAGCCAGGTCCGGGTGCTCATCTCGCTTGATGGGAATTGCCAACCTCCCAGAAGGCGCCAGATCGCCGGATCATTCGCCCAGCGATGCAGGTGCGGAATGTCATCAGGCTCCAGCGCCCGTAGACGCACCTTGCGACCGTAAATGCTCATGTTGCGGCCTTTGCGACGACGAAGATGCTGGCGCATTCGCTCGGCCGTTCCTGACCAAGGGCGTAACACGCCTCCATGAAGTCGTGGCTGATCAGCGGACCTCCGATCAGGGCATCGAACTGGAAATTGGCCAGGGGCTTGTAGAGAATTCCCCCGCTGTGCTCCGCTCCCAGTCCGGCGGCCGCCACGTCGCGTTGCAGGGTGTCCAGTCTGTAGACGCGTCGGTGACCAGCCGCCTCGTCAGCGGCGGACAGGCCCTCAAGATGGCTGAACAGACCCATCTTCACCGCGATGCGTCGTGACGGAGCCTCGGCGTTGGGGACGACGACATAAAGCCGTCCATCCGATGCCAGAAGTTCGCCCAGACGACGCAGGGCCGCGACGGGGTCCGTTACATGTTCCAGCACATGCGACAACACGATCGTATCGAAGCGCCGATCGGTCTCGTAGTCCTCCAGCAGCGCCTCGACGAAAACCGCACGATCGCCCAGCCGCTCGCGGGTGTGGCCGATGAAGGTGGGATCGGGTTCGAGTACCGTCAGGTCGTCATACCGCTCCAACAGCAGGGAGGTCTGATCCCCGTGCGCGCATCCGACCTGAAGGCAGGCGCCATCCGCGAACCAGGGCGCGAAGGTGCGCATCATGTACCCGCGCATCAGGGCGTCGAACGGCCCCACCGCATCGCCATAGGAGACCACGGCCGCCGCCAGCCGGTCGCGTTCGCTTGATGCAGCGGCGCTCGAATGGATTATCGCGGGCTTCGCATTCATATTTGGTCGGCCTTGAACGCCCAGTTTTCAGGCGGTTGATAGTAGTCCTCGACGGTGGACGGCACCTGGGCATGAAACCCGAGAAGTTGCCGCGCGGTCGGTGTCAGACCGTCATGGGTCTCGACCGGCAGGAAGCGAGGCCAGTCCATCTGCGGCTTCATGAAGGGACGGCCGAAACACAGCGTCAGGCCGCGACGCAGGGCCTTGCTGCGGTTGGGGGCCGCGCTGTGAACCGCCAGACTGTCGAACAGGATGATGTCGCCCGCCCGCCCGGTCAGGGAAATGGCCTGGGCGGCGAACTGGTCCGCCGAGGGCATGGCCTCGATCCGGTGCGACCCCTCCAGAAGGCGGGTCGCGCCATTCTCGATGGTGAAATCGTCCAGCAGGATCAGCATGTTCAGCGACAGGCGAAAGCCGTTTGACCAGGTCCGGACATCCCTGTGGGGCTTGTGCGTATAGGCCGTGGTGCCCGGCGGGTGGAGAGTCGCTCCGAAATTGAGGAGGATGACCTTGCCGTCGAAAAAGCGCTCGATCTGATCCAGCAACGGCATGTCGGCGATCAGGCCGTCCAGGCTGTTGTTCAAGCCAAGAGCGTGGTGGGCCGTGCCCTCCATATTGGCGGCGACGCCGTTTCGGACCTGCACGTCCCGGCGAACGGCGTAGAGGGCCTCGGCGTCGCTCGCCAGGACGGCGACCCGATCGGCGTCCAGCACGCCCTCGAAGCGAACCCAGCCGCGGGTGCGAATCCGCTCATCGATCTCGCTCTGATCCAGCGTCATCGGGCTTCCAGCTGCACGAACAGGGCCGTACCCATGACGAAGCTGCGCGCGATCCGGTCGGCATGACGCGCGCAGTATGCATCACCGACCGTCCTGGGTCCGTCGCCGAAGGCCCAGACATAGTCGTCGAACACCACCCAGCCGCCCGGTGCCATGTGCGGCGTCCAGCAGTCTGCATCCTCGGTCACCCGTTCGAGCGCGTGGTTGCCATCGATATGCAGAAGGGCGATCCGTCCGGAATAGGCGGTTCGGCCGAGGGCCTCGGTCTCCACCGTCAGGCCTGGGCCATAGCGTTCGGCGGCCACGGTCGAGGCCGCGCGGATATAGTTGACCCGCCCGTCGGCGAGGGGTGCCAGATTGGTCTCGAAGATGCCCAGGGCATCGTCAAGGTTCATGGCCGCGCTGGCCTTGTCCAGGATCGCCACGCCCTGTGGCAGGGCGTCCGCGCGCCAGGGATCGACGCACAGCAGCGGACCCAGGTCGTGGTGGCGCGACAGAAGGGTCAGCAGGGCCGCGGACCGGCCCCACCACGACCCGATCTCGACGATATCCCCGCTCGGGACATGGCGCGCGACCTCGATCATGGCCGCGATCTTGTCATTGTCCGACATCCCGGGCACGTCGTCGACGAAACGCAGAAGACCGGCCAGACGAGCGCCCGCCAGACGCGGGGTGCCGCCGCCGAACCAGTCGGGCGCGGCGCTGATTTCCGCCGCGCGCTCCCACAGGGCCCGGTACGCCCGTTCCTTGGCCAGCAGGGGCGAGGCGCTGATCAGGTCGACCCCTCGCGCCAGACCGGGGAGGATTTCGGCGAGATAGCCGCTGACGACCTCATGCGGCGAGTAGACGGCCGTCACCCCCAGACGCGTGATCAGGCTCTCGAGCGCATCCGCGAACTCAGGCGCGTGGACGTAGGGCAGATACTCCCAGGCATCATAGCGGTCCGCATCGGGGTTCCAACCCAGCGAGGACGCGCCGACGACACGATCTCCCCGCGCGGCCGACTCCGCGCGGTATTTCAGGGCGTCCGGCACCCCGGCTGGAAAGATCAGGACCGTTCCAGTCACGATCTCACCGATGATCCGCGCGTTTGCGCGCGAGCATCTCGCGGAAGACGCTCTCAAGATTGCGCGTGAAGCCCACCTCGTCGCGATAGGCCGAGGCCTCGAACGCCGGGCGAACCCGCTGACGGAGTCCGTCCAGTCTGGAGGCGTCGGCGGTCAGGTCCAGGGCCCGCTGGACATAGTCGCCCCAGTCCTCGGCGATCAGCTCGGTCAGGCCGCACGGCAGAAGAGCGGGCAAGCCAATGCGCGAGAAAAAGTCCTCGCCCTTCAGCGTCAGGACCGGCACGCCATTGGCCAGGGCATCGCAGGTCGTGGTTCCGCCCGTACAGGGGGACGGGTCCAGCGCCAGATCGATGTCGGCGAAAGAGCTGAGATACTCCGTGCCCGTGCTGTGCCCGCGGAACTCCAGTTGTTCGGGTCCGACCCCATAGGCGGCGAACCGGGCCTGTGTCGTCCGTTGCAACACGGGATCGACATAGTAGCGGTACTTGAATACCAGCCGATCCTCTGGCCGAGCCTGCAGAATTTCCGCCCAGGCCATGACGGTTGGTTCGCTGATCTTCGCCGGATTGTTGAAGGATCCGAAAGTGACGTGGCCCTTGTGGAGCAACGGCGTCGGCACGGACTCAGGGCGATGCGGGGCAGGTCTGTAGGGTGCCATGATGTCGCCCATCCGCCAGATCTTCTCAACGAAATAGTCCGCCGTGTCGGGGGCGTCCATGCTGTCGGCGTGCAGGACATAGTCCATGGCCTCCAGCCCCGTGGTCTGGACGAAGTTGATCCAGGCGACCTGCACCGGGGCCGGGCGATGTCCGAAAACCGACAGGCGGCTCCCAGCCGTATGCCCCCAGACGTCGACCAGGACATCAATCCCGTCAGCGCGGATCCGTTTGACGACCTGGGCGTCCGACATCGACCCGATCCCCCTGACAGTGCAGGCGTCCGGCAGACCGGTCTCGACCGACGGATCGGCGCAGTACAGGAAAACGTCTGCGGCCGCCGGATCGTGAGCCTGAAGGACAGGGATAAGGAACTGCGCCACCTGATTGCGTGAGAAGCTGGGACCTACATAGCCGATCCGCAGACGACGGTTCACTACGGGCTGGCCGGTGAACGACGCCTTCTTCGGCGTGTGGGGCGCAGCGTAGAGCGCGGCCCATTTGCGCGCCTCCTCCGAAACCTGTTTCAGGCGGTCAGGCCCATGGAAGAGCGCATAGATGAGAAAACCGTGGGTCCCAGGCGAAGGAAAGGTCTCGGCGGCAAGGTTGAAGATGTCGATAGCCTCGGCCATCCGACCCTGGTGCTGCATCGACAGGCCGTAGCTGATCAGCAAGCTCGGATCGAGATTGTCGAAGTCCAACGCCTTGCCCAAGGCAAGCGTCGCCGGCCCCATCAGGTTAGCCTGATAGAGCTGCATGCCCAGGGTCCCGCAATAGGCGGGATCGGTGCGTAAGCGGCTAACATCCCCGCCGACCGAACGTATCACCGCCACAGCATGCAGGTTTCGGGCGTCGTCCAGGGTTGGACCTGCGATCTCCGGATGTCCCGCCGCAACCAGGGCGCTGTAGAGCCAGTAGCGACAATCATAGTCAGCGGGCTTGGCCTGGCTTATGGCATAGAGCAGCTCTACCGCCTCGATCGCATTTCCCAGCGCCAGAGCGGCGCGGCCATCTTCGATCGTCGGGATGTCCGCGAACGCTTCGCTAGCATGGACGGCGGACATTATGGCGACTCCGATTGGATACGTCAGCCTGGGCCGCATCGCTAAATGAGGCGTTAACCACGACGAACTCACCGGGCGATGATGGCGTCCAGCTTTTCAAGTTGGCTGCGCCGTGAGACCATCCCGGCAGGAAAAGCGTACTCGCTTGGATCGTGTCAACGCTCTCGCTTCCAGTGGGTGCTGACTGACTTGTCCAGCTTTGTACCCAAGCGCCATTCTTCGAAATTATCGAGGCGTTCGCTGACGGCGAGCACCATGGACTAAATGACACCGGCGACAGAGTGTTGGCAAATGGGCATGGTGCTTCGGTGCATGCCGAACCCGCATTGCCTCGCCGGAGGCCGGCAAGCGGAGCACCCACAGGAGGACCCCATGACAGGACCCGTTCTTGATCGTCGCCTGTTTACCGGTGGCCTGGCCGCCGTCCCTGTGTCGGCCTGTGCGATCCTCCGGCCGTCCGGGCAATCTCCCGTCGCCCCCGGCGTGACCGTGGCTGATTTCGGAACGACGGACCTGGGGGAACCGGTCAGGCTCTTCACGCTGACGAACCGGGCGGGCCATACGGCGAAGATCATGACCTGGGGCGCGGCGGTGACGTCCCTGACCATGCCTGACCGGACCGGGGTCCTGGCCGATGTCGTCCTCGGCCTCGATACCCATGCGGACTATGTCGCGCGCTCGCGGAATTTCGGAACAACGGTCGGCCGATACGCAGGCCGGATCGCCGGTGGCCGGTTCGACCTGGATGGTCTTGCGGTCCAGTTGGACACCGACGGCGCGGCCCACAGTTCCCACGGCGGCCCGGTCGGCTTTTCGAAGCGCAACTGGACCGGGCGTGTCGACGAGACGGCTGCGGGGCCCGGCGTGGCGATGACCCTTGTCAGCGCAGACGGCGATCAGGGCTTTCCCGGCGAACTGGTCATCACCGTCACCTACCGGCTGACCCATGACGACCGCCTGACCCTGGCGTTCGAGGCGACGACGACCCGGCCGACGGTCCTCAACCCCACCCATCACAGCTATTTCAACCTGTCCGGTGCCCCCGATCGACTGGTCCTGGACCATATCGTCACGATCGACGCCGACCGGTTCACCGCCTTCGGACCCGACAAGATCGTCACCGGCGAACTGAGGTCGGTGGCCGGCACGCCGCTGGACTTCCGGCGACCCAAGCCGGTCGGCCGCGACCTCGCGACGCCCGATGAGCAGATGACGATCGGCGGCGGCTATGACCACAACTTCGTCGTTCGGGGGCGGCAGGGGACACTGCGGCGCGCCGCCCGGGTCGATCACCCCGCCAGCGGACGCCGGCTGGAGCTCTGGACCACCGAACCCGGCGTTCAATTCTATACGGCGAATGCGGTTGAGATGATCGGCCGGGGCGGCGTCCCCTATCATCCGCGCTGCGGCCTGTGCCTTGAACCCCAGCACTATCAGAACAGCCCGAACCGACCCGAGTTTCCGTCCACCGTCCTCCGCCCGGGAGAGACCTTTCGCTCCACCAGCGAGTACCGCTTCGGCCTTTCGGTCTGAGCAACAGCAATGGAGGCCAATGGACCTTTGTTGCCGGTGAATCATCGGCCGTGTCTGGCTTTCTTTTCCGGAAACCGGTGTCATAGTCTTTGCAGGCGGCAGGCCAAAAGCCGCAGAGGAACGCGAAGGCAAGGGCGAACGCCGTGCACCATGCCGGGTTCGCACCACCATTGGGGGAAGCATGCGGACGTTCATCGGCCGGCTGGGCTGGCTTGCGTTATGCGTCGCGATTGGTGCGCCGGGCGCAGCGGTCGCCCGGCAGGTCACGAGCCCGCCGGATGGCCTGCTGTTTCACATGTCGGCCGACAGCAGTGTGGTAGCGGACCTTGCCAGGGGTCAGGCCGAGCCGACGTTCGCCGACCGGATCGCCGTGAGACCGACCGGCGGGGCCAGGGGTGGCTACCTCGAAGGGAGCGATGATCAGCAACTGGCCTGGTCCGCGCCCGGCAACATCCTTGCGCAACGGGGTACGGTCGCGTTCGACTGGCGGGCCCACTATGCGACCGGTCCGACGCCTTTCGTCCTGTTCCGCGTCGGCTATGCCAACCATTCCAGCTGGGACATGACGTTCCTGCGCATCGACTGGAACGGCTCTGGTTTCGACGCCTTCGTCACCGACGCCAATCTGGCCCGGGTGCGGGCCTCCTACACCTTGCCGGTCGCGCCGGATCCCGATCGCTGGACCCACCTCGCCTTCACCTGGGACGAGACGACCGGCATCGCGCTGTTCGTCGACGGCGAACGCGTCGCGGCCGAGGCGACCTCTGCGCCGTTGGACGCGGCTCTCGACCAGTTCGGCACCGCCGCCCGCATCGTTTCGCCGATACAGGTTCACAGTCGCTACAGCTTCACCCGCGGGTCGGACTACGATGATCTGCGGATCTACGAACGGGCCCTGTCCGGGGCCGAGATCGGCGCGATGCGACAAGGGGGAAGCGCCGATGTCCCGGCACTGGCATCCCGGCCCTGGCAGGATGCGTGGAGCCGTCGCTTCGGCTTTGATCAGGGCGCAGCGCCGTATCTCGCCGATCGTGTCACGATCATTCGTCGCGTCGAGTTCACGGATCAACGCGACGTCGCGCAGCGGCACTGGAAGGGCAACGACGGTATCCGGGAGACCACATGGCCCGGCGTCTACAATCGTTCACGACTGCCCGGGCGGAGCGACTATTTCATCCTGCCGGACTGGAACGTCTATTCGATGGGCGGCCGGTCTGCGACCTGGTTCCTGCCGCAGGAGCCATGGAACCAGGTCGAAATCCAGGGCGCAGCCTATGGCGAGGTGGCTGCCGTCGACGCCCGGATCAACGCCAGCCGCGTGATCGACGCGTCGCCGGCGCGGAGTCTGTTTCAACGCCCGCAGAGTGCCGAACGCACCTCGACGCGCCTGCCTGTCCAGCAGGGCGGCGCGCTGCGCTTCACCAACACGGAGCCAGAGACCCCCATTCAGGAGATCGGCGTCTACAACGTGACGGCGGGTGATATTCCTCAAAGCCTCGGCGACTATCGCTATGTCGTCCGCAGCGCGGTCGAGCCCGGCTATGTCGCCATCGACGACGTGACGGCTTTCATTGCAGGCCGCTATCCACGCGAGGAGCGCGACACGGTCGTGGCCCTGCCCGACAGCGCGCCCGGCCTGGCGCGCGCCACGCCCCTGACGGGAAGTCGGCCGATCGTCCATGTGGTGCTGCCGATCGACTTCCGCCGCGGCCGGCCGGGCGGTCCCCTGATCCGCAACGTGCCGACCCTGAGTTTTCAGGAGGCGGGTGGCCTTGACGGTATTGTGCTCGACATTCCTGCCCTGACCGCCACGCCGGATGCTGCGGGCCTGATCTCGCTGAACATACGGGTCAAGGACCCCACCTGGCCGCTGCGCGACCTGCTCGACATCAACGTCTCTGTCCGCCCGGGAGAGGCCCGGACCGTCTTTCTCGACACCCGGGACCGCATACTGGACAACGATCACAGCCTGTACCTGACCGTGGCCGCCGCCGCTTCCGACTTCAGTGCCGGGAGCCTGGACGGCATGGGCGTCCGCCTGATCTTCAAGACCCGCGACGCCGCGCGTGCCGAGCATGTCGCCGACCGTCTGATGCAGATAAAGGACAACTACGGCTTTCTGGTCGAGGAACGCCAGATCACGCGGGACCTGGCGCTGTTCGACCGGTTCTATCGCGACCTGACCGATCTGCTGAGGATCGATCCGGACAATGTCGAGGGTCGCGCCTACTGGAGCGAATGGAACGCGGCCCAGCCCCTGCCCGACTTCGTCCAGCCGATCCCTCCCGCCGGCGTTCCCCTGTGGGCCTTCCGTCAGACAGAGGCACTGAAGCAGGTGCGTCATTTCGTGAACTGGTGGATCGACAACCGCCAGGTCAACGGCGAGTTCGGAGGCGGGATTTCCGACGATACGGACCTGACCAATCAGTGGGTTGGCCCGGCCCTGATGGGGGTCGATCCGGACAAGCTCAACGCCTCGCTGAATGCACTCGTCGAAGCGAGCTATCGCAACGACATGTGGGACCAGGGCCTCAACCGGATCCAGACCGACGAGCTTCACACCTACGAGGAAGGCATCAACGCCATCAGCCAGGCGGCCTTGCTGAACCGCGGCGATCCCGTCGCTATCGAGCGGTTGATGGCGACGGCGCGGCGTTACGCCGACATCACGGCGATCAATGCGGCCGGCCATCGGCACATCATCTCGAACAACTTCGGCGGTTCGCTGTTCGCCCGCGAAACGCCATGGGACTGGTCGAAGGGCCAGTCGCATCTGATCCTGCATCCCGGGATGCTCCTGGTTGACTACAACGGGTCTCCGGAACTGAGGTCACTGCTGCTCGAACTGGCGGACGGTTACGTCGCCCATCGTCAAACCGGCACCGACGGGACGATCTCCTGGCCGGCGGACATAAACTGGACGACGGACGCACAGCGCGGGTCCGGGCTTGGGCCGACCGCGATGTTGCTGTGGGCTGCGTGGCGGTGGACGGGTGCCGCTGCCTATCTGGAGCCACTGGGAGATCCTGCGCGCTCGGCAGAGTTCGCGAACGTCAACAGCGACGTCGGCCGCGACCTGGGCCGACCGGAGCTCGATCAGCGCTATGTGGACCTGGCCAGTGCGCCGGACGCACCGGCCGATGCCCTGACCTTCGCTGCCGCCGAGACAGGAAACCGTGAGCCGCTGGAACGCCTGTATGCCCGCGAGCTTCAGTCGGCCTCGGTGCGCATGCGCATGCAGACCGAGGACCACTGGTGGACCGACCGCGTGGAGGTGCCCAGCGTGCAACTGCAGCGCGCGAGGCTGGGCGGCGTCGCCCACGCCCGCAACCGCATCGTTCCGGGCCACAGGATCAGCTGGCGCTTCGACGATCCCGAAGACGCTCTCGGAACGGCCATCCTCGTGCGCGAACCGGCCGCAGACGGGTTTCGCGTCGTCGTCTGGAACCTGTCGAACCGGCCCGTGCGCGCGGCGATCACGGGGGCCGAAATCCAGCCCGGAACCTGGCGCGTCACTCAGGGACCGGATGGGGACGGTGATGACCGTGCCGACACGGCGGAGGCCCGGACGGTCCCGTTCGGACCGGGCGAGGCCCTGCCGCTGATCCTGCCACCCGATGCGAGTGTTCTGGAGTTCCGGCTTGTCGAAGCCGGGCCGGCGATGGCGATCCGCCCGGATGTCGGGATCGGCCGGTCCGATGTGACCATCGACGGCCACCAGATGACGGTGTGCGTTCACAGCCTTGGGTCCGTCGCCTCACCCTCGGGGCGGGTGGTCGTGGAAACGGCCCAGGGCGTGCCCCTCACCAGCGCCCCGTTCGAAGCGCTGGAGGCCCCGAACGATCTTCGGCCGAAGGTCCAGACGGTGACCCTGACCCTTCCGTCCCTGGTACCGGAGGACAGCCGGATCCGGCTGGTTCTCGACGGCGAGCCGCTCGAGATCAGCCGCCAGAACAATGTGGTCCCGTATGCGCCCTAGAACCGTGCGTCTCGGTTCCCTCTTGCTCGCGGTCGCATCGGTCTCGGGGTGCGTATCCGTGCCGGAGGCTCCGCCACCGACATCGATTTCAGCGACCAATCCGGCATGGAGCGCCGGTGTGCTGGAGGTCGTCACGCCGCTGGTCGAGCGCCGTCTGGCGGCGAACGGTCAAGGACGGATCGAGGCGGGCCATCCTCTTTTGCCACTCGGCCTGGACGCCCTCGGCCGGGCAAGCGGCGACCCGCGATACTTCACCGCGGCCGCACAGGCCAAAGTGACCGGCGCAGAAACGATCCCGATCACAATACCCCGTATCTGCGCCGGGTCTGACTGTCGGAGCAACGATCTGCTCCGGGGTTCCGATCTCTGGGTCGGGCCATGGGTAGGCGAGTCGGGACGGGCCAAGGTCGCTTCGCTCGACCTGGCATTCCGGCGTATGGCGCTGACCCTCTTCGACCGCGAAGCCCTGCTGTTTCATGCCAATGAAGACGCCATCGGCGAACGGCATTTCGACGCCAAGATCAATGCGACAGCCTTCGCCGCCCTGACCCGAATGGTGGATGCCTTGCCCGCTGAAGACCTGGCTCGCCTCGAGTATGTCGCCCTGTACCGTGAGATGGCACGCACGGTTACCCGCACCCAGGGGCCCGACGCCTTGTGGCACGCGCGCCTCGACGATGGGTCGACGCCGGCCGATATGGGTGCCTCGGCGTTGTTCGTGTTCGGGCTGACGTGGGGTCTGAACACGGGAATGCTGAGCTTCAACGAGGGCGAAAGCGCGGCCCTCAACGGCTGGGACGCTCTTCGGACCCCTGATCGTCTCGCGGCGTTCGAACATGATGACGCAGCCCTGGGAGCGCTTTTGCTCGCCTCGGCCCAGATGGCGGAACGCCGATGGTAGGCCAGGTCACGCCCGGAACATCAGGACGGTCGTGGCCGGTATCGCGCGCCGCAGCCTGTCTGCTGGCGGGCCTCCTGATCACCCTTGCCGCCCTGGCGCATGGCGAGGCCAGGGCCGAAGGGCAGTCCATGCCGCCGGTCTTGATCGAGGAACCCGCATCAGGGTTCGCCCTGTTCGGGCCGGGAGCCGAAGATCGCTTGCCGACCCATATCGGCACCATGGCGGCCGACGCCGTGATCGCCAATGCCACGGTTGGCCTGTCCAGACCACCGGGTGCCATCCCCGTGATCCACACCGAGGGCACCCTCCCCGGCCGAGGCATTCGAGAGATCAGTGGCCGGGCGCGAGAGGACTTTCCGATCTCCCTGTCTCTGGGTCTCGCCTATCGGCTGACGGGCGAGCGTCGCTACGCGGAGCGCGCCGAGGTCTATCTGATGGCCTGGGCGGAGACCTATCGCTGGTCCTTCAACCCGATCGACGAAACCGGCTTCGATACCCTGATCATGACGACCGATCTTGTTAGCGACGCCCTGACGCCGGACGGCAAGACCCGGATCGACGCCTTCTGGCGAGCCCTTGCGATCGGTTACCTGGACGCCATGGACGGCACCCCGATCAACGCAGGCACGAACTGGCAAAGTCACAGGATCAAGCTGGCAACGCTCGCGGCCTATCGGATTGGTGATCCGGCGCTGATCGACCGTGCCAGGGCCGCCTATCGCCGCCACGTCAGCAACAACGTTCTTGCCGACGGGACCGTCCACGACTTCCACGAGCGTGATGCGATCCACTACGTCACCTACAATCTGGATCCCTTGATGACGGCGGCTCTGGCGGCAAGGGTTCATGGTGAGGATTGGTTCGGATGGCGGAATCCTGCCGGTGCTGGCGCACGCGATGCCGTCTCCTGGCTCCTCCCCTACGCGGATGGCAGGCTGACCCATCAGGAGTTCGTCAACTCCCGGATCAAGTTTGACGCAGACAGGGCGCGAGCCGGGCAGCCGGGCTATGCGGGGATGTGGGACCGCGCCGGCGCGGTCAATACGCTCGGAATTGCCAGCTTGCTGGAGCCTGAATTCTGCGACCCGTATGCTGCCCTGAAACGGGCGACAGGGCGTCCCGCAGCCGTCTGGATCGATTGGCTTGGACCAGCGTCGGCAAACCTGGCCGTATGCACGCCTCCAAACCGGACATGATCCGGATGACGTGGTGATGTCCTGGAGGTCCTCGTTGCCGTCGCCGAACGTAGCGACGGCCGGTCGAAAGCGGCATCGACACCGGCTATGGGGCCGCGCGGGTCTGGCGGGACCGCATCGAGCTGACGTTTACACCTAAGGTCCACAGAAGCGTGTCCGGACGATCTACACCATCACTCATTGGTGTCGGCATCTCGTTGTTGCCCGAACAATGACATAGGCAGCACTTGACGAGCTGAATGACACCGGTATCAATGAGGGATTGAACCGAAAAAGCTTCACCAAGAAGCAGACGGTCAGGGGGAGAGAAAACGATGATTCTGCGATCCATTCTGTTCGGCACCGTCGCAATGGGTGCCATGGCGACGAGCGCGTTGGCCCAGACACCACCCACGCCACAGGAAACAATGGTCGATGAGGTGGTCGTCACCGGCTTCCGTCGGTCGCTGCAGGCCGCGATCGATGTGAAGCGCAACGAGAATTCGATCGTCGACTCCATCAGTGCGGAGGATATCGCCGACTTCCCCGACCTCAATCTCGCCGAATCGCTTCAGCGCGTTCCCGGGGTGCAGATCGATCGTGACGGCGGCGAGGGCCGCTCGATCAACGTCCGGGGTTTGAGCTCCGACTTCGTCCGGGTTCGTCTGAATGGCCTCGAAGCCCTGGCGACCACCGGCGGCCGCGACCAGGGGCGCGCCAACCGCAACCGGGGTTTCGACTTCAATGTCTTCGCCTCGGAGCTGTTCAACAGCATCACCGTGCGCAAATCGCAGGAAGCCTCGGTCAATGAGGGTTCGCTGGGGGCCACCGTCGATCTGCAGACGGCCCGCCCGTTCGACTATTCGGGCTTCACCTTCGCCGCCGGAACCCAGGCCACCTACAACGACCTGTCGGAGAACACAGGCCCCCGCGCAACCGCGCTGATCAGCAATCGCTGGCTGGATGGCCGTCTGGGTGCGCTGGTCTCCGCCGCCTACAGCAAGCGCGAAACCTTCGAGGACGGCTCCAGCTCGGTCGGCTTCCGGGTCCCTGCCGACGACGGCTGCGTGCCCACCACGGTGGCCGGGGTCATCACCTCCTACGTCAACTCCACGCGCTGCTACCAGTCGGTCGGAACGATCACGACCGCCGACGGCCGTACGCTGACGGGTCTCGCGGCCCAGGCAGCGGCCCATCTGGCGGCCCATCCGCGCATTCCGCGCTACGGCCGCATCACCTACGATCGCGAGCGCCTGGGCGTCACCGGGTCCATCCAGTTCGATGTGACCGACCGAACGCGACTGACGTTCGACTCGCTCTACGCCAAGCTGGACCAGACCCGGAACGAGGAGTTCCTGGAGATCATCAGCCCCGCGCGTGAAGCCGGCGTCCAGGGCTTCCGGGCCATGGATCTGGTCCGCGGCGTCATCGACAACAACGCGACCCTGATCAGCGCGACCTTCGACGACGTCGACGCCCGCACCGAACAGCGCATCGACGTCCTGTCGACGGAGTTCACCCAGAACGCCCTGACCCTGACCCACGAATTCACCGATACTTTCCGGTTCCGCGGGCTGGTCGGCAGCTCCGAAGCCATCGGGTCCAACCCCCAGCAGACGACGGTCTCGTTCGATCGCTATGACGTCGACGGCTACAGCTACGACTATTCGGGCAACAAGAACGTCCCGGCCTTCAACTACGGCTTCGATGTCACCAACCCGGCCAACTGGGCGCTCAGCCCTTCGGCCACGCTGGGCGACGCCTCGATCATCCGTCTGCGTCCGAACAAGACAGAGAACACCTACGACACGATCGAGGCCGAGTTCACCTGGGACTTCAACGACAGCCTGACCTTCCGTGCCGGAGCCTCGCAGAAGGAGTTCGGCTTCTCGGTGGTCGAGAATCGCAAGGCGGTCGAGGCCGTCCCGGCGACCGCCCTTGCGCTCCTGGCGGCCCGCGGGGTCACGATCGACCAGTATTCGACCCGCGTCACCAGCCTGAACCGGGGATCCCTGACCCTGCCTGGCTCCACGCCCGCGAGCTGGGTCATCCCGGACATTGCCAAACTCGATGCGCTGATCGGTTTCAGCTGCAATTGCGTCAATGATTTCGGTGACTTCCGGGTGACCCCGTTCGCGGGTGAAACGCGGGCCGTGAACGAGACATCGAAAGGCATCTTCCTGCAGGCCGACTTCCAGACCTCGCTGATGGACATGCCGGTCCGGGGCAATCTTGGCGTCCGCTATGTCGAGACGGAAGTGAATGCGACCGGTCTGCTGGGGACCCGCACCCTCAACCTGACCAACACCTACGAAGACACCCTGCCTGCTCTGAACGTCTCCATCGAGCCGGTCAGCGATCTGATTGTGCGCTTCGCCGCCGCCAAGGTCATGGCGCGACCAGCCCTCAACCAGCTCACCCCGGGTGGTACGGTCGCCCAGGGCGTGGCGGACGTCACCCTGACCGTCGGCAACCCGTTCCTGGACCCCATCCGCGCCACCAACTACGATCTGAGCGTGGAATGGTATCCCTACGACGAGGCCCTGTTCAGCTTCGCCCTGTTCCACAAGTCCATCGATTCCTTCGTCCAGACCGTGCGTGAACGCCTGCCCTTCTCGGAGACGGGTTTCCCGAACGACATCCTTCCGGCAGGCGTCCTGCCCTCGTCGGACGTCATCTTCACGTCCAGCCGTAACACGCCGGGCGGGGATCTGGACGGGTTCGAGATCACGCTGCAGACGCCGTTCAACTTCCTGCCCGAGACGTTCCGGGGCCTGGGCGGCCTGTTCAACTACACCAAGGTCGAATCCGAGGTCGAATATATCGTCAGCCCGACCCTGGGCACCACGACCCGGCAACCCATCGTCGGTCAGTCGCCCTCCTCATGGAGCGGCACGCTCTACTACGAGAAGGGACCGTTCGAGGCGCGGGTCTCGGCCACCTATCGTGACGAGTATCTGATCCGCGTTCCCGGGGCCAACAGCAACGACGTCGAAGGCAAGGCCGAGTCGACCAACATCGACATGTCCATGTCCTATGACATCGGAGACAGCCTGACCGTCTCGTTCGAGGGGATCAACCTGACCGACCAGTATGACGAACGGTGGATCAACAGCCGACGCAAGAACAACCTGAACTACGAACACACCGGCCGCGAGTTCGTGTTCGGGGTTCGCTACCGGTACTGACCCGTCTACGCCGCTCACCTCCTCATCCTGCACTCTCTTCCCTGAAGTGACTAAACCGGCACCCATGTGGTCAGGGCCACGGTGCCGGCATCTTTTTACGACGCCATTCGGCCAAAGAAGGGGACGCGCGTGAGCGGCATCACTACCGGCCTTCGACCCGCCTGCGTCGCGATGGTCGCGGCGCTTGCCGTCGGGTGCGCGACGCCACCGGCCGTCCAGGCAGCGCCCGTCCCGGTGCCGCCCGTCCCGATGAACCGGACCGTGACGGAACGGCTCAACCCCCAGGTCGAGGCACTGCTGGTCCGGCTGATGACCGAGCGGCGCGACATGGTGATCGACGGACAGCGGGTCTTCGGGACGACGGACAAATTCCTGCCCGGCAAGATCGCCGTCGGCATGGCCAATCTGATCCTGGAGACTCCGGCGGACGATCCCCGGCGCGCCGTCTATATCCGCGGTTTCCGGGACATCACGGCCATGACCGTGGACGACGTCAACACGGAATGGGGCATCTACTATTCTCTACTCGCCCTGCACCGGCTGCAGAAGGCCGGCCTGCTCGAGGCCGCTGTCGATCCCGGAATTCTGGCACGGCTGAGGACCCAGCTGGACTGGCGCAGCTTCGTCCGGGAAGCCGACCTGACCCTGATCAACCTGCCCAACAACTACTATGGTGTCGCCTACAGCGTGGCCCAGTTGCGGAACCTGCTCGGCTGGGAAGATGCCGCCGCCGCCGACGCCCTCCTGGCCAAAACCCTTGATCACTATGCCACCTATTCGGATTTCGGCTTCGCGGACGAGACGGATGGGCAGGGTCGCTTCGACCGCTACAGCGTGCTTCTGATCGGTGAGATCGCCCAGAGGTTCATCGATGTCGGTCGCGAGCCGCCCGAACAGGTCAAGGCCTGGCTCCGCCATTCCGCCGAACTCATTCTTCTCCGTGCCGGTCCCGCTGGGGACGGTTTCGAGTACGGCCGCTCGATCGGGGCCTACGGGGAAACGGCCATGCTGGAGGTGCTGACCGCCGCCGCCGTGCTCGGCTTACTGACGCCCGAGGAGATGGACGTCGCCTATGCCTTCTCCTGCGCCATCACCGCCCGCTACATGGACTTCTGGGTGGACCCGGACACCGGCTCGGTGAACCTGTGGGACAAGGGACGGCGCACCGATGCCTATCGTGCCAGGCACCGGATCCTCGGCGAGAACCTCAGCCTCGCGCGACAGCACGTCTACACCAATGCGCTATGGAATCGGCTGGGATACAGGGACAGGATCCCCACGGCCGACCTGGCCGCCTGGCGCGCTTCCCGGCCCCGGGCGACCCTGACCTGGTTCGACCGCGGCGAGCAGGATCGGGCCCTGCTGACGGTCGTCGATGGTACCCGGCTGTTCGGCCTTCCCGTGATCAACGGGGGGGCGGGCCAGCACATGAACAATCCCTATTTCCCGATTCCCTACTCGCCGGGGCTTGTCGCCGGCTCGCCTGACGCGGATTTCCCCCAGCTGATCACGCGCGTCACCCTTGACGACGGCACGGTGCTGCAGCCCCTGGCCTATCATCGCAATGTGGTCATGACCGAGACCGGCGACGCGGTTCTGTTTCAGATGGACCAGCCGGCGATGGACCGGATGGGAGAGGCCGCCCCGCGCCCGGACGACCGCATACGCGCCGAAACCACCTATCGCTTCACCCCCGGTGCAATAGAGCGAACCGATCTATACACGCCCTCCACCGCGCTCGGCCCGCTCGACCTTGATTTCGAGTTCGCGGGGTACCAGCCGATATCCGGGATGACGCGCGACGGCGATGGCTGGACCATCCAGTACGTCGGCGAAAGCCTGCAGAGTCTTCGCGTGACCGGGCTGGAGACCTGCGAGACCCTTCCAGTGCAGCCCGTCCATGCCAGCCCGACGGGCAGGTTCGCGAGTGTCGTCCACTGCCATTCGAACGGCCGCCCGGCGCACGTGCCGATCAACCTTGGATGGCGCATGACCTACGCTGACGCGGGGCACTGACGGCGCGCAACTGAAGGGTGGCAGGTCAGTTCCCCTGAGGTGATCCGGACCGTAGTGATGATGTTCGTGAAGCACCCGGCAGCGCTATGGCACGTCGAGACTCTGCTGGCCAAGCGCGGCATCGACATCTGTTACCAGACGGTGCGCCCCCGGTGGATCCGGTTCGGTCCGATGTTCGCCGCCGAGATCCGCAGGAAGCGGGTCTTCACCTCCTGGCGGGGCATATCGTCGGGGTCGACGTGAAGATCAGTGGGACATGGCCCTCACGCCCCCTGCCCTGACTGTGTCGCGTGGAGATGTGTTAGCGTCGCTTCGACAGCATCGGCCGACGGGCATATCGACCGGACCTTGAATCAGCAGTATTGGCCGGCTGATCGGCTATCCTGGGGGGCACAGATGATCGGCTCATTCATTGCGGTTTTCCTCGGCCTCGCCGCCGATCCTGCGCAGGCCGACGGCGCGTGGTACACGCAAGGGACGTTCGAGCCCGTACGGCGGGTCGCGATCCAGGTCCGAAATCCCCTCGACGTCGCGCGAACCAACAGCCCGGTGATCATCCAGAGATCCGATCTGGGGCCGCTTCAGGATATCCACGAGCTCCAGATGACCCTGGTGGATCCGAAGGGCGTCCCGAACGCGGAACCGTCCGCCCGTCAACGCGCGCTTGAGGGGGCTCACGGCCAACTGGCCGAAACCAATGGCCATGCCTTTCCCTACCAGTTCGACGATCTGGACCAGGACGGGCTGTGGGACGAACTGTTCTTCATGGCCGACTTTGCTCCCGGCGAGACAAAGACCGTCTATGTCTATCTCGGAACCCAGGAACGGGGATGGGCCGCCCACCGGACCCATGCCGCGACCGGCAGCTACATGCGCCACACGGTTCCGTTCTGGGAGAGCGAGACCTTCGGCTGGAAGCTCTGGTATCCGACCGACATCGACGTCTACGCCAAGCGCACGCCGCAATTGATGAGCCAGCGCCTGTATATGGAGAACCTCGATGGTTATGCCGTCTCTCTGATCGACCCGGGACTGGGATCGGACATCATGAGGGTCGCGTCGTCGTTCGGCGGCGGCGGAATCGGCCTGATCGAGGATCCGGCGCACCCCGAGGTCATCACCCGCCCCCGCTTCGGGCCCGGCTCGGAAGGCAACTTCAACGGCGGCCCAGTGTCGTCGCCGCGATACGCCTTCACCGTTCTGGCCAATGGACCGGTCCGCAGCATGGTCCGGATCCGTACGATGAACTGGAACACACCTCACGGCTCCTATGAGCTGGACCAGGTCTATAGCAGCTATGCCGGGCAGGATTATTCGACCGCCCGGGTCGCCCTTCGCCAGATCGACCCTGCAGGCCCCGCCCCACGGTTTGTGGTCGGTATCCGCAAGCATCTGAACGAGGACACCTATGTGCAGGAGGGCGGACTGGTGGTCTCCGCAGCGCCTGAGGTGATCCGCAATCCCGATGATCTGGAACAGGTTCAGCCCGACATGACGGTCGCCTACGCCGGGACGGCCCTGGTGGTGCCCGATCGGCTTTCGCCGACCTACGCCTTCGCGCCACAGGACGAAGGCAATCACGTCATGAGCATGCCGATGACCGCCGACGGCCGGTTCGATTATCTTCTGGCCGCCGGATGGAGTGAAGGCCCGAACCGGCGGACCGCAAGTGCGTTCGCCGACTATGTCCGCACTGTTGCAGGCGAATACAACGCCCCCGTGGTCTTTGTATCGATCAGCTCCGAGATACGAACTTCAGAGGCACCGTGACGGCACCGCCGAGGCTGGCGGACCATCGCACCACCGCCACCGTTCGGGGTTGGCGGTCTCGTCCTGACTCCACGCGTCGAAGCCTCCGGACTCATCTCGGCGCGCTCCCGAACCGCCTTCGACGACAATCCCGGCGTTCGGCCTGTTTCGAGGCGTCAGCGCCGTCATCG
Organism: Brevundimonas sp. AJA228-03; assembly: GCF_017795885.1. Classification (NCBI taxonomy): domain Bacteria; kingdom Pseudomonadati; phylum Pseudomonadota; class Alphaproteobacteria; order Caulobacterales; family Caulobacteraceae; genus Brevundimonas; species Brevundimonas sp. AJA228-03. The sequence continues at coordinate 1,111,630 of NZ_CP059297.1, read as the reverse complement.
CCGCCTCCATGTCCCGCCGACGCCGGACCGGGACGTGGAGACGCGATCGGATTCGGTTCGTCGATGAGTATCCGTTCGGCGGCACCCTTCACGTCGTCGTACTGGCCCGAGCGAAGCGTCCAGACGAATGCCACCACCGCAACAAGACCGAGCATGACCGAAAACGGCGCGAGAATGAGAAGGATGTTCATCGGGCGGCGCGCAGCCTGAGCGCGTTCAGGGTGACGACCAGCGACGACCCTGACATCGCCAGGGCTGCGACGAACGGGTTCACCAGACCGATCATGGCGGCAGGTGCGGCGACCAGGTTGTAGAGCGCGGCAAACCCGAAGTTTTCCAGCGCGCGCCGACGCGATGAACGGGCGACGTCCAGTGCTTCGACGACCGCCATCAACCGGTCCTGGGTCAGGACCAGATCGGCGGCGTTCTGGCTGGCCTCGATCGCCGATCCCGGGGCGATCGCGGCGTGAGCGCGCGCGAGGGCCGCGGCGTCGTTGAGGCCGTCTCCGACCATCAGAACCTTTCGCCCGGCGGCGGCAAGACGGTCGACGGCCTCGGCCTTGTCCTCGGGCAGAAGCCCGGATCTCCAGGCCTTGATGCCGACGCTGTGTGCCACCGCTTCGACCACGCCCGCCTGATCGCCGGACAGGATCTCGACGGTCAGTCCACGGGCCAGCAGGGCCGCCACTGTCTGCGCCGCGTCCGGCCGCGGCGTGTCGGAGAAGCGCAGTCGCACCTTGGGCCCGTCCTCGAAGCCGAACCAGAGTTCCGTCTCGGACCCGCTCAGGGTCGGAACGCCGACGAAGGCCGACCGGCCCAGACGGGCGCGCCGACCATCGATCAGACCTTCGACGCCGAGGCCGACGTGCTCGATCACGTCCGTTGCAACCGGCCCGTCACCCGCGACACGGGCGACGGCGCGCGCCATCGGATGGTTCGAGGCCCGGGCCAGGGGTGCCGCCATGGCCACCACACACCGGGGTGTTTCGATCAGGACGGGCCGACCCTCGGTGACGACGCCGGTCTTGTCGAAGACGACGTGATCGACCTCGGCCAGCCGCTCCAGGGCGGCGCCGGATTTGACCAGGACGCCCCGGCGAAACAGCCGGGCGGAGGCCACGATCTGAACGGCCGGAACCGCCAGCCCGAGGGCGCAGGGGCAGGTGACGATCAGGACGGCGACAGCGCGGATCAGCGCCTCGCGCGGGTCGAGTCCCAAGGCCCAGCCGCCGGCGAAGGTCAGCAAGGCTGCGGCGTGGACCACCGGGACATAGAGCGCCGCCGCGCGATCGGCGAGACGCACATAGCGCGACCGGGACTGCGCCCCGGCGTCGATCAGCCGGGCGATTTCCGCCAGGGTCGAGTCCTCGGACCCGGCCTCGGCGCGGAGGGTCAGCAGGCCGGCCAGATTGACCGCCCCGGCCCGGCAGAGCTGGCCCCGCGCGACCCGTTCCGGCGCGCTCTCCCCGGTCAGCAGGCTGTTGTCCAGCAAGGCCTCGCCGTCCTCCAGAATGGCGTCGACCGGGATCCGGTCGCCGGGCCGGACCCGGATGCGATCACCGGACGCGACATCGCCCAGCGGGATCGACCGTTCACGACCGGCCCCATCCACGAGGCAGACGGTCGGTGCCTGCAGGGCCAGAAGATCCCCGGCGGCGCTGCGTGCGCTGGCCTTCAACCGATGATCGAGCCAGCGCCCGATGAGCAGCAGGAACAGCAGGGAGACCGCGGCGTCAAAATAGGCGTCGCGTCCATTCAGGATCGTCTCCGAAAAACTGATGGCCAGGGTCAGGATGACGCCGACCGAGATCGGCACATCCATGTTCGCACGGCCGGCCCTCAGCGACCTCCAGGCGGACTCAAAGAAGGTCATTCCGGCGAAGATCGCGCAGGGTGCGCCCACCGCCGCCGACATCCACATCATCATCGTCCGGGTCGCCGGGCCCAGTTCCTGGTCGAAAAGACCGGCCCAGAGGGGCACCGAGAACATCATGGCGTTCATCGCCCCGAAACCGGCGACGGCGAGGGCCAGGATCAGCTTGCGTCCCTCGCGATCGCGCTGTTGCAGGGCAGCGCCCGGATCGTACGGCGTGGCGGGATAGCCCAGGCTGGCGAGGGTCCCGATGACGCGGCCCGGATCGATCGCCCCGGCGGACACCTCGATGGCCAGTCGGCCGGTCGAGAGATTGAGGCGGGCGGACAGGACGCCGGGCAGGGCCGAGACCTCGCCTTCGATCTTCGAGATGCAGCCAGCGCATCGCGCGCCCGTGACCAGGAGATCAAGCCTGTCGCGGCCGTCCTCCCGCCGTCGGACAAAGGCCGACATGTCGCGTCCGATGGCGGCATCCAGGGTCATGGCCATGTCAGTCTCCTTTCGGCGACGATCCGCCGCCCGGTGCCGTCGGTCGCATCGATGCGCACATCCCAGACCCCTGTGAGGGCAAGGGCGGCCTGATACCGACCGGGCTCGATCTGGGTCAGCCGGACCTGGGCACGGCCCTGTTCTGTGGCCGGCCGCTGGAGCAGTGCGGACGCTGTCAGATCAGCCAGCGGTGCGCCGTCCCGGTCCTCCAGCAGGACTTCGAGACCCGCTGGCGTGGCCCTTGCGCCCGCCCGCCAACCCAGGGCGTCCTGGACGCGCAGCCGTTCAAGCTCGGCGTTGTAGATCAATCCGGTTTCGTAGGGTTTGGCCTCGACCTGGCCAGGGTGGGTCCGGTAGGCGATGACGAGAAAGCTCATGTCCACGGTCACGACCACGGCAAAGAAGGCCACGACCCCGGCGGCGACATGCCAGCCCTTGATCGTGAACGGGGGTCGGGACAGGGCGGCGGGGATCATCATCGGTCGTGGTTTCCGTAGTCGAAGGCGGTCCTGACGACCTTGGTGTCGCCGCCGGAAATGATCTGGAAGGACGCGTCCTGGCCCTCGTCATCGTCGTCATCGTCGTCCTCGCCCCCCTCCCCGGCCCTGGCGTCCGCAGCGGCGGCCGGGACGGTGACGAACAGACGCAGCGACGTCACGACATTGGGGGCCAGGTCCACCACCAGGGGGCCGGAGCCGGGGTGGCCGGGATCGGTCAGGACCGCGCCAGGGACCCCCGCATAGCGAATCTGGACCGTTGCCGTCTCGAAGCCGTGGTTGGCGAGCTTCAGGGTATAGCCGTTGCGCACCGCGCCATCCTGCAGCTGGACATAGGCCGGGTTGCGGTCTCTCAGGGCGTGGGCCCCAATGGCCTCCCGCGTGCGGAAGCCCTGGATCATCAGGCCGCTGACCAGCACAAGGGCCCCGGCATAGTACAGGGTGCGCGGACGGATCAGCCTGTGTTGCGGCTTGCGGCCCTCACAGCGTGCAGCGACGGCCGCATCGGTGTCATAGGCGATCAGGCCGCGCGGGCGTTCGACCCGGTCCATGATCTCGTCGCAGGCGTCGATGCACAGGCCGCAGTTGATGCACTCCAGCTGTGCGCCCTTGCGGATGTCGATGCCCATGGGACAGGCGACCACGCACTGGTTGCAGTCGATGCAGTCGCCCCGCCCGGTCCAGGTTTCGGTCTTCTTGTGCGGGCCGCGAGGTTCGCCCCGGTCGTAGCGATAGGTGACCTGGAATGACTGGTCGTCGAGCATGGCCCCCTGGATGCGCGGCCAGGGGCACATATAGGTGCAGACCTGTTCGCGCATGTGGCCGGCGAAGACATAGGTGGTGAAGGTCAGGATGGCGCACGACACATAGGCGGTCATCGGCGCGGTCCCGACCCAGAAGGTCCGGATCAGGTCCGGCGCATCGTGGAAATAGAAGATCCAGGCCCCGCCGGTCCCGAAGGCGACTCCGATCCAGACCGCATGCTTGCCGACCTTGCGCCACAGCTTGTCGAAGGACATGGGCGCAGCGTCCAGCCGCATGCGCGCGTTCCGGTCGCCCTCGAACAACCGCTCTATATGGATGTAAAGGTCGGTCCAGACGGTCTGCGGGCAGGCGTAGCCACACCACAGTCGGCCGAACAGGGCGGTCACCAGGAACAGGGCGAGCGCCGCCATCACCAGCAGCCCGGTGATGAAATACACCTCCTGCGGCCACAGCTGGATCATGAAGAAATAGAACCGGCCGCCATCGAAGTCGACGAGCACCGCCTGGTCCGGCAGGGCCCCCGGGCGCTCCCACCGAATCCACGGCGTGATGTAGTAGATCGCCAGCATGACGATCAGCAGCGCCCATTTCAGCCAGCGCCACGGGCCGTGGACGAGTTTGGAATAGATCGGCGTCCTGGCCTTGTAGAGGCCCGCGGGGCGCGCCTTCTCGCGCTGGCGTTCGGCGACGGAAACCGGACCCGTCGTCGGCGCGCGCTCGCGGGTCCGGTCGATGATGATGGTCATGGCGCGGGGGCTTCGACCTTCGCGACCGAGGGCTCGCCGCCGCCGGCGTTGACATGGATGTAGACCGCCAGGGCCTTGATCACCGCCGGCGAGAAGCGATTGCCCCACATCGGCATCACCCCGTTGCGGCCGTTCTGAAGCTGGCCGGAGATGGCAGCCCGGTCGGAGCCGTTCAGCCATTCCCGATCGGTCAGATTGGGCGCACCGAACTCGCGCGACCCCGTGCCCGTGGGCATGTGGCAGGCGGCACAGTTGGCGGCGAACAGGGGCGTGGCACGGGCGACGGCGGCCCGATCAGCCTCGCGGCCGGACAGGGCGATCACATACTCGGTCAGATCGCCGATCTGGGCTCCGGTCAACAGGCCGTCGCGACCGAAGGCCGGCATCATCGACATCCGCGTCTCAGGGTGACTGGAGCGGACGCCGACCCGCAGCGTATGCTCGATCTCCTCAAGCGAGCCCCCCCAGAGCCAGACGTCGTCGCGCAGGTTGGGATAGCCCTTGGCACCCCCGCCGCCCGCGCCGTGGCAGCTGGCACAGTTGTCGCCGAACACCGACTGGCCGACGGCCAGGGCATGGGCCTGCATCGCAGGGTCCGCCTCGATCTGCTGAAGGGAGGCCGAGGCCAGTATGGCGTCGCTCTGCCCGCGCTGGATCTGAAGGGCGTTCAGCTCCTTCACCACATCGGCCCGGGCGGACTGCTTCAGCAGCCCCGGCGTGTAGCCATGAAGCCCCGGCCAGGCCGGCATCAGGATCCAGTAGACCACGGCGAAGGCAATGCAGCCGTAGAAGATCCACAGCCACCAGCGCGGCAGCGGGCTGTCCAGCTCCTTGATGCCGTCCCATTCGTGGCCGGTCGTCTCGATGCCGGTGTGGTCGTCGCGCTCGCGGTCAGACATGGTCGCCCTCGTCCTTCTCGAGCGGGAGTTGGGCGAGGCGGCGGAAGGCCTCGCCATTACGGGGCCAGAGCGCATAGGCGAGGCCGGCAAAGAAGATCGCGCCGAAGTAGACCAGCCCGCCCTGCTGGGCGAAGCGGGCCACGGTCTCGTAGTCCAGGCCGCTCATCGCATATTGTCCGGATCTTCGGCCTGATAGGTGCGGAAATCGACCATCGTGCCGAGTTGCTGAAGATAGGCGATCAGGGCGTCCATCCTGGTCAGACGCGCCGGATCGCCGTCGAAGTCGCCCTGGATGATACGGGGGCCGTATCGGCCCCGCAGGGCGGAGGTTTCGCTGGCGTAGGGATCGACCTGGGCCCGGGCGTCGGCCTCGGCGTTCTCGATCTCGTCGTCGGTATAGGGCACGCCCACCGTCCGCATCGTCGCCAGCTTGGCGCGAATGGCGTGCAGATCCAGATCCTTGTCGGCCAGGAAGGCGTAGGGAGGCATGTTGGACTCGGGCACCACCGAGCGCGGATCGCCGAGGTGCTGGCGGTGCCACTCGTTGGAGTATTTGCCGCCGACCCGTGCCAGGTCCGGCCCGGTGCGCTTGGAGCCCCACTGGAACGGATGGTCATACATGCTCTCGGCGGCGAGACTGTAGTGGCCGTAGCGTTCGACCTCATCGCGCAGGGGCCGGATCATCTGGGAGTGGCAGCTGTAGCAGCCCTCGGCAATGTAGATGTCGCGACCCGCCAATTCGAGCGGGGTATAGGGGCGAACGCCCTCGACCTCCTCGATCGTGCTCTCGACCCAGAACAGCGGCGCGATCTCGACGATGCCACCGATCGAGACGACGATGACGATGCCGAGGATCAGCAACAGAGAGTGCCGCTCAAGCGGTCCGTGTTTCTTCCACATGGCGATCCTCACTCGGCCGGCAGCAGGTGCGGCGCGATCGCCGTCTCGGAGGACTCCGAGGACGGCATGCGGATCGTTCGCCACAGGTTGTAGGACATGATGAGCGTGCCGCTCAGGAACATCAGGCCGCCGACGGTGCGGATGACGTTCTCGATGTGCTTGGCGGCGACGGTCTCGATGAAGCTGTTGGCCAGGTAGCCGTCGGGCGTGTACTCGCGCCACATCAGGCCCTCCATGATGCCGGAGACCCACATCGCGGTGATGTAGAGAACGATGCCGGTGGTCGCGATCCAGAAATGCCACTCGACCAGGGCGTTCGAATACAGACGGTCCTTCTTCCAGAGCCAGGGGACCAGGCAGTATATCGCGCCGAAGCTGATGAAGCCGACCCAGCCCAGCGCCCCGGAGTGGACGTGTCCGATGGTCCAGTCGGTATAGTGGGACAGGGCATTGACCGTCCGGATGGACATAAGCGGCCCCTCGAACGTCGACATGCCGTAGAAGGCGATGGCCACGACCATCATCCGCACCACCGGATCGGTGCGCAGCTTGTCCCACGCCCCCGAGAGGGTCATCAGGCCGTTGATCATCCCGCCCCAGGACGGCATCCACAGCATGATCGAGAAGGTCATGCCCAGGGTCTGCGCCCACTGGGGCAGGGCGGTGTAGTGCAGGTGGTGCGGGCCAGCCCAGATGTAGATGAAGATCAGTGACCAGAAGTGCACGATCGACAGGCGGTAGGAATAGACCGGCCGTTCGACCCGTTTGGGCACGAAATAGTACATTATTCCCAGAAAGCCGGCGGTCAGGAAGAAGCCGACGGCGTTATGGCCGTACCACCACTGCACGAGGGCGTCCTGGACACCGGCGAAGACCGAATAGCTGCGCGCTTCCAGCAGACCCACCGGAACGGCGGCATTGTTCACCAGATGCAGCAGGGCGACCGTGACGATGAAGGCCAGGTAGAACCAGTTGGCCACATAGATGTGCGGTTCCTTGCGCTTCCAGATCGTGCCGAGGAAGACCAGGAGATAGGCGACCCAGACAATGGTCAGCCAGATGTCGACGTACCACTCGGGCTCGGCGTATTCGCGCGACTGGGTGATGCCCGCAAGATAGCCGGTGGCCGCCAGGACGATGAACAGCTGGTAGCCCCAGAAGACGAACCACGGCCACATGCCGCCTGCCAGGCGCGCCCGGCAGGTCCGCTGCACGACCCAGAAGGAGGTGCAGATCAGGGCGTTTCCGCCGAAGGCGAAGATCACGCCGGATGTGTGGAGCGGACGCAACCGGCCGAAGTTCAGCCAGCCGGCTTCCGGGAAGTAGAAGATGTCCGGCCAGGACAGCTGGGAGGCGATGACCACCCCGACCAGCATTCCCACGACACCCCAGAACATGGTGGCGATCACCCCGGCGCGAATGACGCCGTCCGAGTAGCGCAAGGGATCGGCTCGGAACCGTCCGTTGTTGATGCCCAGCGTCATGGCCGCAAGCGAAAGCACGCCGGCGATGAGCAGGATGGTTCCGTGGAAGCGGAATGCCGGGTCGTCGGTGAAGGCCGTCGCCAGAAGGGCGATGACGGTCAGCACCCCGAGGGTCACGAAGAGCGTGATGGCCCCGAACTGGAGTTCGTCAGTCTGTGGTCGATTCGGCATGCACGCCCCCTTGTCTCCGGGGGCTTTGCCGCACCGCTGCGGCGTCCGCTTTGATCTATCGCAAAGCAGAATGGCGACGTTCGGGATGTTATGGTCGGCGGAGGGCCCCGATGCCGATCACTGACGACCTGGAACGCAAAATCATCGCCGGCGGCCTGCTTGGTCTGGCGTGTTCGTTGGGCGGCCTCGCCTCGGCACTGACCGTCCTGGCCCTGGACCACATGGCGATGACCGCCACGCTTTGCGGACCGACGAGCGGACATTGCATGGCCTGTTTCGGAGCCGTCGCCTGCTGGACGGCCACCCTAGGAGCGGCTGCCGCCGGCACGTCACTGCTGCGCTTCAATGCCGTCCATGGAGCGAGGGCATGATGCGCGACACCACGAGTCGTTTCGACTACACCGCCGCATTCCAGTCCGCTGTCGATCAGGTCAGGGACGAGGGCCGCTATCGGGTCTTTGCCGATCTGAAGCGGGTGCGGGGTCAGTTCCCCCGGGCCGTGCGGCGTCGCGCGGACGGGACCGAGCAGGACTGCGTGATCTGGTGCTCCAACGACTATCTCGGCATGGGCCAACACCCGGCCGTGCTGGAGGCCATGTCGGCCGAGCTGGACGCCGTGGGCGCCGGGGCCGGGGGCACGCGCAACATCAGTGGCACGACGCGCTCGGCGGTCGATCTGGAGGCCGAGCTGGCAGCCTGGCACCGGAAAGAAGCGGCGCTTCTGTTCACCTCGGGCTATGTGGCCAATGAGGCGACGTTGACGACGCTGCAGAAGATCCTGCCGGGTCTGATCATCTTCTCCGACAGCCTGAACCATGCCTCGATGATCGCGGGCATCCGGAACGGCGGCTGCGAGCGGCATGTCTTCCGGCACAACGACCTGGTGCATCTGGAGACCCTGCTGGCGGCGGCCCCGGCCGATGCGCCCAGGCTGGTGGCGTTCGAGAGCGTCTATTCGATGGACGGCGACATCGCCGACCTGGCAGGCACCATCGCCCTGGCCCGGAAATACGGGGCCCTGACCTATCTGGACGAGGTCCACGCCGTCGGCCTGTACGGCGCGACCGGGGCGGGCGTGGCCGAGCGGGACGGGGTGCTGGACGGCATCGACATCGTCGAATGCACCCTGGGCAAGGCCATCGGCGTGATGGGCGGCTATATCGCCGCCGACGCCGTGATCGTGGACGCGGTCCGCAGCTGGGCCTCGGGCTTCATCTTCACCACCTCCCTGCCGCCGGCCCTGACGGCGGGAGCCCTGGCCTCGGTCCGTCACCTGAAGACCCACCCCGAACTGCGCGACGCCCATCAGGAACGGGCCGCGACCCTGAAGCGCCGCTTTGCCGAGGCCGGCATTCCGGTCATGCCGTCCGAGAGCCATATCGTCCCGGTCTTCGTCGGCGATCCGGTCCATGCCAAGATGATCTCGGACATGCTGCTGGAAGACCACGGCATCTATGTCCAGCCGATCAACTATCCGACTGTGCCCAAGGGCACCGAGCGCCTGCGCTTCACCCCCTCGCCCAACCACGACGACGCCATGATGGACGCCCTGGTCACGGCCATGGACCGGCTGTGGACCCACTGCAACGTCGCCCGGATGCCGGTCGCGGCGTAGAGCTTGATCGTTTGAGGTGGACCCGCTGTCGGCTTTCACCCATGGCCGGGCGGCTAAGGGAAAGTATGTGTTCTCCTTCCCCGGAGGCTGCGGGTCAACGCAACCGAAGAACGCGCGACGCGCAGGCGACGGCCGTCGGAGACGACCGCCGCCGGCATGGTCAGAACTTGCGGCCGATACCGAGCGAAACGACCCATGGATCGAGGTTCACGTCGCTTTTCAGCGTAGCGGCGTTGATGGTGGCATCGGTGTTGAACCAGACTTTCTTGACGTCGACATTCACGGTCCAGGGGCCGGAAACAGCAATGTCCGCGCCTGCCTGAAGCGCATAGCCGAGGCCGTCGTCCAGCTTGACGTCGAAGCCGTTCCTGTCCTCGCCGCTGAAGAACAGCATGTAGTTCAGACCGGCACCCGCATACGGACTGACGCGCGCCTCCGGTGCGGGACGATACTGGAGCGTGACCACGGGCGGCAGCACCCAGGTCTCGTGAACCGCCACATCGGTTGTGCCGCCCTGGGCCCGGATCTCATGGCGCGTCGCGCCCAGAATCGCCTCGACCGAGATATTGTCGGTCAGGAAGTAGGTAAAGCCGAGCGTCGGCATGACGTCATCGCCCACATCGACATTCAGACCTGTGGCGGCACCGGCGGCGGTGGTGATGGCATCGTCGGCGCTGGAGGCCACATCGGTGATCCGGCCGGTGACGATCCAGTCGCCCTTGCGGGCGACTTGCCAGTCCTGGGCGGAAGCGGGCGCGGCGAGCGCCGCGAGGGCGATGCCGGTTCCGAGGGCGGCGATCCGGAGGGAGTTGTGCGAGCGCATCTTGAGGTCCACGACGCGGTCCGGTCGCGGAATGCGTCCGGTTGGAGGCGTCGCGGATGGTGTGAACCGGGTGCCGGTCGGACGCCTTGACCTATCGCAAACCTCAGATCATGCGCCCGTGTCTGCCGGTGGCCGGAGCGAGCGATGTGTCGAACGCGGCGCAGATCAGACGCACAAAGGGTCGACCCAGATCGGTCACCGAAACGCGGTCGTTTTCGCAGACGACCAGGCCGTCGGCGACCAGCGGCGACAGTCGCGTCAAGGCTGCCGAGAACCGATCCGGCGCGGGACCCTGCGAGCGCTCCATCTCCGCCAGGCTCACGGAGAAATCACACATCAGCCGCTCGATGACCTCGGCGCGGCGGCGGTCGTCCTGGGTCAGGGCCAGCCCGCGCGCGACAGGGAGCCGGCCCTCGGTCACGGCGGCGCGCCAGTCGCGCTCGATCGTGTGGTTCTGCGCATAGCCCGTCGTCGTCCGCCCGATCGAAGAGGCGCCGAGCCCGATGAGGGTCGCGGCATCATCGGTCGTATAGCCCTGGAAATTGCGATGCAGCCTGCCCGATCGCGCCGCGATCGCCAGGCTGTCTTCTGGCAAGGCGAAATGATCGAGGCCTACGGCCTGATACCCGGCGTCGGTGAGATAGGCAGCGGCGGCCTGGCTCTGGGCGAATCGTTCTGCGGGTCCTGGCAGGTCGGCTTCGTTGATCAGCTTCTGATGCGGCTTCAGCCAGGGCACATGCGCATAGCCGAACAGCGCGATGCGCGCAGGCCTCAGGGTCGTTACCTGGTCGAGGGTGGTGAGCAGGTCATCCCTGGTCTGCAGCGGAAGCCCGTACATCAGGTCCAGGTTGAGCGATCCGACGTCGGCGGCGCTCAGCCAGTCGGCGGCGCGGGAGACCGTCTCGAACGGTTCGAAGCGATTGACCGCCTGCTGCACGCGGGGCGACAGATCCTGCACGCCGAGGCTGGCCCGGCTGAGGCCGTTGCGGGCCGCTGCGCGGACCCAGGTCCGGGTCAGGCTTGAGGGGTCGAGTTCGGCCGCGATCTCGGGCTCTGAAACGAAGGCAAAGGCCTCGCGAAGCCCGGCGAAGAGCCGGTCGAGATCATCGGTGGCCACCATGTTCGGCGTACCGCCGCCCAGATGCAGCCGGGCCACGCGCTGACGTCTGCCCAGCGCCGCTTGCGTCAACCTCGCCTCCTCGATCAACAGATCGATATAGCTTCGGATGGTCGCGGAGCGATTGACCGCGCGCGTGTTGCAGGCACAGTACCAACAGAGCGTCCTGCAGAACGGGATATGGACGTAGAGCGAGGCCGCTTCGTCGGCCGGTACCACAGCGAGCCACTCCTCCCACTCGCCGGGTCCGACATCAGGCATGAACTGCGCTGCCGTCGGGTAACTGGTGTAGCGAGGCAGATTGGCGTCGTATCGCCCGATCAGGGACGCGGCCCGAAGCGCGCGTTGCGTCTCCCCGCAGACGGCATGTGCCAGGGTCATGGTCAGGCTCCGTAGCGTCGATCCCCGCGACCGACGTCACAGCCCGCCTAGAGCCGCCTCCGGGCACGGTCTTTGACCTCGGTCAAACCGTGGTGATCAAGCCTCGCCGTCTGCCAGTGCGCGGAGCCTGTCCGGCTGTTCGATGCGGATTTCCGTGAGCGACATCAGCCGGATCACGCCCTGTGTCTTCAGACGGGTGAAGACCCGGCTGACGGTCTCGATCGTCAGGCCGAGGTAATCGGCGATCTCGGCGCGCGTCATGGGCAGGTGAACACGGCCCGAAGGTCCCGGCCGCGCGGGGTCGTGGTTCGGCATCTCCAGCAGGAAGGTCGAGACCCGTTCGAGCGCGGTCTTGCGCCCGAGCAGCAGGATCTGGTTCTGCGCCGCCGCCAGCTCGTGGTTGGCCCGATCCAGAAGGGCGGTCTCCAGCGCCGGTGTCTCGCGGATCAGCGTCCGGTAATCAGTCTTGCGGAACCTGCAGGCTGTGACCGGTTCGATCGCTTCGGCCGAGAACACATACAGATCGCCGGTCGCGAGGCCCAGAAAGTCGCCCGCGAACAGGAAGCCGGTGATCTGTCGGCGGCCATCGGACAGCAGCCGGTAGACCCGGACTGACCCTGAGGTGATGTTGAACACATGCCGGGCCGGATCATCGGCACGGATCAGGGTATCGCCACCGTTCAGTACCAGATGCTCGGCCAGCGTATCGAGACGGCTGAGATCGGCATCATCGATACTGGCGCAGACGCTGAACGGACGGGCACCACAGGTGTCGCAGGCATTGCTGCGCCGACGGTCCGTGCAACCGGCCGGGAGAGCCTTCAGCTCCAGCATGCTCAGGTCCTCCTTGTCCGTCGAGGGCGTCGGCGTATGCCCGGCCAACGACTGTTTGAGCGAGATCAATGCGGGGCTTCGACATTGGGGCAAAACTCACCGGATGACCATTGTGGTGAAACCCATGGAGCCAAATGAGTTGGCCGACGGGCTCGTCCTGGCCCGCCTCGGTCATGCGCCATTCGACGAGCGGGCTTTGCGCGACGAGCTGGCGACCCTTGCCGATGAAACCGTCGACGGTGGGGTCCTTCTCGCCCGGAACGGTGCGGGACGTCCCTGCGGATTGATCCTCTATCGTATTCTGGTTGTGCAGGGCGGTCGGCCGAGCCTGCAGATCCTTCGACTGGTCGCTTTCGATCTGACAAATCCCCAGCTGATCGCGGACGCCCTGGTGGAAGAGGTCTTCCGACGGGCCCGCGCCCAGGGGTGCGAAACCTTACGCACTGTTCGCTTCCTGACCACACCGGCTGACACAATCAAAGCCGTGCGCGCAGCCAGTGTTGCAGAGCTTCACAGCGTCTTCTGAGTCTTGATGGCTCGAGGCGGTCCGAGCGAGGCGGTAAGGTCGGTTCATGATGTGGTCATGCCGCCCCGGTGGTAATCTCCTTCTCAGGGTCGGGCCATTTTCGCCGATCCATTCCCTCTACTGCTTGAGTTTCGCATGATCGATCGCTCACCGGCCGCCATTCCCCAGATCCCTTCGCGTCCCGCGCGCGCGACGGCGACCATCACGGATGCGCGCGTCATCGTGACCTGTCCGGGCCGAAACTTCGTCACCCTGAAGATCACCACCGCCGACGGGACCTGTGGCCTCGGCGACGCCACGCTGAACGGGCGCGAGATGGCCGTCGTGGCCTATCTGGAAGCTCACATCTTACCCCTGTTGATCGGCAGGGATGCGCACCGGATCGAGGACATGTGGCAGTTCCTCTATCGCGGGGCCTACTGGCGTGGCGGCCCGGTCGGCATGACGGCCATAGCCGCTGTCGACGTCGCCCTGTGGGACATCAAGGCGAAGATCGCGGGCCTGCCGCTGTATCAGCTGCTCGGGGGTGCCTGTCGCGACGGCGTCACGGTCTATGGCCACGCCAATGGCTCGACCATTGAGGAGACGGTGGCCGAGGCCCTGCGCTATCGCGACCTGGGGTATCGCGCCATCCGGCTGCAGTCCGGCGTGCCGGGCCTGAAGAGCACCTACGGCGTGTCGCGCGACAAGATGTTCTACGAGCCGGCTGACGCCGACCTTCCGACCGAGAACGTCTGGTCGACCGAACGCTACATGACGACGGTTCCCGCGCTGTTCGACGCCGCACGTGAGGCCCTGGGCCGGGACATCCATCTGCTGCACGACGTCCATCACCGACTGACGCCGATCGAAGCCGGGCGGCTGGGCAAGGACCTCGAACCCTACCGTCCATTCTGGCTGGAGGACGCCGTCCCGGCCGAAAACCAGGCCGCCTTCCGCACCATCCGCCAGCACACAACGACTCCCCTGGCCGTGGGCGAGATCTTCTCCTCCATCTGGGACTGCAAGACCCTGATCGAGGAGGGGCTGATCGACTTCGTGCGGGCGACTGTGGTCCACGCAGGGGGCATCACCCACCTCAGGCGGATTGCGAGCCTGGCCGACCTGCACCACGTCCGCACCGGTTGTCACGGTGCCACCGACCTGTCGCCCGTAACCATGGCCGCGGCCCTGCATTTCGGGATGTCGATCCCGAACTTCGGCCTGCAGGAATACATGCGTCATACACCCGAGACGGACGCCGTCTTCCCGCACGACTACGCTTTCCGGGACGGCATGCTGCATCCGGGCGATGCACCAGGGCTGGGCGTGGATCTCGACGAGACGCTGGCCGCCACCCATCCCTACAGCCGTGCCTATCTGCCGGTGAACCGCCTGGAAGACGGGACCCTGTTCAATTGGTAGGCCGGGCCGTCGTCATCCTCGAAGATGAAGCCACGGGGCAGGAAGGCCCTGTCCGACGCAAGGGGGTTAAGACGATGCCCGGCCCGACCAGACATGCGGCACGCGCAGCATTCGGGAAGGCTCCGTTCGGATCGGTGCCGCTGGTGTCGATGGCGGACTGGGCCACGGTCACGATGCCGGGCACCTGACGAAGGAAGCGGACGTCGGCGATCTCATCTTGCGCGATCTCGTTGGCGTACGGGCGGATCATCGTATCGGTGAAGTTCACCTGGGCCTCGCCAGTAACGGCGCCCCGGATTCCGGTCCCGCCGAGGTCGCTTCAGCACAGGCTGCGTTTCGGGCCTGGTTGAACACCTCACCTGAAGCCCGGGGGCCTGACGGCAACCGCCCGCACCTTCCCCGTCAAAGTCGCGTCTTCGCCGAAGGCCCTTGTGGCGTTTGCAGGCGCGGACCCGACGCGCAGGCCGAAAGTCGGGCTTGCCGCTGCAGGGCACCGGGTCTAGTGCGCCGGGTCAGGAGACGATCCGATGGAACGCCGGCCCGACCGCGAAGGCATGATCCTGCTGAATGTGCTGCTGGTCGTCGCCATGGCCAGCGTCACCGTCCTCATCATGGTCGCCGGACAGGATATCGAATTGCAGCGCAGCGCGCGTCTGAGAGACGTGGCCCAGGCTTCGGCCTATGCGCGCGCGGGCGAACTGTCGGCCATCACGAGCCTGCGGCGCGACGGTATCGTCGCGGCGGGCACGGA
The DNA here is from genome assembly GCF_017795885.1 of Brevundimonas sp. AJA228-03. Taxonomy (NCBI): domain Bacteria; kingdom Pseudomonadati; phylum Pseudomonadota; class Alphaproteobacteria; order Caulobacterales; family Caulobacteraceae; genus Brevundimonas; species Brevundimonas sp. AJA228-03. The sequence goes on along the minus strand of NZ_CP059297.1, from coordinate 1,096,355 downwards.
CAATCTGGCCGAACCCTGGGCGGCCCTGTCGCAGACGTCGATCGCCATTCCACGCGGACGCTTCGCCCTGACGATCGAGGACGAGCAGGCCCGCTTCAACCTCAACGCCCTCGCAGGCGGCCAATCGGGGCCGATCGACCTGTTTCAGCGCATCGGCGCATCCGCGGGGGTCGCGCCCGAAATCCTGGTCCGGATCTCGACGGTCGTGCGGATCGCGGGTCCCCTGACGGATGATCGATTGCTGATCGCCTCGGGCGTTTCCACCGCCGACCTGCTGCGGCTTCGGCCATTCGTGACGATCCTGCCTCCGGAGGCGGAGATCAATCTGAATACGGTCGGGGAACCCTTGCTGGCCCTGATGCTGAACGACCCGGATCGGGCCCGGGAACTGATCGTCCAGAGGAAGAGGGTCGGCTATCTGGTTCCGGCCGACCTGGCGGCAGTCGGGAGTTCCCCGCAAGGTACGGGCTTCACGTCGGATCATTTTCGGACCGTCACGGCCGTCTCGGTCGGGGACGTGGAGCAGGTGATGACCAGCCGCCTGACGCGCACGGCGTCGGCGGGCGGCGTCGATGTCGTCGTCACGGATCGAACCCCGGGCCTTTAGGACGCGCCTGCGGCCCCCGGGACACGATAGTCCGGTTGTGCCGCTCGGGCGGGCCGATTCAGGTGGCGATCAAGACGTAATCGCGACAGCTGCATGAAGAGTCTGTCTATATATTTTCAGTATCCGGACGTTCCGTAACAAAGCGTCGATTTTCTGTCACCTAGCCATCGCAATCGGGCCTTAAAGCCGCCTCTGGGGTTGCTGGGACGATGTCGTTCGGACGCGTGGCGACCCGCACATTTAACGCGAGGAATGCCCGATGCTTCGTCTGACCAAGGTACTGATGGCCGGTGCGGCCGTGATGGCGCTGGCCGCCTGTGGATCCGCCGAGGTGGCCTCCCCCGGTGAAGGCGACTTCGGTACCGCCCCGACCACGCCCACCACGCCGGTTGTTCCGCAGCCCGGCAATGGCGTCCCCGCCACCAGCTGCCCGACGGGCCTCGTCAACATCGGCACCGTCGCCAACAACACGCTGCGCGCCTGTCAGCTGCCCGCCACCATCACCGGAAGCCTCCAGCTTTCGGTCGTGCCGGGCGTGATCTACGCCATCAGCGGCAAGACCCAGGTCGGTATCGATCTCGGCGCCAACCCTGCCACCCCCGCTCCGGGCGGCCTCGCCGGCCAGCTGACGATCGATCCGGGCGTCAAGATCTTCGCCCGCGCCGCCGGTGACTATCTGGCGATCAACCGCGGATCGAAGATCTTCGCCGAAGGCACGGCGACCAACCCGATCATCTTCACCAGCGCCGACGATATCGAGGGCCGCAACAACAATTCCTCGCAGCAGCAGTGGGGCGGCGTCCTGATCGCCGGCCGCGCGCCAATCGCCAACTGCCCGACCGGCGTCACTGCGCCGAACGAGGCGTGCGTAGCTGTGACCGAAGGCACGCCCGACGTCCTGCACGGCGGCAACATCGCGACCGACGATTCGGGCCGGATGCGCTATTTCCAGATCAAATATTCGGGCTTCCCGCTGTTCAACAACGTGGAACTGCAGTCGCTGACCCTGGCCGGCGTCGGTTCGGGCACGACGATCGAGTTCTTCCAGTCCTACAACTCTTCGGATGACGGCATCGAGATCTTCGGTGGTAACGTCAATCTGCGGAACCTGGTCATCACGGGGGCCGACGACGACGCCCTGGACACCGACACCGGCTGGCGCGGCGCGATCCAGTTCGCCATCGTGACCCAGCGTCCGACCATCCCGACCTCGGGCAGCCGCGGTCTGGAATGGTCCGCCGCACCCTCGGGCACGGCCTATTTCTCGGCTCCGAAGATCTCGAACCTGACTGTCGTCGGCCGCAACGCCGCCGTCGCCGCCGACAGCCTGATCGTGCTGAACACGGGCACCAACCCGACCATCATCAACTCGGTCTTCACCAACCCGTCGACCTCGGCCGCCGCCTGCCTGGACATCGACGACGCCCAGACGGTCGCGAACAACCCGATCTTCCGCTCGGTGGTCTTCTCCTGCGCCCGTCCCTACGAAGACGACACCAACGTGAACGCTGCCGCCACGGCTGCCGTGTTCATCACGGGCACCAACATCAATAACAACTCCGCCTACACGCCCACGCTGACGGCTCCGGCCGGTGCGACGATCACCAACCAGAGCCTGACCTTCATCAACGGCGCGACCGAAAACGCTGTCACGGTGACCCCGGCTCCGGCCGTCAACGCCTACTTCCAGGCCGTGACCTACATCGGTGCCGTCCGGAACGCGGCGGACACCTGGTACCTGGGCTGGACCTGCGGTTTCGCAGCCGGCTCCAACTGCTGATCGTGAAGGCCGGGCGGCGTTCACGACCGGACGCCGCCCGTTTTCGCTTCTCCTTCACATCCCCTTCAAGGCGCAGATCATGAAGACCGTCACTCTGACCCTGAGCGGGGTTCTCCTGGCCACCAGCGCGCTGATCGCGCCGGGCCTGGCATACGCTCAATCGACCCCAACACCCGTCGAGGCCCCGGGCCCGACCACCCAGACCCCGGCCGAAGAGGCGCAGGACGCCGAGCCGGAGGAAAACCAGCTCGACGAGATCGTCGTTCTGGGTCGCTACATTCCCGAGCCGAACCGCCAGAGCCCCGAAGTCGCGGCCTTCCTGACCTCTGAAGACCTGGAGCGCACGGGCGACGCCAATGCCGCCGAGGCCCTGACGCGCGTCACGGGCCTGTCGATCGTCGAGGGACGCTTCATCTACGTCCGTGGTCTTGGCGAGCGCTATTCGTCCGCCCTGCTGAACGGGTCGCCCCTGCCCAGCCCCGAGCCGCTGCAGCGCGTCGTGCCGCTGGACCTGTTCCCGGCCGAGATCCTGGAAGGCGTCACCGTCCAGAAGACCTATTCCGTCAACTTCCCCGGCGAGTTCGGCGGTGGCGTGATCGACCTGAATACGGTCGATACGCCCAACGAGCCCTTCTTCAACATGACCGCCTCGATCGGTGGCAACACCGAGACGACCGGTCAGGACGGCCTGATCTATTTCGGATCACGCACCGACTTCCTCGGCTTCGACGACGGCACCCGTGAAGTGCCCGGCGAACTGGCCCTGGCCTTCCGGTCGGGCAAGCGCATCGTGTCCTCCAACTACACCCGCGCCGAAATCGCCCGGATCGCCCGGTCGCTGGAGAACGCCCCGCTGCGTCTGCTCCAGGAAGAGACCACGCCGATCAACGGCAGCTTCCGCGTCACCACGGGAGCCTCGACCGAGACGGGTCTGGGCACCCTGGGGGCCCTGCTCGTCGCAGGGTACGACAACAGCTGGCGTGGCCGTGAGGGCGTGCGTCAGACCGGCCGGATCGACAACCGCCGCCTGGTGGTCGGCAACGACTACGATTTCCGTTCCAACCAGAACGACATCAAGCTGAACGCACTGGGAGCCTTCAGCCTGACGAACGAGTTCAACACGTTGAAGTGGACCAACCTCTACGTTCGCAACGTGACCAAGGAGGCCCGGTCGACGCAGGGCATCCAGGACTCCAGCGGCTTCCTGCGCACCGACAATACCGAGTGGTTTCAGCGCGAACTGTTCTCCAGCCAGCTGGCCGGCGGACACACGCTGACGGACCGCATCGAGTTCAACTGGCGCGCCGCCTATGCGAAGACGACCCGCGACGCGCCGTACGAGACCCGGTTCGGCTATGGCCGGAACGCGGCCGGGAACCTGTCGCACAATGTCGGAACCAATCCGAACATCTCGTTCAGCACCCTGGATGACGACGTCGTCTCGGGCGGCGCGGACCTCAGCTATACCCTGCCGCTCTCGGATTTCCGCGAGGCCAAATTCTCGGTCGGCGTCTCGTCCTCCGACAACAACCGCACCTCCGAGCGCCGGGATCTGCGCTTCGCGCCCATCTCAACCCTCAGCACCGACCAGCTGGAGTCGCGGGTCGACTATCTGTTCTCGGACTTCAACATCGGCCAGTACATCACCCTGTCGGAAGACACAGTGGCGAACGGCGCCTATGAAGGCGAGCTCCAGGTCAACGCCGCCTATGCCCAGGTCGAGGCCGAGGTCATCCCCCTGGTCAACATCACGGCCGGCTGGCGCTACGAGGATGCGCAGCAGGACGTGGTCCTGGTCGATCAGTTCACCGGCTCGCGCGCCATCGGATCGTCGCTCGCGAAATCCTACTGGTTGCCGGCCGCCACGGTCACCTGGAACTTCGCCGAAGACCTGCAACTTCGGGTCGGGGCGTCCAAGACCATCGGCCGTCCCCAGTTCCGCGAACTGGCCCCCCAGGCCTATACGGACACCGAGTCCGACCGGACCTTCATCGGCAATCGCTATCTGCGCGATACCCAGCTGATCAACGTCGACGCCCGTTTGGAGTGGTATTTCGCCCGTCAGCAGTATCTGACCGGCGGCCTGTTCTACAAGGACATGTCCAATCCGGTCGAAACCAGCGCCATCCAGGGCGGCGAAGGCATCCAGCAGACCTTCCTGAACGCGCCGGGGGCCACGATCATGGGCGTGGAAGTCGAGGGCAAGAAATATTTCGAGTTCCCCGACAACGGCATGTCCTTCATCGCCAACAAGCGCTGGCTGGTCCAGGCCAACTACACCTTCTCGGACTCCGAGATCCAGGTCGGATCGGGCGACCGTATCCGCACCGAACAGAACCTCGGCGTTGGCGAGAGGGCGACGAACCTGCTGACCGACGGTGCCCGTCTCCAGGGCCAGTCCGAGCACGTCGCCAACCTGCAACTGGGTTGGGAGGACGACACGGACCGGTCCCAGGCGACGATCATCGTCAACTATGTGTCCGAGCGGATTTCCGCCCGCGGCATCGCCGGCAACCCCGACCTGATCCAGGATCCGGGCGTGTTCCTCGACTTCGTGTACCGCAAGGACTTCACGGCGGCGGGGCGCGAGCTGGGCTTCGCGCTCGAGCTCCGCAACCTGCTGCGGACCGACTATGACGAGTTCCAGGAGCTGGGCAGCAGCCGGATCAGCATCAACAAGTACGAGCTGGGCCGTAGCGCGTCGGTCAGCCTGACCGCCCGCTTCTAGACCAGCAAGACGTCTGTACGTCCGACGGCCGCTCTCTCCACGGAGGGCGGCCGTTTCTTTCTGCCACCGCGAACCCTGCCTGCCCCCGGGCTGCCGTCTTCACGCATTCCAGAGGTCATGGAGGGGCACGCCACCGCGTGGTATTGAACACCCCATGCTGACCCGCGCATCCGGATTGCTCTTCCTGACCCTGATGCTGGCCCCGGCCGCAGCACTGGCACAGTCGTCGGCAGCGACGCCCATCGTTTCGACAGCCGCCGAACCGGTGCAGTTCTATGTCTTCAGCTTCAACGAGACGCCGGCCGCAGAGGCCGCACAGGACGTGGTCGTTTCGGCTTTGGGATACGAGCTCGATATCGATCCGGCGACCCCGACGGGCGTTGTGACCTTTTCCGCCGATGGCCAATATTCCGGCCCGGCCCTGCTGCAGGATTTCGGCTCGGCCTTACTGGACCAGGACATCGCCCTGATCCGCATGCGGCCGGGCGTCTACACACTGGTACCCCGCATGAACGCGCCCATACTGATCGCCCGGGGCGGGGTGCTGATGGCCCTGCCGTCACCGACTGCATCGGCAGGGCCGGCCCGCGCTGCGTCCGAGGCCTCGCCCGTTCCGGTCTATGGCCGCGCCCGATGGTGGGATGGGGCTATGGGTGCCATGCTGCTGTTCTTCGCAGGAGCCTTTGCCGGGGCAGCGGCCCTGTTCGGTGGGCAGGCCGTCTATCGCCGCAGCGCGACACCTGAACCGACCTTGCCGCCCGTCCTGCGCCTGGCGGACCAGCGTGAACACAGGGAGCCGTCGGTCGAGACGGCCGATGCGGATATCGATCTTGTCATTCCCAGCTTCGAGACGCGGCATCCAGTCTAGAAGACGTCGTCGACTTCGTTCGGCAGGCGTGGGTCGCGAGCGATCGGCGGGGGCCGGGTCGGATCGACCCGAACCGGTTCGTTTGCCCTCAATCGATCGAAGCTCTCGCGCGCCGAGGCGGCCACATCCTCACTGGTCCTCAGGATCGTCGGCTTGAGGAAAATGAACAGCGTCCGGCGCGTCTGGCTGTCGCGGCGCGAGCGGAAGGCGTTGCCGACCAGGGGGATGCTGCTGAGTCCGGGCACCCGGCTGTTGTTCGACATCCGGTCGTCGACCACGAGCCCGCCCAGAACGATGGTCTGTCCATCGTCGGCGAGGGCCGAGGTCTGGATGCTGCGCCGGTTGGTCACCAGGTCCGCCGCCCCCGCCACATTGGTTGTGACCAGCGACGAGACCTCCTGGCTGACCTCCAGCTTGACCACGCCCCCCTCGTGCACGCGCGGAATGACCCGGAGCGTCAGGCCAACGTCCTCGCGGCTGATGGTCGTAAAGGGATTGGTGGAGTTACCATCCGTGGCAAAGCTGCCGGTCCGGAACGGGACGTTCTGACCGACCACGATCTCGGCCGGATCGTTGTCCAGCACTGTGACGCTGGGGGCGGACAGCAGGTTGGCGGCGCTGTTGGTCCCCAGGGCCTGGAGCAGCAGCCCGAAATCGCCTTCAGAACCCGCCGCCAGAGACAGCCCTTGCCCCAGCAGGCGACCCGTCGGATAGCCCAGGGCCGTCAGTACGATCCCCAGGTCGTTGCCGGCGTTCGAGAAGCTGGTACCACCAACAAGGCCCTCGTCGGGCACGGCACCGCCGACGGCCAGCTGTGCCCCGATCTGTTCGCCCAGTTCGCCGGTGATCTCGACGATGGCGACCTCGATCTTCACCTGGGCGCGGCGCAGGTCCAGCTGGCTGATCACATCCTCCAGCATTTCGACCGTCGCCGGCGGGCCGCGCATGACGACGGCGTTGAGCTCGGGCGAGGCCTGGACCGTGACACCTTCCAGAGTGAACGCACCGGGTCGGCTGGCCGAACCCGACGAAGACGGCAGCGGGGTCGCCCCTGCTTCGCCCGATGACGAGATCGCGCTGGCCGCCTGGGCCGCTGCGTCACGATTGTTGGCGCTCAGGCTGGCCAGTCCCGTCTCCTGGCGCAACGAGCGCGCGACCGGATTGGTCGCTGACGGCTCCCCCCCCAGCAATCCCCGCACGATCTCCGTGATGGATTCTGCGTCCGAGTTCCTCAGACGCACGACCCGCGTCACCGGGGTCGCCCCGCCGGGGGTGTCCAGCGCGGCGACGATCGACCGGGCCTGGGCCAGGTCCGGAGCATCGCCCCGTATCAAAAGCACATTGGATCGCTCGTCTGCCGTTATGCGTGGCCCGCCGGCGTCCGACCCCAGCAGGGCTCCGACCGACTCGGCGACCTCCGTCGCATTGGCGTACCGCAGGGCAATGCTGTCGAAGCTGGATCCGCCGCCATTGTCGAGCGTCAAGGCCAGCTGCTGCACGCGCCGGATGTTCTCGGCATAGTCGGTCACGACCACGCCATTCGGCTCGGTGATCGCCTCGATCGCCCCGAACGAGGACACAAGCGGCCGGAGCGCCCGTACCGCCTGGTCGCTCGGCAGGTTCCGCAGCCGGATCAGACGGGTGATGATCTGCTGGTTCGAGACGGCCGCCCCTGTCTCGGATGCGCCGCTCTGGACCACAGTGGCCTGGGGCACGACGCGCCAGACGTTGCCGCTGCGCACGGCCGCGAAGCCCGAGGTTCGCAGCACCGACAGGAACAGCTCCCACACGCCGTTGCGGCTCAGAGGCTCGGCCGAGACGACATTGACCTGACCCTGAACCTGCGGGTCCAGAACCAGGGTCCGGCCGGTGATCCGCGACACCTGTTCAGCCACATCCTTGATGTCGGCCCCGCGCATGTTGATGACCACGTCCTGCATGGCGACGGGCACGGGCGCGACCGACTGGCCTCCGGTCGTCGCCGCCATGGTGACGGGCGCCGCAGGTCCCGCGACCAGCGTCAGGGCGAGGAGGCTCGTCGTGGACAGGCGGAGGATTTTTTTCACGCCGGGCTCCTAGCGAAGGGGAAGGTTGAGGGTCAGGCGACGACCGCCCCGAACGACGACAACGGTGGCCTGACCAGACTCGCGTGCGCGGTTGACCAGCGACTGGTCACTGGCCGCATCGCCGACGGCCTGGCCGTTCAGGGTCTCGATCACATCTCCGGGCTGCAGGCCAAAGCGGCGCAGCTCGGCCGAGGGATTGGCCCCGATCCGATAGCCCCCGGCGCTGGCGGTGGCCCCCAGCATGGCCGCGGTCTGTCCGACATTCGGCGCGGGACCGGTCGACGCGACCGGCGCACGCGGTGGGGCGGCGCTGGCCGTCGCCGCCGTGGCGATTGGCGACGCGCTGGCCAGGGCGGCCTGGGCCTGGGGCGACAGCGGGGTGGTGCCGACGGGAGCGACCGTGATCCCGGCCCCGGGTGCTGCGGCCCCTTCCGGGGGTGCAGCCACGATCGGCACGGGAAAGTCGAGGCGTTCCCGTGTTTCGCCGACCTTCAGGATCACATGATCGACCCCGATGGCCTCGATCACGGCATTTCCCGTCGGGGACTGGCCAACACCATAGATCGCCGCTGGCCCGTCACCGAACGAAATCAGGGCTGTGGAGGCGCCGGGCGGGAATGCCATCAGCACGCCCTTCAGAACCAGGCCAAGGCTGGAAGCCGGCAAGCCACCTGCCGAAAGCGCTCCACCCCCGAACGGGGCCAGGCCGACGATCCGTGCCACATCGGCATCGGCCCCGCCCGCCTGCGCGCCCGGCGGCGGCAGGGATTCAGCCACAGCGACTTCCGACCGGCCGTCGTCCCAGCCCGTCAGCCGCCAGGTCAGTCCGGCCAGGGCCAGGGCCAGTGAACCCACAACCACGACGCTGACGACCCTCAGCGCGATCTCGTCCCTGCGGTCCGGGCTCACGACGCCAGCCCCGACAATCGATCGACGAAGCCCGACAGCCGGACCAGATCCCGGGTCGTTCCGGCCGGTCCCACGGTGACGTCGACAGCCACCAGATCGGGATCGTCCGTTGCCCGGCGCGCGACCCTTACCGACCAGTCGCGATCCATCATCCGCACCGTAGAGACGTCCGGCGAGGACGCGGTGCCTTCAAGGTTGAGCTCCACCAGCCGGTTCTCTGCCACCCACTGTGCCACCACCCGCTGCTCCAGCCCGCGCACGCCGTCGACATGCGACTGGGTCGCACGGGTCAGACCCACGGTCGCGATCGCCAGGATGAACAGGGCCACCAGCGCCTCCATCAGGGAATAGCCTGATCGTTTCATGCTGCAGCATCCGCCACCGGGCGTGCCACCGCGTTCAACCCGTCGAACTCGACCCGCCAACGTTGGTCGCCCCTGGCCAGACCGAAGGCCGCGACCGGCTGGGCGCCGTCGGGATCGATCGTCACGGGGGAGGATACGCCCAGCCCCGTCATGCGGACGCCTTCAGGCAACCGGTGCCGTTCCGCCAGGGCATCCACCACACGGTCCGCCTGGCCATCGCCTCGAACGAAGCCATAACCCTCGGCGTCGAACGCCAGCTCCAGCGGACGCCGCGTGGTCAGCACCTCGTCCGCGGCCAGCCTCAATCGGTCAGCCAGCCGGTTCGCCTCGCTCTCGACGCCAAGGCCCCGGTCGCCCAGCCCGACACCCAGGGTCACCACCCCGGCCATCACGCCGACGATGGCCAGCACGACAAGGATCTCGACCAGCGTCATGCCCGACCGGCGGGCCTTGCAAAGACCGTCGATGTGTCCCCCGACACGGACCATCAGCGCGTCTTGTCGCTCAGGTCGGCATCGAGCTCGTCGCCGCCTTCCTTGCCGTCCTTGCCATAGGACAAAAGATCGTAGGCCCCGCCCGTGCCGGGACTGCGATAGATATAGGCCTTGCCCCACGGGTCGGTTGGCACCTCCGGCAGGTATCCGTCGGCCGCATAGGACAGCGGTTCCGGTGGCGACGTTGGCTTTGTAACCAGCGCCTTCAGTCCTTGCTCCGTGGTCGGATAATCGCCATTGTCCAGTCGATAGACCCGCAGCGCCGTCGCGATCGTCTTCAGATCCGTCTTGGCTACGGTCACCCGCGCCTGATCCGGACGGCCGATGACGTTGGGCACGATCAGGACGGCCACCACAGCGATGATGGCCAGGACCACGATCATCTCGACCAGCGTCAGGCCCGCCCGGCGATCCCGGCGTGGCGCCGCTGCTCGATGACGTTCTGACAAAGTAATCATGACACTTTTTCTCATGAACGCGGGCAGTGGCGACAGGCGGATTTTGGCTGCTATAGACCGGGGTGCGCCTTGCAGCCACGCCATTCTACAGAGTTCCCCGATGCTGGGTCGACCCGTCCGTTCGAACCTTCCGAGTCGAGGCTTATGGCGCATTGTCGATGACAGAATCTTGGCAGTGGACAGATCTTATTCCGGACCCACCACGGTTCTGGTGCCGTCGGAAGACGTTCTGACCGTCGTGGTCGATCTGCCCTTCGCCACCCGCGCCCAGCGGATCGCCGCGCTTCCGTTCGCTCTGGAGGACGCCGTCGCCGAGCCCCTGGCCACACTTCATTTCGCGCTCGGGACCGAGGTCGCACCGCGCCGTCATATCGCCGGTGTCGTCCGCCACGCTCGTATGCAGGGCTGGATCGCCCTGTTGACCGAAGCCGATCTGGACCCCGCCGTCCTGATGCCGGACGCCATGGCCCTGCCCATGCCGCCGGAAGGCGTCTGGGTCGTTCGCATCGACGGCGATCGCTGCCTGGTCCGAACCGATAACGGGGTCGGCTTCGCCCTGCCGCTGTCGGCGCTCGACGGAGCCTGGACCGCGGCCGGGCGTCCCCGCCTCATCCCGCTCGGCGACACCCTGCCCGCCACCTTCGCCGGAGCGGTCAAGGCCGACGCGATACATTCCGGCACGACGGGTGAACCGGTGATAGTCCTGCCGCCGCTGGACCTCCGCCAGGGTGCCTACGCCGCCACCCGCGCCACATCTGCCTCGGTCCTGCCTGGCCTGGCCCTGGTCGCCGGGATCGGTGTCATGGCCCACATCGCCCTGCTCGGCCTCGACGCCGTCCTGCTGGACCGGATGGCCGACCGCAAGGAGGCAGAGGCCCGCGCCGTGCTTCAGGCCATCGCCCCGGCCACCACCCCCGACGAGGACGTCGTCGCCGCTGCCGACCGCATCGTCCCCAATGCGGGGTCGGGCGTCCGGCCCTTCACCCGCCTGCTGGCCCGGACCTCCGGTGCCCTGCCGGGGGCCGGTGCCGTCGCATTCAACAGCGCCACCTATGCGCCCGGCAGCCTCGACCTTGACGTGGTGGTCTCCGATGCGTCGACGCTCGATCGCGCCGTCCAGGCCCTGACCGCAAGCGGCCTGACCGCGTCGGGTGCCCTCTCCGACGTTGACGCCGCCACAGCCACCAGCGGTCTGAACGCGACACTCGGGGTCGCGACCGGAAGCACGGGATGAAGGCCCCTGTCCTCCTGAACCGCGCCTCACCCGCGCTCGATGCCGCCACCGCCTGGTATGCGGGCCGGTCCCGACGCGAGCAGATTCTGCTGGCGGTGTTGGGTGGCCTCCTGACCGTGGCGGTCCTGTGGCTCTTGATCCTGCGGCCGCTGCTCGATGCGCGCGCTACCGCGATCGACCGCATCGCCGCCTATGAGACCGTCATGGTCCGCATCCGCACCGCCGGGCCGATCGCACCGACCGCCGCAAGCCTGTCCGGCCCGCTGGAAACCGCTATCCCGGCCCAGGCCGCGACCTTCGGAATCATTCCCGCCAGCGTCACCCCCGACGGCGACGCCGCGACCGTGACGGTGACCGAGGCCCGCTACGACAGCGTCATCCCCTGGCTGGCCGGTCTGGAAGCCTCAGGTGCCACCCTGTCATCCGTCCGCATCGACCGGGGCAGCCAGGCCGGTGCGGTCAACGTATCAGTCCGCGTCCAGCCATGAGCCTCGCCGAAGACACCACCCTCGCCCCCGCCACCCTCGCCTACGGTTTCGCCCGGCGGCGCGGAGCCATGATCCTGCGCGGGGGAGACCGCCCGGTCTGCCTGCACCGCCGCTCGGCGACGCTGGAGACCCTGCTGGAGGTCCGCCGCGTCAATGGCGGCGACATCGCCTTCGAGGCCGTGGACGACGACCGGTTCGACGCCGTCCTGCGCGAACAGACCGGCAGCGAGGCTACCCCCGCTTCCGACTATGCCGCGTCCGAGGACGACCTCGCCGCCCTGGCCGAGGACGCCGCCGCCGTCGACGACCTGCTGGACAGCCGCGACGACGCGCCGGTCGTGCGCTTGATCAACGCCCTGCTGCTGCAGGCCATCCGGGACGGGGCCTCGGACATCCATATCGAGGCCGAAGAAAAACGGCTGATCGTCCGCTTCCGCATCGACGGAGTCCTGCGCGAGGTCCTCGAACCCGCCCGCGCCCTGGCCCCCTTGCTGGTCAGCCGCATCAAGGTCATGGCCCGCCTCGACATCGCCGAGAAGCGCGTCCCGCACGACGGCCGTGTCACCCTGCGCATCGGCGGGCTCGACGTCGACGTCCGGGTCTCGACCATTCCGTCCCAGCACGGGGAGCGGGTCGTCCTGCGTCTCCTCGACCGGGGCTCGACCAGCCTCGATCTCGCCCAACTGGGCATGAGCGACCGCGACCTCGACACGTTCGAGCGGATGATCACGCGCCCGCACGGCGTCATCCTGGTCACCGGCCCCACCGGCTCCGGCAAGACCACGACCCTCTATTCCGCCCTGACCCGTCTGAACGACCGCCGCCGCAACATCATGACGGTCGAGGATCCGATCGAATATGCCCTGGACGGGATCGGCCAGATGCAGGTGAATGCCCGCATCGACCTGACCTTCGCCCGCGGCCTGCGCGCCATCCTGCGTCAGGACCCCGACGTCATCATGGTGGGCGAGATCCGCGATCACGAGACGGCCGAGGTCGCCGTGCGCGCCTCCATGACCGGCCACCTGATGCTGTCCACCCTGCATACCAATACGGCGGTCGGCAGCGTGACCCGGCTGATCGACATGGGCGTGGAGCGCTATCTGCTGGCCCCCATGCTGTCCGGCCTGATCGCCCAACGACTGGTGCGTCGCCTCTGCCCCCACTGCAAGGCCCCGGCTGATGCCACCCGGAGCGACTCGGAGGTGACCGGCGGCCTGGTCCCCGTCGGGGCCCACATCTTCCGCCCCGTCGGCTGTTCCGAATGCCGGGGCGAGGGCTACAGGGGTCGGCTCGGCGTCTATGAGGTCATCGAAGTCGACCAGGCCATGCAGCAGGCCATCCATGACGGTGCCGCCGAGGCCGATCTGATCCGCCTCGCCCGCCAGCGCGGCCCCGGCCTGCTCGAGGACGGCGCCGCCAAGGCCATGGCGGGCGAGACATCCATCCAGGAAGTCGCGCGCGTCGTCCGCGAGGACGTCTGATGCCGGTCTATGCCTTCCAGGCGGTCGATACCGAGGGCAAACCCCACAAGGGCACGGTCGAAGCCGCCTCCGACGTCGGCGCGCGCCAGCTGGTCCGCGACCGGGGCCTCCTGCCCACCGGCGTCGCCCTGGCCGGAGAGCGCAGGAAGACCGATCTGTCCAGGGGCATCGTCATCTTCCAGAGGGGCATCAGCTCCAGGACCCTGTCCGCCGTCACCCGCCAGCTCTCGACCCTGATCGGATCGGACATCCGCATCGAGGAGGCGCTGCGCATCGCCGCCCAGCAGACAGCAGGCCAGCCCGTCGGCTTTGTCCTGACCGATGTGCGCTCCGCCATTCTCGAGGGTCGCAGCTTCGCCTCGGCCCTGGCCCGACATCCGAAGGTCTTCCCCGAATACTACCGCGCCTCGATTGCGGCGGGCGAACAGTCGGGCAGGCTGTCGACGGTTCTGGCCCATCTGACCGAGTTCGTCGGCAATCAGGAGAAGGCGCGCCGCAAGGTCCAGCTGGCCCTGCTGTATCCGGCACTGCTGGCCGTCGTGTCGCTGCTCATGATCACCCTGATGATGGTCTATGTGGTCCCCGATATCGTGAAAGTCTTTGTTTCGCGCGGGGCCGAGCTACCCTTCCTGACCCGCGCCCTGATCGCCCTGTCGACCTTCGTCCAGGCGTTCGGTCTCTACGTCCTGATCGCCCTCGGCGTGGCCGGGGTCGCCTGGAACCGCTGGCTGGCCATCCCGGCCAACAGCCGCCGCTTCGCCGAGTTCCTGCTGAAGACCCCACCGTTCCGCACCTTCGTCCAGCACCTGAACGCCGCCCGGTTCGCCGGGTCACTGGCGACCCTGGTCCGGTCCGACGTGCCTCTGGTAGAGGCGCTTCAGGCCTCGGCCGCCGTCACCCCCAACCGCTATGCCCGCGAACGTGCCTTTCTGACCGCGGCCCGCGTGCGCGAAGGGGCCTCACTGCGCCGCGCCATGGCGGAGGCCGACGTCTTCCCGCCCCTGCTGCTGGCGATCGTCGCAGCAGGCGAGCAATCGGGCAAGCTGGGCCACGGTCTGGAACGTGCGGCCCAGGATCTGGAGCAGGAACTGGACAGCCTGGTCCAGGCCCTGGTGTCCCTGGTCGAACCCGGCGTCCTGCTGGTCATGGGCGGCATCGTGCTTCTGATGGTGCTGGCCATCCTCATGCCGATCGTGAACCTCAACAACCTCGCCGGACTGTGAGCAAGGCCGCCTACAGTTTCGTGTCGATCGACATCGGCGCGCCGATCCCCGGCAGCAGCCCGACCCCGGCTGGCTCGACCGAGGCCGTCAGGGTGCCGTCGGACTGGATCCGCGCCTTCAGCACCGGTTCGGTCGCGCCCACCCGGGTGAAGACAACATTCGACGCACCCTCGTCGGCCGTCAGCGTCCCGGTCAGCGGAGCGATCGGGGTGGCCGCCCCGCCGGTGGCCGCGCACTCGCCGGATCCGCCGAGGATGCGCCCGGTACCCGTTGGTGCCCCCTTCAGCGCCAGGCCTTCGACCTCCAGCCGCATCACGGGCGAACAGGCGAACGGCAGGCCCGGAGCCACAGCGTTCAGCATCCGCATCGATACCGTACCCTCCAGGTCACGGATCAGGACACGACCCGGCCGCGCCAGGACCTGGGTCGAGGCCTCGGTGTCCGGCCCGCGCAGGGTGATCCGCGTGGCCGCCGACAGATGCAGGATCGAAGAGAGGGGCATCAGCGTCCAGCCCGCCCCGAACCCGCCCGGCATGGCGCGCTCGCCCGACCAGACCGTCCCCACCGCCTGGCGTTCGCCGTTCGAGGACCGGGCGACGATAATCTCGGACGGGGCCATGGCGACGAGACCCAGCACATATGCGCCGACCCCAACGCCGGCCAGGACCACGCGCCAGCGGGTGACCTGGGCCGTCAGGCGCTCGAACTGAAATGCGCCCCCTGCCCGACCGTCATCGCCGTCGCGTGTTCTCCAGACCTTCATCACGGGGCTCTCTCCGGCTGTCGTCGCCGCATAGCACGAAGGCCGACCGACCGCGCCAGGGTTTCACCCTTGTCGAGGTGCTGATCGCCATGGCCCTGTTCGCCCTGATCGGCATCGCGGGCTTCACCCTGCTGGACGGGGTGCTGCGGACACAGGGCGCGACCGAGACCCGGCTGGCGCGGATGGCAGAGATTCAGCGCGCCATGCTGGTCGTCTCGACCGACCTCGACCAGATCACCGGGGAACTCGCCGGATCGGCCGACACCCTGTCGTTGCAGAAAACCAACCTGTCCGGCGAGGTCGTCAATGTGCGCTATGCGCTCGACAACGGAACCCTGGTCCGGACTGTGGGGGGGGAGACGGGCGAGCGTCGTCAGGTGCTGATCGAGGATGTGTCCGCCGTGCGCTGGACTTTCCATCGACGGCGCGGGGACTGGCTGGAAGGGTGGCCGCTGCAGCCGGAGATCGCATTGACGACAGAGATGGCGAGCCCGAACGACGGGAGCACCGCCGTCGCGCTGGATCTGACGCTGAACGGGCTGGACGCAAAACCGGGCGCGACGCTTCGTCGTGTCGCTTCCATTCCGCTGATGGAGCCGCCGGAGCCTGTCGCTTCCGCGCGCCAATAGCGACAGCGGCGTTTCGCTGATTCGGTATCGGTCGCCGACCAAGACCCGGGAGGAGTGCAGGCCCTGCGTCCGGTGCCGTCGAACAGTTTTGCGGCAGCCGCCGACCAGCCGCCCGGCGAGGCCTCGATCGCAAGCCTGGTGCCTGATCAGGCAACAAAGCCTGTGGAGCTATCGCAACACACTCAGAACTCGCTACGACCGCGGCGTCCACACCTTCATGTCCGCCATCACCATCGCCCCAGCCGTCGTCTGTTGACCGTGAAACAATGATTCCTGACCCGAGATACGGGCCTTTAATGGCGTCTTGATCATTTAAGGAGACGAACAAGGCCATAAGCCCTTGTGATACATCGTATGTACTTTTGGCCGTCCGGCTTGAGACAGCCCGGACGCAGGATCGATCAATTCAAGCCGGGTCCCGACCCGCAAAACAGGGAAATACAGATTTTCACACGGATCGGCTTTTTTTATGAATGACGATAGCCAATTAATGCCGACGTGGCCCGGCCTCTTGAATGGCCGAATGGGGATCAGTTCGACCCTCGGCACAACCTTGAGCATCCTCAACGGTGGTGCTTATAGCTGGAGGTTCAGTTGACCTATCGTTCTTTTCGCAGTCTGGAAGATCTGGAACGTACAGGTTCAACTGCACGTATACTAAACTTGCTGAAGGTTTATCGAGAAAATGGCAAAGAACAGGAATGGATCGAGAAACCTCTATTTGTCAATCGAGAGTTAAATACAAGCATAATTATCAAGCACAGACTTCGGCAGAACGAGCACGATAGATTTTTTGCTCCTCGAAAAAATGCGACCAAAATAGTAATACCTATCGAAAAAAGCGACCTGAAAACAGGCGGAAGATATATATTTGTAAATCAGATTAATTTTGAAGACGTAATGCAGGAGCAATTCGGTATTACCAGAGATAGTCAAGACCTCGTCGTTCTTGATATCATGGATAAACTACCTTCTCTTGATCCCTTTCTTCTAAAGGAACGTCTGTCGCGGTCGAACATAAATCCCGCAAGTTGCTATTTTGCCTTAAGCGATAGCGACCTTCAAGCCATGCACGATTTTGTCAAGGTAGAAATCACACCCCTTGTCAAACTGAGCATGGAGGATCCGAATGCCGAGACTCGATCGATAGATCGTATGGCTGCCATGATTTTATCAAATGCACCCGGTGCGAATAATGATACGCTCGGAAAGACATTAAGACTTAATCCAAGTCAATTTCAGGAAGGTGTTTTCTCCTGGAAGGGATTCCTATATTATAAATGGTCCCTGGGTGCGCTGCTGAAAGACATATCCGGCGTTGCGGATAGAATCACGAATGTAACACCTATCGGTGCTATGGATAGCGCGTCCAGAGATTACATATCAAGAAGCAGAAAATTTCTCCGAAAAGAAATCGGCCGCGCTTGCCTGGAGGTCCGCAATACAATCAAGATATATGAAACAGCATATAGTGCGTTGACTGTTGATGGCAATCCCTCAGCCTTCAAGAACTTCCTCCTTGAGGCGCCTGCACTATTCGATCAACTCGGTGAGCAGATCGGCGTAATAGAGCACATCGTGAGTTTTTCTAAACATCGTTTTGGTCCCAGATCTGCGTCAATAACCGCCGAAGAGCTCATGGATATTCTGATGGATTTTGAAATGAGCCTGCGCAGGCAGGATATTGACGATCTGGGCTAGGCCCGCTTCTGATTTGAATGCCTGCATCTTGCGCGATGTGCGTCCGAGGCTTGCGGCCGGTTTGTGAGGAACAGCCTGCAGACCATCCGGGCACCGTCCCGGCGCGCAGGGTTTCCGGCATCCGCATGATTGTCATGACACCGAAGAAGGCCGGAGCCTCCATCGCTGGACGGCCGCCCTTGCAAGGCCAGCAAGCCCTCCCTGGCCAGCAGGTCTGATGGGCCGTCGCCGTCCTTCCTAAAGGACGGCCCCGTCCCGCTGTCGCTCAAGGGAGGCAGGGGTGCGTGAAGGCGCGGCAGATCCGGAGGAGCTGTCGCAGCCGACAAGACGCCAATGCCTGGTCCGCCGCCCAGGGTAGCCAACTGCCCTGACGGGCTAGCCACCGGCTCGCAATCGTCCCGGGCTCGAGAACGGCTGCCTGTTGCGGTCCATGACTTCGGGCCGTGCGCCTTCGTTCGCTTCCTGGCCCGGATTGAATGGGCGAGTGTCCAGCCCTGTCTCTGTCCTGGGAGCCGTCTCCCGGCGGACCCTCCAGCCGTTTGGATCGAGGCGTGGCCGGACCATGGTCCCGGGCACAGCGACCCGGTCGGGGGCGTTTGAAACGGCCGGGCCGAGGGCCTCGGCTCCGGACCCCCGCGAGGCCAACCCCACGATTGAGCGTGGAGCCATGCCCGCGACGTTCGTCACGCCCTGAACGGCTGCCGGAGCCTGTCGTGTTTCGGCCGCGACCGATATCGTCGGTGCAACGGGATCGGCGATCGGGAGAGGCGCCGAGAATGCCCGAAGACGGCGATAACCTCCCGAGGTATCGACGGTCTGGTCAGCCGGGAGACAGGTCGAGCCTGTCAGGCCGTAGAGCTCAGCTGACACATCAAAGACGCCGCGCTCGATGAGGGCGCGTACCCCGAGCTGTAGCGGCTCCAGAGCACTTCGCCCGCCCGACAGGTCGACGGCCACACCGCCGAAGATGTCGAACACACCGGCGCGAATCTCGCGGCCGACGATCTGTTTCTGATAGGCGGCGATCGCCACCACCTCCTGGGAGATGGAATCCACCAACCGCAGGTCAATCGCCACATTCATGACGAAGCGGGAACCGCCGAGGATTGTCTTGGGGTCCTCGGGGTTGATGGCCCCCACGCCCAGCTGCCCGCCCGATGACTCGATATTGTAGTTGAGCTCGGTGATGCCGCCGACGAGGTAGTAGCGCGAGCCGGCGATCTGGCCGGCACTAACCGGGCGCAACGGTCCGGGGGATTCGCCGGCCCCGGTCGGGGCATCGGAAAGGACCTGGGCGGTGGCATAGGTGCGTTCGACCTGGGCGACCGTCTGGTCCGCCCGCTCGACCAGCGGAACCCCGGCCCGGCCCAGGGCCGTGACAGCGAACAGCGAGGCCCCCTGGGTCACCCGGCGGCCCGTCTCGAGATCCAGCTTGCCGGTGAGATCCGCGATTTCGCCGACCGCCAGGCGGGGCGCGGCGATGCGCAGGCCGGCGGCGGTATCAGCGAGGCAGGTCAGGGCCGGCGTCAGGGGCGTGGCATTGGCGGTCGCCGGAGCACCCCCGACCGGCGCGGCATAGAGGCCGGTGGCGGGATCAAATTTCGTCGACGCGCATCCCGAAACAATCGAGGACGTCATCAGGACGGCGATCAGGATGCCGCGAGTCACGAATCGATCTCTGCCCTCTCAAGGCACCCACTATAGGCCTCGGGAGTCTGCATGCCAGCCAGCAGTTCGAAAATGCCCCGTTCGACGAGGGTGCGGACCGCTGCCTGCAGGGGTTCGACCGCCTGGGTGCCGCCGGATACGACACCACCGACAGTGTCGGTGCCGCCGGTCACGCCGAGGTTCATCTCGCGGCCGAGCAGCTGCTTCTGGAAGGACACCGTATCGACGACGATCTGGGAGCGGCTGTCGACGAGGCGAAGGTCGAGGGCGACGTTCATGACATAGCTGGAACCGCCGACGCGGCCCCTCAGGCCGGTCAACTCGGTCTCGCCGAACTGGGCATTGAGGCCCGACGACTGGATATTGTAGTTCAGCTCGGTGATCCCGCCGACGATGAAATACTCCGACCCGGCGACCTGACCGGCGAAGATCGGACGGAAATTCTCGGCTGACTGCCCGGCCAATTCGGGCGTATCGGACAACAGGTGCTTCTGGGCGTAGTCCAGCTCGAGCTGGGAGACGGTGTTGTCCAGCCGCTCGACGACCGGTGAGCCGGCGCGGGCCAGGGCGGTGATGGCGAACAGGGAGGCCCCCTGGGACACGCGGGCCCCGGTGTCGAAATCAACCCGTCCGGTCAGGTCGCCGATGCGACCGACGGCCATCCGGGGCGTCCTCAGGCCGAGGGTCTGGTTGCGCTCGGCGAGACAGGTCAGGGCGACCGTATAGGGTGTGGCATTGCCCGAGGCATGAACCCGACCGCCGCGAACCGAATTGTCCGGCGTACCGGCGGCGGCCAGTCCCGGAGCCAGCAGGCTGGCGGCGGTCAGGGCCATGATCAGAAGACGGTTGGGGCGGCGGGTCATGTCAGGTCTCCGGGAAGGGGAAGAAGGGGCGGTCAGCGCGGGGGCGTGGTCCCGCTAGGTGCGACGGCGCTGGTGGTCCCCCGGGTCGAGTTGGCGGTCACGGACCCGTTGGCGGTGACGGCACCGGTGTTCGTCTGGTTCGAGTTGACGATCACAGTGTTCCAGGACCCGGCGACAGAAACCGTCAGGAGATTGCCGATCGCCGTGCTCGAAGAGCTGACGGCACCGGTCGAGAAATAATCAGCGCCGCTGACGGCCTGATCACCCATATTCCCATCGGATTCGAAATAGCTGTTCGAATCAGACTGGATAACTCCATTGACGATCAGTCGGTTACCCGTCCGTTCGCGGGAGGAGGACCCATAGGTCCGACCCTCCATCTGACGACCGTTGGCATAGCCGGCTTCATAGGTGGCCAGCGAACCGCCGCGCGCGGGTGCGCTCTGGGCGAGGACCGGCGTCGCCACGATAGCACTGCCGGCGAGGGCGAGGACGGCACGTTGCAGGATTGACCGGGAGCGGTTCATGATGCGACACCTTTGCTTTGACGTTGGTGTCGCCGCGTTGCAGCGCGACGACACCGGGGAGTCAGTGGTTTTAGAAGCCCGTGACGGTCAGGCTGTTGCCGATGGCGGCAGCCGTTGCCGTGACCGAACCGCCAACGTCGCGGACCGTGGCGGTCATGTTGGCGTAGACGCCGGCCTGGTTGATCTGGGTCGAAGCCAGGCGGCCGAAGTCGGTGTCGATGCTGGCCGAGTTGCTCAGGGCCGCCGAGGTCGAAGCCACGTCGCCGCCGACATCAGTGATCGTTGCGTTCAGGTTGGAGGTGGGATCGTAGCCCGCCAGCTGGGTGTTGTTGAGAACGCCGACCCATTCGCCTTCGATGCTGGCCGAGTTGGCGATGGCGGCGGAGGTGGCGGACACGTCGCCATCGACGTCCGAGATCGTGGCCGTGAGGGCCGATTGGGCGTCGCCCCAGAAATTCTGGTAGTTGTTCAGAGTGGCGAGGCCGCTGCCTTCAGCAGTGAACGAGTTGGCGATCGCCGCCGAGGTGGCGGACACGTCGCCGGTCACGTCGCTGATGGTCGCGTTGAGCTGGGCCCGGATGTTGGCGTTGTTGCGCTGGCTGTTGTCGAGGCTCTGGGCCTGCGCCGCGCCGGCGGAGGCGGCGATTGTGAGGGCGGCAGCCAGAATGGCGTGAGACGTTTTCATCGTTCTGTTCCTTTCGATGCCGGGGGTTCGGCATGGGGAAATCAGCAACGACCGTACCAATCTCATCTCTCAGAGAGATTCAGAGTTCATTTACCTTGATTCAACGGAAAACGCGCTGTTTTTCGCCTAGAACGCGAATTCCATGCGTTCGATGGGCTGTATTGAGTTAATGGAAACTATGATCAGAAGGATTTTATTAATGATGAATTCATACGGGAATCTTCATTAACCTCGAAATGAAACACGCGGTCGAACCAATATGGGATTTATTCGACGCTGTGACTGAAGACTTGCCATTCGGGATCGCGGATTCCTGGTAGGCACACGTCGGCGGCCGCCGGATTCGACCGTGACGCCCCCTTCGCCCGCATCCCGAACTGCGTCATCCATCGACGCGGCACCGTCTCGTGCAGCCCAGGCTCCCGGGCACAGCACCGGGCATCAGCCGGGCGCTTCCGACCCGCGCACCTCGGCTGGTGCCTTGAGCATGCGCGTGACCAGGGGGATGGTCAGCATCGTCGATCCAACGGCCATCAGCAGCAAGGCGGTGAACGCGCTGTTGGTGATGATGGCCTTGTCCAGAAGGATGCTGGCGAAAATGATCATGATCAGCGCCTTGGTCTGAAGCAGCCAGCCGATGATCCCGGCTTCCCCCTTCGGCCACTGCAGGATGCGCGCGGCAAGGTGCACGCCGACGAGTTTTCCGATGATGGCCGCTGTCAGCAACAGGGCTGCGGCTCCGAACACGGCAAGCCCGCCAACACCCCATTCGGTACGCAGGCCGGTCGACAGGAAGAAGACCGGCATAATGGCCATCACGATCGCATCTCGAAAACTCTCCATCTGGCGCCGATCAAAGGAGCCGGGCTCGATGATCGCGCCGGACAGGAAGGCCCCGACCATGAAATGCAGGCCCGACCAATCGGCGGCGAACCCGCAGAGCGCAAGCCATATCAAGCCGAGGTACCAGCGGTCCTGGGCCGCAAGGCGCCGCATCAATGCGCGCACGGCGAAACTCGCCAGGGCGAACCCGACCAGGAACAGACCCTGTCGGCCAACGCGCTCCCAGTCGAGGAGGATCAAGGCCAACACCGCCCAGATGATGATATCGTCCAGACTGGCATAGCGCAGGACACGCTGGCCCAGCGGCAGCCTCAGGATGCCGAGCCTGTCCAGGAACAGCACCAGGATCGGAAGGGCGGTGACCGCGCAGGCCATACCGATACCCAGGATCACTTGCCAGCGAAGACCATCGGTCCCGATCCAGCCCGGCCACTGGGTCAGAAACAGTGCCGCGCCCGCGCCCAGCGCCATCGGCACGATCAGGGCCAGGCTCGCCGTCGTCACCGTATCCGTTCGATTCCGCCAGGCCGCTTTCAGATCCAGTTCGACGCCGGCGATCCAGACGAACAGCATGACCGCCCACCAGGCGATCCCGTTCAGGGCACCGATGACGGGCGGCGTGAAGACCGTGGAATAGTAGACGGGAAAGACCGCTCCCAGGACTCCTGGTCCCAGCAGGACCCCGGCAACGATCTGGACGACCACGAGCGGCGCATAGGTGTCGGTCCGTCCCAATCGCCATACCAGCCAGGGTACGGTCAGGATGATCAGCATCGCGATCAGGAAGAGCTCCGGCGTGTTCATCTTGGTGTGCATCGTCCTGGCCCTGCCCTAGCGCTGGAGTGATTGTAGCAGGATGGCCTTGATCCGTGCCCGGATGGATCCTGTCATGGAGCCCAGAATACCACGCGCGTCAGGCGGCAGGTGTGCCACCGGATCGTCGCCCGTCTGGAAGATGTAGTGATCGAAGAAGGCACGCCATTGCTGGCGCTCGCCCGGCGGCAGGTCACGGATCGTCAGCAACGCATGCAGCATCGTCAGCATCGGCGTGGTCAGATACTCCGGACCGTCCCGCCACCACAGATTGATCATGGCCCCGAAATCCTCGAGCGACTCGACGTGGTGCCACCAAAGGCTGGGCAGGTAGAGGGCGTCACCCGGCTCCAGTTCGGCGACTTCGGCGACGGCCAGGGCAGACCTGTATTTCGGATGGCGCTCGAAATCCGGTTCGACGATGTCGACCAGACTGATCGGCTGGCCGGCCAGGGTCAGGTCGATCGGCCCGACATAGAGGTTGCCGATCTGGTCGGGGGGAAACAGGGTAAAGCGGCGTCGCCCGGCGACCACGCAGGCCAGATTCTGGGCCAGGTCCCAGTGCGCCGCCGTCCGGGATCTGTTGCCGATCCACAGCGAGGTGAGCCGCTCCTTGCCCGTTTCGAGCAGCGGCATCGGATGCGCCTCGGCCATGCCGGGCAGAACCTTGGGCAAGGGGACGCCGCCGGCATAGATGTGTCCCTGCTCGCCTCCGGGATCGCGGTTCAGCACCTGATCGAGCAGGGACTTCAGAGGAATGCTTCGCTGCTCGTGATTGAAGCCCTTCAGGTCATCCGAATAACCGAACCGCCCGCCCGTTTCCGGTTCTCCGAAAAAGGCCCGAACCGGCGTGCCGCTGTCGTAGCTCAGGAGGTAATCGGCGAAGGTTCGGGGCGAGGTACGCGCCCGGGATACGGCGGGCCAGTCGTCCACCAGTCCCTTGAGGACCGCCGGGCGGCCCAGCGGGACGATCTCGGATTCGAACCGGGCGCGGTCCATGCCGACATGGACGGGCACGGTTCGCGGAGATGCGTTCATGCCGACACCATGGCAGGGTTGGAAGGGCGTAGATTCGGTCTGCCGAAAGGGATTCCGGCCCTGCCATCGCGCCGCGAAACTGCTAGAATTCGCGGATGAGGAGCGGGACCAGGACCATGGCTGAACCGATCAAATCCGTGCTCGTCGTCGGGGGCGGCACCGCCGGCTGGATGGCCGCCGCCGCCCTGAATCGATCGCTGGGTCCACACTGCAAGGTCTCCCTCGTCGAGAGCGATGACATCGGTATCGTCGGCGTCGGCGAGGCGACAGTGCCGCCGATCCGCGACTTCAACGCCCTGATCGGCCTGGACGAAGCAGAGTTCATGCGCGAGACGCGTGCGACGCTGAAGATCGGTATAGAATTCGTCGATTGGGGCTCGCAAGGCAATCGCTACCTGCATCCCTTCGGCACCTTCGGCCCGGGCCCGACCCTGTCCGAGTTCCAGCAATCGTTTCTGGCGCTGCGCGCGACGGGACGGATTGCCGATGATCTCGACGCCTATTCCCTGTGCGCCCAGGTCTGCAAGGCGGGCAAGGCGGGGGCCCGAGATCCGGACCCACGATCCCCGCTGAACGCCCTGTTCACCGCCTATCATTTCGATGCCGGTCTCTATGCCCGGTACCTGCGCAAGGTCTGCGAGAGCCGGGGCGTCGAGCGTATCGAGGGCGAGATCGTCGATGTGCTGCAACGTCCCGACGAGGGATTCGTGGATCGGGTCCGGCTCAGGGACGGGCGCGAATTGCCGGCCGATCTGTTCATCGACTGCACCGGGTTCCGCGCCCTTCTGATCGAGGGTGCGATGAACGCCGGGTTCGAGGACTGGAGCCACTGGCTGCCCATGAACCGGGCCTGGGCCGTACCCTGCGAGCGGGTCGGCCCGACCACGCCCTTCACCCGATCCACGGCCCGCGAGGCCGGCTGGCAGTGGCGCATCGCCCTTCAGCACCGCACAGGTAACGGTCACGTCTACTGCTCTGACTTCATGGGCGACGATGAGGCGCGGCAAATCCTGCTCGACAACCTCGACGGCCCGGCCCTGGCCGACCCGCGTCCCTTGCGGTTCACGACCGGGCGGCGAAAGGCGTTCTGGTCGAAAAACGTCGTCGCACTTGGCCTGTCCAGCGGCTTCATCGAGCCGCTGGAATCGACCAGCATCCATATGGTGCAGTCCGGCATCTACCGGCTGCTTCAGCATTTCCCCGACAGTCGATTCAGTTCGGTGAACATCGAAAGCTACAATCGCAGGCTGGGGGCCGAGGTCGCGCTGATCCGTGATTTCGTGATCCTGCACTATCACGCGACCCAGAGGGACGACACCGCCTTCTGGCGACACATGTCCAGCATGCCGGTCCCGGACACGCTGAGCCAGCGTGTCGAAGCCTTCCGTGATCGCGGGCTGCTCTACCAATCGGGCGCGGACGAGTATTTCAGCCAGGGGTCGTGGCTGGCGGTCATGTATGGGCAAGGCATCCATCCGACTGGCCACAACCCGCTGTACGACCTTCAGAACCTGGACCAGATCCAGGCAGGCTTCGGTCAGATCGCAGCGCGCTGGAAACAGACGGTGTCCGCCATGGCCGATCACGATGATTTCCTGAAGGCCAGTGGCATGTGGGCCGAGACCGCCTGAGAGCCCACACAGGGCGCCATTTCAATGTCCGCCGGTGACCGGCGTCGCAAACCCCCAGGCAAGGAACTGCGTCGTCACATAACCAAGGGCCAGACCCGTGCCCTTGGTGGAACGGGGGGCGTCGGTCATGCGCGGTTCGATCCTCTAGCGCATGATCGTTTGAGGTGGACCCACATCGTGGGTCCAGCCGAAAGCGTGAATCATGCGCTCACTCATATCCGGAGCCTGTGTCACGGCATCGGCGGAATCGCGAAGCAATTCCACCTCAGCCGATCAGGCTCTAGGTGTGAGCTCTCAATAGGTTGTCCATCCGGTCCAGGCCGGGGAAGCTGGAGTTGCAGACTTCAGAGACTTCCTCGGAGGACCGAATGAACGTGCATGAGAATGCCCGGCTGACGGCGCATAGTCGAGCCGATCTGGTGCGGCGGGTGGTGGATCAGGGCCAGCCGCGCAAGGTCGTGGCGGCGGCCTTCGGCGTCGATCCCAAGACCGTCGGCAAGTGGGTAAACCGGTTCAGAACCGAGGGCACGGCGGGTCTGAGGGATCGTTCGTCGCGTCCGCACCGGCTGCGGGCCCCGACTCCGACAGGGGTCCAGGAGCAGATTATCGCCCTGCGCCGGCAGCGCTTCACGGGCCAGCAGATCGCCCGCGACGCCAAGGTGTCGCCGGCCACGGTCAGCCGGATCCTGCGCCGCGTCCGCCTCAGCCGCATCCGCGACCTGGAACCGCCTGAGCCGGTTCGCCGCTACGAGCGCGACCTTCCCGGCGACATGATCCACATCGACATCAAGAAACTGGGCCGCTTCGACCAGCCCGGCCACCGCGTCACCGGCGATCGAACCAGACAGTCCAACGGGCGCGGCGTCGGCTGGGAGTTCGTCCACGTCTGCATCGACGACGCCTCACGCATCGCCTTCAGCCAGATACGGCCCGACGAGAAGGCCTCGAGCGCCGTCCCCTTCCTGAAGGCGGCTATCGAGTACTACGCCGGACTCGGCGTCACCGTGACCCGGGTCATGACCGACAACGGCTCATGCTACAAAGCCTTCGCCTTCCGCGACGCCTGCAAGGCGCTGGGCCTCAGGCACATCCGCACAAAACCCTACACGCCAAAGACCAACGGCAAGGCCGAGCGCTTCATCCAGACCGCCCTGCGCGAATGGGCTTACGCACAGAAATACCAGAGCTCGGATCGACGCGCCGCCGAGCTTCCGTTCTGGCTACACCGATACAACTGGCATCGACCACACGGCGGCATCAAACGACAAACACCCATCAGCAGACTCGCCCTCACTGGGGACAACCTGTTGAGGCTCCACATCTAGGGCGGCTCGAGCCCGCCGTTGTGCCACAAGCAGACGAGGCGCGACGCACAGGGCAAGACCCGTCGACCCCGAAACGAAAGATGGCCGCGCGGTTGCCCGCGCGGCCAGTTTCAAGCCTCAGGAGGAGGCAGCCGTCCCGGAAGGGGAATTCGGGACGGCCGATGATCGCATCAGTAGCGATAGTTCAGGCCGATCAGGAACGTCCGGCCATAGACCTGGTAGTCGATGACCTGGCGTTCATCGCCGTTCTGGAATGTCGAGAACGGTTCGTCGGTCAGGTTGTTGACCTGGGCCAGGATCGAAGCCCCTTTCAGAGGTCCGGACTGGAACTCATACCCGATCTGGGCATCGACGACGTTTTCCTCACTCACGCTGCGCAGGGTCCGGCCGTTACCGAAGCCGGCGACCTCACCCAGGAAATCGGAGCGGTAGCGATCCGAAATCCGCGCCTGGAAGCCGTTGGCCTCATAATAGACGGTCAGGTTGGCGACGGTTTCCGACAGGCCCGGCAGCGGGGTCGCATTGTTGCCATCCGGCTTGATCTCGCTGGAGGTCTGCGATGCACTGAACTGGAAGCCGAAACCTTCCAGCGCCGGAACGAAGACATCCAGCGGCACAGACAATGCGAACTCGACGCCCGAGATATAGCCGCCGTCACCATTGTCAGGAGCGCCGACGACACCCTGATTGATGACCGGGATGATCCCACCCGTCGGATAGCCTGTGAAGTCGAAGATCTGGTTACGGTTGTAGACGAAGGTTTCGAGGTTCTTGTAGTAGCCAGCCAGCGAGACGTAGCCAGTCCGGTTGGCAAAGTAACGCTCGTACGAGATGTCGGCCACATCGGCGATCGTCGGCCGCAGGTCAGGATTGCCGCCGCCGCCGCCCCAGGGCGAGTTCACGTCCGGACGCGCGCCTGGAATGTTCTTGGAGACGTCGAAGCTGTAGTTTCTCGAGGCCCGCATGTCATCCATCCGGGTCCGCGCCAGGGTGCGCGCGGCGGCGAAACGCAGGAACTGATCCTGTCCAACTTCAAGGATGAAGTTCGAAGACGGCAGGAACTCCTGGTACTCGGCACCGCCGCTGACCGCTGTAGAACGGGTGCTTGCACCGGTCCCCGACGCCGCGAACCCGTTCGAGCTCTGGTCTGTGGAGACGTACTGCAGGCCGATATTGCCGGTCAGGGGCAACGACCAGAGCGTGTGATCAATGTTGAGCTGCACATAGGCCGCATTGACCTTTTCGGTCACTGCCCAGTTGCCCGACAGGACATCGGCGTTCGGGTTGCGCACCTTGTTATAGAACCCGGAGTTCACGAGCCTCAGAGCATCGTAGCTGATCACCGGACCCAGACCGAGGTAGGTCAGCTGGGTCGACGGCAGCAGAAAGGCAGCCGGCACGGCGGGGCTGGCCCCTCCCGGAACGCCCAGGAAGTACTGGTCGTTGACGAACGACTTCTCGCGCTCCGAGATGTTGACACCGAACTTGATCGAGCTGAACGGCCCGCTTTCGCCCAGCTGGTGGGTGGCCTGCAGACGCAGCGCCTTGATCTCGTCCTCGATCGAGGGATTGTTCAGATAGCCGTCCTGGCCGCCGGGAATGACATCGCCGCCCCAGCCTTGCGGGCTGGTCAGACGGATCAGGTTCGGATCGGCGTAGTTCAGAGTGCGGGTGAAGGTGGCGACATTGTTGCCGTCCAGCGAGAATCCGATCGAATCCAGCGCACCGGTAACGTTCCGCCCCGTGCCCGAATAGGTCTCCAGGACCATGTCCTCGCGTTCGACCTTGGAGTAGCTCAGGTCCGCCATCAGCGACCAGTCTTCGCTGGCCTCGAACACCGTGTTCCATCCCAGTGAGGTGATGTTGCTGTCCCGCGTGTTGACGTCGTTGCGGATGACGCCCTTCACATTGTCGAAGGTGCCGGCCGTGACAAAGCCGTCCCGGACGGTCGAGCCCGCACGCAGAGCCGGCCCGGGGCGGCAAGTCGGGGTCTGCACTTGAGGCGTACCGCAGGCTCCGGACGAGCCACCCCACCACAGCGGAAACTCGATGCCCCGCAGGATCTGGGTGTTCTGGAACTCCGAATAGAAGGCGTCGATCGTCGAATGGAACCGGTCGTTCGGCTGGAACTCGACCGTGCCCATGAACCCGTCACGCTCGAGGTTCGACGACATCACATAGGGCTTGACCCCGCCGATGATGAAGGCTCCGCTGCCGGTCGTGGGATAGCCCCAGCTGTTGTAGCGCTCTGACTGATAGGGGCTTTCGATGTGAGCGTAGCCGAGCGCGACGCCGATCGTGCCGTCGGCGAACTGGTCGATGTAGGACAGGCTGTAGCGATTGCCGGTGTCCTCGCTGCCCGCGTTCAGAGCCCCGATGTCGTTCTGCTCATAACGCACATTGGCGGCGATCGCGCGACGGCCGAAGGCCAGCGGGCGGATGGTCTGCAAATCGACGGTCCCGGCCAGACCCTGGCCGATCAGCTGGGCGTCGGGCGTCTTGTAGACGGTCACGCTGCTCAGCAGTTCCGAAGGATACTGGTCGAACTCAACCCCGCGGTTGTCGCCGGTGGTGACCTGCTCGCGCCCGTTCAGCAAGGCGGTGGTGAAATCAGGGCCCAGGCCGCGAATCGAGATCGCCTGGGAACGTCCGTCCAGGCGCTGCGCCGTCAGACCGGGCAAGCGGGCCAGCGATTCGGCGATGGACACGTCGGGCAGCTTGCCGATGTCCTCGGCCGTGATGACCTCGACGATCGAGGTGTTTCGCGCCTTGGCTGCGATCGAGCTCGCGATGGAGGCGCGAATACCGGTGACGACGATCTCATCGACCTGGGTCTCGTCCTGCGGTGTCGACGTCTGTGCGTGGGCGACCTCGCCCATGGCCAGCAGCGCCAAAACGCCTGCGGCTCCCCCCGCCATCAGTCGCGCGCGTGTATTCGAACGGATTCTCATTGACATTCTCCCTGGCGGCCATCTCGCGTTTCTGGCGAAGCGATCCCGAACCGTTCGCAAAAATATGCAAACTTTTGTCGAGATGGCAAGCCGGTAATTCTCGTGGCCATAATTGGGCACGACCCTGCATCCCTGCATCTACAAGAAAAGCGCGATATTGCGGCGCACCATCGACTGTCCGCACGAAGCCAGGGGACCGTATCGGCATTGACAGCGCCTCACGCGGACTGCAAAATCTTGCAAAGAAAGTGCCTGGGCTATGCATCCGGGACACAGTGGGACGAAAATCCATGACCCGAAAAGCGCGTCGTCTATGGGGTCCGGGACCCGTGAGCCTGGCAGCGCTCATGATCATGCTGGGCGCGCACCCGACTTTCGCCCAGGCCACGGCCGATTTTCGCGAGCGACGGCCCCAGGACGAGGTCATCTATTTTCTGTTGCCGGACCGGTTCGATAACGGCGACCCGACTAACGACACCGGTGCCATTCCTGGCGGGCGACTTGAACATGGCTTCGACCCGACCGACGAAGGCTTCTACCACGGAGGGGATCTGGCCGGCATCGAGCGTCGCCTCGACTATATCCAGGGACTGGGGGCCACGGCCATCTGGATGGCCCCGATCTTCAAGAACAAGCCCGTGCAGGGCGCGCCGGGTCGGGAATTCGCCGGAGCCCACGGCTACTGGATCACGGATTTCACCCGCGTCGATCCTCATTTCGGGGACGAGGCGGCCATGCACAGACTGGTCGATGCCGCCCATGCGCGCGGCATGAAGGTCTATATGGACATCGTCGCCAACCATACGGCCGACGTCATCCGCTACCGCGAGTGCCCGGCCAATGACTGTACCTATCGCAGTCGCGCCGACTACCCGTTCACGCGGCGGGGCGGGATCGACGGGCCAGCGATCAATGACGGGTTCGACGGCAGCGACTTCGACCGGTTGACGCGATCGGACTATGCCTACACGCCCTATGTTCCGGCCGGCGAAGAGACGGTGAAGGTGCCAGCCTGGCTGAACGACCCCGCCTACTACCACAACCGTGGCGATTCGACGTTTCGCGGCGAGAGCTCGATCGACGGCGACTTCGCCGGCCTGGACGATCTGATGACCGAACATCCGCGCGTGGTGGCGGGCATGATCGAGATCTTCGGCGACTGGATCGATCGTTACGGTATCGACGGCTTCCGGATCGATACGGCCAGACACGTGAACCCGGCGTTCTGGCAAGCCTTCGTCCCGGCCATGCTGGAACGGGCGCGGGCCAGGGGCATTCCCAACTTCCACATCTTCGGCGAGGTCTATGACGTCGACCCTGCGGTGACGGCGCGCTTCACCCGGATCGACGGCTATCCGGCCGTGCTCGACTTTCCCTTCCAGTACGCAGTGACGGACATGGTGGCGCGCGACGTCCCACCGACCGCATTGGCCAGGGTGTTCGACGCCGATGCGCTCTACGAAGGGGGCGCCGCCGGTGCCCTGGGGCTGCCGACCTTCCTGGGGAACCACGACATGGGACGGATCGGGGGTTTCATCCTGACCGCGAAGCCCGACATATCCGACGCCGAGCTGCTGCAGCGTGAGACGCTGGCCCATGCGCTCATGATGTTCAGCCGGGGCGTTCCCACGCTCTACTACGGCGACGAACAGGGCTTTACAGGCGCGGGCGGCTATGGCGCAGCGCGCCAGGATATGGCCGACACCCAGGTCGCATCCTACAGGGACGACCGGATTGTCGGAGGTGCCCGGCCGCCCTTCGCGACCGGCGCGCCCCTGTACCAGGCGATCTCCGCGATGGCGCGTCTGCGTCAGGCGGATGTTCGCCTTCGTCGCGGCCTGCAGACGGTGCGCTTCGCCGCAGAAACACCGGGCATCCTCGCCCTGTCGCGGCGTATCGACGACCTGCCGGGCGAGACCCTGGTCGTCTACAACACCTCGGCTGCTCCGATCACCGCCAACATCGAAGTCGATGCGGCCTCAGCCACATGGTCGACCGTCCGCGGCGCATGCCCTGCGGCGGCCTCGGCACCCGGCAGCCTGCGCGTCACCGTTCCCGCATTCGACTATCTGATCTGTTCTTCTGAAGGTGTGCGTTGACTGCCGAAGTTCTGACCCACGCCCCGGCGGCCGCCAGACCGGCGCCGGCTGCCGACACCCGGGAATGGTGGCGGGGTGCGGTCCTCTATCAGATCTATCCGCGCAGCTTCGCCGACAGCAATGGGGACGGGATCGGCGATCTGCCCGGCATCACCGCCCATCTGGATCACGTGGCATCGCTTGGGGTGGACGGCATCTGGCTGTCGCCCTTCTTCACCTCGCCGATGAAGGATTTCGGCTACGACGTATCGGACTACGTCGGCATCGACCCGATCTTCGGCACCATGGCGGACTTCGACAGGCTGGTCACCCGGGCCCACGCCCTCGGCCTGAAGATCATCATCGACCAGGTCTATTCCCACACCTCCGACCAGCACGCCTGGTTCCAGGAAAGCCGTCAGGACCGGACCAACCCCAGGGCCGACTGGTATGTCTGGGCCGATGCGAAGCCGGAAGGGTCTCCGCCGTCGAACTGGCAGTCGGTGTTCGGCGGCCCGGCCTGGACCTGGGACGCCCGCCGACACCAGTACTACATGCACAACTTCCTCAAGGAACAGCCGCAGCTGAACGTGAGGAACCCGGAGGTCCAGGAGGCCCTGCTAGCCGTCGCCCGCTTCTGGCTGGACCGCGGGGTGGATGGGTTCCGGTGCGACGCGCTCAACTTCGCCATGCATGACCCGGCGCTGACAGACAATCCGCCAGTTCTCGCTCCGGGCAAGAGAACGCGGCCGTTCGACTTTCAGCAGCACATCCACAATCAGTCACACATCGACATCCTGCCGTTCCTGACGCGTCTCAGGCGCGTGGCCGACAGCTACGACGGCGACCGGTTCCTTGTGGCCGAGGTCGGAGGAGAAAGAGCCGACGAGGAAATGAAGCTCTACACCCAGGGCGCCGAACGGCTGCAGTCGGCCTATGGGTTCCTGTATCTGTATGCGCCCGAACTGACACCCATGCTGGTCGAGCAGGGCCCGGCGATGTGGCCGGGGACACCGGGCGAGGGCTGGCCGTCGTGGACGTTTTCCAACCACGACGCGCCCCGCGCCGTGTCCCGCTGGGCCCAGGGTCGCGATCCGAAGGCCTATGCGGAGATGGCCCTGCTGCTGCTGATGTGTCTGCGGGGCAACGTCTTCGTCTATCAGGGCGAGGAGCTGGGTCTGCCGCAGGCGGATGTACCCTTCGAGCGGCTGGTCGATCCCGAGGCCATCGCCAACTGGCCCGAGACCCTGGGTCGCGATGGCGCGCGCACACCGATGCCATGGAAGACCGGTAACGGATTTTCGGGCTTCTCGGAAAGCGAGCCATGGCTGCCGATCGATCCTCGCCACAAGGCATTGACAGTCGAGGCCCAGGAGCGGGACCCGGGATCCACGCTGCACCTGGCTCGCCGACTGATCGCCTTGCGTCGGGCACATCCGGCTCTCCGGACGGGCACGATGACGGTGATCACGGCCACTGACAGCCTGCTGGTGTTCGAGCGGACGTATGCAGCCGAATCCCTGCTTTGCGTCTTCAACCTGGGTCACGAGGACATCGCCTGGACCCAACCTCGTGGATGGACGACGATCGAGTCGGTAAACGATACCGCGCACAGCTGCGACCGCCTGCCGCCCATGATCGGCCGGATTCTCGTCCGGACGGCCGGGTGATGTCAGCCGCCGCAGGTCTCGCGGACGATCAGGTCGGTGGGAATCCGCTCGGATCGGCCGCCGCCCTGCCCGGCGTGGTCCAGCAGCTTGGAGATCATCAGACGACCGGCCTTCATCGTGTCCTGCGCGATCGTCGACAGGGCCGGTCGGCTGTACCGGCTGAACGGTACATTATCGAAACCGATGACCGAGACGTCTCCAGGCACCGACTTGCCGGCGTGCAGCAGGGCGCGCACCGCCCCGAGCGCGATAAGGTCGGACGCGGCGACGATTCCATCGAAATCCAGTCCCCGGCGCAGCATGGAATCGACCGCAGCCTCGGCGCTCTCGACCTCGAAATGGGCCGGAACGATCAGGTCGGGATCGACGCTGAGCCCGGCGGTCTCGAGCGCCTCCTGGTAGCCCCGTTGACGTTGCTGCGCCTCGGGCGGATCCAGGTCACCGAGGTAGACGATCCGCTTTCGCCCCAGTCGGGCCAGATGCGACGTCGCCCTGCGTCCGCCGTTGATGTTGTCCGATCCGATCGAACAATAGTTCTGGTCGGGCAGCTCGGCCCCCCAGACAACGAACCGTCCCTCCGTCTCGGCGATCCGGTTGAAGGCCGCGTGCAGCGTCGACTGACCCAGAAAGATCACCCCGTCCGCCCGGCTGGTGGTCATGGCGATGCTGAGGTCGTGCAGATTGGCGGGCGAGACGTGGCTCATGACCAGGTCGCAGCCGCGTTCGCGCGCCGCCTCTCCCACCCCGGCCAGGAGTTCGAGAAAGAACGGATCGCTGAGACGGCCTTCGCGGCCCTGCGGCCGCGGCGTCACAAGGGCGATCGTGCCCGACGCGCCGATCGGAGCCGCAGGCATATGGCGTCGGAACGGATAGTCGTGCTCGCGGGCGAGCTTCCAGATTTTCTGCTTTGTGCGCGTATTGACGGCCGGGCTGTCGTTCAGGGCACGGGACGCCGTGGCGATGGACACGCCGGCCAGAATGGCGATGTCCTCCAGGCGGGTCGATCGTTTCGTCAAATCAACCCCGCCGTCTCTGCAAAATTTGCTGCAAACCACGTCATCGCCGCATCTGCACCCTGCAGGCGACGGTTGGCAAGAGCTTCGCTTTAGAAGCCGCACCGGAGTGAAGCCCATGCGTTTTCCTTTTGTCGTGCTGGCCATCATGGCCCTGTGCACACCGGCCTTGGCCCAGACGCCGCCGCCCGCGCCGGCCACGGTTTCGTCGCCGGACGGGACCCTGTCGGTCAGCGTCACGACCGACGGTGACGGACGGCCCAGCTATGCGGTCACACGTTCGGGACAGCCGGTCATCGCACCGTCGCGCCTGGGCTTCATCCTCACCGACGCACCAAAGCTGGAGCGCAATCTGGTCGTGACGGCCGAGGTCCCCACAGACCATGACGACACCTGGGAGCAGCCCTGGGGCGAGCGGCGATTCATCCGCAACCACTATCGCGAACTGCGCGTCCACCTGCGCGAGCGGACCGCCCTGGCACGCAGTTTCGATGTCGTCTTTCGGGTCTATGACGACGGCCTCGGCTTTCGCTACGAGTTCCCGGAGCAGGCCGCCCTGCCCGTCCTGAACATCGGCTCGGAACTGACGGAGTTCAACATCGCCGAAGACGGGGAAGCCTGGTGGATCCCGTCGCGCGAGTGGAATCGCGAGGAGTATCTCTACCACCGCACCCCGATCGAGGAGGCGTCCGGCACCCAGACCCCGCTGACGATGAAGCTGAATTCCGGTCTGCATATCTCGATCCACGAGGCGGCACTGGTGGACTATGCGGGCATGAATCTGCGCCGGGCCGAAGGTCGCCGTTTCGTCGCCGACCTGACGCCGGGCTTCACCAATGCGGCAGTGGAGCGGACCGCCCCCTTCCCGACGCCCTGGCGCACCATCCAGATTTCGGAAACGGCTGGCGGCCTGGTCGAATCCAGCCTGATCCTGAACCTGAACGAGCCCAATGCGATCGGTGACGTCAGCTGGTTCAAGCCGATGAAATACGTCGGCATCTGGTGGGAGATGCACCTGGACAGGGCGACCTGGGCGTCCGGCCCGCGCCACGGCGCGACGACCGAAAACACGCGGCGCTACATCGATTTCGCAGCGGCCAACGGCTTTGGCGGCGTTCTGGTCGAGGGCTGGAACATCGGCTGGGACGGCGACTGGTTCGGCAATGGATCGGACTATTCCTTCACCCAACCGTATCCCGACTTCGACCTGGAAGGCTTGGCCGCCTATGGTCGCGAACGCGGCGTCCAGCTGATCGGCCACCACGAGACCGGCGGCAATGCGTTCCATTACGAGCAGCAGATGGCGGACGCCTTCGCTCTGGATCAGCGCCTGGGCATCACAACGGTCAAGACAGGCTATGTCGCGGACGCCGGCGGCGTGCAGGTTCGGGGACCCGACGGCCAATCGACCTTTGCCTGGAACGAGAGCCAGGCCATGGCTCGCCACCACATCGCCGTGCTGGAAGCCGCCGCCGCCCACCACGTCGCGATCAATCCGCACGAGCCGATCAAGGATACCGGGCTGCGCCGCACCTATCCCAACTGGGTTTCGCGGGAAGGCGCGCGCGGGATGGAGTTCAACGCCTGGGGCCAGCCCGGCAATCCGCCCGAGCATGAGGTGAACCTGGTCTTCACCCGGCTTCTGGCCGGGCCGATGGACTTCACCCCAGGCATCTTCGGCATGGTGACCCGCAGCCCCGACGGAGTGGCCACGACCTGGGCCAAGCAACTGGCGCTCTATGTGACGATCTACAGCCCCATCCAAATGGCGGCCGACCTGCCCGAGAACTACGAAGCCAACCCCGGCCCTTTCCAGTTCATCAAGGACGTCGCCGTCGACTGGGATGAAACCCGCGTTCTGAACGGCGAGGTCGGCGACTACGTCACCATCGTGCGCAAGGAACGCGGCGGCCGCGAGTGGTTCCTGGGCTCCATCACCGACGAGAACCCGCGTGTCCTGAGCGCCGCCCTGACCTTCCTCGAGCCCGGCGTGCGTTATCGCGCCGAAATCTACCGCGACGGTCCACACGCATCCTGGCGCGACGGTGGCGGCATGAGTCGCACCGACATCGTGATCGAGCAGCAGGAGGTGACCGCGGGCGACATCCTGACCCTTCGCCTCGCCCCGGGCGGTGGTCAGGCCATTCGTTTCGTGCCTCTGGGCCGGGGAGCACGCCAATGATCGCCGTTCCAAAGATCCTGACCATCCGGCCGAGGCTGAACGCCCTGGCCATCATGAACATGTGCGTCGGCTTCTTCGGCATACAGATCGGGTTCGGACTTCAGAACGCCAACACCAGCCGCATCTTCCAGACCCTGGGGGCCGAGGTCGACAGCCTCGCCATCCTCTGGATCGCAGCCCCCCTGACCGGCCTGCTGGTTCAGCCGATCATCGGCTATTTCAGCGACAAGACCTGGAGCCCGCTGGGTCGGCGCAGACCCTATTTCCTGGTCGGGGCCGTGCTGACATCCCTGGCCCTGGTGGCCATGCCGAACAGTCCGAGCCTCTGGTTCGCGGCAGCGACGCTCTGGATCATGGATGCATCGATCAACGTCACCATGGAACCGTTCCGCGCCTTCGTCGGCGACCTGCTGCCGGACGAGCAACGCACGGCCGGCTATGCGATGCAGAGCTTCTTCATCGGGGCCGGCGCGGTGTTCGCATCCTGCCTCCCGTGGATCCTTTCGAACGTGCTGCACCTCAGCGCGACGGCGGCTGACGGCATGGTGCCCGATACCGTGCGCTGGGCCTACTATATCGGAGCGGCCGCCCTGCTGGGAGCGGTGCTGTGGACCGTCATCACCACGCGCGAATACAGCCCCGACCAGATGGCGGCTTTCGAGGCCAACCATGCCTTGCCCGGCAAGCCCGGTATCGACGATCAGGCCCCAGCTCGCTCGGTCCGCGCCTATATCAACGGTGGCCTGATCTGGGTCGTGATCGGCGCGGCCGGGTTCGGCGGAGTCGCCGTGGCGGGTGTGGAAAAGGAGCTCTACGTCCTGTTCGGAGGCATCGCCGCCTTCGGCCTGCTGCAGATCGTCGTCGGGGCCATGCACGCGAGCCGGACAGCGAACGGCGTCACCGAAATCGTCGACGACATCTTCCGCATGCCCTCGACGATGCGCAGCCTGGCGGTGGTCCAGTTCTTCACCTGGTTCGCCCTGTTCGCCATGTGGATCTACACCACGGCGGCCGTGACCACGGTCCATTATGGCACCACCGATACGACCTCGGTCGCCTACAACACCGGCGCGGACTGGGTCGGCGTCCTGTTCGGCGTCTACAATGGAGTGGCGGCGCTGGCGGCCTTCCTGATCCCGGTGCTGGCGCAGAAAACCGGGCGCAACGGAGCCCATGCGATCAATCTCGTGCTGGGCGGCCTCGGCCTCATCGGCATCGCCCTGATCCGGGACCCGGCCCTGTTGTGGCTTCCGATGATCGGTGTCGGCTTCGCCTGGGCGTCGGTCGTGTCCATGCCCTATGCCATCCTGTCGGCGGCGGTGCCGGGTCGGAAAATGGGTGTCTACATGGGCATCTTCAACATCTTCATCGTGGTGCCCCAACTCCTGGCGGCGACCATTCTGGGCCTGATCCTGAAGACCTTTTTCGACGGTCAGGCCATCTGGGCACTGGGGATCGGGGGCGTGTCGTTCTTCATGGCCGCTGCCTGCGCCCTGCTGGTCAAGGAGCCGAAATGAACTTCGACCGCCGCGCCATCCTGAGCCTGATCTGCGCTGCCCCGTTCGCGGGTTCGGTCCGAGCGGACGTGCCGACCGCCGGCCGACTGGTCGACTACACCGACATGGCATCGACCCATGCCGCGGCGCGCAACGTCACCGTCTGGTTGCCACCGGGCTATGACGAAGGGTCCGGGCGCTATCCCGTCCTCTACATGCACGACGGCCAGAACCTGTTCGATGCGTCGCGCACTGCCTTTGGCGAATGGGGCGTGGACGAGCATCTGGCGCGACTTTCCCAGACCGGTCAGGTCCGCCTGCCGATCGTGGTCGGGGTCTGGAACACACCGCTTCGCCTGCGCGAATACGTCCCCGCCGACCTGATCACCGCCCTGCCCGAAGAAGTCAGGACGAGCCTCTTGGGCATGTATGGCGGCGAGCCCTTGTCGGACGGCTACCTGCAGTTCCTGGTCGAAGATCTGAAGCCCATGATCGATGCGACCTATCGCACCCTGCCCGATCGTGACGACACCCTGATCGCGGGATCCAGCATGGGCGGCCTGATCTCGCTCTATGCGATGATGAAACATCCGGAGGTGTTCGGCTCCGCCGGCTGCCTCTCGACCCACTGGCCGCTGAGGCTGGAGCGGCTGGAGGGCGACGCCCTGGAACGCTGGCGCGAGGCGGTGGTCCTGGCCTGGTCCAGCGTCATCCAGCGCGGCCTGCCCGACCCCGCCACGCACCGGCTTTACATGGATCGGGGGGACGAGACGCTCGACGCCTTCTATCCCTCGTTCCAGTCGCGCATCGACGGCGTGATCCGCGCCGCCGGTTGGGGACCGGACCGGTTCCGCACCCTGGTCTTCCCCGGTGCCGAACATAACGAGAAGAGCTGGAACAGCCGTCTCGACGCCCCCCTGACCTTCCTCCTTTCGCCCGCCTGACCAGAGAGTATGTCCATGCGTAAACTGACCCATGCCCTGCTGCTCGGTGCCGCCGTCCTGCCGTTGATGGCCTGCGCATCGATGCCTCTGTCCACCGGCGCGTCCGCGATTCCGGTGGCCGAGACAGTGGCGCCCGGTGCGCCGGGGGCCGCCACGACCTGGTCGAGCGCGGCCAAGACCGGCGTCGGGGCCTCATACGAAGCCTATGTCGACGGGCAGTACCGCGACGGCGGTCCGACAGGCCCGGTGTCCAGGGTCTGGTTCTCGCTCGCCGACGGCGTCCTGACCGAGACGATGTACGGTCTGATCCACGAGGCACAGATCAAGGCGCTGCGCTTTGCCGTGGTTTCTGGCGACCGGCTCGGCATCGAGGGCACCGACACGGTCAGCCGCACGGAGTACCTGCACACGGACGCGCGCGGCCGCCCCCTTTCGCCCGCCTATCGCGTGGTGACGGAGAGCGCCGACCATGCGTTCGAGATCGAGAAGCGCGTCTTCACCGATCCCGACAGCAACGCCCTGATCCTGCGCGTCACGATCACGGCAGGCTCCGCCCCCGTCACCCCCTATCTGATCCTCGAGCCGCACATGGCCAACACCGGTGGCGGCGACCGGGCCCAGGCGACGGCCACGGGCCTGCACGCGAGCGAGGGGGACGTGCACCTGACGCTGCGCCCCGGCCAGCCGTTCGAGGCGGCCAGCGCCGGCTTCCTCGGTACCTCCGACGGCCTGACCGACCTGCGGGCGAACGGCCGGCTGACCCACACCTACGCCTCCACCGGCGATACGCCCGGTGCGGTCGTCCTGACGGGATCCCTGCCGACGATCGCAGCCGGCCAGAGCCTGACCCGCGACTTCGTCATCGGTTTCGGCCCGACGCAGGCCGCGTCCGAAGCCGCCGCCGACGCCAGCTTCACCACCGGGCTTGACGAAGTTCTCGCCCGATTCAACGGCGAGGGTGACCGCGTCGGTTGGAAGGACTGGATCGGGTCGCTGACCGAACTGCCCCGGATGGCCGAGGTCGCCACCGACGGCGGCAAGCTGGCCTATGCCTCGGCCCTGATGCTGAAGGTGCAGGAGGACCGGACCTATGCGGGTGCGCTGATCGCGTCGCTGTCCAATCCCTGGGGCGCCACGGTCGACGCGACACAGGCCTCGACCGGCTACAAGGCCGTCTGGCCACGCGACTTCTATCAGGTGGCGATGGCCCTGATGGCATTGGGCGACAAACAGACACCCCTGGCCGCCTTCCGCTACCTGCCCCAGGTCCAGGTCGACGCCGAAACGCCCGGCAATACCGGCGCGACCGGCTGGTTCCTGCAGAAGACCCATGTGGACGGGCAGATCGAATGGGTCGGGGTCCAGCTGGATCAGACCGCCATGCCGATCATGCTGGGTTGGCGTCTATGGAAGGCCGGCGAGGTCTCCGACGCCGAGATGGCCCGGATGTATACCGCCATGATCAAGCCCGCCGCCGATTTCCTGGTCGATGGCGGCAGGATCGGTCTGGAATGGAACGACCGGACCATCACGCCCCCCTGGTCTCAGCAGGAGCGATGGGAAGAGCAGGAAGGTTACTCGCCCTCGACCACCGCCGCCGTCATCACAGGCCTGACGGTCGCATCAGAGATCGCGCGGGCGTCCGGGGACGCCTCGTCCGCGGACCGCTACCAGGCCGCTGCTGATGACTACGCCGGCAAGGTCGAGGCCCGGATGTTCACGACCGAAGGCTCGCTCGGCGACGGCGACTATTTCCTGCGGCTGTCCCGCAACGAAGACCCCAACGATCGCGCCCCCCTCGGCGAGAACAATGGTCAACCGGCATTGCCCGAGGACCGCATCGTGGACGGCGGGTTTCTGGAACTGGTCCGCTATGGCGTGCGGGCCGCAAACTCGCCCTCGATCGTCAGCACCCTGCCCGAATACGACGATCAGATGCGCGAGGATCGTCTTCGCGTGCGTTATGATCTCAACGGATCCCCGGGCTGGCGGCGCTATGGCAACGACGGCTATGGCGAGAACACCGACACGGCCGGAAACTACGGCCTGGGCGGTATGACGCCCGGTCAGCGTGGCCGCGTCTGGCCGATCTTCACCGGCGAGCGCGGCACCTATGAACTGGCCCGCCTTCTGCAAGACGGTACGGCCGACCCGGCTGCGATCGATCGTATCCGCCAGACCTATGTGCGCGGCATGGAAAGCTTCGCCAACGATGGCCTGATGCTTCCCGAACAGGTCTGGGACGGCGTGGGACGGACGCCGTCCGGCTATGCGATCGGGGAAGGCACAGACTCCGCCACCC
Source organism: Brevundimonas sp. AJA228-03 (assembly GCF_017795885.1). Taxonomy (NCBI): domain Bacteria; kingdom Pseudomonadati; phylum Pseudomonadota; class Alphaproteobacteria; order Caulobacterales; family Caulobacteraceae; genus Brevundimonas; species Brevundimonas sp. AJA228-03. Next base: position 1,054,529 of record NZ_CP059297.1, on the reverse strand, counting down.
CGCTCGCCTGGACCCATGCGGAGTATCTGAAGCTGCTCCGGTCCCTCGCCGACCGCGCCGTCTGGGATCGCTATGGTCCGGTGGCCGAGAGATACGCCCGCCAGGGTCGGCCTTCGTCGTGATCGCCGTCCTTGCCGATACCCTGGCATTGGCCTAGAGCGACGTTGCGACAGGTTCCTCAGAAATGGGGATTAATAGGGAACTCGGGTGTGAACCCCGGGCTGCCCACGCAACTGTAAGCGGCGAGCCCGCGCACCATGGGCCACTGGATCTCGAAGGCAAAAGCCGGAGGATCTGGGAAGGCGGCGCGCACCGGCATTGACCCGCAAGCCAGGAGACCTGCCTGTCGTGGTCGTCCTTCGCGCGGACGTGGTGTGCCGGGCGGAACGGGATCAGACCCGAATGACGACGTCTGTTGGGCCGCGCGTGCGCGTGGTCGCGACCGGGCGTGTCTCCTCGCCTGAACGCGGCCGTTCGCAAGTCGGCTCGTCGTCAAACGAGGGATTGGACCCATGAGGAACGAACTGACCATCAGCGCCGTCACCGGTGCGCTCCTGCTTGCGACCAGCGCCGCGAACGCACAAACCGCAACTTCCGCCATGGATTCGAGCCTGCTCGACGACGTGGTGGTCACGGCCAACCGTTCTGCACAGTCGGCCGAGCGCGTCGGCCAGTCGGTCACCGTGCTGACGGCGGTGGACATCACGACGAGCCAGACCGTCGGCGTCGCCGACCTTCTGCTCCGCACGCCGGGCGTGAGCCTGTCGCGCAACGGCGGGATCGGCGCGGCGACCGCCCTTCGCATCCGCGGTGCCGAGACGGACCAGACGGTCGCGGTGATCGACGGCGTCAAGCTGAACGATCCGTCGGGCACAGGCGGCGGGTACAATTTCGGCAACCTGCTGGTCGGCGACATCGCGCGTATCGAGGTGCTGCGCGGCGCCCAGTCGACCCTGTGGGGCTCCCAGGCCATCGGCGGCGTGGTCAACATCGTCACCGCCGAACCGACCCGGCCCTTCCAGGCCGGTCTCGACGCAGAGGCCGGGTCGCGGGGCACGACCTATCTGCGCGGAAACATCGGCGGGATGACCGAGCGCGTGACGTGGAGGCTCGCCGGCGCCCACTATCAGAGCGACGGCTTCTCGGCCTTCGCGCGCGGTACCGAGCAGGACGGATACGAGAACGTCGGGCTCAGCGGTCGAGCCCGCATTCGCGTCACGGACGGTGTGTCCATCGACCTGCGCGCCGTCTATTCGGACGGAACGGCCGGGGCGGACGGATTCCCGTCACCGGCATTCGCCTTCGCAGACACGCGCGAAACCGCCAGCACGCGGGAACTCGTCACCTATACGGGGTTGAACGTCGACCTGCTCGACGGGCGGCTCAGCAACCGGCTCGCCTACGCCTATACGCGGACCGACCGGGAGAGCCGGAACCCGGACCAGGCCGTCACTGCCGTGACCTTCGACGCCGACGGCCTGAACAGGCGGTTCGAGTACCAGGGCGTGTTCGACGTTCAGAAAGGCTGGACCGCCACCTTCGGGGCCGAACATGAGGATTCGGCGTTCAATTCGGCCTCGCCATCATCCTCCCGGCCGAACCCCCCGCGGGCGAATGCCGACATCGGGACTTACGGCTTCTACGCCCAGCTACAGGCCGAGGTCATCGACGGCCTGACCCTGACGGGTGGCGTGCGTCGCGACGAGCACGACACCTTCGGCGGCAAGACCCTGGGACAGGCCGCGGCCGCGTGGTCGTTGAACGCGGGCTCGACGGTGCTGCGCGCCAGCTTCGGCCAAGGCTTCAAGGCCCCGAGCCTGTACCAGCTGTACAGCGACTTCGGGAACACGACCTTGCAGCCCGAGGCGGCCGACGGCTGGGACGCGGGTGTCGAACAGCACTTGCTGGACAACAGCCTGACCCTTGCCGCGACCTATTTCTCGCGTGAGACGACCAATCAGATCGACTTCATATCCTGCGCCTCCACGGTAACGCCGGCGTCGGCACCTCAGTGCTTCCGCAACGGCGTGCGGCGTTTCGGCTACTACAGCAACATCGCCCTGACAGCGGCGGACGGCGTCGAACTGGCGGCGGACTACGAGATCGGGTCGTTGACGATCACCGCCAACTACACCCGGACCGACACCGAGAACCGCACCCCGGGTGCCAACCTGGGGCGTCAGCTGGCGCGCCGCCCGAAGGACGCAGCCAATCTGACCGTCGGCTATGTCTGGCCGTTCGGTCTGTCGACCGCGATAGCCTTGCAGCACGCGGGCGACAGCTTCGACAATGCGTCGAACACCACCCGTCTGGAGGGCTACACCCTGGTCGATCTGCGCGCCTCCTATCCGCTCGGCGAGACGCTGGAGCTTTACGGCCGGATCGAGAACGTCGGCGATGAGGTTTATGAGACGACACGCCACTATGGCGTAGCGGGTCGCGGGGTCTTCCTCGGCCTGCGTGCGCGCTTCTAGCCAGGCGATGCACGCACCCATCCCTCACCGCAGAAGACTGGACGGGGCGCATACGGACGACCCGTCCGCGCGCCTGCGGTCCAGGATCGATCTCTGATGGGCCCGGACCGGAGAGCTCTGGTGGCGGGCGGCCTGGCCCTGGCCGGATGTGGCAGCGCGCCCCCACCGCGCCCGCCGGTGGCCGACGGTCGCCCGCAGCGCATCATCTCGCTGAACCCGTGCCTGGACGTCATCCTTGTCAGGGTCGCAGACCGGTCACAGATCGCAGCCCTGAGCCACTGGGCGCGCGACCCCTATGGATCGACGATCGCCGACATCGCGAAAACCCTGCCCCATACCTACGGAACGGCCGAAGAAGTCATCGCTCTCCGGCCCGATCTGGTGATGACCAGCCAGTATTCGTCGCTGGCCATACGAAATGCCCTCGGGCGCCTTGAGATTCCCACCCACCTGTTCGGCGTGCCCGAGACAATCGCCGGGAGCCTGGAGCAGGTCCGGACAGTAGCCGCCCTGGTCGGACATGCCGATCGCGGCGAGGCATTGGTGAAACAGATCGAGGCCGCCATCAGCGCCGCCGCTCCGGTGCCCGGATCGACGCCCCCTTCTGCCCTGATCTTCATGCCGGGCGGGTTTGCTTCGGGGCCAGGCACGCTGATGGACGAGATGATGCGGCGCGCGGGCTTGCAAAATGCCGTCACGCGCTATGGCCTTACGCGAACCGGCAATGTGCCGCTGGAAAGACTGATCGCCGATCCGCCCCGGATCCTGCTGTCAGGCGAATCCTGGCCGGGCGCGCCGAGCCGGGCCGAACGGATCATGGAGCATCCTGCGCTCGGGCGCGTCGCCAGCGATATGCGCCGGGCGGTCTTTCCCGAACGGTTGCTGTTCTGCGGCGGGCCGGTCCTGATCCAGACCGCGGCCGCGTTGAGGCGCGCCCGCGAGGTCGCAACGTCGAGGCTCGGATGAGGCCCGTGAACCGATCCGTTCTGTATGCGGCGCTGATCGCCCTGCTGGTGATCCTGTCGGGGATCAGCCTGATGGCGGGACGCGTCTGGGTCCCCTTCGAGGCCTGGCTGCAGCCCGATGTCGATCCGCGCTGGGCCATCGTGTTCGAGCTGCGGCTGCCGCGCACGCTGCTGGGGATCGTCGTGGGTGCGGCCCTCGGGCTGTCGGGCGCGGTGCTGCAGGGCTACACGCGCAACCCCCTGGCCGATCCGGGTGTGCTGGGCGTGTCCTCGATGGCGGCGCTGGGTGCCGTGCTGACCCTCTACTACGGCGTGACGGCGGTCGCGCCCTGGGCTCTGCCGGTCGCGGCGATCAGCGGGGCGCTGATCGGGGTCGGCGTGCTGATGCTGCTGTCGGGCTCGGCGTCCAGTCTGGTGACCTTCATCCTGGCGGGCGCGATCCTGAACATCCTGTCCAGCGCGGGCGTATCGCTGGCCCTGTCGCTGGCTCCCAATCCCTGGGCGGTGAACGAGATCGTCGACTGGCTGATGGGCTCCCTGGCGGACTGCAGCTTCGAGGAGGTGTGGATGGCATCACCGCTGATCGGGCTCGGCTGTGCTCTGCTGCTGACCCTCGGACGAGGGCTGGACGCCCTGACCCTGGGCGACGTCGGGGCGCGGTCCCTGGGCATTTCGATGCCGCGGATGCGCTGGACCCTGGCGCTGGGCGTCGGCCTGGCGGCGGGCGCGAGCGTGGCTGTGACCGGGGTGATCGGCTTCGTCGGCCTGGTGACGCCGCACCTGCTGCGGCCCCTGGTCGGGGCCAGGCCCGGCGCGCTGCTGGTGCCTGGCCTTCTCGGAGGCGCGGTCATCGTGCTGGCGGGCGACATCCTGGTGCGGCTGACCCCGTCGGCGGACGAGGTGAAGCTGGGCGTCGCCATGGCGGCCCTGGGCGCGCCCTTTTTCCTTGTCCTGCTGCTGCGCCTGAGGAGCAAGATCGCATGAGCGTCCTGTCCTGCACTGCGCTGGGCGTGAAGATCGGGCACAGGTCGATCCTGTCGGACGTCAGCCTGTCGATCGCGGCGGGCAAGGTCACCACCGTGGTCGGCCCGAACGGAGCCGGAAAATCGACGCTACTCGCCTGTCTGGCGGGTCTACGCCAGCCGACCGCGGGCATCACCCGGCTGGACGATGCCCCACTGACCGGGCTGAAAGCGCGCGAGCGCGCCAAGCGACTGGCCTTTCTTCCCCAGACGCCAGAGATCGCCTGGACTGTCGACACGCGGACACTGGTGGCACTCGGCCGTACACCCTTCATCGGAGCGCGAGGTCCGGCCCGGGACGACCATGCGGCGGTCGACCGGGCCATGATGGCCGCCAATGTCACAGCGTTCGAGCACCGGATCGTAGACACCCTGTCGGGCGGAGAGCGGGCGCAGGTCTTGATCGCGCGGGCCCTGGCCGGAGAACCCGAGTGGCTGCTGGCCGACGAGCCGCTGACGGGCCTCGACCCCGCGCACCAGCTGGATGTGGCGGCCCTTTTTCGTCGGCTGGCGGACGACGGGGTCGGCGTCGTCGTCACGCTGCACGACCTGTCGATGGCGCTGAGACTATCGGACCGCATCATCGTCCTGGCCGACGGACGTGTGCTGGCCGACGACCCGCCCGCCACTGCCCTGTCGCCCGAGATGCTGAAGCGCGCCTATGGTGTGGAGGCCAGCCTGACCCGTGGGCCGGGGGGCCCCCGGGTCGATGTGATACGGCGTGCCCGGAGCCTGATCGGCTGAGGTAGAATCGCTTCGCGATTCCGCCGACGCCGTGAATCAGGCTCCGGAAATCAGCGAGGGCATGATTCACGCTTCCGGCGGTGCGGATTACATGGGACCAGAAAGTCGCACCACATCCGGGCTCAGGCCGATGCCCCTTGCCAACCAACATTTGTCATACTAATCGGGAGCCGGGCGCAGTGGCCGTTTATGTCAAATTGACACCGGTATCATCGACTGTGTGAATTGGCCGAAGGGCCGGGTTCAGGCTCCGTAGAGGGCCGAACGGTGGAGGGTTGAAGACTATGAGAACAGCACATCTGCGTCATCTGCGAACCGCGGCTTCTGCCGGCGTTCTGATGTTCACGCTCGCGACCTCCAGCGGGGTCTGGGCTCAAACCGCCCCGACATCTGCACCGCAGGACGAGGCGTCCGAGGTCGACGAAGTGGTCGTCACAGGTATTCGTGGTGCGCTGCGCAGTGCCCTGGCGACCAAGCGCAACGCCAACGTCATGGTCGATGCGATCAACGCCGAGGACATCGCCGACTTTCCGGACGCCAACCTGGCCGAGTCGCTTCAGCGCTTGCCGGGCGTGTCCATCGACCGCGACAACGGCGAGGGCCGCACCATCACCGTACGCGGGCTGGGCAGCGACTTCACCCGCGTCCGTCTGAATGGCGTCGAGGCGCTGTCGACGGCCGGTGCCTCCATCGCAGGCGATAGCCCGAACCGCAGCCGCGGCTTCGACTTCAACACCTTCGCCTCCGAATTGTTCAACTCGCTGAAGGTCCAGAAGACCGCTTCGGCCGAAACGGAAGAAGGCTCGCTGGGGGCCACGGTCGATCTTCAGACCGGCCGGCCGCTTGACTACTCCGACCGCCGCTTCGCGTTCTCGGCGCAGGATGCCTATTACGAGAATGGCGAGACCAACAATCCGCGCTTTGCCGGACTGGTTTCGGACCGCTGGCATTTCGATGGCATTGGCGAGGTCGGTATCCTGGCCTCGGCGGCCTTCAACCGTCGCGACCAGACGATCGACAGTTATCAGCGCCAGGCCGGTCAGTCCGACTACATCTATCGCGGCGCCACCTTCGCAGGCACACCGAACATCGCCGCCGGCAGTCAGATCCAGACCCGTCAGGGCTTCGCCGCCCCCACCGGTACCAACTGCAATGGCACGCTGCCCGGCATCGTCGGTGTCATCCCCGGCGTCAACATCACCAACCAGTCCTATTGCGACGCGCTGCGCGGCTCGAACCCCACGGCCTATGCACTGATCAACAGCCCGATCGGCTCGACCCTGCGCAACAACAATGCGACGGGGACGGCCGCGGGCAGCACGGTCGCGGCCGGCTCGCTGGTCCGTATCCCGGCCCTGCCGACGCTGAACCAGCAGGACCTGCATCAGGAGCGCACCGGCCTGACCTTCTCGGCCCAGTGGCGCCCGAGCGAACGGACGACGATCAGCTTCGACGGCGTCTATTCGCAACTGGACCAGATCTCGACCAACTACCAGATCGTTCCCGTCGGCCTGAACCGCAACAACACCCAGGGCACAGCCAACCCGGCAACCTATCAGCTGGCCAATGCGACGGCGACCGGCACAGCCGCCCAGAGGCGCGCGCTGTATGCGACCTGCAACGCTCGCGCCGAGACGGCGATCCTGGCCGGTATCGATTGCGGTCAACAGATCTATGGCACCACACCGGTCGCTGGAACGCTTTCGGGCTTCAGCTTCAACCCGAACAACCTGGAACCCTTCGACTACTACAACAGCCCATCGTCGCGCGGTTACATCGCCGATCCCCTGGGGCTGGGAATGCGCAATGCTCTGATCGGTCGGCCGGGAATCCGGCTGATCGATGCGGCGCTGAGCCCGACGGGTGCCAACGCCGACTATCTGGTGCTGAGCAACGTCGACATGCGGTCCGCCGCGGACGAGGCGCGCTACACGACCTTCTTCCAGCAAGGCACGGTGAATCTGGAGCACGAGTTCAGCGACACGTTCCGGATGCGGGCGATCTATGGCGAGAGCCGCTCGGTCAACAAGACGCAAGGCTCACTGGTCGAGTTCACCCGCCTGAACTCCGGCTCGGGCGCGGCCGGCGACGGCTATTTCGTCTATGATGCGCGCGGCGGCGGCGACATGCCATCGCTCAATTTCGGCTTCGACGTGGCCAATCCGGCCAACTGGGACGTGGTCAAGGGCTTCTCGGCAATCCGCTACTTTCAGCGGACGGTCGACAACCACTACGAAGGCGGCAACATCGACTTCGCCTGGGACGCCAATCCGTATCTGACGCTCAAGACCGGGATTCAGCGCAAGCGCTACACCTTCTACACGACCGCCCTGCAGCGTGAATCGGCACGCGAGACGCTGAACCCCAGCCTCATCGAGGCGGGGGCCACCATCGGTCAGGTCGGTGCCGTGCACACCTTCGGCCAGGGCCTCGACCTGCCGACCGGAACACCCACGCGCTTCTATGCCCCGGACCTGGACGCCTTCCGCAACCTGTTCGACTTCGAATGCAACTGCGTCAACAAGTGGAACGACTGGCGCATCTCGACGAAGTTCAACTTCGCCCAGACCTTCGAGATCAAGGAAACGGACCTGAGCTATTTCATCCAGGCCGACTTCAACGTTCCTGTCTTCGGTCGCGACCTGCGCGGTAACGTCGGTCTGCGCCGCGCCCAGACGGGCCTCGACTCCAACGGCTTCACCAATCGCGGCCGGGCGATCAGCGCAGACAACGACTACAACAACACCCTGCCGTCGCTGAACCTCGCCTATGAGGTCGCCGACGACATGATCATCCGGCTGGGTGTCGCCAAGGTCATGTCCCGCCCGCTGCTGGGCAACCTGGCCCCCAGCGTCACGGCCTTCACCGTGCCGAACGGCCTGGGTGCAACGACGGGCGGCGCAATCACGATCGGCAACCCGAAGCTGGCTCCGTTCACGGCCACCAACTACGACCTCAGCTTCGAATGGTATTTCCAGCCCGACGCCCTGTTCTCGGTCGCCATCTTCGACAAGGAAGTGGAATCCTTCCCGCAGACCCTGGTCGGTGACGGCACCCTGTCGTCCATTCTGGATGCCACAGCCATCGCCGAGCTGCGGGCCGAGTTCGAAGTCCTGGCCGCCGACACCACCCAGTCAGCCGCTGCGCGTCAGCAGGCCCAGAACCAGGTCGACTACATCAACGCGGATCGCCCGTTCGGCATCCGTCAGTTCCGCGATGCTCCGGGCGGCTACATCCGCGGCGTCGAGGTCAACTATCAGCAGAACCTGATCTTCCTGCCCTGGTATTTCGAAAACCTGGGCATCCAGGCCAACTACACCCACCTCGAATCGGAGCTGAACTACATTCTGACACCGGCTCCGCTGGTCACAGGCGTGGGGCCATTCACCGGCGCATCGCCCGACGCGTTCAACTTCACGGTCTTCTACGAAGTGCCCAGGTTCTCGGCGCGCGTCTCGACGGCCTATCGCGCGGACTATGTGACCCAGTATCCGATCGCCTCGGGCACGACCGATCCGGGCTTCTCGGACTCGCCGCTGGTCAACGACTTCCTGGGCAGCGAGAAGACGCTGAACGTGGATGCCTCGGTCACCTACAAGCTGACCGATTTCGTCACCCTGACGGCCGAAGCCCTGAACCTGACGAACCAGACGACCAACCGCTGGGGCTACGCCGACGATCGCGTGACCACCAACTATGGGTCGACGGGACGTCAGTTCTTCATCGGTGCCCGCGCCGTCTTTTAGGACGTCCCTCGAAGACATGGATCAGAATGGGAGCGCCGGTTTCAACCGGCGCTCCTTTTCGTTTGGCGAAACATGGATTTGGAGCGGACCCGCCCTCTTTCGCCAAGCCACTCACCGGACGCCTACAGGGCGCGGTATCTGAAGTTCCTGAAACGGGCCTCGCCCTCCCCGGCCGCATAGATCGCAGGCCGCAGCATCATGAAGCCGCCACGGACGTTCTGGTTATAGCCGGACACCTCCATGCCCCGATCAAACCTCTTCCAGGTCACCCCGTCGGCAGACGTGTCGAAATAGACATTCTGGAAGGCGTTGGTCAGGCGGATCTGCATCCGGGAGCCGTAGGCGTGCTCGGGCCGACCCCGCTCGATGCCGTACTGGTGGGTGACGAACCTGGCCGGGTCGAAGCCCAGCCCGGCATACAGCTGGCGATCATAGAACAAGATCAGACCGGCGACCGTGGCCGGATCGATCTCGATCTCGCATTCCAGCACATAGCCCTGATCCCCCTGCACGAAGGTCAGGGGCGAACAGTCGCTGGGGGCCGTGCCCTTGGCCCGCATGTGCAACACCCCGTCGGCCCGGGTCAGGCGGGATTTCTCATCCGCCTGCGGATCGTAGAAGCTCCACTGGATACCGAACTTGTCGGTCGAGAAGTCGTCCGACAGCGCCATGCCGTGAGGCACGGCCTGGCCCCCCGCCGGGATCGGCAGGGGCGTCGCCAGATCGCCGCCCCTGGCGCGAAACCAGCCGTCCTCGGTCCATTCGACCGGATCCAGCAACGTCTGGCGCCCCAGGCTCCAGTAGGCGTTCTCATAGCCGTGGTAGACCATGTACCAGTCGCCGGCCGGTCCCTCGACCAGGGTCGCATGGCCCCGCGACCACCATTTCTCGGCCCCGGACACGGTGCGCACGATCGGATTGTGCGGGCAGTTCTCCCACGGGCCGTGGATCGACCGCGACCGGGCGGCGATCACCATATGCCCGGTCGGCGGACCAGCGGTGCCACCCACGGCCGTGATCATGTAGAAATAATCGCCCCGCTTCATCAGCTTGGGCCCCTCGGGCGCAAACCCCTCGACGATCCAGTCGTCGGGATAGCGCCAGGGGTCGTAGACGTGCTCCAGCGCTCCGTCGGTCGCCAGGCCGTCGTCGGTCAGCCTGACCCGGTCGCCCCCGCTCAGGAACAGATAGCGCTTGCCATCCTCGCCAACGATGTGGCCGGGATCGATCCGGTTGGGCAGTTTCAGGTCGATCGGCTCGGACCAGGGTCCCTCGATCGCATCCGCCCAGATGACATAGCTGGACCGGTAGTCGGGAAAGCGCGCCGGAATATAGACATAGTAGCGATCTCCGTGCTTGCACAGCTCCGGAGCCCAGACCGAGCCGATATTGGTCGTCAGGGCCGCGACCACCGGCTGCCAGTTCACCAGATCGCGCGAATGCCAGATGTGGATGCCGGGCACGGATTCGAACGACGAGAAGGTCATATAGTAGTCGTCGCCGTCCTTCAGGATCGAAGGATCGGGGTGATCGCCCGACATGATCGGGTTCAGATAGGTGCCGTCGCCCAGATCGGCCTTCCTCTGGTTCTCGATGCCCCGCGCCCATCGCATGTGCGCCCATTCACGGCCCAGTGGCGCGGCGTCCTCGTTGCTCTGGGCCAGAACCGAACGGCCCGGAAATGCGGTCAGGGCAACGCCGCCCAGAAGGCTCGACAGCGCCGCTCGGCGGTGGATGGATGGCATGGCGAACCTCGGTTGAGACAACAAATCAGCGGACGAAGAGCGCCAGAGCCCGGATCGTGCCGTCCGGGTTGTGGACCGGATCGACGACCCTGGCGCTTCCAGGCGTGTTCCGGTCGGACAGTTGCGTCTGTGACGGAAGCGCCGCTGCGGGCAGTGTCGGCGCGTCGTTCGACGAAGCGGCCTCGATCCGAGGCAAGGCGACCGCCGCGCAGCGCACCCCGAGGCTATGCGTGCGCCCCGACCTGAACGGCCTCATGCGGCGTCAGTCTCACGCAGATATCCGATCAAGCGGCTCATGTTGTTGATGTACAGACCCGTGGAAATGCCTGTCGGACCCGTCGGCTCGGTAAAGGGTGAAGTGTCCCAGTCATCGCCGACCTGGCCGCGATCGACGAAGCCGGGCGGCGGCTCAGCGGGACCATCACCCCGGTAGGGATGGCTGGTCGTGCGAAGTTCCTGGGGCCAGTAGCCTTCGTCGTTCAGCCCGGCGATCAGATCGACGACAGCGTCGGCCCGCGCTGCGGCAGCCGTGACGTTCAGGTCCGACCCGCCCACCGCCTGGGTGATGACATAGGGGGGCAACAGGGACTCCCCTCGCCCGAGCAAGACCGAGTTTCGGGTCGCCTGTTCGGGCGTCAGGCCTTGCACACGTTGATAGCGGGCGCGCAGTCGGGCGACGTCGATGTGCTTCTCCGGCCGAATGCCTGCGGTGTCGAAATCGGTCCAGTATTCCCCGTTCTGCGCGTTAGAGCCGCGCCGGTGGGTGGCGATCAGCCGACCCGTGCCCGGCTCGTAGTTGCGATAAAAATTGCGGCCGTCGGCGGTCCATTGATCGCGCGGAAGTTCGAGGCCGGCGATCCAGTCGATCGCCTCGCCGACCCGCGCCAGATATTTCGGCTCGCCGGTCAATTCGTAATAGTCGAGCAGCTGATTGACCGCCGCCGCCGTGCCGTGAGGCGTGATCGAGGCGGGCTCATAGGTCCGGGCCGGTGCCGGCTTCAGATCCGGCGTGTACTGCATCGCCCAACCGGGGGTCGGCTGCGGCTGCCGCAAGGCGATCATCAGCTCCATCGCGCGCACCAACGGCTCGCGAACGCGCTCCTGGCCCAGTTGCTGGAGCACCAGCAGCAGGAAGTCGATGTTCTCCTGGGCGACCTCGTCGTTCAGGGTGATGTGTCCGGTATAGTCGGGGCGTCCGTGATTGCTGAACTCGCCCGCCTTCGGGAAACGCTGCGGCCAGCCGCCGACCGGATACTGGCTGTCCAGAACGAAGCCGATGACCTTGTCGACGGCAGCCAGGAAGCGGGGCTCGCCCTTCTCCCGATGCAGCCGGAGCAGGAATCGTCCGCACTCCACCGTCGCATGGTCGTCGAAGGTCGCGTTGCCGTAATAGTGCTGGAATTCCTCCAGCCGCCAGCCATTGCGGCCGATGGTTTCGTACCAGCGACGCAACGACGCCTCGCCGTCGAAATCGATGATGTAGTTCCAGCCCCCGCCGGGATGCTGGCCCGCGATCAGGGCGTCGCCGGCGCGCTCGGCCGCCTCGTAGTAAAGCGTCTCGCCCGTCGCGTGGTAGGCGTCGAGAAAGATCTGCCCCATCTCCGGCGTGCCCGGGGCCTGGGTCCAGATCATGCCGGGCCAGGCCTCCATCTCGCCCCAGCGGCGAGACAGGTCCGCCAGATACGACCAGACATAACCGCCACGGGTCGACACACGCTCGGTCATGAAGGTCGTGGCGCGGCGCATGGTGTCCATGACGGCCTCCCGCTCCGCGCGCGGTGCCACCCACGCACCCACCGCGCCCGCAAGCGGTGCAGCGGAAGCGCCGACAAGCCAGGTCCGTCGCGTCAGCATTCGACAAATCCTCCGACTACAGGGAAGTCCGATCTTCGTCGGCACCTCCGCACAGCTTCTCGCTCACTGATGATATGATAATACTTTTGAATGGAATGCTAGGGAGTCCGGCATGACAGTCTGGACCAGAGCCATCCATGTTATCGCTACCACATCGGCAGAATGTGGACGGAGACGCGCGTGAAGCTGATTGACGACATGCCCGAAGACTGGCGCGAAGGGTCCTTCCTCGGCCGCCTGCTGTTGGCCGAAGGTCCAACACCCGTCCTGCTGCGCCGTGGCGAGGTGCTCGACATCTCGGCGACCGCACCGACCACGGCACAGGCGATCGCCCGGGGTCATACTGCGTCGTTGACCGGCAACAATCTGGGCCCCCTCGACGCTCTTCCCCTCAACGACGATTCCGCGCTGCCCCGCCTGCTGCCGCCGCTGGACCTGCAATGCGTGAAGGCCTCCGGCGTCACCTTCGCCGTCTCTGCGGTCGAGCGCGTGATCGAGGAACGCGCTCGGGGGAACCCTGGCGCGGCCCGGACGATCCGCGCCGCTCTTGCCGAACGCGTCGGCTCCGATCTGTCGGCGGTCAAACCGGGCTCGTCCGAGGCCGAGGCCCTGAAGTCCGTGCTGATCGAGGAAGGGCTCTGGTCACAGTATCTCGAAGTCGCGATCGGCAAGGACGCGGAAATCTTCACCAAGGCCCCGGTGCTGGCCACCGTGGGCTGGGGAGACCAGGTCGGGGTTCGCTCCGACAGCGCCTGGAACAATCCGGAGCCGGAGATCGTGCTGGTCTGCGACCCGACCGGCACGGTCGTCGGCGCAACACTGGGCAACGATGTGAACCTGCGCGACATCGAGGGCCGTTCGGCCCTGCTGCTCGGCAAGGCCAAGGACAACAATGCCTCGGCGGCCGTCGGTCCCTTCATCCGGCTGTTCGATGAGACCTACGGCATCGAGGACGTGCGCAATGCCGTCGTGTCCCTGACGGTTACGGGCAAGGACGGGTTCGTCATGTCGGGTCAGTCGTCGATGCGCCTGATCAGCCGCGATCCGCTCGATCTGGCGGCCCAGACCTGTTCGTCATCGCACCAGTATCCGGACGGCTTCGCCCTCTATCTCGGCACCATGTTCGCGCCGATCGACGACCGCGACGCGCCGGGTCAGGGATTCACCCACAGGACCGGCGACGAGGTCTGCGTGTCGTCGCCGAGGCTGGGCGTGCTGCGAAATCGGGTCACGGCCTGTGAGGATGCGCCGCCGTGGACCTTCGGCATCTCTGCCCTGATGGCCAATCTCGCCGGGCGGGGCCTGCTGTGAGCGGAGCCCTCTATCCGTCGCTGAAAGGCCGCCTCGTGGTCGTAACCGGCGGCGGCAGCGGCATCGGGGCGGCGTTGACGGAAGGGTTCGCGCGGCAAGGCGCGCGGGTGGTGTTTCTCGACGTCGCCGAGTCCGAGTCCCAGGCCCTCGCCGTCGCCCTGGCGGACTGTAGTCCGCCGCCGCTGTTCCGGGTCTGCAATCTGCAGGAGCTGACGGTCCTCCGCACCACCCTCGCCGGGATCATCGCCGAACACGGCCCCATCGATGTGCTGGTCAACAACGCGGCCAACGACGACCGGCACACCCTGGCGGAGGTCACCCCTGCCTATTGGGATGACCGCATCGGGGTGAATCTGCGCCACCTGTATTTCGCCGCCCAGGCCGTCGCGCCGGGCATGCGCGAACGGGGTCGAGGCGTCATTCTGAACCTGGGGTCGATCAGCTGGCATCTGGGTTTGCCCGACCTGTCCATCTACGAGACCGCCAAGGCCGGGATCGAGGGCATGACACGAGCCCTCGCGCGCGAACTGGGCGTCGATGGCGTGCGGGTCGCCTGCATCGTCCCCGGCAATGTGAAAACACCCCGCCAGATGAAATGGTACACACCCGAGGGCGAGGCCGAAATCGTCGCCGCCCAATGCCTGAAGGGCCGGATCGAACCGTCGGACGTCGCGGCGCTCGCGATGTTCCTGGCCTCGGACGACGCCCGTTTCATCACGGGACACGAGTATTTCGTCGACGCCGGCTGGCGCTGAGCGAACAATCGGGCCGTCAGAGCCCTGGAACGGAGGAAACGAGAATGGCAGGACCGACAGGCGGATCAGGACCCGATATCGCGGGGACCGATCAGGTCAATATGGCGTTTATCGCCCTGATCGTCGCGGTGGCGACCATCGGTGGCTTCATGTTCGGCTACGATTCCGGCGTCATCAACGGCACCCAGGACGGGCTGGAGAGCGCCTTCAACCTGTCGGCGCTGGGGACCGGTTTCAACGTCGGGGCCATCCTGCTGGGCTGCGCGTTCGGGGCCTTCGCGGCGGGGCGTCTGGCCGACCTGATCGGGCGCAAGACGGTCATGCTGATTGCCGCGGCCCTGTTCATCGTCAGCGCGGTCTGGGCCGGTGCCGCCGACAGTTCCGCCCACTTCATCATCGCCCGCTTCATCGGCGGTCTGGGAGTCGGGGCGGCCAGCGTCCTGACCCCGGCCTATATCTCGGAGGTCACCCCGGCCTCGATGCGAGGTCGGCTGTCCAGCGTGCAGCAGATCATGATCATCACCGGTCTGACGGGTGCCTTCGTCGCCAACTATGCCCTGGCGGCGACTGCGGGAGGATCGACGGCGGCGTTCTGGCTGGGCTTCCCTGCCTGGCGCTGGATGTTCTGGCTGCAGGTCGTGCCCGCCGCCATCTATCTGGCCGCCCTGCTGTTGATCCCCGAAAGCCCGCGTTTCCTCGTGGTCAAGAATCGCGACGCCCAGGCCGAGGCGGTCCTGTCCAAACTGTTCGGCCCGACGGCCGGAGTCCGCAAGGTCGCCGAGATCCGCGCCTCGCTGGCCGCCGACCACAAGCCCAGCTTCCGCGACCTGCTGGACCCCGCCACCCGCAAGGTCCGCCCCATCGTCTGGGCCGGACTGATCCTGGCGGTGTTCCAGCAACTGGTCGGCATCAACATCGTCTTCTACTACGGCGCGACCCTGTGGCAGTCGGTGGGCTTTTCGGAGAACGACGCCCTGCTGATCAACATCGGCTCGGGCACCCTGTCGATCCTGGCGTGTCTGGCGGCCGTCGCCGTCATCGACAGGATCGGCCGAAAGCCCCTGCTGCTGATCGGTTCGGCCGGGATGTTCGTGACCCTGGCCATCGTCGCATGGTGCTTCTCGCAGGCCCAGACGATCGACGGCGCGGTGCACCTGCCGGGCCAGGTCGGGCTGATCGCCCTGATCGCGGCAAATGCCTATGTCGTCTTCTTCAACCTCAGCTGGGGTCCGGTGATGTGGGTCATGCTGGGCGAGATGTTCCCCAACCAGATGCGCGGCTCGGCGCTGGCGGTGGCCGGGTTCGCCCAGTGGATCGCCAACTTCGCCATTTCGGTCAGCTTCCCGGCCATGGCGGCGGGACTGGGCCTGCCCGCGACCTACGGCTTCTATGCCGCCAGCGCCCTGGTGTCCTACTTCCTCGTTCAGGTCTGGGTTAAGGAGACCCGGGGTCGCGAGCTGGAAGACATGACCGGCTGATCGAGCGACCCCCTCCCCGGCGACGCTCCCCCGTCGCCGGTCTCTTCTTCAAAGGATACGCCATGACCGAGACCCTGAACCTCAGCCACCTGATTGACGGCGAGCGTGCGGAGGTGGCCCGGCCGGGCGAGAGCCACAATCCATCGAACACCAATGAGGTCGTCGCCCGCACCCCCGATGGCGGTCAGGCCGAGGTCGACGCCGCCGTCGCCGCCGCCAGGGCCGCCTTCCCGGCCTGGTCAGAGGCCTCGCCCGAGGTTCGCTCCGATGTGCTGGACCGTGCGGGGACGCTGGTCATGAAGCGACGCGAGCAGCTGGGTCGCCTGCTGTCTCGCGAGGAAGGCAAGACCCTGGCCGAAGGCATCGGCGAGACTGTCCGCGCCGGTCGTATCCTGAAGTATTTCGCCGGCGAGGCCCTGCGCCGTCACGGCCAGAACCTGGACAGCGTCCGCCCCGGCGTGGAGATCCAGACCTATCGTCAGGCGGTCGGCGTCTATGGCCTGATCACGCCCTGGAACTTTCCCATCGCCATCCCGGCCTGGAAGGCCGCGCCCGCCTTGGCGTTCGGCAATACGGTGGTGATGAAGCCGGCGGGACCGACGCCCGCGACGGCCTCCGCCCTGGCCGACATCCTCGTCGAGGCGGGCGTCCCGGCGGGTGTGTTCAACCTCGTGATCGGTCGGGGCGGCGTGGGCCAGGCCATCGTCGATCATCCGGACGTGGACGGCCTGTCCTTCACCGGATCCCAGAGCGTGGGTGCCGGCGTGGCCCTGGGGGCCGTCAAGCGTCAGGCGCGGGTGCAGTTGGAGATGGGCGGCAAGAATCCGCTGATCGTGCTGGACGATGCCGATCTGGTACGCGCGGTCGCCATCGCGCTGGACGGGTCGTTCTTCGCCACGGGTCAGCGTTGCACAGCCTCCAGCCGCCTGATCATCACCGACGCCATCCACGACCGGTTCGTCGCCCTGCTGGCCGAGAGGGTCGCGGCCTTGCGGGTCGGCGACGCGCTGGACCCCGACACCCAGATGGGCCCGGCCGTGTCCGAAGCGCAAATGGAGACCAGCTACCGATACATCGACATTGCCCGCGCGGCGGGCGGCCGCATCGTCACCGGCGGCGAGCGGCTGAGCCTCGCCAACCCCGGCTGGTACGTCCAGCCGACCCTGATCGCCGACACCGATCCGGCCATGCGCATCAACACCGAGGAAGTCTTCGGCCCCGTCGCCTCAACCATTCGGGTCAAGGATTACGAGGAGGCCCTGTCCGTCGCCAACGGCACCGAATTCGGTCTGTCGGCCGGCATCGTCACCACCAGCCTGAAGCACGCCCGCGACTTCCAGCGCCGTGCCCGCGCCGGCATGACCATGGTCAATCTGGCGACGGCGGGCGTCGACTATCACGTGCCGTTCGGGGGCTCGAAAGGCTCCAGCTACGGTGCCCGCGAACAGGGCTTCGCCGCCGTCGAATTCTTCACCCAGACCAAGACCAGCTACTCCTGGAGCTGAGACATGTCGGAGCCGGAACTGGTGTGGGACCTGGGGGCGGAACTGGGCGAAGGCCCGGTCTGGGATGCTCCACGCCGCGCCGTCTGGTTCGTCGACATCAAGGGTCGCAAACTCCATCGTTACGGCGTCGATGACGATGCAAAAGCATCCTGGGAAACGCCCGAGCAGACGGGTTTCGCCCTGCCTGCCGAGGACGGCTCGCTGGTCTGCGGCGTGCGGGGCGGCCTGCACCGGTTCGATCCGGAGAGCGGTCAATTCGATCTCATCGTCCGGGTCGAGGAGGACCGTCCCCAAAACCGTCTGAACGACGGCTTCGTGGCCCCGGACGGATCGCTGTGGTTCGGGTCGATGGACGACACCGAGGCGACGGTCTCGGGCGCCCTCTATCGCTTTCACAACGGCAAGGTCGAGCGCCACGACGACGGGTATCGCGTCACCAACGGTCCGGCGATGAGCCCCGACGGGCGCACCCTCTATCACCACGACACGACGACACGACGCATCTTCGCCTTCGACCATAAGGACGGGGTGCTGACCAACAAGCGACTGTTCGCCGAGACCACGGACGGGTTCTCGGACGGGCCCAGCGTCGATGCCGAGGGCGTGCTGCACGTCGGCCTGTTCAATGGCTGGGGCGTCGCGCGTTTTTCGCCGAGCGGCGAGCGAATCGGGACCATCCGGTTTCCGGTCCAGACGGTGACCAAGGCCGCCTTCGGGGGCGACGACCTGCGCGACCTGTATTGCACCACCGCCTGGCTGAACAACGCCGACAAGCGGACAGAGCAGCCGGGTCTGGGTGGTCTGTTCCGCGTCCGGGTCGATACCCCGGGCCTGCCCCAGCATCGGGTGCGGCTGTGATCACGCTGGAGCGGGACGACTGGGCGCTGTCGGTCCGGCCCGAGATAGGGGCTGCGATCACGCGACTGACCTGGCGCGGCCAGGACATCCTTCGGCCCGCGCCGGAGGGTGCAGGAGGGCCGCTCGAGACCGGAAGCTTTCCATTGGTTCCCTATGCCAACCGGATCGATCGCGGCGCGTTCGCTTTCGCGCATCGCGACGTCACCCTGCCGCCAACGCCCGGCTTCGAGCCCCATGCCCTGCACGGTGTCGGCTGGTTGAAGCCGTGGAGCGTGCTGGGAAGGGGCACCGAATTCGTCGACCTGGCCCTTTCGGCAGGGGCGAGCCCGGACTGGCCCTGGGTCTGGACCGCCTCCCACAGCTTTCGCCTCGATGCGGACGGACTGGAGATGACCCTCTCGATCACCAATGCGGATCGGGAGCCGATGCCCGCGGGTCTGGGCCTGCATCCCTATTTCGTCGTTGGACCCGGAACCGTGCTGACCGCACCCGCCCCACGCGTCTGGGCGAACGGCACCGACGGGATTCCCGAAAAACTGATCCCGGCCGCCGGTGTCATGGACTGGTCCGGGGGCGCGACCGTGACGGCGGCTCCGTTCGTGGACAACGCCTATGCCGACTGGTCCGGGCAGGCCAGACTGCGCCACGCCGACCATGCGGTTCACGTGACGGCCTCCGTCAATGCCCGCTGGCTGCAGATCTACGCCCCGCATGACGCCGGTTTCGTCTGCATCGAGCCGGTCACTCATCGCCCGAACGCCCACAATGCCCCCGCCGGGGAGGACACCGGCCTCAAGGTCCTGACGTCGGGCCAGACCCTGTCCATGTCGATGCGGATCGACGCCGCCTCCATCGGAGACCGCTCATGATCGCCCGCCGCTGGATGCCGGCCGTCATCGCCCTGACCGCTACCCTGGCCTCACCCGTCCTGGCCCAGACGGCCGATTGGAACGACCAGATCACCCGACGGGACCCCGACTGGTATGCGACGGCCGAGGCGCGAGCCATCGCCGACAGCGTCGTCGCTCACCAGTCACCGGAAGGCGGCTGGCCCAAGAACACCTCGCTGGCCGTGCCGCCCGACGTCACGCCCGTGGACGAACGTTCGAAGAATACGTTCGACAACGACGGCACCACCCTGCCGATGGCCTTTCTGGCGCGGGTGATTGCGGCCGGAGAGCGCCCGGCCGATCGCGCGGCATTCGACCGGGGTCTGGATTACACCCTAGCGGCCCAGTCTCCGAGCGGCGGCTGGCCCCAGTTCTATCCGCTGCGGCCGGGCTACTACACGCACATCACCTACAATGACGACGCCATGGTGAGGATCATGGTCCTGCTGCGTGAGATCGCGGACGGATCCGGTCCCTATGGGTTCGTCGATGCCGACCGTCGCGCGCGGGCGGGCGCGGCCGTAGCCAGGGGCATCCAGACGATCCTGGCCACCCAGGTCCGCCAGAACGGCGTCCTGACCGTCTGGTGCGCCCAACATGACGAAACCACGCTTGAACCCGCCTGGGCCCGCGCGTTTGAACCGCCGTCCCTGTCGGGCAGCGAGAGCGTCGGCATCACGCGCTTCCTGATGTCGATCCCCGACCCCTCGCCCACCGTCATCGCTGCGGTGGAGGGGGCCGTCGGCTGGTTCAGGGCCAGCGCCATCCACGGTATGCGCCTGCAAACCGTCACCGCCCCCGACGACGAACCGGACCTGCAGGTGGTCGCCGATCCACAGGCTCCGCCGCTCTGGGCGCGGTTCTACGATCTGGAGACGAACCGTCCGATCTTCCTCGGCCGCGACAGCGTTGTGCATTACGAACTCTCGCAGATCGAGCGCGAGCGCCGCATGGGCTACCGCTACTACGGCGACCGGCCGGCCGGCCTGCTGCGAGACGACTATCCGGCGTGGCGACGCCGTGTCGGCCTGTCCTGATCGTATTCTATCCGCAACAGGCCGCGCGCGGGCGGTTGCCCCGATACGCCTTCAGCCGGCGTCCTTCTCTGCCTCGACGCGCCTGTAGCCTGCGTCGATGACGGCGAGCATGGCGGCAGCGGCGGCCGACGCATTCCCGGACTCGATATGGTCCACGATCCGTTCGTGAAGATCGACGGTCTCACGATGCAGGACGGGGCTTCTGGTCGGCGGGCTGAGGGTGAAGGCCTCCAGCAGGGCTGTCTCGATCACGCTGGCCAGGGACCGCATCAGCGGATTTCCGGACGCCGCAGCGATCCGCAGATGCAGGTTCAGATCCGCCTGGGCGAACCCGTGTTCCGACTGCTGCTCGCGTCGCATGGCCTCGACAGCCGCCCGCATTCCGGCCAGGTCCTCCACGCCGCGATGCCGGGCCGCCAGGGCCGCCGCGGCCGGTTCCAGCGCGCGCCGGACCTCCGCCAGATGCCGACGGAACCGGGCGTCCATGCCGTTCGCCACCTGCCAGGCCAGAACTTCGCTGTCGAACAGGTTCCACCGCAGGGGATCGGTGACCTTGGTCCCGACCCGGGTCTTCACGACCAGAAACCCTTTGGCCGAAAGCGTCTTGAGCGCTTCCCGCAGCGCGGTTCTCGACACTCCGAACCGGTTCAACAGATCGGCCTCGCCGGGCAACTTGTCTCCCGGCGCGATGCGGCCGGCCAGGATGTCCTGGCCCAGCGAGCGAACGATCTGATCGTGGCTCGACACCGTCTTGCCCGGACCACGCGCGCTGGTCGACAGGCTGGTGAGAGGAGGGGCGGCCGTCATGGATTCCGCTTTATACGGTCCCCCCGCGTCCGCAAAGCAGACTGCGCCGGGTGAACCCGGCCCAAAAAGCCTGGCGACCGGTCGAGATCATTTATATGATGATATTATTTGAGGGGCCGCCGTTCGATATCGAAAGCGGGGGCGCTCCGGCGGATGCGCACGATGATCTCTCCACCCCGACGACCGCTTCGCTCCCGCGCCTGGTTCGACAATCCCGACAACCCCGACATGACCGCGCTCTATCTCGAGCGTTATCTGAACTACGGCCTGACGCTGGACGAACTGCGCTCGGGCAAGCCGATCATCGGCATCGCCCAGACCGGGTCGGACCTCGCGCCCTGCAACCGCCATCACATCGAGCTCGCCAAACGGGTTCGCGAAGGCATCCGTGAAGCAGGCGGTATCGCCATGGAGTTTCCGGTCCATCCGATCCAGGAAACCGGCAAGCGGCCGACGGCAGGCCTGGACCGCAACCTCGCCTACATGGGTCTGGTCGAGCTGCTGTACGGCTATCCGCTGGATGGCGTGGTCCTGACCATCGGCTGCGACAAGACCACGCCCGCCTGCCTGATGGCCGCCGCGACCGTCGACATTCCCGCCATCGCCCTGTCGGTCGGACCGATGCTGAACGGCTGGCTGAAAGGCGAGCGGATCGGTTCGGGCACCATCATCTGGAAGGCCCGCGAGATGATGGCGGCCGGGGAGCTGGACTATGAAGGTTTCATCGACCTGGTCGCCACTTCGGCCCCCTCGGTCGGTTACTGCAACACCATGGGCACGGCCTCGACCATGAACAGCCTGGCCGAAGCCCTGGGCATGTCCCTGCCCGGCTCGGCCGCCATCCCGGCCCCCTATCGCGAGCGGCCCCAGGTCGCCTATCTGACCGGCAAGCGCATCGTCGAGATGGTGCACGAGGACCTGAAGCCCTCCGACATCCTGACCGCCGACGCCTTCCACAACGCCATCGTGGTCAACTCGGCCATCGGCGGATCGACCAATGCGCCGGTCCATATCACCGCCCTGGCACGGCATTCCGGCATCGATCTGCCGATCAGGGACTGGCAGACCCACGGCCACGCGGTGCCCCTGCTGGTCAATCTGCAACCCGCCGGCAAATACCTGGGTGAGGACTTCCATCAGGCCGGGGGCGTGCCCGCCGTCATCGCCCAGCTGATGAGCAAAGGCCTGATCCGCGAGGAGGCCATGACCGTCAACGGCCGGACGATCGGTGACAACTGCAGGGGTGCCGATATCCTGCTGCCCGACGTCATCCGCACGATGGACGACCCGCTGGTCGAGGACGCCGGCTTCCTGGTCCTGACCGGCAACCTGTTCGACAGCGCCATCATGAAGACCAGCGTCATCGCCGCCGAGTTCCGCGAGCGCTACCTGTCCAACCCCGCCGACCCGAACGCCTTTGAGGGCCCCGCCGTCGTCTTCGATGGACCCGAGGATTACCACCACCGCATCGACGATCCGGCGACCGGCATCACAGAGCGCAGCGTCCTGTTCATGCGCGGGGCCGGGCCGATCGGCTATCCGGGGGCGGCCGAGGTGGTGAACATGCGCCCGCCCGCGCACCTGATCCGGGAAGGCATCCACGCCCTGGCCTGTATCGGCGACGGACGGCAGTCCGGCACGTCAGGCTCGCCGTCGATCCTCAACGCATCTCCGGAGGCGGCGGCGGGTGGGAATCTGGCGCTCCTGCGGACCGGCGATCCCGTTCGGGTCGATCTGAACACCTGCCGTGTCGATGTCCTGATCCCTGACACAGAACTGGCGGAGCGACGCATGGCGCTCGAGGCGGCGGGCGGCTTCCAGGTGCCCCCCTCCCAGACTCCCTGGCAGGAAATGCAGCGCGCCACGGTCGGGCAGTTGAGCACCGGAGCCGTGCTGGAGCCCGCACTCAAATACCACCGCATCATCGACCGCTTCGGCAATCCCCGCGACAACCACTGATCGACCGTTCGCGAGCCGTCCACCCCAACGACATCGCCCGTTCCATATGCCGCTTGACTCTCCCGGCCCGTCGGGTGGCATATAGAACAAATGAGGAACATAGAAGACAAGGAACGACGACTGGTCGCCCTCAGGGCGGGGCTGGCCAGGCTTGACCGGTCGCGGCCCGGCCGTGCCCGCGCGGGTCTTTCATCGGGCGATCAGGGCCTGCTGGACAGGCTGGATCCTCGCGCCGTTCACGACCTTTATGCCGGTACACCCGCCGATGCCGTGGCGCTGAACGCCTTCGGGCTGGGGCTGGCCGTCAGGGCGGCGGGCGGGCGACCGATCGTCTGGGCCATCCACCGTCTGGTGGAGACCGAGACCGGCACACCGCATGGACCGGGCCTGCATGAAATGGGGGTTCGGCCAAAGGATGTGCTTCTGGTCCGCGCCAGCGACATCCAGACCCTGCTGGCCGTGGGCGAGGAGGCCTTGCGCAGCCCGGCGGTCGGCGCGGTGCTGCTGAGCGCCTGGGGCGAGGCCAGGGCCATGACCCTGACCGCCAGCCGGCGTCTGTCGCTGGCCGCGCAGGCGGGAACCGCGACCCTGTTCCTGGCGCGGGCCGGCGCGGTCCCGGCCCCCAGCGCGGCCCTGACCCGGTGGTCCGTGGGCGCGGCCCCCTCCACCCCCCTCGAAGCCGGAGCGCCGGGCCGACCGTCTTTTTCCGCGACCCTGCTGCGTCACCGCGGTGGGGTCGAACCCCGCACGTGGATCATGGAGTGGGACCGTGAACGCCGGGCCTTCCTCGAACGGTCGCCGGTATCTGGCGCTGTGGTTCCCCTGGCTGCCGAGCGAACGCCTGCAACGTGGGGAACAGGCGAAAGCCGCGTCGCCTGATGCCGCTGATCCCCGACCGGTCGTCATGGTCGAGAAGGTCAAGGGTGCGCTGCGGCTGGCGGCGATCGATCCGGCCGCGTCCCGGCTGGGCCTGTCCCCCGGCATGACCCTGGCCGATGCGCGGGCACGGACACCCGAGCTGCGTACCGTCGCCGACGACCCGGATGCCGATGCCACCTTGCTGCGGCGAGTACTGAAGGATTTCGGGCGGTTCACCCCCCTGATCGCCCTGGACCCGCCCCACGGCCTGATGCTGGACGTGACCGGCTGCGCCCATCTGTTCGGCGACGAGGCCGGATTGATCCGCTCGGTCCGGCGGCGCGCCACAGGGGTCGGACTGAGCCTGCGCTGGGCCATGGCTGATACACCCCAGTCGGCCCGGGCCCTGGCGCGGTTCGGCCCCGGCGGCCTGTTCGCCGGACAGGACGCCCGCGCCGCCGTCCGTCGCCTGTCGGTCGCCGCGCTGGAACTGGCCGGGCCCGACGAACGCGCCCTGCGCCGCGCGGGACTGAAACGGCTGTCCGATCTGGACGACCGCCCCCGTGCCCCGATGGCCGCCCGGTTCGGGACCGACTTTCCCGCCCGTCTGGCGAGGGTGCTGGGCGACGAGGATGTGCGCATAACACCGCATCGCCCGGTCCCCGCCTGCGTCGTCGATCGCATCCTGGTCGAGCCCATCGTGACCCAGGACGATGTGGAGCGGGTGTTCCAGGACCTGGTGGCCGACGCCGTCGACCAGCTGGACCAGAGGGGCCAGGGCGGTCGCGCCTTCGAGGTCTTCTTCTATCGCCTGGATGGCCACGTCCGCCGCATCTCGATCCGAACCGGTCAGCCGAGCCGCGATCCCGCAGCCCTGCAGCGCCTGTTCAGGGAGCGTCTGGGGGCGCTGACCCATCCGCTGGATCCGGGTTTCGGCTTCGACCAGATTCGTCTGGCGGTGCCCTGGACCGAACCCGTCGCCCCGACACAGGACAGCATGGAGGGCGAGCGGCCCGGCACCGAGCAGGTCGGACACCTGATCGACCGGCTGGCGGCGCGGCTGGGCCCCGGGTCCGTGCTGTGCTTCCAGCCCTTCGGCTCGCACATGCCCGAACGGGCGTCACGCCTGCTCCCCTCCGGGATGGCCGGGCCCGAAGCCGAATGGCCCGAGCCCGACCCCGAGGATCCGCCGCTGCGCCCCTTTCAGATGTTCGACCCGCCCCAGCCGGTCGAGACCCTGGCCGAGGTGCCCGACGGCTCGCCCCTGCGTTTTCGCTGGCGGCGGGTGCTGCACCAGGTCGTCCGGTCAGAGGGCCCCGAGCGCATCGCCGGCGAATGGTGGCGCGCCCCCGACCAGCGCACCCGCGACTACTACCGGGTCGAGGACACCGAGGGCCGTCGCTTCTGGCTGTTCCGCCAGGGTCTGTACGGCCAGACACCGGAACCCCGCTGGTTCATCCACGGCCTGTTCGCATGAGCCGTCTCGATCCCCCCGGCGACTATGCCGAACTGGCATCCGCCAGCAATTTCTCGTTCCTGAGAGGGGCATCCCATCCCAAGGAGCTGGTGGCGACAGCGATCCTGCGTGGCCATTCCGGCCTGGGTCTGGCGGATCGCAACACCGTGGCCGGGGTCGTCCGGGCCTGGAGCGCCCTGAAAGCCCTGCGGGAGGACGGACTGTCGCCGCCCGACGTGATGCGCGAGGGATCGGGGCCCGGCGAGGTCACCTATGTCGAGGACCCCGCCAACGACCCGGCCCTGTCGGAGGAGGTCAGGCGACGCGCCGCCCGCTTCAGGCTGGCGACCGGCGCGCGCCTGGTCTTCAACGACGGGACGCCCGACATCGTCGCCTATCCCGGGACCCGCGCCGGATGGGGACGGCTGACCCGCCTGCTGACCCTTGGCAATCGTAGGGCCCTCAAGGGGCAGTGCGAGATCGGCCTGCGGGACCTGCTGGCCGCCCCCGAAGACCTGCTGCTGATCGTCATGCCGGACCGGCGGCCGGACCGGCTGGCGGCCGTTCTGGATCAGGTCGGGGCGGCCGCCCCCGGATCGACCTGGCTGGGGGCCGTCATGGGGCGCGGCGGCGACGACCGCCGTCGTCTGGCTCGCCTGAAGGCCCTGGCCGAAAGGGCCAGCCTTCCCCTGCTGGCCGTCAACGACGTGCTGTATCACGACGCGGAACAGCGCGACCTGCAGGACGTCGTCACCTGCATCCGCGAAGGCGTGACCATCGAGACGGCCGGGCGTCTGCTGAACGCCAATGCCGAGCGGCACCTGAAATCCCCGGAGGAAATGGCACGCCTGTTTCGTGATGCGCCCGAGGCCGTGGCCCAGACCCAGGCGTTTCTGGCGCGCGTCGGGTTCGACCTTGAACAGCTGCGCTATCAGTACCCTGAGGAACCCGTCCCCCCGGGCTGGGAGGCCCAGGCCTGGCTGGAGGACCTGACCTGGAAACATGCGGACCGTCGCTATCCCGACGGGGTGCCCGGGAAGGTCCGCGACCTGCTGGTCAAGGAACTGGCCTTCATCAGGAAGGCCGCCTTCGCCCCCTATTTCCTGACCATCTACGACATCGTACGGGTGGCGCGCGACAAGGGCATCCTGTGCCAGGGCCGTGGTTCGGCGGCCAACTCGGCGGTCTGTTACGTGCTGGGCATCACCTCTGTGAACCCGATGGAATCCGACCTTCTGTTCGAGCGCTTTCTGTCAGAGGATCGGGGCGAGCCGCCCGACATCGATGTGGATTTCGAGCACGAGCGGCGCGAGGAAATCATCCAGCACATCTACGACCGCTATGGCCGTCACCGCGCGGGTATCGCCGGCACCGTCATCCGCTATCGGCCCAAGAGCGCCATCCGCGAGGTCGGAAAGGTCCTGGGCCTGACCGAGGACGTGACCGCCCGCCTGGCCGGCAGCCAGTGGGGCAGCTGGGGGTCGGAAATGAGCGAACGCCACGTCGAACAGGCGGGGCTGGACGCCACCAACCCCATGATCCGGCGCGCGGTCGCCATGGCCATGCGGCTGCTGAACCACCCGCGCCACCTGTCCCAGCACGTCGGCGGCTTCATCCTGACCCAGGACCGGCTGGACGAGATGGTGCCGATCGGCAACGCGGCCATGCCCGACCGCACCTTCATCGAATGGGACAAGGACGACATCGACGAGCTTCGCCTGATGAAGGTCGATGTACTGGCGTTGGGCATGCTGACCTGCATCCGGAAGGCCTTCGACCTGATGCGCGAACACAGCGGGGTGGATCACGACCTGGCATCGGTCCCGCAGGACGATCCGGCGGTCTACGACATGCTCTGCCGGGGCGATTCCATCGGTGTTTTTCAGGTGGAGAGCCGGGCCCAGATCAACATGCTGCCCCGTCTGAAGCCGCGCAGGCTCTATGATCTGGTCATCCAGGTCGCCATCGTCCGGCCCGGCCCGATCCAGGGCGACATGGTCCACCCCTATCTGCGGCGTCGCAACGGGCTGGAAGAGCCGGACTATTCCCGGCCGGGGCCTGACTATCCTGCGAACGAGCTGAAGGTCGTGCTGGAAAAGACCCTGGGCGTGCCGCTGTTCCAGGAACAGGCGATGAAGGTCGCCATGGTCGCGGCCGAGTTCACCGACAAGGAGGCCAACGGCCTGCGCAAGGCCATGGGCACCTTCCGGGGCGACGGCACCCTGCACACCTATGAACACCGGATGGTCGGCCGCATGATCGAGCGAGGTTATGACCCCGCCTTCGCCCGGCGCTGCTTCGATCAGATCAAGGGGTTCGGATCCTATGGATTTCCCGAAAGCCACGCCGCGTCCTTCGCCCTGCTGGTCTACATCTCGTCCTGGATCAAGCATCACCACCCGGCTGCCTTCGCCTGCGCCCTGCTGAACAGCCAGCCGATGGGCTTCTATGCCCCTGCCCAGATCGTGCGTGACGCGCAGGAACACGGCGTCGAGACGCGGCCGATCGACGTCTCGCACAGCCTTTGGGACAACAGCCTGGAAGGACCGGCCGGTCGTCTGGCCCTGCGGCTGGGACTTCGCCAGATCGACGGCTTTCGCGAGGACTGGGCGACGGCCCTGGTCGCGGCGCGTGATCCGGCCATTACCGATCTGGAGACCCTGGCGCGGCGCGGGGGCCTGCCGGGTGCCGCGATCCGCAAGCTGGCCGACGCCGACGCCTTCCGCTCCATGGGCCTGGACCGGCGCGAGGCGCTGTGGGCGGCACGGAGACTGCCCGACGACGACGCCCTGCCCCTGTTCGCAGCGGCCGAGGCGCGCGAGCGCGGGGCCCGCGAGCTGGGGGTAGAGCCTGACGCGCAGCTGCCGTCGATGCGACTGGGCGAGCATGTCGCGGCCGACTACCAGACCTTCCGCCTGTCGCTGAAGGCCCACCCCATGGCCATCCTGCGTCCCGTCTTCGCGGCCGGGCGGGTGGTGACCTGTGCCGACACCCTGGCCCGGCGCGGCGGATCGACGGTGCGGGTCGCGGGCGTCGTTCTGGTGCGCCAGCGCCCCGGCAAGGGCAACGCCATCTTCGTCACCCTGGAGGACGAGACCGGCATCGCCAACGTCGTCCTGTGGGCCCGGATGTTCGAACAGTTCCGCCGCGAGGTCATGGGGGCCCGCCTGATGGAGGTCGAGGGTGTGCTAGAGAAAAGCCCGGAGGGTGTGGTCCACGTCGTGGCGCGGCGTGTCATCGACCGGTCCGCCGAACTGGCCCGCCTGTCCGAAGATCATGAGGTGGACATCCAGCTGTCGCGCGCCGACGAGATCGTCCGCCCCCAGCCCCCGCGCCACCCGACCGGCCGTCACCCTCGCGATGTCCGCGTCCTGCCCAACTCCAGGGACTTTCATTGAGCAGTCGCCCTCAAGCGCGCGACTCGATATCCTGACGCATGATCTTGACTGAGCTCACGTCCCTCGCCGCCCTTCGCCTGAATCGGGACGACGACGTCGCCGTCTGCGTCCGCGCGCTGGAGGCCGGCGAGACCTTACTGGACAGCGTCGTCGTCAACGAGACGATCCCGGCCGGACACAAGGTGGCCCTGCGCGACATGGTGCCCGGAACGCCCGTCCGGAAATATGGTCAGGTCATCGGCGCGACGACGGCGGCCGTGCGGACCGGAGACTGGGTTCATGTCCACAATCTCGGCATGGGCGAGGTCACGATGCGCGTCAGAGCCCATGAAGCGAGTCCCGCGACTGTCACGGCCCCGGCGCATCGCACCTTCGAGGGATATCTCCGCCCCGACGGTCGGGTCGGCACCCGCAACTATCTGGCCGTCGTCACCTCGGTGAACTGTTCAGCCATGGTGGCCCGCAGGATCGCGCGCGAGGTCGAGTCGCGGCTGGGCGACGGCTTTGCCAACATCGACGGCGTCGTGGCCGTGACCCATGGCTCCGGCTGCGCGATGGAGTCCTCGGGCGAGGCGATGGACGTCCTGCGCCGCACCCTGGCGGGCTATGCGCAACATCCGAACGTCGCGGGCGTGCTGATGCTGGGTCTGGGGTGCGAGACCAACCAGCTGTCCGGCCTGACCGAGGCCGAAGGCCTGGCATCCGGCGACACCCTGTCCACCATGACCATCCAGGGCGAGGGCGGTACATCCGCCACCATCGCGGCCGGGATCGAGCGCATGATGGCCATGGCGGAGGCGGCCGATACCCTGACCCGGATGCCTCAACCGCTGTCCGGCCTGGTCGTCGGCCTGCAATGCGGAGGCTCGGACGGCTATTCCGGCGTGACGGCCAATCCGGCCCTGGGTCACGCCGTAGACCTGCTGGTCGCACAGGGCGGCACCGCGATCCTGAGCGAGACACCCGAGATTTATGGCGCGGAACATCTGCTGACGCGCCGCGCGGCCGATCCCTCCGTGACCGAGCGGTTGATGGGGCGCATCGGCTGGTGGGAGCGTCATGTCGCCGCGACCGGCGGGTCCATGGACAACAATCCCTCGGCCGGGAACAAGGCTGGCGGGCTGACGACCATTCTGGAGAAGTCTCTGGGAGCGGTGGCCAAGGCGGGGTCGTCGCCGTTGAACGCCGTCTACAACTATGCCGAGGCGGTGACCGCGCCCGGCCTCGTCTTCATGGACACGCCCGGATACGACCCCGTCTCGGCCACAGGCCAGATCGCGGGCGGGGCCAATCTGATCTGTTTCACGACCGGCCGGGGATCGGTCTTCGGCGCCAAACCCGCACCCAGCCTGAAGCTGGCGACCAATACGGCCATGTACCGGCGGATGGCCGACGACATGGATCTGGACTGCGGAGAGATCCTGTCGGCCGGGGTTTCGATCCCGGAAATGGGCGAGCGCATTCTGGATTTGATGATCCGCACGGCCTCGGGCGAGCCGTCCCGGAGCGAGGCCCTTGGCTTCGGCGAGGACGAAATTCAGCCGTGGCGGCTCGGCGCGGTCATGTGACGGTGAAATTGCGGCTTGCCCCGTCCCGCTCCCCGCTCCTAGTCTGGGATCGTTCCGGGTCGCCCGGATGACGGGAGTGGCATGATCTTGAACCCGCTTTTCGCGCTTGTGCTGGCGGGCCTGCTCGAAGTCCCCCAGGCCGCGCAAACGCCGCCGATCTTCCATCCCGGCGCACCGGGCGCTGCGTCACGGACGATCACGGCAACGCAGGCGGTGGAACTGAGCCGGACCAGCTTCACCACGGGCGACGTCGAGTTCCTGCAGCATATGCTGGTCCACCACGCCCAGGCGGTGGAGATGGTCGAGCTGCTACAGGCACACGGGTCCAGCCCGCAAATCAAGCTGCTGGGCCAGCGCATCGCCCTGAGCCAGCAGGCCGAGATGGAGCTGATGCGTAACTGGCTGACCGATCGTGGGCAGCCGCTGGTTATGGCCGATATGCACGCCGGACACATGGCAGGCATGAACCACGCCATGCCGATGGCGGCCGCGGGCGATACGGCTCTGATGCCCGGCATGCTGACGCCCCATCAGATGCAGGCCCTGGCCGCCGCCCGGGGCCAGGCTTTCGACCGCCTGTTTCTTCAGGGCATGATCCAGCATCATCAGGGCGCGCTCGACATGGTCGATACCTTGATGGCCCAACCCGATGCCGCGCAGGATCCCATGCTGTCGGACTTCTCCAACTCGGTCGTCGCGGACCAGTCCGCCGAAATTCTGCGCATGCAGTCCATTCTGTCTGAACTCTGAACCCCGATACCCGAAGGAAACGGCCATGACCCTGCGTAGACCCCTGCTTTCCTCCGTTGCCGCCCTGGCCCTGTTCGTGACCGCGGCACCGGCCCTGGCCCAGATCCAGACCCTGGTGCCCGATGCCCGCACGACGCTGTCGCCCGGTCTGCGCGATGCCGGCGAAGCGGCCTCGGGCCTTGCGCTGGAACACTCGGTGGCGCCGCCGCCCGGCTTCTTCGATCCGGACGCCCTGTTCGCCCCGACTCCGCGTCCGGCCCCCGGATCGCCGCCTCCGGGCCCGCCTGCCCCGGATGCGCCCAAGCCGCGCTTCAGCCCCCTGGCCCTGGCCAACACCGACATGGCGATGTCCAATGGTCGGCTATTCGTCGGCAACTTCCACGGTTTCAACGCCTATGACGTAACCGGCGAAGGCGATCCCAAACTGATCCTGTCGGTTGTCTGCCCCGGTGGTCAGGGCGATCTGTCGATCCACGGCAATCTGCTGTTCATGTCGGTCGAGCAGAACCGCGCCCGTCTGGACTGCGGCACCTCGGACGCCGAGGGCAACGTCAATGCCGAGCGCTTCCGCGGCATCCGCATCTTCGACATCAGCGACATCTCCAACCCGCGCCAGATCGCGGCGGTCCAGACCTGCCGGGGTTCGCACACCCATACCCTGGTGCCGGATCCTGCGGACAGGAACGTGCTCTATATCTACAACTCGGGCACCGCAGACGTGCGGCCGACGGCAGAGCTGTCGTCCTGCAGCGGCGGGGCGCCCGGCACCAACCCTGACACGGCCCTGTTTTCCATCGATGTCATCAAGGTGCCGCTGGACCGTCCGGAAGACGCTGCGATCGTGAACCGGCCCCGAATCTTCGCCGACCGCACCACCGGAGCGATCGCTGGCCTGTGGGGCGGCGGCGCGTCCGGGGTGGCCAGCCAGCGGACGGCCCAGACCGACCAGTGCCACGACATCACCGTCTATCCGGCCATCAACCGCGCGGCCGGGGCCTGCAGCGGCAACGGCCTCCTGCTGGACATCTCCGATCCCGAGAACCCGACGCGCATCTCCGAGATGTTCGATCCGGACATGGCCTACTGGCACTCGGCGACCTTCAGCAACGCCGGCGACAAGGTCATCTTCACCGACGAGTGGGGCGGTGGCATCGGCGCGCGTTGCACGGCGGACTCGCCCGCCAACTGGGGTGCCAACCTGGTCGCCACCATCGAAGACGATAAGCTGAAAGGTCAGACCTTCCACAAGCTGCCCGCCCCGCAGGGCGCGACCGAGAACTGCGTCGCCCACAACGGCTCTCTGATTCCGGTACCCGGCCGCGACCTGATGGTCCAGGCCTGGTACCAGGGGGGTATCTCCATCATGGACTTCTCCGATCCGTCGAAGCCCATCGAAATCGCCTTTTTCGACCGGGGTCCGATCGAGGCCGAGCGACTGGTGGTCGGCGGTGAATGGTCAGCCTACTGGATGAACGGCCGAATCTACGCCAGCGAGATCGCGCGCGGTCTGGACGTGCTGAAACTGGTCCCCGGCGAATATCTGTCCGCCGCCGAGATTGCAGCGGCCGAGGCCGTCAGCGACGACGTCATCAACCCGCAGACCCAGGAAAGGGTCGAGTGGGCCGACAGTCCCGACGTCGCCACCGCCTATCTCGACCAGATCGCGCGTGTTCCGGTCGCGGCACCCGTGACCATCGACAGTTCGATCAAGGACCTGCTGGCCAACCCGCAGGGACGGGCAATCGTGGACAAGCACATTCCGCCCCTGTCGTCGGCTCCGTTCCTGCCTCAGATCGAGGCGATGACACTGGCTCAGATCGCACCGCTCTCCGACGGCCGCATCACACCTCAGATCATGGCATCGATCGAGGCCGACCTTAGCGCTGCATCGGCGAACGACACGGCGGCCCTTCTCGTTCAGGCCAGGGCGGCGGTGGATCAGTGGCGTGCCGGTGCGCGTGCGAACCGCCAGGCTGCTACGGCCCTGGCCACGGGGCTTACGGCAGCGGCGGAGACGGAAACGGGTGCCAGCAAGGCGCGGATGCTGGCGCTGGCCGCCATCTTCCAGCGGCGCGCGGGCTGAGCCGACCCGTCCCGCGACCGGCATCGGTCGCGGGACGGGGTCAGTCGCGGATCAGGTGCGGCACGAAGCGCGAGCGGTTGCTGGTGATCCGGCCCGCATCTTCGCGCAGACCGATACCGGCCGGTTGGTCACCCACGACCCAGGATCCGACAATCACGTGCCGGCCATCGAATACAGGCGCTTCATGCACGGCCTGCAGGATCGCCCGGCCGCTATAGCCGCCGTCCAGACCACTCTCGGTGCGGCCCGCCTCGACGATGTCGATGTTGGCCCCCTCGCGGGAGAACAGTGGCTTTCGGACGTGCGCCGCTGACAGGGCCGACGCCTTCGCATCGTCCTCGAAATACGACTCCAGCAGGTTGGGATGGCCGCCATGCCGCTCCCACAGCAGCGGCAGGATGCCCTTGTTGGACAGGATCGATTTCCAGGCGGGCTCCAGCACGGTGATCTCGGCCGTCGGCAGCGGCTCGGCATAGTCGTCGCGCAACATCTGTTCCCAGGGATAGAGCTTGAACATCGCCTGGATCAGCCAGTTCTGCTCGTCCACGAACCGACCGTCGGCATTCAGCCCGATGTCGCCGATGGCCACGAATTTCGGGTCCAGCCCGGCCTGTCTGGCCAGATCCTCAAGGAAGCGCACGGTCTGGCGATCCTCGACGAAGTCCGGGTCGGATGCGAAATGCACGAATCCGCCCATCGGGAAGATGGCCCGGAACCGGGCGATCAACGCCTCGTGCAGACTGTTGAACTGATCCGAGTCGGCCGGGATCGAGCCATCCGCGATCCGCTCCTCCAGCCACAGCCACTGGAACACGGCGCTCTCATAGACCGAGGTCGGGGTGTCGGCGTTGTACTCATAAAGCCTGGCGGACCCCTTGCCGTCGTAGGCGAAATCGAACCGCCCATACAGCGACGGGTCGCCCCGCTTCCAGCTGTCGGCGACATAATCCCGGAGCTTTTCCGGAATCTCCAGCAGTCCCATCAGCCGCTCGGACTTTACCGTCTCATCGACGAGATCCAGGCACATCTGATGCAGTTCGGCCGTCGGAGCCTCCAGCCCGTCCTCGATCTCGGCCAGCGAGAATTCATACGCCGCGGCATCGTCCCAGTAGGGCTCGCCCGAGTCGTGGTGCCA
The DNA here is from genome assembly GCF_017795885.1 of Brevundimonas sp. AJA228-03. NCBI lineage: Bacteria > Pseudomonadati > Pseudomonadota > Alphaproteobacteria > Caulobacterales > Caulobacteraceae > Brevundimonas > Brevundimonas sp. AJA228-03. The sequence goes on along the minus strand of NZ_CP059297.1, from coordinate 1,020,131 downwards.
GGTGAACCCCAGCCCTTCGGCCCGGGTCTGCCAGTCGGGACGTTCGGGAAGCGTGATGCGTTTCATGGTGTCGGGCGGTCAGCCCGGCTCCTTCTCGCCCGGCGTCGACTGGCCGATGCGCGGCGTGACGACCGTCACCTCGGCCTGGGTCAGACGGGCCAGCACGTCATCCGCCGACGAATGGCCCGGCAGGATGCCCGCCTCCTTCAGCTTGGCGTCCAGATCGGCACCGGTCCGCTTGTCCTCGAACTCCTGACCGACTCGAAGGCGTTCTTCCTGCACCGCCTGGCGCTGCTTGATGCGCTGCAGGCTGTCGGCGGCCGAGCCGATGCGGGACTGGGCACCGGCGGATTGCAGGGCGACGGAGGTCTGGGCCCGCTGGACGCTTTCGTTGACCTTCACGATGTCGATCTCGCGACGCAGGGTCTCGATCTTCTGGTCGGTCGAGGCGATGGCGGTGCGCAAGCGCGCCTCGGCCTGTTTCATGTTCTCGATCACCGGCTCGCGCGTGGCGATCTCGGATTCCAGCTCGGCAATGCGTCCGGCGACTTCGCGGGCCAGATCGGTCTTGCCCTGGCCCAGGGCGGCGCGGGTCGAGCTTTCATATTTGACGATCTGGTCACGGAACGAGGCCATTTCGCTTTCGGCCATGCGGCGGCGCGCGACCAGACCGGCGAGGTCATCGCGGGCCTTGCCCTGTGAGGTATCGGCGTCGCGGATTTCCTGGTCGAGAATCTTCAGGGCGTTCTGGTCGACGACGGACTGGGCCGCGTCATGGGCGGTGCCGCGGAACAGGGCGGAGAGTTTGGTGAGCATGGACATGTCGGTGTCTCCGGTTCAGGCGGCTTGGCCAAAGGTTTCGCGCAGGGCGGTCGCGTCGATGGCGTTCTCGGCCAGGGTGCGCAGCTCGATCAATATGGTCTGTAGCGTCGTCTTTGAGGCCAGCTCGCCCATCAGCTCATAGACATCCTGATCGCCGACCGAGGTGATGGCGAAGTTCGACAGGGGCACGACGCGCTGGGCCTTCAGCAGGAATTCGTTGAAGCGGGCAGTGTCCGCCTGTTCCGAGACCGGCCACAGCAGGACCGAGACCACGATCTGCGAGCCCCCGACACTGAGATAGATCGGCAGATCGCCGTATTCCTGCATGGAGACCAGCAGGACCGGATCGGCCCCCTCCAGCACCCGGGCGGTCAGCTCGCCCTCGCGCACCAGGGCTGAGTCTTCCAGCGCCGCCTTGATGGTCGGCACGGTCCAGGCGGTTTCGATGACGGCGTCCATGTGAGGTTCGGCTCCGGTTGATGGTCTTGAGGTGGGGCGTGGGCGGCGCGGTGCAAGCGCGGGTCCGCGTGTGGAATCTGTAATGATGGCGTGCACTGCGGCGCGGACATCGTCGCGGCAACCCCGGGGAACCCAGAACTCCAGCTTCACCATACCCGCGTCGCGCCGCGCCTGTCGCCAGGCGCGGATGCGGTCGGTGCCCGGACTGGCAGAAATGTTCTCAGGGGTCGCCATGTTGCATGTAACGCGTAACATGAACGCTTGACGTTCTGCAAGCGAGGTGCGAATTCCGGTTATGGCCCCAGCCTTCCTGACCGATGGGATCTCGCGTAAGGACACTCCCATGTTCAAGCGTCTCTTCGGCGGACAGCCGGCGGCGGAACCCGCCAATCGATTGGCGGTCGTTCGCAACATGACCGTGGGACGAACCGTGTCGCTGGATCCTCTCGCCTGGCGTCGGCTGCAGCCCGAGACGGTCTTCAACCTGGACACCGACGCGCTGGAGATCACCGCCCAGGGCACGATCGCCCTGGACAGCGGCCAGCACGTCCACCGCTTCTATACCGACGACCACGTCATGCTTCAGGCCATGAGCGACGACGCCACAGGGGCGGAGGCCTATGACTTCTCGCTCTTCATGCCCTGGACCAGCGCCTATCCCCCTGGTCCGCGCGAGCGGCGGATATGGACCGACCGGCTGAGCGAGCCCGTGTTCGACGGCACAGCCGAAGACCTGCCCTCCTATCCCCGGTTCTGGTTCTCCGAGAGCGATGCCCGCCAGCCGCCCGTGACCCTGTGGGAGACGATCTGGGACAGCCGCACGGCGACCGTCCCCTATGCCCGCATCTTCCAGACCTGCATGCTTTATGCGCGCGATCTGGCCGGCGGGCGCGAGCTGATGCTGGCGCTGGAGATGGAGCCCGAGAAGGCCCCCGGAAAATCCGCCGACATCAGCCACGAGATCATGATCGGCATCCCCCTCGAGATGGCCGAGTTCACGGCCTAGGAAACCCATACAATGTTCGACTGGTTCGCCTTCCAGACCGGGGCCACGGCCTTCATCATCGCTTTCGTAGCGGCGATCGCCTTCTTCTCGGCCTTCAAATTCATCTACCAGATCGTCACGCCCTATCATGAGCGCGACCTGATCCGGCAAGGCAATACGGCGGCCGCCGTCGGCCTGGCCGGTGCCCTGGTCGGCTATGTCCTGCCCCTGGCCTCGGCCCTGTCGCACACGGTCAGCCTGCCGGAGTTCGCGGCCTGGGCCCTGCTGGCCGGGGTGATCCAGATCCTCGCCTTCCTGGTGGTCAGCCGCGTGCTCTACAAGGCCCTGGCCAGCCGGATCGAGGCGGGAGAGATGGCCGCCGGTGTCTATCTGGCCTCCATTTCCATCTGCGTCGGCTTGCTGAACGCCGCCTGCATGACGACGTGAGTGCGACCATGACCGACGCCCGGACCCCCGCAGAGACCACCACCATGCGCCGCCTGAAGCGGTCGCGCACCCTGCAGGTCACCAGCCTGATGGCCACGGCCAGCTTCTCGCTGGCCGCCTGTGGCGCACCCCAGGTCGCCGCTCCGCCGCCCGAACCGGCCCTGGCCTATACCTCGCTGGACGAGTGCAAGGCCGCCAATGACATCTCCGATACCGAATGCGACGCGGGGTATGCCAATGCCGCCAAACAGGCCGAGCAGACCGCGCCCCGTTATGCCACGCGCGAGGAGTGCGAAGGTCAGTGGGGCCCGGAACAGTGCCGCCAGAACAGCTCGGGCGGATCGTTCTTCACGCCCCTGCTGACCGGCTTCGTCATCGGCCAGATGCTGAACGGCGGTGGTTATCGCGGTGGCGGAGCGCTGTACCGCGACCGCGAGGGCAACTATCAGAACGGCTATGGCGGCGGTTATCTCGGCCGCGACTACCGCACCGGCCGCCAGATCGCCAATGGCCGCGACTATGGCACCGACGTGGCCCGCCAGGCTCCCTCGCGCGTCCAGAGCCGCACGACGGTCGTCTCGCGCGGCGGCTTCGGCGGCGGTGGGCGCGGCTTCGGGGGCTGACCCCGGAGGAAGCGCTCGCCCGCATTGACACGGTGCGCGGCCCTGCAGCATGACGAAGCGCTCCTCGCCGGGCGGAACGGGACGAATCGACAATGCGCGTGACCATGATCGGCACCGGCTATGTGGGCCTGGTGTCCGGAGCCTGCTTTGCCGACTTCGGCCATACGGTCGTCTGCGTCGACAAGGATCCGTCCAAGATCGAGCGGCTGAACGCCGGCGAGATTCCGATCTTCGAGCCCGGCCTGGACCAGCTGGTCGCCGACAACGTCAAGGCCGGTCGGCTGTCGTTCACCGTCGACGGGTCCGAGGCCATCCGTGATGCCGAGATCGTCTTCATCGCCGTGGGCACCCCCACCCGACGCGGCGACGGCCATGCCGACCTGTCCTATGTCTATGCGGCGGCGGAAGAGATCGCGGGGCTGATCCAGGATTTCACCGTCGTGGTGACCAAATCCACCGTGCCGGTCGGCACCGGCGACGAGGTCGAGGCCATCATGCGTCGCGCCAATCCCGACGCCCAGTTCGCTGTCGTCTCCAACCCCGAGTTCCTGCGCGAGGGCGCCGCGATCGAGGATTTCAAACGCCCGGACCGCGTCGTCATCGGGGTCGAGGACGAACGCGCCCGCGCCTTCATGGCCGAGCTGTATCGCCCGCTCAGCCTGAACGAATTCCCGGTCGTCTACACCTCGCGCCGCACGTCCGAACTGATCAAATATGCGGGCAACGGCTTTCTGGCGATGAAGATCACCTTCATCAACGAGATCGCCGACCTGTGCGAAAAGGTCGGTGCCGACGTCCAGCAGGTCGCCAGGGGTATCGGGCTGGACGGGCGGATCGGGTCGAAATTCCTGAACCCCGGCCCCGGCTATGGCGGGTCGTGCTTTCCCAAGGACACCATCGCCCTGGTCCGCACCGCCCAGCAATATGGTGCGCCGATCCGCCTGATCGAGACCACGGTGGAGGTCAACGATGCGCGCAAGCTCGCTATGGCCGAAAAGATCCGCACCGCCATGGCCGGACCGGGCGGCGATATCGCGGGCAAGACCGTTGGGGTGCTGGGCCTGACGTTCAAGCCGAACACCGACGATATGCGCGACAGCCCCAGCCTGGCCATCATCCCCGCGCTGCAGGCCATGGGCGCCACGGTCAGGGCCTTCGACCCCGAGGGCATGAAGGAGGCCCGCCACCTCCTGCCCGGCACCACCTTCGTCGAGGGGGCCTATGCCGCCGCCGAGGGGGCCGACGCCCTGGTCATCCTGACCGAATGGGACCAGTTCCGCGCCCTCGACCTCACCCGCATCGCCGGCACCATGACCCGCCCCCTGCTGATCGACCTGCGCAACGTCTACCGCGCGCACGAGGTGGCGGCCGACGGCATGGAATATGTGGGGATCGGCAAGCCGTAGGAGAAATCGAGGTGCCGACGATAGCCTTCTTTCATGGCATCGCCATCCGCATGTTCTTCAACGACCACGCGCCGCCGCACATCCACGCCTATCGCGGTGATCAGGAAGCGAAGTTCGACATCGAGACCGGGGCGCTGATCGGCGGCAAGCTGGCGGCGGCCCAGCGCAGACTCGTCCAGAAGTGGATCGCGATGTACAATGCGGAACTTCTTGCCGCGTGGCTGGCCGTCCGCAACGACCAGACACCGGAACGCATTCCGGGACCCGATGCCGACAATGACAACTGACATCGTCCGTGTTCGAAAGCTGGAACGGCTCGGCGACCATCGCCTGAAGCTGTGGTTCTCGGACGGTCGCGCGGGAGAATGGGACTTTTCTGCCATCACTCAACGCGACACCCCGATGACCCGCCCTTTGGCCGATCCTGCCTATTTCGACCGCGTCTTCCTGGAGTTCGGCGGCCTGACCTGGCCCAACGGCTACGACTGGGCCCCGGACGCGCTGCATGCCGACATGGCGGCGGCCGGGGCATTAAAGGTCGAGAGCGCGGCGGCTTAGTCAGAACTTGCGGCCTCGCGGCTCGGCGACCAACTGGTTTTCATCTTGCCAGACGATCAGACCTGGATCGCGGGTGGTCAGCACCTCGACGTGAACTCCACATGCTTCAAGAGCCAGCTTCAGCCTGTGCATTTGACGAATATGTTCGCCGGCCGCCGGCTTGAACCACGATAGGCCAGGCTGGCCGAAGCCCTTGTGCCCACCCACCGAGAATACCTTTGGAATAGCGAGATTCTCGTTAAACCACGATGCGATCGTTCGGGCCTCGACGATTGCCCAGCTGGGCTCATGTTCGCTCTCAACCGCTTCATCGATAGCCTTGAACAGCCCGAGGCGGCTGCGCTGCCTCCCGACGGATTTGAAACAGACGAACCGGACGTAGGTTCGGGCCGGCGAGCTCACAACGCCTTCACGATCCCCTCGACCATCTTCTTGGCATCGGCGAACAGCATCATGGTGTTGTCGCGGAAGAACAGCTCGTTCTCGACCCCGGCATAGCCCGCCGCCATGCCGCGCTTGATGAACAGCACCGTCCCCGCCTTCTCCACGTCCAGAATCGGCATGCCGTAGATGGCGCTGGTCGGATCGGTCTTGGCGGCCGGATTGGTCACGTCGTTGGCCCCGATGACGAAGGCGACGTCGGCGGTGGCGAACTCGGCGTTGATGTCTTCCAGCTCGAACACCTCGTCATAGGGAACGTTGGCCTCGGCCAGCAGGACGTTCATGTGGCCGGGCATGCGACCGGCGACAGGGTGGATGGCGTATTTCACCTCGACGCCCTCCTCCTTCAGCTTGTCGGCCATTTCGCGGAGCGCATGCTGGGCCTGGGCGACCGCCATGCCGTAGCCGGGGACGATGATGACCTTCGAGGCGTTCTTCATGATGAAGGCGGCGTCGTCGGCCGAGCCCTGCTTGACCGGCCGGGTCTCGACACGGGCCTCTCCCGCCGGACCGGAGTCGCCGCCGAACCCGCCCAGGATCACGCTGATGAAGCTGCGGTTCATCGCCTTGCACATGATGTAGCTGAGGATCGCGCCCGACGACCCGACCAGGGCCCCGGTGATGATCAGGGCGATGTTCTCCAGCGTGAAGCCCAGCGCCGCCGCCGCCCAGCCGGAGTAGCTGTTCAGCATCGACACCACGACCGGCATGTCGGCCCCGCCGATGGGGATGATCAGGGTCGCGCCGAGGATCAGCGACAACGCGAAGACGCCCCAGAAGGCCCAGACCGCCGAGCCTTCGGTGCCGATCAGGATGCCGATCAGGAAGACCAGCGCCAGCGCCAGGCCGATGTTGATCAGGTGCCGCGCCGGCAGGATGATCGGCGCGCCGCTCATGTTTCCGTTCAGCTTGGCGAAGGCGATGACCGAGCCGGTGAAGGTGATGGCCCCGATGGCGACGCCCAGCGACAGTTCGATCAGGGAGATGAGCTTGATCCCGCCCATGGGCGTGGCGATGCCGAAGGCGTCGGGCGCATAGACGGCCCCGACCGCGACCAGACAGGCCGCCATCCCGACCAGCGAGTGGAAGGCCGCGACCAGCTGGGGCATGTCGGTCATCTTGACCTTCGAGGCGATGAAGGCCCCGCCCCCGCCGCCGACGATCACACCGGCCGCCAGCAGCGCCAGGGTCAGCGGATCCAGCGCGCCCGTCGTGCCCAGCGTCAGCAGGGTCACGCCCACGGCGACGGCCATGCCGACCATGCCGTAGGTATTGCCCTGACGGCTCGTCTCCGGGCTGGACAGTCCGCGCAGTGACAGGATGAACAGGACGCCCGACGCCAGATAGGCCAGGGCCGCGATCGATGCGTTCATGTGTTGTCTTCCCCCAGCAGTCGTTCGATATCGGCGATCAAGGGCGGAAAATCCTCCCTGACGGTCATCACCACAATCGTCAGATCGATCTGACGATAGGCGTGAACCAGAATGTTCCGCATGTTGATGGCCCGTCTCCAAGGAATCTGCGCATGGTCGGTGCGATAGGTGTCGGGAATCTTGGCCGCTGCCTCGCCCACAACCTGGACGGCGCGGATCAGCGCGAAATGGGTTTTCATATCCGCTTCGACTTCGGTCGCACTGGAATCGCCAAGCAGATCAAGCGAGATTCGTGCGTACTCCGCGATGTCTTCCAGACGGAAACGGATCGGTGGATCGATCACAGCGTCACCAGGTCGCGGCTCATCCAGGCCCAGCGCTCAGGCTTCATCGAGTGCCGGTCCACAAGGTCGATCCTGCGTCCGATCCTATCCTCAAGATCAGCCATGATCCCACCGAGGTCGAACAGGGTCGGTCGACCAATCACGTCATAAACGACGTCGACATCACTGTCGGGGCGGGCCTCGCCACGCGCAACGGACCCCACCACGCCGACCAATTCGACGCCCAAGGCCCTAGCAGAAGGCAGCTCATCGCGGATAGCATCCAGGGCGCGGTCGAGCAGGGTGGCGGTATCCTCCATCAGAACACACCCACGGCCGCACGTTCGCCCACGCTCGCCGCGCCATCGGCCACCACATCCGCACCTCGTACGATCGCGATTCCCACCGGACCCGCGCCGCCGGTCTTGGTCACTGTGCAGTCGCCATTGTTGACAGGCCGCCGCCCGGCCTGCGGCCCCCGACCACGCGTGTTGAGGCGATTGATCCAGCGGTGGGTGTCATACTGGTTGACGCGAATGGTCGCGGGACGGAAGCGACATACCAGCGTCCAGGTCGCCCCGCCGGGAGCCGCGACATGCCAGTATAGTCCGCCCTCGTGGTTCGCGCCCAGGTCCGTCTGCGCCATGGCATGAGCCGGCACGGCGGCGAGAACGGTCGTGGCGACTGCGATCGCGCGCGTCATCGCACCGGCTCCTGCGCCGTCCGCGCCAGCCGCCACAGGGCCGCGGCGATGAACAGCGGTCCCAGCAGCACCATGGCCCAGTCCCACGACATCATCGGCCGGTCCTGGATCACCACCCGGGTCAGGATACCCGAGAACAGCATGACCACGCCGCAGTCGCGCCAGCGCAGCTTCTGGATCGCGTTCTTCTCGCCCAGCCAGCTCCACAGCCACATGGCCAGCCCGACGCCCGTGGCGATCCACGACGCCGTCCAGGCGATGGAGCCGGGGGACAGGTTGAGCACGTCGTGGGTCACTGCGCGGCCCTGTCTGAACGCAGGCGGCTTCCAAGCTTCCCGTATCCGTCAGCGCCCAGGAAGGCGGCCATGGCCACGAAAAGGATAGCCGGGAGCCAGTCATGTTGGACGGCATAATCTAACGCCTGCCAGCCCATGAAGACCATGAAGCTCGGATAGAAGAACACCATCAGGCCCAGTTCGATCCTGCGACGCGTCTCGACGCACAGTCTTCCGCTCGTGGCGACGAACACGAGGATCGCCAACAGACCCAGCGCCGCCGCAACCGAGAAAAAGACGATCAGAAACATCAGGTCGTCGCCTTGGCCTCGACCCTGGCGGGTCGTTCCTTCTTCTTGTACATGGCCAGCATCCGCCGCGTGACCATGAAGCCGCCGAAGATGTTGACGCTGGCCAGGGTCACGGCCACGACGCCCGCTCCCTTGGCGATCCAGGCATTCGGCCCGGCGACATCACCCGACACCGCCGCCGCCGCGATCAGGCCGCCGACGATGATGACGCTGGAAATCGCATTGGTCACGGCCATCAGCGGCGTGTGCAGGGCCGGCGTCACCGACCAGACGACATAGTAGCCGACGAAGATGGCCAGCACGAAGATGGCCAGGCGAAAGACGGTAGGATCGACGTGTTCCATCAGGCGGCTCCCTTGAGGCCTTCGTGCACAACTGAACCAGCGTGGGTGACCACCGACGCCTTGAGGATCTCGTCCTCCAGATCGAGCGCCAGCGCGCCGTCCTTGATCAGCAGACCCGTGAAGGCGACCAGGTTCTTGGCATACAGCGCCGACGCATCCGACGGGATCCGGCCCGGCAGGTTGGTATAGCCGACGATGGACACGCCGTTCGCCGTGGTCACCACCTCGCCCGGCTTCGATCCCGCGACATTGCCACCTGCCTCGACGGCCAGGTCGATCAGCACACTGCCCGGCTTCATCGAAGCCACCTGTTCGGCGCTGACCAGCACGGGCGCGGCGCGGCCGGGGATCAGGGCGGTGGTGATGACGATGTCCTGCTTTTTGATATGTTCGCCGGTCAGGGCCGCCTGTTTGGCCTGGTATTCAGGCGACATCGGCTTGGCATAGCCGCCGGCGGTCTGGGCGTTCTTGAACTCCTCGTCCTCGACCGCGAGGAATTTGGCCCCCAGCGATTCGACCTGTTCCTTGGTGGCGGGGCGGACGTCGGTGGCCGTGACCACCGCGCCCAGACGCCGGGCCGTGGCGATGGCCTGAAGCCCGGCGACGCCCACGCCCATGACGAAGACCTTGGCCGGGGCGACCGTGCCCGCCGCCGTCATCATCATCGGGAAGCCCTTGCCATAGGCATAGGCCCCCTCGATCACGGCCCGGTAACCGGCCAGGTTCGCCTGGGACGACAGGGCGTCCATGACCTGGGCCCGGGTGATCCGGGGCACGAACTCCATGGCGAAGGCGGTGACATTGGCCCCGGCCATGGCCGCGACCGTGTCCTTTTCGCGGTACGCGTCCAGCATGGCCACGACCACCGCGCCCGGCTTCATGGCGCTGACTTCCTGCGCCGTCGGTCCGCGCACCTTCAGGACCAGGTCGGCCCCTTCGAGCACGGCGCGGGTGTCCGGCTTCACCGAGGCTCCGGCGTCGGTGTATTCGCTGTCCGGAATGGCGGCCCCCAGGCCGGTCCCGGCCTCGACCGTCACGGTGGCACCGAGGGCGATGAGTTTCTTGACGGTTTCGGGCGTGACGGCGCAGCGCGTCTCGCCTTCACGGCGTTCCCGGGTCACGGCGATGGCAACGGCCAAGCGAATCTCCCCATCCGAAGCGGATCGATTGACGTTAGGCGTTGGAAGGCGACGGCGTCAAAGGTGAACCGCGCCCAAGCCGCGAGATGTCGCGCGTCGAGTGTCGGCGAACACTCCGGCGCGCAAGCAGCGAGCGACCGCGTCGCGCGCGTTAGCGCCTCGAATTAGTGATCTGCCTTCTTCCCGCCCTTCAGGAAGAAGAAGCCGGCCGCGCCCACGACGGCCGCCGAGATCAGGCCGCCGACGATGCTGCCGCCCGGCTGGAAGGCCAGGGTCAGGAACAGTAGCACGACTGCGACCACCAGCGAACCCCACTTGGCCAGGTCCTGGAACAGGGCCCAGGTGGCCGCCTGTTCCTCGATCGTCATCGTGCCATGCACATAGGCCTCCGCATCATGGTCGGCGGCGGCGTGCAGGGTGTCGTGATGATGGTCGGCCATGGCAGGGGTCCGGTGGTGAATGCGTTGTGGCGGGTCTTATAGCGACAGGGGCGGAAGGCTCAAGGCTTTCAGCCTGCCTTGGTGTGGGCCAGCATATACTCTCGCAACACACGGTTGACGGCCGTCTGGTATTTCGGCTCCGCGCTCTTGAACCAGGCGACCACGTCGGCGTCGAGGCGGATCGTCACGGCCTGCTTTTCGGGGCGATAAAAAAGCCCGCGCTTGAACCCGCTGAAGTCGGTGATTTCCGGTGCGTCACTGAAGTCGATGTCTTCGTCCGTCATGGCGTCGATGGCCGCGAGTTCAGCTGAGATATCTCTCGTCGCCGGTTTCATATCCCTTGATTTCATGTCTGCTCGCCTTTCGGGCCGTGATCACACGCACATAGATTTCACCGTCTTCGTCAACCCAGGTATGTCCAACGAACAGGATGGTCGTGAATCCAACGCGTCCGACAGTCCGCCAACGCATCTCGCCATCAACAACCCGGTCCATACCGCTTATGGCATCAGGATCTTCAAACACATGGATCGCCCAGTCGAACGCGATGCCGTGTTTGGCCAGATTGCTGCGCGCCTTCGCATCATCCCAGTCGAACTTCATCCACGTCACATTGTACTTACAATTTTGTATTTACAACTTCAACCCAACGCCTCGAACTGATCGACCAGCCGTTCCAGTCTCTGCGTCCCGATGGCCCAGAAGGCCGGGTCGCGCGGGTTCAGCCCGAACGGCTCCAGCGCCTCGACATAGGTCCTGGTTCCGCCTGCGGCCAGCAGCTCGCGATACAGCGGCGCGAATCCGTCCGGATCCTTTCGCCGCGTCTCCATCAGCGCCGCGACCAGCAGGTCGCCGAACGCATAGGCATAGACGTAGAATGGCGAGTGGACGAAGTGGCTGACATAGCTCCACCACGTCTCATAGCCGGGGTTCAGCGTCACGGCCGGGCCCAGCGACGCGCCCATCTCCTCAAGGAACAGCTCACCGAGCCGGTCGGCGGAGACCTCGCCCTTCGCCCGCTCGTCGTGAAACCGCGTCTCGAAACGGTGGAAGGCGATCTGGCGGACGACGGTGTTCAGCCCGTCCTCGATCCGCCCCGCCAGAAGACCCCGCCGCTCGGCCCTGGGCGCAGTCGTCAGCAGCCGGTCGAACGTCAGACCCTCGGCGAAGATCGAGGCGGTCTCGGCAAGGGTCAACGGCGTGTCGGCCAGAAGGGTCCCCTTCCCGGCCGCCAGGGTCTGGTGCACGCCATGGCCCAGCTCATGCGCCAGGGTCAGGACGTCGCGTCGCTCGCCCATCCAATTCAGGAAGACATAGGGGTGGCGGTCGGCCGTCACCGGGTGGGCATAGGCCCCCGACTGCTTGCCGGCCCGCGCGCGCGCGTCGATCCAGGGCTGATCGAAGAACCGCCCGGCCCGGTCGGCGAACTCGGACCCCAGGTCGCCGAAGCTTTCCAGCACCAGTTCGCGGCCCTGCTGCCAGTCGAACCCGCGCGGGGCAGTCGTCTCCAGCGGCGCATTGCGGTCCCACTGGTCCAGCGTGGACTTGCCCAGCGCCTTCGCCTTCAGCGCATAGTAGCGGTGCGACAGTTTCGGATAGGCGGCGGCAACCGCATCGGCCATGGCGTCCACCGCCTCGCCATCGACCTCATTGGCCAGGTGGCGGCTGTCGGCGGGACGTTTGAAACCGCGCCAGCGGTCCTCCATCGCCTTTTCGGCCGCGACGGTGTTGAGCGTGAGCGCAAGCGTCGAGGCCCGCGCCGCCAGGGCGGCGTTCAGCCCCTCGGCCGCAGAGCGACGCCTGGCCTCCTTCGGATCGGACAGCTGGTTGAGCGCCTCCGACAGCGTCAGGCTCTTCTTGCCGCTCTCGACCCGCAGCGCCGCCAGGGTTTCGTCAAACAGCCGGGGCCACTGGGCCGCGATCGGCATCCGTTCGGCGATGAAGGTCTCAAGCTCGCCCGACAGCTCATGCGGCTTCATGGCCCGCACGCGCCGCAGCCAGGGCCGCCACTTCGCCGCGCCGGCATCGGCGGCCAGCGCCGCCTCGATCTCGGCCTCCTCCAGCTGGTTGATCTCCAGCGTCAGCCAGACGGTCGGGGTGGCGATTGTGGTGATCTTCTCGCGCAGGTCCGCCTCGAATCCCTGCGCCCCGGCATCGTCGCGCGCGGTCGAGGCGGCCAGGAACGCATAAGCCCCGAGGGCTCCGAGACGCTCACTGGCCTGTTCATAAAGGGTGATCGCCCGGTTCAGGGTCGCCCCCAGCGCCCCCGGATCGCCGCGATTTTCGACGAACCGCCCTTGCAGCGCATTCATCTCGGCCACGCCCTGTCGTGCGGTCTCCAGATCGGCCGCGATCTTCGCGTCGGTGCGCGAGCCATAGAGGTCGGACAGGTCCCACAGCGGGGGCTCGGCGGGATCGGAAGGGGGCGGGGCTTTGAAGGGCGCGTTCATGCCCCTCGTTGTGGGGTCACGGGCGGCGCGGCGCAACGGCCGAAAGCCGCCAGACGAACGGCATGGATCGTCGCACGCTGGGCCATTCCCTCAGGAGTTTGCCCATGACCTATCGAATCGAAGCCCTGCCCGTCGCGCCGTTCGCGCCCTATTTCACCATGACGGAGGCCGATCTGGCCGCCGTCGGCGCGCGGCGCTGGATCGCCGACGCACCCGGCCGCGCCCCCTGCCGCGTCAGCCTGCGCGACGCCGCGGTCGGGGAACGGCTGGTTCTGGTCCATCACGCCCATATGACCGATCCGTCCTCGCCCTATCGCGCGTCCGGCCCCATCTTCGTTCGCGAGGCTGCCGTCCAGGCCGAGCCCGTCGAGGGGCCCGCGCCCGAGATGTTACGCAGACGCCCGTTGTCGCTACGCATCTACGATCGCCGGAACATGATGCTGGAAGGTCTCGTCATCGACGGCACCGAGCTGGATGCCCGTCTCGAGGAATGGTTCGGCCATCCGGCGACCGAACAGGTCCATATCCATTTCGCGCCCCGCGGCTGCTACCTCGCCCGGGCCGTTCGTCAGGAACCATCGCTTCCCTGACGGCCGCGCTTGAGGTCAGATAGGCCGCCCGGATGGGCAGGGGGCGAACCATGACGACAGAGACCACGGAACAACACGGCGCAGGCCGCGACACACTGGGCCAGACCGGAGATCGCCGGACCATCGGGCTGGCGCGACTGGTCATCGGGCTGATCCAGGGCGTGTTGCTCTACTGGCTGTTCCAGTCGACCGAGGGCGGCCCGCCCACCTGGCCCGCGACCGAGCCGGCCGTGTTCGGTCCATTGCTGATCGTGTCCCTCTACCTGCCGCTGGTCCTGCTCGCCGGCGTGGGTCGCCTGAGGCTGCGGACCCTCGGGATCTGGGCTGCCGTCGCCGCCATCATCCTGGCGCTGCTGGCGTTGCACGACATTTCCCGACAGACCGCCGGCCAGGGCACACAGCTGACCTTCGGCCTGATGGCCTTCGGGGCAACGGCCCTGTTCATCGCCCACCATCTGATCGTCCCGGCCGACCGTGAGCGGCGTCTGTTCGCCACCTATGCCACCTATTTCGACGTCGCCTGGATGGCCGGGGTCCAGCTGGCCCTGTCGGTCGCCTTCGCGGGGGCCTTCTGGTTGCTGCTGTTCCTCGGGGCGGCTCTGTTCAACATCATCGGCCTGAGCTTCCTCGGCGATCTTCTGAAAGAGGCCTGGTTCTCGCTGCCGCTGACGGGCCTCGCCTTCGCCATGGCCGTCCAGCTGACGGATGTCCGCGACGGCCTGATCCGGGGCGTGCGCACCGTCGCCCTGATGCTGCTGTCCTGGCTGCTGCTGGTCCTGACCGTGCTGGTCGGGGGATTCCTGGCTGCCCTGCCCTTCACCGGCCTGGACGGCCTCTGGGAGACCGGCAGCGCCACGGCCCTGGTCCTGGCCGCCGCCGGTGCCCTGATCATCCTGATCAACGCCGCCTATCAGGATGGCCGTGCGGATAACCTGCCGCCGTCCGTGCTCCGGATCGCCGTCCGCGTCGCCTCGGTCCTGCTGACGCCGCTGATCCTGATCGCCTTCTGGGGCCTGTCCTTGCGTATCGGTCAGCATGGCCTGACGCCCGACCGGATCATCGCCGTGGCCTGCGCCCTGGTCGGTCTGGCCTATGCGAGCGGTTACGGCTTCGCCGCGCTCAGGACCTTCTGGTCAAGGGGCGACTGGATGCAGCCGCTGGAGCGCACCAACATCGCCACCGCCGTGCTGGAGGTCGCCATCATACTGGCCCTGTTCAGCCCGCTGGCAGACCCCGCCCGGCTGTCGGTCGCCGATCAGGTCGCACGGCTGCAGGCGGGCAAGGTCACGCCTCAGGCTTTCGACTACGCGTTTCTTGCCTTCAGCAGCGGTCGCGTCGGCACCGCAGCGCTGGATCGCCTGATCGCCTCACCGGATGCAGAGATCGCCAAACGCGCCCGTGCGGCGAAGGACGGACTTACGTCCGATGATCTGGCGACTGAGACCTTCACCCCTTCCATCGAGACCCTGCCGGGCGAGGCCCGCCTGCCGGACGCCTTCCTGGCGACGCCGGCGTTGGACGACCCCAGACGCGCCTGTACCCTCCCCGGCCTTTGTCTCGCCACCCAGCGCGACATGAATGGACAGCCACCGCTGGAAATCCTGCTCGTGCAGGTGGACCGCATCACGCTGTTCGCGCGCCAGGACGGCGATGCCTTCGTGCCTGTCGGCGACTACCCCATCCCGACCTGCGCCGGGTCGCCACCCGGCGATGCCCGGCAGCTGCTCCGGGACGGCCACCTGGTCCCGGTTGCGCCGGGCGGCTGGAAGGATCTGGCGGTCAAGGGACGCGGGTCATCGACCCTGTCGACCAACGCATTCCCGCCACCCTGTTAACCGCCCGCACACCACGCCCTCTCACCCGATCTTCACCGCGCAGGACCTAAATCCGTGCCGAAACGAGCCAGTCGCGCTTGCCTGTGCGACGGCCGATCCGGTTGATGAGGGTGCCCAATGGCCAAGACCGTTCTGGTGGTCGATGACGATCCGACCCAGCGCCGCCTGGTTCAGGCTGTGCTGGACCGCGAAGGCTATGTCGTCGTGCACGCCGAGTCCGGCGGCGAGGCCATCGACCGCCTGACAAAGGGCGGCGGGGCCGACGTCGTCCTGCTGGACCTCGTCATGCCGGGCATGAGCGGCATGGAGGCCCTGGCAGAGATCCGCACCGCCGGCGTGACTGCGCCCGTCATCGTCCTGACCGCCAATGGCGGGATTGAAACCGTGGTCAAGGCGATGCAGGCCGGGGCCCAGGACTTCTTCATCAAGCCAGCCAGCCCGGAACGCATTCTGGTCGGCATCAGGAACGCGCTTCAGCTGACCCAGCTGACCGCCGAGGTCGGTCGGCTGAAAAAACACGTGGCCGGCCGCGTCACCTTCGCCGATCTGGTCGGCGACAGCCGTCCAATGCAGATCGTCAAGCAGCTCGGTGCGCGCGCCGCCAGATCGTCCATCCCCGTGCTGATCACGGGCGAAAGCGGTGTCGGTAAAGAAGTCATCGCCCGCGCCCTGCACGGTGCCTCCGAACGCGCCGGCAAGCCGTTCGTGGCCGTCAACTGTGGTGCCCTGCCCGCCAACCTGGTCGAGTCGATCCTGTTCGGCCACGAGAAGGGCGCGTTCACCGGGGCCTCGGACAAGCACCTCGGCAAGTTCATGGAGGCCAACGGCGGCACCCTGTTCCTGGACGAGATCGGCGAACTGCCGCTGGATATGCAGGTGAAACTGCTGCGTGCGCTGCAGGAAGGCGAGATCGACCCGGTCGGCGCCAAGCGTTCGGTCAAGGTCGATGTCAGAATCGTCTCGGCCACCAACCGCGACCTCTCGACGGCCGTGGCCGAGGGCCATTTTCGCGAGGACCTCTTCTATCGCCTGAACGTCTTCCCCATCGAGGCCCCGGCCCTGCGCGAACGCCGCGAGGACATCCCGGCCCTGATCGATCACTTCATCGGGCGTTTCAACGTCGAGGAGGGCAAGCGGATCGCCGGCGCCGCGCCCGAGACCCTCGCCCTGCTGACCGCCTTCGACTGGCCCGGCAATGTACGCCAGCTGGAGAACACCATTTATCGCGCCATCGTCCTCGCCGATGCGCCGTTCCTGCAACCGCATGACTTCCCGGCCATCTCGGGGATCGCCATGCCGCTGGAACCACCGTCCCGGCCCTCGGCCGCGATCGCAGCGAGCTACGCCGACCTGCCCCCTCTGCCTGAACAGCCCATCCGGATCCTCGACGAACGGGGACATCTGCGCACGCTGGAAGACATCGAGCGCGACCTGATCCAACACGCCATCGAGGTCTATGCGGGCCATATGTCCGAGATCGCGCGTCGTCTCGGCATCGGCCGCTCGACCCTGTATCGAAAGGTTCGCGAGCAGGGGCTGGAAGGCGGGCTGAAGGAAGCCTCCTGAACGCACTGTGGCTTCAAAGCCGCACGCTTCAACCCGGACGTGTCGCCGACACAATCGGCCTCATTGACGCCGCGACGGATACAGATAGCAGAGTCGTGTAACAACGACCGCCGGACAGGGCCGCATCGCGCAGGCCTCAAAACGTCGGGCCATTTCCTCGTTCTGTCCGGACCGTTTCATGACAATCTCTTCAGCCCTGCTTTACGCGCTTGCCTCCGGCACCCTTCAGACGGCGCCCGTGCAGACCGTTCCGCCCCGGACCGCGCCGGCGACCGAGGCGCGGGACGAACAGGACGCTCAGCCCACAGGCGCGCCGGTCTCCAGCGCGGATGGGGACGTCGTGGACGACGTCCTCGTGTCGGGACCCAGGCCGCGCGGCAGCGTCCGCGGCGATATCGAACCTGACATCACCCTGACCTCCGAACAGCTGGCGGCCTATGGCGCGACGAACGTCGCAGAGCTGTTGGCGGCGGTCGAACCCTTGACCCGCAGCGGGCGCGGACGCGGCGACGGCGGTCCTATCGTGCTGCTGAACGGGCGCCGCACCTCGGGCTTCCAGGAGATTCGGGGCATCCCGTTCGAGGCGATCGAGCGGTTCGAGATCCTGCCGGAAGAGGTTGCCCTGACCTATGGCTTCGCGGCTGACCAGCGAGTCGTCAACATCATCCTGAAGTCCGACTTCCGCCAGGGCTCGCTGCAAGGCCGCGCCAGCGGACCGGCGCAGGGTGGCAGGACAACCACCGGCGCCCAGCTCAGCGCGTTTCAGGTCAACGTCCGCAACCGCTGGAACTTCGAGCTGGAGCAGACCCACAATACCGCCCTGTGGGAAGACGAGCGCGACATCACCCGCTCGCCGGGCTCGCAACCTTTCGATCTTATCGGCAACGTCGCGGGTATTCCCTACGGCAGCCAGATTGATCCGGCCCTGACGACGCTGGCGGGCACGCCGGTCACGGTCGCCGCCAACCCCGGCGTATCCAACCCGACGCTGGCACAGTTCGCGGCCGGAGCGAACGCGCCTCGCACAGGCGATCTCGGTGCCTATCGCACCCTGCTGCCGCGCGGAGACGCCACCCGTCTGACCACATCCTGGGCCCGCGACCTGAACGAGACCATCAAGGGCACCGTCAGCCTGACCCTGAACGACACCGCCAGCTTCAGCTACCTGGGCCTGCCGGGTGTGACGCTTCAGGCCCCCGCAGGGCGGAACGGGTCGCCCTTCTCGCGTGACGTGAACGTCTATCGCTACATCGCCGACCCGGGTGCCGTGACCCGCGATAACGAGACCCTGACCGGCAATCTGGGTCTGCTTCTGGACGGATACGTCGGCGACTATCGCTGGACCCTGTCCGGTGCCTATGACCGGGTCGAGACCGACACCGTCACGGGTCGCGGGCTCGACGCCACCGCCGCCCGGGCCGCAGTGACCGCCGGAACGCTGAACCCCTTCGGAGCCCTGGCCGCCTCCAGCTTCACCCGCCGGGTGGACACTGCCAACGCCGTTGCCAGCGGCGGCAACCTTGAGGCCGTCCTCACCGGCGACCTGTTCGACGCCCCCGCGGGTGGCGTGAACGCGACCATCAAGCTGGGCGGCGACACCCGCACCCTGGACGCCGAAAGCTCGCGCTATAACGACGCCACCAGGACCAGCGTCTTCAGCAGCCGCTCGATCGGCCGCGACCGCGCCTATGGCACTGTCAACTTCACCCTGCCGGTCTCGGACCCCAGCCGCGAGATCCTGGGCTTTCTCGGTGACCTGTCGGTCAACGTCAACGCCGGTTACGATCACGCCTCCGACTTCGGAGGCCTGACGACCCTGGGGGCCGGGTTCAATTGGGTGCCGGCCGATCCCTTCAGCGTCATCGTCAGCTATACGGACGAAGAGGGCGCGCCTACGATCCAGCAGCTGAACGACCCGGTCATCACCACGCCCAATTCTCCTGTGTTCGACTACCGCACCAACAAATCGGTGCTGATCAACCGGATCGACGGCGGCAATGCCGGGCTCAGCGCCGACAATCGCCACGTCTGGAAGGTCGGTCTGAACTTCAAGCCCTGGTCGGCCACGGACTTCAGCGTCAGCACCAACTACACCAACACCGTGATCGAGAATGCCATCAGTGCCTTCCCGACGATCACGGCCGATCTGGAGGCCGCCCTGCCGTCGCGCTTTACGCGGGTCGCCGGAGAGCTGGTTTCGATCGATGCCCGCCCGCTGAACTATGCGGAGACACGGCGCGAGGAACTGCGCACCGGTTTCAACTACTCGCGCGCCTTTGGAACGCCGACACCTCCGGCCGCCGGCGCGCCGGGAGCGCCCGGCGCGGGCGGCATGCCCGGTCTGGGCGGAGGTCGTCCCGGTGGCGCGGGCGGCCCGCCTCCGGGAGCCGGTGGCGGCCAGGGACGGGCCGGCTTCGGTGCGATGATGTTCGGCGGAGGCGGCCGTGGCGGCTTCGGCGGCGGACAGCCGGGCCAGGGGCGTTTCATCTTTTCCGTCTATCACACCTACCGGTTCGCAGATCAGATCACGATCGCGGACACCCTGCCGGTCCTCGACCTGCTGGACGGTGCCGCGACCGGCGCGCGCGGCGGCTCCCCGCGTAACGAGATCCAGGTCCAGGGCGGGGTGTTCAAGAGCGGTCTGGGTGCCTTCATGAACGCCAACTGGCTGGAGGGGACCGAGGTCGACGGCGGCGTCGGTGGATCGGACCTGACCTTCGGGTCGCAGACCACCGTAAACCTGAACATGTTCGCCGACCTGGCGTCGCGCCCGACCTGGGTGGCCAAATTCCCCTGGCTGAAGGGATCGCGGATCAATCTGGGCATCCAGAACCTGTTCGACAGCCGCCAGGACGTCCGGTCCTCGACCGGCGACATCGCCCTGAACTACCAGCCCGACTACCTCGACCCGCAGGGCCGGATCATCAGCCTGACGTTCCGCAAGATCCTGTACTGATCAGTCGGTCGGGGGCGGCTTGCGCTGCCCCCACCGGCGCTTCGGGGCCTCGCCGTTCGCCTTCAGGGTGATTTCCTTCAGCTTGCGGCCCTGCATGGCCGACAGGGCCTGGCCCGGCGCGCCCTTTTCCGGGTCACCGAAGGCCCGGCCATAGGTCTTGATGCGGTCCGTGACGCCCTCGATGAACTCGCCCTCCCATTCCGAGAGCGCGATCCCGGCCTTGTCGGCCGCTCGCTTCGCGCGCTTGAGGGCATTCAGGGCCTTGCGGCGCGCCGCCTCGCGCTCGGCCTCGAACGAGCTGGGCGCGGGCTTGTCCTTCTTTTGAAATCCGGAGCCGGGCTTGAGGCCGGTCGAACGCTTCAGGGACCCGCCCCCCGTGTTTCGGGGCTGGGTCTTCGGACCGCCCGATAGGGGCGTCCGCTTCAGGATCAGATCTCGCCGAGCGCCGACAGATACAGGTCCAGGATCGCGTCCTCTTCCTGGCGCTTGGCCTTGTCCTGCTTGCGGATGCGGATGACCTTGCGCAGGATCTTGACGTCATAGCCTTCGCCCTTGGCCTCGGCGAAGACCTCCTTCTGGTCGGCCATGATCGCGGCCTTGTCCTCTTCCAGGCGCTCGATCCGCTCGATGATGCTGCGCAGCCGACCCTGGGCGGCCGAGTTCAGAACGTCGGGCGATGCGTCGAACGAGGCGTCGTCGGCCATAGGCAAAGGTCCTTCGGGCGCTATCGCTCGGTGCGCGGCACCTCGCTGCTTGAGCGCGTTGTGAAAACGAGCCGCGACGCTAACCATGGACCGGCCACGGGCTCAACGCCGGACACGAAAAAGGCCGCGGACAAGGTCCGCAGCCTGTGGATAGACCATCCGGCGCTCAAGCAGCGCGCGACCGTGTCGCACGCGTTGGCAACAGGGCGTCAGCCCTGCTTCGCCTTGAAGCGCGGGTCGGTCTTGTTGATCACGAAGACGACGCCCTTGCGGCGCACGACCTTGCAGTCACGGTGGCGGGTCTTGAGCGACTTGAGCGAGCTGCGGACCTTCATGGTCGGAAATCCTTGGTGGCGCCAACGCTCGCCCCTCGTCCCCGCCTGCGCGGGGATGACGTGGCTCGCTGCTTCAGCGCAGGCTAGAAGCGAATGCGAAAACAGAAAAGCCGCAAGGAAGCCCCGGCGGCGGAGGCGTGCGTATACCCACGCCCCCCCGTTGCGTCAACCCGGTGTCCGGAGTCGCTGCCCATGAGACGGAGCGCGCGCTTCGGCCATGGGTCGGCAGGCAGCGAGGACAGGAACGACGGTCAGTCGCCGACGAAGTCCTGGGCAAACTCGGGGGCATCTCCCTCCTCGACAGGATCCTCGTCCTCCGAACCGGACCGCGACGGATCCGGCACCTCGAACCCGGTCGGCAGCGACAGGTCCAGCAGACCCGCCGCCTTCATCTCGGCCACGCCCGGCAGATCGTACAGGCTGGACAGACCGAAATGCTCCATGAAGCGGTCGGCGGTGGCATAGGTGACCGGTCGCCCCGGGGTCCGCCTGCGTCCCCGCAGCCGCACGAACCCCATCTCTAGCAGCAGGTCCAGCGTTCCACGAGAGATCGACACCCCCCGCACGCTCTCGATCTCGGCCCGGGTGATCGGCTGATGATAGGCGATGATGGCCAGGGTCTCGAACGCGGCCTTGGACAGGCGGCGCGGCTCCTCGCGCTCTTCCGTCATCAGGAACGACAGGTCGGCCGCCGTTCGGAAGGCCCAGCGATCGGCGACGCAGGCCAGCTCGACGCCCCGGCCCTCGTAGCGCGCCCTCAGCGCCGAGATGGCCCGCCCGGCATCTGCGCCATCCGGCAGGCGGCGCGCGATGTCGGCGGCGGACAGCGGGCCGGCGGCGGCGAACAGCAGGGCCTCGACCCGTCGCTCGATCTCGGCCTCATCGGGGGCAAAGGTCAGGTCAGTCACGGCGTCAGCTCCAGACCATGGCCGAGGCCTCGCTGCTTCAGCCACACCTCGTCGAAAGCCTTCTGCTGGCGGAATTCCATGGCCCCCTCCTTGACCAGCTCCAGGCCGGCGGAGAGGGTGGAGGCGGTCAACGACGCCTGCGACGGACCCACCCCGTCGCGGACGGGGGCCACCCACGCCAGCGGAGTCCAGTCTGACAGCCGGGGCAGGATGTCACGCAGCCAGTCGCGGGCCTCCTCAAGCGGATAGGCCTCGACCCTCTGGCCGGGATTGTAGTGACGCGCCTGTTCCCGGCGGCGTTGCCCCACATAGGCGGCCATCAGCTCGTACAGGCTGGCATCGATCCGGTCGGAGGGCACGATCACCGTCGCCTGGGGATCGCCGCGCATGAAGACGTCGCGCTTCAGCTGCGGCCGGGCCTGCAGGGCCTCCGCGGCCTTGCGCATGGCCTCCAGCTTCTGCAGCCGGAAGGCCAGGGCCGCCGCCATCTCCTCGGCGGGCGGTTCGTCGCCCTTGCCCTTTTCGGTGCGGGGCAGCAGCAGGCGCGACTTCAGATAGGCCAGCCACGACGCCATCACCAGATAATCGGCCGCCAGCGAGAAATTCCGCCGCCGCGCCTCGTGGACGAAGGCCAGATACTGTTCCGCCAGCCGGGTGATCGACAGTTTCAGCAGGTCGACCTTCTGGTTCCGCGCCAGGGCCAGCAGGACGTGCAGAGGCCCTTCATAGCCGTCCAGATCGACCACGAAGGCGTCGCGGTCATCGACCTCGGCCACGGCCGTGAAATCCAGATTGGGCTGGAAGGTCTCAGGCATCCCGGTGCAGCCTGACGCGCAGTCGCGTTCCTTGAGGCGGGTTCATGCCTGGGCCTCGCCGACGTCCGGACCCTTCGCCGCGGTCAACCGTCCGGCCAGCAGGGCGTCGAACCGGCCGCGCGCCTCGGACACGTCCAGCGGCTCGGGCGTGTGAACGATCCGGGCCAGGGCCGCCGCCGCACGCCGGGCTGCCTCGCCCTTCAGCCGACCCACGCCCTCCGCCACCTCACGCATCTGGGCCATGTCCCCGTTCCAGTGGATGACCAGATCGCATCCGGCCTTCAGCGACTTTTCCGCCCGCTCCTTCAGGGTACCGGACAGGGCGTTCATCACCAGATCGTCCGACAGCAAAAGGCCGCTGAAGCCCAGATGCTCGCGGATCATCCGGATCGCCTTGCGGGACTGGGTCGCGGGGCGCTTCCTGTCGATGGCGGTGAAGACGATGTGGGCCGTCATCCCGATGGGCATGTCCGACATCGCCTTGAACGGCGCGAAGTCCCAGGCATCCAGCGCCTCCAGCCCGGCGTTGACCGTGGGCAGCTCCTTGTGGCTGTCGGCGAAGGCGCGGCCGTGGCCGGGCATATGTTTGATGACGGGCAGGACGCCGCCCGCCAGCAGACCCTCGGCCACAGCGCGGCCCAGCCGGGTCACCGTGGCCGGATCCTGGGCATAGGCGCGGTCGCCGATGATGTCGTGGGCACCCGCCGTCGGGACGTCCAGAACAGGCGCGCAGTCTATATTGATGCCGACCGCCTTCAGGTCATGGGCCATAAGCCGCCCGCCCAGCCGGGCCAGTTCGCGGGCTGTCAGGGGATCGTTGGTGGCCTTCAGATAGGCATCGCCCGGCGGATATTTCGGCCAGTGCGGCGGGCCCAGACGCTGGACCCGTCCGCCCTCCTGATCGACCAGAACGGGCGCGTCCCAGCCGACGCTGTGGCGCAGGGCATCTGTCAGTCGCAGGACCTGTTCGGGGCTGTCCACATTGCGTCGGAACAGAATGAAGCCCCACGGCCTGGCGTCGGCGAAGAAGGCGCGTTCTTCCCCGGTCAGCACCAGCCCGGAACAGCCGTAGATCGCGGCGGTGGTCAACGCCCTATCGCACCAGGCAGTCGCCGCCGCCGGCCTTGATCGCCGAGCAGAGGCTGCGGGCATCCTCGGCGCTCAGGCCAGTGAAGGTGGTGCGATAGACGGTCGAGCCGTTGGACGCCGTCACCTCCTGCACCCGCTTGGTGGCGTTCCGCGCGAACTGCGGGAAGCGCGCGGCCATGGCGGCGTACTCGCGGTCAGCGATGACCGTCGAGGAAAACGCTCCGATCTGCACGGCGGCCGATCCACCCGCGCCATCGACGGCGGCGGGCGGGGTCGTCGTGGTCGTCGGGACGCGGCGGGTCGGGGCGGGGCTGGTGGCCGGGCGCGTCACAGGCGGGGTCACGGACCCGGCCGCCTCGATCGGGCGCGGCAGTGGACGGGGACGGGGCGTCTCGGGCGGCGGAACGAAGGCGGGAGCGGTGGTCGGGTCCTCGGCCTGGTCGTACAGGCCGACGCCCGCTTCCGGGTCGATAGGCTGGGCGTCCTCGGTCGGGGCGATCCGGATCTGGGCCACCGGCGTGCCGATCGCGGGCGGGGCATCGTTCGAGGACCGCAAGCCCGAGCGATAGAACAGCACGACCGCGATGATCAGAACCAGCAGAACCCCGGCGCTTACGATCAGGGTGACGGGAGGAGCCTTGGCCGGCGGACCACGGCGTGCATCAAAGCCACCCCGGTTGAACGGCAGGTCGTCGTCGGTGGGGGGCGTATAGGCCCCGCGTTCCCGCGGGCGGTGATCGTCGTCGTGGGACATGGGGTTTCGTCTCCGTCGGACCGGGCGCGAATCGTTGCGGCGGACACCCAGTCTAGCCCGTCCCGATCCCTCGTAGAATCAGAGATCGAGGCCGATGTCGAGGTTGAACAGCCTGGAATGTTCCTCGATCGCATAGCGGTCCGTCATACCCGCGATGTAGTCGCAGACGGCACGGGCGCGGCGGGCCTCCGGACCCTCGGCGGCGAAGGCCCATTCGGTCGGCAGGACGTCCGGCTCGGCCATGAACAGGGTGAACATCTCCGCCAGGATGCGCCTGGCCTGGCTGCGGGTCCGGTTGACGCGGTAGTGGCGATACATCCGCTCGTACAGGAACCGTCGAAGCACCCCCAGGTCGGCCATCATGCCGGGCGAGAATTGCACCAGGGCACGCGGCGCGGTCCGCACATCCTGAACCGAGCCGATGCGGTACTCGGCCAGTAGCCGGGTGGTCTCGGCCAGCACGTCGTCAACCATCACGCCGATCATCCGCCGCACGGCTTCCAGCCGGATCATCCGCTCGTCGACATAGGGCCAGTCGCGGCGGGTGTGGTGCAGCACCGGTCCGATGAGGGGCACATCGGCCAGGTCGGCCAGGGTGAACAGGCCGGCCTGAACCCCGTCGTCCACATCGTGGTTGTTGTAGGCGATGTCATCGGCGATGGCGGCGCACTGGGCCTCCAGCGAGGCGAAGCCGTCCAGCGACAGGTCCCAGCCCCGGCCGTAGTCGGCGATGGCCTTCCATGCCGGATCGTCCAGCCGTTGGGAGACGGGGCCGTTGTGCTTGATGACGCCCTCCAGCGTCTCCCAGGTCAGGTTAAGGCCGCGCCAGGCCGGATAGCGGACCTCCAGGTCGGTGACGACGCGGAAGGTCTGGACGTTGTGATCGAATCCGCCCCAGGCCACCATCCGGGCCTGCAGTTCGTCCTCGCCCGCATGGCCGAACGGCGGATGCCCCAGGTCGTGGGCCAGGGCGATGGTCTCGGCCAGATCCTGATCCAGCCCGAGCGCATGGGCGAGGGACCGGGCGATCTGGCTGACCTCCAGACTGTGGGTCAGGCGGGTCCGGTAGTGGTCGCCCTCGTGCGCCACGAAGACCTGGGTCTTCTCCTTCAGCCGACGAAAGGCGGTGCAGTGGATGATCCGGTCGCGATCGCGGGCGAAGGCGCTGCGCGTCCGGCTGGGGGTCTCGGGGATCAGCCGCCCGCGCGAGGCCTCGGGCGTCTCGGCATAGGGGCTGGGCAGGCGATTGTGGCTCACGGTGTCAGGCTTCATCCGTCCGGCCTTTGCGAACCGGCCTTTGCGGTCTCATATAGGGCACCATGACCAGCGTCCAATCCGAGGCCCCGACCTTTACCCTGTCGACACGCGCGCCCGAGGGCATCGTGCTGGCCGACAGCGCGGCCAGGCGTCTGGCCAGACTGGCCGAGGTCGAGGGCCACCCCGTCCTGCTCCGTGTCGCGGTCGAGGGCGGCGGCTGTTCAGGCTTCCAGTACCGGCTCGATCTGGTGGAAACGGGCGAGGCCGACGACATCCGCATCGAGACCGCGGGTCAGGCAGCCCTGGTCGATCCGGTCTCGGTGCCATTCCTGAAGGGTTCGGAGATCGCCTGGGTCGACGAACTGGCCGGTGCCCAGTTCGTGATCCGAAATCCGAATGCGGCCACCAGCTGTGGCTGCGGGGTCAGCTTCTCGATCTAGCCGCGGTCGGCCCTAGATCGGCATCCGCATGATTTCCTGATAGGCTTGGATCACCTGGTCGCGGACGGCGATGACGGTTTCCAGCGATGCCTCGGCGCTCGAGACGGCTGTAACCATGTCGATCATCGATCCCTGGCCCTGAACCGCCTGGGTCATCTGGGTCTCGGCCGCCCGGGTCTGGTTCGTCAGGTCGCCCATGACCCCCTTGAGCATCTGCGAGAAGTCGGGGCCGCCCGTGACGGCAGCCCCGGCGCTGGTTTCGCCGGCGCCCTGGGTGGCCGCATAGGCCCGCGCCGCCATCAAGGGATTCATCGTTCAGCCTCGCCTAGCGTTTCAGGATATCGAGGGTGCGGCTTGCCATCGTCCGCGCCGTCTCGATGACGTTCAGATTGGCTTCGTAGGCCCGCTGGGCCTCGCGCATGTCCATGCCCTCGATCAGGGTGTCGACATTGGGTCGCAGCACATAGCCGTCGGCGTCGGCGGCCGGGTGCGAGGGGTCGTATTCGCGGCGGAAGTCGCTCTGGTCGGGGCGGACCTCGGCCAGGGAGACGCCGGTCGCGCCGTCGATCTGGCGCGCCTCGAACACGGGAATTTGGCGGCGATAGGGCTGGCCGCCTGCCGTGCGGGCAGTGGATTCGGCGTTGGCGATGTTCTCGGCGATGATCCGCATGCGCGACTGCTGCGCCGTGAGGGCGGAGGCCGCAACGGCCATGGCGCTGTTGCGGGACGCATCGTTCCGGCCGTTGACAGGATCGCTCATCTACCGGGCACCTTGGCGGCGAGGCGCATCATCGACATCGACTTCTGATACAGACTGATGGCGGCGTCATAGGCCATCCGGCTCTCGGCCATCTTCAGCATCTGCTCCTCGACCACGACCGAGTTGCCATCCAGCGTCGTCTCCGAGTCGGGAGACGCCGATGAGGTGAACCGGGGGACCGGCGTTCCGCTCGTCAGGTGGGCGGCATTGGTCCGCGACATGCTCAGACCACCACCGTTCCGCAGCGCCGCCGCGAAATCGGTCGGGACCTTCAGGTCTTTTGCAACGTAGCCGGGGGTGTCGGAGTTGGCGACGTTCTGGGCGACGACCCGCTGACGCTCGTCGAGCCACGACATTCGGCCCTTGAGCTGGCCCAGAAGAGGTATGTCGGCGACGCCCATCGGGATCGTCCTCGTGTTCGATAGGCAATAAATGCCGTCTGTGTGGTTAACGGAGGGTTATCTAAACGCGGCGTTAACCCTGATCGTTAAATCTCGGCGAGGTTTCCGGGGCCGCACAGCATGAACTTCCTCGATCTCGCGCGCGCCATCTTTGGTCTCGCCTTCACTCTCGGCCTGATCGGCCTCGCCGCCTGGGCGGCGCGCCGCTATGCGCCCCAGATCATGGCCAGGTTGAGCGCCGAGCGCGGCGAGCGGCGGATGACTGTGGTCGAGACCCTGGTTCTGGATCCGGCGCGACGGCTGGTCCTGGTCAAGATCGACGAGGAGGAACGGCTGATCCTGCTGGGCGAAGGTCGCGAGCTGATCGAGCCGCGGGGCCCGGGAGCCGCGTCGTGAAACTCAAGGACATCTTCACCGTTCCTACCCGCGCCGAGCTGAAGAACGCGCTCAAGCTTTCCCTGCTGACCACCCTGATCTGCCTGGCCTGGCCCATCGCCGCCTTCGCCCAGGATGCGGCAGCGGCGGCGCAGTCCGGCGCGGCGATCAACCTGGACCTCGGCACCGGTGCCGGCCTGACCGAACGGGTCGTTCAGCTGATCGGGCTGATGACCGTCCTGTCGCTGGCCCCGTCGATCGTCATCATGACCACCAGCTTCGTGCGAATCATCATCGTGCTTTCGTTGCTACGGACCGCTCTGGGCATGCAGCAGTCGCCGCCGAACTCGGTTCTGGTGGCCCTGGCCCTGTTCCTGAGCGCCATTGTCATGGCCCCGACCTGGCAGGACGCCTATGATTCGGGCATCCGGCCGCTGATGGATCAGCAGATGGAACTGCCCCAGGCGTTCGATCTGGCGTCGGAACCAGTGAAGACTTTCATGCTGGCCCAGGTGGACCAGGGAGACCTGGCGCTGTTCACCCGATTGAGCCGGATCGAGGTTCCCACCCAGGCCGCCGACCTGCCCCTGCGCGTGGTCACCCCCGCCTTCATGATCTCGGAGCTGAAGAAGGCCTTCCAAATCGGATTTCTCCTTTTCGTTCCGTTCCTTGTGATCGATCTGGTGGTCGCCAGCGTGCTGATGTCCATGGGCATGATGATGCTGCCGCCAGTGGTGATTTCCCTGCCGTTCAAACTGATCTTCTTCGTGCTTGTGGACGGGTGGAGACTGGTCGCCGGAAGCCTGGTGGAAAGCTTCCGACAGGCCTCCGGGGCGGGGTGAATCCCCACCCTCAAAGGCTTTCCGCTCCGATGGCGCTTGCAAAGTCGCGCAAAAGGCGTGTTGATCCCCCCGTCATCGCTCGGGAATCGAGCGAGCTTTTCGGGAAACGACCCTTATGACCACCCAAGCTGAACTCATCGCCGCCGTCGCCAAGGACGCTGGTGTCTCGCAGGCCGACGCCGGCCGCGTTCTGGAAGCCATCGTCAAGAACATCCATTCGTCGCTGATCGGCGGCGGCGACGTTCGCATCTCCAACCTGGGTGTGTTCGACACCGCGGCCCGCGCTGCCCGCGAAGGCCGCAACCCGGCCACCGGCGCGACCATCAAGATCGCCGCCTCCAAGGCCGTCCGTTTCCGCGTGTCGAAGCCGCTGAAGGATGCGGTCAACAAGTAAGGATTGATCCTCCCAGGGCATGATTCACGCTTTCGGCCGGACCTGCGACGTGGGTCCACCTCAAACGATCAGGCCCTGGGGGGAGAATTTTTCCCGCCGGCTCTTTCCTTGAGCTGTGCCTTCATCTGGGTGACCCAGCCGGTGAAGGTGTCGGCCGCAGCGGTCAATCCGGCGAAATCCTGGGCGCTCGCCACGCCCTCCATTCCATCCAGTCCATCCAGCGCGATACGCAGCGCCGGCCCCGATCGTGACCCGGCCTCGAACGGCCCATAGTTGCGCGACAGCCGGGCCAGAGAGGCCGCGTCACGCGCCAGGGAATAGCCGACGCCCGCCCGGATCACCCGGCTTTCCTCATCGGCGGTCAGGGCTGTGGCTGTGTCCCTGAACCGTTCGCCGAGGCGGGCCTCGTACAGGGCGGCGGCCCCTGCCCAGTTTTCCTGCTTCCAGAAAATCTCGGCGCGAACATCCCTGGCCGCCGGGCTCTGGTCGTCGGCCAGGGTCTCCAGCGCGTGATCATAGCGTCCCAGATCCATCAGGGCGCGCGCCTCCAGCGCCCGCCGCTCGGCGTTGAGGGCCGTCGGCAAAAGCGTTGTGCGCGAGGCCCAGATGGCCTGCAGCGCCTTCTCGGCCTGGCGGTCCATCAAATAGACGGTGGCCAGGTTTGTGGCCACCTGGGCCTTGGCCACGCCCTCCAGCCGTTCGTCGACCTGGTGCTTCAGAAGCTCGGCCGCCTGGTCCAGAAGGTCGACATCGATCAGGCGTCGCGCCAGACGCCGAACCATTTCGTCGCCGTCGGCACCGACCGGCGTCAGGTCGCGGAAGTCGTAAAAGAGCGCCAGGGCCTGAATCGGTTGAAGGCCGTCGGCGGCCCCGTCGAGGAACATGGCCCGGAAGGCGTTCTGCAAGTCGGACTGCAGCTCAACCGCACCCGGCAGGTTGCCCAGCCGCTTGCCCGCGCCGCGCAGTGTGTCCAGCGCTTCGCGGTAATGTCCCTGGGACAGGTAGAGGTCACCCAGGGTGCGGATGACCGCCAGTTCGGTTGAGTCGCCGCGCCAGCGCCACTTCAGCTGTTCCAGCTGGGCCGCCGCATCGACCGGCGTCATCGTGCCCTTGGCCAGTTCGATCTTGATGACACCCAGCTTGGCCGGGGTAGCGATGCCGTCCAGCGGCGCGCGGCCGATGGCGCGATACACGGCCAGCGCGCGGTCGGTCTGACCGTCCAGTTCGAACAGCCGCGCCTGGACCAACCTGGCCGTCAGCTGGTCGGCAGCGGGGGCGTTCTGGGAGAAACTGTAATCCAGAAGCGCACGTGCGGCGGCTAGGTCGCCGGTCTCGAGCGCGGCCATCGCATGGGCGGCACCGAACCGGGCACGCCACACGGGCGGGAACTGATCGATCACCGGAGCCCCGGCTGCGAAGGCCGTGCGCGCGGCTGCCCAGTCGCCCTGTTCGGAGGCCAGATACCCCTGCCAGACCCGGGTCGCGGGATCGCCAGCCAGGGATCCGGCGGAAAAATCGATGATCGCCTCTTCCACACGACCGATGGAAGCGCGGGCCGCACCGCGCAGACCGCGCACCTCGGGCTCGCCTTGCATCGCCGGGGTCCGGGCGATCAGGGCATTGACCACGCCGATGGCCTCGAAGCCCAGACCGTTCCCGACCAGGAACCGCGTCAGGGCCATCCGCGCCTCAATGGGCGTGCGCGGATTGTCGGTGGAGGCTATGGTTTCCCGAGCCGCCGCATCCTGCAGCTTGCGATAACGGACAGCGAAGCCTTCTGGCCCTGCATCGCCCCAGTCGGCCAGAATCAGAGACGGGAACGGTGCCTTGACGGGTCCGGGGTCCTCGGCGGGCGCTGCGGGGTCCAGCACGTTGGACGGCGGCGACAGCAACAGGCCGCCGGGCCGGGTCAGGGTGACCAGATCGCCCTCGACACCGATCGTCAGGTCGTCGGTGGGCGTCTCGACCGCGAGCCCCTGGGCTGTGGGCAACAGGGTGACGTCGATGCTGGACCGGCGGTCGCCGACGCCCTTGCCTGGAGCCAGGGCCGTGACGGCCGCGAACCGGTCGCCGACCATCGGATCGGTCAGCCAGATGGACTTGGTCGCCCCGGCCATGCGGGCGACGATCGAGGCGTCGGTGGCGTCATCGCGGCTCACGTCCACGCCGGTCGCGGCACCCGGCGCGCCGCCGATGGTGACGCTCCAGCCGACCCCTGCACCTGCCGCCGTGACGGCCTGGCCCTCGGGGACCGAGATCCGCATGGCAGTATAGTCCGGCCCGACCGCCCAGCGCACCTCGCGGCCGGTGCCCAGATCGGTGGCCTTGCGCAGGTCCATACGCGCGGCTGTGTCGAACACGATCCAGACCGCCGTACCCCTCCGGAAGATCGCAGCGCCAACGGGGGCCGCCCAGTCGAACTTCAGCGTGACCTGCTGGTCGGTCCTGGTCGCCGTCACGGGGACCGCACCACCGGCGGGAACAGGACTGACCTGGGTCACGGCGGCGGCCGTCGAACCGGCCGGATACAGATTCAGCCAGACCGCCCCGTCGGCCGAGCCGGACCGTGCCTCCGCCCCCTCGGCCAGGGTGACGACGAGCTCGGTGGCGTCGAGGGCAGAGCGGGTCTCGACCTTCTCGACCCCGGGTGGGGGGTCGACTTTCAGACGGCTGACATCCGGGGCGGCGGTGGAGCCGATGCGGACGATGACGCTCTGTCCCTCGCGGCGCACCCGGGCGCGCGAGCCGACGATCCCGGCGAACTCTACCCGGGTGAAACCTTGATTGGCCCCGATGCGGATCGTGACGGGGTCCAGCGCCGCGCTGGCCTCCTGAGCGATCACAGGCAGAGCGCCCGCGATCGGGGCGAACGCGATCGTCCCGGCCGCGCCCAGCGCCACCGTGGTTCGTCCGATCGCGGTTCTCCTGCGGGCTCCGGCCATACGCGCGCACACTCGCGCGAGCGCCCTTTCGACGCGGTTAACGGGGTGTGACCGATCGCGTCTTGATGCGTTGCGAGAAAAGGCCGACCCGGTGTGGGTCAGGAGTCCAGAATGTCAGCCCCCGCCACCCCCGAATATCCAAGACTGTCCACCCTCTCGACCGGCCTGCGCTGCCGCTGTCCACGCTGTGGCAAGGGGCCGCTGCTGCAGGGATACCTGACCATCCGCCCCGCCTGCCCGGCCTGTGGTCTGGACTACGGTTTCGCGGAGCCGGCCGACGGCCCGGCCTTCTTCGCCATGTCTGCGATCGGCGTCCTCGGCATGGTGGCGTTCATGAGCTTCGAGTTCACCGTCCACCCGCCGATCTGGGTGCATTTCGCCTTCACCTTCCCCCTGATCGCGGCGGCCTGTCTTCTGGTGCTTAGGCCGTTCAAGGGCTGGCTGGTGTCGGAGCAGTACGTCCACAAGGCCGCGCCGCCCGAATGGGAAAGCGTCGGTGGCCACGGCGAGGGGTCGAAGTGGAAATGAGGGTGCCGGGGGCTATCGAAACGCGGCGGGGCGCAGGCCGTGGCGTCGAAACTTGTCGTAGAGCGTCTTGCGAGGAATCCGGAGCGCCTGGGTGATCATGCCCACGTCCCCGTGATGTCGTCGCAGCGAGTCCTCGATCAACTCGCGCTCGAACCGATCCATGCGGTCGGCAAGGCTGCCATCATCCGCGATGGTCTCGTCGTTCGTGGCCGCCTCAAGCCCGAGACAGACCCGTTCGGCGAAATGGGCCAGTTCCCGGACGTTTCCTGGCCAGTCGTGATCCATGAGCACACGACGGACACGCGGCGTCATCGCCGGGGGCGTCAACTGACGCGCGGCAGCGGTGCGCGAAAGAAAGAAAGAAAACAGCAGACTGACATCTTCGCGGCGCTCGCGCAGCGGCGGTACGACCAGCTTCAGGACGTTCAGCCGATAGAACAGGTCGTCACGAAAGGCCCCGCGGGCGACGGCGTCCTCGAGGTCCGTTTTCGAGGACGCCAGAATGCGCAGGTCCAGCGACCGGGGGCGCTCGGCACCGAGGGGCTGGATCTCGCGCTGCTCGACGACACGCAGCAGCTTGATCTGCGCTTGCTCCGGCATGCTCTCGATCTCGTCGAGGAACAGCGTCCCGCGATGGCTCTGCTCAACCAGCCCGATCCGCCGGCGCAGGGCCCCGTGGAAGGCACCGGGCTCATGACCGAACAGTTCGGTCTCGATCAGGCCCTCCGGCAGCGCGCCGCAGTTGACGGCGACGAACGGATGAACCCGACGACGGCCGCTGTTGTGCAGGGCGCGGGCGACGACCTCCTTGCCCACGCCGGTCTCACCTTCGATCAGGACGTCCATTCCCGCATCGGCGATCTGGTCGATGACCCCCCGAAGCCGGACGATCGACGGGCTCTCGCCGAGCAGGGCCAGCGAGGCTTCCGGAGGCGGCAGCGCGGCTGCGAGCGCCCGGTTGTCGAGGACGAGGCCACGCTTTTCCAGCGCGCGGTTCAGGCTGGTCGCGAGGCGCTCGAACGCGAAAGGCTTGGCGACGAAGTCGTAGGCACCCTGGGCCAAGGCATCGACCGCCTCGGCTATGTCACCATGCCCCGTGATCATCACGACCGGCAGACCCTCGTCGATCGCCTGCAGGCGCGAGAGCAGTGCACGGCCATCGATGCCCGGCATGCGCAGATCGGTGACGACGACGCCGGGAAAGTCGGGGCTGATCTGCTTCAGCGCCGCTTCGGCCGAGCCGAAGGCCTGGACCTCGTACGCCTCGAGCGCCAGACGCTCGTGCAGCGCTTCGCGAAAGTCGCTGTCGTCATCGATCAGCGCGACGGCGCGGGGGCGGCAGAATTTCATCAGGCCGGCCTCAAGGCGATAACGAAGTCTGCGCCGGTCTTGCCGGCCCGCAGGTTCAGTTCGCCGCCGAACCCGGCGATGATATCGCGACAGATCACCAGACCCAGGCCCAATCCCTTGGTCTTTGTCGTCACGAACGGGGTGAACAGGGCGTCTGCGACCGATGGATGGACGCCCGGTCCATTGTCGGAAATCGAGATCTCGACCCATTGGTCGCGTCGGGCCACGTCGATCACGACCTGCGGGCTCTTCACGGCGTGGTCGACCATGGCCTCGAAGGCATTCTGCACGAGATTGACGATGACCTGCTCCAGCCTGATCGGCTCGGCCAGCACGCGGACATCACGCAAGCCGGTCCGAACAAGATCGACCATCCCCGCGCGGAGACCGGCACCCATCAGGAGCAGGGCACCATCGATCGCCTCGCAGGGATTGACCGGCGACACGCCTTGGCTGGACTTGCGCGAAAAGGCGCGCAGTTCGTCCGTGATCGTGCCGATCCGCTCGGTGAGATCGGCGACGCGCCCCAGGTTGCGTCGAACCCCCTCGACATCGCCCCGGTCCGAATAGGCGACTGCGGTTTCCGCATGGGTGCGGATCGCCGCGACGGGCTGATTGATCTCGTGAGCGACGCCGGCGGCGATCTGTCCAAGGGTGGCCAGTTTGTTGGCCTGGACCAGTTCCTCGCGCAGGATCTCGCGGCTGGCTTCGGCCCGCTGTCGCTCGTCGATCTCCTCGCTGAGCCGCGCGTTGGCGGCCCGCAACTCGGTGGTACGTTCGTCGATACGGCTTTCGAGTTCCGCGCGGGCAGCCTCCTCGGCCAGGGCTCTCGCCATGGCTTGCCGCCGACGGCGTAGCAGCACGCCCGCGCCAACCGCCAGCAAGGTCACCAGAAGACCGGCGACGGCCCGGGCGCTGGCCACATTGGCGACGATCGTCCCGCCCACCGGGCTTAGAAGATGCAGGGTCCAGCCGGGGGTATCGGTGGCGGCCCGAACCGCCATCCAGTCTTCGACTGGACCGTCGACGGCAGCGCGAACCATCGCGCGATCATCGACAGCGGGCAAGTCGAACGGCAGGGGTGCCAGCGATTGTCCGCCCAGGGTCTGGTCCGCCATGATCGATCGCCGTTCGGCCTCCGTCAGCGGTCGGCTGCGGCGAAAACGCCATTCCGGGATACTGGTGACCAGCACCACGCCACGCGCGTCCGTGACATAGGCCGGCTCCCCCGACCCTCGCCATTCCGCCTCCAGCGTATCGAACTCGACCTTGACGACCACCACACCCGATGGAGCCGATGCCGACCCGATCCGGCGCGCCAGATAGAGGCCGGGCCGACCGCTGACGGTGCCGAGGGCAAAGAACTCGGCCGAGCCATTGCGCATGGCCCCGCTGAAGTAGGGCCGGAAACTGTAGTCGGAACCGACAAAACTGGTGGGCTCGCGCCAATTGCTCGCCGCGCGGGCGACGCCACGATGGTCCAGTACGTAGATGGCGGCAGCGCGCGCCTGCCGGGCGAGGCTCTGCAGCTTCGCGCTCACCGCATCCGCCCTTTCGCGATCGGGGCTATCCAGCATGGCGATCACAGCGGGATCCTGTGACAGCACCAGGGGAAACGACCGATGCTTCTCCAGTTCGCTGCGCAGGACGGCTGCATGGAGCGCGGCACCGGCCTCGGCCTGACGGGCCAGATCGGTCTGGGCCCCCCGCCTTGCCACCTCGCCGGCGACCGTCATCGCAAGGCCGGTGGCGATCAACCACACCAGAACCAGCCCGATCCAGATGGGCGAATACCGCGCGCGCCACACAAAACCCTGGGAAACCATGCCCGACCTCGCCATGAGCAAGGTATGCGGTTTTCCGCACAAACAAGCCAGATACTCACGCGAAAAGCCGCACGGATCGTGACGAGTCCAGAAATAATATCTTTTTTTACCGTGACTTGACCTGATCTCGGCCCGGGCTGTTTATGCGGCGAATTTGTGGCCACACTGGTTTCAAGACACGGCGTCAGACCGTGAAGGAAACGGCAGCCATGGTTGCGGGGGAGTTCGGGTGATCCACGCCAGTGATCGAGTTCATGCGACCGGCGTTCAACGCGCCTGGTACCGCCATCTGTATGTGCAGGTTCTGGGTGCGATCCTGCTGGGCGGTCTGATCGGCCATTTCTTTCCGAGCTTCGGCGAGAGCCTGAAGCCTCTGGGCGACGGCTTCATCAAGCTGGTCAAGATGGTGATTGCCCCGGTGATCTTCCTGACCATCGTGACGGGCATTGCCGGCATGCGGGACCTGGGCCGGATCGGGCGCGTGGCGGCCAAGGCGTTCGCCTATTTCCTGGTGTTCTCGACCCTGGCCCTGATCGTGGGGCTGGTCGTCGGCAATCTGGTTCAGCCAGGCCGCGGCCTGAACATCGATCCGGCCAGCCTGGATCCGGCGGCCGTGGCCCAGTATTCGACCGCCGCGCACGAGACGACGGTGATCGGCTTTTTGCTGGGCGTCATTCCCGACACCTTCGTCAGTGCCTTTTCGACCGGCAACATCCTGCAGGTGCTGTTCGTCTCGGTGATCTTCGGCATCGCCCTGGCCGGCGTCGGGGACGCCGGCAGGCCGGTGTTGACCTTCCTCGAGGCCGTGTCCGCCGCCTTCTTCAAGCTGGTGGCCATCGTGATGAAGGCCGCGCCGATCGGGGCGTTCGGGGCCTTTGCCTTCACCATCGGGGCCTATGGCATCGGCGCGGTGGCCAACCTGATCGCGCTGGTAGCCACCTTCTATCTGACCTCCGCCATCTTCGTCATCGGGGTGCTGGGCCTGGTCGGGATCGCCAATGGCTTTTCGATCTTCAAGCTGATCCGCTATCTGAAGGAAGAGCTGCTGCTGGTTCTGGGCACCTCGTCGTCCGAGGCGGCCCTGCCCAGCCTGCTGCAGAAGATGGAGCAGGCGGGCGCCTCCAAGTCCGTGGTCGGTCTGGTCGTGCCGACGGGCTATTCGTTCAATCTGGACGGCACCAACATCTACATGACCATGGCGGCCCTGTTCATCGCCCAGGCGCTGAACATCGACCTGAGCCTGCAGGACCAGATCCTGCTGCTGCTCGTGGCGATGCTGAGTTCCAAGGGGGCGGCGGGCATCACCGGGGCGGGCTTCATCACCCTGGCGGCGACGCTCGCCGTCGTGCCCTCCGTGCCCATCGCGGGCATGGCGCTGATCCTCGGCATCGACCGGTTCATGAGCGAATGCCGGGCCCTGACCAACTTCATCGGCAATGCGGTGGCCACGATCGTCGTGGCGCGCTGGGAGGGCGAGCTGGACCGGGACGCCCTGCGCGACGCGCTCGACGGAGCGCCCCGCCCACTGGCCGCCGCCGCCGATCCGGCCGCCGGGCCCGGGGACGATCTTGTGTTGGCGAAAGACTGAACCTTTCGCGTGCCTGAAAACAAAAAAGACTTTGGGAGGATGAACATGAACACCAACAAGACAGCGATGCTGGCGACCACCGCAGCCGCCGCCCTGCTGGGCCTGGCCCCGGCGGCCTGGGCACAGACGACCCCGCAGACGGCCGCGCCCGTGCCCTCGACGACCCAGCTGTCGCAGGCGGCGCAGTCGATCGCCGATCAGGCCGAGGACAATGGCCAGTCTGGTGACTCGGTCGGCGATATCGTCGTCGTCGGCTCCCAGATCCGGGGTGCCGACGTCACGGCCGCCCTGCCGGTGACCGTGCTGAGCGAGGAACAGATCCTCGCGACCGGCGCGGTCAATGGCGATGACCTTCTGCGCTCCATCCCCCAGATGGGCGACGTGCTTTTCAGCGCAGCGAACAACCCCCAGACGTCCAACGCGGCGCGTGGTGATGTGAACTCGGTCAACCTGCGCTCGCTCGGCGTCGGCAATACCCTGGTGCTTCTGAATGGTCGCCGGATCGTGCAGCACCCGACAAGCCAGGGCACCTCCGACACCGGCACGGTGCCGGTGCTGTCCTACAACTCCAACGCCATCCCCGTGACGGGTCTGGAGCGGCTGGAAGTTCTGCTGGACGGGGCGGCCGCGATCTACGGTGCCGACGCCGTGGCCGGCGTGGTCAACACCGTGCTGCAGGACGACTTCGACGGACTGAAGATCAACACCCAGTACGGCGGGGCCGAGGGCACCCATCTGCGCGAGTTCAACATCGGCATCTTCGCCGGCAAGGACTTCGAGCGCGGCAACATCTCGGCCTTCATCGACTATACCGACCGCACGGCCCTGCGCGCAGAGGACCAGCAGTTCACGGCCACCGACAACCTGCGTTTCCTGTTCGCCAATGATCCGGCCTTCGCCTCCAGCCTGACTCCCGACGCTCGCAACACGCGGGGCGCCTGGGCCAACCTGGCGGTGGTCGGGGCGACGACGGCGATCCGGCGTGGCACCACCGCCCTGACCACGGCAGCCGGTGCCTTCCACATCCAGCCCACCGCACTGACCGGATGCCTGGTGCCCAATGGCGATATCTGCCTCGGCTCGGGTGCCCTGACCTTCAACGGGGTCCAGCGCGACCTGCGATTCGATACGGCACCGGGAACCACGATCCTGCCGGACACCCAGCGGCTGAACCTGTTCCTGACCGGTCACTACGATCTGACCGACACCATCACGGCTTTCGGTGAGCTGGGCTACTACACGGCCGACACCCGGCGGATCCAGCCGCCGGTGATCAACCTGAACACCCTGACCATCCCGACAACCAACTACTGGAATCCCTTCGGCCCGGTGACCTTCGCCGATGGCCGCGCGAATCCAAACCGCATCACGGGCCTGACCAATGTTCCCGTCCAGGGGCTGGCCATCACCCTGAACCAGTACCGTTTCGTCGATGCCGGCTATCAGCAGGTCGACGTCAGCAACTACCAGGCCCGGGCCCTGGCCGGTCTGCGCGGCGAATGGCGCGGCTTTAACTGGGAGACGGCGCTGGTCTATTCGGAGGCCGAGGCCGTCGATGAATCCGACGCGGTCAATACGACGGCGCTGCAGGCCTCGCTCGCCCTGTCCACACCCGACGCCTACAATCCGTTCAGCGGTGGCTGCGTGAACCAGCCCAGCTTCGGCGACTGTTCGCCCAGTTCGCAGACAGCCCTTGATGCCATCACCTTCCGCCTGAAACGGAAATCGCGCACGACCCTGACGATGTACGACTTCAAGGTCTCGCGCGCGGACCTGTTCAGCTTGCCCGCCGGCGACATCGGCGTCGCCTTCGGCTTCGAGGCCCGGAAGGAAACCCAGAACGACAATCGGGACGCCAATCTGGACGGCACGAACCCGTTCCGGGATGCCGTCACCGGCGCGGTCCAGCAGTCGAACGTCATCGCCGTCAGCCAGAACCCGGATACGCACGGCGAGCGGACCGTGACCTCGGCCTATATCGAGTTCGCCGTGCCGGTCGTCTCGCCCGGGATGAACATCCCGCTGGTCCATAACCTGGAGGTCCAGATCGCAGGGCGCGCCGAGCACTATTCGGACTTCGGTGACGTGGCCAAGCCCAAGGTCGCTGCCGCCTGGGACATTTTCGACGGCCTGCGCCTGCGGGGGTCCTACTCAGAGGGCTTCCGCGCGCCGAACCTGGAACAGGTCAACACGGCCACCTATGGCCGCCTCTCGACCAATCCGGACTATATCCGATGCGAGGCTGATCTGCGGGCCCGGAGGATCGCCACCTTCGGAGCCTGTTCGCGGTCGATCGGGGCGTCGCTGCTCGTCTCGGGCAATCCGGACCTCGAGCCGGAAGAGAGCAAGAACCAGTCCTATGGCGTCGTCTTCCAGCCGCAGTTCCTGCCCGCCGAATGGGGCAGTTTCACCTTCACCGTCGATCGCTGGCGGATCCAGCAGGAGAAGATCGTCGGCCTGTTCGGCGGCCCGAATGCGGTCGTCCTGGACTATGCCGAACGGGTGCAGGGACGGTCCAATCCGCTCGTGACGCGCGCGCCGGTCAACGCCGACGACATTGCCCTGTTTGCGGGAACCGGCATCACGCCGGCAGGTCAGATCATCTCGATCAGCGACCGGTTCGTGAACCTGCTACCCCAGGACGTGGAAGGCCTGGACATCGGCTTCAACTGGCGTCTGCGCGGCACGCCCTGGGGTGACTTCAGGGTCAATGTCGACGCCGCCAAACTGATCAAGTTCGGCCGCGAGGCTGGTCCTGCGGTCGACGAGCTCTACGCAGCTCGCACGGCAGGGATCATTAATGCGGCGACGCCCCTGCCGGACTCCAGCGACCTGCTGGCCCAGAACGGTCGACCGGAATGGCGTCTGTCGGGCTCTCTGACCTGGAGCCAGGGCCCCTGGCAGTTCGGGGCCTTTACCCAGTACATTTCGGCTGTTGACGAGACGGGCTTCCTCGACGCCGCCGGCAACGCCTGGGAGGTCGAAAGCCAGGTCACCGGCAACCTGTACGGCCAGTATGAGTGGGAAGACGACGCAGGCATCGTTTCCAACAGCCGCATTCGCTGGGGGGTACGCAACATCACCAACGAGGCCCCGCCCCTGGCCTCGTCCGGTTATCTCGGCTCGCTCTATCGTCCCTATGGCCGCTACTGGTACGCCAGCCTGGCCAAGGAGTTCTGAGTCCATGCCGCGACGGCCGGGAACGATGCGTGCCGTTCTTTCGATCCTGGCCGTCGCGGGCCTGACAGGGGCGGGTGTGCTGACACCCGCCTCGGCCCAGGCGGTTGATCCCGAGCCCGCACCCTGTCCGGCCAGCCTGCCGGAGGGGACGAACTGCTCGTCCGGTCGGTCGGTCGACGGTGCCTGGTACTGGGTCGCCTATCCCCGTGACTGGAACGGGACCCTGATCGTCCACGCCCATGGCGGCCCGCGAACAGGCGAGCCCCAGCCTAACGATCCGGTCGAGGACCTGGACCGGTTTTCGATGATGGTCGGCGAAGGCTATGCATGGGCCGGGTCCGCCTACCGCCGGGGCGGCTATGGCGTCCGGATGGCGGCGCGGGACACCGATGACCTTCGCCAGATCGTGTGGGACCATTTCGGCAAGCCCCGGCGCACAATCCTTCATGGCCAGTCCTGGGGCGGCAATGTCGCGGCGAAGGCGGCCGAACTGTATGCCGTCGCACCGGACGGAAGCCGGAACTACGACGGCGTCATCCTGACCAGCGGCCTGCTGGCCGGGGGCACGCGGGGCTATACGTTCCGCGCCGACCTGCGCGCCGTCTACCAGTTCTACTGCCAAAACCACCCGCGCCCGACGGAGGCCCGGTACCCGTTGTGGCAGGGATTGCCCGAGGGGGCTTCCATGTCACGAGCAGACCTGTCGGCCCGGGTCGAGGAATGCACCGGGCTCAGCATCTCCCCCGAGGCACGCACACCGGCGCAGGCGATGGCCTTGCGCAACATCCTGTCGGTGACGGGGGTGACGGCCGACACCCTGGTGGCTCATCTGGCCTGGGCCACCAACCTGTTTCAGGACATCGTCTGGAAGCGGCTGGGCGGAGCCAATCCCTTTTCCAACTCAGGTACGACCTATGTTGGGTCGGACAACGACGTCGCCCTGAATCAGGGAGTCGAACGGTTTGAGGCAGACCCTGCCGCGGTCGCGGCGCTCGCCTATGATGCCGACCTGACTGGCAATATCGTCCTGCCGACCCTGACGCTGCACGCGCGTTATGATCCGACCGTGTCAGTGTCCCACGAAGCCATCTATGCCCAGACAGTCGCCACGGCCGGTCGATCCGACCTCCTGGGCCAGGTATTCACCACTGAAGCCCTGCATAGTCGTCTGAGCACCCCGCAATACCTTGCGATCCTGGCGGCCATGAAGAACTGGCTGGACACCGGGCAACGACCGTCCGCTTCGGACGTCGCCGCACTTTGCGTGACCTTCCTTGACCGCTCTGCCGAGCCTTGCCTGATCGATACCGGTTTCCGGCCTCGGCTGGACACCCGGTAAGGGAGCCCTCCCGTTCAGGATGTCGTCAATCGGGCGCTTGCGAGCAGGACGGTCGCGTGGGGCGAACGGTGTCGGTCGGCAGGGTGGCGAATGCCGTCCTGAGGATTCTGGCCGACGCCACCAAGGCGGCCGTCTCATCCGGATCGAGGT
Organism: Brevundimonas sp. AJA228-03; assembly: GCF_017795885.1. Classification (NCBI taxonomy): domain Bacteria; kingdom Pseudomonadati; phylum Pseudomonadota; class Alphaproteobacteria; order Caulobacterales; family Caulobacteraceae; genus Brevundimonas; species Brevundimonas sp. AJA228-03. The sequence continues at coordinate 978,108 of NZ_CP059297.1, read as the reverse complement.
CGGGAGCCAGAATCCTCTCCACGCCGTCTGCGCCCAGAACACAGGGCAGGCTCAGGCAAACATCTGACAGCCCGTATTGCCCGGTCAGCAGGGTCGAGACCGGGAGGACGGCCCGCTCGTCGCGAATCATGGCCTCGCAGATCCGCACGATCGCGGTCGCAACGCCCCAGGAGGTGTAGCCCTTGCCCTTGACGATTTCATAGCCAGCGACCCGGACCTGGCGCGCGATCGCGGTCTGGTCCAGCGCATTGGAACCGGCGCGGAACGGCGCGAGCGTCTGACCGCCGATTCGGGCCGTGGAAAAGGCCACGACCTCGCTGTCCCCGTGTTCTCCCAGCACGAAGGTTTCCACGGATGACGGAGAGACCTTCAAGACCTCGGACAAGGTCTGTTTCAGGCGGCTGGTGTCGAGCAGAGTGCCCGTGCCGATAACCTGCGTCGGCGCAAGGCCGGATCGGCGCGCGGCCACGAGCGTCATCAGATCGACGGGGTTGGACGACACCACGATCACGCCATGGAAGCCGGCCGCCATCAACCGGTCCACGCAATCTGACACGATCGCCGCGCTTTCGGTCGCCACTGACAGGCGGGTCTGCGCCCCGTGTGTCAGACCACCGGCAGTGATGACGGCAATGGCCGCGCTCGCCGCATCGGCATAGTCGCCCGCCCAAACGCGGGTGGGTCGCGCGAGGGCGTTGGCGTCAGCGATGTCCGCGGCCTCGGCCTCTGCCAGGGGGCGATTGGTGTCGATCAGGACGATCTCCCTGAAGAGTGCGCGGAGCATGAGCGCATAGGCCGCGGTCGCTCCGACATGGCCTGCGCCCACAATGGCGATGCGGTCGTGGGCGGGGGCCGTCAGGTCAGGACACATGTGGCTGGATTCGGAGCTGCGGAGGACTGCACACGATCGAAACCCGCACGCCGGGTCTGGCGTCCGCGATGTCGATCACAGCGCCGAGCTGACTGGCGAGCGCCTGGACGATGCCCGAGCCGAGCCCCGGCCTGGCGTCGTTCGGTTCGTCCGGTATGCCCACGCCGTCGTCGCGGACCGTCAGGGTCCAGCTGTCGCCGTCGGCGCTGTAATCGACGTCGATCCGGCCATGTCGGTCGTTGGGAAACGCATGCTTGAGGGCGTTGATCACCAGTTCGGTGACGATCAGGCCCAGGCTGACGGACGTGCCCGATGTGCCGATGCTGTCGTCGACGGTGACATTCACACTGATCCGGGTGTCATCGCGAATCATCGAGTCGCCGATGCTGCGACACAGGTCGGTGAGATAGCCGCGCAGTTCGACATCGCCGAGTTCCGAGCGGGCGAGCTGGTGCTGGACGGCGGCGACCGACATGATCCGATGATGGGCATCGCGGAGATGCGCACAGCCGTGATGATGGGCACAGCTCCCGCCTTCGCCGACCTGTCGCATGCCCTGCAGCAGGACGCTGGCGATGATCTGCAGACTGTTGGCCGTCCGGTGCTGGACTTCCTGCACCAGCATGGCCTTTTCCTGGATCAGTTCGTCGGTCTGCCGCGCCTTCGCGCGCGCTTCGGTGACGTCCTGAATGGACAGAAGCAATCGGACGCCGTCGCCGTTCCGGTGATCGAGCCGCTGAATGTCCAGGATCAAATGGCGCGTTCCGTCGCTCGTTTTCAGGTCCATCTCGCAAGCGCGGATTGAGGCCTGGCCGCGGGCCGTCGCCTTCAACAACGACCGGAGTTGGGGCACATTCCATTCGCCCCCGCCCAGGTCAGCCAGCTGCGCGCCAGGAATGTCCTCAGGTGCGACGTCGAATGCGTCTGTAAAGCTCTGGCTGGCGGCCACGATCGACAGAGCGCCGTCCAGCAGCAGCGCCGGCGCAACCGAGGCGGAGATCAGCGAGAGCGCCAGATTCAGGGCGATGTCGGACGGCGGAGCGAGCGATGTCGTCGTCATGGATGGTCCACCCCGGGGGACTGCATCGTCGAACCATAGAGGGCATGCAATCCGCCGGCCTTGATCCAGATCACCGACTTCGCCCGGCCAATCGGCCTGGATGGGGCGTCATCCAAAGGAACCTGTCCATGACCCAGGCGACCCCGAAAGGCCTGAGCCACGAGGCCGGAAGCTCGGCGGCGACAACGCGCGCCCGGGTGTCGGAGACCGTCCGCGCCTGTCCGGTCGGCACCAGCGTCGTCGCCGACGCGATCGTGGCTCTGCTCGCGGCCTTCGCTCTGGTCCGTCTATCGCAGTCCTGATCAGAACAGGCGGGCCTCGGCGCTGACTGCGTCGGGGCCTTGCGATGGCCGCTCAGAGCTCGCCCGAGGCGTGCTGGCGCAGGCGTTCCGGTCGCTCGACGATGAGTTCATTCTGCGACGGGATCGAGATCAGCCCCTTGACCTTCATCCGCGTCAGCACGCGGCTGACCGTCTCTATCGTCAGGCCCAGATAATCGGCGATCTCGCCACGCTTCATGGGCAGCCGCACATGGCCGGGCGCGCTTGGACGGGTGGGGTCGTGACCCGGCAGGTCGAGGAGAAAAGACGCCATCCGTTCGATCGCGGTCTTTCGACCCAGCAGCAACATCTGGTTCTGCGCAGCCGCCAGTTCATGAGAGGTGCGGTCAAGCAGCATGTGTTCCAGCGGTGGCGAGTTCGCCACCAGGACGCGGAACGGACCCTTCCGGAAGCGACAGACGGTTGAGGCCTCCATCGCCTCGGCCGAGAAGACATAGGTCTCACCGATCGCCAGGCCGAGGAAATCTCCGGCGAAGAGGAATCCGGTGATCTGCCTGCGCCCGTCCGGAAGCAGCTTGTAGACCCGGAGCGAGCCGCTTGTGATGTTGAAGATGTGGGGGGCGGGCTCGCCCTCGCGTATCAGGGCAGCGCCGGATTTAAGCCTGATGACTTCAGCCAGATCGCCGAGGCGTTGAAGGTCGGGATCGTCTGCGGCCCCGCAGACGCTCAGAGCCCGGGCACCGCAGGTGTCGCAGTCGCTGCTTTCCAGTCGGTCGACACCCCCCGACTGAGGCGGCGGTCGCGGCGCAAACGCAGGCTTCAGGGCAACGGCCATTCGACAGTGTGCGCCCAAAAGGGGCAATTACCGAGTCGGTTTATTGATCTGGCTCAAATCAGGGCGAAATGCGATCAGGACGAAAACTACGAGAGCGGCCGGTTCATTCAGTTCCGGAAGGCTGAATGCTTTTGAGATAGGCGACAAGATCTGAGTTTTCTTCCGTCGACAGGACGAATTCGGGCATCTCTGCGTGGCCAGTATTGATGCCCTCGGCGAAGGCCTCGGCCAGGTTCTCGACAGGATAGCGCAGACCAAGGTCGCGGAAATGCGGGGCGGCGGCCAGAGGGCTGTCGCCCGTCGTACCGACCGCGTGGCAGCCGGCGCAGTTCGCCCTGGCGTAGGTCGCCCCGCGCTGCTGCGCGGCGACGTTCGAAAGCGAGGTGCCGACCCATGCCCGTTGGGCAAGGGGGGCGGTCGGCTGAACCGCGCAGCCCGTCAGTCCGACAAGCATGGCGAGGGCGACAAAGTGTTTCATGGGCAGCCTCCTGACGCTGCCAACCTCCCACGGCAGTCCTTTCAGATCTTTGATCCGCATCAAGGCAATGATCGCTGCAACGCGGCTTTATGAGGGCGAACGGGATAGATGACATGCGCTTCGCCAGCCTGCTGGTCTATGTGGACGAAGGTCCGGAGGCGACGGCGCGGGTCGCGCTGGCCTGCCAGATCGCAGGGCTTTCCCAGGCCCATGTGATCGGTCTGGCCGCCAGTATGCCCGACGTTCCGCAGGTCGATCCCTATGCGGGCGGGGCCATGCTGGGCGAGATGCTCGGCCTGTTCCGCGACATCGCCGAGGCGGACGTCGGTCGGGCCAGGACCCTGTTCTGGGATGCCATGTTCGGATATGCCGACCATGCGGAGTGGCGGGGCGAGGTGGGTTACCCCTCTGACCTGGTCGTGCAGGCGCTCAGGGCCGCCGACATTGCCGTCCTTGGCCGCCGCGATCCTGTCCGCTCGCCGACGCGCTCGCCCGACCCTGCGGACGTCCTGATGGCCGCCGGTCGTGCCATTCTCGTCGTGCCGCCCCGGTGTCCGACAGGTCCGATCGGCACCCCGGCCGTGGTCGCCTGGAAGGACTGTCGCGAAGCCCAGCGCGCGGTATCGTCGGCCCTGCCGATCCTGGCCGCATCGTCGATCGTTCATGTGGTTGAGGTCTGCGGGGCTGAGCAAACCGACGAAGCCCGTATTCGCGCCGACGATGTCGCGGTGTTTCTGGGCCGCCACGGCATTGTCGCCAAGGCCCGGATCGTGGAAGGCGACGGCAGGCCCCGTTCAGACCAGATCATCGCGCTCGCCGGAGAATATGGCGCCGGCCTGATCGTGGCGGGTGGATATGGCCACGCGCGGTTGCGGGAATGGGTAATGGGCGGGGTGACCCATGGCCTTCTGGACCGCTCGCCCGTCTGCCTGTTGCTGAGCCATTGACCCGTCCTTCAGAAGTGATGGGACGTCGCGTCGTCCTTGTCGGCGGCGCGACCGTGGTGGCAGGCGGGGCCGGCGCGGCCTGGCTCGGCGTGCGCGGCATGGGGTCGATGGATGACTACGACGCGACGGTCGCGCAGCGGCGTTCAGTCCTTTCCGTCCAGCCGGAACTCGCTGATCTTGTGCGCTACGCGACCCTGGCCCCCAATGGACACAACGCCCAGCCCTGGATCTTTCGTCTCGGGGACGGCCGGATCGATATCCTGCCGGACGTCGCCCGCCGGACGCCGGTCGTTGATCCGGACGACCACCACCTTTTCGTCAGTCTGGGCGGGGCCGCCGAGAACCTCGCGCTGGCGGGCGCGGCGCGGGGTCGACGGGGCGAGATCGCTTTCGATCCGGGCGGTCCGGGCGGACTCGCCTTCTCACATGACGCGGGTCCTCCGGTCGGGTCCGTTCTGTTCGACGTCATCCCTTTCAGACAATCGACCCGCGCCGACTATGACGGACGCCCGGCCAGCGCGGCCGAGCTGGCGTCGCTCGCCGCCGCTGCGCGGATGCCTGGCGTGGACGTCATCCTGATCACCGACCGACCGCGGATCGACCGCCTGCGGGATCTGGTGATCGAGGGAAACACGGCCCAACTGGCGGACCTCGCGTTTGTGCGCGAGCTCAAGTCCTGGATTCGTTTCAATCCGCGCCAGGCCCTGAAAACCGGCGACGGCCTGTTCAGCGTGGCGAGCGGCAATCCGCCCCTGCCGACCTGGCTGGGCTCGGCGATGTTCGACGCCACGTTCAAGCCGAAGGCCGAGAATGACAAATATGCTCGCCAGATCGACACCTCCGCCGGTGTCGCCGTCTTCGTCGGCGCGCGCGAGGACAAGGATCACTGGACCCGCGTCGGACGATCCAGCCAGCGGTTCGCGCTTCAGGCCACGGCACTGGGGTTGAAATGCTCCCACATCAACCAGCCGGTGGAGGTCGCGGCCCTGAGGCCGGAACTGGCGGCGCTGGTCGGCGTCGCGGGCCGCCGCCCGGACCTCGTCATGCGGTTCGGGTATGGCCCGACCCTGCCGTACGCCGCCCGTCGTCCAGCACGCCTGGTATCGGCATGACGGATCATCCGCTGGCCCTGTCCGCTGCGCGCGGCCTGCATACGCTGATCTACGGCGTCATGGCTTTGGCCACGATCGGACTGCTCTATGTCGGTGTGACGGGCCGCTTCCTGGCAACCCTCTGGCTTTTGGTACCGCTGCTCTCGGTCGAGATCGTGGTGTTTGCCGGGAGCGGCCTGCGATGTCCCCTGACGGCGGTGGTCGATCGGTTCGCGGGCAAAGGAGTCCATGTCGCCGACACCTACCTGCCCGAGACGCTGACGCGCCACACTCTGGCGATCTTCGGGCCGATCCTGCCCATCGCCTTCATGCTGCTGGCGGCCCGATGGGTGGGCGTGATCGCCGAGGGGTCAGGGCGATGACGGCCGCCATGGAGTGGGGTCAGGAGCCCGATGACGGCCGTCGGACGTTGCCGGCGGCCGTGATCGCGCTGGCGGACCGACTGGGCGCGCGCGCGAACAGCGGCGCAACCGTCGCCCTGTCGCAGACAGGGCGAATTCGGACCTCCGCAGACGCGCGCTGGCAGTCCTTCAAGGCCGTACAGTCGATCAGCCTGACCCACTGTGCGTTCGACTGGAGAGCCCGGAGCGGGCCGCTCGGGATCATACGCATCCAGGACGCCCTGATCGACGGAGTCGGTCGGCTGGACGTGCGCGCCCTGGGGCTGGTCCGGCTGGCCCGGGTCGCACCCTCCGACGCGCTGACACGGGGCGAGTTGATCCGCTATCTGGCCGAGATCGCCCTGGCCCCCGACGCCCTCCTGCGGAATCCCGCCATCCGCTGGCGGGACGAAGGCGGTGGCCGGTTGATCGCCGCCGCGGGGTCCGGCGCGACATCCGCCGAAGTGGTCCTCACGCTCGATGGCGAGGGTCGGATCGGAGAGGCCTTTGTCCCGGATCGCGGGGCCCTCGTCGACGGCGTCACCGTGCCGAAACCCTGGCGTGGGGTCTTCTCGGACTATCGACATCACAACGGTGTCTGGCTGCCGTTCTACGGCGAGGTCTCCTGGGGAGGGCCTGACGGCGAATGGGTCTACTGGCAGGGCGACATGAAGACGTGGTCCCGACGTGGATAGGTCCCGCATCGCCAGCATGGGCCACAAGGCCAAAATCATGCCCGCAGAGGACGCCGCCCTCCTGATCGCGCCGGACACGACTGTGGGGCTGAGCGGCTTCACGGCCTCGGGCTATCCGACCGCCGTGCCCCTGGCCCTGGCCGCCCGGATCGAGGCCGAGCATGCGGCGGGCCGACCGTTCAAGCTGCGCATCTGGACCGGCGCCTCGACCGGGCCCGAACTGGACGGCGCCCTGGCCAGGGCGGACGGGATCGAGTTCCGGCTGCCCTACAACTCCGACCCCACCTGTCGCGACAGGATCAATCGCGGCCAGATGGAGTATTTCGACATGCACCTCAGCCAGGTCGCGCCGGCCGCCTGGCAGGGCATCCTGGGACCGCTTGACACTGCGATCATCCAGGTCACCGGCATTCGCGAGGACGGCGCACTGATCCCGGCGTCATCGGTCGGCAACAACAAGACCTGGCTGGACCGGGCCAGCCAGGTGATCCTGGAGGTCAACCGCTGGCAGAGCCCCGACCTGCTGGGCATGCACGATATCTACTATGGCGCGGCCCTGCCGCCGAACCGGGTGCCGATCCCGCTGATCCATCCGGGCGACCGGATCGGCGAGCCCTGCTTCCACTGCGACCCTGAAAAGATCGTGGCCATCGTCGAGACCGACCGGCCGGATCGCAATGCCGGCTTTGCGACGCCCGGCGCTGACGATCTGGCGATTGCCGGACACCTGCTGGCGTTCCTCGAACACGAGGTGAAGAGGGGCCGGCTGCCGCCTTCGCTGCTGCCGATCCAGTCCGGCGTGGGCAACACAGCCAATGCCGTGCTGACGGGCCTGATCGACGCGCCGTTCGACGACCTGACCGCCTATACGGAGGTGATCCAGGACGGGATGATGGCCCTGCTGGACAGCGGCAAGCTGAGGATGGCGTCCTCGACCGCACTCAGCCTCAGCCCTGACCTCAGCGAGAGCGTCAACCGACGGATGGGCGAATACCGCGACCGGATCATCCTGCGCTCGCAGGAGATCAGCAATCACCCGGAGTTGATCCGACGTCTGGGCGTCATCGCCATGAACGGCATGATCGAGGCCGACATCTACGGCAATGTGAACTCGACCCACGTCATGGGTTCACGCATCCAGAACGGGATCGGCGGCTCCGGGGACTTTGCGCGGAACGCCTATATCTCGATCTTCATGAGCGCCTCGACGGCCAAAGGCGGCGCGATCTCGACCATCGTGCCCTGCGTCTCTCACGTCGATCACATCAACCAGGACGTCCAGGTCATCGTCACCGAGCAAGGGCTCGCCGACCTGCGTGGCTTGTCGCCCAAGCAGCGGGCGAAGGTGGTGATCGAAACCTGCGCCCACCCCGATTACCGACCGATGCTGGCGGACTACCACGCGCGCGCGCTCAAGGGGTCCTGGGGACTCCAGACGCCCATGCTCCTCGACGAGGCCCTGTCCTGGCATACCCGGTTCGTGCGCTCGGGCTCCATGCGGCCCGGCTGATGTCAGGCTGACGTCAGACTTCGCGCCCGGCACCCCATCAAACGGAGGTTTCCATGACCAGCACGACCCCACAGACGATCAGGACCATCAAGACCTGGGACTGGGGCGTCCGCCTGTTCCACTGGCTCCTCGTGGCCGCGATCGCGGTCGCCTTTCTGTCGTCCGAGGAGGGCAGCGCCCTGTCGCCGTGGCATGTCCCTGCGGGCTGGGTGGCGGCCATCCTGATCGCCTTCCGCCTGCTTTGGGGTTTCGTGGGGGGCGAGCATGCCCGCTTCGTCAACCTGATCCGTCCGTCGCGCATCGCGGGCCATGTGAGGGGTCTGTTCGCGGGGCGCGTCCATGCCTCGCTGGGCCACAATCCGCTCGGCGGCATCGCGGTGATTGTGCTTCTGTCCCTCGTCGCCGTGACGACCTTCACCGGGATCACGGGCGGAGAGGATGGGCACGAAGCCATAGCCTACATGCTGCTCGCGATGATCGCCCTGCACGTGGTCGCGGTCGTGGCGATGTCATTCCTGACCCGCGACAATCTGATCGGGGCCATGATCACCGGCCGCAAGAAGGCGACGCATTTCCCGAACGCCCGGGATGCGGCTCCGCCGGCACGCGTGGCCGTTCCCCTCGCCGTCCTGGTCGTGGCGGGATCCGCCTATGCCGCGACCCGCATCGACCCGCAGGCCTTCACACCCGGTGCCCACGCCGAAGCCGACGAAGGGGGTGAGGCCGAAGACGTCGATGAGGACTGAACGGGCTTTGGGCAACGCCGGGCTGGATGGCGGTGCAGAACCGATAGCCGACACCGGCGTTCAGATGTCCGATCGTGTCTCGATCCGCCGCCTGGCCAAGGGCCCCAGCATTTACCAGCCGACGGTAAAGCCCGAACCAGCGACGCGTCGTCGCGCAGCGTCGCCCTGAAGAAATCTGCATGCAAGCCCCTTCCAGACCCATCCTTGTCCTTGCCGCAGTCGCCCTGACCATCTGTGTGGTGGCGGGGGTCATCATCTGGCGACGGCCTGCCGAGGTCGCGGTTCTGGAAATCCGGCCGCAGACGGTCGAGCAGGCCCTGTCGGTGGTCGGCCGCGCCCGTCCAACCGAGCTGATCCAGGTCGCCTCGCCCAATCCTGGCCAGGTGGTTCGTCTGTTTCACGACGAGGGGGGCCGGGTCGCGGCCGGAGACCCGTTGGCGGTTATCCTTGCCGCGGTAGAACAGGCCCAGACCGCCGTCGATGTCGCGCGGTCCCTTGCCGCGCGGGCCCAGGCGACCGAGGCGAGGTTGAGCTACCAGAGGACGCGAACCCTGCATGCGCGGGGTTTTGCCTCAACCGCGGCGCTGGATGCCGCGCGCGCCTCTCTCGATACGGCAGAGGCCAATGCGACGGCCGCCTCGGCCTCTGTGCGGGCCTCGGCCGAGCGTGCGCGGGAATTCACCATCCGCGCACCGATGGCCGGGGTGTTGCTGGTTCGGCCGATCGACAATGGACAGGTGGTCCTGGCCGGCCAAACCCTGTTCGAGTTGGGGTCGGCGACCGGCGTCGAGATCCGTGTCGAGGTCGAGGAAGCCTACGCCGATGCCATCCGCCCCGGTCAGGCGGCCCGCGCCGCCCTGTCCGGCTCGCCGGGGATTTTTGCGGCCCGGGTGACCGAGGTCTCGCCCCGGATCGATTCCGGCACCGGCGGGCGCACGGTCCGGCTGTCGCCAGCCGACGCCGGGGGCCTGGCAGCAGGTCGCTCGGTCGATGTGACCATCGTCGTTGCCCAGCTGCCAGGGGCGATTGTCGTGCCGCGCCGCGCCGTGGTCGATGCCACCGCGGCCCCCAAGGTCTATGTGGTGGACGCCGACGGCATCGTCCGCGCCCGGGCCATCACCGTGGCACGCTGGCCCTCGGTCAACGCCATTGTCGAAAGCGGGCTGGCCGCAGGCGACAGGGTCGTGCTGGAGCCCGCCACGACCCGCCCCGGGGCTCGCGTTCGCCCCGTGGCGCAGACCTCGGGCGGCTAGGCCGTGTTCGCCCTTTACGTCGCGCGGCGCTACATGCTGTCGAATCCCTCGCAAACCCTGCTGTTGATCGCGGGGGTCGCCGTGGGCGTGACGGTCTTCGTCTTCATCACGGCCCTGATTGCCGGCCTCGCCGTCCGTCTGACCGAGCAGGTGACGGGAAACGGGGCCCACATCAGCCTGCTGCCGCCGACGCGTGTGGCGCGGGTCCTGGCCGGGCCGGACCTGCCGGTGGAATCCGTTGCCCTGGTCTCCACCTTCCAGCGCAAGCAGATCCGCAACTGGCCGATGATCGTCGAGCTGTTGCGCGCCAATCCATCGGTTTCCGCCATCAGCGCACAGATTTCCGGAAGCGCCGTCCTGGTGAAGAGCGAGGCTGTGACCTCGGTCTCGATCATTGGGGTCGAGCCACAGGGAATCGATGCCATTTCGGAAATCACCCCGAAAATCATCCAGGGCGACGGTGCTCTTGGTGCGGACGGCCTGTTGGTCGGTGTGCGGATGGCCGAGGACCTGGGGCTGAGTGCGGGCCAGTCGGTCCTGCTGCGCACCGACCGGGGGGTGGAGCGGCAACTGACCGTCAAGGGCGTGTTCCGCACCGGCCTGCAGAGTTTCGACGAACGCGTCGGCTTTCTCTCCCTGCAGACGGCCCGTCCGCTGTTCGTCCTGCCGGAAGGGGTGACGAACATCGAGATCAAGCTGAAGGACCCCGAAGATGCGCGCGCCATGGCGCGCTTTCTGGCCGATGCCACCGGCCTGCGCGCCACGCCCTGGCAGGAGAAGAACCTCAATCTGGAAGATGCCCTGGTCGCCCAGGGACGGACCGGCACGATGATCCAGCTGTTTTCGCTGGTCTCCATCATCATCGGCATCTCCAGCGCCCTGGTTCTGTCCGCCTACCGGCGACGCAGCGAGATCGGGATCATGCGCGCCTTCGGTGTGCCAGGTGGCTTTATCCTTTGGGTCTTCCTGCTGCAGGGCTTGTTGATCGGCTTGATCGGCGCCCTGATCGGCTGCGCCAGCGGCTATGGTCTGTGCGTGTTGCTGGAGGGGATCACCAACGCCGAAGGCCTACCGATCCTGCCGATCGCGCCAGATCAGGGCGGCTATGTCGCTGCCCTGGTCCTGACCACGCTGGGCGCGGCGATCGCCTCGATCCTGCCAGCGCGCTCTGCCTCAAAGGTCGATCCGCTTGAGGCGATCCAGCAATGATTCCGGTTCTGGAGGCGCAAGGGATCGAAAAGGTCTTCCTCAACGGCGACGAGGAAACGCGGGTGCTCAAGGGCATCGACCTGACGCTCGACAAGGGCGAACTGGCGGCGCTGCTGGGGGCGTCGGGATCAGGCAAGTCGACCCTGCTGTCGATCGTCGGCCTGCTGCTGCGGCCCACGGCGGGACGCCTGACCATCAGCGGCGAACCCGTTTACGAATACACAGAGCAGAAGCGGGCCCAGTTTCGTAATCGCCGTCTGGGCTTTGTCTTCCAGTTCCACCATCTGCTGCCCGACTTCACGGCGATGGAGAATGTTGCCTTCCCGGCTGCCGCCCCGGCCGGCGGCATATCGCACGATATGCGCGACCGCGCGCGGGACCTGCTGACGCGGGTCGGGCTGGAGGACCGCATCGACTTCCCGGCGACCCGACTGTCGGGGGGACAGAAGCAGCGCGTCGCCATCGCCCGTGCCCTGATGAACCGGCCGGATCTGATTATCGCCGATGAGCCGACTGGCAACCTGGATCGAACATCTGCCGACCAGGTGCTGGACCTGATGCGCGAAGTGAACCGGCAGGACGGCGCGACCTTCCTGATCTGCACCCACGATGAAGGTGTTGCGGCAAAGTGCAGTCGTCGCCTGACACTGGAGGATGGGCTGCTGGCTTCGAATGTCGCCATTTCTCCGGATCGGTGATTTCCGGTCCGGGCGCATGTCACAAGTAGCGCCGTCATTAGGGAGTGGCGGCCCCGGAGGGACTCCAACCCCCGACCTCGGCTTTAGGAAAGCCTTGCTCTATGCAGCTGAGCTACGGAGCCGTTGGCCGCGTCCTAGCGGGTCGCGCCGCAAGGGGAAAGATGGGCTCGCGATTTCTCCATCTGGACGTGATCGCAGACCCTGCGGCCGACTTTTTTTGTTTGTGGTTAATCAGCGTTAAGATACAATATGTTGGGGTGAACAAATCCCGAATCGGACAGTGTCACTGATTCGGTCCTGATTCGTTTCGCCCCTGTTCCGTACCGCCGCGCCGGTCTGTTAAGCTCCACGGCAAGGAGCCCCCGATGACCCTGGATGCGCTATTCAACATCGCCAATACCGTCGCCCTGGTCGGCTGGATCATCCTGGCGCTCGCCCCGCTACGACGAGACCTGGTGATCGCGGCGGCACGCTGCATCGCGATCGCCCTGGCCGTCACCTACACCGTGCTGCTGGTCCGGGCGGTCGCGGGCGGCGGGCTGGGCGGCGACCTGACCACCCTGTCGGGCCTGACCGAGGGGTTCAGCAAGCCGGAGGCCGTGCTGGTCGGCTGGGTCCACTATCTGGCCTTCGATCTGTGGGTCGGGTCCTGGGCGATCGAGGATGCAGGCAAGCGGGGCGTGCCCCACTGGGCGATGATCCCGGTCCTGTTCCTGACGCTGATGGCGGGGCCGATCGGGCTGCTGGTCTATCTCGTCGTCCGCGCCGGGGCTGGACGTCACAAGCGCCCGCGTTGACGACTTAGTTTTGATATGAAACGGTCTCTCTTCCACGGGAGACCGCCATGCCGCTGAAGCCGTCCTGTCTGATCGTCGGTGCCGGAGACGGCGTGGGGTCCGCCATCGCCCGCGCCTTTGCCCGTGAGGGTCTGGCGGTCTGCATCACCCGACGGCCGCGCAACCTGGATCAGCTGGAAGCCGTCGCCGCCTCCATCCGCAGCGAGGGCGGCGAGGCCCACGCATTCGGGGTCGATGCTCGCGTCGAAGCCGAGATGATCGCCCTGATCGACAGGATCGAGGCCGAGATCGGCCCGTTGCAGGTGGTGGTCTTCAACATCGGCGCGAACGTGCGTTTTTCCGTGATCGACACGACAGCCCAGGTCTATTCCAAGGTGTGGGAGATGGCGGCCCTGTCCGGCTTCTTTACGGGACGGGAAGCGGCGCGCGTCATGGCCCCGCGCGGCAAAGGGACGATCCTGTTCACAGGGGCGACGGCCTCGATGCGCGGCGGTGCGGGATTTTCGGCCTTTGCCGGGGCCAAGGCGGCGCTGCGTCAGCTGGCCCAGAGCCTGGCCCGCGAGATGGGGCCCCGAGGCATCCATGTCGCCCACGTCGTGGTCGATGGTATGATCGATGGCGTCTTCGCCCGCTCCATCGCGCCGGACATCCAGACCCTGCTGGACGAGGACGCGATCCTGAAGCCCGACGAGATCGCAAGGAATTACGTCTGGCTGCACAATCAGCAACGCAGCGCCTGGACGTTCGAGCTGGACCTGCGCCCGTGGAAGGAAACCTGGTGACCAAGACCGTCGACTTCATCTTCGATTTCGCCAGCCCCAACGGCTATTTCGCGCTCAAGGCCCTGAGGGGTGTCACGGAACGGACGGGAGCCCGGATCAATCTGATCCCGTGCCTGCTGGGTGGATTGTTCAAGGCCACCGGCAACCAGGCACCGATGGTCGCGTTCGGCGGAATCAAGGGCAAGATGGACTATGAGATGCTGGAGATCCGGCGTTTCATCGCCCGGCATGCCCTGACCGCGTTCCGCATGAACCCGCACTTTCCGATCAACAGCCTGCTGGCCATGCGCGGCCTGTGCGCGGTCGAGGGAAGCCCGGACTTCGAACCCTATGTCGAGGCGGTCTCGGCCGGCTTCTGGGAGCAAAGCCTGGCGATGGGCGATCCGGCCGTCCTGGCCAGCGTCCTGACCGGGGCAGGCCTCGATGCCGAGGCGATCCTGACGGCTGCCCAGACCGATCCGGTCAAGGCGAGGCTGGCGGACAACACCGCCGCCGCTGTCGAACGCGGAGCCTTCGGTGTTCCCACCTTCTTCGTCGGCGACGAGATGTTCTTCGGCAAGGAACGGCTGGGGCAGGTGGAGGAGTTGCTGACGCAAGAGCCCGTTTGAGAGCCTCTGCCCTTTGACCCAGCTACCGAGTGACTTTCGCATGTTGACTTGTTTGGCGGGCCGGACCGAATTTCAGCGGTACAGGGCCTGTCGGTAAGGAATCGGACCATGCTCGTTTCTTGGCTGATCGCGATGTCCGTTTGGATCGCTACGGCGCTGCCCGGGACGGCGACGGACTGGACCGGAGACTGGGTCTGGAGCGTCGAAGGTAAGCCGGCCATGGTGTTTCACCTCGACCCGTTGGGCGGTGGCCAGATGATCCGACCGCGTCACCTGACGATGGACGCCAATGCCGGCTACTGGCGCATGATCGATGCCACCGCGGAGCAGTCCATCCTGCCGGTGACGCCGCTTCATGTGACTGACGACGAGGTTCTGTTCTCGATCTTCGATGCCGACAGCGGCGAAACCACGCGTTACCGCATGATGCGTGAGAGCTCGGACGAGGCGACCTTGAGCCTGGCCGACACACCGGCGGCCCCAGCTTTTCCGCTACGACGCGCGACTACGCCGACCTTGGTCGCCACAGACTGGATTCCCGGACGTGCTTATGGACGGCCGCCATTCGTCCCCGACAATACCGAACTGGCGCGGCTGTTTTCGGACGACCAGGCGGTCAGGCAAGACAACAAAGCCTTGGGCCTGGCAGCGTCGCTAGAGGATGCCGAGCGCCGCGCCGCCGTGCGTCGTCTGCTGGATACGGGTCAGGTGCGCAGCGCCGCCGACCACTATCACGCGGCCTTCATCTTCCAGCATGGTGACCAGCCCGACGACTATCTGCTGGCCCATGCCCTGGCGATGGCCGCCGTGGCGCGCGGCCGCGACGACGCCGCATGGATAGCGGCAGCGACGCTCGATCGCTACCTCCAGTCAATAGGCCGCGCCCAGATCTATGGCACCCAGTTCCAGATCCCGGGGAACGGCAGCAGCGCGACCCAGGGTGCCTACAATCGCACCCTGGTGCCGGACAGCCTGAGGACCACCAGCGGCGTCCCGCCTCTCGCAGCCCAGGCGGACCAACTGCGCGGATACGACCGGGCCGAATAAGTCCAGACCGCTTGAGGAACCCGAAGCGAATCGCCACCTTGTTCAGATCATGAGCGACCGCCCTACCGGCCT
Source organism: Brevundimonas sp. AJA228-03 (assembly GCF_017795885.1). Lineage (NCBI taxonomy): Bacteria > Pseudomonadati > Pseudomonadota > Alphaproteobacteria > Caulobacterales > Caulobacteraceae > Brevundimonas > Brevundimonas sp. AJA228-03. The sequence goes on along the minus strand of NZ_CP059297.1, from coordinate 962,727 downwards.
CGCCCCCTCCCGCGTCGTCGCGGTACTGGGGCCGACCAATACCGGGAAGACCCATCTGGCGGTCGAGCGGATGCTGGGTCATGCCTCGGGCATGATCGGTCTGCCGCTGCGGCTGCTGGCGCGCGAGATCTATGAGCGGATCGTCAGGCAGCGAGGGACGAACGCCGTCGCCCTGATCACCGGCGAGGAAAAGATCATCCCGCCCCGGCCCCATTTCTGGGTCTGCACGGTCGAGGCCATGCCGCTGGAGCGCGAGGTCGAGTTCCTGGCCATCGACGAGATCCAGCTGGCCGCCGACCCGGAGCGCGGCCACGTCTTCACCAGTCGCCTGTTGCACGCCCGAGGCCGGTTCGAGACCATGTTCCTCGGGGCCGCGACCATGGGCCCCCTGATGCGGCGGCTGATCCCCGATCTGGAGATCGTCACCCGCGAGCGACTGTCGAACCTGACCTGGGCCGGATCGAAAAAATTGACCCGCCTGCCCCGGCGCAGCGCCATCGTCGCCTTCTCTACCGAGCAGGTCTATGCCATCGCCGAACTGATCCGGCGCCAGCGCGGAGGCGCGGCCGTGGTCATGGGCAGCTTGAGTCCCCGTACCCGCAACGCCCAGGTGTCCCTGTTCCAGTCCGGCGAGGTTGATTTCCTGGTCGCCACCGATGCCATCGGCATGGGGCTGAACATGGACGTGGATCATGTCGCCTTCGCCGGAATGCGAAAGTTCGACGGACGGCGCACCCGCTGGCTGCACGCCCACGAGATCGCCCAGATCGCCGGCCGCGCCGGACGCCACATCCGCGACGGGACCTTCGGGGTGACGGGCGAGGCCGAGGAGCTGGACGAGGACCTGGTCGAACAGGTGGTCGAGCACCGCTTCGACCCCGTCCAGGCTATCGAGTGGCGGAACGCCCGGCTGGATTTCGACACCCTGCCCGACCTGCTGCGATCGCTGGTCCAGACGCCGGGCGTGCCCGGGCTGAAGCTGACCGGACAGGCGCTGGACGAGACTTTGCTGCGCCGCGCCATGCAGGACGACGCAGTCAAGCGCATCGGACGATCGCGCGGGACGATCATGCGCCTTTGGGAAGCGTGCCAGCTGCCGGACTTCCAGAAGACGACGATCGAGGAGCACGCCCGTCTGTCGCGCGACGTCTTCCAGGCCCTGACCGGCAGGCGCGGCCGGCTGACCGAGGACTGGTTCGCGCCGCGTTTCGCCGAGGTCGATCGGGATGACGGGCAGATCGATCAGCTGTCGGCTCGGCTCGCAGGGGTGCGCACGCTGAGCTATATCGCCAACCGGCCCGACTGGCTGGACGGGATGAAAGGCTGGCGCGAGCGAACGCGCGCGCTGGAGGACCGGCTGTCGGACGTGCTGCACGAACGGCTCACGGCCCGGTTCGTCGATCGCAAGACCACCGCCCTGATGCGGTCCCTGCACGACCGGCAGGACACGATGGCCGAGGTGGCCGACGACGGCGTCGTCACCGTCGACGGCGAGGCGGTCGGGCATCTGGAGGGCGTGCGGTTCGCGGTGGCGGCCGGAGGCTCGGCCCTTGCCGACCGGACGCTCAAGACCGCCGCCTTGCGCGCCGTCGGCCCGGAGATCGCCCGGCGACTGGGCAGGCTGGCGTCTGATGGCGACGAGGCCTTCACCGTTACGCCGGAGGGCGAGGTTCTGTGGGCGAGCGCCCTGGCGGCGAAGATCGTGAACACCGAACCGTTCAGCCCGCGCGTCCGCCTGATCGGCGACCTCGGACCCCAGGCCGCCCGGGACCGGGCCCAGCGACGCATCGAGGCCTGGCTGGCGTCCGAGGCGGGACGTGCGCTGCGGGACCTGCGTCGGCTCAAGACCGCGATCGAGAGCGGCGCGCTGAAAGGGCTGCCGCGCGGCATCGCCTTCCGCCTGCTGGAGGCTGGCGGCGTCATCGACCGACGCGACGTCGAACGCGATCTCGCCGCGCTCAGCCAGGTCGAGCGCCGCACGATCAAGACCTTCGCCATCCGCGTCGGCACCCATTCGGTCTGGCTACCCGGCGTGCTGAAGCCCCGCGCCCGCACCTTGGCCCAGGCGTTCGCCGCCGCCGAGCCGTTCCGGGCCAAGCCGGACGGCCTGACCCTGTTACCGATCCCCGCCCCGTCCGCCCGTGCGCTGGCGGCCTTCGGCGTGCGCGCCGCAGGGCGCTGGGCCGTGCCGGTCGAGGACCTTGAGCGGGCTGCCGATCTGAGGCGCGAAGGCAGGGGCCGGCTGTCGGATGAGGCGCTGAAGACGCTGGGCTGGAGTGGCGAGGCGGCCAGGGCGATCTGGGCCGCGCTGAAGGTCGTGCGGGCCCAGATGCCGGATCGGGACGGCAAGGCGCCTGCGGTGGTGAAGGATTCGCCCTTCGCCAGACTGGCCGAACTGTCCCGGACCCAGGCCCCGGCGCGACGCGCGCGCAAGCGACCGCGCAAGGCCGTGGCGACATCCGCCTGATGGAGTCCGCCGCCGGAATGCGTCCGTTCCATCATCTGCTGGTCAACAATCTGGTGGCCAACGTCACCAATTTCACCGTCTGGTTCGCCCTGACCTTCTGGGTCTATCTGGAGACCCGGTCGGTGTTCGCCACGGGCATGATCGCGGGACTGTATCTGGCGCTGACGGCCGGGCTGGCCTTCTGGCTCGGCAGCCTGGTCGATCACCATCGCAAGAAGCGGGTCATGCTGGGGTCCAGCGTCGCTTCGGCCGGATTCTATGCGTTGGCCCTGATCCCGCTGGCCCTGACACCGGATGCCGCGCTGCGGTCGGTGTCGGGGCCGTTCCTGTGGGTCTTCATCGGTCTGATCATGCTGGGCGTCATCGCCGGCAATATCCGCACCATCGCCCTGCCGACGCTGGTGACCGTGCTGGTGGACGAGGATCGGCGCGACCGGGCCAACGGGCTGGTCGGCATGGTCACAGGGATCGGGTTCCTGACCACCTCGGTGATCTCGGGGTTTCTGGTGGCGTGGGGTGGCATGGTCGCGACCCTGGCGATCGCCCTGGTCCTGACCGCCCTGGTCTTCCTGCATCTGATCCTGGTGCCGGTGCCGGAGCCAGCCCCGCCGTCCGAAGCCGGCGAGAGGACCGCGCCGCGCCGAGTCGATCTGAGGGGGACGATCCGGATCGTGGGAGCGGTGCCGGGCCTGTTCGCCCTGATCCTGTTCGCCACTTTCAACAACTTCCTGGGCGGGGTCTTCATGGCGCTGATGGACGCCTACGGCCTGTCGATGATGCCGGTCCGGCAATGGGGCCTGTTGTGGGGCGGCGTCTCGATCGCCTTCATCCTGTCGGGGATCCTGATCTCGCGCGTGGGTCTGGGGAGCCGTCCGTTGCAAACCCTGATGATCGTCAATCTGGTGGCCTGGGCGACGGCGGCGGTCTTCACGATCCAGCCCTCCATTCCGCTACTGGCGGCGGGGTGTTTCATCTGGATGTTCCTGGGCCCCTATGCGGAGGCGGCGGAACAGACGACGCTACAGAAGGTCGTGCCATTCGAGCGTCAGGGCCGGGTGTTCGGCTTCGCCCAGTCGGTGGAACAGGCCGCCTCCCCCCTGACCGCCTTCCTGATCGGCCCCCTGACCCAGTTCCTGGTCATCCCCTTCATGACCGACGGCGCGGGAGCGGAGGCGATCGGGGACTGGTTCGGGCGCGGCCCGGCCCGGGGCATGGCCCTGGTCTTTACGGTGGCGGGGATGCTGGGGCTGATCGCCACGATCGTGGCCTTCAACTCGCGCTTCTATCGCCGACTGTCGGCCGCCTATGCGACGTCGGCACCGGAGACGGGCACCCCCGCATGACCCCGGTCGAGTCCGTCCGCATCGATGTCTGGCTGTGGCGGGCGCGGTTCGCGAAAACGCGGTCGCTGGCCGCTTCGATGGTTGAAGCCGGTGCCGTGCGCCTGACCCGCAACGGCGTCCAGACCCGGCTCGACAAGCCCAGCCGCAGTGTTCATCCGGGCGACGTGCTGGTGTTCGCAACCGGCGGCCGGGTCACCGAACTGCGCGTCCTTGCCATGGGCCAGCGCCGCGGTCCTGCCCAGGAGGCGAGAGCGCTCTATGACCTGCCGAATTCCAGCGCCCCGGACGATCCGGCGACGCACCATGGTTGACAGCTTCGATGGCTGAGGTCATCTGCCCGACCGGGTTCAACATCACCGACAGCTGCCGCCGCCCATGACCTACATCGTCACCGACGCCTGCGTGAAGTGTAAGTTCATGGACTGCATCGAGGTCTGTCCGGTGGACTGCTTCTACGAAGGCGAAAACTTCCTCGCCATCGCCCCCGACGAATGCATCGATTGCGGCGTCTGCGAACCCGAATGCCCGGTCGATGCCATCAAGCCGGACACCGAGGACGAGCCGGACGGCAAGTGGCTGCAGATCAATGCCCAGTATGCACGGGTCTGGCCCAACATCACGGTCAAGGGCACTCCGCCGGCCGACCGCGAGCAGTTCGAGCGCGAGACGGGCAAGTTCGAGAAATACTTCAGCCCCGAGCCCGGCAAGGGCTCTTGAGCCCCTCGGTCGTATTGCGGTCATAATGTGCGGTGCCCGGAGCATCTCGCGCGTGACGTTTTGAAATTGCCTCGTTTTGTGATATGTTCCTTCACATTGGGTCGGGCGGATCGCGTTTTCTACGCGCCGCCTGCGTTTGCGACAGAACCCCGTCCATGAAGGCGGGGTCGGCCAGAGGTTCGGTGATCCGTTTCCACGACTGACGAATGATGCTCTTTCCACTGGCGATCCCCGTCGCCGGTCGATGGAGCCGTTTTCGCCGTCGCGTATTCGTCTCGCCAAGCCCTGCGTCCGGGAAAGGAATGACATGACCACCAAGAGCGTTCTGGAATTCAAGGTTGGCGACGCGGTCGTCTATCCGGCGCATGGCGTCGGCAAGGTCGCGGCCGTCGAGGTCCAGGAAGTCGCCGGCATGTCGCTGGAGGTCTATGTCGTGACCTTCGACCACGAGAAAATGACCCTGCGTGTCCCGACCCGGAAGGCCAAGACCGCCGGCCTGCGGTCGCTGGCGTCGGAAGACGTGGTGACCAAGGCCCTGACGACGCTGAAGGGCCGCGCCCGCATCAAGCGTACGATGTGGAGCCGCCGCGCCCAGGAATATGAAGCCAAGATCAACTCGGGCGATCTGGTCTGCATCGCCGAGGTGGTTCGCGACCTGCACCGCGCCGATTCGCAGCCGGAACAGTCGTATTCGGAGCGCCAGCTGTACGAATCGGCTCTGGACCGGATGGCCCGCGAAGTCGCCGCCGCCAACCGCATCGACAAGGACGCCGCCGTCCAGCTGCTGTCCAGGTCGCTGAGCGCCAAGAAGGCCAACGCCCCCGTCGCCGAAGTGGTCGACGAAGACGCGGAAGCCGAAGCGGCCTGATCCTTCGGGTCGTGCGGACAAGACCAGGCCCGGCGGAAACGCCGGGCCTTTTCCTTGGCTAGCCCCGCAGCTCCTGCTTGACCCGTTCGGCGAGGGTCTTGATGTCCAGCGGCTTGGGCAGGAAAGACACCCCGACCTCGTCCTGTAGCAGGTCCGAGAAGTCGCTCTCCGCATAGCCGGAGATGAACATGACCGGGGCGTCGCCCAGGTATTGGCGCGCCTTCTTCAGCAGGCTGGGCCCATCCAGGCCCGGCATGATGACGTCCGAGATCAACATGTCGATCTGGCCGGCCCATTCCTCGGCGAGGATCAGGGCCTCCTCGCCGTCGGCGGCCTCGATGACCTCATAGCCGCGCTGACGCAGCAGCTTGGCGGCGATGCTTCGGACGGCCGCCTCGTCCTCGACGAACAGGATGCGGCCGTTGCCGGACAGGTCGCGCGGCGCGGCCTTCTTGACTTCGACCGGAGCGACCTCAGTCAGTTCCTGTTCGGTCGCGGCGGGCAGGAAGATGCGGAAGGCCGCGCCCCCTACACCGGAATCGGCCCCGTCGAGGTTCGTCACGCCGATATGGCCGCCCGCCTGCTGGACGATACCGTAGACGGTCGCCAGCCCCATGCCGGTGCCCTCGTTGACGGCCTTGGTGGTGAAGAAGGGTTCGAAAATCTTGTCCAGCAGCTCGGGCGGCACGCCGGGTCCGGTGTCGGACACCTCGATCAGGGCGCTGTCGCCGGCCGGAGCCTCTCGCCAGCCCAGAGTCCGCGCCTGCTCCTGCGAAAGGCGCAGGGTGCGGATCGTCACCACCCCGGCCCCGGGCTCGACCACGCCGCGCATGGCGTCGCGGGCATTGACGGCCAGATTCATCACCGCGGTCTCCAGCTGTGACTTGTCGGCCAGGACGATCGGCAGATCACGGCCGTAGTCGGTCTCCAGCCGCACATCCTCGCGCAGCAGGCGGCGCAGCAGGACCGCGAACTCTCCGACCAATTCGCCGAGATCCAGCCGTTCGCGCCGCACGGTCGATTTCCGCGAGAAGGCCAGCAGCTTCCTCACCAGGTCGGCGGCGCGGATTCCGGTCTGACGGATCTGGTTCAGGCCGTCGTAGGAAGGATCGCCGACCGGGTGGCGTTCCAGAAGCTCGGAAAGCTGCAGCTGGATGGCGGTCAGCAGGTTGTTGAAGTCGTGGGCCACGCCGCCGGCCAGCTGGCCCACGGCCTGCATCTTCTGGGCCTGCGACAGCTGCAGCTCCATCGACTTCTGGGCCGAGACGTCGAACAGCCAGACCCGCCGCTTGTCGCCTTCGGGCGCGACATACAGGTGCAGCATCCGGTCGGGGTGGGCGCGCGCGACCAGCTCGATCGGGCCGGTCGATCCCGCCGCCATCCGTTCGCGTGCCTCCATCACACCTGTCGGATCGAACAGATGGCCGAAGGCGGCATCGCGCGCCGCGGCCGGGCCGGTGAGGACCGCAAGCGCCGGGTTGGCATCCTCGGCCCGCCCGGCGAACAGGTCGTCCCCACCGATGATTGCCGATCCGAACGGAGCCCCTGCCGCCATGGCCCGCCCCTCGCCCGCCTGGGCCACATAGGCATTACCTGCCACCGGCGGGGGCGCGGCGGTCAAGGTCGCTTCGGGAGCCTCCCGGACCAGAAACCGACCCTCCCCGGCCTGGCCGATCAGGACCTCGATCTCGCGCGTACCTATGGTGACGATGGCGCGGCCCTGGTGACCGGACCGGGCCTGGGCGAAGGCCATGTAGAGGGCCTGGGCCGACTGGGCTTTCGGCAGGGCGACGGTCGCGCCGTTCTGCGACACCCAGGCTCCATTGAAGGCCAGGATCTGGCCGCTGGCCGTGATCAGGGCCGCCGGTTCCGCCATCGCATCCAGCATCTCGACCGCGACGTCGCCGTCGGGACGCGCGGGCTTGCGGGTCTCGATCCGTCCGAAGGCAAACAGGCCCAGCAGGGCGATGCCCGCGACGGCGATCATGAGCATCATGTGCGGCGTCGCGATCGGCCCCGCGCGAAACATCGGCCAGGCGACGGCGGCGACGGCGACCGTGAATCCCACCACCATCAGGATCAGGGTGATGTCGACCGGCGGCCTGGAACGGGTCGGTCCGGTTGTCGTCATGGGGTCGCTCCCGCGAATCGCAGGGCGTAAGCATACGCGCGATCCAGCGGCCTGGCGAAATCGCCCGTCGCGCCATCGGCCGCAGCCCGGAGGCGACGGGGCTGCGCTATGGCTCGGGTCATGCCTGACCCCCTTGATCGCTTTCCCCCCTCGCGTGCCGCCGGCCTGCGACGGCTGGCCGACTTCGTGCCGCATGCGGGAGAGGCCTATGGCATGGGACGCAACACCGATGCCGGGCCGGAGGGACAGCAGGCAGTATCGGGCCTGTCGCCCTGGCTGCGGCACAGGCTGGTGACCGAACACGAGGTCATCGCGAGCGTGCTGGGGTACCACGATCCGCACGCGGCCCGGCGGTTCGTCCAGGAAGTGCTGTGGCGGAGCTACTGGAAGGGCTGGCTGCAGATGAACCCGGAGGTCTGGACCCGTTTCCTGACCGAGCGGGATGCGCCGCTTTCGTCAGACCTGGCCCGGGCGGTCGCGGCAGCCGAGGCGGGCGCAACCGGAATCGAGGGCCTCGACGACTGGGCGCAGGAACTCGTGCAGACCGGCTATCTGCACAATCACGCGCGGATGTGGTTCGCCTCCATCTGGATCTTCACCCTGGGCCTGCCATGGGCCCTGGGTGCCGAATTCTTTCTGCGCCATCTGCTGGACGGCGATCCGGCCTCGAACACCCTGTCCTGGCGATGGGTGGCCGGCCTGCAGACCGTGGGCAAGACCTATCTGGCGACGACGGAGAATATCGAGCGGTTCACCAATGACCGGTTCCGCCCGCAGGGTCTGGCGACCCGCGCCCTGCCGCTGGTCGAGGCCCCTCTGCCGGCAGCCAGGCCGCTCGCGCCCTTGAAGCAGTCACCCTCGCCGGGCCGAAGCCTGCTGCTGGTGACAGGGGAAGACCTCAGTCCCGAGAGCGCCCTGCCGGCCGGGTGGCGACCCGAGGTCGTGGTGATCGCAGTGAGCGGCGATCCACAATCACCCTGGCCCAAGGGCAAGGCGGCAGCACGGTTCGCCGCCGCTGCAGTGGAGGACGCGGCGACCCGCTGCGCGGCCCATTTCGACCGCCCCTGTGTCGTCGCCTCGTCGCTGATGTCCGATGCCGTGCTGAAGATGGCCCGGGACGCGGAGACCGATCAGGTGGTCGTGCTGGAAGCGCCGGTGGGTCCGGTCGCCGATGCCGTCGTTCAGCTTGAGACTGTGCTGATGGGACAGGGCATCGCCCTGACCCGGGTCCGCCGATCGTGGGACGACCGGCTCTGGCCGCTGGCGACGAAGGGGTTCTTCAAATTCAAGGAGCGCGCGCCCGCCGCCCTGATCGCCGAAGGCCTGCGGATCTGATCGATAACCGGAAGCGTCAACCCGCCGCCCGGCGCATCCCCGGCTGGCGCTTCTTCATCACGAAGCCGATGACCTTGGCGGCGGCTTCGAAATGCTCGCGCGGAATGGTCTCGTCGATGTCCACGGCAGCGTAGAGGGCGCGAGCCAGGGGTACGTTCTCCACGATCGGCACATCGTGCTCGCGCGCGATCTCGCGAATACGCATGGCGACCGCGTCCACGCCCTTGGCCACACAGACGGGGGCGGCATCGCCGGCCTCATAGCGCAGGGCGACGGAATAGTGGGTCGGGTTCGTCACGATCACAGTGGCCTTGGGCACGTTCTGCATCATCCGCTGACGGCTGCGCTGCATGCGGACCTGCTTCAGCTTCGCCTTGATGTGCGGGTCGCCTTCGGACTGCCTGAACTCCTCCTTCAGCTCTTCCTTTGTCATCCGCATCCGCTTGGCGAAGCGCATCTTCTGCCAGATGAAGTCGCCCCCGGCGGCCAGAACCTGAAAGACCAGGGCCGCGCTCATCAACGCGATCATCATGTCTCGCGCCAGGGGCAGGATGGTCAGGGGCGACATGGCCGCCATGATTTCGAACTGGCGGGCGTGGGGCTTCAAAACCATCCAGCAGATCACGCCGACCGCGATCAGCTTCAACAACGTCTGGGCGAACTGCATCAGGCCGTCGGGGCCGAACATGCGCTTTAACCCGGCCATGGGGCTGACCTTGTCCCATTTGGGCATTATCTTCTCGGCCGAGATGGACATACCCGACTGGGCGACGTTGCCGCCAACCCCACCCAGGATCGCCGCCAGCATCACGGCTCCCATGAAGGGCGCGACCACCCAAAGGGCACGGGCACCGATCTCCACCCCGCCGCCCGCCTCAAATCCGCCCAGCATGGAATGGGGCGCGGCGATAAAGGGCAGGAAGCCTTGCGCCATATTGGTCGCGAAATAGCCGCCACCCATGATGAGGACGGCGGTCACGCCCAGCAGGCTGAGGGCCGGGGCGACGTCGGCGGATTTCGCGACGTCGCCCTTTTTTCGCGCATCCTCAAGTTTCTGAGGTGACGCCTCTTCTGTCTTGGACTCTGGATCGGTGTCGTCAGCCAACGACGCCTCCCGAGACGAACAGACTGGCAAGAGCGCGGTAGCGGTCGATGAAGACCGTGCCCATCACCCCCAGCGCCAGGGCGAAGATCGACAGCCCCAGGATCACACTCAGCGGGGCGACGGCGAAGAAGACCTGGAATTGAGGCATCACCCGCGCCACCAGCCCCGAGGCCAGGTTGAAGACCAGGGCAAAGACGATGACGGGCGCGGCCAGTTGTATCCCCAGCATGAAACTGTCGCCGATGGTGCGAATGGCCAGTTCCGTGAAGTCGCCCATGACCAGCGGTCGGGCGGGCGCGATCAGCTCATAGGACCCGACCAGCCCGGCGATGAACAGGTGATGGGTGTTGGTGGCGAACACCAGCACGGTCCCGAGGATCATCAGGAAGGCCGAAATGGTCGCGGCTGGCGCGGCCTGAAGCGGATTGGCGGTCTGGGCGAAGGCGAGCGTCGTTTGCAGGGAGACGATCTCGCCCGCCGTGGCCAGCGCACCGGTGAAAGCCCGCAGGATCGCGCCGATCATCAGGCCGGTGACGACCTCGCGAATGATCCAGCCGACCATGCCGCCGATCGTCTCGGGCAGGGCGGGGAGCGCGTTGCCGACCACCGGCCACAGGGCCAGCGACACCACCAGCGCCAGCGACAGGCGGATGCGTGGCGGCACATAGCTTTCGCCGATGCCCGGCAGGCTGAGCAGGATCGCGCCGATGCGGGCGAAGATCAGCCCGCCGGCCCAGACCTGATCGGCGGTGGCATAGGGGTCCACGCGGGTCCTACATCCCGGCGATGCGCGCCGCGATCGTGCGCATGAAGGCCCCGAGCAGCCCGCCCATCAGCGGCAGGAACAGCAGCAGGGACACGAAGATGGCGATGATCTTGGGCGCATAGACCAGGGTCTGTTCCTGGATCTGGGTCAGGGCCTGAAACAGGCCGATTCCAACGCCGATGATCAGGCCCACGATCAGGATCGGCGCGCACAGCTGCACCGTCAGCCAGATGGCATCGCGGCCCACATCCAGAACTTCTGCGCCGCTCATCGTCATGACCCCAAAGCTTACCGGGCAGAAAATGCCGGGAGCGTGGTTAACGGGAGGTTAGGAGGATGGGCGGAGTGTGATGATGCGGCCGAGAAAGCGAACACCGCCGTCCCGGTCACATCCGATAATCTGGACGCTCCGCGTTCAACAGTCGCTTGTGCGCCTCCCACGCGACATCCGCGATCGGTCCGCCGAGAGCGGTTTCAGTCTGTGCCGATCGCTCGATGGCTTCCGCCGTCACGGCTTTCAGCGGCCGACCCATGCTGAGCGCCCGGACCTGGATCGAGCAGGCGCGCTCAAGCAGATACATTCGAAGGAAGGCCTCGGCCACATTGTGACCGACCGTCAGGGTTCCATGGTTACGCAGGATCATCATCTGGCGCAGGCCCAGATCGGAGCCCAGTCGCTTGCGCTCGTCGAGATCCAGCGCGACGCCTTCATAGTCGTGGTAGGCGATATTGTGGGCCAGAAGCATGGCGGTCTGATTGAGGGGCAACAGACCTTCCTCGAGGCATGACACCGCCACGCCATCATCGGTGTGCAGGTGGATCACGCAACCGATGTCATGCCGGGCTTCATGCACTGCGCTGTGCACCACGAATCCGGCAGGATTGATCGAGTGTTCCGTGGGGGAGAGGATGTTGCCGGCGAGGTCGATCTTCACGAGGTTGCTTGCCGTCACCTCCTCGAACAGCAGGCCATAGGGATTGAGCAGGAAGGCGTCTTCCCCCGGAATGCGCGCCGAGATGTGGGTGGCGATGGAGTCTGTCCATCCATAGTACGCCACCAGTCGGTAGCAGGCGGCCAGGTTCACCCTGACAGTCCATTCCCCGGGGGTCATCGCGCTTGCGGACTGAGGTCTGTGCAGGGGCGCGGTGGTCATGGCTCTCTACCCCAGCAGGGCGACCTGCACTTCCCGCTCGCCCTCATAAGGGCTGCGGCCATGTGCGGTCAGGATGTTGTCGACGAGAAGCAGGTCTCCCTCCTGCCACCGGCAGGCCTGGATCAGACTGTCCAGAACCAGATAGAGCGCCTCGAGATCTTCGGGATCGAAAGGCTCGCCATCGCCATAGGTCGGATTGAATGGGCCTTTGAGATGATCGCCGTAATGGTCGCGGTAATCCGCCCATTGTCGTCCCAGAGTGCGATGATTCAGCGTCTGGCTGGCAATATGGTTGAACCAGACGGTCTCGCCCGTCAGCGGATGCTCCATGAAGCCGGGCGAAGTGTAGAATGTCGAAAGACTTCCATCATCCTGCCACACGGGTTGCAGTCCGACGGAGCGGCAGGCCTCCTCCACTGCTGTCGGGTCATCGGTTCCGAAGGCGTCCATCCACGTCTTGTGCAGGATCGCCCGCCACGGCTGGATGTCTTCCGGGGCCCTGAAGTTGCGTTCATACCGGACGCCCCGCGCCTTTACCTGATCCCATAGACGCTGCGGCAGGCGGCTCTCCAGATCCCTGAAATCCGCCAGAATCGTCTCGCCGCCCGCCCAGGCCGCCCTTTTGCTGAAGAAGGCGATCATCCGGGGAAAGCGCGGCAGGTAGGCCATTTCCTGATGCAGGACGAGGTTCCACTCCTTCGGCGCGCGGGTGGATTCAAACACCCGTTCTGCAATCTGGCCACGCGGCGCGACACCACCGATGTAGGTCATGTCATTTGTCGGATAGTGGTTGATCGACCTCTGGAAATCTTCGGTTCCTTTCAGCGGGAAGCCGCGAAACAGCAAGGCACCGTGCCTGGCGGCAAGATGATCCAGATCGGCCTTGTGAGCGCTGAACCAATGGACGAAGGCATCGATGTCTCGCGCGAGGCGCTGATTCAGAGGATACAGGAAGGCGGGCACACCGCCGGGGTGAACGTCGATCCGGACCTGCCCCTCGCTCCAGGTTCCCTGACTGCGGGCGTTGCCGGATGAGCCTGACCTGACACTGCCCTCGTCAGCGCGAAACGGCTCCAACGCGTCCATTCGCTTCTTCCCATATTATCGTTAGGCGAAGCGTGCTCCAATTAGTCTCCTTCTGCAAGTTAGGCCGGCGACTGCGCCTTTGCCCCGCTCGCGCCGTATCCCGCTTCACAGGGCCTGGCCCCCGACAAGTCGCTACGGATAGAAGACCGTAGAGGGCGACGATCCATAAACCGGCCCCTCCCCGCTCCGGCCCGCGCTGTTCATATCCCTGCGCATGACCGAGCCTTTCCCACCGACGTCTCGCCGCCGTTGGCGCCGTGATCAAACGGGCCGGGGAAATGCCGGCAAGGAGGTCGAGCCGCGCCTGTCTGGAGCGAACCCTCGCGGAGGTCGGCGGCTGCGACCCGATGGTGGTGTTGAAGGACATCCGCTTCGCGTTCTTCTGCGAGCACCACATGCTGCAGGCTAGCCCCCGGCCTTCTCCCTCTGCACGTCCGCCGCAGTGCGGCGTCCCAGCCGGTCGAGCGCTGCGGCATGCGCCAGATGCGGCGCCCGCCAGTGCGGGGGCGAACGGTTCAGCCTGGGCGTACTTCTCCGCCGCCCCGGCCCAGCGCCCCTGGGCGGCGAGGGCATCCCCCCAACCCTTGAGCGGATCGGCCCAGCGCGGGCCGCGCTGGTGGGCGTCCCGGAAGCGGGTGACGGCGCGGGCCGTGTCGCTAAGCCCCGGCAGGGTCAGGGCGCGGCGCTGATAGGCGAACGGCAATGACGGAGTGAGGCGGATGGCGACTCCGTACTGGCGGTCGGCCTCGGCGTGCAGGCCGCGCGCCTCCAGCACATCGGCGCGGAAGGCGGCGCAGGCGAGGTAGCGGTCGCCGCGCAGGAAGGCCGCCTCGGCCTGGGCGTACCGTCCGGACAGCCCCTCGCCGAGACCGAGGAAACAGGGCGCCTCGTAGAAGGTGAAGGCGACATCGCCATCGGACTGCAAGATCGCATCCAGCCCCTCGGCGGCGGTGAGAGCCCCTACGCGGTCGCCCGAGCCGAGAGCGCGGTAGGTCTCGATCATGCGCCGTGCCGCGAGGGTCAGGGGAGCGTCGGGAGCCGCGCCGGCGAGATAGCGGAATGCGCCGGCGTCGTCATGACGGCGGCCTTCGGAATCGGCGAGGCCGATCTCCTGACCCCCCAGGGCGCCCTCCCCGCCGGCCCTTTCGATATCAGCCTCGGCGCGCTCGATCTCACCGGTCCAGTCCTGGGTCAGCAACAGGCCGTTGGCGCTCAGCATCGGCTCGCCGTCGGGGGTCGATCGCGCCGCCATCTGGCGCGCCGCGCGGGCGGCGGCTTCCTCGCCCTCCGCGTCGAACAGCGTTGTGACGAGCATCTCCCAGACATCCAGGTCGTCAGGCTCGATATTGAGCGAGAGCCGGAGCTTCTCGGCGGCTTCCGCCGGGCGACCGAGGGTCTCCAGCAGGATGCCCCAGTCGTAGACCAGGGCTGCACGGGATCCGGGGTGAAGTGCATAGGCGTCGGGGATGAACCGCTCGGCGTCCTCGTAACGCCGGGTCTCGAGCAGGTAGCTGGCGAACAGCTAGGGCTCGAACCGGCCGTAGATGTATTCCGCCGCCTCGGTGATCAGGCGCGGCATCCCCGCCTCGGACCCCGTGAAGGAGCGGCCGCGCACGCCGTCGGCGCGAATGATCAGGGAGACCTCGCCGTCGTTGCTGACGGTCATGGGGCCGCCGATATGAGTCGCCTTGCCGAACCAGCCGCGCAGCAATTTGTCGATCTCGCCGAGCGTGACCCCGGTCGACGGCGTCGAGGCTTTCGGTCGACCTATCGCGACGCCGACCCAGCCAGATGCGTCCCTCGCGCTGGATCTTCGTCGGTCATCCAGCCCCCTGAAGACGCCAGACTAGACCGATGTTCGGCGGCGGCAAAGCGGTCCGGTCCTTGCGGATTTCCCCTCCGAAGAGAGGTTTCCGATGACCTGGACCGCGATATCGACCCGAAACGGGACACCCGCCATCTCAAGGGGGGGATGGCTCGACGCGCTGCGCTTCATCGTGGCCTCCCTGATTATCCTGCATCACTTCCAGGCGGCGGGACCTGTTCCCCTCGCAGAGGAACTGCATCCGGTGTTCGAGCGGGGTGGCTTCCTGCTGACCAATTTCTTCCTGATCGACAGCGGATATGTACTGATGCGGGTCTATGGCGGAGCGGTCGGACGGGGCGCGATGTCGCCGGGCGACTTCTTCATCAAGCGGTTCCTGCGGGTCTATCCGGCCCATCTGATCATGGGTCTGTCGCTGGTCGCGCTGGTGCTGATCAGCGCGGTGGCGGGCGTCGCGCCACGCAATCCCGAATGGTTCGCCTGGGACCAATTGCCCGCGCAGCTGACGCTGACACAAGGGTTCGGGATTCATGGTGGACTGGGCTGGAACGCGCCCAGCTGGTCGATCTCGGCCCTGCTCGGCTGCTATGTCCTGTTCCCCTACATCCTGAGCGGCCTGAAGCGGCTGGGGCCGTGGTCGGCCCTGCTGGCAGTGGTCGGGCTGTACCTCATCGCCAATGCGGCGACGCAGGCCTGGCTTGGTTTCCCGGTCTATCAGATGCCGATGAAGTTCGGCTTCTTCCGCGCCCTGCCGCTGTTCATCCTGGGCATGGGACTGGCCGTCTTTGCCGAACGGATCTGGATCGCGCCGCGCCTGGCCCGGATCGTCGGCCTCTCGGCCGCAGTCGGGCTGGCTGTCGTTCAGGCGTTCGACAAGAATGCCCTGATCTCGCTCGTCTTCATCTCGCTGATCATCCTGGCGGCAGGGGCAATCCCGGTGTTGAAGCCCTCGAGACTGATCGAGCGGGCCAGCGTGATGTCCTTCTCGATGTTCATCACCAATGAGGTCGCGCGCATTGCCTGGTTCGGCGTGGCCAATCTGCTGATTGCCAGATACGCCCTGTCGGTGCCGGTTCAGTGGGGCCTTTGGGGCGCGGGGGTGCTGGCCGCCTTCGTCTTCGCCTTCGCCTTCCACACGGCTATCGACCAGCCGATGCAGAACGCCATCAAGGCCTGGCTGTCACGTCGTCGTCAGGGTCGGCGCCCGGTCGAAGCCGGCGCTGTCGTGTTGCAGGAAGGCTGACCGGAGCCGTCAGATTTGGCGGCCTTGCGGGGATCGGTCATCTGCCGCAGTGACAGGCTATGTCTGCAGGTCTGCTTCGCGACGTCTACATCACCGGAACCGGGGCCTTCCTCCCCGGTGATCCCGTCGGCGTGGACACCATGGAGACCTTCATCGGCCGCATCGGCGGGCGCAGCTCGGCAGTAGGTCGCCGGGCGCTGCGGTGGAACGGGGTCGAGACGCGCCACTATGCCCTGACGCCCGAGGGTCGGCCGCTGCACTCCAACGCCTCGATGACGGCGGCGGCGACGAAGGCGGCCCTGGAGGACGCGGGCCTGTCGATCGGCCAGCTGGGTCACCTCGCCACGGCCACGACCCAGGGCGACTATATCGTCCCCGGCCATGCCAGCGCGGTGCATGCGGAACTCGGTGCGGGACCGATCGAGATCGCCAGCTACCAGTCGGTGTGCGCCTCCGCCCTGATGGCGGCCAAGGGGGCCTGGCTCCAGGTGCGGACCGGCGAGGCGGACGTCGCGGCGGCGGCGGCGGGGGAGTTCTCGTCCCGCTGGTTCCGGCCGGAGTTCTATGAGGGCACGGCCCTGGTTGACGTCAGGGGCCGGGCGAGGGTCGAGGCGGACTTCCTGCGGTTCACCCTGTCGGACGGCGCAGGCGCAGTGGTGATGGAGCCCCGGCCCCGACCGGACGGCCCGTCTCTGAAGGTCGAGTGGATCGATCTGATCTCGCTGGCCGGGCGGTTTGATCCCTGCATGTGGGCGGGCTCGACCTTCGCGGACCGGGCAGACATGACGAGCGCCTGGAGCCACGCCGGGCCGGTCGCGGCGCATGCGTCGGGGTCTGTGGCCCTGGTGCAGGATTTCGAGCTGCTGAAGATCGTCATCCGGGCCTGGATCGGAGTCTGGCTGGAGAAGGTCGATTCCGGCCGGATCGTCCCGGACGACGTGGACCACCTGCTGTGCCACTACTCGGCGCGGTCGCTGCGGGAAGAAATCGTGTCGGTGCTGAAAAGCACCGCCGCCATGATCCCGGAGGAAAAGTGGTTTTCGAACCTGCCGAGCGTCGGCAACATCGGCGCGGCCTCGATCTGGGTCATGCTGGACGAGTTCATGAAGTCGGGACGGGCCAGGACCGGCGAGAAGGTCCTGCTGATCGTGCCGGAGAGCGGGCGGGCCATGGTCGGTTTCATGATGTGCGAGGTGGTGTGATGGCGGACGGAACACGCGTGGACGACCAGGTCGCGGAGACCCTGCGCAAGCTGGCCGTGGTCTTTGCCGATTTCGAACAGCGGCTGGAGGCGACGCCGCTGATCAGGAAGCTGACACGCGGCCGGTTCGAGCTGGCCGACTATCAGCTGTTCCTGATCAACCTGCGCCAGCAGGTGAAGGACGGGGCCCTGTGGATGAGCCGTGCAGCCTCGAACATCGGCGAGACGCATCTGGAGCTGCGCTCGACGCTGATGCGCCATGCGGTGACCGAGCATCGCGACTTCCGCCTGCTGGAGGCCGACTTCGTCTGTTCGGGGGGCGAGGTCGAGGTGATCCGTTCGGCCCCCAAGAACGTCGGGTCCGAAGCCATCTCGGCCTGGATGTTCCATGAGGCGTCCAGGCCCGATCCGTTCGGCCTGCTGGGAGCCATGTTCATCATCGAAGGGCTGGGCTCGATCAAGGCCGCGCCCTGGGGCCGGCTGGTCAAGGAGCGACTGGCGCTGCCGGACGAGGCGGTGCGGTTCCTGCTGTACCACGGCGAGAATGACGCGGAGCACATGCGCGAGTTCGAGGAGATGCTGCGGATGGTCCTGCCCGACGCCGCCGTGGCCGAGCGGATCGTCATGACGGCCAGGGTCACCGCCCGCCTGTATGCCTTGCAGATCGAGGAGATCGCCGCGTGAGCCTGCCCGGCGGCGGCGACACGGCGCAGTGGAAAACCGATCCGTTCGACGCGCGCCGCCATGACGCGAACGATCCCGACCCGTGGCTGGCGCTGTATCTCGATCACTCCCTGCCGATCGATCCGCAGGCCAAGCGGGCGCTGCTGCTGGGGGCGCGGTCGTGGTCGCGGCGATGGCTGTTCCCGGTCAGTCGCCCGGTGGTGTTCCTGTTCTTCTGCGTCGTGAAGGTCCTGCGGGCCATCTCGCCGCGCTATCCCAATCTGAACGGCCTGCTGCACAGGTCCATCCACTGGGGTCTGCGGACCTTCGGATCGCCGGAGTGCAACACCCTGATCCTGCGCCATTTCCATGTCGGGACCGAGCTGCTGGCCTTCCTGAAGGCCAATGCCGGGATCGATCCGGCGCTGGTCAGGACGGTGCCGCTGAAGCCGCTGACGCTGAAGGATCTGGAGGACAATGTCTTCCTCCAGCACGACCTGAACATCTTCAACTTCATCATCGAGCTGAACATGGCGCTGCGGGCCGCGGGCAAGGAGATCACACCGCCCGAGCGGGTCGACTTCTCCATGCTGTCGGACATAGAGTCGGCGTTCGAAACCTTCCCGACCGGACCGCTGAACCGGATCGACATCCAGACGGCGGTGGAGTTCTACACGCCCCTGTATGCCCTGATGCTGCCCCGCGCCGACTTCATGCGGGCCAGCCATTCGCTGCAGCTGGACGAGATCGTCGGCATCTATATCGGGCGGATCCTGGGCACCGACTATCACATGCATTTCGTCAAGAACGGGCATCCCCTGGTGACGCTGTCGACGTTGCAGGCCGGGTTCCGGCTGATGATGCACGGGCTGGACTGCGAGGCCATGCACGGCTGGCTGCGGGTGCTGAAGGCCCGTCAGGAGGCGGGGCTGCCGCTGGATCCCCGCGATCCCACGGGCGGGCCGGAGCTGGACTGAGGCGTGGTTCCGTCGTCGAGGTCGGCCCGGGCCCGGGCCGCGAGATCGAAGAAACGGTCGCGGACCCCGGCCGCATAGGGGTTCTCGCGTTCGATCGCGCGAAAGACGGCGGGCGAATCGTAGCGGACCATTTCGACGGCCTGCATGATCCGCTCGAAGCTGGTGGTGGTCATCCGCGTCGGCAGGGGCTCCATCGACAGCAGGACGCGGGAGATCAGATGGGTCAGGCCCTGGACGACGGCCGCCTCGCGGTCGTGATCCTCCGGAGAGACGATGAAGACCTTCAGCTTCAGGGCGCGGCGGCAGAAGGCGGCGACGCGGCGGGCAATGCGGTCGCCGCGCACCGGACAGACGGCGATGCGAAGCCCCGCGATGCCGTCCCGCGCGCTCTGCGGCCCGAACAGGGGGTGGGTCCCCACGGCCTGGACCCGGGCGGGCAGGTGCTCGGCCATCAGTCGGGCCGGACCGACCTTGACCGAGCCCACGTCGATGACCAGCGCGCCGTCCTGCAGGTCGGGTCCGATGGCCGACAGGGTCTCTGCCAGAGCCTCGACGGGGACGGCGAGGATCACCACCGGACAGGCGGCGGCCGTGGCCAGGTCGGTCAGGCGGGCCACGGTGCCCTCCTCCACCGTGGCCGCCGGGTCATGGGCCAGGACCTCGAACCACGGCGACAGATGCCGGGCGGTCAGGCGGCCGAAGGCACCATAGCCGATCAGGCCCAGCCGGGGACGCGCTCCGGCCGACCCGGTCACGCGGTCAGGGCTTCCTGAAAGTTGACCGGGCGGCCGTGGGCCGTGCCGATCAGTTCGCCGTCGGACATGACGACCCGGCCGCGCACGATGGTGGCCATGGGCCAGCCCGTCGCCTCGAAGCCGTCGAAGGGGGTCCAGCCGCAACGGCTGGCCTGCTGATCGTGGGTGATGACCCGTCTGGCCTTGAGATCGACCAGGGTCAGGTCGGCGTCATAGCCCTCGGCCAGACGGCCCTTGTTCGCGGTCTGGAAGACCCGCTGGGCCCCGGCCGAGGTCAGGTCGACGAACCGTTCCAGCGTCATCTTCCCGTTGGCGACATGGGTCAGCATGACCGGCACCAGGGTCTGGACGCCCGGCATGCCGGAGGGCGAGGCCGGATAGGGCCGGGCCTTTTCCTCTTTCGTGTGCGGGGCGTGGTCGGAGCCGAGCACATCCACCACCCCCTGATCGATGCCGCGCCACAGCCCGGCGATGTGAGGGGCGTTGCGGATCGGCGGGTTCATCTGGGCATAGCCCTTCAGCCGCTCATAGGCCTCGTCGCCGTCCAGGGTCAGGTGCTGGGGCGTGGTCTCGACCGTGGCGACGTCCTTGTGATGCGCCAGGAATTCGATCTCCTCGGCCGTCGAGACGTGCAGGACGTGAATGCGCTTGCCGGTTTCGTGGGCCAGCCGGACGAGGCGGCGGGTGCTCATGATCGCGCTTTCGGCGTCGCGCACATCGGTGTGGCTGGTCCAGTCGCCGGTGCGGGCCAGGGGCCGGCGCTCTGCCAGGCGGTATTCGTCCTCGGAATGGAAGGTGGCGCGGCGCGACACGGCGTTCAGCACCTTTCGCACCCCGTCGTCGTCGGCGATCAGCAGGTCGCCGGTCGAGGCACCCATGAAGACCTTGACCCCGCAGCAGCCGGGCAGGCGCTCCAGCTCGCCCAGGACGTCGGCATTGGCGTGGGTTCCGCCAACGTAGAAGGCGTGATCCGTCCACATCCGGTCGCGGGCGCGGGCCAGCTTGTCGGCCAGGGTGTCAGCGTCGGTGGTGTTGGGTTCGGTGTTGGGCATCTCGAACACGGCGACGACGCCGCCGAGGGCCGCCGCACGAGACCCGGTCTCCAGGTCTTCCTTCCATTCCAGGCCGGGTTCGCGAAAATGGACCTGGGTGTCGATGACGCCCGGCAGGACCGTCAGACCCGAGGCGTCGATCACCTGGCCCGCCGAGGCCTGGGACAGGTCGCCGACGAAGGCGATCCGACCGTCGCGCACGCCCACGTCGGCAAGGCCGCGTCCCGCATGGTTCACCACCTCGCCGCCACGGACGATCAGGTCATAGGTCTGGGTCATCGAAGAGTCCGGGTCTGGAAAGGCGGGATCTGAATAGTCTGATTTCGATCAGACGAAAAACACCGTCCGACCCGTCCGACCCGTTCGGGGCGCGCGTGTGCCGATGGGTCGCACCGCCCATTATAGAGGCGGTCGAATGCAGGGCCGATGTTTTTCGGAGTTTGACCCTCCCGCCGCGCAGCGGGGGAGTGGGGCCGCCGCGCGTCCTGCGCAGGCGTAGCGGGGGCGACCCCGGACCCGTGGGTGTTTGCGCCCCCTCCACCCCTCTTCGGGTGGTCCACCTCCCACCGCAAGGAAGCAGGGGAGGATCGTTCCTGATGTGTCCAACAGCGAGGCCCCGGGCGGACACCTCAGCCCGCCGCCGCATCCTTGGCCAGCAGGCCCCGCGCGGCCCTCAGGACGCGGTCGGCGGGCAGGCCGAGCATGTGGTGGATGTGCTGGTTGAGGCGGGGGTCGATGGCCCTGAACTCCTCCAGCGAACGTTCGCCGCGCAGGGAGACCCCGTTCCACGGCCCGATGCGGGCATCGTCGGAAGGGCCGAAGACACCCACCGAGGGCACGCCGGCCGCGACCGCCAGCTGGGTCCAGAGGGAGTCCGCCCCGACATAGAGGCTGGCGCGCGACAGGGCGGCGGCGGTCTGGAGCCGGGTCAGTTTGCCCTGGAGCTCGATCACCCGGGTCCGGGGCACCGCCAGGCGGATGGTGTGGGCCAGGTCGCGGTCGGCCTCCTCGCCCACGATCATCAGCCGGCCACCGGCCAGGGGGCCGTCCTCGGCCAGAAGCGGTCCGGCGACCTTGGCATAGCGTTCGGCGGGCCAGCGGGTGCCGATCCAGTCGGTGCCCGGGCCGACCGCCAGGATCGGGGCCGGGTCGTGGCCTATCAGGGCATCGGTGGCGGCGCGGGTGTCCTCGCCAAAGAACAGCCGGGGGGCGGGCACCTCGTCCAGTTGCAGCACCCGGGCGGCGGCCTCCACCGCATGGAGGCCGGGATGATCGGGGCCACGCACGGCGCGTTTCAGGCGACGCAGGCGTTCGGAAAGCTTCGTGCCGCGCATGTCGACGATCAGGCCCCAGCGCGTGTCGCGGACCTGGTTCCACAGACCCAGCCAGTCCCAGCGGGTTGTCCGGTCCAGGACGATCAGATGTTTCAGGCGCGGCGTATCGGCGAACAGGGGGGCCGAGGCCGCCGACCCGACGATCGTGAAGTCCGCGTCCGGCAGGCTGTCGGCCAGCCAGGCGAGGGCGCCGGACGACAGGACGGCGGCCTCTGGCCCGGCCTCGGCGATATAGAGAATGGGAAAACGCGCGCTCATGAGCGCACCGTATACGGATTCTCTTGCAGCGGGGGGTGGGGCGACGGCGCGACTGGCCCTATCTCTCATGCCATGACCGATCGCATCGCCCGACTGAACAGCCGCGCCCTGATCCGGGTAAGCGGAGCCGACGCGAAACCGTTCCTGCACAATCTGCTGACCCAGGATGTCGAGACCCTGACCGACGGCGAGGTCCGGTTCGGGGCCATGCTGTCGCCGCCGGGGCGGCTTTTGTTCGACCTGTTCCTGTGGGGTGAAGGCGGCGGTGTGGTGCTGGACATGGCGGCGGACCGGCACGAGGCGCTGATGGCGCGGTTGTCGATGTACAAACTCAGGGCCCGGGTCGAGATCGCGGCCGACGATCGGCCGGTGATCGCCAGCTGGCCCGGCGTGGCGGCGGGCTTCGTCGCCGATCCGCGCACGGTGGCGATGGGCGGCCGGGCGATCGGGGATCACGTCCTCGACGCGACCGAGGCCGACTATGACGCGTATCGCCTGTCAGCGGGCGTACCCGATCCGGCGGCGGATGCGGGGTCGGACCGCACCTATCCGATCGAGGCGAACTTCGACCTGCTGAACGGCATCGACTTCGGCAAGGGCTGTTTCGTCGGTCAGGAGACGACCTCGCGCATGAAGCGGCGGGGCGAGATCAAAAAGCGGATGCTGGCCCTGACCTTCGACGGGCCGCCGCCGGCGCCGGGTGCCGAGGTGCTGAACGGCGAACTGCGCGCGGGCGAGGTCCTGACCGGACAGGACGGCGTGGCCATGGCGCTGGTGCGGCTGGACCGGCTGGACGGCGCGCTGACGGTCGATGGGCGGGCGGTGGCGGTGCAGTGGCCGGGGTGGATGGGGCGAGGCTAGGGTGCTCTGCCGCGCCAAGGTGCGAGAAACAGCGACGTGGTCGTCCTGCTGCGGACGACAGAAGCAGACTCATTGATGGACTGCTGTGGATGGTTAGCGGACGCTGTTAGTCCTAGTCTTGAGGGCAAGGCAGAATGGATTTTCTTGAATGACGGTCGGTTTCAAGGTCGGGAGCATCACGGACGAGATCGGGTCATCGGACTTCTTCCATGCCTTTTTCTCGACCATCGCCGTTCGGCTTGAGCCTGCATGGGGTGCCCGCTTCCCCGTGCTGATGACGAAGCTGTATCAGGGTGAACTGAGACAGGAAGATGCAGTCCTGGCGCTAGGCGAGCTGGCGACGGTTCAGTCGGAGTTGAGGGCGTTCCCGCCTTCCCAAATCATGTGGGATCATGACGATAAATCGAAGTCCCCGCCGTGGGGCACGGACATCGCCGCTACGATTACGGATCTCTCAAACTACTTCGTCACCTCGACCGGTCGAGACCTTATCGAAACGCTCAGAGAGGGCATTGAGGCGCTTCGCGACCAAGGCGGCGTTGGACGGGTCGTGAACTATTGAACGTCTGCTAAGGGTCGAGAGCGGACATTGGCCTCCCCTCTCGCTATCCTGAGTGCATGCTCGACTCACTCCATCGCTGTGCCTGGTGCGGGACCGACCCGCTTTACGTGGCCTATCACGACACCGAATGGGGCGTGCCGGAGTATGACGCGCGGGCGCTGTGGGAGAAGCTGGTGCTGGACGGGTTCCAGGCGGGCTTGAGCTGGATCACCATCCTGAAGAAGCGCGAGGCGTTCCGGGCGGCGTTCGACGGGTTCGATCCCGACCGGGTCGCGGCCTATGGCGCGGCGGACCGGGCGCGGCTGATGGCCGATGCCGGCATCGTGCGGTCCGGGGCCAAGATCGACGCGACCATCCGGGGCGCGCAGGTCTTCGTCGAGATGCGCGACCGGGGCGAGGACTTCTCGGGCTGGCTATGGTCGTTCGTGGACGGGAAGCCGGTGCAGACCACGCCGTCGACCATGGCCGGGGTCCCGACCCAGACGGACCAGTCCGTGGCGATGTCAAAGGCCTTGAAAGCCAGGGGCTTCAAGTTCTGCGGGCCGGTGATCGTCTATGCCTTCATGCAGGCGACCGGCATGGTCAACGATCACGACGCGGACTGCTTCCGCCACGCCGGGGTCCGGGCTATGGCCGGGTCGTGAAGACCCCCGCCCCCAAGCCTGCGCGTGCCTTCCCGACCCTTACGCTGGAGACCCTGCTGGCGGCCCGCGTCGGCGGGCCTGTGTGCGGGGTGGACGAGGCCGGGCGCGGGCCGTGGGCGGGGCCGGTCTCGGCGGCGGCGGTGATCCTGAACCCCGACGACCTGCCGGGCGGCATCGACGATTCCAAAGCCCTGACGGCGGCGCGACGGGACGCGCTGGAGATCGAGATCAAGGCCCGCGCCGTGGCCTGGAGCGTCGGTTTCGCCTCGGTCGAGGAAATCGACGAGCTGAATATCCTGCACGCCACGGGCCTGGCCATGAGTAGGGCGATCGAGGCGCTGGACGTCGAGCCGGCGGCGGCTCTTGTGGACGGGAACTACCGGTTCCGGCTGCCGTGCGCTGTGGAGACGTTGGTGGGCGGCGACGGGCTGTCGCTGTCGATCGCGGCGGCCTCCATCCTCGCCAAGACCGCGCGGGACCGGGTGATGGTCGAGATGGACGGCCTGTATCCCGGCTACGGCTTCGCCGGGCACAAGGGCTATAATGCGCCGGTGCATGTGCAGGCCCTGCAGGCGATGGGGCCTTCGCCGATCCACCGCCGGACCTGGGCCCCGATCCGGGCGCTGCTGGAGGCGTAAGCCCTCAGACCGACAGGATGCCGCCGACCAGGGCGCCCAGCAGGGCCGCGACGACGGCACCGACAGCGAAGGTGAGCCAGCCCGCAGGACCGTGGGTGGCCGGCGTCGGCTGAGGCCGGGCGGAATACAGCCGAATCGGCAGGATGGCTTCGGCACGGACGAGGAAGTCGTTGGCGGGACGACCGTCGAAGCGGGTGGTGCCAGGCGCTCGCCAGGCGGCGGTCTGCCAGGCCTCCGTCACCGTCCGGGCCGAGGGCGGCGGGGCGGGGGTGTGGAGCGGACCCGAAAAGACGCCGGGAAGGGCGTCGCGCACCGGCGTCACGTCCTCGCTCGGGCCTTCGGGAGTGGTCACGCTCGCGCCTCGACGGGTCAGGGACCGCCATAGAGACTCGCGGGCTTCGGCCGGTCAAGCCGCGAGCGCGGAGGCCCCATTCGAGACGACGAACAGATATTCGACATTGCGCAGCCGCCCCACGGCCCCGACCTTCTCGCCCCTGGGGTTATGGATGCCAATGCGGGCCCCGACGTAGCGCGGACGGGGGATCTCGATCACCTGCACCGGCCCGCGCACCGACAGCATGGCGACCAACTGATCGCGGCTCAGATAGCCCTCGTCGTTGAAGGAGACGATCAGATGGGGCGCGCGGATCGCCTCGATCACGGCCTGGAGCGCCGGGCCGATGCCGGGGCGGGAGTTGAAGGCCGACTTGCGGGTCCGCACGTCGATCCGCTTGTTGGCGATGCCATAGGTGTCAGGCCGGTCCCAGAGCACCAGGCTTTCCCAGACATGGTAGTTCCCCAGGTAGGAATGCTGGTTGTACGGCGGGTCCAGGTAGACGAGGTCGCCGTCGAAGGCCCGGGCGATGTCCAGCGCGTCGCCCTGTGTGGCGCGGCAGGGTCCGGCGGCGACGGCGGGCTGGAGCGCGGGCATGCGCAGCTCCAGCGGCTTGAGCGCCCGCGCCGCCCAGGACTTCATATAGGCCATCTGCAGGCCGGCGGTGGAATCAACCCGGTCGGCGGCCTCCATCAGGCTGACCAGGGCAATGGCCTTCAGTTCCGGTTCCAGACCCATGGCCTCGATCCGGTCGCGCATGGCGTCGATGCGGGCGCCGTTCGCGGGCGTGAAATAGCGGGCGTCCTCGCAGAAGGTCCGTGTAAACCAGCCCGGCACCGGCGGGGTCGTGGCCAGGTCGGCGAGGACGGCGGCGGCCCGGTTGTGCCAGCGGTCGCGGTCGGCCTGGACATAGGCGGTGGCGAGGGTCGCGGCATAGGCATTGTGATCGTTGGACCAGACCTGGAACCCCTGCCCCTTCAGCGCGTGGCCGACGCGGGCGGTGCCGGAAAACAGGTCGCAGACCTGACCGCCGTCCGGCAGCAGGCCTCGGATCGACGCCGTGATCGGGTCGATGAGGGCGCGCTTGGAGCCGAGGTATTTGATCATGGACAGACGCCCCTCTCCCGGCGGGAGAGGGAGATCGCGCACGGCGGCGCAGCCGTCGTTCTGGCGCGGTCGGGTGAGGGGTTACGGTGGCTGATCGTCGACATCGGTCCCCTCACCCTTTCGCGCAAGAACGATCACCAGGGTGATCGTGCGCTCAAGCCCTCTCCCTCCGGGAGAGGGTTCAGGACTGCCGTTTTGCCTTCTTCATCGGAGCATGCGCCAGTCGCAGCAGATTCGCAGCCCCCGGGGCGCCGAAGGGGGTGCCGGCGAGGATCAGGACGCGCTGGCCCGGCTGGGCGAGGCCGTATTGCATGGCGGAGTTGACCGCGTCGTCGGTGACGTCTTCCAGCGAGGTCGGCTCCTTGCCGAGGCGCGGTTCCAGACCCCAGACGAGGGCCAGACGACGCGCGGTCTCGGGCCGGGGCGTCAGGGCCAGCATGGGCTGGAGGGGCCGCTCGCGCGACATGCGACGCGCCGTGCCGCCCAGGGTCGTGAAGATGACGATGCAGGCGGTGGACTGGGCCTCGCCGGCCTTGCGTGCCGCGGCGACCAGGGCATCGGCGTCGATATCGTCCATGCCGGCGTGCTCGGCGTCCATCAGGCTGGGCCACAGGGGGTCGGCTTCGACCCGCTCCATGATCCGGTTCATGATGCCGACGGCCTCCAGCGGATAGTCGCCCGACGCCGTCTCGGCCGACAGCATCAGGGCGTCGGCACCCTCATAGACGGCATTGGCGACGTCGGAGGCTTCGGCGCGGGTGGGCGCGGGCGAGGCCGTCATGGACTCCAGCATCTGGGTCGCCACGATCACCGGCACGCCGCGCTGGCGGGCGGCACGGATGATGCGCTTCTGGGCCACCGGCACCTCTTCCGGCTCCATCTCCACGCCCAGGTCGCCGCGCGCGACCATGACGCCGTCGCAGTAGTCGAGAATGGCGTCGAGGTCGGCCAGGGCCTGGGGCTTCTCGATCTTGGCCAGGCACGCGGCACGGCCCTTCACGATCGCCTTCAGCTCGGCCATGTCCTCGGGCTTCTGCACGAAACTCAGAGCGACCCAGTCGACGCCGAGCCGCAGGGCGAAGGCCAGGTCCTCGCGGTCCTTGGGCGTAAGGGCCGAGACGGGCACGACGGCCTCGGGCACGGCGACGCCCTTTCGGTCGCTGAGTTTCAATCCACTCTCGACCGTCACATCGGCCCAGTCGTCGGTGCGCGCCCCGACCCGCAGCCGGACCCGGCCGTCGTCGAGCAGCAGCAGCATGCCGGTGCGCAGGGCCTTGAAGATCTCGGGATGGGGCATCTGCACCCGCGTCGCATCGCCCGGCGTCGGGTCGAGGTCGAACCGCATCCTGTGGCCGGGCTTCACGTCGATCTCGACGTCGGCAAAGCGGCCCAGACGCAGCTTGGGACCTTGCAGGTCGGCCAGGACGCCCAGGGGGCGCCGCAGGGCGATCTCGGCCCCGCGCACGGCCTTCAGCGCAGCAGCGTGGTCGTCATGCGAGCCGTGGCTGAAGTTCAGGCGAAAGACATCGACCCCGGCCTCGGCCAGCGACTTGACCATGCCGGGAGCGCGGCTGGCCGGACCCAGTGTCGCGACGATACGGGCGCGTCTTGCTCTGA
Source organism: Brevundimonas sp. AJA228-03 (assembly GCF_017795885.1). Classification (NCBI taxonomy): domain Bacteria; kingdom Pseudomonadati; phylum Pseudomonadota; class Alphaproteobacteria; order Caulobacterales; family Caulobacteraceae; genus Brevundimonas; species Brevundimonas sp. AJA228-03. The sequence continues at coordinate 934,684 of NZ_CP059297.1, read as the reverse complement.
TCATGTGTCCCACCTGGACCGACGCGTTGGTCGGCATCGTTTCCCGAAGGCCTTGTGCCACGAAACGACCGCCTGCGGCAGAACGGTCGGGCCCCGGGAAACAGGAAGTGAGTCGTTGTTACCGAGCCGGCTCGACCGCCGGACAGGCCGGGGCACCATAGACGCCGAGATCCAGGCAGAGCCCGTCCACCGTGTCGGCGGGCGTCAGCCCCATCAGATTGGCCAGGCTGGGGGCGATGTCGACGGTCCGGATCTGCCAGAACCGTTCCTGCGCCGGGCCGTCCGGGCGCCAGAAGATGATCGGCACACGCCGGTCATAGTCCCAGACCGAGCCATGGCTGGCGACCGCGCCACCGGGCCGGGTCTGGCCGGTCAGATAGGGTCCATAGGCGATCATGATGTCCGCGCCCTTGTCGGCCACGGCGCTGAGACGCAGGCGCTCCCGCACCGACAGGGCCTCCGGTTCGATGTCGCGGGCGGGAAGGGGGTCGGCCAGCAGGTCGTCGATGGCGACGGCATAGGCGACGGTCGGCTCCTGAGCCAGCAGGGCCAAGGACGCGGCGACGATCTGCCCGCGCAAGGGTTGCGACAGCCGGACGTGATCGGCTCCGGCCACGATCAGACCGGTGGAGCCGTTCTGAAGCGGCGCAGACATCAGGCCGAATTCGACCTGCAGGCTGGCATTGATGCGGTCCATCATCTCCGGGTCGTTGCGGCCGGCGGGCGCGCCGCGCTCGGCCATGCGCTCCGGCGAATCCGATCCGCCGTGATCCGCCGTCAGGACGACGATGGCCCCGCCCGGAACCTCGGCGACCTTGTCCAGGAAGGCCCCCAGGGCCTCGTCCATCCGCAGCAGTTGCTCGCACATCTCCGGCCCCTGGGTGCCGTAGGCGTGACCGATCTTGTCGGTGCCCGACAGGCTGATGCCCAGCATGTCGGTGACGCCCCGCCGGCCCAGTTGCTGGCGCTCCAGCAGGTCCGTCGCGGCCGCGAGCGTCGTCTCGTCCAGAGCGGGCGAGTCTTCCAGATTGTAGTGGTCCGGCGGCAGGTCGGCGTGCAGCACCTCGCCGTACAGGCTGCTTTCACCCTTCAGCGTGCGGCAGAATTCGTGCTGATAGGTCCAGCTTCCGACCGGATCGGCAGAGTAACGCGCACGGTAGGCGGCGTTGAAGGCGGCGACAGGCGCGAGCCGGTCCCCGGCCGTCTGCCCCGGCTCGACATAGGTGGTCAGGCCGAAGCCTTCCTGAATCCAGTAGGCCCCGTCGGGATTGTGGCCGGCCAGGTTGATGGCCCCGCGATCCTTGCCCGACACGGCATAGATGCGGCTCTGCGGGCTGACGGACTTCAGCCAGTCGGGCAGCATGGTGACGCGGATGTTGTCGGGGCCGACGCGGCCGTTCTCGCCCGGTCCGCCGTCGGCCAGTGTATTCTGCGGCGCGGCAAGGCAATAGACCTGAAGGCCGCTGACCGGGTCGATCCATTCATTGGACGGAATACCCACGGTGGTCGGCCAGGCTCCGCTGAGGACGGTCGCATGACCGGGGCAGGTCTTGGTGATGCCCTGGGCCTGATAGCCATTGGCATAGACCAGACCCTGATCGGCCAGGGTACGCAGCCCGCCCGTGAACCGGCTGCGGTACTGGTTGAACAGATTGGCGCTGAACTGGTCGACGACGATGGTCACGACGAGGGCGGGGGGACGCCCATTCCCGGCCCCGCTCTGGGCCGTGGCGGCGACGGGGGCCATAAGGCCGAGGAGAAGGCAGGCGCTGGCGATCAGGCGGGTCATGGCACACCGTGGCGTTTGAAGGTCGGCCCTAAACCCGGGACGCAACAGATCGAAGACGGCCAGCGCATCGAGAGGTCCTTGTCAGGCGACCACGGCCTCCCACGGCCCCGTGATGGCCAGGGTGATGCCCGGAAACTGGAGGTTCACAAACAGCGTCCCGCCATCCGGCGAGAACACGGCACCGGCAAACTCCGAATTGCCGCGGAAGGCGTTCCTGGCGATCGTATAGAGACGGCCGTCGGGGGTCACGCCCTTCAGATGGTTGCCGATCGTGGCCGTATAGTTGTCCTCACACACGATCAGGTGGCCCCAGGGGGCGACGACCAGGTTGTCGCCCATATTCAGGGTGCGTTCGTCGGCGCTTTCGACGAACAGCTGGATCCGGCCCGCGTTATCCGCCTTACCGGTTTCGCCCTCCAGGGCCGATGGCTGGTAGCGGAGGATCTGCCCCCGTTGCAGCGGTCCGCCGGAGGTGGCGGTCAGATACAGTTCGTCCCTGGCCCAGAAGATACCTTCACCGCGCGCGACGAGAGCCGCGCCCCCGGCATGGCCGCGTTGACGAAGATCGCCCTTCGGGCTGTCGACGTCATCCAGGTCGATCCACACCACCTCGCGCCACTCACCGGGCGACCAGAGCCGGGCGTGGTGATTGGTGGTGTCGGCACCGGACACATCCTTCAACGCCATGGCCTGAAGCCGGCCGCCCTCGATCAGCTTGCCCGGGGTGTTCGGGATGAAACGATAGAACAGGCCGTCGACCTGATCCTCGGTCAGATAGGCCACGCCCGTGCGCGGATCGATGCAGACCGCTTCGTGGTCGAACCGGCCCATGGCCTTGAGCGGCACGGGGTCGACGAGGCCGGTCTCGGTGGCCGGCACCTCGAAGACATAGCCATGCGACCGGGTCACATCCGCGTCGGCGGGCGTTTCCTCGGTCTCCTCGCAGGTCAGCCAGGAGCCCCAGGGCGTGTGGCCACCGCCACAATTGGTGCTGGTCCCGGCCAGCGACAGGTGCTGGCGCACCGTCTGGCCGGTGGCCATGTCGTAGATCAGGGTGGTAGTGCCGCCGGGCAGGGGCCGACCGTCCTTGTAGGTGTCATAGGCGCGGCCGACATCGAGGCGATCGATCCCGGCCTGATCGGAACCGCCCGGGCCCCAGTTGCGGTGACTGGCGTTCGAGCCCTTCAGTTCATGATTCCGTACGAGGGCGACGCGTGTGCCCTCCAGAGCGAAACAGCCCATGCCGTCGAACTGTCCGGGCACCACCAGGCCATCGTCCATGACCTCGCCACCCTGGGAGATGACGCGGTAGGAAAAGCCCTCGGGCAGGTCCAGCATGCCGTTCGGATCGACCTTCAGAGGTCCGTAGCCATCGACCTCATTGACGTAGGTCTCCGTCCCTGCGGACCGGGCGTCAACATTGCGAGCCAGGCCGCCGAAAGCGGTGGCAGCGGCGGCGGCAGACAACAGGGCGCGGCGATCAAGACGCATGGGACGAGGCTCCGGACAGGGTTCCTCGATAAGCTGCGGCGCAAACCGCGTCATCATGGTTCCATGACAGCCGGTGCGACAAACGATCCGGGGCGCCGGTCGGAAACCGGCGCCCCGTTCATCATCGTGTCGCTATCCGACCGAAGTCGGCCGGGGATCAGCGCGCGTAGTTGTGCGCGATGGCCCAGTCGTACCAGCTGGGAACGACGGTGCCCGTCAGCAGGATGCCGATGCCACCCGTCAGGGTGGTCAGAACGGCGAACCACCAGGCCCAGCGGTGGATGGACTCCATCGTGGCGTTGAAACCCATGGTCCAGCGCCAGAACAGCGCACCGCGTTCGGCCCCCGTGCCCCGGTCGGTGATCTGTTCGACCTCGCGCTCGGACCCGTAGCGGCTGGTGGCCAGGATGGTTGCGCCGTGCATGGCGAACAGCAGGGTGGAGCCATACAGGAAGACGATCGAGAGGCAGTGGAACGGGTTGTAGAACAGGTTGCCGTAGGTGATCGAGAAGGCCCCGGTCCAGTCCAGGTGCGGGAAGATGCCGAACGGCACGGCTTCCGACCAGGAACCCATCATGATCGGGCGGATGAAGCCCAGCACCAGCACCAGCCAGATGGCCGAGGCGAAGGCCCAGGTGGTATGGGTGCCCAGACCCAGAGCCTTGGCCCGCAGATAACTGCGGACGCACCAGCTGATCATCGAGACGGTCATGAAGAAGCCCGCGATCAGCCACCAGCCGCCCTGGTCCAGGGGAGGCAGGATTTTCAGCCCCATCTCGGGCGGAGGCGGATAGAGGCCGAGCCAAGGCAGTTGCCGGATGAACTCGGCCGGGTTCCAGCCCACGGACGCGAACATGTTCAGGCCGATGATCTCAAAGGCCAGGAAACCGGTGATGAGCGACAGAAGCCCGGTCCAGCCCAGATGAATCGGGCCGATCTGGGCATTGCCGATACGGCCGATCCAGTGAACCAGGGTTGGCGTGCCGACGCGCCAGTCGTCACCCTCCACGCCCGGCACGCCCGTCTCCGGGTGCCCCTGAACCTGAACCTGGGTAAAGATGTTCTGATAGGCGGACATGGTTCCCCCTCTCCTATTGCCAGATCGGCAGGTTGCGCCAGCCGTCCCACCATTCGGGCCAGCCTGCGGACCAGTATGGCCCGCTGATTACGATACAGACCGCGCTCCAGAACCCGGCCGAAAGGGCCAGGAACAGGCCGACGCGGTGGATACCCAGCGTGCCGACGGAATAGCCGATGAAGTCGCGGTAGAAGGTGTCCTCATGCTCGGGCTGGCGCACCGGCTTGCCCTTGCCAGGATTGGTCGCGGCCAGAACCAGCGAACCGTGCAGCGCCAGCGCCATCGTCGTCGTGAAGAAGAAGGTCACGGCGATCATGTGCGCGGGATTGTAGTGGAAATTCAGGTACTGGTAGCCCGTGTTCGACACCCAATCCAGGTGCGTAAAGATGCCATACGGGAACCCGTAGCCCCAGGCCCCCAGCAGCAACGGCCGGACGACCACCAGGGACACATAGGCCAGGATCGCCACGCCGAACGCGACCGGTACATGCAGACCGATGCCCAGTTTGCGGCAGATCTCCACCTCTCGAAGCGCCCATGAACAGAAGGCCCCGACCGCGCACATCGTCACGATCTGCCATATGCCGCCCTCGCGCAGAGGCGCGAGCGACAGGCCGTATTTGATGTCGGGTGGGTTTATGGTGATCAGCCACGGGTTCCAGGTGTCGCCAAGCGCCGCCCCGTAGATAATCAGAGCCGTGCCCAATGCAGCAAAGAAGGCGGTCGTGACGCCGAAGAAGCCGACGTAGAACGGCCCCACCCAGAAATCGAACAAGTCGCCACCGATCAGGGTGCCGCCCCTGATCCGGTATTTCCGCTCAAAACTCAGTAAGGCCATGACCGTCTCCGTCCCTCGTCTCGCCCCGCGAGCTGGACATTTTTTATCGGGATCGCGGTCGCGTCGGACGGAAGCGGATTGCTCCGTTCCCGCCCGCGCGCCGCATCAGCGGTGGAACCCGTCAGGGTGCTGCGGTCGATGCCGCAGGCTGAGGGGGCCCCCCCGCCCAGGTATCGATGTCGTACGTCGGTCCGCTGATCATGATGAAATGAAGCAGAAGAACCATCGTAACCAGAGCGACAGTCATTGCGACCAGCACTCGACGGGGATCAAACAGAAGCCAAATTCTCCACATAACTGTGGTCCTCCATAGCCATCGGGTGGCTTTGTTGGCGACGGCAAGGCTTTGGACCTTGACGACAAAGTAGACTGGAGACCTAGGCGAACCAGGGACGCCAGAACCAGACCAGCGTATGGGCCACGAGCGCGATGGCCGTGAAACCAATGGTGCTGGCCATGAAGTGGCCATGGAATGCCTTGGCTGCTTCAGGGGTTAGTCCGGTGAAGGATCCACCGGTTGTTTCAGGTTGGTTAGACATCTCTCCTCCTTTCGTTGGAGCGGGTCGTCGGCCACGGGGAAATCCCGTGGTCGTTTCCGCCGCCCGGACAAGCCTGACGACGGAAGGGGAAGCCGAGCGGGTGACGGCGACGCATCATGCGGCCCTCCCGTTCAGGACAATGGCATTGGCGGCAAAGAGGCGGTCCAGAGTGACCCGGTCCTCTCCGGCCTGACGGGCGGCGCGTTCGGCCGTGTCCCTCAGGCGCTTGGCCGCCGAAATTCTGACAATGATCGGATGGGAGGCGACAAGCTTCTCGAGTTCGTCGGCGGCCTCCTCTTCCCAGTGCAGCTCGGCATGCGGGCGGGCCAGGGTCGGCTCGACCTTGTCCATCTGGGATGCCAGGGGAAGGATGTTGAACAGTGCGTCGAACAGGGCGTTGCAGACCTCCTGAACCAGGTAGGTGCAGCCGCCGTAACCCATGAAGGGCGTGCCGGTATGTCGGCGGATTGCAGCCCCCGGGAAGGAGGCCGGCACCCAGACGCCGGAGGGTCCGAACCCGCCGCCACCCTGCGAGGCCTCGGCCAGATAGATGCGTTCGTTGATGCTGCCGAACAGGACCAGAGGCTTGGTCTCGCGGACCAGGCGTCTGATCTCGGCATTGTCGGTCTTGGTCCCGGCGCAGCGGGCGATGGCGAACTGGCAGGGCAGGCCGAGGTCGTCCTCCAGGAACTTCCTGACGCCGCGCGTGTAGGTCTCGTTGGCGACGATGGCGAAGCTGGCGGTGGCGAAGAAGTCCTGGGTGACCGAGCGCCACAGGTCCCACAGCGGCTTGATCGTCGTGTGCTTCTCGCGCTCGATGAACGGCTCGGGATCGACACCGGTCATCTGGCCGAGCTGGCGCAGGAACAGGGTCGTGGATTCGAGGCCGATCGGGGCCTGGAGATAGGGTTTCTCGAGCGCCTCGCACAGCCCCCGTCCGAACTCGCGGTACAGGCAGATGTTGACCTCGGCATCGGCCAGATTGCGCACATCGGCGAGGTGACTGCCCAGCGGGAATGTCATGTTAACCTGACATCCGATGCCTTCGACGAGGCGGCGGATCTCGGCGAGGTCGGACGGCATGTTGAACACGCCGTACATCGGACCGATCAGGTTCACGCGCGGCCTGTCGCCCTCCGCGAGCGGGCGCGGGCGCGGCATCTTCTTGGGTCCGAACTGGGTCCACAGCCAGGTCAGGGCGCGGTCGGCCGACTGCCACTGATCCTCGTCGATGGTGCGCGGCAGGAAGCGCTGGATGTTGGTGCCCTCGGGCGTCACGCCGCCGCCGATCATCTCGGCGATCGAACCGGTGACGACGACGGAGGGCAGATCCTTGTCGAGGGTCTGCCAGGCCCGCTTCATCGCGCCTTCCGTGCCGTGGCGGCCCAGCTCGTCCTCGCCCAGACCGGTGACGACGATGGGCAGTTCGTGCGGCGGCAGGCCGTCGGTGTAGTGCAGGACGGAGGTGACTGGCAGGTTCTCGCAGCCGACAGGGCCGTCGATGATGACCTGCAGGCCCTTGATGGCGGTGAAGGCGTAGACCGCGCCCCAGTAGCCCCCCGCCCGGTCGTGATCGAGGATCAGCGTCATGTACCGACGTGCTCCTCGGCCTTGGCGGCGGCCGCCTGAAGCTTGGCGTAGCGGGCCTTGAACTCGGGGCGGGCCACCGGGGTCTCGGACCAGATGCCGGCGGTGTCGCCCTTGCCGACACCCTCGAAGAAGGAGGTCATCCGGTCGAAGCGGGCCTTGTTGCCGATGGCGGCATTGATGACCTGGGCCAGCGACCCCGCGCCCGCCGGGCCCATGAGAGGCCGCGCCGAGATCAGGTTGGTGAAATAAAGCGCCGGAATCGACAGCGACTTGGCGTGCTGGACCACCGGCGTCGTGCCGATGGCGAGGTCGGGCCGGATCGCATCGACCGCCGACAGATCCTGTTCCAGAGAGGCGCGGTAATTGACGGTGACGCCCCGGGATTCCAGCCAGTCGCGGTCGGGGTCGGACCATTTCGTCTGCGGGCAGGCGGTGCCGACGTATTCGACCTCGGCGCCACTCTCGATCAACAGGCGCGCGACCAGAAGCTCGGAGCCCTCATAACCCGAGACCGTGATCCGGCCCTTGATCGGCGTACCGGCCAGGGCACCCCCGATGGCACCCAGCATGGCGTTCTTGATGCCGTCGATCTGGCCCTGGGGCACGTCGCAGGCCTCGCCGATGGCCTGGAGCCAGGCGGCGGTGCCGTCGCGGCCGACCGGTGCCGAGCCGACGACCTTGCGGCCTGCCGCTTCGAACTCGCGGACGCTGGCGGTGTAGAAGGGGTGAATGGCGGCGACGACGGCACAGTCCAGGGCGGCATAGAGTTCGCGCCATTCCCGGGTCGGGACGACGGGTCCGGCGGCCAGTCCCATCGGCTCCAGCATCCGGCCGATGATCATGGGGTCGGCGGGGAACATCTCGCCCAGCAGGGTGACGGTCGGCTTGTCGGTCCGTTCGCGCGGCGCAGCCACGGGACCAGCCTCGGCCTCCTTGCGCGCATAGTTGAGCATGGCACCGGCCAGGACATCCTTGGCCTCGGCGTGGGTCGGAATGCCGAAGCCCGGTACGTCGATGCCGACGATGCGGACGCCGTTGATCTCTTTCGGCAGCAACTGCAGCGGCACGCCCGACGCGGTCGGGACGCACAAATTGGTCACGACGATGGAGTCGTAGAGCTCAGGGTCCGCCATCTGGAACACCGCCTCGCGGATGTCCTCGAACAGCTTGCCGGTGACCAGGCTCTCGGAGTTGAACGGCACATAGCCGACCGAACGGCGGGCACCGTAGAAATGGCTGGTGAAGGTCAGGCCGTAGACGCAGCAGGCGGAGCCGGAGAGAATCGTCGCGGTCCGCCGCATCCGCAGGCCGACGCGAAGGCTGCCGAAGGCCGGGCACATGGATTGCGGCTGGTCGTGCGGACCGACCGGATAGTCCCTGGCATAGCGGGCCAGGACTTCGGACTTGCCCGCCCTGGACGCAGCCGCCGTCAGTTCGGCCTTGCCACCGTGGCAGCCGCCATCGCGCGAGACAGGCTCTGCGGCGTGGTCGTTGGCGATGGGGGCGGGACCGTCGGCCATGGCGATCAGACGGCCTCGTCGTAGATGACTTCGAGCGAGGCCCGCGGCACGAAATCGACGCCGCGCATGTCGCTCTGGGTCGCAGGGATCAGGCTGACCGCGCCGCCCGTCTGTTCTGGGCTGAACAGCCCCAGCAGACCGTCCTGCGTCAGGGGTTTGGGATGCTGCGGCAGCGACCCGGCGACCGCCTGGGCCAGGCCGGCGAACAGGCTTCCCCATTCGCTGTCGGGGGTGCCGATGATCTGATAGTTCGCGGACTTCCGCCGGATGTCCTCGTTGGCCGGGATCGAGGCCAGCACCGGGATGCCCACGGCGTCGGCGAAGGCGGCGGCCTCACCGGTGCCGTCGTCCTTGTTGATGATCATGCCGGCCACGCCGACATTGCCGCCGAGGCGACGGAAATACTCCACCGCCGAACAGACGTTGTTGGCGACATAGAGCGACTGCAGGTCGTTGGACCCGACGACGATGACCTTCTGGCACATGTCGCGGGCGATCGGCAGGCCGAAGCCGCCGCAGACCACATCGCCGAGGAAGTCGAGCAGGACGTAGTCGAAGCCCCAGTCGTGGAAGCCCAGCTTCTCCAGCAGTTCGAAGCCGTGGATGATGCCGCGCCCGCCGCAGCCGCGACCGACCTCCGGCCCGCCCAGCTCCATGGCGAAGACCCCGTCGCGCTGGAAGCAGACGTCCTCGATCCTGACCTCTTCGCCGGTCAGCTTCTTGGCGGCCGAGGTCTGGATGATGGTCGGGCAGGACTTGCCGCCGAACAGCAGGGAGGTGGTGTCGGACTTGGGATCGCAGCCGATCAGCAGCACCCGCTTGCCCTGCTGGGCCATCATGTAGCTGAGGTTCGACAGGGCGAAGGACTTGCCCGAGCCGCCCTTGCCGTAGATGGCGATGATCTGGGTTTCCTTAGTGACCTCGCCCGTGTGGACGGGATCCGGCTCCTGTTTCGCTTCTTCGCGGAGCGCCTTGTGGGAAATCAGGGTGATGGTCATGCGCAATTCCTCCAGTCGAGGATCATCTTCAGGCAGTCGGGCTCGCCGAACGCGACAGGATAGGCGTCGTTCGCTTCGGTGGCGGCCATACGGTGGGTAATCAGGCCATCCAGGCTGAGCGCACCCGAGGCGATGAGGTCGGTGACGCCCGTGACGTCTTCCGGCCTGAACTCGGCAGCGATGCGGAACCGGGCTTCCTTCATGAAGGCCATGGGGAAGGCAAAGGACAGCCGCGCTTCATAGAAGCCGGCCAGCACGATCTCGCCGCTGCGAGCCAGCCGCGCGACCAGATAGTCCATCAGATCCTCGGCCCCCGAGGCGTCATAGATGCTGCGATAGTCGCGGCGGTCATCGGCGTCGGGGTGGATGGCCACGCCGTTGCGCCGCGAGACGTTCGTTTCCCAGACGGTCGGCCTGTCGTGGCCCATGGCCTCGGTGACGCGGAGCAGCAGACGGCCCAGGGTGCCGTAGCCGACGATGAGGTCGGGGGCCGTGCCGCCGACGATGGCGTGATAGGCCGTGGCCGCCAGAGACAGCAGGACGCCCTGGTCGCCGAGGCCATCCGGCAGGGTGACCGTGCGCGCCTGAGGCGTGATGAGCGTCTTGGCCGCGCCGCCGAACAGGCCGCGGGCGTCGATGAAATGGGACGATCCGGGGACGAAGACGCGCTGGCCAATGCGGGCCCGCGCGTTTTCTCCGGCATCGACGATCTGGCCGACGGACTCATATCCGGGGACCAGAGGGTAACCGAGGCCGGGAAAGTGGGGCATGCGCCCGTCCCACAGAAGGCGTTCGGTGCCGGTCGAGATTCCGCTCCAGTCCACATCGACGACAACATCGTCGGGACCGGCAGGCTTCAGGTCGAGGCGGCGAAGCGCCAGCTGACGGGGCTCCTCCATTACGACAGCCAAGGTGTTCATCGGTTCGCCTTCGGGATGTGCACCCCCATAGGCACCCTTCCCGAGTGTCAGCTTAGATTGACAGTTTATGTTGTCAAATCCTGATTACACTTTTGAGCGTCAGGCGCGGGCGACAACCAGTCCTGCGATCATGGGCATGGCGGTGGAAACCCGACGGGCCGTCGAGAATCCGGCCGTGCGGCACATATCGATCACTTCGCGTATCGGACGCGGGCGGCCCGAGCCCATGGCCAGCAGATACATGCCGAAATAGGCGTCCCCGACCCGTTCGGCCCCCGGCTCGGCGGCGAAGGGCTCGCCGATCAGCAGGGTCGCGCCGGGTTGCAGCGCCTTGCGGACGGCCCGCAGGATATCCAGCGCGGGTCCGTCGTCGTGGTCGTGCAGGATGCGGATCAGGCTGATCACATCCGCCCCGCGCGGCAGCGGATCGTCGAAAAAACTGCCGCCGGTGGCCTCGACGGTCAGTCCCTCGGCGGCGAAGGCGGCGCGGGCGCGGGCCGCGACGGGGGGCAGGTCGAACAGGCCGAGGTCGAGATGCGGTGCGCGGGCGGCGACGGCGCGAAGGAAGGTCCCCTGGCCTCCACCGACATCCATCAGCCGGCGATGGCGGGACAGATCGAAGGCATCCAGCACCTGGGCCGAGACCATGGCCTGGGAGACCGACATCAGGCCGGAATAGGCCGCAGCCGCTTCCGGGTCCGGGGTGTCGCCATCGGCATAGGGCCAGTAACCGGCGAGGGCCCCGCCCCCGCCCCCGCGCCTGAGCAGGGCCAGCGGGTCGGCGAGGTCGGCATAGAGCAGGGCGTGGTGCTCGATCATCGCCGTGACGCCGGGGGCTCCCAGCAGGGCGGCCCCCTCCATGCCCAGGGCATAGCGGTCGGGACCGGCGGGCTCGGCCAGTTTCAGGGCCACGGCGGCGCGGACGAGACGCAGGGTGGCATCGGCGTTCAGGTCCACGACGGCCGAGAGGTCTGCGACGGAGGCGGGGCCCTTCGAAAGCCGTGTCAGCAGGCCGGACCGCACACAGGCCTGGGCGATCTGCGAATAGATGAAGCCGGCCGAAAGGTCGAACAGGGTCTGGGCCCGCCGGCGCGCCATCGGCCGGGTCAGGGGAAAGCGCGAGGCCCAACGCTGGAATCCGGGGTCGCCGACCAGACCATTTCGCCAGGCACGCCAGTGGTCACCAAAAGTCTCGGTCATCAATGCATCAATCCTCCCCCATCGGGGGAGGGGGACCGCGAAGCGGTGGAGGGGGCCAACCGCGCACGCCGGAGTCTGGTCGGGCCCCCTCCGTCATGTCGCGAAGCCGCGACATGCCTTGAGGATCACATCGTATACGATGTGACCGCAAGCCCCCGGCGGGGGAGGCTTTCGCTTGTCTCAATCAGGGTGGACACCTTTGGTGTCGTGTCAACAGGGCAAGGCGGTGCCGGGCGGACGGGATCGTCATCGTCGGATCGGGACCCCGGGATCACCGGATGGCGACGACCGGAAACGCCGGGACCTGATGTGAGCGATCCTGCTCCGGGAAGGGTCACTCCTGTTTCGGGCGATTCTGCCCTTCGGCAGTCCGTGCTCGCTCCGCTGACCGGTCGCGGTCGCGCTTCCGGGAGCGCCTGACGGAGACCAGTTCCCAGACGGCCCAGCCCAGGAACAGGCCAAAGAACAGGATAAACTCGATGAAGAAAAAGTGTTCGTCTCTCATGCCGTCTCTCCTGTCAGCAATCCATGGACCGCCGCGACATCGGCGACGATGGCGGCCACCCGATCGGGCCGTTCCTCATGCGCCAGATGGCCCAGACCCTGAAGCGTTACGATGGTCGCAACCGGCAGGGATGCCCGAACCTCTTCGGCCACCGAGGGAGGCACGGCCTGATCGCGCGAGCCGACCACCAGGGTCAGATCGGCCTGAAGCTGCGGCAGGGACCGCAGCATGTCGGAGATGTCCCAATTGGCCATCATGCCCAGGGTCCCCGCGACATGGCCGGGCTTCCGCAGCAGGCGGGCGTAGAGGTCGATGCCCCGGTCGTCGATCACCGAGCCCGTCCCCCGGATCAGGCGGGCGACGCGGTTCCGGTCCCGCGCGGCCGAGGCGAACAGATGCACCGCCAGCGGATTGACGAACAGGCCCATGGCCAGGCCCCGGAACAGGGGCGCGACGGCTCCGGCGAAGGGTTGCAGCGCGCCGTTGATGGCAATGACAGGTGCCTCTCCGAACCGGCCGTCGAGCGACATCCGCAGCGCGATGGCCGCCCCGGCCGAATGGGCGACGACGATCGACGGCCGAACGTCCAGAGCCTCGATCAGGGCGGTCGTGCGCCGGGCCATGGCCCAGAGGGACAGACCGTGGTCGGGCGGCATGGCGGTGAAACCCTGGGCCGGCAGATCGGGAGCGACCACGGTGAACCGGTCCGTCAGCAGCGGCGTCAGATCCCGCCAGCTGTGGGTCGCGGCCCCGGCCCCGTGCAGCAGAAGGATCACAGGCCCCTGACCGGAGACCTGCACATGCCAGCGCAGGTCGCCGACCGTGACGAACCGGCTGGCCGCGCGATTGGGCCAGTCGCGGCCCTCGACATCCCAGTCCGGACGGTCGCTCACACCTTCACCTTACCGAGACGTCGCCCGACAGGGCGATCGCCGAGGTCCGCACGCCCGGGCGTCGCTGAGGCCACCGTCAGTCCTCCAGCGACCGGACGACATCGCGGACCCGCCCGGCCTCGACATAGGGCAGGGTCGCGAAGGTCGCGCCCATGGCCTCGGCCAGTCTGGCCCCCTCGCCGCGCGGGCGGGGGGAAATGTCGATCAGCGCGGCGCGGAGCCCCGCTGCGCGGATGCGGCGGCAGGCGTTCAACGCATCCTGTTCCGCCCGGGTGCGAAAGGCCCCGCCATCGAGCGCGATATTGCCGCGCCCGTCGGTCATGAAGACCAGCAGAGGCGTACGGCCCTTCGCGCGTTCGGCCACGCCCAGGATCGCGGCGGCTTCCAGCCCCGCGGCCAATGGCGTCGCCCCGCCTCCGGCCAGTTCGGCCAGCTGCCTGCGGGCACGGGCCAGCGACCGGGTCGGTGGCAGGCGCAGGTCCGCAGTCTCCCCCCGGAAGGCAATCAGGGCCACCTGCGTCCGGCGCACATAGGCCTCGGCCAGAAGCAGTTCGACCGCGCCCTTGGTCTCGGCCAGCCGCTGAAGGGCGGCCGAGCCCGAGGCGTCGACCACGAAGATAACCGTCGATTCCGAGCGCTGCTCGAAACGGCGGATGCGGAAGTCGTCGCGGCACACCCGGAGCGACCCTGCCGATCCGGTCGGCTTGCCGCGCAGCCGCTGCCAGGGCGCTGCGGCCTTCAGCGTTTCCACCAGATCCAGACCGGCCGATCCATCCGGCTGACCGGGACGGGTGCCGATGCGACGACCCCGCCTGGCGGCAGGCAGACGCGCGCCCGAAGCGCCGGATCGGGCCGGCGCAGCGCGGGACACGGCACCGGTGGCCAGCCACAGATCCTCCAGGCCCTCGGGCAGGGCCGCGCGGGCCGCCTCCAGTACGATGTCGTCCAGGGCACCCTGCCCCCGATCGGTGTCGTCCGGACCGTCGTCCTCGCCCCCGGTCTGCGGGTCTTGCGGCGTGTCGACGTCGTCGGGTTCGGGTTGAGCCTCGGCCGCGTCGGGTTCCGCCTCGGGCGGTGCGGGAATGCGGGTGGCGCGCGGGCTCAGGACCAGTCGGGCGGCGTTCGACAGGTCGTCCCGCTCGATGACGTCGCGGCCCTCGAGTGCGGCGAGGGCCGCGGCGGTGCGCAAGGCCAGGCGAGGGGCCCGCAGCGACCAGACGCCCAGAGCATCCGCAGCCGAGCAGATCGCATGGACGGCGTCTTCGCCGGGGGCCGCGACCTCGGCCAGGGCAGCGCGGGCCTCGGCGATGTCGTCGGGCGTGGCGCTGATCGGCAGGGCGTCGCGGTGGCCGATGGAGTCGAGCTCAATGCGGAAGGCCAGTCGCTCCATCAGGGCCTCAGGCGGAAGCTCGTCGCCCAGACCTTCGTCCAGCGCCACCAGCACGAATCGCGTGGCAAGACGCTCGGCCACCCCGTCGCGCTCGACGCGGACGGCCCCGTCCTCGATCGCTCCGGCCAGGCGCGCGGCCGTGGCGGTCGCCATCCGCTCGGCCATGGGGGCGATGACCACCCCGCCATCCGCCTCGGCCAGCACGCCGCGCTGGAGCATGCGCTGGCCCGCTCCGAGCGCCGCCGCCAGGTCGAGCCCGCCCAGCAGACGGTCGTCGCCGATCCCCGGCGGCATGCGTCGCCACGGCGTGTCGGCGGTGTGGAGGGCGCGAAATCCGCTCAGCCAGGCGTCCCGGGTCGGTCCCGGGCCGGCCCTGATCGCCACGCCCCCGAGACCGGGGTCCACCGCCAGCAGCGCAGCGACCAGCATGGCGTCGGCCCAGCGATCCTGAGCGGCCCCGGCCTGGGCGTCGGCCCCGGTCATGCCGCCAGCAGCTCGTCCATGGCGCGCTCGATCCGCACGGTGGAGGCCTGCTCGTCCAGCGGTCCGCGCCGCAACCGGTGACGCAGGGCCATCGGCGCGATCTGGCGCAGGTCGGCTTCGGTCACCGCATCCCGCCCATCCAGCGCAGCCCTGGCCCGGGAGGCGCGCAGCAGGGTCAGTTCGCCCCGCAGACCGTCAGCCCCGACGGCCATGCACAGGCGCGAGCCCATCTCCAGAACTGCATCGGGCACCACGATGGCATCCAGCCGGCTCTGGGCGGCGGCGACCTTCCTGCGGATGGCGGCGTCCTTGCTTTTCCACGCCCTGGAGAAACCTTCGGGATCGCGGTCGAAGGCGTCGCGGCGCTTCACGACCTCCACACGCTCGGCCAGGGTGTCGGGCGTGCGGACCTCGACCGACAGGCCGAACCGGTCCAGCAACTGGGGCCGCAGTTCGCCCTCCTCGGGGTTGCCGGAACCGACCAGAACGAACCGGGCGGGGTGGCGGACGCTGAGGCCCTCGCGCTCGACCACGTTCTCGCCCGACTGGGCGACGTCGAGCAGCAGGTCGACCAGATGATCTTCCAGCAGGTTGATCTCGTCGATGTAGAGGAAGCCGCGGTTGGCCCGGGCCAGCAGCCCCGGTTCGAACGCCTTCTCCCCCAGCGTCAGGGCGCGTTCCAGATCCAGCGCGCCGACCACCCGGTCCTCGGTGGCACCCAGCGGCATGTCCACGACCGGCGAAGGCGTGGCTCCGACTCCGGCATGTTTGCATACGCCATCGCAGGCCGGGCTGGGCCGGTCCGGCTCGCAGTTGAAGCGGCAGCCGACGATGACCGGGAGAGCAGGCAACAGCGCGGCCAAACCGCGCACCGCCGTCGTTTTTCCTGATCCCCGGTCGCCGAACACCATGACCCCGCCCAGAGTCCTGTCCACGGCCGCCAGAAGCAGGGCCTGTTTCATGTCCGACTGGCCGACGATGGCCGAGAAGGGGAAGACGACGCGCATCAGTGTCCAATCCGTTTGACAGTTACGGTTTCATGCATGACCGTTCGGGTCAACGCGTCGCGGTAGGGCGAGGAATGCGATGGGGGACGAAATGGCCAGTGCGTCCGGGTCCGCCAGAAGCTGGCGCTATCATCCGCAGCGCGACGCCCTGCTGGCCGAAGCCCATGCCCGGCCCTTCACCCCTCTGGTCGGACCGGCCCTCGTCACCCGGATCGCCACCTTGGCCGGTCAGGACGGAGAGGCGCGCGACCGCGAGCACATGACCGCTCTCTGCCGCCGCCTGGGTCAGTCCGAGCCCGGCCCCGGCGCCCGATGGTGCGCGCTGGATGCCGGAATGTGGCGGCTGCGCTGGGAGCGCCATACGGAGCTGTCGACCTGGACCTTTTTCCGCACGCCGACGGGGACGACGCCGTTCGCGGAGACGGCGATGGACCTCGCGCCCGAAGACTGGCTGGCGCAGATACCGGGCGACGTTCTGGTCGCGACGCGGCTGGAGGTCTGGCCCGCTGTCGACGAGAAGGCGACCGCCGCCCTGTTCGGGGTCGAGGCGGTCGGGGCCAGCCTGGCGGACGGCGCGGCGATCGCCCTGACCGATTTCCGGCCCGACGCCGGAGGCATGACCCGGTTCCTGATGCTGGCCCACGCGGGCGACGCGGCCCTGACCGGGCGGCTGGTGCAGGGGCTGCTGGAAATCGAGACCTATCGCCTGATGGCGCTGCTGGCTTTTCCGGTGGCGGGTCAGGCCAGTGGCGAACTGGCCGCGATCGAGCGCCGGGCGGGCGAACTGGCGCATCGGTTGTCAGAGGATTCGGACCCGGTGGCCGACCGGCTGCTGCTGGAGCAGTTGTCCGGTCTGGCCGGAGAGACCGAGGCCCTGATCGGGCGCACCGGCTTCCGGTTCGGCGCGGCGGCCGCCTATCACGGCATCGTCCGGGAACGGATCGAGATGCTGCGCGAGCACCATATCGAGGGCCTGCTGACGCTGGGCGAATTCATGCAGCGGCGACTGGATCCGGCCATGCGGACTTGCGACGCGGTGGCCGAACGCCAGCGCGCCACGATCGACCGGATCGCCCGCATGACGCAGATGCTGAATACCCGCGTGGAGGTGGCGGCCGAAGCGACCAGCGCGGCCCTGCTGGCCTCCATGGATCGACGCGCGGGCACCTCCCTGAAACTGCAGCAGGCGGTCGAGGGATTCTCGACCGTGGCCATCGCCTACTATGCCATCGGCCTGCTGGGCTTTCCGCTGAAGGCGGTCGAGCATGTCTGGTCCCGGTTCGACGCGACGGTGGCCCAGGGCATCATCGCTCCCATCCTGGCACTGGGCGTCTGGATCGGCCTGACGGCCTGGCGGCACAGGCTGGAGAAGGAACATTGAGCCTGCGGCGGTTTCGCAGCGCGTTTCCTGAACTGGACGGTGTCCGCCGCAGTTGACACCGGTTGGCGCCGGACTAATCTCCCCGCAACTAAACCCAGGGAGCTGTATCTATGCGTCGTTTCGGTATCGTTGGTATGGTCGCCGTCGGCGCCCTGCTTGGACTGTCCGCCTGCTCGGGCGGTGGTGAAGACAAGGCCGCCGCGCCGGCCGAACCGGCCGCCGCACCCGCAACCGCTCCGGTCGAGGCTCCGGCCCCCGCGCCTGCGCCTGCGGCGGAACCGGCGGCGGCACCGGCCGCCGACGCGGCTGCCGCTGGCGGCAGCGTCGTGGTCGCCGGCTTCACGGGCACCGAGGCTGCGGGTGCTCGCATCTTCGCCCAGTGCCGCACCTGCCATGCGATCGAGGAAGGCGTGAACCGCGTCGGCCCGTCCCTGCATGGCATCATCGGCCGGACCGCTGGTCAGGTCGCCGGCTACAACTACTCTGCCGCCAACAAGGCCAGCGGCAAGGTCTGGGACAACGAGACCCTGTTCGCCTATCTTGAAAACCCCCGCGCCTATATCCCGGGCACAAAGATGGCCTTCGTCGGCCTGCGTGACGCGCAGCAGCGCGCGGACGTCATCGCCTATCTGAACGCTCACGACAACGACTGATCCCGGGGGTTCAGCCCGGAACCGGAAGGCCCTGGCGGAAACGCCGGGGCCTTTTTCTTTGTGCGGTCAGCGGGACAGGCGGCGACGCAGGTCCAGCAGGTGCAGCGGGAAGGACGCCGCCAGAGCCAGCGAGATCCACCCCCAGTCCGCCCCGACCAAGGCCGCTCGTGCGGCCAGCAGGATGCAGACGCCCGGGCCGAATACCAGCAGCAGGGCCCAGGGCATCATGCGGCGTGTCATCAGCAGGACCACAGCCTCGATCGCCATGATGACCAGGATCAGATCGACCGCATGGCCGCTGGCGAAGAAGCCGCTCATCGGCCAGGCGCGACGCCGGTCATGCCGGGCGCAGGCCCAGCAGGTGCCCCATGTCCTTGAAGAAGATGCGGGCGTGGGCGGCGGGTTTCGCCCTGACCAGTTCCTTGTTCATATAGGCTTGCCAGGTCAGCTCCTGGATGTCGGGGTCGTCGCACAGGCTGACGAAACGCTCGCGCCGCTTGTCCGAGCGGTACCAGAAATGCTGCATGACCCCGAGCACCAGGAAGACCTTGCCGTGGGCCTTCATGAACCGCTTACGGGCGGTCCCGAGGGCTGACGCCTTGCCGGTGGCCAGGGTCGCCTCGACGGCTTCCGCCGCCAGCCTGCCGCCCTCCATGGCATAGTAGATGCCTTCGCCGGACGCAGGCGCGACGACGCCCGCCGCATCGCCGGCCAGCACGACGTCCTTGCCGTTGTCCCAGCGCTTCATCGGCTTCAGCGGGATCGGCGCGCCCTCGGTACGCACGGTCTCGCAGTCGGTCAGGCCGGCGACCTTGCGCAGCGCCGTCACGGCCGTTCGCAGGGAAAAGCCTTTCTGCATCGAGCCCACGCCGATCGATGCAGTGTCGCCGTGCGGGAAGATCCAGGCGTAGAAGTCAGGCGATAGATGGCCCTGATACCAGACGTCGCAACGGCTGGCCTCGAAGTCGGCGGTGCCGGCGGCGGGAGTCTTGATGATCTCGTGATAGGCGAAGACGTAGCGCTGCCGGTCCGCCCCCTTCACGGCCTGGGCCGCGACGTTGGAGCGGGCACCGTCGGCGCCGATGATGGTGCGGGCACGGACGGCCATGGGCGGCGACTCCCGGGATGCGCCGGTCGGACGGTAGAGGACCAGGGCCGATCCGTCGGCCTCGCGCTCGATGCGGTCGAAGGTGCCGGTGCGGCGCTGGGCCCCCGCGCTCCCGGCCCGGGCGCGCAGCCACTCGTCGAAGGCCTCGCGATTGACCATGCCGACGTAGCCGCCCTCGATCGGCATGTGCACGCGTCGGTCGGAGGGGGCGATCATCCGGGCCTCATTGGCCCTGGCGCAGATCAGGCTGTCGGGGATGTCGAAGTCCCTGATCAGCCGGGGCGGGATGGCCCCCCCGCAGGGCTTGATGCGACCCTGGCGGTCCAGCAGCAGGACCGTGCGACCCTGCGAGGCCAGATGGCGGGCAGCCGTCGATCCGGACGGCCCGCCGCCGACGACGACGCAGTCGAAGGTCTCGGCGACGATACCGGGTTCAGGCCTGGACATGACGCGCTCCGATGGGTTGGGTTTGAGAGGACGCGGCCGGCGCGCCGATACGGGCGGCGATCACGGCCGAGACGATGAACAGGCTGGCCTCGATCGCGAAGACGAGGCCAAAGGCGGAGGCGTCCTGGGCGAACAGGCGACGGCCGATGTCGACCGCGACCGCGCCGAAGAAGCCGCCCGCGCCGAAGCCGACGGCCTGGGCGGCACCCCAGACACCCATGCGAATGCCTTCACGCCGACCCTTGCCCTGACCCGCCAGCGCCATCATCGAACCGATGGCGGCGACGGCGAAGACGCCGTTGAAGAAACCGAGGGCGAACACGGTCGGCGCGATCGGCCAGCCCGGGCCGACCCGCGCGGCGACCGCGAGGGCCGCCAGGGCCAGGGCGGAGCCGCCGCAGCCGGCCAGGGTCCAGCCGCGCATCCAGCCCTGCCCTCGTCCACCGACGAAGCCGCCCGCCGCCCCGACCAGGATCATGCCCAGAAGCACCCCCCCGTGCTGCATGCCCGACATCTGGGTCGACTGGCCCGGCGTCATGCCGAACACCAGTCCGGCGAAGGGCTCCAGGATCAGGTCCTGGGCGCTGTAGGCGATCATGGAGATCAGGACGAAGACCGTGAAGCGGCGCGCCTGACCGTCGGCCAGGGTCTCCTTCAGGGCGACCGCGAAGTCGACCTTCGGCTCGGACGGTTCGGACGCGACCTCGGGCGTCTTCTCGACCCCGGCGACAGCGGCGAGCGTCAGCAGAAAGGCTCCCAGGGAGACGACGCCCGATATCATCGCCAGACGCTGCATGGAGAACGGGTCCAGCATACCGCCCGCGATGCTCGCGGTGGCGGCGATGCCCATGACCATCATGATCCAGGTGATGGCGGCGGCGGCAGGCCGGCGCGTCGGCGTGACACGGGTGGCGAGCAGCGCGAGCAGGGATGTGCCCGAGGCGCCGACGCCCGCCCCGATCAGGCTGAAGGCGAGGATGGCCAGCAGGATGCCCGGAACCGGCGAGGCGCTCATCAGGGCCGTGGCATCGGCGGCCAGCACGCCGCCCAGGGCCAGGACGCCCATACCGCCGACGATCCAGGGCGTGCGGCGGGCTCCCCCGTCCGACCCATGGCCCCAGCGCGGGCGCGACAGCTGCACCGCATAATGCCAGGCGACCAGGGCGGCGGGCAGGACGGCGGGCAGGGCCAGCTCGACCATCATGATGCGGTTCAGGGTCGAGGTGGTCAGGACGACGATCGAGCCCAGCGCGGTCTGGACCAGACCCAGCCGGACGATGCCGAGCCAACCCAGAGGCCTGTCGTTCATGCGCCCGCTCCGATGATGCCGCGCACGGCAAAGGCCGAGACCAGCATGCCGATGACGTAGAGGGTGGTGCCCGTGGCGTTGTACCAGGGGGTGAATTTCTTCGGGTCGCCCAGCAGGCGCGCCATCAGGGCGAACTGGACCGCCAGCAGGACTCCGACGGCCAGGCCATGCCAGGGGCGGTCCCAGGCGACGAGCAGCAGGGTCACGACGATGACCTGGGGCGCGGCCATGACGGCGCAGGCGATGCGGGCGGCCGACTCGACGCCCAGCTCGGCGGGCAGGGATTTCAGGCCCAGCAGCCGGTCGCCCTCGACGGCCTTGAAATCGTTCAGGACCATGATGCCATAGGCCCCGAAGCTGTAGAGGGCGGCCAGGATCAGGACGGGCGCATGCGGCAGGGCCCCGGCCATCACGGCCGCGCCCGTGAACCAGGTCAGACCTTCATAGGACAGGGCCACGGCGAACGGCCCGGCCACGCCGTCCCGCTTCAGCCGCAGGGGCGGGGCGCTGTAGGCCCAGGCCAGGGCCAGGCCCAGAACGGTCGCGCCCAGCACCCAGGGGCCGGTCAGGGCCGCGACGACCACCGACAGGGCCGTCCAGATGATCGCGATGTACAGGCCCCAACGACCGGGAATGCGGCCCGACGGGATCGGGCGGTTCGGCTCATTGATCGCATCGACGTGGCGATCGAACCAGTCGTTGACGGCCTGGCTGGTGGCGCAGACCAGGGGTCCGGTCAGGGCGATGCCGGCGATCAGAAACAGCCAGCGCCCCTGGAACGGCATGCCCGAGGAGACGACACCGCACATGAAGGCCCACATCGGCGGGAACCAGGTGACGGGCTTGAACAGCTCCAGCACGGCGGCCGGAGAGGGCACGGAAATCGAGGGCGTGTCGAGCGTGCTGGCCATTCCGCACCGTCGCACTGGACAGTCGAAAGTGTCAACTTGGATTGACAGTTTCGACGGTGCTGGAGTCAGGAAAAGTGACTCTCACGTCTCCAACGCAGCGACCGGAACCAGCATTCTGGACGGACGGTGCGACAGGATCGGTCGCAGGGATGGTGGGGCGTGTCGCTGGCTGCGGATCAGTCGTCCAGATCGCCCAGGCCATAGCGGCGGAGCTTGGAATACAGGCTCTGGCGGCTGAGGCCCAGCACATCAGCGGCCGAGGCGCGGTTGTCCGAGGTCAGGGTCAGCGCCGCCTCGATGCACAGCTTCTCGATCAGGTCGGTCGATTCGCGCACGATGTCCTTCATCGGCACGCGGCCGATCAGGTGGGTCAGCTGCTCGACCGACTGCGACACCGCGCCACCGATCGCGGGCGCGACGGGGGCCTCGGCCAGGCGACGCGCGACGTTGCGGATGCTGAAACCATAGGTCGGCTGGGTGTCGTCGGGCACCACGACGGCGGTGACCTCCACATCCTCCTGATCGCCGAACTGGCTGCGGATGACGGTGGCGAAGTTGCGCAGCGCACCGTGGTCGCGCAACTGGGCCAGCATGATCTTCAGGTCGATCTGCGGGCGACCCAGGAAGCGGTCCAGCGGGAGGTTCGTCGCCTCCTCGCGGCTGGCCAGATGGGTCAGGTCGAGGAAGGCCGGGTTGGCCGTCAGGATGCGCAGGTCGGTGTCGGTGACGACGAAGGCGTCGGAGATGCGCGACAGCACGGCCGTCAGGGTCGCATTGGGATCGATTCCCTGGGCGATGGCATCGGGCGTCAGCCGCACCAGCAGCGACGAGGTCCGGTCGTGGCGGAACATCGAGGCGGACAGCAGGCAGGTCTCGCCATTGGCCAGCTTGACCTTGATCGCCTCACTGCCTGTGCTGCTTGTTGCGCCATCCAGCAGATCGGTGGCGGCACTCACGCTTGAGGGG
This sequence comes from Brevundimonas sp. AJA228-03, assembly GCF_017795885.1. Taxonomy (NCBI): domain Bacteria; kingdom Pseudomonadati; phylum Pseudomonadota; class Alphaproteobacteria; order Caulobacterales; family Caulobacteraceae; genus Brevundimonas; species Brevundimonas sp. AJA228-03. The sequence goes on along the minus strand of NZ_CP059297.1, from coordinate 911,668 downwards.
TCGAGCAGGATGGCGAACCCCTGGCCGACGACGCTGCCCTCTTCGCGGCCGGCGATGCGCGCGACGGCGGGATTGGCCTCCCTGACCTTGCGGGTCGGCGCATCGAGGATCAGCACGGCCTCGGCCGCGCTCTGGAACAGGAGCCGGTATCGGGCTTCGGCCTGACGCAGCCTCAGGTAGTCCCGCTCGACCGATTGCTGGACCTGAATCAGCCGCTGTTGCAACACGGCCGAGCCCTGCAAATCGCGCCCAAGCACGATCACGCGGCCTTCTGAACCCGCGCTGAAAGCGAAATAACGAATCGGAACATCGCCGTCATCCGCGGGATGATTGACCTCGCGCCAGCGGGCCGGCTTGCCCGAAACGACGTCGGCCAGCATCTCGGAAATCTTGTGACGGCTCTCGTCGGTGACCGTGTCGATCCATGACCGGTTCATCCAGTCACCGATGCCGTTTCGGGCCAGGTCGTTGGAAGATACGGATAAATCCCGGACGATCCCGTCGCTGTCCAGCAGCAGGGCGAGATCGCTGGCAGCGGCCACCACCCCGGCGGTCGCCTCCGCCGTCAGTCCCTCAAGCGCCGTCTTCGGCTGCCGAAACGGTATGGTGACCGATGGGGACGAAAGCATGGTCATCCAGAGCCATTACGGGTCGGGTGGCGCTTGTTCAAGCGGCGGAGTGCTGCGGGGCGAATAGCCGCGCTGCTGCCAGAACGGCCTCTCGGGCATCGCCAGCGGTCTGATCGGCCCCGACCATTGCAACCCGGTCGGGATTTTCAGCGAAGGCGCGGCCCCCCACCATGACCCGGACCGACCCGTTCCTGGACACGGCGCGAAGGCGCGAGATCAGGGGGGTCAGGGGCTCCAGCCAGCGTTCGTTGGCCATGGAGAAGCCGATCAGGTCGAAGCGTTCCGTCTGGACGACATCTTCCAGATCCTGGGCCGTCGCGTCGGGCATGCAGATGGTCCGCCAGCCGGCCTGGCGGAAATATTCGACCACCATGATGAGGCCCAGGGAATGCTGGTCGCCCGGCGTGAGGGCGAACAGGGCTGTGCGGCCGTCGCCGCCGCCACCCTCGACGTGCACGCGATCGGCGTATTCATAGACGAGTTGCTGCAGGCGACACAGACCCACGGTCACGTCGGCGAACGTGCAGATATCCTGTTCCCACCACTCGCCCAGCAATTTGGCGGCCGGTGACAGCAGCTCGAAATAGATGCCCTCGACCGATACGCCACGCCGGACCAGCATTTCGACCTGATCGACCAGGGCAGACAGGTCCAGCGTCATCGTCTGGTGCGCAAAGCTTTCAAGCTCGGCCGGCACCACAACGCCCAAATTCATCGGGATGACTTCGCTGCGACCGTTCTGGTGCGCGGCCAGAAGACGGGGAATGATCTCGCCCTCGATCAGCTGGGCCAGGTCGATCGGCGACGGAACGCCCGACAGGCCGGGCTCGGATCGACGGAACCGGACGACGTTGTCGCCATCACCCGACGATGTCGGCGTACGATCGGGCGCGCCCCCGGCGCGATTAACGTAGGCCATCGACCCTCCTCCCCGGAGCGTGATCTCTTGCGTCAGGCGTGATCCCCATCCACCCGGCGAAGTGTTTCCTCATCCAACCGGCGACCTTTGGGAGAAGGTTGTCGGGCCGTCTCGCGCTTTGGTCCGGATCCGTCGCCCGAGAGGCGAACTCGAAGGATCTTCGGCAATCCACGCACGCACGTCACTTCCACTTACAGGCGACATTGGGTCCACCATTCCGGCAGCGAGTCAACCCCGGAGGGGCGGTCCAGAAGTGTCAATCTGGATTTACGTCCAATCTATTTGACACATGCGTAGCGACCGACCTAGGTTTCGATATCGCCTCTATCGGGGGGCGACCGGAGTCGGTCGATGTCATCGAGCGCGATCCATCATTCAGGCGGCCACGGCGATGCTTCTCACGGGGGCGTTCGGGGACTGCTCAGTCGGCGTTTCAGCGGTCTGATCGATCGCGTGGCCCCGTGTCCGTGGACCGCTCATACAGGCCAGCACAGCGTCAGCGACGTGGGTGCGGGCATCAGCATGGCGACCCGGCCGCTGTATACACCCGAGGAACGCGCTCGCCGCGACAAGACGGTCTGGACCCTGGTCCAGGGCATCCTGGCACCGGTCCAGTTCCTGGCGTTCGGCGTCAGCGTCTGCTTCGTCATCCGCTATCTGGCGACGGGTGAAGGCGCGATGGCCGCGACGATCTCGGTCCTGGTCAAGACGGCGCTGCTCTACACGATCATGGTCACCGGCGCGATCTGGGAGAAGGTCGTGTTCGGCCGCTACCTGTTCGCCCCGTCCTTCTTCTGGGAGGACGTCTTCTCCATGCTCGTGATGGCCCTGCACACCGCCTATCTGGGCGCGGTCCTGCTGCATGTCGGCACCCCGCGTGAGCAGCTGATCCTGGCTCTGGCGGCCTATGCGACCTATGTCATCAACGCGGCCCAGTTCATCTGGAAACTGCGGATGGCGCGGCTGGAAGCGCCCGCGAAAAACACGATGGTCGCCGCATGAGCGAGGCCTTCGTCCTCGACCGGCCCGCGCCGACCGGCGGCTGCGCCGAGACGCCGGTTCTGCGCGAGCGGGGACAACGCGAAGTCTTCTGTGGATTAACCGGAATCGTCTGGCTGCATCGCAAGATGCAGGACGCCTTCTTTCTGGTCGTCGGTTCGCGCACCTGCGCCCATCTGATCCAGTCGGCGGCGGGCGTGATGATCTTCGCCGAACCGCGCTTCGCCACCGCCATCATGGAGGAGAAGGATCTTGCCGGTCTGACGGACACCAATGACGAGCTGGACCGGGTCGTCGACCGCCTGCTGGCGCGCCGTCCCGACATCAAGCTGCTGTTCCTGGTCGGCTCCTGCCCGTCGGAGGTCATCAAGCTGGACCTGTCGCGCGCCGCCGGTCGCCTGTCAGAAAAACACAGTCCCGCCGTCCGCGTGCTCAACTATTCCGGCAGCGGCATCGAGACGACCTTCACCCAGGGCGAGGACGCCTGCCTGGCCGCCCTCGTGCCGCAGATGGCCGAAGCTCCGGCCAATGCGGAAAAATCCCTGCTGATCGTCGGGGCCCTGCCCGACGTGGTCGAGGACCAGTTCCGGCGCCTGTTCGCGGCCATGGGCATCGGGCGCGTCGATACCCTGCCCGCCCGCAAGATCGCCGACCTGCCCGACGTCGGGCCCAACACCCGCTTCCTGGTGGCCCAGCCCTTCCTGGGCGACACGGCCCGGGCGCTGGAGGATCGCGGCGCGGTCCGTCTGGACGCCCTGTTCCCGTTCGGGGCCGAGGGCACGACCGACTGGCTGCATGCCGCCGCCATGGCCTTCGGGGTCGACGAGCTGAAGTTCCGCGCCGTGGTCGCGCCCGGCCGCGAACGCGCCGCCCGCGCGCTGGAAAAGGTCCGGCCCGCGCTGGAGGGCAAGTCGATCTTCTTCTTCCCGGACTCGCAGCTGGAGGTGCCGCTGGCGCGGTTCCTGTCTCGCGAACTGGGCATGATCCCGCTGGAAGTCGGCACCCCCTATCTGCACCGCACCCATCTGGCCCGGGAACTGCCGCTGTTGCCGTCCACGACCCGCCTCAGCGAAGGCCAGGACGTGGATCGCCAGCTGGACCGCTGCCGCGAGGCCCGCCCCGATCTGTCGGTCTGCGGCCTGGGTCTGGCCAATCCGCTGGAGATGGAAGGCCTGACGACCAAATGGTCGATCGAGCTGGTCTTCTCGCCGGTGCATGGCTTCGACCAGGCGGCCGATCTGGCCGAGCTGTTCGCCCGCCCGCTGAACCGCCGCGACCGTCTGTCGGACGCCATCGTCCCGGCCCGGGCGGCACGACGCGAGGCTGCGTCATGCAACTGACCGTCTGGACCTATGAGGGCCCGCCCCACGTCGGTGCGATGCGGATCGCCACAGCGATGTCAGGTTTGCATTACGTCCTGCACGCGCCCCAGGGCGACACCTATGCCGACCTGCTGTTCACCATGATCGAGCGCCGCGGCGCGCGGCCGCCGGTCACCTACACCACCTTTCAGGCGCGCGATCTGGGCACCGACACGGCCGAGCTGTTCAAGACCGCCGTCATCGACGCCCATGCCCGCTTCCAGCCCCAGGCCATGATCGTCGGTGCCTCCTGCACGGCCGAGCTGATCCAGGACGATCCGGCCGGCATGGCCCTGGCCATCGGCCTGCCGATCCCGGTCATTCCGCTCGAGCTGCCCAGCTATCAGAAGAAGGAAAACTGGGGGGCGGCCGAAACCTTCCGCCAGCTGGTCCGCCACCTGACCCAGGTCGTCGAGCGCAGCCCGATGGCGGGTCGCCGGCCCTCCTGCAACATTCTGGGCCCCACGGCCCTGGGGTTCCGTCACCGCGATGACGTGGTCGAGATCACGCGGCTGCTGCAGCGGATGGGCGTCGACATCCATGTGACCGCACCGCTGGGGGCCACGCCCGCCGACATCGCCCGCCTGGGCGCGGCCGACTTCAACGTCGTCCTCTATCCCGAGATCGCCGGAGAGGCGGCCAGACAGCTCGAGAAGATGTGCGGCCAGCCCTCGGTCAGGACCGTGCCGCTGGGCTATGGCGCGACGATCGACTTCATCAACGAGGTCTGCGCCCTGACCGGGCTGGACCCCGCGCCCGTGCTGGACGGCGTCCCGTCGCGGATGCCCTGGTGGTCGCGTTCGGTCGATTCGACCTATCTGACCGGCAAGCGCGTCTTCGTGTTCGGCGACGCGACCCACGTCATCGCCGCCGCCCGGGTGGCGACCGAGGAACTCGGCTTCGAGGTCGTCGGCATGGGCTGCTACAATCGCGAGTTCGCCCGCGAGGTCCGCGCCGCCGCCGCCGACCTGGGCCTGACCGCCCTGATCACCGACGACTATCTGGAGGTCGAGGACGCCATCGCCGCGCTGCAGCCCGAACTGGTGCTGGGCTCGCAGATGGAGCGTCACATCGCCAAGCGGCTGCGCATCCCCTGTGCCGTCATCTCGGCCCCCTTCCACGTCCAGGACCACCCGGCGCGGTTCTCGCCCCAGATGGGATTCGAGGGGGCCAACGTCCTGTTCGACACCTGGGTGCATCCGCTGGTCATGGGACTGGAAGAACACCTGCTGCACATGTTCCGCGACGACTTCGAGTTTTCCGACGAAGCCGGCGCCTCCCACCTCGGCGGCCATTCCGCCGCTCCGCAAGCCAGCGTGCAGACGCCGGCCCCTGCCCCGGTCGCGGCCGAGGGCCAGCCCCTCGCATCGACAGAGGTCGGGACCGTCGTGTCCGAGATCGTCTGGGCTCCCGATGCAGAGGCCGAACTGAGGAAGATTCCCTTTTTCGTGCGCGGCAAGGCCCGTCGCAACACGGAACGCTTCGCCGTCGAGCAGGGGCTTGCGACGATCGGTGTCGAGACGTTGTACGATGCGAAATCCCATTACAGCCGCTGATCACGCCCAGACGGGCCAGACCGCGCCACAGGTGCGAGTCGTCATCGTCACACTCGATAACCACCTGGCCGGAGCCGTCGCCCAGGCCGAAGAGGAACTGCGCAAGACCGCGCCCGGCCTGACCGTTTCCCTGCACGCCGCCTCCGAATGGGGCAGCGATCCGCACGCGCTCGACGCCTGCCTGAAGGATATCGCCACCGGCGACATCGTCATCGCCTCGATGCTGTTCGTCGACGATCACGTCCAGATGGTCCTGCCGGCGCTGAAGGCCCGCAACGAAGCCTGCGACGCCATGGTCTGCCTGATGTCGGCGGCCGAGGTCGTGAAACTGACCAGGATGGGCCCGTACCGCATGGACGGCTCGACAAAGGGTCCGCTGGCGATGCTGAAGAAGCTGCGCGGAAACACCAAGGCGACCGGCGGCGTCCCCGGCGAGAAGCAGATGGCCATGCTGCGCCGCCTGCCCAAGATCCTGGCCTTCGTGCCCGGCACGGCCCAGGACGTCCGCGCCTATTTCCTGACCCTGCAATACTGGTTCGCCGGCTCGACCGAGAACATGGTGTCGATGGTCCGCTATCTGGTGGACCGTTACGCCGACGGCGAGCGCCGGGTCCTGCGCGGCAACATGAAGGCGGCGGCCCCGGTCGAATATCCCGAGATCGGCGTCTATCACCCGCGCATGGGCGACACCGCCGCGGCCCGGATGTCGGAAACGCCCGCCACCCTGCCCGCGGTCGAGGGCGGCAATGGCACGGTCGGCCTGATCGTCCTGCGCTCCTATGTGCTGGCCGGTGACGCGGCGCACTACGACGGGGTGATCGAGGCCTTCGAGGCGCGGGGCATGAAGGTCATTCCGGCCTTCGCCAACGGGCTGGATGCCCGTCCCGCCATGGACAAGCTGTTCATGAAGGACGGCCGACCGACCGTCGACGCCCTGATCAACCTGACCGGTTTCTCGCTGGTCGGCGGGCCCGCCTACAACGACTCCTCGGCCGCCGCCGTGGCGCTCGGCAGGTTCGACGTGCCCTATGTCTCGGCGCATCCGCTGGAGTTCCAGTCCTTCCAGCAGTGGAGCGCAGGCGACCAGGGTCTGCTGCCGCTGGAGGCCACGATGATGGTCTCGATCCCCGAACTGGACGGCGGCATCGCGCCGATGATGTTCGGCGGACGCACCGATGGATCGGAGGCACCCTGCACGGGCTGCACGCGTCGCTGCACCTTCCCCGGCATGGACGCCAAGGCCATGGTCGCCTGCCCCGAGCGCGCCGGGACCCTGGCCGATCGCGTCGGCAAGATGCTCCGCCTGCGCCGTTCGGAACGAGCCGGGCGCAAGATCGCCGCGGTCCTGTTCAACTTCCCGCCCAATGCCGGGGCCGCCGGAACGGCCGCCCAGATGTCGGTCTGGGCCAGCCTGCACAAGACCCTGATCCGCCTCGCCGCCGAGGGCTATACCGTCGAGGTACCCGAGACGATCGATGCGCTGCGCGAGGCGTTGCTGGAGGGCAACGCGGCCCGCTACGGCACCGACGGCAATGTCCACGTCCGCATCCCGGCCAATGAGCATGTGCTACGCGAGCGCTGGCTGTCGGACATCGAAGCCGTCTGGGGTCCCGCGCCCGGCAAGTCGCTGGCCAATGGATCGTCGATCTTCGTGCTGGGGGCCCAGTTCGGCAACGTCTTCGTCGGCCTGCAGCCGCCCTTCGGGATCGAGGGCGATCCGATGCGGCTGATGTTCGAGGGCGGGTTCGCGCCGACCCACGCCTTCAGCGCCTTCTACCGCTGGATTCGCGAGGATTTCGGGGCTCACGCCGTGCTGCATTTCGGCACCCACGGCGCGCTGGAATTCATGCCCGGCAAGCAGACCGGCCTGTCGGAGGCCTGCTGGCCCGACCGGCTGATCGACGACCTGCCGAACCTGTATCTCTATGCCGCCAACAATCCGTCCGAGGGCATGATCGCCAAGCGGCGCTCGAACGCGACCCTGATCAGCTACATCACGCCGCCGATCAACGATGCCGGCCTGTACAAGGGTCTGCTGGACCTCAAGGCCCTGGTCGATCGCTGGCGCGCCACCGAGATCGAGGCCTCGGCCGAGCGCGCCGCCCTGAACCCGATGATCTTCGAGGCGGCCGAAATGCTGCACATCGACCTGATCGACGGATCGGACGACGCCCGCGTCAACGCCCTGATCGCAACGCTTCAGGAGCTGGAACAGACGCTGATCCCCAACGGCCTGCACGTCCTCGGCGAGGCTTTCAGCCGCGACGAACGCATCGACCTGCTGATGGCGGTGGCCGAGGCCCGCGAGGGACCCAGGCCCGGCCGCGAGGCGGTTCAGGCCTTGGTCGACGGGGCCGATGCCCGCACAGCGCTGGGCATCAGTGGCCTGAACTCCGACACCGCCGGCGTCGAACTGTTCCGCCATCTGCAGGCGACCAACGTCTCCCTGTCGTCCAATCCGGAGATGGAGGCGCTGATTGCGGCGCTGGACGGTGGGTACGTCATGCCGTCGCCGGGCGGCGATCTGCTTCGCACGCCCGAGATGCTGCCCACGGGGCGCAATATCCACGGCTTCGACCCCTTCCGCATCCCTTCGGCCTACGCCGTCGCCGACGGCATGCGCCAGGCGGACCGGCTACTGGCCAAACACCGCGAAGAGACCGGTGCGCTGCCGGAATCCATGGCCATCGTTCTGTGGGGGACCGACAATCTGAAGTCCGAAGGCGGTCCGATCGCCCAGGCCATGGCCCTGATGGGCGCGCGCCCCCGCTTCGACGGCTACGGCCGCCTGTGCGGCGCAGAGCTGGTGTCGCTGGAAGAGCTGGGCCGTCCGCGCGTCGACGTGGTGGCCACGGTGTCGGGCATCTTCCGCGACCTGCTGCCGCTTCAGATGAAGATGCTGGCCGACGCCGCCTGGCTGGCCGCCACCGCCGACGAACCGGTCGAGATGAACTTCGTGCGCAAGCGCGCGCTGGAGCATCAGCTGAAGCTGGGTTGCGACATGGAAACGGCCTCGCTTCGCGTCTTCTCCAATGCGGAGGGTGCCTATGGGGCCTCGGTCAACTCCCTGATCGACTCGGGGGCCTGGACCGAAGAGGGCGAGCTCGCCGATGCCTTCGAGAGCCGCAAGGGTTTCGCCTATGGCCGCAACGGCAGGCCGATGAAGCAGCCGGCCCTGCTGACCAGCGCCCTGGCCGGCATCGACCTGGCCTATCAGAACCTCGACTCGGTCGACTTGGGCGTCACCACCATCGACCATTACGTCGACACCCTGGGCGGCGTGGCCAAGTCGGCCGAACGCGCCAGAGGCAAGGCCGCGCCCGTCTATATCGGCGACCAGACGCAGGGCGAAGGCAAGGTCCGCACCCTGGCCGAACAGGTCACGCTAGAAAGCCGCACCCGCGTGCTGAACCCGCGCTGGTTCGAGGGCCAGCTGAAGCACGGGTCCGAAGGGGTCCGCGCCATCGAGGCCCAGGTGACCAATACGCTGGGCTGGTCCGCCACGACCGGCGACGTCCAGCCCTGGGTCTACAAGGAAATCAGCGAGACTTTCGTGCTCGATGCGGCAATGCGCGAGCGCATGGCCAAACTGAATCCGAAAGCCTCCGCGCGGATGGCCAACCGCCTGCTGGAAGCCTCCGACCGCAACTACTGGGCCCCGGATGCCGCCACGCTGCAGGCTCTGCGCGATGCCGCCGACGAACTCGAAGACCGCCTCGAGGGGCTCAGCCCCGCTGTTGCGGCTTAAGGACAGACCATGAGCATCACCCTCGAAATGCCCCAGACCCTGAAGCGCCGTCCGCCGGACGGTGCCGGATCGGTCCAGGTCGAGATGGACGCCACGCTGAACATCGGCACGGCCAAGGTCTTTGCCGTCTATGGCAAGGGCGGGATCGGCAAGTCGACGACGTCGTCCAACCTGTCGGCCGCCTTCAGCCTGCTGGGCAAGCGGGTGCTGCAGATCGGCTGCGACCCCAAGCACGATTCGACCTTCACCCTGACCAAGCGCCTGGTCCCCACCGTCATCGACGTGCTGGAGACGGTGAATTTCCACTCCGAGGAACTGCGCCCCGAGGACTATGTCTACGAGGGCTTCAACGGGGTGCGCTGCGTCGAGGCGGGCGGACCCCCGGCCGGCACCGGCTGCGGCGGCTATGTCGTCGGCCAGACCGTCAAGCTGCTGAAGGAACACCACCTGCTGGAAGACACCGATGTGGTGATCTTCGACGTGCTGGGCGATGTGGTCTGCGGCGGCTTCGCAGCCCCCCTGCAACACGCCGAGCGGGCGCTGGTGGTCACGGCCAATGACTTCGACAGCATCTTCGCGATGAACCGCATCGTCGCGGCCATCAAGGCCAAGTCCAAGAACTACCAGGTCCGTCTGGGCGGCATCATCGCCAACCGCAGCGCGGGCACCGACGAGATCGACCGCTTCAACGCCGCCATCGGCCTGAAGCGCATCGCCCACTTCCGCGACCTGGATGAAATCCGCCGCAGCCGGCTGAAGAAGTCCGTCGTGTTCGAGATGGACGGCTCGGACGAGCTGGAGGCCGCCAAGGCCGAATACATCCGTCTGGCCCAGTCGCTGTGGGACGGAATGGAGGCCATCGAGGCCGAACCGATGCGCGACCGCGACATCTTCGAATTCCTGGGGTTCGATCAATGACCGCGACGCTCGAAACCCGCACCACCCCGACCTGGGACCAGTATCGGGGCCGGCTGGAAGAATATTTCGACCGCACGGCGCTGGACGCCTGGGCCCAGCTGACCTCGGACGCGCCGGTGTCGAAGATCCGCGCCACGGTCCGTGCCGGGCGCGACGAGATGCGCAACGTCCTGCTGTCGTGGATGCCCGAGGACCTGACCGGGGCGCGCATCCTCGACGCCGGTTGCGGCACCGGTGCCCTGGCGGTCGAGGCCGCAAGGCGCGGCGCGGACGTCGTGGCCATCGACGTCTCGGCCAGCCTGGTCAACATCGCTCGCGAGCGCACACCGTCGGACCTGAAGGGCGCGATCGACTGGCGTGCGGGCGACATGATGTCCCCGGACCTGGGCGCGTTCGACCACGTCGTGGCCATGGACAGCCTGATCCACTATCCGACCGACGACATCGTCGGTGTGCTTCAGGCCCTGGGCCAGCGCACGCGCAAGTCGGTGATCTTCACCGTCACCCCGCGCACCCCCGCCCTGATGCTGATGCTGGGCATGGGCAAGCTGTTCCCGCGCGCCGATCGTGCGCCGGCCATCGCGCCCGCCAGACTGGATTCCCTGGCGATGCGGCTGTCCGCCCTGCCCGGCATCGCGGTGGCCCGCAGCCGCCGGGTCCAGGGTGGCTTCTACACGTCCCAGGCCATGGAGCTGGTCCGCCGATGAGCGACGCCCTGCGGCAGAAGGCTGAAGCCAACAGGGCGCGGTTCGCGCGGATTGTCTCCGCCTGCCTGCCCTTCGCCGACGCCGCGACCACCGAGCTGCCGCTCGGCCGCCTGTTGCGCCTGTCCCTGTTCCAGGTCTCGGTCGGCATGACGACCGTCCTGCTGACCGGCACCCTGAACCGGGTGCTGATCGTCGAGCTCAACATGCCAGCCGTCCTGGTCGCCGCCATGGTGGCCCTGCCGTTTCTGTTCGCGCCGTTCCGAGCCCTGATCGGATTCAAGTCCGACACCCACCGATCCCATCTCGGATGGCGGCGCGGGCCCTATATCTGGTTCGGCTCCCTGATGCAGTTCGGGGGGCTCGCCATCATGCCGTTCGCCCTCCTGATCAGTGGCGGACTGGGCACCGGCCCTGTCTGGATCGGCTACGTCGCGGCCATGGTCGCCTTCCTGATCACAGGTGCAGGCGTGCACACAGCCCAGACCGCCGGCCTGGCCCTGGCCAACGACCTCGCCCCGGAACATGCGCGTCCCCGGGTCGTGGCCCTGCTCTATGTGATGCTGCTGGTCGGCATGCTGATTTCCGGCGTCCTGATGGGATTGGTCCTGGCCGATTTCCAGGAGATGAAACTGATCAGCGTGGTCCAGGGTGCGGCGGTCATCGCCATCGTCCTCAACATGATTGCCCTTTGGAAACAGGAAGCCCAGGACCTGGCCCTGACCGCTTTCGACAAGCCGCAAATCAAATTCAGCCAGGCGTGGGCGGAATTCTCCGCCGGTGGCCGGGCCAGCCGGCTGCTGGTCGCCGTCGGCCTGGGCGCGGCCGCCTTCTCGATGCAGGACGTGTTGCTGGAACCCTATGGCGGCAAGATCCTCGGCCTGTCGGTCGGACAGACAACCTCGCTGACAGCGCTGTGGTCGGCCGGCACGCTTGCGGGTCTCGCCCTCGCCGCCCGCCGGCTCGCCCGGAGCGGGGAACCGCATCGCCTGGCAGGTCACGGCATGGTCTGGGGCATCCTTGCCTTCGTTGCCGTCATCTGTGGCGGGGCCCTGTCATTCATCCCGCTGTTCTGCTGCGGCGTCTTCCTGATTGGTCTGGGCGGCGGCATGTTCTCGGTCGGCACGCTCACCTCCGCCATGGCCCTGGCCCGCGACGGCAAATCCGGCATCGCGCTGGGGGCCTGGGGCGCGGTTCAGGCCACGGCCGTCGGTCTGGCCGTCCTGCTGGGTGGCGGACTGCGCGACCTGGTCGCCGCCCTTTCAGCGTCTGGCGTTCTGGGCGCGGCCATGAGTACGCCGGCGACCTCCTATGCTGTCGTCTACCATCTCGAAATCGGCCTGTTGTTCGCCGCCCTCGTCGCCATCGGGCCGCTCGCCCGATACGCGCCTTCGGCATCTCCTGAAACCTCCAGGTTCGGCCTCGCCGACCTGCCTGCCTGACCCGGTTCATAAGGAAACCCTGACATGGACAGTTCCTACATTTTTGGTGATGTCGATGCGGCAGAGTTCTGCCTCTTCGCATTCTACGCTTTTTTTATCGGCCTGGTTTTCTACCTGCGCCGCGAGGATCGCCGCGAGGGCTATCCGCTGGAGGACGATGTCTCCGGTCGGCTTGAGCCTCTGGGCGGACTGTTCTTTACGGCGCGGCCCAAGACCTTCCTCCTGCCGCACGGTCATGGCACCCGTACCGTGCCGGACTTCAAGCGTGACACCCGTGAGATCGCTGCACGACGGAGCGCCCCGATGGATGGGGCCCCCAACGAGCCGACCGGCAATCCGATGATCGACGGCGTCGGACCCGGTGCCTATGCGGAGCGGCCGAACTATCCCGACCTGACCATCGAGGGCACGCCCCGGATCGTTCCAATGCGCATCGCCGGAACCTTCGCCGTGGCCAGGCAGGATGCCGATCCGCGCGGCATGGCGGTTCTGGGTGTCGATGGTGTCAAGGCCGGAACAGTGAGCGACCTCTGGATCGACCGGTCCGAGTCCCTGATCCGTTACCTCGAGGTCGCGGTCTCCACCGGCCGACTGCCGCGGAAGGTGCTTCTGCCGATGACCATGGCTATCGTCGACGGTGCCGCCCGCGCGGTGAAGGTTCGGGCTGTCACGGCTGCCCAGTTTGCCGACGTTCCGGTCACCGCGAGCCCTGACCAGGTCACCCTGCTCGAGGAGGAAAAGGTGATCGGCTACTACGGTGGCGGTCACCTCTATGCGACGCGTGACCGCCAGGAGCCGTGGCTGTGAGCGGGTACGAGCACGACGGCGAAGCCGTCCGCGGCCTGCCGGGCCACCTCCCGGCGGGCGAACAGATCCTGTGGCAGGGTGCACCCGACTGGCGCACCCTGGCCCGGTCCGCCCTGCACGCCCACTGGGTTGCGGTCTATTTCGGTGGTCTGTCCGTCTGGAACATCGCGACCGAAGTCATGGCCGGTCAGTCGGTCCTGCATGCCCTGACCACCGGCGTCCTGACCATGCTGGCGGGGTCGGTCGCCGTGGGCCTGCTGGTTCTCTACGCCTGGCTCAGCGCACGCACGACGGTCTATACCCTGACCAACCGGCGGTTCGTGCTGCGGCACGGCGTGGCCCTGTCGAAATGCTTCAACATCCCCTATGCGGCGGTTGCCTCGGCGGGGCTGAAGCTGGACAGCAAGGGCGTGGGCGACATCCCCATGGGCCTCGCGGGAGACGCCAGGATCGCCTATCCGCACCTGTGGCCGCACGTTCGCCCCTGGTCCTTCGTCAACCCCCAGCCGATGATGCGCGCCCTGCCGAACGCCGCCGCCGTCGCCGAGCGCCTGAGTCTGCAGCTGCAGCAGGCATCCGCCGCCGCCGACCGACCCTTCGTCGCCAAACCCGTGCGTCAGCCCGCCGCGCGCCCGACCGCCGTCCAGGCCTCGGGTGGCCAGCCTGCTGCCGCGCAAGCCTGAACAGAAAGCCACGTCCATGTCCGCCCTCGACGACAAACCCTTCCCCAAGGCCCCGCTCATCGCGGCGTTCCTGCTGGTCGGGTCTTCCCTGCTCGTCGTGGGCGGCACACGTCTGGGGCTGATGAGCGCGCCCGCCATGACCCGGGAGGCGCGCGTCGCCGAGGTCGCCCGGACCGGGGACCTGCGATTCTACGACCTGCCCGACGGTGCCGTCCGCGTCGTGGCCGAGGGCGAGGCCGATCGCATGATCCCGGTCGCATCCGGAGGGTTCGTGCGCGGCGTGCTGCGCAGCCTGGTCCGCGATCGCCGCGCCCGGGGCATGGGCTCCGAACAGCCCTTCCGCGTCACCCAGTGGTCGGACGGCACCGTCACCATCCAGGACATGGCCACGGGCCGGGTGCTGAACCTGAACGCCTTCGGCCCCACCAATCGCCTCGATTTCGTCAATCTGATCGCGCCGGTCGGACAGGCCGCGAACGCGGGGACCGCCGCATGAGCCGGACGATCGAGCTTCCCTGCACGGTCGAGGTCGAGCATTCCGACCAGAGCCTGCACGCCCATGTCGCCCTGGACGGCGATCCGGAGATCCGCCCCGGCGACGAGGTGCAGGTGCATGGCGAACCCATCCATGTCGCCTTTGGCGAACGCCGGACCTTCCGTCGCATGGCGACCCTGCGCCGGGCCTCTTTTCTTGAACGCGCCTGGACGCGCACCTGCGCCGGTTTCTTTGAAATGAACGAGCTGTACGAAGTCAGCTTCACGCCCCGGAGAACCCTGTGACCGCCGTATCCTTCGACACCTATGAGGAAACCCCCGGTCTGGCCGCCCTGCGCCGCGAGGCCGCGCGCCAGAAGGTGAACTCTGACTCGTCGTTCAAGCTGGCGACCGAGGACACCGTCCTGTCACCCCGCTTCTACACCACCGACTTCGCCGCCATGGACCGCATCGACGTGTCCCCGGTCCGGGCCCAGTGGGACGCCCTGATGGCCGAGTTCGAGGCCGACGTGAACAAGGATCACTTCAAGCGCGATGCCGCCTTCGATGGCATTATCGAGAACCTGCCGGACGACCTTCGGAAAGAGTTCACCGACTTCCTGGTGTCGTCCCTGACCTCCGAGTTCTCGGGCTGCGTCCTGTATGCCGAGATCGCCAAGCGGGTTCAGAACCCCGACATCCGCGCCCTGTTCAAATACATGAGCCGCGACGAGAGCCGCCACGCCGGCTTCATCAATGACACGCTGAAGGATGCGAAGATCGGCGTGGATCTGAGCTTCCTGACCAAGGTCAAGAAATACACCCATTTCAAGCCCAAGTTCATCTTCTATGCCGTCTATCTGTCGGAGAAGATCGGCTACGCGCGCTATATCGCGATCCATCGCCATCTGGAGAAGAACCCGGACAAGCGGTTCCACCCGATTTTCCAGTGGTTCGAACGGTGGTGCAACGACGAGTTCAAGCACGGCGAGGCCTTCGCCCTGATCATGCGGAACGATCCAAAGCTGCTGAGCGGTGGCAACGTCTGGTGGATCCGATTCTTCCTGCTCAGCGTCTATGCGACCATGTATGTCCGCGACCACATGCGTCCGGCCTTCCACAAGGCCCTGGGCGTCGACATCACCACCTATGACTACGAGGTCTTCCGCATCTGCTCGGAAATCTCCAAACAGGTCTATCCGGTCACCCTTCGCACCGACGACCCCCGTTTCCGTGCCGGGATGGAGCGGCTGCGCCTGACGTCGGACGCCATGGCCGACGCCAGGGCGAAGGGCGGGCTGTTCGGCGGGCTGAAGCGGTTCGGCCTCGTCCTCAAGGCCGGCGCGACGCTGGCGGGCCTGTATCTCCTGCCGGTCGACAGGAACACGCTGCCGGCCGACGTCCGGATGGAACCGACCTGGTAGTCGATGTCCATTTTTGTCCAGCCCCTGGTGATCGCGGCCCTCGTCTGGTGGTTCTCCACCGGTGCGATCCTGTGGCTGGTCCGCCTGCCGCGTCGGACCTTTGGCTGGAGTCTCGGCCTTTATGCCGTTGCCGCCGCCGTCGCCACCGTGGGCGTCATGATTGCCGCGCGGGACGCCTCGGTCTCCGGAGCCTATGTTGCCTTCGGGTGCGCCCTGGTCGTCTGGGGCTGGCATGAGATGGGCTTTCTGATGGGCAAGCTGACCGGCCCGCGCCGCACGGCCTGCCCGTTCGGTGCCCAGGGCTGGAAGCGGTTCACCCTGTCGGCCGAGACCGTGATCCATCACGAGATCGCGCTGGCCCTGACCGCCGTCCTGTTCGTCGCCCTGACCTGGGGCCAGCCGAACCAGACCGGCACCCTGACGTTCCTGCTTCTGTTCGGGATGCGGCTGTCGACCAAGCTGAACATCTTCCTCGGCGTGCCCAATCCGCCGATCACCTTCCTGCCGAGCGGCCTGAACTATCTGCGGAGCTATTTCCGGCGCGCGCGGTTCAACGCCCTGTTCCCGCTGTCGCTGGGCCTGTCGATCGTCGTCACCCTGCTGCTGGGCGACGCCGCCCTGTCGAGCACGGGCGGGGCCCAGGTCGGCTATGCGCTGATGTTCATGCTGGCGGCGCTGGGCCTGCTCGAACACGGCTTCCTGATGCTGCCTTCGCCCGACCATGCCCTGTGGGGCTGGGCGCTGGGTCATCGCCATGGAACCAAACCCAAACCCGCCGTCCAGGTCGCGCTCGCGACGCCCGGCGAACCGATCAACGAACATCCATAAGAAAATGACCTGGGGGACCTCCGCCATGAACTACGAAACCTTCTTCCAGACCGAACTGGAGTCGCTGCGCGAAACCGGCAACTACCGGGTCTTCGCCGAGCTGGAGCGCAAGCGCGGGTCGTTCCCGAAGGCCAGGAAGCACGGCGATGGGCCCGACGAGGTCACCGTCTGGTGCTCAAACGACTATCTCGGCATGGGCCAGAGCGCCCATGTGCTGCGCGCCATGCATGAGGCGCTGGACAGCTGCGGGGCCGGGGCCGGCGGCACCCGCAACATCTCGGGCACCAACCACCATCACGTCCTGCTGGAACGCGAGCTGGCCGACCTGCACGGCAAGGAGGCGGCCCTGCTGTTCACCTCGGGCTATGTCTCGAACTGGGCGGCGCTGGGCACCCTGGCGGCCAGGCTGCCGAACTGCATCGTGCTGTCGGACGCCTGCAACCACGCCTCGATGATCGAGGGCATTCGCCACAGCCGGGCCGAATACAAGGTCTTCCGCCACAACGACCCGGCGCATCTGGACGAACTGCTGTCGCAGATCGAGCCCGGTCGGCCCAGGCTGGTCGCCTTCGAGAGCGTCTATTCGATGGACGGCGACATCGGCCCGATCCGCGAGATCGTCGAGGTGGCCGAAAAGCACGGTGCCATGACCTATCTGGACGAGGTCCACGGCGTGGGCCTCTACGGTCCGCGCGGCGGCGGCGTCGCCGAGCGCGAGGGCCTGATGGACCGGATCACGGTCATTGAGGGAACGCTGGGCAAGGCGTTCGGCGTCATGGGCGGATACATCGCCGCCTCCGCCGCGCTCTGTGACTATGTCCGCAGCTTCGCCTCGGGCTTCATCTTCACCACCGCCCTGCCCCCCGCCGTCGCCGCCGGGGCCGCCGCCAGCGTCCGGCACCTGAAGGCGTCCGAGATGGAGCGCGCCCGGCATCAGGACCGCGTGGCCCGCGTTCGCGATCGCCTGACCGCTGCCGGCATCCCGCATATGCCGAACGACAGCCATATCATCCCCGTGATGGTCGGCGACCCGCACAAGTGCAAGATGGTGTCGGACTGGCTGATGGAGCACCACGGGATCTATGTGCAGCCGATCAACTATCCGACCGTGCCCCTGGGCACCGAGCGGCTGCGGATCACGCCCTCGCCGGTGCATGACGACGGCGATATCGACCGGCTGATCGACGCCCTGTCCGAGATCTGGAGCCACTGCGCCCTGGCCCGGACCGCCGTCGCCGCCTGATCGCATGACCCCCGCGTCCGGGACCGCATGAAGACGGTCCTGCGGGTGACCCTGATCGTGCTCGCCCTGGCCCTGCCGGGTCTGGGCGCGTGGCTTTATGCCCCGGACAAGACGCGGGCCGACCTCGAACCTCTGTATCTCGCCCGCCCCGGCGACATGATCGATGTGGCCGGCGCCCGGCTGCACGTCCGCGACACCGGCCCGCGCGCGGCCCCGGCCGTGATCCTGATCCACGGGTTCGGCTCCAGCCTGCACACCTGGGAGCCGTGGGCGGAGGGGCTGGACGACGCGCTGCGGGTCATCCGGCTGGACCTGCCCGGATCCGGTCTGTCGCCGCCTGATCCGGCCGATGACTATACCGACGACCATGTCATCGCCCTGCTGCTGGCGATGATGGACCGGCTGGGCGTGCAGAGGGCGTCGTTCGTCGGGAACTCGGTCGGCGGGCGGCTGGCCTGGACGATGGCGGCCAGGCATCCCGAGCGGGTCGACCGGCTGGTTCTGGTCTCGCCCGACGGCTTCGCCAGCCCGGGGTTCGCGTACGGCAAGGCCCCGGACGTACCCTTCATCATGCAGGCGATGCGCTATGTGCTGCCCCGCGGGCTGCTGAAATCGAACATCGCCGTGGGCTATGCCGATCCGGCCGCCCTGACCGGACCGACCGTCACCCGCTACCATGACCTGATGCTGGCACCCGGTGCGCGGCAGGCCATGCTGGACCGGATGGAGCAGACGGTGCTGCGGGATCCCGTGCCGATGCTGCGCCGGATCAAGGCCCCGGTGCTGCTGGTCTGGGGCCAGAAGGACTCGATGATCCCGTTCGCCAATGCGGCCGACTACCAGCGCGAACTGGCCGATGTCCGCCTGGTGTCCTTCGCGGATCTGGGTCATCTGCCGCAGGAGGAGGCCCCGGCACGGTCGTTGCCGCCGGTGCGCGCGTTCCTGCTGGATGCGCGATCCGCAACCGGGGCGATCACCAAGCCGTGAGGACGGTACGGTGGCGCGGGCGGATTGCGCGGACTAACGTCGGTAACCTGTCGCCGTCCCTTTCGTAGCCAATCCCGAGAGTTCGCCCGCCTCCCACCGCCCTGCCCGTGCCACGGAGCCTGCCATGTCCAGCATTCCCGTCACCCCTCGCCCGACCGCCGCACCCGGCGTGCGGCGGATATCGGAAGCCGACATCAACTGGGCGCTGTCGGAAGGCTGGAAGGACTTCAACGCCAAGCGCGGCGATGTCCTGGTCCTGGCGGTGCTCTATCCGGTGCTGGGTCTGCTGGCGGCGGTGATGGCGCTGAACGACCGGCTGCTGCCCGTGTTTTTCCCGCTGGTCGCCGGTCTGTCGGTCATGGGTCCGGCCGTGGCTGCGGGCTTCTACGAGATCGCCCGACGGCGGGAAGCGGGGATCGATTCCAGCTGGATCCATTTTTTCGACCCCCTGAACGGACGCAGCCGGACGCCGCTGTTCATGCTGACCCTGATGTCGCTCGTCTTCTTCGTGACCTGGATCGCGGCCGCCTGGCTGATCTATCAGGCGACCCTGGCCCAGGTGGGGCCCATGACGATCGTCGGCGGGTTCGAGCAACTGTTCTCCACGCCCCAGGGCTGGACCATGGTGATCGTGGGCAATCTGGTCGGCGCGGTGTTCGCAGTGCTGACCGTGGTCCTGACGCTGGTGTCCTTTCCCATGGTCGTGGACAGGCCGGTCGATGCAGGCACGGCCGTCGGCACCTCGATCCGCGCGGTCAGCCGCAATCCGGGCGCGGTCGTGTCCTGGGGCCTGCGGGTCGCCGGGCTTCTGATCCTGGGGTCGATCCCGCTGTTCATCGGCCTGGCCATCGTGCTGCCGGTGCTCGGCTATGCCACCTGGCACCTGTACACGCGGATGGTCGAACGCTGAGACGTCAGGTGGTCGCGCCGGCCGCCTGAGCCTTCCTGTCCCGTCCGCGGCCGAACCGGTAGACGGCGAAGGCGATCGCGCCCCCGACGGCCAGGATGATGATGGTCGTCACCGGGCGGAAGGCCAGCCAGGCCAGGGCGATGGTCACCGTGCCGACGATCAGCCCCAGCACGAAGCCGATCAGGCCCGTGCCCATGCGCACGATCGTCCCCGCCAGAGGCAGCACGTCGGCCAGAACGCCCAGCGGTGCCAGGATCAGGCCGAATCCGGCCATCAGCAGGATCATGCCGACGACCCGGATGATCCAGGCGATCAGATTGTTCGTGTCCTGGGCGCTCTGGAACATATCGCCGGGCGGCACGTCGCCGTCGGCCACCAGCAGGATCTCGGAACCGTTCCGGGTGCGGTACGGCAGGAAATCTTCGCCGTTCTGGCGCGCGACGACGCTGATCTGGGCCGTCGGGGTCAGGTCATAGGAGACGCGGGTATCGCCGATCGCCGGTGCAGCCGGATCCTCGCCGATATAGATCCGGTTCTGGGCCACGCTGATCGTCCGGCCCTGTCCGGCGGCGGCCTGGATGGCCTCCTCGCTGGCGGCATTCAGCGGCAGCGGCTGTTCGCCGCCGACCTGGCTCAGCACGCTGTCGCCCAGGCTGTAGGCGCCAAGCGTCGCGTCCCGGGCATAGATTTCGGTCGCCTCGATCGACATCTCCGGATTCTCGTGACCGGCAGGCTCGGCGAAGGCGCTGGAATCGATGGCGCTCGACGACCACTGCTTCCTGTAGGTGTAGGTGGTGACCGTCTCTTCCGACCCGCCGAGCCTGGTGCGGGTCTCGCTCCTGGACTCTTCGGTCCATTGATACATTTCGACGTTCCGGGCCAGTTTCACGCCAGTGCCCGTGACGCCGAACTCGGTGTCCTCCAGCGGCGCGGTCACGGCGATCCCGCCGGTCACGTGGATCAGCTTCTGGTCGTTCGCGGATTGAACGGGCGTGGCCGGAACCTCGACGACCAGACCCGCGCCCTCGGTCAGGCCGCGCGCGGTCTTGACCGCATTGCCCTCGTTCCAGGCCAGCCCGATGACACAGCCGACGATCAGCACGATGCCGAACAGGATGCCGGCGAAGGCCGAGCCGACGCGACTGAACCAGGACGTGGTCGTGGTCCTGGTGATCTGATCCGGCATGGTGCCCCCCGAGCGCGGTGCGATACCGGCGAGGCCGGCAAGCCATCGCTATAGCAGCTGGACCGTATCCGCGCAGCGGCCGTCGCCTGACCGAAGCTGACCGTCAGACGCGGTTAAGCCTGTCCGATCACCCGCCCTTGAGGATGTTCGGGCCAGAGTGCGGCATGGTCGATCTGTCGCCCCAAGCCATGGACACTGCCCTGGTGCCCGATCGGCGCAACGCCGAACGACGCCCGATCCGCGCCGCACGGCGCGCGCGCGAACGGGTGAAACTTCTGGGGCAGCCGATGGATCTGGTCCGTCCCGAAGAGGTCCTGCACCAGGTCGACACCTGGGTGAGCGAAGGTCGCAAGGCGGTCGTCGCCAATCACAATCTGAACAGTCTGAACCTGATCCGGCGCAATCCGGCGATGGCGGCCTTCTATGAGCGGGCCGATCTGGTCGAGGTCGACTCCGCCCCGCTGATCGCCTTCGCGCGAGCACTGGGTGTGCACGGGCGGACCTTTCACCGCTGCACCTATCTGGACTGGCGCGACCATTTCTGGAGCCTGGCCGACCGCAGGGGATGGCGGGTCCTGTATCTGGGCGGGGCACCGGGCGTGGCCGAGACGGCCCGCCAGCGCCTGATGGCCCTCTATCCATCCGCCATCATCGCCGTGCACGATGGCTATTTCGATGCCGCACCCGGATCGGCCGCGAACGCGTCCGTGCTGGCCGGGATCGCGGCGTTCAGGCCGCACATCCTTTTCGTCGGCATGGGCATGCCGCGTCAGGAGGTCTGGATCGGTCAGAACCTGGACGCCCTGCCCGACAGCGTGATCTTCTCCGTCGGGGCCGCCTTCGACTACGAGGCCGGGGCCCAGAACGCGGCCCCGCGCTGGATGGGGCCGCTGGGGATCGAGTGGCTGTATCGTCTGGTCAGGGACCCGAAGCGGCTGGCGAGGCGCTATCTCATCGAGCCCTGGGGTCTGGCCGACCTGATCGTGGCCGATGTCGTCACCGCGATCAGGACGCGATTCAGCCGCGGGTGAGCGTCAACAGCGCCGGTTCGCCCGCCTGGGCCGAAGGGGCTGCCCAGATGTGGAACTGTCCCGGTTCGACGGTCAGCCTGCGGTCGCCCCCCATGAACATCAGCTGGCGGCGATCCAGGGTGAACCGGGCCGTCGCGGTCGCGCCCGCATCGATCCGCAGCTTCCGGATATTGCGCAGGCGACGGACGGGCTGGGTCAGACTGGCGACCCGGTCATGGATGTACAGCTGTACCGTTTCCTCTACCGCGCGGTCGCCGGCATTGGTGACCACGACCGAGACCTCGACAGAGCCGTCCCAGGCCAGATCGGGGCTCGACAGGGTCACGGCCCCATAGGTCAGGTCGCCATAGGTCAGCCCATGGCCGAACGGATAGCGGGCGACGTTGGCGATGTCGCGATAGCGCGCCGTGTATTCCTGGGTCGCCAGGGTCGGATCGGCGGGACGGCCGGTCGCCTTGTGGTCATAGCTGAAGGGCTGCTGGCCGCCGCGCATCGGAAAGCTGACCGGCAGACGACCCGACGGCGAGACCTTGCCGAAGACCACATCGGCCACGGCATGGCCCATCTCGCCGCCCAGGAACCAGGTGACGGCGATGGCCTCGGCGTCCGCGACCGGACCCGTCAGATCCAGCGCCCGGCCGTTCCGCAGCAGGACGACGACGGGCTTTCCGGTCGCGCGGACGGCCTCGGCCAGGGCGCGCTGGGGTGCGGGAATGTCGATCTCGGTGCGGGACTGGGCCTCACCCGACATGCGGCTGCTCTCGCCCAGCGCAAGGACGACGACATCGGCCTCCGACGCAGCGCGCACGGCGGCATCGATCCCGCCGGACAGCGCGGTCTCGACGTTCGACCCCTGCACGACCGTCAAGGCGTCCGCGGCGTGCAGGACGGCGAGGAAGCCCTCGGCCAGCGAGACCCGGCGGCTCTCGTCGCCCCAGATCGTCCAGGGGCCGAACACATCCCTGTCGTCGGCGAAGGGCCCGATCAGGGCGATCTTCTGACCCGCCGCCCTCAGCGGCAGCAGGTCGCCGTCATTCTTCAGCAGGACGATGGATTTCACCGCCGCTTCCCGCGCGAGATCGCGATGCGTCGGGGCCCCCACGACGATGCGCTCGCGCTCCGGATCGCAGCCGCGATAGGGGTCGTCGAACAGGCCCAGCGCCGCCTTGGTCATCAGCACGCGCCGGACAGCCTGATCCACGCGCGCCATGGGCACGTCACCAGACGCCACAAGACCCGGGATGTGCTCCAGGAACAGGCCGGACACGAGGGAGGCATCGACCCCGGCCATCAGGGCGATCCGCGCGGCATCGCGACCGTCGGCTGCGAAGCCGTGGGCGATCAGCTCCTGATCCGCCGTGTAGTCGGTGACGACATAGCCGGCAAAGCCCCACTCCTCGCGCAGGATCTCTGTCAGCAGATAGGGATTGCCGCTGGCCGGGACGCCATTGATGTCGTTGAAGGCCGTCATGACCGACAGGGCACCCGCATCGAATGCGGCCTTGAAAGGCGGCAGGAAGGTGCCCCTCAGCGTCGCGTCCGACATGTCAGTGGTGTTGTAGTCCATCCCGCCCAGCGCGGCGGAATAGGCGGCGAAATGCTTGGGTGTGGCCAGCAGGGCATCGCGGTCGGCCAGGCCCCTGTCGCCCTGGAATCCCTTGACGCGCGCCACGGCCAGAACCTCGTTCAGCCAGACGTCCTCGCCCGCACCCTCGACCACCCGGCCCCAGCGCTGGTCCCGGGCCACGTCGACCATGGGGGCAAAGGTCTGGTGGATGCCGGAGGCCGCGCCCTCGACCGCTGCGGCCCGCGCGGTGCGCATGGCCAGGTCGGGATCGAAAGCGGCCGCTTCCGCCAGCGGCACGGGGAACACGGTCTTCAGCCCGTGGATGATGTCGGCGGCAAACAGCAGGGGAATGCCCAGCCGGGTCTGCTCGACCGCGAGGGTCTGGATCCGACGCCCGGCCTCGGCGCCCACGCCGTTGAACAGGCAGCCGACCTGACCGTCGCGGATCATCCGCGTCACGCGCGCCGGGTCGCCCTGTCCGTCCAGCGGATTGACGTTCTGGGGCCGGAAACGGAATGGATCGGCCAGCACGTTCAGCTGCCCGGCCTTCTCCTCGATCGTCATGCGCGCGATCAGCGCATCGACGCGGTCCAGGTCGGCCGCGACCTGGGCCGCGGCGCGGCGCGGGGCCGCCATCAGGCCCCCCACGATGGCCATTCCGAGCGCACCGGTCAGCAAGGCGCGACGGGACGTCCGGGTCCGGAGGTCGGACATGTGGCGGGCTCCGTCATGGCTGCAACCGCTCACAGGAGGCGCTCCGCACTGTCATCAGGGCCGGATGGATGGCAGGCGACGTCTGCCAGAGCACACGGGATCAATGGCCTGTGACGGGGCCCGCCATCGCGCTGCGTGGTGCCGTCCGCGCCGCCGCGATCGCGAAGATCGTCAGGGCCGCATAGCCCAGCACCGGTACAAAGAATGCAGGATTGATGACCCCGCCGGCAGCATCCGCAATCCGACCGGCCATCAGCGGCAGCAGGGCACCGCCGATGATCCCGAACACCAGAAGGCCAGACGTCGCCGAGGCCGGTGCCGTGCTTCGCTCAAGAGTCAACGTAAAGATGGCGGGAAACATGATCGAGTTGAAAAGGCCCACCGCGAGCGCAGCGAAGGCAGCTGTCGTTCCGCCGGTCTGCGTGACAATCAAACACAGGGCGGCTGCGACCGCGGTGCAGACGATCAGAAGATGTGCGGCCTTGATCCGGGTCAACAAGGCACTGCCGGCGAAACGACCCATCAAGGCTCCTGCCCAATACAGAGCCACCAATCGTCCGGCATCACTCACCGACAGGCTCAGAATGTTTTGCGACTCCAGAAAATTGGTCATCAGGCTACCGATCGCGACCTCGGATCCGACGTAGATGAAGATGCCCATGGCCCCGAAAACAGCCCAACGGGATTTAAGCGCTTCCAGCGGTGACACGCTTCGCTCAGTCGAGACGTTGGCAGAGGTCAGTTTCGAACGGATGATCCAGATGAACAAGGCGAGGATGGCGAAGAAGGCTGCGAGACCCAGGAACACGGTGTCGATGTTGCCGAGAGTCTGCGCCCGAAGTGTCGGATCGATGAGCGCGGCGTCAGTGGCAACGACGTCCGACTGGAAAGAGAAGAATTGGGACCAATCGATTTGAATCGCAGGCTTGAGTGGCGCAACGGACGGGGCCAGACCACCGACGTAGTTGTGCAGGAAAACGAGCCATCCCACAGCGAGACCGATCGCGGCACCCAGCGGCAACCAAGCTTTCAGATCACGGCGCAGAGCGCCCAGAAGCGCGCCGGCAACAGCGCCAAAGGCGACGCCCAGGCCGAGAAGCAGGAGAGCACTGAGCGAGCCGAGTTCGGTCACCCCGCCCGCGACGAATATGCCGCCCGAAAGCATGACCGTCGCTCCCAGAAGCGGCCCAACAACCGTTCCGAGGGAGTTGAAAGCCTGAGACAGCACGAGGCGGAAATGCGACTGGCGCTGAGGACCGAGCGCCGCCGCCAGCGGGTTTGCTGCGACCTGAAGCAGGGTGACGCCCCCGCCGATCACGAATAGAGCGACGAGCACACCCGGATAGAAGTCGAGGATCGTGGAGACCGGAACGATGAGCGCCCCCAGAACCATAACGGCGAGTGCGCCCACAATCGAACGGGCATACCCCAATCGTGACAGGACGAATGCGGCAGGCAAGGCGAAGACGCCGTAGGCCGTGAACCAGGCGAACTGCGTCAGCAGCGCCTCTGTGAAGCTGAGCGCAAATGCTCCCCGCACGGCCGCGATCAGGGGGTCGATCAACGACGTTGCGAAGCCCCATGCGAAGAACAGCGTCGTCACATAGGTAAAGGCCAGGCCCGTGCCCTTGCGCGGGGCGGTGTCGGCCATGTCGGAGCTGCTCATGAGGTCGTGATCCCTGTCGTTTCCGGAGCGGACGTGGACCGCCCGTCGCTTCCCAGACAGCCTGCGTCGCCCGGTTTGATCCGACGGTAAAGGAGGTTCTGCCGATCCGAAACGAAAATTGGTTGTACGTTTCAAGCCGTCACGACGCCGCTCGACGGGCCCGGGCGGGTTTGCCACTGTGAATCATGAGCCAGAATGCAGCCCCGACGTCGATCGCCGCGCCCGAATGGTGGCGGGGTGCGGTCCTCTATCAGATCTATCCGCGCAGCTTCGCCGACAGCAACGGGGACGGGATCGGCGATCTGCCCGGCATCACCGCCCATCTGGATCACGTGGCATCGCTTGGGGTGGACGGCATCTGGCTGTCGCCCTTCTTCACCTCGCCGATGAAGGATTTCGGCTACGACGTATCGGACTACGTCGGCATCGACCCGATCTTCGGCACCATGGCGGACTTCGACAGGCTGGTCACCCGGGCCCACGCCCTCGGCCTGAAGATCATCATCGACCAGGTCTATTCCCACACCTCCGACCAGCACGCCTGGTTCCAGGAAAGCCGTCAGGACCGGACCAACCCCAGGGCCGACTGGTATGTCTGGGCCGATGCGAAGCCGGAAGGGTCTCCGCCGTCGAACTGGCAGTCGGTGTTCGGCGGCCCGGCCTGGACCTGGGACGCCCGCCGACACCAGTACTACATGCACAACTTCCTCAAGGAACAGCCGCAGCTGAACGTGAGGAACCCGGAGGTCCAGGAGGCCCTGCTGGCCGTCGCCCGCTTCTGGCTCGACCGCGGGGTGGATGGGTTCCGGTGCGACGCGCTCAACTTCGCCATGCATGACCCGGCGCTGACAGACAATCCGCCAGTTCTCGCTCCGGGCAAGAGAACGCGGCCGTTCGACTTTCAGCAGCACATCCACAATCAGTCCCAGCCCGAGATTCTGGATTTCCTGACCCGGCTGCGCGCCCTGACCGACAGCCATACCGACCGGTTCATGGTGGCCGAGGTCGCGGGCGAGCGCGCCAACGAGGAGATGCACGCATACACCGAAGGGACGGATCGGCTGCATTCCGCCTACGGGTTCCTGTATCTGTATGCGCCCGAACTGACACCCATGCTGGTCGAGCAGGGCCCGGCGATGTGGCCGGGGACACCGGGCGAGGGCTGGCCATCGTGGGCGTTCTCAAATCACGACGCGCCCCGCGCCGTGTCCCGCTGGGCCCAGGGTCGCGACCCGAAGGCCTATGCGGAGATGGCCCTGCTGCTGCTGATGGCGCTGCGCGGGAATGTGTTCATCTACCAGGGCGAGGAGCTGGGTCTGCCGCAGGCGGATGTACCCTTCGAGCGGCTGGTCGATCCCGAAGCCATCACCAACTGGCCCGAGACGCTCGGGCGCGACGGCGCGCGCACGCCCATGCCGTGGCGATCAAACGACGAGTTCGCCGGATTTTCCACGGTCGAGCCCTGGCTGCCCGTCGACCCGCGTCATCGCGCTCTGGCGGTCGATGCCCAGGAGCCGGACCCGTCATCCACGCTGCACCGAGCCCGCCAGGCGATCGCCCTGCGCGCGGCCCATACGGCTCTGCGCACCGGGTCGATGACCATGCTGACGGATCTGCCCGACGGGCTGCTGGCGTTCCGACGCGATGCCGGTGGCGATCAGCTTCTGTGCGTGTTCAACCTCGGCCACCGCGAGGTCGCGTGGGCGCTTCCGTCCGGATGGACTGTCATCGCCTCTGTGAATGCCGCGCAGGACCGGGTCGGCGCACTGCCGCCTATGGCCGGGCTGGTCCTGGCCCGTCCGTGACGCAATCGAAAACGAGCCCCGTCTCCTCTCGGAAACGGGGCTCGCATCGGAACCGGATCCGGTTCAGGCGTTCGATGACCCCGCGACGGGGGTCACCTCAGACAAGCCGGGTCTAGAACACCACCTTGAGGGTGCCGACGACGCGGTCTTCGGCGATGCGGAGATTGTCGACGTCGGTGTCGTGGTAGCGGACGTCCGCAATCAGGTTGGACGTGATCGCATAGGCCGCGCCGACATTATAGGTGACGTAGTCGTCGGACTTGTCGAGTTGCTGGTTACCGACTGCGCCCGAGACCGACAGCTTGTCGGTCACGGCATAGGCGGCATTGGCCTCGAAATAGGTCGCGACCTCGTCCACGCCAAAGAAGTCGGGCGAGATATAGGCGGCCACACCGGTGGTCAGCGGACCGAAGGCACGCGATACTGCCAGTTTGGCCTCGACATAGTTGTAGGCGGCGCGGTTCGGCTCGCCGACGTAGAGGTAGGCAATCGCGCCGACGTCCACGGCAAAGCCGGCCACTTCGGTGCGGTAGCCGCCATACAGATCGACTTCCGCGTCGGTTTCGTCCCCGAAGTCGACGTTGGAAGCCCATGCGCCGACATAGTAGTTGCCGACGGTCACGTCTGCGCCGAGCTGCAGCGCGGAATCTTCAGCGGTCTGGCTGAAGCCGCGGAAGACGTAATCACTGGTCCCGGCAACGTTGAAGGCGAAGGTTGCGTCCTGTGCCGATGCGGCACCGGCGGTGGAGACGGCGGCGATGGCAGCGGCGATCGCTGCGAGACTTGCGGTCAGTTTCATGAGTGGGCCCTTCTCGAGAGGATGATGGTATTTTTTTTTGACCGGGCGCGCCCCTTCGGCCGCACCCGTGATACTCAAGCTTATACGTTTTCAAGCGCTTCGCCATGCAGGGTCGTGTCCAGACCCTCCGCTTCCTGAGCATCTGTGACACGCAAGCCCGTCGTGAACTTGCAGATGATCAGGATGATGAAGGTCACGACCGCGGACCAGGCGATGGTCCAGGCTAGGCCCAGAGCCTGGGTGCCGACGTTTGCGCCGTCGGACAGGCCGTTGACCGCCGTGGTGGCGAACACACCCGTCAGAAGCGCGCCCAGAAGACCGCCCGCGCCGTGGATTCCGAAGGCGTCCAGGCTGTCATCGTAACGCAACAGTTTCTTCAACCAGACAGACGAGGCGTAGCAGACCGGTCCGGCGATCAGGCCGATCAGAACGGCCCCCTTCGGATCGACGAAGCCGGCGGCCGGCGTGATGGCGACCAGACCGGCGACCATGCCGGACAAGACGCCGATCAGGGACGGCTTACGCTTCTCGACGACCTCGACGATCTTCCACGTCAGGGAGGCGGCCATGGCGGCCAGGATGGTATTGAGCAGGGCGACGGCGGCGATGCCATCGGCCGCCCAGGCCGATCCGGCGTTGAAGCCGATCCAGCCGACCAGCAGCAAAGACGCGCCGATCATGGTCAGGACCGGATTGTGGGCGTTCATCGCATCCTTGCCGTAACCCTTACGCGGTCCGAGGAACAGCGCGCAGACGAGGCCCGCGATACCCGAGTTGACGTGCACCACCGCGCCACCGGCAAAGTCCAGCACGCCGGCCGCGCCCAGGAAGCCGCCGCCCCAGACCCAGTGGGCAATGGGGGCGTAGACGAAGATCGACCACAGGGCGGTGAACAGCAGCAGCGCCGAATACTTGATCCGCTCGGCGAAGGCACCGGTGACCAGGGCGGGCGTGATGATGGCGAAAGTCAGCTGGTAGGCGATCCAGAGATACTCGGGAAGGCCCTTGGCCAGGCTGTGGGCTGTTTCCATACCGACGCCGTTCAGGAAGATCGCCTGGGTGGAGCCGATATAGGCATTCACGGTGTCCGCATCGAGCCCGAACATCGGCTGGCCGGTCCCGAACGACAGGCTGTAACCGATGGCGAACCAGACCAGCGTGACCACAGCAGACACGCCGACCGACTGTGTGATGGTGGCGATCACATTCTTGCGTCGCACCATGCCGCCATAGAACAGCGCCAGACCGGGGAGGGTCATCAGCAGCACGAGGGCGGTGGAGGTCAGGATCCAGGACGTGCCGGCGCCGTCCAGTTCCAGCGGCACCTGATGCGCCAGTAAGGCCGGGGCCGGTGTGGCCGCAGCCGCCTCCTGGGCGAAGGCTCCGCCCGCATGGAATAAGGCGGCGGTCAAAAGCAGGAGGCCAAGCACCCCCGGTAGTCGATTGAAGAACTGCGACATGAATGCACCCCCTGTGTGATCTCGCAGTTGCGAACTGTTTACCGCAACGTTGACCGACGCAAGGGCTTCCGGGGTGTTCTGTGCAATTTTCGTGTGCGTGTCGTAGTCTACACACTCCCAACAGGCAGAATCATGCGCATATATTTTGCGCAGTGCACCATGATTTCGCCTGACGCCGTTATCGGGACATCGTTAACCCCAGTGCATCTGGACACGGTGCGCCGCGGCCCAGTGAATGGCGCGGATAGCGTCGATGATGGCCTCGCCGGCAGCGCGCGTGCCGAGGGCGCCCCCCAGGTCGGCCGTTGTGGCCCCGGCCGCCAGCACCGCCGCGACCGCCGCCTCGATCGACGCGGCCTCGTCCTCCAGGTCGAGGCTGTGACGCAGCATCATCGCCGCCGACAGGATGGTGCCGACCGGATTGGCCAGATCCTGTCCCGCGATGTCGGGGGCGGATCCATGGATCGGCTCGAACAGGCCCGGGCCTGATTCGCCGAGCGACGCCGAGGGCAACAGACCGATTGATCCCCCCAGGACGCTGATCTCGTCCGACAGGATGTCTCCGAACATGTTCTCCGTCAGGATGACGTCATAGTCGCGCGGCTTGCGGATCAGATGCATCGCCATGGAGTCGACCAGGGCGTGCTCCAGCTGGACCTGCGGAAACTCCTCGGCGTGGATGCGGGTGACGACCTCTCGCCAGAGCCTGGACGTCGCCATGACATTGGCCTTGTCGACCGAGGTCACCTTGCCACGCCGTTGCAGGGCGGTCTTGAAGGCCGCGCGGGTGATCCGCTCGATCTCGGGCACAGTGTAGATGCACAGGTCCGAGGCCATGGTGTCGGTGCGGGTCTTCTCGCCGAAATAGACCCCGCCGGTCAGTTCGCGGAAGACGATCAGGTCGACGCCTTCGACGATCTCCTTCTTCAGGGGCGAGCGGTGGGCCAGGACAGGCGAGACCTGCAGCGGGCGCAGATTGGCGAACAGGCCCATGGCCTTGCGGATGCCCAGCAGGCCTTCTTCCGGACGGCGCGTACCGCCGTCCCACCTGGGCCCGCCAACCGCACCCAGCAGCACGCCGTCGGCCGCGAGGCAGGCAGCGGTGGTCTCCGGCGGCAGGGGATCGCCGGTCGCGTCGATGCCGGCGCCACCGATCAGGTGCTCGGAGAACGCGAACCGGTGGCCATAGAAGTCGGCGATGACCCGCAGCACATCCCGCGCCGCCGCGATGACTTCCGGCCCCACGCCATCGCCGGGCAGCAGGACGATGGTATAGGTCTGGGGACTGGACATCACGCGGGCTCCGGGAAGTGGACTTGTTCGTAGTGTTCGATGGCGGGCATGGCCTTCTGCAGCCAGCCGAGCGTGTCGACGCCGTCCAGCAGGCACTGGCGCGCGAAGGGCTCGACCGCGAAGGCGACCGGCGCATGGTTGCCGCGACGGACCTCTCCGGCCTCCAGGTCGATAGTCACCACCTGTTCGGGATGGGCGACCAGGTCTTCCCACGTCGCCTGATCGACGACGACGGGCAGGAAGCCGTTCTTCAATGCGTTGGAGGTGAAGATGTCGGCGATCGAGGTCGAGATCACCGCCCGGAACCCGTAGTCGTGGAGCGCCCAGGGCGCGTGCTCGCGCGACGAGCCGCAGCCGAAATTGTCGCCGGCCACCAGGATGCGATGCTCGGTCGGATCGATACGGTTCAGCACCGCTTCCGGCCGCGCCGAGCCGTCGGCCTCGTAGCGCCAGTCGTAGAAGGCCTTCTGGCCCAGACCCGTTGTCCCGGTCGTGGTCAGGAACCGCGCCGGGATGATCTGGTCGGTATCGATATTGGCCTGGGTCAGGACGAGTGTGCGCGAGGTCAGGACCTTGAGGGGTTCAGGCATCGACCGTCTCCCCCAGATACACCCGCGGATCGGTCAGCACCCCGGCGATGGCCGAGGCCGCTGCTGTCGCCGGACTGGCCAGGATGGTGCGGGCCCCCTTGCCCTGGCGGCCTTCGAAGTTGCGATTGGAGGTCGAGACGGCCAGCTGGCCGGGCGCAACGAAATCTCCGTTCATGGCGATGCACATCGAACAGCCCGGGATGCGCCACTCGGCACCCGCCTCGGTGAAGACGGTGTGCAACCCTTCCGCCTCGGCGTCACGACGCACGGCCTCCGACCCCGGCACGACCAGCATGCGCACCCCGGACTTCACCTTTCGCCCGCGCAACACAGCCGCCGCCGCCCGCAGATCTGGCAACCGCCCATTGGTGCAAGAGCCGATGAAGACCACGTCCACGGCCTGGGTCGTCGTCGTCTCGCCCGCCTCGAAGCCCATATAGGCCAGGGCCTTGCGGTCGCTATCCGACTTCGGCTCTGGCACGCGGGTGCCGATCGGAGACCCCGCGTCCGGCGTCGTGCCCCAGGTCGCCATGGGGCGGATCGCGGTGCCATCGATAACGACCTCGGCGTCGAACACGGCATCCGGATCGGATGCCAGGGTCAACCATTCGGCCGCCCTGACGTCATAGGCCTGGCCCTGCGGCACGTGCTTGCGCCCGCGCAGCCAGTCGATGGTTTTGGCATCCGGGGCGATCATCCCCGCCCGCGCACCGGCCTCGATTGACATGTTGCACAGGGTCATCCGCCCTTCCATGTCCAGCGACCGCACGGCGTCGCCTGCATATTCAATGACGAAGCCGGTGCCGCCGCCGAAGCCCAGTTCAGCGATCACAGCCAGCGCGACGTCCTTGCCCGACACGCCCGGCACCAGATGACCGGTGACGGTCACGCGCATCGCCTTCGACTTCCTTTGCAACAGGCACTGGGTCGCCAGCACATGACCGACCTCCGAGGTGCCGATACCGAAGGCCAGGGCTCCGAAGGCCCCGTGGGTGGCCGTATGGCTGTCGCCGCAGACGACGGTCATGCCCGGCTGGGTCAGACCCAGTTCGGGACCCATCACATGGACCACGCCCCGATCCGGCGACGCCCAGCCGGCCAGGTCGATGCCATGTCGGGCACAGTTCTCTTCCAGCCGATGCACCTGGGCCTCGGCCTCGGCCGTGACATAGGGCTTGAGGCCATTCAGCCCCGCCGGCAGGGTCGGGGTCGAATGGTCGAGCGTCGCAAAGGTCTTGTCCGGACGACGGACCTTCAGACCCCGCGCCTCGATCTCGGTGAAGGCCTGGGGGCTGGTTACCTCATGGACCAGATGCAGGTCGATGTAGAGGACACCCGGCGTCTCCGCCGTTTCCGGGACGACGACGTGGCGGTCCCAGACCTTGTCGAACAAGGTCCTAGGCGGCGACATGGGCCGCATTTCTCTGCGTCGCCACGCAGATGGCGATCAACTCCTGGTCGTCGATCTCGCCGATCTGGTCGGCGCGCGCCTTGAAGGCGGCGAAAGCGTCGGTCAGGTGATCGCCGACCAGCGGATAGCCCAGAACCTCGGCCCGCTTCTGAACCGCCGTTCGGCCCGAGTGCTTGCCCAGCACGAAGAAACTGCCGGAAAAGCCCACGTCCTCGGGCCGCATGATCTCATAGGTGCGGGCGTCGGCATACATGCCGTGCTGGTGGATGCCCGCCTCGTGGGCGAAGGCGTTGATGCCGACGATGGCCTTGTTGCGCACGATCGGGGATTCGGTGATTTCGCTCAGCAGGCGGCTGGTCTCCACCAGCCTGGTCGCGTCCACGCCGGTCGTGACGCCATAGCGTTCGGCGCGGGTCCGCAGGGCCATGACGACCTCTTCCAGCGCCGCGTTTCCGGCCCGTTCGCCGATGCCGTTGATGGTCGATTCGACCTGGCGTACCCCGCCCTCGATCGCCGCCAGACTGTTGGCGACGGCCAGACCCAGGTCATTGTGGCAGTGGGTCGAGAACACGACGTGCGGGAAGCGCGGCCTGATCCGCGCGATCAGGAACCGGAACAGTGAACCGATCTCGTCCGGCGTCGCATAGCCGACCGTATCGGGCACGTTCAGGGTCGAGGCCCCCGCCGCCGAGACCGCCTCCAGCACCTCGGCCAGGAACTCGGGCTCGGTACGGATCGCGTCCTCGGCACTGAACTCGACGTCGTGAAAATGCGTCCGGGCGTATTCGACCGAACGCACGGCCTGGGCCAGGACCTGATCCGGCGTCATGCGCAGCTTGGCCGCACGATGGATCGGGCTGGTGCCGATGAAGACGTGGCATCGCCGACGCCGGGTCCCGCGCAGGGCGCGATAAGAGGCGTCGATGTCCGCCTCGCTGGAGCGGGACAGGGAGCAGAAGACCGGCCCCGAATCGTCCTCGGCCATCTCGCCGACGACGGCACGGATGCAGTCCTCGTCGCCCGGAGAGGCGGCGGCGAACCCGGCCTCCATGATGTCGACGCCCAGCGCCTTCAGCTGGCGGCCCATCCTGACCTTGTCGGCGGGCGACATGGAAAAGCCGGGTGCCTGTTCGCCATCGCGCATGGTGGTGTCGAAGACCACTACACGGTCGGGATCGTCCGGTACTCGAGGTTCGGAGGTCATGCCGCCACACTGTCCCGACAGGCGTAGGGCGCGGGGGCATAACCGACCCGGGTCGCACCGATCAGCTTGTCGATCTGGCGGCCCAGGTTCTCGGTGCAGCGTCCTTCTTCGCGGCCGCGGACCTGCAACTGGACGCGGCGCATTGCGCCCTCGTCCGACAGGGACATGGCGTCGATGTGAAAGCCGCGACGTTCCACGAGACCGATGAGGCGCTGGAGCGAGCCGTCGGCCCGGTCGATCTGGATCTGGAGGGTGTCGGTCATCACATGTCTCCTTCAAAGCGCGTGTCGTGCATCATCTCGGCGTTGGACTTGCCCGGAGGCACCAGCGGCCAGACGTTTTCCCTGGGGTCGATCAGGACGTGCATCAGGCACGGTCCGGGCGCGGCCAGCAGACGGGCGATGCCGTCAGTGACCTGATCGCGGCGATCGATCATGAAGGCCTCGATGCCGAAGGCCTGGGCCACGGCGACGAAGTCCGGATTGTCCGACAGATCGACCTCTGAATAGTTCTCGGCGAAGAACAGCTCCTGCCACTGGCGCACCAGTCCGAGGCTGGAGTTGTCCAGCAGGACGATCTTCAGCGCGACGCCATAGCGGCGCAGGGTCGCCAGTTCCTGGATGTTCATCATGAAGCTGCCGTCGCCGGAGACGGTGACGACGTGGGCTTCGGGGTTGGCCATCTTGGCCCCCAGACCGGCGGGCAGGCCGTAGCCCATCGCACCCAGACCGCCGGAGGTCAGGTGGGCCTCGGGCCGCGAGAATTCGCAGTGCTGGGCGACCCACATCTGGTGCTGGCCGACGTCGCAGGCCGCGACGAAACGGTCGCCCGCCGTCTTCGACAGTTCGTTCAGCAGGGCCGGCGCATAGACCCCCTCGCCGGGCGCGTCGTAGCGGAAGGCGTTGCGGCGGGCGTTCGAGGTCGCGTGGACGATCCAGGGATCGATCGCCAGGGGCGCTGCGGCGACACGCGCATTCAGGGCCTCGATACCGGCCTTCAGGTCGCCGATGACCGGAACATGGGCGGCGCGCAGCTTGCCGATCTCGGCCGGGTCGATGTCGAAATGGACGACCTTCGCATGGGGGGCGAATTCATTCAGCTTGCCCGTCGCGCGGTCGTCGAACCGGGCCCCGAAGACGATCAGCAGATCGCTTTCCTGCACCGCCTCATTGGCTGCCTTCGTCCCGTGCATCCCCAGCATGCCCAGAAAGCCCGGGGCATCCGTGCGGACCGACCCCAGGGCGTTCAGGGTCGAGACCGAGGGGATGCCGGTCTGCCCGGCGAAGTCACGCAACGCCTGGACGGCCCCGGCGATCTTGACCCCGCCGCCGATGTAGATCAGCGGGCGCTCTGCGGCGCGGATCAGCTGCTCGGCCTCGCCAATCGCCGCGTGATCCAGAGGCGTCGTCTCGTTCGGATAGTGGAAGCCGAAATCCTCGGAGGTCAGGCCGACCTGCACGTCCTTCGGCAGATCGACCAGGACCGGGCCAGGGCGGCCCGAGCGCGCGACATGGAAGGCTTCCTCGATCACGGCCGGAACGTCGGCCGGGTCGCGGACGACCCAGCTGTGCTTCACGATCGGCAGGGTGACGCCCAGGATGTCGATTTCCTGAAAGGCGTCGGTCCCCATCAGATGCGTGGCGACGTTGCCGGTGATGCAGACCATCGGCACCGAATCCATCATTGCATTGGCGATGCCGGTGATCAGGTTGGTGGCGCCCGGACCCGAGGTCGCCATGCAGACCCCGACCTTGCCGGTCACCCGGGCCCAGGCGTCGGCGGCGAAGGCCGCGCCCTGCTCGTGACGGACCAGGATGTGCTTCAGGCCCGACCCGGTCAGGGCATCATAGACCGGCATAATCGCGCCGCCCGGATAGCCGAACACAACATCCACGCCCAACCGCTCCAGGGTCGAGACGAGCAGCCGCGCACCGCTCCGGGGAGCGGCGGCAGGCGCGGGTTTCATGGCGGTGGCGGCGGTCATTTGTATGGACTCTGGCTCTCGCGCGTTCAGGCCGCTTCAGCGGTCTTGGGGGCGTGCAGCCAGGCCATGCGCTCGCGCAGACCCGCGCCGACCGACTCGATCAGGTGGTCGCCGTCGGCCTTGACCAGAGCATCGTAGGCCCCCTTGCCGGCCTCGTTCTCGGCGATCCACTCGCGGGCGAAGGTGCCGTCCTGGATCTCGGTCAGGATCTCCTTCATCCGCGCGCGGGTCTCGGCGTTGATGACGCGCGGGCCGCTGACGACCGAGCCCCATTTGGCGGTCTCGGAGATAAATTCGTTCATCTTGGTGATGCCGCCCTCGTAGAACAGGTCCACGATCAGCTTCAGCTCGTGCATGCATTCGAAATAGGCGATCTCGGGCTGGTAGCCGGCCTCGACCAGGGTGGTGAACCCTCCCATGACCAGCTCCTTGGCCCCGCCGCACAGGACGGCCTGTTCGCCGAACAGATCGGTCTCGGTCTCTTCCTTGAACGAGGTTTCCAGCAGGCCGCCGGTCGCGCCGCCGATGCCCCTGGCATAGCCCATGGCCCGGTCGCGGGCCTTGCCGGTGGCGTCCTGCTCGACCGCGAACAGGGCGGGCACGCCGCGTCCGCGTGCATATTCGCGACGGACCAGGTCACCCGGCCCCTTGGGCGCGACCAGGATGACATCCATGTCGGCACGCGGGGTGACGCGTCCGTACAGGATCGAAAAGCCGTGGGCGAACAGGATGGCCGCGCCCTTCCTGGCGTTGGGCTCGATGATGTCCTTGTAGATCTGCGCCTGGGCCATGTCGGGCGTCAGGATGGCGATTATATCCGCGCCCTTGACCGCGTCGGCGGGCTCCGCCGTCGGGACGCCATCGGCCTGGGCGTTCTTCCAGCCCTTACCGCCATGACGGACCCCGGCGACCACGTCGTGGCCCGAGTCCTTCAGGTTCTGCGCATGGGCGCGCCCTTGAGAGCCATAGCCGATGATGGCGATGCGGTGACCCGCGATGACGCCGGGACGGATGTCGTCGTTGGTATAGATTTGCATGGCTCAGGCTTCCTGACGGGCATTGATGATCGCCGGCACCTGGGCCGGCGGCGGGTTGGGAATGGTGACGGCGCCCTGGCTGGCCGAGGCGACCTCGGCGCGATATTTGGCGAAGACCCCGGTGGCGGGCTTCAGCGGCGGGGTCGTGTGGTCGCGACGGCGTGCGACCAGATCCGCCGCCACATCGATGCGCCGGTTGGTGACGTCGATCGTGATCCGGTCGCCGTCGCGGACCAGGGCGATCGGACCGCCCACGGCCGCCTCCGGCGAGATATGGCCGGCGACGAAGCCGTAGCTGGCGCCCGAGAACCGGCCGTCGGTCAGCAGGGCGACATTCTGGACGCCGCGGCCCTTCAGGGCGGCGGTGACCTGCAGCATCTCGCGCATGCCCGGGCCGCCGCGCGGACCTTCGTAACGGATGACGATGACGTCGCCCTCGCCGACCGAACCGTCCTGAACGGCATGGAAGGCGTCTTCCTCCGAGTCGAACACGCAGGCCGGGCCCTCGAACACGTCGATGGCATGGCCTGCCAGTTTGATGATCGCCCCCTCCGGAGCCAGATCGCCGTGGATGACGGCATAGGAGCCGCGCGCCATGACCGGCGCATCGATCGTGGTCACGACCTGCTGGCCGGGCGCTTCCTCGGCCTCGGCGGCCTCGGCGAACAGGCTGCGGCCCGAGACGGTCGGGGCGTTGATGATCTTGCCCGCCGCCGCCAGCCGCTGGGCGACCAGGCGGGTGCCGCCCGCCGCATACAGGTGCGAGGCCAGAAACCGGCCGCCCGGTTTCAGATCGCAGATAACGGGGGCCTCGACGCAGGCCTGATGGCAGTCCTCGATGCCGAAATCGACGCCCGCCTCGGTCGCGATGGCTGTCAGGTGCATGACCGCATTGGTGGATCCTCCGGACGCCGAGACGGCGACGGCGGCATTCTTGAGGCTTGCGCGCGTAATGTATTTGCGGGCCGTGTCGCCGGCGAAGACACGCTCGACGATCAGCCGGCCGCAGCGTTCACCCTCGGCCGCCTTGGCCGGGTCGACGGCGGGGACGTCGTTGGCCCCCATCGGCGACAGACCCATCATCGACAGGGCCATGGCCATGGTGTTGGCGGTGAACTGACCCCCGCAGGCCCCGGCCCCCGGGCAGGCAGCGCTCTCGACAATTTTCAGCTGGTTGTCGTCGATGGCGCCGGCGCCGTGGGCACCGATGGCCTCGAAGACCTCCTGGATCGAGATCTCGGCCGATCCGATCCGGCCCGGCATGATGGTGCCGCCGTAATAGACCAGGCCGGGGATATCCATGCGAGCCAGGGCCATGGCGGCGGCCGGTATCGTCTTGTCGCATCCGACGATGCAGACGACGCCGTCCAGCTGATGACCCTGCACCGCCAGCTCGATCGAGTCGGCGACGACTTCCCGGCTGATCAGCGAGGCCTTCATGCCCGGCGTGCCCATCGAGATGCCGTCGGTGACGACGATGGTGTTGAAGTCGATCGGGAAGCCGCCCGCCGCGATGATGCCGGCCCGGACGTCCCTGGCCAGACGGTCGAGATGCATGTTGCACGGCGTCACCGACGACCAGGTGTTGACCACCGCGATCATCGGCTTCTCGAAATCGGCATCGTCCATGCCTGCGGCCCGCAGATAGCTGCGCGCCGCGGCGCGGTTGGCTCCGGCGGTCACGACGGCGCTGCGTCGCCGGGGCGACGGGGCCGTGTCATCAGAGGTCAGATCTTGCGTCATCGAGGTTGGGCGTTCCGGAGGAGAGGCGTGCGTCGGGCATTAAAAAACCCGCTTCCTGGCGGGAGCGGGTGGAGGCTTGCGGTCCTGATTTGTCTCGGCTTCAGGTCAGCTGCATCCACGCCGCTCCGGAGAGCAGGAGTACGAGTACGCTGAGAATAAGGGTGGTCAGGGCGGCAGGCGCGGCGTTGGCGCGCGGGGCCGCGACCGCACGGGCGGCGGCACGGATCGGGATGTGACGGGTCGGGTGGCTCATCGCCGCCTCCTTGCTACCCGGACATAAGGTCAGAGAACGCTGCGTTGCACAACCGCAATCTGGTAAAAACTTCCAAAATCTGGAGCCTGGGTCTCCGGCGTGGCAATTTCGACCCTGTCGAAGAGCCTTAACCCTCGAAGCGGACCGTCTGAGCTGCGGATCCGGGGCGGAACAGGATCGTGCGGGTCACGCCGCCGGTGCGCACATTCACCTGCTGCTCCATGTCGTCATGGACGCCAGGAAAGAAATCCAGGTCGACGGTGACCGCGTGCACGGCCGGTTCCGCCTCGCTCGTGCCCGCAAAGCCGACCCGCACCGTGTCGCCGGCCAGGACCGTCTCGCCATGGGTGAGGTCGATCGCCCGGCCATCGATCTCCAGCCGGAATCGCGCCGCCAGATGGGCTTCCAGGTCCGCGACCGCGCGCGGATCATCCAGCGACGGCTGGGCATCGGGCGCGATGGAGACCAGGGCGGGCTCGACGTCGTGAGCGTAGAAACGGTGGGTCACCCGAACGGCACCGCTCGCGGCATTGATCTCCACCACCGTCAGACCGGCATGGCCTCGGTGGGCCCGGGCGGGGCCGGCGACCAGCCCACAGACGAGCATCAGCCCGCCCAGCAACTCTCGCCGTCCGATTCTGAAGCGCGCGCCGGCCATCAGGAAGCGGGTCGGGTTCGCAGGCTGTCGGGGGTGACGCGGCGGTCGTCGTCGCGCATCCGGTTCTGGCCCTGGGGACCGGCCGGTGCCAGAGGCACGACCGAGGGCACGATCGATTGCGGGAAGCTGTTGTTCGACCGGTCCGAGTCCGCCGTCTCCCAAAGGGGGTCCAGCTCGGCAGACACCAGCGTCCTGGACGAGGTGTACTGCCAGACCACGCGCTGGCTGTTGCGGCGCCAGATCTCTGCCGGAATGCGGACCGTCTCGCTGGTCCCGTCCGCGAAATTCATCTTGACGATCACCGGCATGACAAGACCACCGACGTTGGAGAAGGTCAGGCGATAGATGTTGTCGCGGAAACCCTGTGCGCGCCTGCGGTCGGCATCGGCACGGGCGGCGGCCGAGGCCGCATCCCTGCGCTGGGTGGCGGTAACGGTGAACTGGTCGGTCTCGTCGTAGTAATCCAGCACGCCGCTGTCGCGCTCGATGACCGTCTGGATGCCGGCCTCCTGATTGACGGCGGCGGTGCGGCTGACCGGCTGCTGCCGGAAGCGTTCGCGGTCGGCGCGGGCGCGCTCGTCCGGGTCGGTCGACTGCAGGTTCACGCGCACCACATTGTCGAGCGCGATGTCGACATGGTCGGTGGTGTAGAACCAGCCGCGCCAGAACCAGTCCAGATCCATGCCCGACGACTCCTCCATGGTGCGGAAAAAGTCGAACGGCGTCGGGCGTTTGAACATCCAGCGCTGGGAGTATTCGCGGAACGCCCGGTCGAACAGCTCGCGGCCCATGACGGTCTCGCGCAGGATCACCAGGGCCGTCGCGGGCTTGGCATAGGCGTTGTTGCCGAACTGCAGCAGGGAGTCGGACTGGGTCATGACCGGCACCTGGTCCTGGCTGATCATGTATTCGACGATGTCACGGGGCTCGCCACGCGAGGGGAAGTCGGGATCCCACAGCTTCTGCGCCTCGAACTGCAGGAAGCTGTTCAACCCTTCGTCCATCCATGTCCACTGGCGCTCGTCGGAGTTGACGATCATCGGGAAATAGGTGTGACCGACCTCGTGGATCACCACCCCGATCAGCCCGGTCTTGGCCCGCTCGGTATAGGTCAGAGAGCCGTCGTCCCCCCGCACCGGCCGCGGCCCGTTGAAGGTGATCATCGGATATTCCATGCCACCGACCGGCCCGTTGACCGACTGGGCGGTGGGATAGGGATAGGTCAGGGCGAACTGGTTGTAGACGTCCAGGGTGTGGGCGATGGCCTTGGTGGAATAGGCGTCCCAAAGCGGGCGGGCCTCCTTCGGATAGAAGGACATGGCCATCACGACCGGGTGCTCGGTTGAGTCCTGTTCGACCCCCAGGGCGTCCCAGACGAACTTGCGGCTGGCCGCCCAGCCAAAGTCGCGCACATTGTCGGCGACGAAATGCCAGGTGCGGGTGCCCGACCGCGCGGGCGAGGCCTCGGCTGCGGCGGCCTCGGCGGGCGTGACGATATAGACGGGCTCGTCGGCGGTCCGGGCCTGGGCCAGACGCGACCGCTGCGCTTCGCTCAGGATCTCGGGGTTGGCCAGTTCGCCGGTCGCGGCCACGACATGGTCGGCCGGCGCGGTGATCGAGACGTCGTAGTCGCCGAACTCCAGGG
Source organism: Brevundimonas sp. AJA228-03 (assembly GCF_017795885.1). NCBI lineage: Bacteria > Pseudomonadati > Pseudomonadota > Alphaproteobacteria > Caulobacterales > Caulobacteraceae > Brevundimonas > Brevundimonas sp. AJA228-03. Next base: position 869,990 of record NZ_CP059297.1, on the reverse strand, counting down.
TGAACTCGCCCGACCCCAGGAACTGGGCCTGATGCCAGCCCTCGTAGTCCGAATAGACCGCCAGGCGCGGGAACCACTGGGCCGCCAGGAAGATGCAGTTGCCGTCCTCCCAGGCCTTGGTGAAACACTCATAGCCCGACCGGCCCCCGACGACATTCGTCTCGGGCAGCGGCAGGGTGAAGCGGATGGTAAAGGTGAAGCTCTCGCCCGTTCCCAGGGTCTGCGGCAGGTCGATCCGCAGCAGGGTATCGGTGATCGTATAGGTCAGGTCCTGCCCGTCCGGGCCGGTGATCTTCAGGTCGTTGAACCCGCCCTCCCACTCCTGGAATCGCTGGACGCGCAGCACCTCGCCGACACTGACGGTGGCCGCGTCGCCGACGGTACGGGTGCGTTCGGCGATCGATGCCCGACGATAGTTCTGCTGATCCAGCAGCAGCCACAGATACCCCAGCCGGTCGGGCGAGTTGTTGGTGTAGGTGACGGTCTCGGTCCCCGTCAGCGTCCGGGTCGGCTCATCCAGCGAGACGTCGATGTCGTAATCGACCTTCTGCTGCCAGTAGCGGAAGCCGGGCGCGCCCGACGCGCTGCGATAGTCGGTCGGGCTGGGCCAGTCCTCGCCCTCGAACTGACGGAACTTGTCCTCGAACGTGCCGGTCGTCTGTTGCACGGGCCCGACGCTGACCTGGGCGGACGCCATCCCGGCCGAGAGCGCCGCGACAAGACCTGTCGCCGCCAGGAAGAATCCACGCATCGCCAAGCCTCGTCAAAACCCAAAACAGCCACCGCGGACCTTACGGATTGAACCGGAGGGCGCAAGCGCGGACCACATGATCGTCCCGCAATGCCGCCTTGCGCCCCGCCGTCCAAGACGGTCCTGCAGGATTCCGGCGATTCAGCGCTTCAGGCGTAGCGCCACGCGATACGACACACTCGCATCGACGTTCATGGGCCTCGTCACAATCGTCGCCATCATGCCCGGGGCGCATATAGCCAAATGGTCACCGCAACCTGTCAACGAGGCCGGGATTTCAGCTCATCGCGAATTTCGGCCAGCAGAACCTCAGAGGCCGAAGGCACCGGCGGCGCCGACGGGGCCACAGCCTCGGCGCGTTTCAGCTTGTTGATCGCCTTGACCATCAGGAAGATCACGAAGGCGACGATCAGGAACTGGATGACGGTATTCAGGAAAGCGCCATACTGGATGGCCACTTCCTCGATCTCTTCGGTGGCGAGATTCTCGGGGCGAAGCACCCACTGAAGATGGGAAAAGTCGACGCCGCCCAGCAGGAGGCCGATCGGCGGCATGACAACCTGTTCGACCAGGCTGGTGACGATCTTTCCGAACGAGGCACCGATGATGACGCCGACGGCGAGGTCGATCACGTTGCCGCGCGCGATGAATTCCTTGAATTCGGAAACCAGACCCATCGATATCGTCCCCAGACTCAGGCGTCGCCGCTGGCGTTCAGCCGCTCGCGCAGCTCCTTGCCGCTCTTGAAGAAGGGTACCGCCTTGGCAGGGACGTCGACGGTTTCGCCCGTGCGCGGATTGCGGCCTGCGCGCGCCGGACGGGACCGGACGGAGAACGCCCCGAACCCGCGCAGTTCGACGCGACCGCCCGCGGCCATCGCCTCGGTCATGCGTCCGAGCACGACGTTTACGACGCGCTCAACCTCGGCGTGTGTGAGATGCGTATTCTCAGCCGCCAGTTTCTCGATCAGCTCAGACTTGATCATGTGCAGGCCCCCGCCCTTTCCCGCTCTGGAGCGCAATTACGGGTGCAACTTCAATCCGGTTGCGAACGCACCCTAGCCTTCGCGCGCGGGGCGAAAAAGGGGGTTTGATCAGTTTCCGTCAGGGAATGAGGGTTAAATGTCGCTATCCCGTGCGCGGAGCGACCTCGCATACGAAAACGGGCGGCCGGATCGCTCCGGCAGCCCGCATCGTCAGTCCTCGAACCGTAGCCCCGATCGATGCGCGGTCTCGAGTCACGAGATGCCGCGCATCGAACCTCAGGCTATCGGACCCCTCAGTCCTGCTTGGCCTTCTCGCGCAAAGCCGCGCCCAGAATGTCGCCCAGCGAGGCACCGGAATCCGAGGATCCGAACTGTTCGATGGCTTCCTTCTCGTCGGCCATTTCCAGGGCCTTGATCGAGACGGAGATGCGACGGGTGGCCTTGTCGATGCTCGTGATCTGGGCGTCGACGCGATCGCCGACGGCGAAACGCTCGGGGCGCTGCTCGTTCTTGTCGCGGCTGATGTCCGACTTGCGCACGAAGGACGTGACCGGCGCACCGTCTTCGCCGAACTTGACCTCGATACCGCCCGACTCGATGGACGTAACGGTCACGGTGACGGTCTGGCCCTTCTTGTAGGTATCGCCGTCGCCGACGGGATCGCCGCCCAGCTGCTTGATGCCGAGCGAGACGCGTTCCTTCTCGACGTCTACGTCGAGCACCTTGGCCTTGACCATCTCGCCCTTGCGGTAGCGCTGGATGGCTTCCTCACCCGAGACCGACCAGTCGAGATCGGACAGGTGCACCATGCCGTCGATGTCGTTGTCCAGACCGATGAACAGGCCGAACTCGGTGGCGTTCTTGACCTCGCCCTCGACGGTCGAACCGATCGGGTGCTGGGCCACGAAGGCATCCCACGGATTGTCCTGGGCCTGCTTGAGGCCGAGGCTGATGCGGCGCTTGGAGGCGTCGACATCCAGGACCACCACATCGACTTCCTGCGAGGTCGAGACGATCTTGCCGGGGTGGACGTTCTTTTTGGTCCAGGACATTTCCGAGACGTGGACCAGGCCCTCGACGCCGGCCTCCAGCTCCACGAAGGCGCCGTAGTCGGTGATGTTGGTGATGCGGCCCGTGTATTTCGCGCCCGGCGGGTATTTGGCTTCGACGCCGTCCCACGGATCGGACTGCAGCTGCTTCATGCCCAGCGAGATGCGCTGGGTGTCCGGGTTGATCTTGACGATCTGCACCTGGACGGTGTCGCCGACGGCGAGCACCTGCGACGGGTGGGAGACGCGCTTCCACGACATATCTGTGACGTGCAGCAGGCCGTCGATGCCGCCCAGGTCCACGAACGCGCCGTAGTCGGTGATGTTCTTGACGACGCCGTCGCGGACTTCACCTTCCTGCAGCTGGCCGACCAGCTCGGTGCGCTGTTCGGCGCGGGCCTCTTCAAGGATCGCACGACGCGAGACGACGATATTGCCGCGCGGACGGTCCATCTTGAGGATCTGGAACGGCTGTTCCTTGCCCATCAGCGGGCCGACGTCGCGCACGGGGCGGATGTCGACCTGGCTGCCGGGGAGGAAGGCGGATGCGCCACCCAGGTCGACCGTGAAGCCGCCCTTGACCCGGCCCACGATGGCGCCGTTGACCGGCACGCCTTCGGCGAAGACGATTTCCAGACGGGTCCAGGCTTCTTCGCGACGCGCCTTGTCGCGGCTGATGACGGCCTCACCCAGGGCGTTCTCGACACGCTCCAGATAGACTTCGACGTTGTCGCCGACCTTGGGGACCACGGAGCCTTCGCCGATGGCGAACTCGCGGATCGAGATGCGGCCCTCGGTCTTCAGACCGACGTCGATGATCAGGATGTCCTTTTCGATGCCGACGACGCGGCCGTGAACGACCTGGCCTTCGCCGAGATCGCGGCCTTGCAGTTGTTCGTCGAGCAGCGCCGAAAAGTCGTCGCGCGTGGGGTTGAGGGTATCAGACATGAAGCGGATGCGTTTCCGATGGGGCTATGGCGCACGACCGGACGGCCCTGCGCGAGGTGAGGTTGAAGTTGTCAGTCAGGTCGTCGAAAGCGAGGCGATCGGTGCCAGAACGCCCGCGGAGATCGAGGATGGGAGCGTTGGATTTGCGATCCGGGCCTTAAAGACCGTGTCTCGCGCGCGCCGCCTCGACGATACGGCGGGCCGCATCGAAGGCGATCTCTATATCCATATCGGTCGTGTCCAGCAAGACGGCGTCGTCGGCCTGGACCATGGGGGCCGAGCCGCGACCGGCGTCACGCTCGTCGCGGCGCTGGATATCGGCGAGCATGTCGCCGAAAGTGAGGGTGTCGCCGCGCCCGGCAAGCTGCAGCCAGCGGCGGCGCGCGCGGGTCTCGGGCGTCGCGGTGACGAACAGCTTGGCAGGCGCGTCCGGCGCGATGACCGTGCCGATGTCGCGCCCGTCCAGCACCGCCCCGCCCGCCTGGCGCGCGAAGGCCTGCTGCAGATCCAGAAGGGCGGCGCGGACGCCCGGATGCCCGGCCACGCGACTGGCGGCCTCGCCCGCTTCTCCCGTCGTCAGCGCGGGATCTTCGGACAGGCGGGCGGCGTCGAGGGCCCGCGCCGCCCGTTCCGCCGCCCGGGCATCGCCGAGGTCACCCCCGCCGGTCAGCACGTCGAGACCGACGGCGCGGTACAGCAGGCCGGTGTCGAGGAAGGGCAGGCCGTAGTGGGCGGCCAGGCGCGAGGCGATGGTCCCCTTGCCCGAGGCGGCCGGACCGTCGACGGCGATGACGAAGGGGGATGTCATAATCCGGGGAGGAAGCACAGTCCGGGGGAGCGCGCCAGTGAACCTCTGTTCACGAAAGATCTCCGCCCAGTCCCCGCATCATCTCCACGAAGCCGGGAAAGCTGGTGGCGATCATGTCGGGTTCGTCGACGGTCACGGCTCGCCCGGCGGCCAGGCCCAGCACGATGTGGCTCATGGCGATGCGGTGATCGTGGGCGGTGTGGACCGTCGCGCCGCCGGGAACAGGTCCACCGGTGACGAGGAAGCCTTCGGGTTCTTCCTCCACGGCGACGCCACAGGCGCGCAGGCCATCGACCATCAGACGGATGCGGTCGCTTTCCTTGACCCGCATTTCGCCGACGCCGCGCATGACCGTGGTCCCGTCCGCGAAGGCGGCGGTGGCGGCCAGGATCGGGTATTCGTCAATCATGGAGGCGGCGCGGCTTTCGGGCACGACGACACCCTTCAGGACCGAGTGGCGGGCCGTGATGTCGCCGACATCCTCGCCGCCCGAGACGCGGCGGTTCGCGATGGTCAGGTCGGCCCCCATCTCGATCCAGGTGTCGAACAGACCCGTCCGAAGGGGATTCAGCATCACGCCCTCGACCATGACCGCCGATCCCGGAACGATCAGCCCGGCGGCCAGCGGAAAGGCAGCAGAGGAGGGGTCTCCGGGCACGGAGACGGCAGTCCCCGTCAGGGACTGGCCCCCGCGCAGGCGGATGACCCAGCCCTCGCCCTTATCCTCGACATCCACCACGGCCCCGAAGGCGCGCAGCATCCGCTCCGTGTGGTCCCGGCTCCGCTCCGGCTCGGTGACGGACGTGGTGCCGACCGCATTCAGCCCTGCCAGCAGGATGGCCGACTTGACCTGGGCGGAGGCGACGGTCTGGACATGGTCGATGGCCGACAGGGTTCCGCCAGTCAGGGTCGCCGGCAGCAGGTCGGGCCTTCCGCTCCAGTCGAAGCGCGCGCCCATGCGGGCGAGGGGGTCGGTGACGCGGCCCATCGGGCGACCGCGCAACGAGGCGTCGCCATCAAACGTCGCCGTAATCGGATAGCCGGCCGCCGCCCCCATAAGCAGTCTCACGCCGGTGCCGGCGTTGCCGCAGTCGATGACACTCGCCGGGGTGCGGAACCCGCCCTGGCCGGTCACCCGCCAGCGTCCACCCCCAAGGTTTTCGACGGTCGCCCCGAAGGCCTCTGCCGCACGGGCGGTGGCCAGGACGTCGTCGCCTTCCAGCAGGCCGTCGATCCCGGTCACGCCGCTGGCCATGGCCCCCAGGATCATGGAGCGGTGAGAGATCGACTTGTCGCCCGGAGCCCGCACGGTCCCGCGCAAGGGCGCGCCCGGTCGCGCGGTCAGATGGGCAGGGTGGGTCACCCGCATTGCGCTCCGAAACGAGGGTTTGGGGAGGGCGGACCTCAGGCCACGCCAAAGACGGCTTTTGACAGCGGCCCCCCATGGTGGCAAGGGACGCGGCCGAAATCCCCTCCTCCATCCAAAGGTCTCCATCACCCGTGGCCGATCCCAAACTTGGCGCCAAGCAGGTCTGTCCGAACTGCCAGGCCAAATTCTACGACCTTCAGCGCCGTCCGGCGCACTGCCCCAAATGCGATACCGAGTTCGATCCCGAAGAAGCGATCAAGCTGCGCAGCCGTCGCGGCCGTCCGGGTGGCTATGCCGCTGACGACGCCGAGGATCAGGTCGTCGAGAAGAAGGCGACCGACGACGAGGATGAAGAGGAAGACGTGGTCACGCCGGAAATCGATCAGGAAGGCCATGAGCCGATCCTGACGCCGGACGACGAGGACGACGTGGTCGCCGACCCGACCGAAGAGCCCGGCATGGGTTCGACCGAAGGCGATGACGATGATGTCCTGGCCGACGACGACGACGACGATTCCGTGCCCTTCATCGAGGACGAGGATGACGACGCCTTCGGCGAAGACGTCGTCAAGGGCGGCAAGGACGACGATCTGTAGGGCGGGTTCAGGGGCGAAATTCGGCTCGCCCCGGCCCCTTCCTGCGAGCGAAAATAAAAGGCGGAACCGGGTTGATCTGAAAATCGACCCGACATAGGTTCCGCCGCCTCGCCGGGGGCCACACCAGACCCGGCGTTCTGGACCGAAAGGTTCCGGGGCTTTAGCTCAGCTGGTAGAGCGCTTGCATGGCATGCAAGAGGTCAGCGGTTCGACTCCGCTAAGCTCCACCAATTTTCAAGGGGTTAGCGGGAAACCGCTGACCCCTTGTTCGTTGCGTGCAGCGCATGGGCAGTCAACCGCGGTCTTCGAGTTTATCGCCTGAACCGCTGTGTCGCCGACGATCTCGTTCAGGCGCGCAGGGAATCCGGGGCGACACCTGGAAATGGCGCGCCCGGCGCGCGATCGCGACCCTCCCCCACCGGGGCAAGACCCTGTCCGCCCCGGCCAGAGCGGAGGCCCATCCGCTGTCCCTGACCATACTGTCAGGATCGTCGAGCATTCTGACGATGGCCGGCTGCGGACGAAATTTCGGCTTGAGCCGACGATCGTTTCGCGAGATGGACGGCGTCCGAATTCGAAGGAGCGCACATGTCTGTCTTTCGTTCATTCCTCCTTATGCCGGTTGTGGCGCTGTCGTTTGGTATGCCGGCCTACGCCCAGCAAGACGCGCCGGCACAACCTGCCGCCGATTCGACCCGGACAGTCGGCGACGAGACCCCTTCCGACGAGGAAATCGCCTTCAACGAGCGTTCTGCTGCGCTGGGTCGGCGTGTCCTCGCCGTTGACGAGGCAATGAAGTCAGCCGCGCGACGCGCGGTTCTGGATCCGACTGGAGCCAAACAGGAACTGGACGATCTCCAGGCGACCTTCCAGGCGGAAATGGACGCTTTTATCCAGGACTTCCTGAACTTCGCAGCCACGCAGTTCACGGCCTTGCCTGAGGATGAACTCGCAACGAAACGCAAGATCGCCGAGAACCGCGCGGCAGAACTCTCGAGCCTGCCCCAGGCCATGAGAGACCGGGCCGAGGCCGCTGCCCGTCTCCCGGCGCCGCCCCAGGATGGCCCGCCAACGAACTGAGGTTTGGGCGCCCGGGTTCAGCATCGCCATCGCGCGGACGGCGGCGAAACCCAATGCGGCCGCACGGGACAGCTGACCTGCCGGGGGCGGACAGCAGGTCGGCCTCCTCTGGTTTGCGGTTTCAGGCGTGGATGTCGACGGCCTTGCCCTCCCGCACCAGCAACAGACCCACTATGGCCGTCACCACGGCGATGACCACCGGATACCACAGGCCATAGTAGATGTTGCCCGTGGCAGCGACCATGGCGAAAGCCGTGGTGGGCAGGAAGCCGCCAAACCAGCCATTGCCGATGTGATACGGCAGCGACATCGAGGTGTAGCGGATGTTGGTGGGGAACATCTCGACCAGCGCCGCCGCGATCGGCCCGTAGACCATGGTCACATAGAAGACGAGCGCGAACAGGATGGCGATGGTCAGGGGCTTGTTGACCAGGGCACTGTCGGCCCTGGCCGGATAGCCGGCGCTCGCCAGAGCCGCGGCGAGGTCCTTTTCGAAAGCCGTCTTGCGAACCGCGAACTCGGCGCGGGTGATCGCACCGGCCGGCCGTGACGCGGACTGAACATCCTCGGCGATGACGCTGTTGAAGCTCTTTACCGTCGCAGCCCCGATCCTGATCTCGGCCGCCGAACCGGCCGGAGCGATGGCGTTGGAATAGGTCACGCCCGCCTTCGCCAGATAGGACTTCGCAAGATCGCAGGAGCTGGTGAAGGTCTGCTTGCCCACGGGGTCAAACTGGAACGCGCAGTCGGACGGGTCGGCGTGGACCACGACGGGTGACGAGGCCGTGGCCGCCGCCAGCTGCGGATTGGCGGCTCCGGTCAGAGCGTGGAACAGCGGGAAATAGGTCAGGGCGGCGATGAGGCAGCCCCCAAGGATGATCGGCTTTCGCCCGACCTTGTCCGACAGCCATCCCCAGAAAACGAAGAAGGGCGTGGCCAGGAACAGGGCCGCCGCCGTCATCAGCTGGGCCAGGGGGCCGTCGACCTTGAGTACCCGCTCCAGGAAGAACATCGCGTAGAACTGGCCGGTGTACCAGACGACCGCCTGGCCGGCGGCGAGGCCGAACAGGGCGATCAGAACCAGCTTCAGATTGGGCCATTTGCCGAAACTGTCCTTGAGCGGCGTGGCCGATCCCTTGCCCTCGGCCTTCATCCTTGCGAACGCCGGGCTCTCGGCCAGCTTCAGCCTGATCAGCAGCGACACTCCGAGCATCAGGATCGAGACGAGGAAGGGGATGCGCCAGCCCCAGTCGAGGAAGGCCGCCTCTCCCACCGCGAACCGCGTACCGAGGATGACCAGCAGGCTGATCATCAGACCGGCCGTGGCCGTGATCTGGATGAAGGAGGTATAGAAGCCTCTCTTTCCGGGCGGCGCATGCTCGGCGACATAGGTGGCCGCGCCGCCGTATTCGCCGCCCAGGGCCAGCCCCTGGATCAGCCGCATCAGGACAAGGATGATCGGCGCGGCGATGCCGATGGCGGCATAGTTGGGCAGCAGGCCCACCACGAAGGTCGACAGTCCCATCAGCAGCATGGTGACCAGGAAGGTGTTCTTGCGTCCCCACAGGTCTCCCAGCCGCCCGAAGACGATGGCTCCGAAGGGACGGACAGCGAACCCGGCGGCGAAGGCCATGAGTGCGAAGATGTAGCCCGTCGTTTCGTTCACGCCCGAGAAGAACTGGGTGGTGATGATCGCGGCGAGGGATCCATACAGGTAGAAATCATACCATTCGATCACCGTGCCGACCGAGGAGGCGAGGATGACCAACCGGTCGTTCCGGGCCAGGCTCTGAGGCTCGGTGCTCGCTGTGGTCATGACGGTCGCCCCCTTCGGCCCCCGGGCCGCCCTGAGCCTAGCCGTCGATTGTCGATCCACAAAGGCGCTTGATGGCCGGGCCGGGCATCCCATATGCAGACCCGACGCTTGCGGTCCCGCCGATCCATCGGGGGCCTGCCGGTGCAGTCGCTTGTTCGAGGACTGAAGACGATGACCACCCGCCCCGTGCTGTTCGACAGCCCGTTTCTGCTCGGTTTTGACCAGACGCGCGCCCTGATCGACCGGGCCGCAAAGGCGGCCGCGGAAAGCTATCCCCCCTACAACGTCGAACAGCTGGGCGAGAGCGCGGTGCGGATCTCGCTGGCTGTCGCGGGTTTTGCGCCCGACGACCTGGCCATCACCCTGGAGGGGCGCCAGCTGACCATTGCCGGCAAGCGCGAGCCGGGGCCGGACCAGGCCTTCCTGCACCGGGGGATCGCGGCCCGCGGTTTCGTGCGCAGTTTCGTGCTCGCCGACGGTCTGGAGGTCGAGGGTGCGCAACTGGAGCACGGCCTGCTGCACGTCGATCTGAAGCGGCCCGAACAGGCCCAGACGGTGCGGCGTATTCCGATCAGTGTCGACTGATCCCGGCCACGATTTCGTGACGCTTCGGCGCGGCGGCCTACCCCACGCGCGACCAGGCGTTCATGCCCACTGAAAAAGGAGGCGGTCCTGATGACGCCGAGGATGACAAAAAAGACTTCGCCGGCCTGGGCGCACCCGATCTCGTCTATGTGCGCGCGATCAGCGCCGCCGACGTGCTGGCGGATGCGCCGAAGGCAGAGGCCAGGGGGTTGATGATCGACCCCGATCAGACCCTTTATGCTGTTCATGGCGCGGACGGCGAGCGGCTGGCCGTGATGCTGTACCGCGAGACCGCTTTCGCGGCCGCCGTGGCGCACGCGCTGGCCCCGGTGTCCGTGCACTAACCCGATAGGGAAATCAGGCCGCCGTCGCCGCGATGCTGGCGTCACGGACGAACAGGGCTTGCACGGCGTCGACGGTGCGCGCCTGGCGCAGTTGCTCGCGCATTTCCGGCGATCGAAGGGCGCGAGACGCGGCGGCCAGGGCGCGCAGATGGTCGGCTCCGCTGCCGGGCGGGGCGAACAGGGCCAACATCAGGTCCACGGGACGGTCGTCGACGGCTTCGTAGGCGACAGGCGTGTCGAGACGCACGAACACAGCACGGACGCTGTCGAGCCCGTGCAGACGTGCATGGGGCACCGCGACCCCTGAGCCCAGGCCGGTCGAACCGAGTGCCTCGCGCTCCATCAGGGCATCGAAAATCGTCGATTCCTCGATGCCCATGCACTGGGCCGCGGCGGCGGCCACGCTATGAAGCGCCTGACGCTTGGAGGACGCGCCACTTTTCAGAACGATGCCGTCCCGGACCAGCAGTTCACCGATGTCCATGATCGTCGCGACTCATACTCGAGTAGTGGCTGGGCCCGCCGGATTTGACGGGTCCGGGGCGCGCGCCGTCTAGACGGTCTGCGCGCCCTTGGAAAGGCTTATGCGCCCGAACCGTTTACAGAACCGTGTCCATTCAACGACACTGTGCGTTCAGGGTCGATCCAGCCCACATTCCCGTCCGGACGGCGATAGACCACCGATAAACCGCCATGGGCCGCGTTACGAAACAGGACCACCGGATAGCCGGTCATATCGAGTTCCAGAACCGCGCGACCGACGGTGATGGTCCGGATCTCGGACACGCTCTCGGCGATGACCATGCCCACGGGCGGCGGGCCTTCCTGTTCGGTGTCGCCGAAGGTCTCGTCCTCGACGGTATCGGGATCGCGCAGGACGATGCTGCGGGCGACCTCGCGCGCCGCATCCTCGGTCTTCTCGGGCGACAGGCCCTTGGGACCGATGTGGTGATCCTTCAGGCGGCGCTTGTAGCGGCGCACCCGTTTTTCCAGCTTTTCAAGGCTGTCGGTGAAGGCGGCGTAGGCATCGCCGCCCAGACCGGTGGTCACCAGGGCCTGGCCCGAGGCGAGGCGGACCCAGCAGTCGACCTTGAAGCCGTAGCCGTCCTTGGACACCACGACCTCGGCGTTTTCACCACCGCGTTCGAAGTATTTTCCGACGCCTTCCTTGAGTTCCTGGGAGATGCGCGAGCCTAACGCTTCGCCGACATCCACGTGCTTGCCGCTCACTTGCACTTGCATGGGTGTAGAACGCGTCCGGGCGGCAAAAGTGTCAACGGCGAACACCGATTTCACGGTAACGCTTCCGCGATTTACCCTGTTTGCAGGAGGCGGCGGCGCTCGACCGAGGACGGAATACGCAACGCTTCCCGATACTTGGCCACGGTACGACGGGCGATGTCGATGCCGGCCTCTTTCAGGATCTCGACGATGCGATCATCGGACAGGACGTCACCGTCGCGGCCCTCGTGGTCGATCATCGCCTTGATCCGGTGACGGACGGCTTCGGCCGAGTGAGTCGCGCCGCCGTCGGTGGCCTGGATCGCGGCCGTGAAGAAGAATTTCAGCTCGAACACGCCACGCGGGGTGGAGACATATTTGTTCGAGGTGACCCGACTGACGGTCGATTCATGCATACCGATGGCGTCGGCGACGGTCTTCAGGTTCAGGGGGCGCAGGAATTCGACGCCGAAGGCCAGGAAGGCGTCCTGCTGGCGCACGATCTCGGAGCCGACCTTCAGGATGGTCCTGGCGCGCTGGTCCAGCGACTTGACCAGCCAGCTGGCCTGGGCCGCACAGTCGGCGACGAAGGCCTTTTCGGTCTCGCTGCGGGCGGCGGCAGAGACCGTGGCGTGATAGCGCTTGTCGACCAGAAGGCGCGGCAGGGTGTCGGTATTCAGCTCGACCCGCCAGCCGCCGGCCGGGTCGGGGCGGACGTGGACATCGGGGATCACGGTCTGGGCGACTTCGCCCGCGAAGCCGGCCCCGGGTCGGGGGGTGAGCGCCTTCAGCTCCGAGATCATCTCGGCCAGATCCTCGGCATCGACACCGCAGGCGGCGCGCAGGGCGACCAGGTTGCGCCGGGCCAGAAGCTCCAGATTGTCGAGCAGGATGGCCATGGCCGGGTCGAAGCGGTTGCGCTCGATCAGTTGCAGCTTCAGGCATTCCGGGACGGAGCGGGCCATGACGCCGGTCGGCTCGAAGCCCTGACAGGTGGCCAGCACCGCCTCGACGCGAGCGAGATCGCAGCCCAGCCGGTCAGCGATCTCCGCCAATTCGCCCCTCAGGTAGCCACCGTCATCCACACCATCGATCAGGCTGAGCGCAATGGCGTGGTCCGTGGTCGAAAAGCCGGCCGTCGAGGCCTGGGCCTGAAGGTGGTCCCACAGGGTGGGGTCATGGCGGTCGGGGCGCTCGCCACCGTCGCCGTCGTTGAAGGAGCCGCCCTTGCCCGCCGCCGACCAGTCCGACAGGCCGGGCTGTTCGGCCGCCTCGTCAGACAGCCGGTCCGAGGTGCGCTCGCCGGGCGTCGCATCGCCATAGATGTCATCCTCGCGCGCATCGACGGTCGAGGAGCGGTCGGGGGCCTCGGCGTCGGAGAAGCTGAGCTCGGTGGTGTCGGCGGGGGCCACACGGCCTTCATTGGGGGTGCCCTCGGCTTCCTCGCGCTGGAGCAGCGGGTTCTTTTCCAGCTCGGCCTCGACGTATTCGTCCAGTTCCTGGTTCGACAGCTGCAACAGCTTGATGGCCTGCTGCAGCTGGGGCGTGATGACCAGCCCCTGCCCCTGGCGAACCTCCAGCCTCTGACCGATCACCGCGCCACCCCCTGACCGCCGGACCGCCGTGGCCCGGAACTTGCGTCAGGATGAAGGCCAGCGGTTAACGGCGGCTTTCGATGGTCGCGGCTTAACCAACTCCGTTCGCCGGACCTTCACGCAGGGCGTGCGAGGTTGCCTGATCGACCGACGACGACGACGAGCGCGCCATGATCCTGTTCCGCCCGCTGATCCGCTATGCCGACTTCAAGGGCCGTTCGAGCCGGGGAGAGTACTGGCTGTTCGCGATCTTCCAGTGCCTCTGGTACGCCCTGCTGACCGGGCTGCTGGTGGCGGCCGCGGATCAGGGCGAAACGCCCCGGGCGACACCGGGCATGCTGGTGGCCCTGGGGCTGATCGGCCTCAGCGTCGTCGGTCTGATCGTTCCGAATTATTCCGTGCTCGTTCGACGGCTTCACGACACCGGCCGGGGCGCGGTGTGGTTGCTGCTTCTGGCCCCGGGCATCGCCAGCACCTTTCTGACCCTGGTGACGCTCGGCACGGCGATAGCGTCTGTGGGTGCCGGAGCCAGCCGTGAGGTGTTCGTGGGCACGATGTTGGCCGGGTTGGGCACAGCGGGACTGCTGGGATTGGTCGGAATGCTGGGGCAACTGGTGATGGGTGTTCTGATCCTGCTACCCGGCACGCGAGGTGAAAACCGGTTTGGTCCAGACCCTCGCGATCCGACGACGCGCTACGTCAATGACGGTGGCGGGGGGACAGGCGACGACGACGCCCGACTGGAGGCGCTGTTCGCCGAGGCCAGGCGGGCGAATGCCACCGCCGAACCGGCCTTTCAGCCCGCATTCGATCCGCCCGCGCCCCGGCCGGAGGCCTGGGGCACCGGCCACAGGGCGACACCGGCACCTGTGTTCGGCCGACGCGGCACCTGATCGGTCGGGGCACATCGCGCACTGCCGGTTCAGTCTGGCCTAACAAGAGGCGTGGCCGCTAAGCCGTGCCGCATGACCCCCGGCACCATCGCGATCCTGTCCCTGAGCATGTCCACCGACGCCTTCGCGGCCGCGGTCGGGCGCGGCGCGTCACACCGTCCGTCATGGCAGGGGGCCGTCCGGGCCGGATTGGTATTCGGTGTCATCGAGGCGATCACGCCCCTGATCGGCTGGACCCTGGGCCTGCTGGCGGCGGGATTCGTGCAGCAGGTGGACCACTGGATCGCGTTCGGGCTACTGGCCGTCGTCGGTGGAAAGATGATCTGGGAAGCGCACAAACCGGCGTCGACGGACAGCGTCGGGCATTCGTCGTCGCGGGCCGCTCTCTGGGCGCTGGTGGCCACCGCCATCGGCACCAGTATCGATGCGGCGGCCGTCGGTGTGGGGCTGGCCTTCCTGGGCGCCAACATCTGGATCATCGCGGCCTGCATCGGGCTGACGACCTTTGCCCTGTCCACGATCGGCATGCTGATCGGGCGCGCGGTCGGCGTTCGCTTCGGCAAGTTGGCGGAGCTGGTCGGGGGGCTGGCCCTGATCGGCGTCGGCACGACGATCCTGGTCGAGCATCTGGGACTGTTCGTCCGCCAGGCCCCGATCGGCTGAGGGGGAATCGTTTCGCGGGTCCGGCCCCGACGACCATGCCCTGGCGCCTCAGCCGTACAGATCGCCCAGGTACACGCGCCGGACCTCGGGGTCGTGGATAACCTCGTCGGCGGTGCCTTCGAACAGGACCGCTCCGTTCGAGATGATCGAGGCGCGGTCGATGATGTCCAGCGTCTCGCGCACATTGTGGTCGGTGATCAGGACGCCGATCCCCTCACCCGCCAGATAGCGGATGACCTGGCGGATGTCGGCGATGGCCAGGGGGTCGATGCCGGCAAAGGGTTCGTCCAGCAGCATGAAGCTGGGCTTGCCGGCCAGGGACCGGGCGATCTCGACCCGGCGACGCTCGCCGCCCGACAGGCCGGTAGCGGGCGCCTGGCGCAGATGCTGGATATTGAGTTCCTCGAGCAGGCGGGTGGTCTCGATCTCTATGGCCTTGCCCGTCTCGCGCAGTTCGACCACGGCCTTGACGTTGTCCTCGACCGTCATGCCACGAAAGATCGAGGCTTCCTGGGCCAGGTAGCCCAGGCCCATGCGCGAGCGCTGGTACATGGGCTGTGCGGTGATGTCCTCTCCGTCCAGCCAGATGGTCCCACTGTCCGGGGGGATCAGGCCGGTGATCATGTAGAAGCAGGTCGTCTTGCCCGCGCCGTTCGGTCCCAGCAGGCCCGCGACCTCGCCGCGCTGCACCGTCAGGGAGACGTCGGCCACGACCTGCCGCGCGCCGAACGCGCGCGCGATGTTCTGGACCCGCAGGCCACGCGCGGGCGCCGCGGCGGGCACCGTCGGCGCGACGGGGCGGTCATCGATATTGAGGGCGGAGAGTTCCTTGCGGGCCATTGTGGTGCGTGTCCGAGCCCGGGCTCAGTTCGACCCTTCCGGATAGAAGACGCCGCGCACGCGTCCGGCGTTTGCACCGGCACCGCCACCCTGGACCTGGGCCTGGCCGGTGTCGACATTGTAGGTCAGGCTACCGCCGGTCAGGACGTTCTGGCCCTGGGTCAGGATGACGTCGCCGGTCACGGTGACCGTAGCGTTGTTGACGGTATAGACCGCGCGATCGCCTCGGATCGTTTCGTTGGGCGTGACATAATAGACGTCGCCCGTGGCCTCGATGCGAGTCAGGCCACCCGAGGCGTCACGCATACCCTCGATGGCGTTGGCACGCAGCCGGGTCTGGCCCTGGGTGATCTCGGCCCGGCCGCGAAGGGACACGGCCGTAGGGGTCAGTTCGCCGGAATCCGCGCCATAGCCGATCGGCTGGTTCGAGGTGTTGGGACGGGACTGGGCCCCGGCCATTCCGCCTGACCCGAGAGCGACGATGGTTGCGCCCATCGCGAGAATGCTGGTCGTCTTCATGTCATTCACCGGAAGAAGGGCTGATCGTGCCCTGCACCTTGTTGTCGCCCGAACCTTTGAACACGACCCGTTCGCCCTGTTCATAGATGGCATAGGACGTTGCCCGGATGGTTCCAAGGGGGCCACGCCCCTGGACACCCCTGTCGCCGGTCACGACGCCGGTCGCGGTATCGACGACGGCCTCCGGCGTTGTCAGGGTGAAGCCGGAGCCACCGTCGGAAATCCTGACGTTCGGACCGATAGTCACGGTCCGCGCCGTCTCGTTGTAGATGCCGGCATCGGCGGTCAGTTCGGTGACCTTTGTCCCCCCGAGATTGAGCCGCAGCAGCGGGCCGTTCAGGCGAAACCGACCCGTTGCCGGATCGCGCACGGCCCCCTGCGCTCCGATGACGAAGCTGCGCCCGGCCGAGTCCTGGCCGTGGAACATCGGCTTTTCGAGCGCGATTTCCTTCGACTGGCTGGCGCTGCGCTCCACCCCCGACATCACGGTCCGGAAGACCGTCCAGGTCAGGGCACCGCCGGCCAGGACCACGATCAGAACCGGCAGCAGGCGACGATACAGTTGCACCCGACGCGACCGCGCACGCCAGCGACCCGCCTCGGCGGCCAGCCGGGCCTCATCGACGCTGTTGCGATCGTTGGCGGGGGCAGGCTCGGTCATGTGTGGGCGAAGATATCCATCTCGTCCCATCCGCGCAGGTCCAGACGCGCGCGGGTCGGCAGGAAGTCGAAACAGGCCTGGGCCAGCGCCATCCGGCCCTCGCGCTCCAGCATCTCGTTCAGCCGGTGCATGATGACGTGCAGGTGCAGGACGTCGGAGGCGGCATAGTCCAGCTGGGCCTGGGACAGTTCGGCCGCGCCCCAGTCCGACGACTGCTGGGCCTTGCTGAGGTCGATGCCCGCCAGCTCTCGCGCCACATCCTTCAGGCCATGCCGGTCCGTATAGGTGCGGGCGAGTTTGGAAGCGATCTTGGTGCAGTAAACGGGGCCGGTCTCGACCCCCAGGTGCAGCTCGACCATGGCGATATCGAAGCGACCGAAGTGGAAGATCTTGAGGACGTCGCGGTCGGCCATCAGCCGCTTCAGGTTCGGGCAGTCGTAGTCGGGGCGGCCGAGACGCACGACATGGGCATCGCCATCACCGGCCGACAGCTGGACCACGCACAGCGGATCGCGACGGAAGCGCAGGCCCATGGTCTCGGAATCGACGGCGACCTCGAGGCCGAGGTCCAGGTCGTCGGGCAGGTCGCCCTCGTGCAGATATACGGTCATGGGGTGGCTTTAGCCCAGCGGGGGCCGGGAGGCGAGTGTTGTCCCGGCTCCCGCAGGGAGAGGGAGACAGATCCGCGCTCAGGCCGCGAGACGCCGCGTGCCGAGCGGTGGCACCCAGAAAAGAAACGGCGCCGCATCCTGCGATGCGACGCCGTTTGAAACTGGTGCCCAGGAGAGGACTCGAACCTCCACGACATTTCTATCACTGGCACCTGAAGCCAGCGCGTCTACCAATTCCGCCACCTGGGCCCCGTCCGAATGCGACAAAGCTGTCGTGTTCGATCAGAAGGCGCGGACCCTTAAGGCAGCGACGGGATGTGGTCAACACGGTTTTGGAGCCTTTCGGAGGCCCTGCGCCCAAGGCCCGCGTTGCGACCCGGCCCCCCATCGTCTATCCCCGCGCCACAAGGCCTGCGCAGGCTTTTCCAAGACGTTTCAGGATCGCTCCCCATGTCCGAATTCTCCCCCGGTCTGGTCACCGTCTTCGGCGGTTCAGGCTTCGTCGGGACCCAGGCCGTCCGTGCCCTGGCCAGGCGCGGCTGGCGCGTGCGCGTGGCGGTGCGCAAGCCGCACCTGGCGCAGGATCTGCGCATCCTGGGCGACGTGGGCCAGATCCAGCCCGTGCGCTGCGACATCACCAGGCCGGCCGACGTGGCCGCCGCCCTGAAGGGGGCCGATGCCGCCGTCAACCTGGTCGGCCTGCTGTACGAGGCTCCGGGGCGTGGCTTCGACGCCGCCCACATCCAGGGGACACGCAACATCGCCGAAGCCTGCATGGCCGCCGGGGTTGCCCGCTTCGTTCATGTGTCTGCCATCGGGGCCGACGTGAACTCCGAAGCCGACTATGGCCGCTCCAAGGGCGAGGCCGAGGCGGCCGCCCGCGCGGTCAAGCCGGACACGGTGGTGCTGCGCCCCTCCATCGTCTTTGGAACGGGCGACGGCTTCCTGAACCGGTTCGCCGCCATGGCCGGGACCGCCCCCGCCCTGCCCCTGATCGGCGGCGGCAGGACGAAGTTCCAGCCGGTCTGGGTCGGCGACGTCGCAGAGGCCATCGCGCGATCGGTGACGCGGATCGACGCGGCCGGGCGCACCTTCGAGCTGGGCGGTCCCGAGGTCTGGTCGTTCAAGGACATCCTGAAATACATCCTGCGCGAGACCGGCAAGATGCGCCTGCTGGCCCCCCTGCCCGTCTTCGTGGCGGCGACGATGGGCCGGGTCATGCAGCTGTCGAGCCTGGTCGGCATTCCGCCGGTGCTGACGCGCGACCAGGTGCTGATGTTGAAAGTCGACAATGTGGTGGCCCCCGGAGCCGAGGGTCTGGCCGACCTGGGCATCGAGGCGACGGGACTGGAGGCGATCGCCCCGTCCTATCTGTGGCGCTATCGCCGGGGCGGGCAGTTCGCCCGAAACCCCGCGGCACAGAAGGACGAGGCGGTCGAGCCCGGCTGATGAGGGGCTACAGGAGCCGGATTTCCTTCAGCCGTTCAGTCAGGAAGTCTTCGGCCATGATCGACTTGCCGGCATAGCGGTCGGGGTTCCCGGCCGTGATGGTCGACGGCAGGGTCTCGATCACGAAGTCCGGGTTGAAGTGCAGGAAGAAGGGCGTGGAATACCGCGCGAAACCGCGCCGTTCCGGAGCCGGATTGACCACCCGATGCGTCGTCGACGGCAGGACATGGTTGGTCAGTCGCTGCAGCATGTCGCCAATGTTGACCACCAGGGCGCCGGGCGGCGGCGCGATGTCCAGCCATTCGCCGTCCGCGTCCTTCAGCTGCAGCCCGGCCTCCTCGGCCCCCAGCAGCAGGGTGATGACATTGATGTCCTCGTGCGCGCCCGCCCGTACGCCCGGCGCATCGGCCGGCACCGGCGGATAGTGCAGCATCCGCAGCACCGAATTGCCCAGTTCGACCTTGTCCTCGAAGAAGTCGTCGCCGAGGGCCATATAGCGGGCGATGGCCTTCAGGATCCTGCGGCCCAGAGCGTCCAGCGCCTCGAACATGCCGTACAGGTGATCCCGGAATCCCGGCACCTCGGTCGGCCACAGGTTGGCGCGCATATAGCGACCATAGGCGTGACCGTCGGGCAACTCGCGGCCGGTGTGCCAGAACTCCTTCAGATCCACCGCCTTTGCATCCCTGGCGGCCTCGGTGCCAAAGGGCGTCAGGCCGCGTGCGCCGCCCGTGCCGGGCCGGTGGTAGGCGCGCTTGACCTCTTCCGGCAGGGCGAAGAACGCCCTGGCGTCGGCGATGGCGGCCTGGATGACCTGTTCGTCCAGACCGTGATCCGACACGACGGCGAAGCCATACCGCTTGAACGAGGCCCCCAGGTCGTCAGCGAAACCCTGGAAATCGGTGTCGTATCGCGACATCGACACCGGCGTGATACTCTTGGCGGAAAGGGTCGAGGTCGGGGGGTCGAGGGTTGCCGTCACAGTCGTGGCCTTTCGCAAGCGTCGGTCCGCATTTTCGCAACGCGGGTCTTTTTCATACCTCTTGCCAGTGGAAATTGGCAGTTTCGGGTCGCGATGCGGTGCCTCTTCGACCTTGTTCATGTCACGGTCAGGTCGGAACCTTCACCATAAGGTCGCGTTCACACGCCACGGAATTTCAAAAGGACAACACCATGCGCACCAACCTGATCGTCACGAGCCTGGGCGTCGTCGCCATGCTGGGGGCCTCGGCCTGCACCACCATGGATCCCTACAGCTCCACGCCCCGGCGCAACAATACGGCGACCGGTGCCATCGCCGGTGCCCTGGGCGGCGCGGTTCTGGGCTATCTGACCAACACCTCCAACGGCGAACAGGGCCGTCGCAACGCCCTGATCGGCGCGGGCGTCGGCGCCCTCGGTGGCGCGGCCGTCGGCAGCTATATGGATCGCCAGCAGCGCGCTCTGGAATCCGGGCTGTCCGGCACCGGCGTGGGCGTGGCGCGCCAGGGCGACAACCTGGTGCTGCGCATGCCGTCGGACGTCACCTTCGCGGTGAACCAGTCCAACATCGAGCCGCGCTTCGACGCCGTTCTGTCCGACGTCGCTGGCGTGCTGCAGGACTATGACCGGTCAGTCGTCGACATCGTCGGCCACACGGATTCCTCGGGCGGCGACGCGATCAACCAGCCCCTGTCCGAGCGCCGCGCCCTGGCGGTCGCTGACGCCCTGATCGCGCATGGCGTGATCCGTGAACGCCTTTACGTCGCCGGCCAGTCGTCGCGGGTGCCGGTCGCCTCCAATGCCACGCCGGAGGGCCGGGCCCTGAACCGTCGCGTCGAGATCCTGATCCGTCCGTTCAAAGGCTGATCTGACCCACGACGTTGAAGACACACGGGTCCGTGACTTGCGTCGCGGGCCCGTGTGTGGTCCCTGAGTCTCGGCGACTCGGGGGAGCGGCATGGACCAGAATGTCGACGTCGGCACTGCGGCGCGGATGATCGTCACCGCGGTGGTGTCCGCCGTCCTGACCGCGAGCCTGGTGATCGTCATCGGGCAGTCCGTTCTGGACCGTGCGCCTGTCGCATCGGGCGCATCGCAGCCCACCCTCATCCGCACCTCCGGCTGACCGCTTGCGGAAATCAGACCATCGGCGTCTGCGGGTGCCGTGACGCGCATTCCGCCGTCCGGCCCGGACCCGGGACCTGACGACCGGGCGGGACTGATCCGGACGTTCGACGACGGGTGGGTATCGTCTGCCGGGCCGGTGTTGGAGGCTTTCGAGCGGGCCTTCGCCGAGACCATCGGCCTCGCCCATGCGACCGCGACGTCGTCGCTTGGCGGCTGATCGGCCCGGCTATTCTGCGTTCTGGAATCGGTTTGCGATGGCGATTGCGGTTGGGATGAGGGCTCTGGGTTCGTGGTAGTTTCCGTTGACCTGTGTCTGGTTGATGACGTGGGCTCGGAAGCGGGTGAACAGGTCGGGGTCGGGGGTGGCGGGTTTGGTCCAGAAGGCGTGGATGGATTGCTGGTCGGTGAGGCCGTCGAAGTCGAAGAAGGCCTCGCCCAGGACCTTGACGGGGGTTTTGAAGCCCAGGGCCGAGAGGGCGGCCGAGGAGTTGTTGACCACCATGCCGCTGGAGGCGCGGCACAGCTGGGCAAGGTTGCCGCCGTCGATGAAGTCGACGCGGTCGGCGATGCCGCGCTCGATGGCCAGGACCCGGGTCATGCGGCGCAGGTCGACCAGGCCGGGATCCAGCGGATGGTTCTTGACCACCAGCCGGGCGTCGGCGGGCGCGTGTCTGGCAAAGGAGGTCAGGACCTCGGCGAGGAAGGCGGTGTTGTCGGCATAGTGGGAGTAGCGCAGCAGCTGGGCGTCGCCCTCGCGCTGCAGGCAGGCGATGAAGAAGGGGCCGCGGGCCCGGATCGCCCGGGCGTCGGCCTCGATCGAGGCGCGCAGCATCAGGCCGAAATAGCGCCGGATATGGCTGGCGCACTGCAGCCAGGCCGGGGTCGTATAGGGCTGGGCATAGCGCCGGAAGGCGAACGGCCGGACCAGGAACTGCAGGAAGTGATACCAGCTGATGTTGGCCACATGGTGCGGCAGGGCGCGGCCCACCGGCCGGGCCGGGAGGATCTCGGGGATCGGCGGATCATAGGCCGAGCGG
Source organism: Brevundimonas sp. AJA228-03 (assembly GCF_017795885.1). NCBI lineage: Bacteria > Pseudomonadati > Pseudomonadota > Alphaproteobacteria > Caulobacterales > Caulobacteraceae > Brevundimonas > Brevundimonas sp. AJA228-03. Next base: position 848,061 of record NZ_CP059297.1, on the reverse strand, counting down.
TGGCGGGCCAGGCCGGAGCGGGCATTGACCCCGTCCTGCTCGACCGTGATCCAGTCCGGCCGGAAATAGCCGTTCTCGAGCACCCAGATCCTGAGGGCGCTACCGCTCGCGCCGCGGGCGCTCGCTGCCTGAGCGCGGTCGTGGGCGGCTGACGCCGCACCGCTAACGCTCGCGCCGCAGAGGTCCGGGTGGCGAGTGGCGAGTGACGAGTGGCGAGGAAAGGGCTCTTTCAGGTCACTGGCGGCCTGGGCCGTGGAGGCGCTGGAGACGGCGCCCGGCCCTCTCGCCACGCGCCACTCGCCACTCGCCACGGCCTCCGCCGCCTCCGCCGCCAGGGCCTTGAGGGCGTCGGCCTGGGTCAGGACGGCCTGGTTGTAGGGGCCGCCCTCGCCGAACACGATCAGGTCGGTCAGGCCGTGGGTGGCCACCAGCCCGGCCAGATGGGCGGGCCAGTCGCGCACGTCGCCGTCGAAGGTCAGCCCCCCCTTGCGACGCCAGTAGACCAGGTCGCCGATGTTGAAGATCATGCGCCGGACCCGGGCCCCCCGCCCCTCCAGCTCGCCCGCCAGCACCCGGCCGAACGGACCGAACGGCGCGGTCACGATCAGGAAGCGGCGGGACGACAGATCGGGGGCACCGGCGCGAGCCCGCCGGTCCGATCCCTGATCGACCCCAGGACGGGCCATGCGGTCGCGCCCTGCCGGGGCGGGGCGGGGTGCAGGCGCACCCTCGTCCGGCCGACGCAGGGTCGGGGCCGGGGCCGGGGCCGGGGCCGGAAGCGGCTGGAGGACGGGGGCGACGCCATTGGCCGCGCGACGATCCGGGCGGACGCGGCGGTCGACGGGCGAAGCATGGCGACGCGAGGGGATGCGGAGGTCGACCATGCTCAGGCGCGGCTCGCGCGGACGGCGCAAGCGGCTTCGGTCGGAAACACGATCGTCGAGGCTGAGCGCTTTGACATGGGTCTCCTTGTCGCGCTCCGAACCGCCGGGATCAACCGGCTTGTCCGGAAAAGCGAAAAGGCTGGGTCGGGTTTCACAGAATTGCCGAATAACCGCGGGCTTATCGACACATATCGTCAGACCCCGGATTGTCCTGAGACCCCGGATTGTCCTGAACAGGGTGCCAGAACAAAACCGCCGGGCCCCTCGCAGGACCCGGCGGTGATGTGTTCGTCGCTCATCGGCAACCGGCTGGTCGGCACCGGCCCGGATCGTCAGATCCGGGCCGGGCCAGGCAGACAGTCCTAGAAGTTGATGCCGATGGTCGCCCGGCGGTTCAGCGGCTCCGCGCACGTGCCGTCCGCAATCCGAGACGCTGCCAGCTGGGTTTCGCCCTTGGCGTCCAGTTGCAGGATGCCGCCGTCGACGCCTTGCGCCACCAGGGCGTCGGCCACCGTGCTGGGCCCGACGGTTCCGACAGGCCGCACATTGGGCGGCCGAGCCGGAGGTGTCGGCGTGACCCACGATGGTCACCCGAACCGCACGACCCGACCGGGCCGCAGCAGTCGCAGCCTGGGCCACCACCGAGCTGCGCTTCAGCCGTCAGATCCGACCGATCCCAGTCCGAAATAGACGGTGAAGTTCACGCGCCGTCGAGAGCGCGGAGGCGGAGGCGGCGGCGGAGGCGGCGGCGGGGGAGGCGGCGGCGCGGCGGCGGGGCGGCGGCGGCGGCGGCAGCGGGGCGGCGGCGGCGGCGGCTTCATCGGCGCCGAACGCATAGCGCAGGCCCAGCGTCACGGCGTGGCGACTCGTTGTACTCGCCCTCGAACCGGCTAAGCGCCTGGTTACGCGTGGCCGTCGCTCGACACGGCTCTCGAACTCGGCATCGTCCCGTCATCATGTAGCGGTAGGTCGGGTCGATGGTGCGCCCGGTCACCCACGTGCATCGCTCCGCCAGACCCGCAATGGCCTGGGCCGCCAGCTTGGACGAGCTGTCGTCCGCCGACGATCGTGCCGGCACCGTGGCGGTTGCCGACCGGCGAAGCCGATCATGTCGCGTGTTCACACGGGCGATGCCCAGCGCCCGGATCGATGAACGGACGCACGCGACCAGTACGACGCCACCGAAGTCGTAGATCACATTGGCCATCAGCGTGGTGGACGTCAGATGTCGCCGTCCGGCGAGCACGCAGGCACCCGGACCGTGGCGTCGACGGCGCGCAGATGCCCGTTCGAGACGTCGAAACGCGGGTTCGTCACCTTGCACCGACCTCGTTGGTCCGAGCGATAACCGCCCTTCAGCTCAACACGCCAGTTCTGCGTCGGAAACGGTAGCCCAGACGGCGCAAACGCCGCCCAGCCCTCGTTCAGCCTCGAAAGCTCAGGTTCTGACCCGTCACCGAAGACTCGGCGTTGATGTCATCGATAAACTGATAACCGGCGTCTACCGCCCCATACCAGCCATCCGGCTCAGCCGACGCAGAACCAGCGGCCAGAAGCCCCATCGCTGCGACGCCGGCGAGAAGTTTTAACTTCATGTCAGTCCTCATTATTGGATGATTCATTGGGTCCACGCTTACACGCGACACTCGGGAAGCCGAACGACAGACTGCAGTGCAGGTTCCGCTTTGCGGTTCACAATGCGGCGACTGTGGCGCCGTTTCAACACATATACCCCCCTTGGCGAAACGCAGCGTCCTGATATCAGGCTGGAGGAACAAGGGAGTCCGGCTCGATGGCAATTCGGTTCGACGGCAAGGTGGCGATCGTCACGGGCGCAGGCGGCGGTCTGGGGCGTGAACACGCCCTGGCCCTGGCGGCCCGCGGGGCCCGGGTGGTCGTGAACGACCTGGGCGTGGCGCGCGACGGATCGGGTTCGTCGCAAAGTCCGGCTGAAGCCGTGGTGGCCGAGATTGTGGCCAGGGGCGGAGAGGCCATGGCCAGCGGCGCCTCGGTGACGGACTTCGAAGCGGTCAAGGCCATGGTGGCCGAGGCGACCGCCAGATGGGGATCGGTCGATATCCTGGTGAACAACGCGGGGGTCCTGCGCGACAAGTCCTTCGCCAAGATGGAGATCGAGGATTTCCGCTTTGTCGTCGATGTGCATCTGATGGGGGCGGTCCACTGCACCAAGGCGGTGTGGGACGGGATGCGCGAGCGGAACCATGGCCGGATCGTGATGACGACGTCGTCGTCCGGCCTCTATGGCAACTTCGGCCAGGCCAACTATGGTGCCGCCAAGATGGCGCTGGTGGGCTTCATGCAGACCCTGGCCATCGAGGGGGCCAAGAACGACATCCGGGTCAACTGCCTGGCCCCCACCGCCCATACGCGAATGACCGAAGACCTGGGCGCGGCCCTGCCTCTTGACGCGCTGGGGCCCGAACTGGTGTCGCCGGGCCTGCTTTATCTGGTCAGCCAGGACGCGCCGACGCGCTGCATCCTGGCGGCCGGGGCCGGGGGCTTCGAGCGGGCCTATGTGACCCTGACCCAGGGCGTGCGGATCGTCGGCGACGACGCGGCCGATCAGGTCGCCGCCCGGTTCGAGGCGATCTCGGACCGGACCGGCGAGATCGTTCCGGAGATGGGGGCCGCCCAGGGCATGATCGAACTCACCAAGGCCCGGAAGGCCCACGCCTGATCGGGCCTTGACCGCTTGCCTTGACGCAACGGCAGGCGCGTAAGTCTGATGCATCCGTTGAACCGGCCGACAGAAGCCGGACGGCGCACGAGGAAACCGCGCTCCAGCCTTCGGCCGGGCGCCCGACAAGGAAGCCTGCCATGCGTGAAGCCGTCATCGTCTCCACCGCCCGCACCCCCATCGGGCGCGCCTATCGCGGGGCGTTCAACGACACCGCGCCCCAGCAACTGGGGGCCCATGCCGTCAAACACGCCGTGGCGCGTGCCGGCGTCGATCCGGCCGAGATCGAGGACGTGGTCCTGGGCGCGGCCCTGCAGCAGGGCGGCACCGGAACGAATGTGGCGCGTCAGATCGCGCTGGCGGCGGGCCTGCCCTCGTCCGTGCCCGGCATGACGATCGACCGGCAATGCGCCTCCGGCCTGATGGGGATCGCGACGGCGGCGAAACAGGTGGTGGTCGACCAGCAGAAGATGGCCGTCGGCGGCGGGCTGGAGTCGATCTCTCTGGTCCAGAACCAGCACATGAACCTGTACCGGATGAAGGACGAGGCGCTGCTGAAGCTGTCGCCGCACATCTATATGTCGATGCTGGAGACGGCCGAGGTGGTGTCGCGCCGCTATGGCATCAGCCGTGATCGCCAGGACGAATACGCCCTGCAATCCCAGCAACGGACGGCCGCCGCCCAGGCCGCCGGCTACCTGGACGCCGAAATCGTGCCGATGACGACGACCATGCAGGTGGTGGACAAGGCGACGGGTCATGCCTCGAACAGGGAAGTGACCCTGTCGAAGGACGAGGGCAATCGCGCCGACACCACGCTGGAAGGGCTGAAGGGCCTGAAACCCGTGTTCGGGGGCGGCGAGGAAATCCAGCAGGGCGAGTTCATCACCGCCGGCAATGCGTCCCAGCTGTCGGACGGGGCCTCGGCCAGCGTCATCATGGAGGCGGGCGAAGCGGTGCGGCACAACCTGGTGCCGCTGGGGGCCTATCGCGGCATGGTCGTGGCAGGCTGCGAGCCGGACGAAATGGGTATCGGTCCGGTCTATGCGGTGCCCAAATTGCTGAAGCGCCACGGTCTGACGGTCGACGACATCGGCATCTGGGAGCTGAACGAGGCCTTCGCCTCCCAGGTGCTGTATTGCGCCGACACGATCGGCATCCCGATGGACCGGCTGAACGTCTCGGGCGGGGCGATCTCGATCGGCCACCCCTATGGCATGTCGGGCGCGCGGATGACCGGCCACGTCCTGATCGAGGGCAAGCGGCGCGGGGCCAGGTACGGCGTCGTCACCATGTGCATCGGCGGCGGCCAGGGCGCGGCGGGGCTGTTCGAGATCTACTGATCCCCAACGCTGTAACGCGTCTTCATCTCAGCCCGCCATCGTGCCCGCAAGGTCGCGGGGCGGGCAGGATAGCGGTCGTCCAGCACCTCGGCCGAAATGACCCTGTCCGTCCGGAACATGCGGAAATCGTCGCGTATCTCGCACCAGGCGACGACGATCCGGGTCGTTTCGCGATAGGCGACCATGATCGGCCAGACGGTGCGCCGGCTCTCGACGTCCCGTTCATCACGATATTTCAGGACGACCTTTCGCGCCCCGCGAATTGCGGCTCGTATCGCCGCCATGTCCAGCGTCTCGGGCAGGATGTCCCAACTGGGCGGACTAGCCACCGCCGGCTCCAGAACAATGGGACGCAGGCGTTCCGGCACGATCGCGGCGATCTTGGCGATCAGGTCGCGTGCAGCGCGTGCCAACGCCGGATCGCACCGGGCCGCCACCCACTGGGCCCCCAGCACCGCCGCCTCGATCTCATCCGGAGTCAGCATCAGTGGCGGCATGTCGAAGCCGGACTCGAGCACATAGCCGATCCCGGCCTCGCCACGGATCGGCACCCGCTGGGCCATCAGGGCGGCGATGTCGCGATAGACGCTGCGCTTGGAGGTCTCCAGTTCGGACGCTATGGACTCTGCTGTCAGCGGTCGCGAGGTGCGGCGCAGAAGCTGGACGATCTGGAACAGGCGGTCTGCTTTCCTCATGACGCGATCCTGCGCTTCGGCTGCTGACAGCATGCTGGCAGCAGGGTGGCGGTAGTCAATCCATCGACGGCGCGGCGCATCGCCAGGGCCGATCTGGATGGAGACGAAATCATGTTGACCCTGTTTCACGCCCCTCAAACCCGATCATCGCGGATCATCTGGCTGATCGAGGAACTAGGGACCGACGTGGCGATCGAATACTGCGACATCGCCTACCGCAATGGCCAGAAGATCGGTGGACCAGACCCCAGAAACCCGCATCCCGAAGGCAAGGTACCTGCCCTGATCCATGACCAGACCCTGATCACGGAATCGGCCGCCGTGGCCCTGTACCTGACCGACCTGTTCCCGGACGCAGGGCTTGGCGCGCCGGTGGGATCGCGCGACCGGGGAGCCTTCCTGACCTGGCTGAGCTGGACGGCTGGCGAGCTGGAACCGTCGGTTTTCTCGAGGATGACCGGCGAAATCGAGCGAAATGCCTTCGCCAGGGCCTCCTACGACGCCGCGATGGAGCGGCTGATCAAGGCCCTGGCGGCTGGGCCATGGCTCATGGGCGATCGTTTCACGGCGGCGGATATCATGATCGGCTCGACCCTGGGTTGGGCCAGACTGCATCTCCCCGACAATCCGGTGTTCGACGCCTATCTGGAACGACTGTCGACGCGACCGGCCCACAGGCGGGCGCGCGATCGCGACGCCCCGGGTTCGCTGGCCGCGGCCTCCTGATCGCGTCAGGCGGCGTCGGCGTGTCCATGGAAGGGCGCGTCGCCGTCGCCGATGATCTCCACGCCGTTCAGGGCCTCCACATAGGTGTCACGCCAGATCCCCACGTCGGTGTCGCGCACGACCTGCATCAGGGCCTGCCATTTCCGGACCCGCTCCGACAGCGGCATGGTCAGGGCCTTCTTGATGGCGTCGGACAGTTCCTCGCGGCTGAAAGGATTGACCAGCAGGGCCTCGCCCATCTGTTCGGCCGCTCCGGCGAAGCGCGACAGGATCAGCATGCCCGGATCCTCCGGGTTCTGGGCGGCGACATATTCCTTGGCGACCAGGTTCATGCCGTCGCGCAGGGGCGTGACCAGACAGACGCGGGCGGCGCGATAGATCCCCGCCAGCTGGTCGCGGCGATAGCTGCGGTTCAGATAGCGGATCGGCTGCCAGTCCATATCGGCATATTCGCCGTTGATCCGCCCGGCCAGGGCATCCAGCCGGGCGCGGATGTCCTGGTAGGTGTCGACATCGTCGCGGCTGATCGGCGTGACCTGGACCAGGAAGACATCGCCGCGCATGTCAGCGTTGTCGTGCAGGAACTGCTCATAGCCGAGCATCCGTTCCTCCAGCCCCTTGGAATAGTCGAGCCGGTCGACCCCGACCATCATGGAGCGGAAGGCGGAGGACGCCGCCATCCGGTCATAGGTCCGGGTGCCCTGCGGCGAGTTGCGGGCGTCGAGCAAGCCCTGGACGTCGATGCCGATGGGGAAGACGCCGACGCAGACCTTGCGACCGAAGGCTTCGAGCCCGTCATAGCCGGACAGCTCGCCACCGACCTCGGAGATCACATAGTCGCGGAAAAGGTCCAGCCATTCCTGGGTCTGGAACCCGATCAGGTCACAGGCGAACAGGCTTTCGACCAGACGCCGATGGTGCGGCAGGGTGACCAGCAGCTGACGCACCGGCCAGGGCGTGTGCAGGAAAAAGCCGATCCTGTTCCTGACCCCGAGGCGCCGCAGGTCCCGCGCCATCGGGATCAGGTGATAGTCATGGATCCAGATGACGTCATCGGCTTGCAGCAGCGGGGCCAGCACCTCGGCGAAGCGGCGGTTCACCCGCTCATAGCCCTCGCCGTAGGACCGCTCATAGGCCGTCAGGTCCACCCGATGATGGAACAGCGGCCACAGGGTCTTGTTGGCATAGCCATTGTAGTATTCGTCGACGTCCTGCGCCTCGAGATCCACCAGGGCGACGGTCACGCCCGCCCGATCCTCGTATTTGAGCGCCCCGGTGAAATGCTCCGTCGTCTCGCCGGACCAGCCGAACCACAGGCCGTCGTATTTGCGCAGGGCCGCCGACAGCGCCATCGCCAGACCGCCTGCCGAGCCGGCGGCGGGATCGACCGGGGCCGACACGCGGTTGGAGACGACGATCAGGCGGCTCATCGCACATCCGTCCAGGAGCGGCTGAGCAGGACGGCGCAGTTGATGATGCCGACCAGGGAATAGGTCTGCGGATAGTTGCCCCACAGTTCGTCGTCGCCCAGCGCAATGTCCTCGCTCAGCAGACCGGCATGCGTGCGACGGCTCAGCATCTGGTCGAAGATCTGGCGCGCTTCCTGATCGCGACCGTTCTGGTGAAGGGCTTCGATGAACCAGAACGTACAGAAGTTGAATGCGGTTTCCGGCGCGCCGAAATCGTCGGGCTCGACATAGCGGAACAGGTAGGGGCCCTTTTTCAGATCACGCTCGATGGCGTGAAAGGTCGCGATCTGGCGCGGGTCCGAAGGCTCCAGAAAGCCCAGATCGACCATCTGGAGCAGGGAGGCGTCGAGTTCCTGGCCGCCGAAACTGGCGGCGAACCGGCCTTCTTCCGGGACAAAGGCTTCTTTCTCGATCCGCGTCCGAATGATCGCCGCGCGCGCGGTCCAGACGACGGCGCGGTCGTGGAGCCCCAGCCGGTCGGCCGCCTTGGCCAGACGGTCGCAGGCGGCCCAGCACATGACCGAGGAATAGGTGTGCACACGGGCGATCGTGCGGAACTCCCAAAGGCCGGCGTCGACCTGGTCGTGCATGGCGAAGGCCCGGTCCCCGACCTTTTCCAGGGCATGGAAGTCGTCGATGGTGCCGGCCCGCAGCAGGCGGCTGTCGTAGAAGCTCTGGACCAGTGGCAGGACGATCTGTCCGTACACGTCGTGCTGCAGATGTTCGCGCGCCTGATTTCCGACCCGGACAGGTTTCATGCCCCGGTAGCCCGCGACCGATGTCACGATCCGCTCGTCGATGTCCTCTTCCAGCCCCACGCCGTAGACCGGCTGGACGTGACCCCCGGCCGAGGAATCCACCAGGTTCCGCAGATAGACGAGGTAGTTCTCCAGGATATCGACCGCACCCAGACGGTTCAGCGCCCGCACCGTGTAATAGGCGTCGCGCACCCAGCAATACCGATAGTCCCAGTTCCGCCCGCTCTCGGGGAACTCCGGGACCGAGGTGGTCATGGCCGCTACGATCGCTCCGGTCTCCTCAAAGACACAGAGCTTCAGCGTGATGGCGGCGCGGATGACGGCTTCCTGGTAGTCGAGCGGGATGTAGAGGCTGCGCACCCAGTCACGCCAATAGGCGATGGTCCGCTCCAGCGTCGCGCCGATGCCGGGGCCGACCTCCTGATCGTAGCCTTCGTCAGGCCCCAGAAAGAAGTGCAGCGGGGATTCCAGACGAAAGACGCGCTCGTCCAGCACATGCGACACAGGACAGTCCGTCGTCAGGCGCAGGGTGACGTCCGTGCACAGATAGCGGATGTGGTTCGACCCGGACGTCGCCTCCGCCCGACGCGCGCCCCAGTCGGCGGACGGGCGCAGGCGGATGCGGATGCGGGGCGTTCCCGACAAGGGCCGGACGATCCGGGCAAAGGCGAGCGGCCGATAGGTGCGCGCATGCTTGGTATGACGGGGGGCGAAATCGATGATCTCGATCGCCGATCCATCATCGGCGGTCAGGATCGTGCGGAGCACCGGCGTATTGCGGACATAGGCCTGGCTGGCCGAGGCCAGGGTCTCAAGCTCCACGGTCCAGAAGCCGTGCCCGGGTGCATGTCCGTCCATCAGGGCGGAAAAGACCGGATCGCCGTCGACGCGGGGGGCGCAGGCCCAGACGAAACGACCCGTGCGGTCGATCAGCGCCGCGATGGCGCAATTGCCGATGGGCGCGAGGTCCAGCGACGGGCGGTCGGGGGCGGGACCGGTCATGCGGGCTGAACCTCCGTGGCGACGGCTTCCAGCCAGGTCAGAACAGCATCGACATCGGTCAGGCCGTATCGGGCCGCGGTCTGGCGGGGGGCGCCGACGAGGATGCCGAAACCGCCGAGGGCCCCGGCGGCCCTGAAGCCGGCCTCGTCGGTCAGGTCATCGCCGATCATCACGGGCATGGTCCCGGCGAACGCCGGTTCGGCCATGAAGGCCAAAAGGGCCGTGCCCTTGTCGGCACCGGGGGTCTTGAGTTCCACCACCATCTTGCCAGGCTGAACCTCCAACCCGCCCCGCTCGGCCAGAGCTTCGGCCAGGGCCCGGGCCGCTGCCTCCGCCTGGGGCGCGCCGCGATAATGCAGGCCGGCGGACACGCCCTTGTCCTCCACGATCACGCCCGGATGGTCGGCGGCGAAGGCGTGAAAGCTCGCGATGGCCACAGCGACGCCGGCCGATGGCGGTATCGCGTGGATGGATCCGTCGCGGCGCCGACGATGCAGGCCGTGCACGCCCGCCGCCGCGCGCGCGGCACCGCCCGCGATCCGGTCAATCTCCGACAGGATTCGCCCGCTGATGACGGCCAGTCGCCCCTCCAGCGCCGGGTCGAGCGCCCGCAGGACACGGGTTCTGCGCGGATCGGCGACCACCGCCTCAGGCGTGCTGGCCATGGGAGCCAGAACGCCATCCAGGTCGAGAAAGAGAGCAAGCCCCGCACGCGCACAGACGGGCGGCAGCGGCAGGCATGGGGTGGATGTTCCGGCGTTCGACGGCATTCTGTCCAGACGGTCTTCTTTGTGCCTGGTGCCCGAACGCCCCACAGCGGCAAAGGTTGGCCCGGAACCGGTGAACTTGCGTTACAGCGGCCCGGCTCGCTAAACCGTCGCCATGTCTCTGGATGCCAAGATCATGTCGTCTCCCGAAGCCGTCGGCGAGATGACCGAGCACGCCCGATCGGTGATCCGGCTGAATATCGAGGCCCTGCAGGCGCTGGAGCGGACGGTGGACTCAAGCGTGGCGCGCGCCTGCGACATCATCCTGTCGCGACCGGGCTATGTCGTCGTCACCGGCATCGGCAAGTCGGGCCATATCGGCGGAAAGATCGCCGCGACCCTGGCGTCGACCGGCACCAACGCCTTCTTCGTCCATCCCGCTGAAATGAGCCACGGCGATCTGGGGATGTTGCGTCATGACACGACGCTGCTGGCCATTTCCAACTCGGGCGAGAGTCGCGAACTGCGCGATCCCCTGCTCTTCTGCCAGCGCAACGGCATTCCGGTCATCGGCATGACCCAGCGGGCCTCATCCTTCCTGGCCCGCATGTCGGCGGTCCCCCTGGTCATGCCCAGCGTGGCGGAGGCTTGTCCGAACGGCCTGGCGCCCACGACCTCGACCCTGATGACCCTGGCGCTGGGCGATGCCCTGGCCATGGTGTTGATGGACCGCCGCGGGTTCTCGGCCATGGATTTCGGCATGCATCACCCGGGCGGAGCCCTGGGGATGAGCCTGCAGAGCGTGCGGGAGTGGATGGGCGACAACCACGCCCCGCCACCCACGGTGCCGCTGAAGGCCAGTTTCGCGGACGTGGTCGCCTCGATCACCGCCGGTCGAAAGGGCGCTGTGGCCGTGCTGGACGAGGACGGCAGGCTGGCGGGCATGATCACAGACGGCGATGTGCGCCGTGCCTTTGCAACCGACGTCACGGGCGTGGTGGCCGATGACGTGATGAGCCGGCAGCCGATCACCGTGACCCCCGACCAGCGGATGAGCGACGTCGTCGACCTGCTCACGGCGAACCGGATTTCCAACCTGTTCGTCGTCCGGGACGGGCGGCCCCAGGCGATCGTCCATGTCGCCGAGCTGATGCAGGCCGGCTACCTGTCCTGAGCCGTTGCGGCCGGTTGACCCTTGCAGTTCGAGGGTCTACGCCGATGAGCGCCAACCCCGCCGAAGAGCTGGATTTGACTGAATTTCCTGACGATTCGAGGCGTGATCCGCGGCGTTCGATGGTGCGGATGCGCCGCGAGGGCGGTGCTGCGGTCGGGGGTCCGGCTTGACCCTGTCCGTGCTCTTCGATGCCAGCCGGCTGGTCAGCCGCGCCGAGCGCACTGCGCCGACGGGCGTGGACCGCGTCTGTCTGGCCTATGCCGAATGGCTGCTGTCGCGTCCTGATCTTGCGGTCACGGCCGTCAGGACCCGCAAGGAAAAGCTGGTGGTGCTGGACCCGGTGTGGTTCCGCGGCTGCGTCCTGGGCCTGCGGGCGCGCTGGACCGGCGGTGCGTCGGAGCGAGCCCTCACCGCCGACGAAGGACGATTGTTCGCGGCCCTGGCCACGCCGGGGCGCGCGCCCGAATCGATCATGGGAACGCCACCGCCGCCCGTCGCCAGGATTGACGCGGCGTCGCGGCTGTGGCGCTTTCTCAGCGGCCCGCAACCGCGACAGGTCGGCGTGCTGCCGGACAGTGCGTTGTATTTCAACGTGGGCCATACGGGCCTGGTCGACGCCACGATCCTGGCATCCCTTGCAGCGCGTGGCATCGAGCGGATCGTGATGCTGCACGATCTGATCCCCATCACCCACCCCGAGTTCTGTCGACCCGGCGACGGCGACAAGCACAGGGAGCGTGTCTTGAGCACGCTGCGGCACGCCTCGCGCATTCTGGTCAACTCGCGATACACCGCCCAGGAGCTGTGTGCCTTTGCAGCCCGCGAAGGTCTCGATCCGCCCCCGATCAATGCGATCCACCTGGGTCTGGAATCGTCGTTCGTGAGCGCCCGGAACGATGCGCCGAAGGGCCGCTATTTCGTCCATGTCGGGACGATCGAGGCGCGCAAGAACCTGGCCTTTCTGCTGACCCTGTGGCGCCGTCTGGCCGAGAAGCGGGGGGCCGAAGCCCCCCAGCTGGTCCTGGTCGGTCGCTATGGCTGGGAAAACGAGGCGGTTCTGGATCATCTCGAGCGATCACCGCCCCTTCGCGGTCTGGTCCACCAGGCTTCAGACCTTCCGGATAGCGTACTGGCCGATCTGATGGCCGGTGCCTGCGCCGTTCTTGCCCCCTCCTCCGTGGAAGGATTCGACCTGCCGGCGGTGGAGGCCTGCGCCCTGGGCATTCCGCTGATCGCCTCCGACATTCCCGCGCATCGCGAGCTTGTACCGGGGGCGCAGCTGATCGATCCACTGGATGGAGTCGGCTGGCTGGCGGCGATCGAGGCGGCGATGCAGCGGCGGCCGGAGCCGCCACCCTACAGCGCACCCTCGTGGTCGGACCATTTCGCCGGGGTCTCAGCCGCTCTGGGGCTGAATCCCGCGCCCGGTGCCGTCGGCACACATTCCTGATCAGCCTGCCAGAGCCATGGGCCGCATCGCCTCGGCCAGCAGTTCATAGGATCGCACGCGCGCGGCCGGGTCCCAGATCTGGCTGGTGACCATCAACTCATCGGCCCCGGTCCGGGCGACAAAGGCGTCCACGGCCGCCCGCACGGTCAAGGGCGAGCCGACGGCGGAACAGGCCAGGGCCTGTCCGATCATGGCCCGCTCGCCCTCGTCCAGGGCGTCGGCATAGCCGGGCCGGGGGGGCGGCAGCTTGCCGGGCCGCCCCGATCGCAGGTTCACGAAGGCCTGCTGGACCGAGGAGAACAGCGCCTGGGCCTGGGCATCCGTATCGGCGGCGAAGACATTGAACCCCAGCATCACATAGGGCCTGGCCAGCCGCGCCGAGGGGCGGAACGTCTCGCGATAGATGCGGATCGCCGACATCATCTCGCCCGGGGCGAAATGGCTGGCGAAGGCGTAGGGCAGGCCCAGATGCGCCGCCAGCTGCGCCCCGTAGGTCGAGGAGCCGAGAATCCAGACCGGCACCGACTGGCCCTCGCCGGGGTTGGCGCGGATGCGCTGATCGTCGGTGGCCGGTTCAAACCAGTGCATCAGCTCCATCACGTCCTGGGGGAAGCTGTCGCCGTCGCTGGCAAGGGTGCGGCGGAGCGCCCTGGCGGTCGCCATGTCGGACCCGGGCGCGCGGCCCAGGCCCAGGTCGATCCGGCCCGGATACAGCGCGTTCAGGGTGCCGAACTGCTCAGCGATGACCAGGGGTGCATGGTTCGGCAGCATGACGCCGCCCGCGCCGACCCGGATGGACGTCGTCGCCGCCGCCACGGCCCCGATCACAACCGAGGTCGCTGCCGAGGCGATGCCGGCCATGTTGTGATGCTCGGCCAGCCAGTATCGGTTGTAGCCCAGCCGTTCGGCCTGGCGGGCCAGGTCGATGGTATTGGCCAGGGCCCGCGACACATCGGACCCATCAGGCACCGGCGCGAGGTCAAGAATCGAGAGCGTCGTCATCCCCGCCATATGGGGATGCCTGTCCCTGCGGCAATCAGGCGGCGTTGGCGGCCTTGCCCTTGGCCCTGGCGGCCTGGGCGTCTTCATGGGCGCGCATGCCGACGGCGATCAGCTCGGCGGCCTCGCCGGCGTCGCCCCAGCCCCGGACCGTGACCGACTTGCCCTTTTCCAGGTCCTTGTAGCGGCTGAAGAAGTGCTCGATCTGCTCGACCAGGATGGTCGGCAGCTGCCGGTAGCTGGCAATGTCGGTGTAGTAGGGGTTCAGCTTGTCGACCGGCACGGCCAGGATTTTCTCGTCGCCACCGGCCTCGTCGACCATCTTGAGTACGCCGATCGGGCGCGAACGGATGATACAGCCCGGCACCACCGGCGTCGGGTTCAGCACGATGACGTCGCAGGGGTCACCGTCGTCCGACAGGGTGTGCGGGATGAAGCCGTAGTTGCCCGGATAGTACATCGACGTATGCAGGAAGCGATCGACGAACAGGGCACCCGAGGCCTTGTCCATCTCATACTTGACCGGCAGGCCGCCCTGCGGGATTTCGATGACGACGTTGATGTCCCAGGGCGGGTTGGGTCCGACGGGAATAGCGTCGAGATTCATACCGGGCTCGATTGTGCGACTGCGAAAGAGAGGCAGGCGTGATAGGGCCTGCAGCGCCGCACGGCAAGCCGCGATGGCGGGCCGCGCGAACGGAGGCAGCGGGGCAATGACGGCAATCGACGGGCTGGCGCTGGCGCTCTTCTTCCTGTGCTGGCTGGGTTACGACCCTTTGCTGCGCGTCCTGGCCCACCGCAGCGGATCGCTGAACTCCGACATGCTGACCATTCGCCATGCCTGGATGACGGCGATGACGCACCGGGAGATCCGGCTTCTGGACAGCCAGCTTCTGGGGCATTCGATCAATTCGGGCTCGTTCTTCGCCTCGTCCAACCTGCTGCTGATCGCGGGCGTCGGCGGCATCCTGTTCGGCGGCGATCAGGCCCTGCAGGGGTTCACCGCCGTCGGTGCGGAGGATGTGCCGGTCAAACTGCTTGAGGCCAAGCTGGGCCTGGTGCTGCTTTGCCTGGCGCGCGGCCTGCTCGATTTCATCTGGTCGATCCGGCAGATGAACTATGCGCTGGCCCTGATCGGGGCCGCGCCGGAAGTGCATTCGGAGGGCGACAGGATCGCTTTCGGAGAGGCCACAGCCGAGGTGCTGAATCCCGCCCTTGCCGCCTTCAGCCAGGGGGTCAGGGGATACTATTTCGCCCTGGCCGCCGCCGCGTGGCTGTTCGGGCCGATCTGGCTGGCGGCCGGGGTGCTGTCGGCGTTCGCCCTGCTGGTCTGGCGTCAGTCGGCCTCGCCGGCCGCGCGGGCCATTCGTACGGCAAGACGGCTGATCGAAATCAATCGCGCACCCGGAAGCTGACATTTTGCACTGCAATATAATGGACGATCACGGGCGCGCCCGTTTCCTGCCGTGAAATCGCTTGCATCACACCACAAGGGCATTTCGGTCGGTAACACGGCGTGATCGCAGGCGCGTTAAACCTTGCTTGACGTATTGTGCATTGCAACCTAACTTGAACTTCGACGCCTCCGGGCGTCTTGCCCTTCCTGGGCGTTTCCTCCCTATAGACTTTATGCCGCGCCCACGGGCGCGGCTTTTTTTTGGCCCTGGCCACAGCCGGTCAGCGGCCCGGTTCGGCGGCCAGTTCAGCGATCACCTCGGCCAGGGCGGCCCTGAAGCTCTCATAGTCCGACGAGGGGTCCAGGGTGCGCTCATCCAGATAGAGGGCGCGGTTGATCTCGACCTGGATCGCTTCAAAACCAGCCCCGGGTCGCCCCCAGTGCTGGGTGGCATAGCCGCCGGCATAGGGCGCGTTCAGCCCGACCCGCCAGCCCCGGGCTTCGAACAGGGCGCGCGCGCGTCGCGATGTCGCCGACCGGCAGGCCGCCCCGTGACGGTCTCCCAGGATGATGTCCACGCTCCTCTGCCCCCGGCCCGGCACACCGGCCGCCCGGGACGGCATCGAATGCCAGTCGACCAGCAGGGCCATGCCGTGGCGGTGCCTGGCGGCAGTCATCAGATCCCGCAGTGTCGAGTGATAGGGCGTG
Organism: Brevundimonas sp. AJA228-03; assembly: GCF_017795885.1. Lineage (NCBI taxonomy): Bacteria > Pseudomonadati > Pseudomonadota > Alphaproteobacteria > Caulobacterales > Caulobacteraceae > Brevundimonas > Brevundimonas sp. AJA228-03. The sequence continues at coordinate 832,052 of NZ_CP059297.1, read as the reverse complement.
TGAACCCGCGCGATCCGCCCCTCGGCCTCGGCCAGCGAGAGCCGGCGGTCGTAGAGCGGGGTGCCGTCGCCCGCACGCCGCGGAACCACGCCGAACCCCGCGGCGACCTTGCCGGTCGGCTCGGCCGTCGGCGCGTCCTCGATCAGAACCGGATCGAGTTCGGTCGGAGATCGGTTGAGATCCAGATAGGCGCGCGAGATCCGGGCGTTCAGGACCGGAACACCATGATCGGCGCCGACCGCGATCAGGCGATCCACGGCCACGTCCTCGGCGCTTCTCAGGGTCAGCGGGGACAGGCCCGGGACAGGCCGCATGTCATCGGGCCGGTGAGCCCCGGAGTGCGGCGAGGCAAAGACCAGACGTCCCGACGGAACCCGGGGCCAGACGATGTCGAACACGTCGCCCGACGGGATCGAAGGCAGCGGATGCGGGTTCAGCTCAGGGGTCACCCGACCCGCATAGACTGTTTTTGCCCGTCATCCACAGCCCGGACGGTCGCCGGATCGATGAATTTCATGGCCGGTTTACCGTTGTCGGCCTAGTTTGTTGGTCTGAACCGGGGACGACGAAAAGCATGGCGCGCATCCTGTTGGCCGAAGACGACGCATCGCTGCGAGGTTTCCTGACCCGTGCGCTGGAACGGGCAGGACACGAGGTGGTGGATTGCGAGAATGGCGACGAAGCCATCGACGCTCTGGAAGGTGGCCCCTACGACCTTCTGCTGACCGATATCGTGATGCCCGGTGCCGACGGGATCGAGGTCGCCCGCGTGGCCGCCACCCGCCAGCCCGGCCTGCGCATCATGTTCATCACCGGCTTCGCGGCCGTCGCCCTGAGCGCCGCCCAGGCCAGCCCCCAGGCCAAGGTCCTGTCCAAGCCCGTCCATCTGCGCGACCTGGTCGCCGAGGTCGACAAGATGTGCGCGGCGGCCTGACTATCGCCCCGGTTTCGCCCTTGCGGGCTTCGCATGGGCTGGGGTATAGACCGCTCCTTCCCGTTCCGGACCTGTCCGGAACCGTCTTGGCGGATGCGTAGCTCAGCGGGAGAGCACCTCGTTGACATCGAGGGGGTCACAGGTTCAATCCCTGTCGCGTCCACCATTCCCTTTCCTGCAGACTGAGCCGCCCGACCGCCCGCAGGGTTGTCAGAGCCGGGTGCGCAACGACCACAGCTCCGGGAAGCAACGCCGCTCCAGCGTCGATGACAGATAGCCGACACCGTCGGTGCCACCCGTGCCTCGACGGCGTCCGATGATGCGCTCCACCGTCACCACATGCTTGTGCCGCCAGGTGACCAGGGCGTCGTCCAGATCGACCAGCTTCTCGGCCAGCTGGTACAGTTCCCACCATCGACCGGTGTCGCGATAGACCTCCAGCCAGGCGGCCTCGACGGCCTCGTCGGGCACATAGCGCTGGCTGACGTCGCGGTTCAGGACGGCCTCGGGCACGCCCATGCCCGCCGCTGCCAGTTGCGACAGGGCGTCGTCATAGAGACTGGGCGCGGCCAGGGCGGCCGACAGGGCGGCGTGCGCCTCGGGCCGGTCTTCCTGGAACACCAGGAATTTGGGATCCTTCAGGCCCAGCATGGTCTCCAGACGCCGGAACTGGTCGCTCTGAAAGCCGGAACTGGACCCCAGCACGCCCCGGAACATCAGATAGTCGGCCGGCGTCATGGTCGCCAGAATGTCCCAGCTCTGGGTCATCACGGCCTGGATGCGGCTGACCCGGGCCAGGCTCTTGTAGGCCGGAACCAGGTCGCCCGAGCGCACCAGGGTCTTGGCCAGGGCGACCTCGTGCAGGATCTGCTTGAGCCAGAGCTCCTTGGCCTGGTGAATGACGACGAACAGCATCTCGTCGTGCTGGTCGCTGAGAGGGGTCTGGGCCGACAGCAGCCGGTCCAGGTCCAGATAGCGCGCATAGGTCATGTCGGCGGGGGGCGTGTCGCTCATGCGCCGCTGTATCGGCTCCTGGAGCCTCGACCTCAACCCATGAGAACGGGGCGAACATGCACGTTCATTCGGACCGTCTCCCGGGGGCGTGTCTGACGTCTGCAACTCCAGCGTCCCCGGCCTGGACCGGTTGGACACCCTGTTGAGCGCTCATACCCGGGGCTGACGCATCGCCTCGACAGCCGCGATCAGGCGGTCCAGGTCGCGAGGGGTCGATAGACGGTGGTCGCCGCCCTCGATCAGGTCCAGACGCACGTCGCCGCCGGTCAACCGCTCCGCCAGCTTCATCGCATGGGTCCAGGGCACGGTGTCGTCGGCGCGGCCCTGCAGGACATGGACCGGAGCCGTGATGGCGATAGGCCCGTCCAGCAGCAGCCAGTCGCGCGCCTCCTCGAACATCCGCGCCGTCAGGACGTATTCGCCCAGCCCCGGTTCCACGATCGTCGCCTCGCCGTCGCGCAGGATGGTCTGGCGGACGTGATCGGGCAGGGACGGCCACATCAGGCTCTCGGTGAAATCCTGGGCCGGATTGACCAGCACCAGCCCTGCCATCCGCTCGGGCCGGGCCAGGGCGGCGAGCAGGCTGACCCAGCCCCCCATCGACGAGCCGACCGGGAGAACCGGGCCGTCGATACTGTCGATCAGGCCGATCGCATCCTCGCGCCAGCGCCCGATGGTCGCCTGACGCCAGTCGCCCGAGGACTGCCCGTGCGCAAAATGGTCGTAGCGGACGAAGGCCCAGCCCCGCTCGCGGGCGGCGACGTCCAGAGCCAGCGCCTTGGTGCCCTCCATGTCGGAGCGGAAGCCGCCGATCCAGAGGACGGTCGGGCCGGTCCCCTCGACCCGTTTGAAGGCCAGGGTCTCGCCGTCGGGGCGGGTCAGGGTCTGGATCATGGCGGCTCGCGCTTCGTGACGGAGGACGATATGACCCCTTCATGAGCAACAAGGTCCTGTTCGTCACCTCCAACCGCATCGGCGACTGCGTGATCTCGTCGGGGATCCTGCGAGAGATTGCGCGTCAGGTGCCGGGGGCCGGGATCACCGTCGCCTGTGGCCGCCCGCCCGCGCCCTTCTTCCGCTCGGCGCCGGGGGTGGAGCGGGTTATCGTGCTGGACAAGAAGAAGGCCGCCGGACACTGGCTGGAGCTGTGGCGACAGGTCGTCGGCACCCGCTGGGCCCTGGTGATCGACATTCGCGGCTCGGCCCTGGCCTATCTGGTCCGGGCTGACCGGCGGGTGATCTACAACCGCCGCTGGGAGACGGGACTGCCCAAGGTGGAGATGGTCTCGCGCCTGATGGGATCCGACCGGCCGCTGGAGCCGGAGCTGTTCATCGATGATCGTGCGCGAACCGAGGCGGCGGCCGTGATCGACCCGCAGCTGGAGACGGCGCCCGGCCCGATCATCGCCCTGGCGCCTATCGCCCATCAGCCGGGCAAGAGCTGGCCCGCCGACCGCTGGGGCGAGCTGGTCGAGAGGTTGAAGGCCGAGCCGCGCTTCGAGGGCTGGCGGTTCATGCCTGTGGGCGGACCCGGCGACCGGCCGCCCGCGACCCCGGCGCTGGAGGCGGCCGGACCGCGCGGCATCGACTGCGTAGGCCAGGGCGACATCCTGTGTTCCGCCGCGGCCATCGACCGGGCCGCCCTGTTCGTCGGCAACGATTCCGGCCTGATGCATGTGGCCGCCGCAGCGGGGAAACCGACCCTGGGTCTGTTCGGCCCGACCGAATGGTGGCTGTACGGCCCGCGCGGCCCGCGCACCGCCATCGCCGCCTCCAACCCGAACCGGGGCGAGTTCGCACCCATCGAGGCCCTGACGACCCAGCGTGTCTTCGAGGCCGTGATCGCGCTGCATGACCGCTGGATCGGCGACCCGCCCCCCGTCACGCCTTGAAGAACGGCCGTTTCACGGGCATATACGCTTTGTGAGGGAACGCGGCGGTATGCCGTGCGCTGCCCCCTGCGACATTATTGCGCTTTCAGAAACACAAGGAAACGACGCTCATTCGCCGTCCGATGAACCAGCCGCCCACCAAGGACGGCCCCCCTATGAACCAGGACATCCGCGCACCGCGCGTTCTGCTGATCGATCAGAACGGCGAGAAGCAGGGGGTGATGCCGACCTCCGCCGCGCTGGAGGCCGCCGAGGAGGCGGGCATGGATCTGGTTCAGATCGTCTCGACGTCGGAGCCGCCCGTCGCCAAGATCCTCGATTACGGCAAGTTCCGCTTCCAGGAGCAGAAGAAGAAGGCCGAGGCCCGCAAGCGCCAGAAGGTCGTCGAGCTGAAAGAGATCAAGCTCCGCCCCAATATCGATACCCACGACTATGAGGTGAAGGCCAAGGCCATGCACCGCTTCTTCGACGAGGGCGACAAGGTCAAGGTGACCCTGCGCTTCCGCGGCCGCGAAATGGCCCACCCCGAACTGGGCATGAAGCTGCTGAACAAGGTCCAGGCCGACTTCGACGAGATCGCCAAGGTCGAATATGCGCCCCGCATGGAGGGCCGCCAGATGATCATGATCCTGGCGCCGAAGTAGCCCCGATCCCGGCTGAGGCGATCGCCTTCCTGATCGGGGGGCCTGTCCGACCCCCGGGAGCCTGTTATGGTTGCGCCGGGATTGTGGCCGGAGAGTCTGTATGTCGCGTATCGGCTGGGTGGCGGCACTGTGCCTGCTGTGCGTTCATGGCGTGGCACAGGCGCAATCCCGTGCGGGGCCCGAGCCGGCCCCGATCGAGGCCTATGGCCGGCTTCCCGCCTTCGAGCGGGCGCAGTTGTCTGGCTCTGGCGACAGGCTGGCGGTCGTCAAGACAGAAGGCGATGAACGCTTCGTCCTGATCCAGAGCCTGCCCGATGCCGGTCTGCTCGGCGGTGCCCGGATCGGTGATGTGAAGGTGCGCGACCTTGTCTGGGTGGACGATGAGCATGTGCTCATCGTCACATCCTCGACCCAGCGCTGGCCGAGCGGCGTGGATATCGAGGCCGTCTCCGGACAGATCTACGCCCTGCAGACGGGCCGGCTTCGTTCGATCTTCGATCGTGTGCCCAACGCCTTTGAAGCCAGTTTCTCGATCGAGGTCGTCCAGATGGACGGCAAGCCGACCGTGGTGTTCGAAGCGATCAACGACGTAAGCTACGAACCAGACCTGCTGGCTCTGGACCCGACAACCATGGCCGTGCGCCGGCTGGAGGGGGGCTCGCGAGAAACGACGGGCTATGTTCTGGACCGCGACGGCCAGCGTCTGGCCCGGGTGACCTATAATGAGCGTGACGGTGCCTGGGCGCTGCAGACCAGGCCGGGTCCGGGGTCCTGGCGCTCGATCTGGTCAATCACGGCCCTGATCGATACGCCGACGGTCGACGGCATCGGGCCGGACGGAGACAGCCTGACCGTCCTTGCGCCGTCCGAAGACGGTTCAGATCCGGCCTGGAAGCTGATTGGCCTCAACGGGAACTGGCGTCCCATGCCCTTCGACGGAAATCCCGACGAACTGATCTACCATCCGCAGACAGGTCGGCTGATCGGAGCCCGGTTCGATGACGCCGATGGCGAACGCTATGCATTCATCGATCCGGCGGCGGGTCGGGCCTGGCGATCCATCCTCGCAGCCTTCGAGGGTTATCGTCCCCGACTGCGGTCGTGGAGCCACGACATGCGCCAGGCCGTCGTCTTCACCTCGGGATCGCAGGATTCCGGCCGTTACTTCTTCGTCGATCTGGATCGGGCGACCGGCAGCCTCCTGGGTGAGGCCTATCCCCTCGTCACCAACGATCGGGTGGGCGAGATTCGCGCGATCACCTATTCGGCGGCCGACGGGCTGGAGATCCCGGGTTATCTGAGCCTGCCGCCGGGCGTGACCGAGCCCGAAAACCTGCCGTTGATCGTGCTACCGCATGGAGGCCCCGCCGCCAGGGACTATCTGGAGTTCGACTGGTGGGCGCAGGCGCTGGCCTCGCGGGGCTATGCCGTGTTGCAGGCGAATTTCCGGGGCTCCTCGGAGCTCGGCCAGGCCCATCTGGAGGCCGGTTTCGGTGAATGGGGCCGGAAGATGCAGACCGATCTGTCCGACGGTGTCCGCTGGCTGGCGGACCAGGGGATGATCGATCCCTCACGGGTCTGTATCGTCGGTGCCAGCTACGGCGGCTATGCGGCCCTGGCCGGGGCAACCCTGGATGTCGGGGTCTATCGCTGCGCGGTGTCGGTCGCAGGCGTGTCCGACCTGCGGGATATGCTGCGCTGGACGGCTGACCGGAATGGGAGCCGCAACAACGGGACCAACCGATACTGGAACCGGTTCATGGGCACCGAACGCAGCACGGACGCCTCGCTGGACGCCCTGTCGCCCGCACGGCTGGCGGACCGGGTCGAGATTCCGATCCTGCTGATCCATGGCCGCGACGACACTGTGGTGCCCTTCAGCCAGACCAGCACAATGGCTTCGGCCCTGCGGCGCGCGGGCAAGGCGTTCGATCTGGTGGAGCTTCCGGGCGAAGACCACTGGCTGTCCGGCGAGGAGACCCGCAGCCAGATGCTGACGCAGACCGTCGCCTTCCTTCAACGCTACAATCCGCCGGACTGAACCGCGTCGTCGCGGGCTCTCGCGGTCCCGGCCGCGCCGGACTAGAAGACATTATGATCCAGTCACCGGCCCCGGCACCGACCGACCACAGCGACCGGCGCGCCCTGGCGGTGCTGTTCGCCATCGTCTTCATCAATCTGGTCGGGTTCGGCCTGGTCGTGCCGTTGCTGCCGTTCTTCGGCGAGAGCCTGAAGGCCGCGCCCTGGCAGGTCGCGCTGATGTTCTCGGCCTATTCGGTGGGGCAGTTCTTCGCCGAGCCGTTCTGGGGCCGGTTGTCGGACCGGATCGGGCGCAAGCCGGTGCTTTTGATCACGGTCGCGGCCAATGCGGTCGGCTATCTGATGCTGGCCTTCGCCCCCAACATCTGGGTCGCCATCGGCATCCGGCTGTTCACCGGCCTGGGGGCCGGCAATGTCTCGACGGTCCAGGGCTATGTCGCCGACGTCACTCCGCCCGAGAAGCGCGCGGGTCGCATGGGGCTGATCGGGGCGGCCTTCGGGGCCGGCTTCATCGCCGGGCCGGGCCTGAGCGGCGTTCTGGTGCGCGAGGACCTGGGCCGGCTGGGCTATCAGCTGCCGATCTTCGCCGCCTGCGGACTGGCGATCCTGGCGGCGCTGGGGGTCCTGTTCCTGCTGAAGGAGAGCCTCGTCCGGCGTGACGGCCCTGCACCGGCCCGGGCCCCCTTCCTCGGCGGCGTCAGGGACGCGGCCGCCAATCCGGTGGTGTCGCGGGTGATCCTGGTCACATTGATCTATATGGCCGGGTTCTCGGGCATGGAATCGACCTTCGGTCTGTTCACGGGCGCGCGCTTCGGCTGGGGCGCGCGCGAGGTAGCCTTTTCCTTCATGGCGGTCGGCATCGTGTCGGTGATCTGCCAGTCGGCAGTCACGGGGCGGCTGTCGCAGCGGTTCGGCGAAAGCCGGATGCTGGCGGTCGGCTGTCTGTTGTTCGGCTGTGGGCTTCTGGGCCAGATGCTGGCCCCGGTCGGCTGGGCCGTGCCGGTGGCGATGAGCGTGGGGGCCTTCGGCATGGCCATGACCATGCCCAACATCTCCGCCATGATCTCGCGTGCCACGCCCCCCGACCGTCAGGGGGCCATGCTAGGGCTGAACATGGCGGCCAGTTCGTCAGGGCGGATGTTCGGACCGGTGGTGGCGGGCGCCATGTTCTCCGGCCTCGGCCACGACTGGCCCCTGGCCGTGGGAGCCGCCCTGATGATCCCGGCGGCGCTGATGGCGGTCAATGCCGGCCGGGCGGTGGCACGGCAATCGACGGTTCCGCTGCCGGCCGGGTGACTCCGCTTGCCCTGTCGCGCCGGTTCCGCTACTAGCCGCGCCTTCGCGTAACGAACCGCCGGGCTCACAGGCATGCCTGGGCGGTTCTTAAATCCGGGGGATCCAGCGTCGGGCTCAAGCAGTCCGAAGGACGGTAGCCCCATAAGAAGGAACTGAAATGCCCAAATTGAAGACCAAGTCAGGCGCCAAGAAGCGCTTCAAATTCACCGCGACAGGCAAGGTCAAGGCCGGGGTTGCGGGCAAGCGTCACCGCTTGATCAGCCATAACTCCAAATACATCCGCCAGAACCGCGGCACCTCGGTCATGGCCGATGCCGACGCCAAAAAGATCAAGTCCTACATGCCGTACGCCTGATCGGCGCGCGCACCGGACGGATCTCATCGCAAAGAATTTGAAGGAATAAATCATGGCTCGCGTCAAACGCGGCGTCGTTTCACACGCCAGACACAAGAAGGTTCTCGAACAGGCCAAGGGCTTTTCGGGTCGCCGCAAGAACACCATCCGCACGGCCAAGGCCGCCGTTGACCGCGCCGGGCAGTACGCCTATCGCGACCGCCGCATCAACAAGCGCAACTTCCGCGCCCTGTGGATCCAGCGCATCAATGCCGCCGCCCGTCAGGAAGGCTTCACCTACAGCCAGTTCATGCACGGCCTGTCCAGGGCCGGGATCGAGCTGGACCGCAAGGTCCTGGCCGCGATCGCCATGGACGGCACAGGCTTCGCCGACATCGCCGCCAAGGTGCGCGACGCGCTGAAGTAGGGTCCTTCCGGTTCGCCGGACGAGGAAAGGCCTCCCGGTTCGCGCCGGGAGGCCTTTGCATTACGGCCCTGGACCCTGGGGTCCCTACGAATGTGTCGCAGTCGCCCCGGGGGTACCCGCGCGTGCGGGATACGCTATACGGGTCGAAACGCCGCACCCCTTCACTGTTTCCGGACTCCTCGATGCTCGATTCCATCACCCCCCTGCTGAGCGACCCCGCCGCCTGGGCCGCCCTGGTCACGCTCGTTGTGATGGAGGTGGTGCTGGGGATCGACAATCTGATCTTCATCTCGATCCTGTCGAACAAGCTGCCCGAGAAAGACCGCCAGAGGGTGCGGCGCATCGGCATCGCCCTGGCCCTCCTCATGCGGCTGGGGCTGCTCTCGATCATCGCCTGGCTGGTCGGGCTGGTTCAGCCGGTCTTCTCGGTCATGGGCAATGAGTTCTCGTGGAAGGATCTGATCCTGATCGCGGGCGGGCTTTTCCTGATCTGGAAGGCGACCAAGGAAATCCACCACACGGTCGATCCCACGCCCTCGCATGACGTCCTCGACAAGAAGGACGTGATGATCTCCAACGCCGGGTCCGCGATCGTCCAGATCATCATCCTGGACCTGGTGTTCTCGATCGATTCCATCCTGACGGCCGTCGGCATGACCGAGCACCTGCCGATCATGGTCGTGGCCGTGCTGGCCGCCGTGACCGTCATGCTGCTGGCCGCCGATCCCCTGGCCAATTTCATCGCCAAGAACCCGACCGTGGTGATGCTGGCCCTGGGCTTCCTGCTGATGATCGGTCTGGTCCTGATCGCGGACGGCTTCGGGGTCCATGTGCCCAAGGGCTACATCTATGCCGCCATGGCCTTCTCGGCCGGGGTGGAGGCGCTGAACATGCTGGGTCGAGCGGCGACATCGAAGAAGGACCAGGCCCTCCACGCGCGTGGAGTGGCCGACCGGGCCGAGGCCGAAGCCCGGGCCGCCGAGGCTCGCGCCGCCGCCGATCCGAACGGATGATAAAGATGCGCGCCGTGTCGCTGACGTCGGCCCTGATCGGGCTTGTGGTCCTCGCAGCCGCCCCGGCCGCCGTGGCCCAGACTGCGCCCGCGCCCGCGACGCAGGCCGCGCCCCAGCCGCCCGCCCCGCCGGTCTATGGCTATGAGGTCGTCAACACCTATCCGCACGATCCGACAGCCTTCACCCAGGGGCTGATCTATCGGGACGGCGTCCTGATCGAGAGTACGGGCCGCCACCCCTCCAGCGTCCGCCGCGTGCGGCTGGAGGACGGCATCGTGCTGACGAGGAAGGACCTGCCGCTCGAGCATTTCGGAGAGGGCCTGACCGACTGGGCCGACCGCATCCTGACCCTGACCTGGCAGGGCGGCCATGGCTTCATCTGGGACGCCGACGACCTCGATCCCGCTGGCACCTGGTCCTATGAGGGAGAGGGCTGGGGCCTGACCCGCGACGCGACCCGCATCATCCTGTCGGACGGCTCGGCCAGCCTGCGCTTCTTCGACCCCGAGACCCTGACCCAGACCGGCATGGTCCCGGTCACCTACCGCGGCCGCCCGGTGCGCAAGCTGAACGAGCTGGAGTACATCGACGGCGAAGTCTTCGCCAATGTCTGGCAGACCAACTTCATCCTGCGCATCGACCCGGCCACCGGCGTGGTCAGGGGCGTCATCGATCTGACCGGCATCCTGCCCGACCCCGTCAATGATCCGAACGACGACGTCCTGAACGGCATCGCCTGGGACGCGGCCGGTCGGCGACTGTTCGTCACCGGCAAGAACTGGCCCAGGCTGTTCGAGATTCGTCTGGTCCCCAGGAGCTAGGGCATGATCGTTTGAGGTGGGCCCCTGTGGTGGGTCCAGCCGAGTGCGTGAATCATGCCCTAGAAGAGCACCGTCTCGGAGGTATCCAGACGCCGCCATCCGACCCGCTCGATGACCATATCCGGCGGGCTCCGGCCGCCCGGGCGTTCGATCCGGACCGTGACTTCGTAAAGCTGCACCTCATAACGCCCGGCGCTGCCGGCAGAGACGTTCCGTCTGGCGGCACCCCTGGGCTCCGCACTCCAGCGGATCACCTCTTCGCCCGGCACGACGAACTGTCCGCTGGGCCGTTCCATGAAGTTGATGTCGCGAACCAGGGCCAGAGCATTTTCCTGGGTTGTCACCTGCTGGAGCACGGCCTGGGCGCGTCGCTGTCCCCGCGCCATCTGAACCTGAAGCTGGAAGATGGCGGTCATGGTCATGGCCGCGATCGCCAGCGCCACCAGCGCCTCGATCAAGGTGAAGCCCGACCTCTGGCGATGCTGTTTCACACCACGCCTTCGTAGACGCTGGAGAGGGCGAGCACGAGCGAGAGGGCCACCACCCCGACCACGAGGGAGATCATCGCGATGGCCAAAGGCTCGAGCAGGGCCGTCATCTGTTTCATCCGGTCGCGCAGGCGCGCCTCGTAGTTGTCGGCCATGAACCCGAACATGGGGCCGACCGCGCCGGACTTCTGACCTGCGCGGATCATGCTGAGATCCATCGCTTCCAGATTGGTATGCGCCGCCAGCGAGTTTTCGAGCGTAATGCCCGCGCGCAGATCGCCTTCCAGCCGGTCCAGCCCGGCACGAAACGGCCCGGTCGGCACCGCCGCGCGGGAAAGGGCGGCCGCCGACAGGATGGGCACGTTGTTGTTCAAGGCAAAGGCGGTCAGCCGTGCCCAGGACGCGATCTCACGCGACTGCAACACCGGGCCGATCACCGGCAGACCGTGGGCGATGGAATAGGCTTGCCCCCGGACGCCGGGGTTGGTGGCGATCACGAAGATCAGCGCGGCCAGCGCCGCCAGGCCGATGCCCACGACGGGCAGATGGGTGTTGGCGAACTCTCCGGTGTCGAGCACCCAGCGGGACAGGGCGGGCACATTCGTTCGGTCTTCGCCGATCATGGCCCCGAAGCGGGGCACGACCTGGGTGAAGATGAAGGCCACAGCCAGGACGCCGGCACTGAGCAGGAAGGCCGGATAGGTCAGGGCGTTCTGGAAATCCTTCCGCAGGCGGTCCTCATAGGCCATCTGTTCTGCCGCGTCCTTCAGCACGGCAGCGATACGGCCTGACGCCTCGCCGACCCGCGCCATCGCATAGACATAGAAGGGAAAGCCCGGCGCATGGGTCTCGAAGGCCTCGCCGAGGTTCTCGCCCCGACGCAAGGCTCCGATCATCGCCTGAAACTGGGCCTGGCCCTTGCGAGCCGTCATGCCCTGAGCGACCGTGTCGAGCGCCTCCAGGAGGGAGACACCGGCCTCCAGCATCAGGGCGAGCTGGCGCAGGACCAGCACCCGCTCGGTCTGTTTCAGGCCCCGGTCCTTGCCGGCCGGTTTGGCGGCCGGCGCTTCGCGGATATCGGTGATGATCAAGCCTTCGCCGGCCAGGCGACGCATGGCCGTCCGCTTGTCAGGAGCGCTCAGCGTGCCGCGGCTGGCGGTCCCGTCGCGGGTCATGCCGCGATACACATAGGACGGTTGCTCGCTCATCGGCGTCGGTATGCACAGATCATCTGGCCACGCGGATGCCCCCAGTCGCCGATCGGCTCAAATTCCCAGGGCGACCCGGCGATCGCCCAGGCCAGGTCATCGAGGCGGTAATGGAACGGGTCGATCGTGTCGCGTGTGCGCACCACCCCGCCCGGCTGCAACAGGGTCTCGAACAGGTTCTGATCCGGGCGGCACTCGAAATACGTGACGAAGAACCGACCGCCGGGCGCCATCTTCGATGCCAGTTGCGCCAGACAGCGACGCAGGTGATTCAGCGGCAGATGGGTGAAGACCGACTGGGCGATCGCGTAGTCGAACGGCCCGTCCGGTGTCGGAAAATCGAAGTCGGCGCTGGCCCTGAAGTGGCCCCACGGCGTCTTGTCCCGACCCTGGGGGTCGAGCTCGAGATCATAGCCTGCCCGCATCAGGCTCTCGCTGATGTCGGAGCCGAAATAGCGTCCGGCATCCAGATACGGGATCGCCAGGGCACCCAGCCGGAGGGCCCCGCAGCCGACATCGAGCAGACGGTGGTGCGGTTCAAGCCCCCGGGCCTTGAGGAATTCCATCTGATGCGGGCCCATTTCGTCCCACAGGCCGCCGATCAGTTCCCGGTGACGTCCGGCGGCGATCTCGCCCGCGACGATCGTCGGGTCTTCGTAGACGTTGCTGGCCATGGTCAGTCCTCGCCCGCCCGGGCCACGCGATACACTTCCGCCAGGGTCGTCTCGCCGCGCCGCGCCTTGATGAACCCGTCTTCCGCAAAGCTGAGGAACCCGTCCTCGCGCGCGATGGCGGTCAGGGCGTCCTCGTCGGCGCGCTTGCGCAGGCCCGAGGTCATCTTCTGGGTCGCGGGCGCGACTTCGTACAGACCGACGCGTCCGCGGAACCCCGTCTGGCCGCATTTCGGGCAGCCGCGCGGTTCGCGCCAGTTGGCCGGTTCGCCCTTCAGCCTGGCCTTCACGACGGCGGGCAGGGCCGCCTCGTGCACCGCCGCCTCCTCAGGGGTCGACGGGACGTTGCAGGCCGCGCACAGGCGACGCACCAGGCGCTGGCCGGCCACGCCGCGCAACACATCCGCCAGCAGATAGTCCTCGATCCCGAGATCGAGCAGACGTGGAACGGCGGCCAGGGCCGTATTGGTGTGGACCGTCGAGATCACCAGGTGTCCGGTCAGGGCGGCCTGGACGGCGATTCGTGCGGTCTCGGGGTCCCGGATCTCGCCGACCATGATCACGTCGGGATCCTGGCGCAGGATCGAGCGCAGGCCGGCGGCAAACGTCAGCCCGATTTCGGCGCGGACCCGGACCTGGATGACGCCCGGCAGGTCCAGTTCCACCGGATCCTCGACGGTGATGATCTTGCGCTCGCCGTCGTTCAGATGGGTCAGCAGGCGATAGATGGTCGTGGTCTTGCCAGAGCCGGTCGGGCCGGTGATCAGCAGCATGCCGTTCGGCTGTTCGGACAGCGACAGCAGGCTGGCCTCCTGCTCCGCCCCGACGCCGAGTTCGGACAGGAGCGGCAGGCGGCTGGTCTTGCCCAGCAGGCGCAAGACCAGGGATTCGCCCCAGGAGCAGGGCAGGCTCGAGACCCGCAGGTCGACCTCCTGACCCGAGACGCGGATCGACTGGCGACCGTCCTGCGGCAGGCGGCGCTCGCCGATGTCCATGCCGGAGAGCAGTTTGATACGCGACGCCACCGCGTCGAAATTGGCGCGCGGCGCCGAGCGGGCGTTGTGCAGCACGCCGTCTATCCGCATACGGACGAGGAAACGATCCTCATAGGGCTCGACGTGGACGTCGGAGGCGCGGCGGCTCAGGGCCTCGGCGAAAACCCCGTTGACGAAGTCGATGACCGGGGCCTCCTGGGCCAGTTCACGCAGGCGGGTGGCATCGGCTCCGGGGCCGGCCGTCAGGTCCACGGGCGCGGCGGTCTGGTCGGTCAGGTCGGCCAGCAGGGCGTCGAGCAGGGCGCGCGGCACCAGAAGCATGTCGACGGGATCGCCCGTCGCCTGGGCGATCCGCTCGGTCAGGCCGGAATCGAGCGGCTGCAGGGCGGCGCACAGGATCCGGCCGGGCACGGGGGCCGTGCCCTCCGGGGCGGCGGGGCCGGCCTCGCGCCAGGCCACGGCGTTGCGGGCGGCCCACCAGTCGAGCGGCGAGCCGAGCTCGGCCAGGAAGGTGAGGATATCGTCCGGGGACGGGCCTTCGGCCGCGTGCAGGACCGGCAGGCCGAGCTGTTCGGACAGAACCTCCAGCAGCTGAACCTCGGACAGGGCACCCAGGCGAACCAGGTTCAGGCCGATGGGCTCGCCATTCGAGGCCTGGATGGCCAGGGCGTTCTGGACGTCGGACGCGCGGACCAGGCCGCGCGCGATCAGCAGTTCGCCGAGGCGAACACGCGCCACGCCCGGGCCCAGGCGCGGGATGACGACCGTGTCGCTCAGGGTTTGATCTCGGGAACCAGGCCGTAGAAGACCTCGCGCATACCGGTCTCTTCGGGGGCCATGGAGCGGAGGAAGCCCAGGGTGCGGTGGGCCGGACCTCTCAGTTCGAAGGCGACCGTGTTGAAGGCGCAGTTCACGAACTGGGGCGGGGTTCCGCCGGAATAGAACAGCTGGGCGTTCTCGAAGACGATGTTTTCGAACACACCGGCGTCCAGATCAACCGGTCCGCTCAGAGTCTTGTCCTTGTGTACGGCCATCTGGCGGTTCGTCCCCGAAAGTTCATGCGGTTGTATGTCTGGCGTCCCTGATACGGGGCTTTGCGCCAAAGAAAAAGGGGAGGACCGAAGTCCTCCCCTTCCCCAGGCTTCCTCGAAGAAACGAGGTTTAGTTGACCGGCTCGGTGCCGCCGGTGGCGGAGCGGCCCAGCGAGACTTCGGTCAGCGCGCTGCTGGCGACGTTCTGGATGAAGCGACGCGTGATCAGCGTGGCCGGTTGAGCTTCGGCGGTGATGCGGATGTCGCCGCGGCCGAAGTTGGAGCCGATGGCGGTCTGCAACGACTGGCCGGTGATGACCAGTTCGCCGCCGACAGGGATGCTGGACGCCAGCGGCACCAGCGAGGTCGAGGCAGCGGTGCCCGTCGAGCTGGTCAGCAGTTCGGCGGAGATGGCACCCGAGGCAGCCGAACCGATGTTGGCGATACGGATGACGGTCGAGTTGCCCGACGTGCCGGCCAGCGTGCCCGACGATACCCACGGGATCAGGTAGGTGGTGCCTTCACGCGTGATCGACTGCAGCGACTGGGCACCGGTGGCGGCCGGAGCCGTGAAGCCGGCGGCCACGGTCAGGGTGGTGTCGACGGTGTAGGTCGAGGCCGGGATCGGGTCGTTGGCACCGAAGACGGCGGTGATGGCACCGGCGTTGCCGACCGGGTTGTTGACGGACAGCAGGCCCGTGGTCGGGATGGCCGTGGCGTCATACTTCAGCGTGACCGTCTTGGCAGTCTGGTTGCCGACGAACTTGAAGTCGGCCTTGGTCACGTCGCCGTTGGCGGCGACCTTGGTCACGTCGTCGATGCCCTTGGAGTTGGCGGTGACGGCGACGACGACAGTGCCGAGCGCGACGTCAGCGGTCAGGGACTTGAAGCCCGAGGCCAGGGTGGCGGCGGTCGTCACGGTGTCAGCGGTCGTCGTGACCTTGAAGGCCGGAGCGAACTTGACGACGTTGGCCAGCGAAGCAGAGCCGCCGTCGATCGAGGTGCCGAGTTCGGTCTTGAACGTGGTGGATACGCCCAGGGCCGTGGTGGTGCTGGCCAGTTGAGCCGGGATCAGAGCGGTGATCGGCACGGCGTTGGTGCAGCCGCCCAGGCCCGAGAGCAGGAAGGAGACCGTGCTGTCCGTGGCCAGGCCGCCCGACGAGATCGTGGTAGTCGGGGCGCAGGCACCGTTGGCGACGATGGCACCCGGGGTCAGGGCGGTGCCGAAGGTGTGGCCGCCGGTCAGGGTGAAGGACAGGACCGAGTTGCCGCCCGGCAGGATGGCCGAAGCCGAAGGCGTGACGGCCAGGCCGATGGAGCCCTTGGAGGTCGTGGCGGTCAGCGCGACTTCAGAGGCCACGGTAGCAGCGGCGGAAACGGTGGATGCGCCGACTTTCGTCGAGACGACCGTGTACTGCTGGGCGTTGGCGGTGCCGGCAGCGCCGACAGCGAGCGTAGTCAGCGCGATTGCGCCGAGGAGAGTTTGCTTCTTCATTCGAGGTCCCCCTGGGGAATTGTTAAACTGGGTTAGTCCATGCCACGGCGGTTATTTAGAGCACATGACCGCCGAAGACTGTCATGGGCATTCCTAGGCAAGGCCTTCCTAGACCGGGTCTACGCATTCCGTCAACCGGACTTCGTTGCGCCAGCCTTGGCTTTAATGTGAAAGTTTTGCGGTGCTTGGCAGGATTGTCACAGTGCTTCAACGCCTGCTTGGCGAACTACCTGCCGCCTTTTCGCCCAACCGTAGACGCCTTTTCGCGAATGCCGATCTCCAGGCCCTGAAAGACCGGCAAGAGCGTGGCCTGAAACTTCCGGGCCGCCTCGCTGATAACGCGCAGGTTTTCTTCCGGCGTCTCGACCGGCTTGCCGTCCTCAAGGGCCCGTTGCCCTGCGGCCTCCAGCACCTGCCAGACCTTCTCGGCCCACTGGTCGGACTCCTGAAGGCCGGACATCCAGTATTTGAGGAACAGCTGGTCGATGCGTGAGAGAGCGATGGCCCCCCCGGTCACGGGCGAGGCCAGATAGGCGATCCCGTCCTGTTGCTCGACCCTGTCGAGCAGAACCGCGTTCAGCCTGCGGGTCTGGACGCGGGCGGCCGCGGTTTCGGCCTCCGACTGGGCGAAGCCGACGTGCCCGCCTCCACTCAGCATCATGATCGCCTGCAGGACCTGGGCAAAGTGAATGTTCCGGCCGTGAACCGCGATCTCGATATCGCGGAAGGCGTGCGGCCTGTTGTCGGCGAGGAAGTCCAGGATCGGATCGTAGATCTCGGGCACGAGGGTCACTTCCCCGACCACGCTCCCGACGGTCCTGGGGATGTTCGCGCGCACATTCATCAGCACCACGCGCAGGTCGCGAATCCGTTCGACCTGTTCAGCCTGGGGAATCTGTCGTCCACCCTTGATCCAGTAGTCCTTGCGGAACTGGGTATTCCTGCAGAAATCCCGCATCGTCTCGCGAAACGGTTCATTGTCGAACCCGGAAAGCCAGGCGCGCTGGTGCTCCGTCAGCTGGATCTCCTCGACCGCCTCCTGGTACGAGGCGCTGCAGGCGAACTGCAGCTTGGCCGCGCCGAGCATGTCCGCGATGTCGCTGAAATACATCAGGTCCCAGTTGGCGTTCATGTATTCGTGGCTGAGGTAGCCGCGCGGCATGGTTTTCATCTGCTCGAACTTGGCCTTCGCCTCGGGAATGGCCGCCTGATAGAGCGGGTCCCGGTCGAACATCTCTCCGATGAAGTTCAGGGCGGCATCCATCCGCTCGGCCGAACCCAGGCCCTTGCCGGCGGTCATCCGCGAATGGAGCATCATCAGCTCGCGCAGCGGCGCGGCCGATGACCAGCCGGGCATGACATTATAACTGCAGTAGACCACGCCACCGACGTTCAGCTTGCGATTGATGAAATCGATGATGATGTCGCGGTTCTTCGGCGAGACCCAGGTCCAGACACCGTGCAGGCCGATGGAATCGAACATCGGCAGGTCGTCGCGGCTGCAGAACTGTTCGAAGCTCTCGTCGGTCAGATCGGCGCTGGCCCCGGCGGACTCGTTCAGCCAGCGGGCGAACAGGACGTGGTCGGGATTGAAGTCGTCGCCGTACCAATTGACGTGGGGCTGGGCCGCCGCGTGCATGGCGATCGACAGGCCCTGTCCGAAGCCGAGCTCGCAAGCATTCCGGACCTTCGGCGGCGCATAGCCGGCGTTGAGAAGACCAATCGGCACCCGCACGGGGTTCAGTTCACTGAAGTAGCCGGTCGTATACTCCACGTCCGCGACGTAGCCTGAAGTCCAGTCCGACACGCGATAACCCCCGGGGCAGTGCATTAGGTTCGCGACCGTCGTTAAAGGCTCGCGCCGCCGATGAAAATAGGCTTGAGCCGAACGCCCGGGTGCCACAGAGAGCGGGCAAAGCGACATCGGCGTCGCCAACGCCTGGCAGGAGACTTCGAATGAGCGTCAGGGACTTCACCGTCGAACAGGCCGCCGCCCTGGCACCCGGAGACGGCCACTATCGCGCCTTCGTCGGCCCGACCTACCGCTACGACCTGATCGGCGCCCAGCAGTTCGCCCTGCTGTATCTGCTGGGGCTGCGCGAGACCCACCGTCTGCTCGATTTCGGCTGCGGCTCGCTGCGCCTCGGGCGGATGGCCATCCCCTATCTGCTGGAGGGCCGCTATTTCGGCATCGAGCCCGAGGCCTGGCTGGTCGCCGACGGCTTTTCCCGCGAGCTGGGCGAGGACGCCCGCCAGCTGAAGGCCCCGCGCTTCGATCACAACACCGAATACCGGACCGACGTGTTCGGGACCCAGTTCGACTATATCATCGCCCAGTCCATCTTCTCGCACACCGGCGAGGATGCGTCGCGGCGCGCCCTGCAGTCGTTCAAGGCCAGCCTCGCCCCCGGCGGCCTGATCGTCGTCAACTGGATGGTCGGGGAGGAACAGCCCCAGTTCGACCCCGACACCGCCGACTGGGTCTATCCGGAATGCGTCACCTTCCGCCCCGAGCGGATCGCGCGGATCGCGGCCGAGGCCGGCCTGGCCATCCGCGCCTGCCCGTGGTGGCATCCGGGCCTGAGCTGGTACGTTCTGGCCCACTCCGAGGCCGAGTTGCCGGATGCGGCCTTCCTCGCCTCGCTCGCGCTCCAGCCTCTGGCGCGGTGAGTCCGGGAGGGGGCAGCCGGGACACGCCGCCGTCGGCGGGTTTCGTCTCCGTCCCCGTCCCCCGGACGGTCAATCGCCGGGCGGCGGCCGCAGCCGTTCGAACGGGCGGCCCGTGCGGTCGAAATGGGCGTTGAACCCCGGGTCCTCGCCGAACCGGTCGCCCCATCGTTCACGCAGCAGGGCCTGGGCGGCCAGGGACGCCGTGCGGTCCTCACCCGAGACGCTGAACCCGCGAGTCTTCGACTCCAGATGATAGAGCGTCGCATAGGGGTCATAAAGGACCGACAGACCCTCGGCGCGAACGCGGTAGCAGAGGTCGGCGTCGTTGCCCTCCAGCGGAAAATTCGCCGAATCGAAGCCGCCCAGCGACCGGAACAGCGGCGCGCGGATCGCCATGCAGGCGCCGGTGACCACCGGGCTGGCATGCAGCAGGGCGTGTCGCCCCAGATAGCCGCCGTCCGATCCCGGCACCCCGACACCATCATGGATCAGGAAGTCGGGCGCGTGCCCGCGCGACACGAAACCGGCGTGCTGGATCGTCCCGTCGGCATAGATCAGGCGGGCTCCGACAACGCCGACTTCGGGCCGCAGCGCCTGTGACGCCAGCTCGTCGAGCCAGTCCGGACTAAGCACGACCGTATCATTGTTGAGGAAGATCAGGACGTCTCCCGTCGCCCTGTCCGCCGCCAGATTGTTCATCAGGGCCCAGTTGAACGCCCCCTTGAACGGCAGAATCGAAATGTCGCCCGCAGCGGCGAGCGGGTCCAGATAGGCCCGTGTCCCGGGCTCGCAACTCTCATGGTCGATCACGATCAGCTCGAGCGCGCAGCGGTTGGCGGATCGGTGCGCAAGAATACTGTCGAGGCAGGGCTTGAGCAGGTCCAGCCGGTCGCGCGTCGGGATGATGACCGAGACACGGACCTCTCCAGCCGGGAAGCGCACGCGGACGGCACCTGGCACAGTCGCGCCCAGGGCGTCGACATGGGGCTGAACCGTCGCCTGGGGAGCCTGCTCCGCCAGGTCTCGCGCCACGCAGCGCGCCCAGATGGTTCCGTCCCCGTCGTTCACAGCCTGACCCGAACGCGTGCCCAGGACCGAGGCGACATGGCCGACCGCACCGGGGGCGGTGCCGATGCGCAGCAGCGCCTCGCAGCCGTGAAGGCCCCCGCCGCCCTTCAGCAACCCGGCCGCATCGAGCGCACCGGACCGGAAGGCCAGCACCGTGCCGACGAAGGGGAGCTGTCGCAGCAGATCGAGGTCGAACCCCGGCCTGAGGATCGGGGCGAAATGCCTTTGGGATGGCCTTTCACGGCCATCTTCCGGATCGAAGGTATCCTCATCGGCATACAGCGCCTGCACCTCGTCCGATCGGGCGAAGGCCGACGCAAACTCTGCCAGCGCCCGGCCGGACAGGACGACATCGGAATCGGTCAGCAGAATGAAGGGCGTCCCGGACTGGCTTCTGCGCGCCTTGTTGACCCGCACTCCGGGATCACGCGACGTGCTGACATCGACGACGACGTTGGACTTTCCTCGTCCACGGCTTCTCGCGGCGATGTCCTCCGCAGAAGCCGCCAGCCCCGGATCGACGATCAGGACCAGTCGGTCGCTGGCGGTCATCTGCGCCTCAATGGCGTCGGCGGCCCAGAAAAGAGCCCTGGCCGAGCGCCCGACGCCATCCAGCAGGATGGTGAACCCCGCCCCGCATCCCCGGATCACGACAGGTCGGCGATACCAGTCTTCGAAATAGTCGCTGTAGTCCGCCAGCGACCTCCCCATACCGGAGACGACAGTCGGCAGCAGGCGTTCAAGCCGCTCCAGAGTGGCTCGAACCGCTGCGATCTCCTGCTTCAACGCCGACAGACCCTCAGCCGCCGCGGGCACTGCATGGATTTCTCCTCGGCCCAGTACCCGTCCCTGAGGCGCGGCTCGAACCTCGATCCGCAAAGGACGAATTTGCCCGCCTCGCCGCGGAAGGGGAATCTCGAAGCCCACCAGACCGTCGCCGCCGAACTGATCCTGAATATTGCGACGGAACCGATCCGCCCGCCCTGCGGCCATGAAGACGCCGTCGCCGTAAACCTCGACCAGTACGGGCCCCGTGTTCGCCTCCGCCCCCCGCGCCATCGCCCATCCGACGACCAGGGTGGCATCGATCCGCTCCACGGCACCATGGACTGAGGCCAGGGCCTTGAGATGGTGGAGTGCGCGCTCGGTCGGGCGGACGGAGGGGCTGCACGACGGATCAGAAAGGACTGCGAAATAGGCCCCCGGCCAGGAATCGCCCCAGGCCCTCAGCGCTGCGATCCCCCCGGCCGTCAGAGGCAGGGCCTTGCAGGCCCAGTCGAGCTGTTTGGCCGTCGGGCCCGGCGAGGCACCCCAGATGTCCCGCCCCTGATCGGCCGTTTGCAGGACACGTTCTTTGAACTCGGCAGTGGCCAGGAAGGCGGCGGCCAACTCCGCTCGCGCGAAGCCGAGCGCCTTCTCGATCACGACCTCGGATTCGGGCTCGCGATCGAGCACGAAGCGATACAGCTGGACGACGTCGTTCGGACTGGCCGGCCGATCGGCGCCAGAGGCGAGAGGCAGGCTCATGCGGTGCTCGGCATTGGACTGCGTGAACCCTAGCGGCACCCTCACGCCTCGTCGATAGCAGCTTTCTCCGGCCCTTCAGGCAAAGCCGCCTTGCCTGTTTTCGGTCAGCGGCTATGGATCGTCCGGCTGATCGTGCCTGAGGGCGGAGCGATCCCCCTGTCGAGTCGAGACACCTGATGAAACCGGCCCGCCCCCGCTCCAAGCCCGTCTCGCGATCGACCGACCTCTTCATCTCGGTCGCGGACCTTGTATCCTTCCTGCGCTTCCACACGACCCTGTCGGGCATTCAGCGGGTGCAGGCGAATGTCGTCATAAGCCTGGTCAAACAGGGGCGGGCCGGCGTCCGGTTCATTCTGGCGGCCGGACAGGAGCGGGGATTCCGGGAAATCCCGGCCGAACCGCTCGTCGACATGATCACCTATGTCAGCGGAGCCGCCGTCGACCGCGCGGGCCTCGACGCGGCGCTGGGCCGGTGCGAGGCCGAAAGCCGCCAGGTCGTTCCACCTCCGGGCAGCACGGTCATCCTGCTGGGCAGCTTCTGGGGAAACGAGAACACCATCGACCGCTACATCGAGATCAAGAGCGCAGGTGTGCGGATCGGTGCCTACATCTACGACCTGATCCCGATTACCCACCCGCAGTTCTGCGATGCCTACCTGACACGGTCATTCACCGCGGCCCTCAACGATCTCAGCCTGCTTGCCGACTTCTTCCTCACCATTTCCGATCACACCAACCGGGAGCTTTCCAGCTTCCTCGAAAAGCACAGCCCCCGTCCCCTGCCTGTGCAGACGGTACCCCTGGCTCACGCCATGGACGACGGACCCAGGATCGATCCGGTATGGCCCACCGGGCTGCAACGGCTGAAGGGGCGTGACTATGTGGCCTATGTTTCGACGATCGAGGGGCGCAAGAACCACCTCTACGTCGTCAACCTGTGGCGCCAGCTGATCGACGAGGGTCGCACGGTTCCAGACCTTCTTCTGGCCGGCCGCAAGGGCTGGCGCATCGGTGGCCTGACAGATCTGCTGGAAAGCACGGACTATCTCGACGGGCGAGTGCATCTGGCTCACGGCCTGTCAGACGCCGATGTGAAGGCGGTTTACGCTGGCAGCCGGTTCACCGTGTTCAGCTCGTTCACCGAGGGCTGGGGGCTACCCGTCGGCGAGAGCCTGGCCGCCCGCACCATGTGCGCCGCCTCGGGCGTGGCCTCGATTCTCGAGGTGGGTGGGGATTTCGTCGACTATTTCGACCCGACCAATTTGCAGGATGGCGTTCGGGTGATCGGCCGCCTGATCGACGATGAGGTCTATCTGGCGGCACGACGTCGTCATATCGTCGAAGACTTCGTCGCACGCACATGGGCCGATGTGGCCGGAGATTTCATGGACCAGGTGGATGAATTGCGAAAAGCGGAGCCGCTCGAGCTCGAGACGCCGACCCTCCGTCAGGGCGTCCTCTACCGTCCATCGGACCTGCTTGCCCCCCCTTCGCCCCATCGGGCCGAGGATGATCGGGCCACCCGCTTCCTGATCGCCAATTCCTTCCCCATTCCCGAGACCATCGGCGCCTGGATGACAGGCCCGTCGGGCGAGCTCGTCTTCAAGACGAGCCTTCCGCAGGGCGAGCCTCTCACCGTCTACCTGACCCTGTTCAACACAGGCCTGCTGGCCGGGTGCACGCTGAAGATCGGGCTCGACGCCGCCCCCGGTTTGCCGGAACTCAAGCCGATCGGGATCAGCCCTGACGCCTTCCAGACATTCGGATCGACCCCTCCGACAGCGCAGCTTCAGGTACGCGGGCATGTCGGCACGGACGGCGTGTGCCGACTCACGCTCGAGATCATCGGCGACTACCCGCGTCCCGCAGGCGACACACGCGATCTGGGCCTCGGCCTGTACAGCCTCGGCTATGCCGCGGTCGGGGATCTCGCGGCCCGAACCGAGATCCTGGAGGCCCTGGCCTTTCGTCCGGCGACACAAGTCTCTCCGTCGGGCCCCGTGGCCAGCTAGAGGGACCTCATGCGCACCCGCTTCTGGCACTACCACTCCCGGTTCGACGCGATCGAGACCGTGACCCGCCACGCAATGAACCAGCCCCCATTCGGCCGAAAGCCCGGGCGCGTCATGAACTTCCTCGGCGTCGCCATCGACCCGCAGATCTTCCCCTCCGCCCTGGAACCTCTGAACGGCTTCATCGAAGCGGCGCCGATGCCCAACAACTGGCATGCGGATCTGGCGGAATGGGCCGCAGCCCTGCATGCTGTGGATCTCAGCGGCCCGACCTTCACCATGATGGAACTCGGCTGCGGCTGGGGCTGCTGGATGCTCAATACGGGCGTGGCCGCCCGCCGCACAGGCCGGGCCGTCCGCGTCATCGGAGTGGAGGGCGACGCCGGTCACATTGCCTTCGCCCAGGCGGGCCTCGCCGAAAACGGATTCGCCGACAGTGAATCGATCCTGGTCACCGGCATCGCCGCAGGACGGTCGGGCGTCGCCCTGTTTCCCCTTCAGGAAGCCGCGGGCGAGTCCTGGGGCCTCGAACCCGTTCTGGACGCCGATGAGGCCCGTACTCAAGAGCTGATGGCGACGGGCCGCTACACCGCCCTGCCGATGATCTCGCTGGAGGAGATTTCGCGCGATCACCCGCGCGTGGACCTTCTCCACATCGACATCCAGGGCGGCGAGGTCGATCTGGTCGCATCGTGCCTCGACATCCTCTCGGCCAAGTTCGCCTATGTCCTGATCGGCACCCACAGCCGCCAGATCGAAGGGCGGCTGTTCGGCCTCATGATCGATGCGGGCTGGGAGCTGGACATGGAGCGCCCCGCCTTCCTGGACATTTCCCATCCGATGCCGATCGTCACCGTCGACGGCGTCCAGGGCTGGAAGAACCCCCGGCTGTTCCAGGCCTGATCGGCTGGGCCGGATCGACCTCCTCGGGCGCTGCTCGCCGCCGGGAGTCGATGCACGTCTTCGAAAAGGTTCCAGACAGGAGCTCACGCCCGGTTCGACATCTGACCTTTCTGACAATCGTCGGTACCCCCTGGATCGGCCAGATAGCCCCTCCCGCTTCGCTTTCGATTGCACTAAGCCCGGAACGGCCGTCGGTCGGCGAGGGTAGGGAGTAGAGGACGAATGCTGAGTTCCACGGTTTGCCGTTACGAACATTTCAACACCGACTGGTACCGCACCACCGGTGCCGTCATGGGCATCCCTGCCGGAGTGTCTCCGGACGTTCACGCCAGCTACCGCAAATGGTGGGAGTGGTGCGCGATCTTCGAGACTCTCTCGTCGCGCGGCATGCTCGCGCGCGGGAAGTCGGGCCTGGGCTTTGCAGTGGGCCAGGAGCCTCTGGCCTCGGCCTTCGCCAGCCGCGACGTGCATATCCTCGCCACCGACCTGCATGTCGGTGCCTCGACCGGCGACTGGGCCCAGACTGGCCAGCATGCGGCTAATCTGGACGCCCTCTATCACCCCGGCATCGTCGACGAGAGGCGTTTCCGGGATCTGGTGAAATTCCAGCCGGCAGACATGAACCATCTCGATGAGTTCGAAAGCGAATCCGTGGATTTCGTCTGGAGTTCCTGCGCGCTGGAGCACATCGGCGACCTGGATGCCGGTCTGAATTTCGTCGTCAACGCCACGCGACTGCTGAAGCCGGGCGGTATCGGCGTTCACACGACCGAGTATAACGTCAGCTCGAACATGGAAACGGTCACCTCGGGCGACTGCATCTACCGCAGACAGGATATCGAACGCCTCGACTACATGCTTCGCAAGGGCCGCTGCGGCCTGGAGCCGGTCGATTTCGACGCGGGGGTCCACCCCTATGATCTCGACTACGATGAGCCGCCCTATTTTCAGCCCGGCTCGCGTCACATCAAGCTTCTGCTCGGCGGTTATGTCTCTACCTCGATGCTTCTGGTCGTGCAAAAGGCCTGACGGACACCATCGACGGGACGCGGCTCGAGTGCGTCGGGCCCTGTGTTTCAGAGAACACTGTCATGCCTCATGGGCATTAACGACGCATGATGCATTGCCACGGGCCGCTCAGCCTGTAACACGGCTGAGATCAAGATACTTTAGCGATCTGGGCTGCTTGACGCAGGCGTCGGTTGCGCGCGGGGAGTTAACGAATTGCGTTGGAAATCTCTGTTGCGCGGAAAATCCGTGAACCAGCAAAGGATCGGCGATGGGCACCGGGACGCTCGCGAGTGGAAACACGCTGCCTCCGCCTACCGGAAGCACGTCAGCACTCACCCCGAGGATGCGGCGATCTGGGTTCAGCTTGGCCACGCACTCAAGGAAAGCGGCGATCTGGCCGGGGCCGAGGAGGCCTACGAGACCGCCGTCTCCGCGGCTCCGAACGAGGTAGACGCCTACGTCCATCTCGCCCACGTCCTCAAACGGCAGGACAAACATACGCCGGCGCTGGAAGCCTTTCGTACTGCGGCGAAACTGGGTGCCGGCGACCAGGTCCATGGTGAAATCGAGGTACTGATGCGATCCGTTCGGAGCGATTTGCCGCTGACGCGCGCGACCAACGAATATCTGTTCTCCATCCAGGACATGTTCTTCTATCTGAGAACGCACCCGACCATGTCGGGCATCCAGCGCGTCCAGGCGGGCATTACCCTGGCGTTGATGGAAATGGATGACGTCGACGTCGGCTTCATCCTGACCGATTTCACCGAGGTCCTCGAACGCGGCAGTTTCTGGTTGCTCCGCAACAGCGACGTGAAGGCGATGATCAACTACGCCGCCGGTGCCCACGTCGATCACCACCGGCTGCGCAAGCTCCTCTCGGCCTGCGAGCACAATGCATCGCCGATCACTGCGGGGGGCGGCAACACGATCGTCCTGTCGGGCGCCTTCTGGGGCCTGGACAACACCATCGACCGGTATCTTCCGGCCAAGCGCGCCGGCGCGAAACTGGCCGCCTACATCTACGACATCATCCCGATCTCGCACCCCCAGTACTGCGAGGCAGAACTGACGCGGGAGTTCACCACCGGCGTCGGCGAACTCTGCCTGATCTGCGACTATATCCTCACCATCTCGGACTACACCCGCGTCATCCTGGACAAGTTCCTGATCGACAACGGCGGCCGCGCCGTCCCGACCGCGACCGTGCCCCTGGCGCATTCCCTGACCGGCCCATCCAGCGAGGTGCAGGCCTGGCCCCAGAGCATGCAGAAGCTTCGGGGCCGGGAATATGTGACCTATGTCTCCACCATCGAGGGTCGCAAGAACCACGCCTATGTCGTGAACGTCTGGCGCAAACTGATCGAACAGGGCGTGGACGTTCCGGACCTGGTCTTCGTCGGCCGCAAGGGCTGGCGCATCAACGGCCTGCTCGACCTTCTGGACGGCACCCGCAACCTGGGCGGTCGGGTCCACATCGTACACGATCTGACCGACGCCGAGTTGAATGCGGTCTACGAGAACAGCCTGTTCACCGTCTTCACCAGTTTCGTCGAAGGCTGGGGTCTGCCTGTCGGCGAAAGCCTGATGCACCACATTCCGTGCGCCGCCTCCAATACGTCTTCCATCCCGGAAGTCGGGGGTGATTTCGTCGACTATGTGGACCCCGAGAGCATCCAGACCGGCGTCGACGTGATCGGCCGCATGATCACCGACCGCGCCTACCTGGCCTCCCGCAAGCAGAACATCGTCGACAACTTCAAGCCACGCGGCTGGGACGACGTCGCCCGCCTGTTCGTCGCGCAGATGAAGGCTCATGCTCACCTGCCGGTGGCGGAAGCCCTGCTGCCCACGCTCGCCGAGGGCCTGCAGTTCCGGCCCGGCGATCTGATGGAAATCAGAAAGGCCCTGATCGGCTATGTGACGACCCCGTCGCGTTTGATGATCGCCGAGAACTTCTACGGCACCGAACGCTGGGGCGCCTGGATGAGGGGCAGGTTCGGAGAGATCAGCTTCCGGACGCCTCTGCCGGAAGGCACGCCCATCATGGTCTATATCGGGCTCGAGACCGCACCCTGGTATGAGGAGTGCCGAACCATCGTCTATCTGGGCGACGGGCGCCATTCCGAAAGCCGTGCACTCATGGGCCCTGAGATCAAGCAGAATCGCCATTTCCGGCTGAGCGGCTTTGTCGGCCCGAACGGCGTCTGCCGCGTCTGCATCGAGGTCGAGGGCGAATACGGACTACCAGAGGGCGACACCCGGAACTTCGCCGTTGGCCTGACCGGGGTCGGCTATGCGCGCGTGTCGAATCTCGAAGCACGTGCCGACCTTCTGGAATCCTTCAGCTTCGGCGCCGCTTCGGTCGCGTGTCAGGCCCACCAGCAGGCCTGACACTGCTCCAGCCGTTGAGTATTCCTCCCCTCGCCTCCCGCCCCTGATCCGGGCCGGTGACGAGCGCGAAACGGAGAGACATGATGCAAAGCCCCTTCTGGCACTACGCCTCCACCTTCGACGCCCAGGAGGTCATGCATCGCCATGCCGTGGCGAACCCCAGGCCGCGTGAAGGCCTGCTGGTCAACTTCCTCGACGTCGCCATCGACCCCGAAGTCCTGCCGTCCGTGCTGACGCCAATGGCGGGTCTGGTCGAGGGCGTGCCGATCCCCGCGAACTGGCATGCCGACATCGCCGAGTGGGGCGCCGCGCTGCGCGCGGTCGATCTCGCCGGCCCGCGCTTCACGATGATCGAGCTGGGTTGCGGCTGGGGTTGCTGGGTCAACAACATGGGGGCCGCAGCGCGCGCCACCGGCCGGGACGTCCGGCTGATCGGCGTCGAGGGGGATTCGAAATACGCCGAGCTCGCCCACGCGGCGATGGCTCGCAACGGCTTCACTGACGATCAATGGACGATCATCAACGGCATCGCGGCGGGCACGTCCGGAACAGCCCTCTTCCCGCGTCAGGTCGGGACAGGCGACTGGGGCCTGGAGCCGGTGTTCGACGCCACCGAGGAACAACAGCGGGAGGCGATCGAATCCGGAGCCTTCAACGTCCTCCCGATGGTCCCGCTGCGCGACATCACGGCGGACCACGAGCGAATCGACCTGCTGCACATCGACATCCAGGGCGGAGAGACCGCCTTCGTGTCGGAATGCCTGGACGTGATGAACGAGAAGGTCGGCTACGTCGTCATCGGCACCCACACGCGCCAGATCGAGGGCGAGCTGTTCGACATCCTGAGCGGCGCTGGCTGGATTCTGGAGATGGAGCGCCCGGCTGTCCTGATGCTGACCGAAGCCGGCCCGATCACCACCGTGGATGGCCTGCAGGGCTGGCGGAACAAGCGCCTCAACCCCTGATCCCCGGGACGGGTTGAGGCCGCACGAGGTTGCCGTATATTCAGGCCCGCGCGGCGACGCCGGGTCCAATCGACAGGTGTTGCTTGCCATTGCAAATTAAAGAGTCGGACCTCGACGCCTTCGTCGCCGAGAGCGACCGCCTCGGCGGCCCGGGCTCACCGGCTTGCGAAGCCTGGTGGGCGGGGTTCAGCTATATCCCGACGGTCCAGGTCGATCAGTCTCTGGATCCGTTCTCCGAGGCCTATGTGGATCAGCAGCTGGCCCTGCATGTTGAAATGTCCGGCAAGGCGTTCGATCAGGCCGTCAACGAGATGGCCCCCTTCGCCCTGGAGCCGCACATCCAGGCGGTAAACCCCTACAACCAACACAATCCCGCTGAGCTTGCCATGCACGTCCAGCGACTCTCCAAGGCCTTCCGTCTCGCCGGCGTGAAGCTGAACGACCACCTGCTGGACATGGGCTGCGGCTGGGGCCTGTCATCCGAAGTCGCGGCCTATCTGGGCTTGCGGGTGACCGCCGTGGACATCAATCCGAACTTCGTCGCCCTGGTGAACGCGCGCGCCGAACGCAGCGGCTGGCGCATCAAGGCAGTTCAGTCGGCATTCGACGATTACAAGCCAGTCGGCGGCCATGACGCCGTTCTGTTCTACGAATGTCTGCACCACGCGGTCCGCCCGTGGACGCTGCTTCAGACAATGGCCGACAACCTCTCACTCCCGGACGGTCGTCTGATTCTGGCCGGGGAGCCCTTCAACACCGCCTGGTGGAAGCACTGGGGCCTCCGTCTGGACGCGCTGTCCGTCTACTGCATCCGCAAATTCGGCTGGTTCGAAAGCGGCTGGTCGCTGGAGTTCATGGAGGCTATTTTTGCCCGCGTCGGCCTTCGCTGCGAAGTCCATACCGATCCGGACGGCGTGATCGGCTACACGGTTATCGGCATTCCAGCACGCGGTGTGCGGCAACGGATGCCAGACATCCTGGCCGAGACCCCTCACGAAAACCTCCCTCGCGAGCAGGATGCGGCGCTTCTGTCTGGCCAGGGATGGTTCGAAGCTCCGTTCCCTGAAGGGTCGGACAGGGCGTGGCTTGAGATCGCCAACTACCGGGGCAAGCCGATCACAACCATTGTCCGCAACGGCAAGACCGTCGTGTTCAAGGGTGAGATGTCACCCGGCGAAAACAGGATCCTGCTGGAGCGCCATCCAGGCCTCAACCGGATCGAGATCGAGGCCGAAACCTGGAGCCCGTCGGAGGAACTCGGCCTCCCGGACGATCGTCACCTGTCGCTGCATCTGACGGGTATCGTGTTCGGCTGACGCCGCTCTTCCGGGCAAGATTGCGGTTGTCTCTCGGCATCTTGCGCAGCTAAACAGGCCGCCACCTGAAATGGTTTTCGAGGCAGGACGAGATGCCCAAAAAATGCGCGGTGATCACCGGCGTCACCGGCCAGGATGGCGCATATCTGTCGCAGCTGCTGCTGGGCAAAGGCTATCGCGTGATCGGCGTGGCCCGTCGCTCCAGCCACTATGGCATGGCGACGCACAGGCTTGAGTGGCTCGGCGTCGCCGACCAGGTCGAGGTGGTCGATGGCGACCTCCTGGACCTCGGCGGCATGGCCCGCATCATCCGCGACGCCCAGCCGGACGAGGTCTACAACCTCGCCGCCCAGTCGTTCGTGAAGACCTCCTGGGACCAGCCGGTCCTGACGTCCCAGGCCACTGGCGTCGGGGTCGTCAACATGCTGGAAGCGGTCCGCCTCGAAGCGCCGAAGGCCCACTTCTACCAGGCCTCCTCGTCGGAAATGTACGGCCTGATCCAGGAGCCGATCCAGAGCGAAAAGACCCCGTTCTATCCGCGTTCGCCTTATGCCGTGGCCAAGCTGTTTGGCCACTGGATGACGGTGAACTATCGCGAGAGCTTCGGCCTGCACGCCTCATCGGGCATCCTGTTCAACCACGAGAGCCCCCTGCGCGGCCTCGAGTTCGTGACCCGCAAGGTCACCGACGCCGTGGCCCGCATCAAGCTGGGCCTGGCCTCCGAACTGCGCATGGGCAATATGGACGCGACCCGCGACTGGGGCCATGCCAAGGACTATGTCCGCGCCATGTGGCTGATGACCCAACAGGAAACGGCCGATGACTATGTCGTCGCCACCAACCGCACCGTCAGCGTCCGCGCCTTCGTCGAGGCCGCCTTCGCCCACGTCGGCCTGAACCCGGACAAATACATCGTCATCGACCCGGCCTTCATGCGCCCGGCCGAGGTCGAGGTGCTGCACGGCAACGCCGACAAGGCAAAAAACAAGCTCGGCTGGACTCCCGAGATCACCCTGGAACAGATGATCGGCGAGATGGTCGATGCGGACATGGCCCGGCACAAAAAGGCCGGGGCCTGACTTCGATGGCCGCTGACGGGGCCGACCGTCGCGTTCTGGTGACAGGGGCGTCCGGTTTCGTCGGCACGCGCCTGCTGGGAAGGCTGCAACAATCAGCTTGCGGCGTCATGGGTCTGGTCGGGCCCAACGGAACCAATGCGCCGGCGGCCGTCGATCTGACCGACAGCGTCGCGCTGGCGCGTGTCATAGCCGATTTCAGCCCGACGACCGTCGTGCACCTGGCCGCCATGTCCTCCGTTGGCGACGGCAGCGTCACGCCACAGACTGTCTGGAAGGTCAATTTCGACGGTACCCGCAGCCTGGCGCAGGCCATGCGCGCCCTGCCCCATCCGGCACGGCTGATCTTCGCCTCAAGCGGCGAGGTCTATGGTCGCCATTTCAACGCGGGTCCCTGCGACGAGACCTCGGCCCTTCTGCCCGCCTCTCCCTATGCGCGGAGCAAGACCGCCTGCGAATATCTGCTTGCCGACATGGCGAGCGAGACCCTGCCTGTCGTGGTGCTGCGCCTGTTCAACCATACCGGCGCGGGTCAGGACGAGCGGTTCGTCGCGCCCAGTTTCGCGGCTCAGATCGCCCGCGCCATGCGCGACGGAGGCGAGGAAATTCATGTCGGGAATCTGGACGCCGTCCGCGACTTCAGCGACGTCGAAGACATCATCGACGCCTATATGGCTGTGATCGAGGATGATCGGCCGTCCCCGGCGTTCGATATCTACAACGTCGGTTCGGGTCGCCCGATCGCCATCCAGCACCTGCTGGACGTGCTGGTCGAGGAATCGGGGCGTCCGATACGGGCGATGCCGGTGGCCGAGCGTATGCGTGCGTCCGATGTCCCTCGGGCAGAAGGGGTGTTCACCAAGTTCCGGGATCGCTACGGATGGAGCGCGAACACCCCCTTGAGAACAACAGCGGCCGCCGTCCTGAAGCACGAGGTCGACCGGCACTCTGGCTGACCCACCCGCCCGCATTGTAGGGCGGGTGATGCCCGGACAAACGGGTCCCTCAATCCTGAAGACGGGCGAGACGAATATGAAGACGGCGCTGGTCGTGCTTGGCATGCACCGTTCGGGGACATCATCGGTCGCCGGTGCCCTGACGCTGCTGGGTGCCGCGCCGCCCCTGACCCTGATGGCTCCGGCCGCCGACAATCCGCGCGGGTTCTGGGAAAGCAATGTCGTCATGGCGTTGAATGACACCCTGCTGGCCGAAGCGGGGGCGACGTGGAGCGACTGGACGCCGCTGGTCGCGCCCGTCGCGCCCGATCCTCGCGTGGCTGCAGTCCTGGACGGAGAATTCGGCCAGATGCCGATCGTCGTTCTGAAGGATCCGCGCAT
Organism: Brevundimonas sp. AJA228-03; assembly: GCF_017795885.1. NCBI lineage: Bacteria > Pseudomonadati > Pseudomonadota > Alphaproteobacteria > Caulobacterales > Caulobacteraceae > Brevundimonas > Brevundimonas sp. AJA228-03. The sequence continues at coordinate 799,470 of NZ_CP059297.1, read as the reverse complement.
GTGCCGCCTTTTTCCCGTGTGGCGCACCGCCCTGGAGCAGCAGGGGTATCGGGCGTTGGTCGTCTCCCCGATAAGACACCCCTCCGAAGTCGCAGCCTCGCTGATGGCCCGAAACCCGATCTCGCGCCAGCAAGGTCTCCGACTATGGCTTCGCCACGTGCTGGACGCAGAGGCAGCGAGCCGGGGCCTGCCACGCCATTTCATGCGCTGGTCGTCGTTCATGGCCGACTGGCGCGCCGAGGTCGCGCGAATGAACACGCAGTTCGGAATCACCCTGGCTCCTGCCAGCCTGGACGGCGGTGCCGAGGTCGATGCCTTTCTGAGCGCCGAGCTTCACCACCAGCGCAATGATGAGCCGACGTCGCCCTTGGTCTCGCAGACGTGGGCCGTGCTCAAAAACATGGCCGATCACCGGGAAACCCACGACCTGCTGACGCAGATTGACACCCTGCGCAGCGCCTTTGACCAGGCCAGCGATCTGTTCGCCGACGCCCCCTGATTTCTGATCGCGCGTGACAGGGTGAGGCGTCGCCTTTATCAGCCCGCCCATGGACGAGATCGAACGCCAATCCGAGGAGCGGGGCTGGGCCACGGCCAAGACCCTGGCCGAGGCCCTGCCCTATATCCAGATCTATGACCGCGAGACCGTGGTCATCAAATACGGCGGCCACGCCATGGGCGAGACGGCCGTCGCCAAGCAGTTCGCGGCCGATGTCGTCCTGCTGAAGCTGATGGGGGTGAACCCGGTCGTGGTGCATGGCGGCGGGCCGCAGATCAGCGCCATGCTGGACAAGGCGGGGGTGAAGTCAAACTTCGTCGACGGCCTGCGTGTCACCGATCGCGACACCATGGCGGTCGCCGAAATGGTCCTGTCGGGCGCGGTCAACAAGGAGATCGCGCACTGGATTTCCGTCGCCGGCAAGGAGGCCGACGTGCGCGGCATCGGCCTGTCGGGCAAGGATGCCGGCCTGCTGACGGTCGAGAAGACCACCCGCACCAAACGCGACCCCGACAGCCTGATCGAGCACGAGGTCGACCTGGGCTTCGTGGGCGAACCCACCAAGGTCGATCCCAAGCTGATCGCCGGACTGATCGCCTCGGAGACCGACGACTGGGTGCCCGTGATCGCGCCGATCGGCGTGGCCGAGGACGGCCAGACCTACAACGTCAATGCTGACACCGTGGCCGGGGCCGTGGCCGGGTCGCTGAACGCCAAGCGGATGCTGCTGCTGACCGACGTCAAGGGCGTGCTGGACAGGAACGGCGACATCATCCGCCAGATGACCCTGGCCGAGGCCCAGGGCCTGATCGACGACGGCACGGCGTCCGGCGGCATGATCCCCAAGCTGCAGACCGCCATGGCCGCGGTGCGGGCCGGCGTGGAGGCGGTGGTCATTCTGGACGGGCGGCGGCCCCACGCCATGCTGGTCGAGCTGTTTACCGAATACGGCGCGGGGACGCTGGTGAAGGCGTGAGAATCGATCCGGGCCAGATCGACACCTGGGTCTTCGACCTGGACGACACCCTGTATCCGCGCGAGCAGGGGGTGATGGGTCTGGTCCAGGGGCGGATCAACGCCTTCATGGTCGATGCCGTGGGCCTGCCGGCCGACGAGGCGAAGGTGCTTCAGAAGCAGTTCCTGAATGAGCACGGCACGACCCTGGCCGGGCTGATGGCCAACTATGCGATCGATCCGGAAAAATTCCTGCGCGACGTCCACGATGTGCCGCTGGATACGCTGGAGCCGAATCCCCGGCTGGACGCGGTTCTGGACGGTCTGCCGGGCCGGAAATACGTCCTGACCAACGGCGCGCGATTCCATGCCGCGCGGGTGCTTGAGCGGATCGGGATCACCGACCGGTTCGACGGCGTCTTCGCCATCGAGGACATGGACCTGACCCCCAAGCCCGCGCCATCGACCTATCGCCACTTCGTGGAGCGGTTCCGGATCACGCCGCACCGCGCCGTCTTCTTCGAGGATACGCCGCGCAATCTGGCCCCCGCCAAGGCACTGGGCATGACCACCGTATTGATCGGCGACGGCCACGGGCACGAGATCGGCGACTGGGTCGATGCCCGCGCGCCCGATCTGCTCGATTTCCTGCACCCCCTGTCGATGAAGGACGCCGCATGACCGACCACACCGCTCTGGAAGCCGTGATCGAAGCCGCCTGGGATGCGCGGGGCGAGCTGACGCCCGCGACCGGCGGCGAGACCCGCAAGGCGGTCGAGACCGCCATCGCCCTGCTGGACTCGGGTCAGGCCCGCGTGGCCTCGCGCGGCGAGGACGGCGTGTGGACGACGCATCAGTGGCTGAAGAAGGCGGTGCTGCTGTCCTTCCGGCTGAACGACAACGAGATCATGCGCGGCGGCGACCGCGGTCTGTCCTCGCCGGCTCCGGGCGTCGGTCCCTGGTATGACAAGGTGCCCAACAAGTTCGGCGACTGGACCGGGAACGACTTCAGGGAAGCGGGTTTCCGCGCCGTGCCGGGCTCCATCGTCAGGAAGGGCGCCTTCATCGGCCGGAACGTCGTCCTGATGCCCAGCTTCGTGAACATCGGGGCCTATGTCGACGACGGGTCCATGGTCGACGGCTGGGCCACGGTCGGGTCCTGCGCCCAGATCGGCAAGAATGTGCATCTTTCGGGTGGCGTCGGGATCGGTGGCGTCCTGGAACCGCTCCAGGCCAATCCGACCATCATCGAGGACCACTGCTTCATCGGCGCGCGCTCCGAGGTCGTCGAGGGCGTGATCGTGCGCGAGGGCGCGGTCCTGGCCATGGGCGTCTATATCTCGTCCTCGACCAGGATCGTGGACCGGGCGACCGGAGAGGTGCTGCGCGGCGAGGTGCCCGCCTATTCGGTCGTGGTGCCGGGTGCCCTGCCGGACCCCAACGGCGGGCCGTCGCTTTACTGCGCCGTGATCGTCAAGCGCGTGGACGCACAGACCCGCGCCAAGACGGCGGTCAACGACCTGCTGCGGGACTGAAGCCGGGACGTCCCCGTCGCTGGCTAGCCTGGGCGCGGAGCCTTTCGGCGAGAGACGCGGGCGGGACCGGTCTTCGGCGACGCGATCCCTGCCGGGCCTTCCAGGGCGATGACGTCGTCCGGAGCCGAAAGGCGAAGCCGGGTGCCACCCGCCTTCGGGCGACCGCTTTCCAGCGCCCGCCAGTCTGCGCCGAGACGAATCGCGGCATCGACGATGTCCAGCAGGTCCTGGCCGCCCGCGGTGCCTGCGCCGTTTCGGAGCCGGGCACAGCCCGCGAGCAGGGCCGAAGCCGCTCTGACCTCGGGGGGACCCGAACGGCCGATGTCCGCCAGGGTGCCATAGCGCCAGCCCTTTTCCGGCGGCCGCTCCATCAGCAGGGCCCAGCGGGCTTCCGGCGTCAGATGTTCGCCCAGAAACGACCACGAACGCGCGCGTTGTCCCCGGCGATAGTGCCCGGGAGCCGTCGGCAGGCCGTGGCGGCCATAGACATCCAGCGCGGTCCGCTCGATCCCGTCCAGCAGTTCGGACCCCGGAGGTTTTGCTCGCCCCACCGCCTCCCACGGGTCGATCCCCACCGACGCGTCGATCCCGGGCTGATCCTGACCGCGGAGGGCACCCAGGCGGCCGAGCAGGACGCGCCACATGCCGGTGGTCCTAGTTGCTGGTCAGGGTGTTCGTGACGGACAGGTCATAGACGACGCGCGTCACCTGCTGGATCAGACCGAAGAACTTGCTGACCTCGGCCGACAGGGCACGCGGCGCATAGATGATGTCCTCGGGCTGGATCACGAAGCTGCCAGCGGTGAACAGGCCTTCGCCTTCTTCCAGATTCAGGCGGTAAATGACCGGCACGCCCTTGATGGTCGCGGGCTGGGTGATGCCCAGCGCCTCGGCCACCTCGGGCCGCTCGAAGCGGAAGACCATCACGGACCGCGCGTTGGCAGCGGCGTCGTTCAGCCCGCCGACCCGGCTGAGGACGTCGGCCAACGTCGTTTCCCCCGCCGGCATGTCGACAAGCGTGATAGCGTTCACCGCGCCAAAGGTCCTGTAACGGCGGGGCACATAGGACAGACTGACCAGATCGCCGGTTTGCAGGCGGATGTTTTCTTCGAAGTTGGACGAGACAGCCGTCAGGGGTGCCGAAAACGTCTGGTCTCCGCGCCGCACATCCACACGGATGTCCTGGGAGGGACGCGCGGGCCCACCGGCGGCGGCCAGGACGTCCAGAATCGTGTTGGAGTTGACCGATAGAGGTTTGCGTCCGGGCTCGCGAACCTCGCCCAGCACCGTGACGGTGTTGGAAGCGTTTTCGGCCAGCACGACGCTGACCTGGGGGTTGCCGACCTTGCCGACGAGGGCGCGCCGGATGGCGGCCGCCGCTTCCGTCGTGGTCAGGCCGGCGACACGGACGGCACCGGCATAAGGCACGGCGACGGCACCCGCGCGATCAACGGTTGCGGCGGGAAGGGACTGGCCGCCCGACCGGATGTTGGTGCTGGACGAGCCGCCTCCGAACAGCGCGCCGCTTGGCTCGAAGATCGAGACGATCAGCCCGTCGCCCTCCCCGATGACATCGATCGGCTGGCTGCTCGCGGCGGCCGCCAGCGAACCACGATCGGGACCGGCCGTCGCCTTGATCCTTTCGGCCACGGCATAGTCCAGCGGCACGATGGCATAGGAGGCCCCGTTGACGTCGGCCTCGGCACCCCGCTCGATGGCCCGTCCCGACGGCCCGTCACGGGGCACGGTCGAGCAGCCACCCAGGGTGGCGAGAATCAGGACGGCGAGCACGGAGTGTTTCATGGGACCCACTTCAGTCAGACCTCCGGTGCTTACCGGCCTTTGGGCACCGATGCCAGAGCATCGGCACGTCGCGAAAGCGTGATCCGCTTCATCGCTGGCCTGCGCCATCGTCCAGCTGGCCAAGTCATGCCCATTAGTGAATTGTGCATCCAGGGGCGGCGAAGGTCTCCGACGATGTCGGAGGAGAGGGTCTTCAAATGGTAACGCACAGTGGGCGCGGTCGGTGGATATCGCTGGGTGCCCTGATGCTGCTGCTTTGGCCGCTGGCGGCATGCGGTGGCGGCGGCGGGGGCGGAATGACCACCCCGACGCCGATCATACCGGCACCGCCCCCTCCGCCTCCGCCTCCGCCTCCGCCGCCACCACCACCTCCTCCTCCACCGCCGCCCGCCGTACCCTCCGCGACATCGACCGAGTATCTGCGCAACTACGGGGTCGCCAACGTCGGGGCGATGACGGCCTGGAATGCCGGCGCGACCGGCGCGGGCATCACGGTCGGCGTCATCGACAGCGGTGTACAACAGGATCAGCCCGATCTGGCGGGGCGCATATCCCCCCTTTCGATCGACATCGTCTCGGGCCGCAACGCGCCGAACGGGACCGACAACCACGGCACTTTCGTCGCCGGGGTCTTGGCGGCGGGGTTCAACGGCTTCGGCACGGTGGGCGTGGCCTATAACTCCACAGTCCTGTCGATCCGATCCGACATCAGCGACTGCACGGACCCCACAGACACCGTCTGTTTCGCCAGCACCGACCTGGCGCGAAGCATCGACTATGCCGTGGCGAACGGCGCGCGTGTCATCAATCTGTCCATCGGCGGCGATGGCCGGTTGGGGACCAGTTTTGAGAATGCCCTGCTACGGGCCATCAACGCGGGCGCTGTTTTCGCCATTTCGTCCGGAAATTCAACGGCAGCCGATCCCGAATATCCGGGGCGCTATGCCAGCGACGCCCGCTTCGCCGGTGCCATCATCGTCGTCGGGGCCCACGACAACGCCAACCAGATCGCCAGCTTTTCCAACCGCGCCGGGGTGTCGGCCGCCAACTTCATCAGCGCGCCCGGCGTCGATATCATAAGCCGGTGCAACGGCACCTCCTGCTTTCGGGGCAGCGGGACCTCTTTTTCGTCTCCGGCCGTCGCGGGCGCGCTCGCGCTGTTGCTGGACGCCTTTCCCAACCTGACCGGGCGTCAGGCGGTCAGCCTGCTTCTGGCCACGGCCCGCGATGCGGGCGACGCCGGGACGGACGCCGTCTATGGCAAGGGGCTGCTGGACATCGCCAGAGCCTTTGCTCCGGTGGGAACGACCAGTTCGCCCTCGGCATCCGGCGGTCAGGTTCAGGTCGCGACCCAGCCCGGCAGCTTCATCGGCAAGGCCTTCGGCGACGCCATGGTCGGCCAGACAGCGCTGGCGACCATCAGCTACGATTCCTACAATCGGCTGTTCCGTACCGACCTCGGCGGCGTCTATCCCTCCGCGCCCCGCGTCAGCCGCCAGCCTGGCACCCCGGTGTCGCTGCAGAGTTCGGCGGTGCAGATCGCGACTCCATCCGGCGCGACCCTGTCGCTGACCACGTCCGCGCCCCTGCCGGAGCCGGAGCCGGTCGTCGATCGCGCCACGCCCTTCACCGCGCCCTGGCTGGGCGCCGAGCCGCCGCGCGAGGCGCGACTGAACATCGTGGCGGGACGCTATGGCTTCTCGGCCTGGCAGGGTCAGGGCGGCACACGATCGCCGTTCCGCAGTGGATCGGGAGACGGCTTCACCGCCCTGGCCAATGCGGATCATGCCATGCGCGGCGCCGTCGATCTGGGAGCCTTCACCCTGACGGGCGAGACCGGCGGAGGCGACCGGACAGCCCTGCTGCGTCCGGTCGAGCGCGATGCGTCGTCCTATGCGCGCGTTGCAGTAAGCTGGCGCGGACGAGAGGGCTCGGTGAACCTCAGCCTGGGCAATCTGGACGAACGGCTGGGCCCGCTGGGTGCCTATCTTCCGTCGAGATCCGGGCTTGCGCTGCCCTCCCATACCCGGTTCGGCACGCTTGGCGGCGAGTTCGCGCTCTGGAAAGACGCGTCCTTGTCGGGCGAGTTCGGCCTCGGGCGCACCGCCCTGAACGGACGCCTGCTGTCGCTCGAGAGCGATGCGCTCAGCTCAACATGGCGCACGGCCCTCAATACCGGTTGCCCCGGCTGGCTGCCAGGCTGCCTCGGCCTGACATGGGAGGTGTCGCAACCTGTACGGATCGAAAGCGGGACGTTCGCTGCCGAACTGGCCGACGTACCCCTGGCCTATCTTGATCCCGTGACCTTCTCGATCCGCCGGTTCTCGGCGGCCCCCAGCGGGCGCGAGATCAACTACGCCGTGCGAAGCCAGCATGCCTTGCCCGATGGCTCTGTCATGTCTCTGGAGGCCGTGGCGATCCAGCAGGAGCAGCACCGTCGCGGCGCTCCGCTCGGATTCGCCGTTCTGGGCACATGGCGTCGGATCCTGTAGCCGCCCGGTCAGGGATTGTGGGAGACTCCGTCAGAGATCCTCCCCCGCAAAGGTGGACGGGGTGATGCCGGATCAGGCCGGGCGCGGGCCGCTGGCGTTCTATGGCAACGGGGACGACGCCTGCTCAGGACAACATGGTGTCGAAGTCGTAGAGAGGGTCAGTGAGGCGCGGCCTGATCGCGATCTGTGGTCTCGACACGGTTGACCTCACAGCCCTGGAAGCCAAGGACGCCCTGAAAGATCGGGTATTGGATCCAGATCCTCAGCTGGGCTGCATCGGGCTGTTCCCAGACATGTTCAAGACTGACGGCATAGGTTCCGGCCTGGCGTATCGTCGTCACCACCCGGCTGAACTCGACCCCGGCACCCCACTCAAAAATCAACGGCACATGAGAGTTTTCAGTATCCACGGTAACATTGAGTTCCGCACGCCAGCGACCCTCGGGCAGGCGGATATAGGGGCCATAAACCACCGGCCGCATCCGGCCAGTCAGGTCGAGCAGCGGTCGGTCGACGGTTCCTGTGTGACCCTCCGGATAATGAAACCAGCGCGGATGCCAGTGCGCCCGACCGGCGGGCGTCGATATGTCAAAAACAGCCAGGGGTGAATCCAGGGCCGACCCACCGTTGGGACTCCTCTCCGTCTGCTTCCGCTCGACGGGTCCAAGGACGGGAAACTCAAGCCGGGACCTGGTTGCGAGAAGAACGGTGGCACCATGTTTTGCCGCCATTTCCGCCTCGACAAGCATGTGCGACCTTTGAACGATCGCCGCTTGCCTGACAGTGAGATCGGAATCCACCGTATCGTCGAGGGTCGTATCGATCACCACGGCTCGCGCATGCGGCGCAAAGGCCAGCATCGCGGCGTGGCTATCAGCGAAGACCAGTCCGGCCCCTGGAGTGATCGATGGGTCGGTCGCGACATCCGAGACCAGCCATCCAAGGTCTGTGGCGCGCGCCGCCAGGGCCTCACGCCAGGCGGCCCCGGCCGCTGACGGCACGAGCATTACGCAAAGCGTCTCGCCCGACATCAAGCCGTCCGAAGCCAGGAGTAGATGTCCACCGCTTCCGCGACGTCCTCGAAGATCTTGCACTTGCCGCTTTCGATGATGATGGCCCGGTCACAGTAATGAGCGACCAGACTTGTGTCATGCGACGCAATCATGAATGCGCGATTCTTTCGTCGCTGAAACAGCTCGTCCTGGCATTTCTGCTGGAAACGCGCATCTCCCACGGCCACCAGCTCGTCGATGAGATAGCAATCGAATTCGATCGCCAACGACAATCCAAAGGCGAGGCGCGCCCGCATTCCGGATGAGTAGTGCTTCACCGGAAGACGAAGTGAGCGCCCCAACTCTGCGAACGCATCAACACGCTCCAACGTTTTGCTGTAGTTTCGATTGTAAAGCCGGGCGAGGAACCGGATGTTGTCCAGCCCCGACAGGCTGCCCTGAAACCCTCCCCCGAAGCCGATGGGCCAGGACGACGACATGCTCCATGCGATCTCGCCTTCCGTAGCGGGCAAGATGCCGCCCAGCATTTTGATCAGCGTTGACTTGCCCTGGCCGTTTCGACCCAGAACGGCCAATCGCCCACTGCGGCCAAGTGTGAAGTCTATGTTCTGAAAGACCGGGCGGGTCGCGCCGTGAAACGTCTTGCTGACGTTCGTCACGCGCAGCCCCGGTGCCTCGGTCGCCAAAGTCGGGTCGCTCGCCATCAGTCCTGACTGTGCTCGCGCACCCCCGCCCAAATCAGCCAGCCGACCCCATAGATCAGCATGGCAGTGGCGAAAACGGTAAGGATCGCGATCCAGCGACGCGGTTGTGTTGGCTTGTCGGGCAGGTTGGGGCTCACGATGCGATCCAGATACAGCTTTTGACGGCGCGCATCCTGTTGCGCCGACAAAAGAGCTGTGGTCGCCTGGGTCAGCTCGCGATCGGCCAGCTCGCGCTGGAGGCTCAGGTCATCATAGACGCTCACGCGTGGGGCCAGGGATCCCGACGTTCCGGCGACCTTGCTGCGCTCATTGGCAATCTCGCGTTCGTAGGCCGTGATGCGACGATCGAGGATCGGTAGCTGGGGGCTTTGTCCGGCTTCGGCAGCGAGCTGGGCGCGCTCGGCGCGCAACTGCGCCACCGTGGCCAGCAGTCCACCGATCAGTGACGAACTTTCGCGCGCGGCGAGGGTCGGATCGATGAAACCCTCGCGATTCCTGAACGCGGTCAGCTTTTGCTGAACCTCGGTCAAGCGTGCTTGCGCGGCATCGCGAGCAATGGTCGCTTCAGATACCGCGTCACCGTTTGCGCGATCGTTGAGCCGGTTCACCAGCCGTTCGGCACTGACCAGCAAGGCCTGGTTCAGACGCATTGCGTCCTGCGCCCGGAAGGCCTCAACCCGCAATGTGCTGATGCCGGTGGATGAGTTGTAACCCACCACCACGAAACGGTTGAAGCCCTCGTAGAGGCCTTCCTCATCCCGACTATCCCACGGCCGGGGGTATCGCGAGAAGATATCCGTACCGCGAGGATTCAGAATAGAGGGTATGTCGAACCTTTGACCCAGTTCGACCAAGGCGTCGCGTGATGAGATGTATTCATGGACCGCAAACGCATCGGACTGGGTCGTCGACAGCCCCACGCCTTGAAGCGCAACCCCCAGGGCCGACGGCTGCGACTGGCTGGAGGCGCGTACGATGAATCGCGCTTCCGAAACGTAACGCGGTGTGGCGATCAGGAGATAGTAGATGGCGGCGACCAGTGTCGGCAGCGCGACAACCACGACAAAGCCGATCGGCAGTCGCTTCCACCATGGATTGGGGGATTGCCTGAACGTCAGGGCATCCGGAATGGGACCCAGATAGTTGATTTGCGTATCGGCCATGTTCGTTCCATCTGGGCCCTGGGAGGGTCCGGTCTCGGCAAGCTTACTATTCGACTTCGATGCGGTCGCGCGAGGCGGATATGATGAGCAGCCCGATAATGGTCATTATCGTGCCGAGCAGAATAGCGTAGGGGGCATTATAGAATGTCGCGACGAACTCGCCAAAAACGCCGGCTCTGATCATCTCGATCGGGTGGACAAACGGAATCCATAGAACGAAGGTTCTCATCCCCGGCGCAAGCCATGATACCATGTAAAAAGCGCCGGAAATCGGGATCAGGACATAGCTGATGACGGGCACCAGCCGTTCCATGACGTCATAGCGCATCGCCAGTCCCGTCAGCACCAGCGAAAATCCCAATGCGTCCCAGGCCAGCAACAGCCAACCCGCATACAGCAAGAGATAGTTGTAGGGCAGACTGACCTGGTCCAGGGCCAGCAGCACCGTATAGACCACCACAAATGCCCCGGTCGCGCCGCCCAGTTCCAGCACAATGCGCGACATGAAGATGTGCAGAGGCGCGATCTGACGATGATACATCAACCCCATATTGGCCTGAAGCGCGCTGGATAGCAGGCTTATGAAGTGCCGGATGAGAATGAGAGACATATAGCCGGTCATCACAAACGGGGCGAGGCGCACACCGTGTTCGTAAGGCGGCTTGGTCAAGCTCCACAGGATCAAGACGCCGAAACAGAAGACCAGGGGTTCTGCGATCACCCAGGCGAAACCGAGTCCCTGCCGTCCGTACCGCGTCGTCATCTCGCGCATCACCAGCGCTGTAATGATCCGCGACTGCTTGCTGAGCGAAGCTGATATCGTCAAAAAACTACTCTCAATGGCCACCCGGACTTCGCCTCCGCCGGGTTTGAATGAGCCGGGTTCAATCGAGCGTCAAGCGTCCAGTGGACTTCGAAATGACCCGGACGTGCAAGCCCCATCTCCCCGGTCGCACTGGATCGATCCGGAATTCACGGCGAGGGACGTCCGGGCGATTGCGACGCACCGGCCGTTTTCTCGCGTGCGCCTCACACGGTCAGTCCGAACGGGGCAGATACCGCTAAACCGCAGGCAAGGCATTGGCCCGAAGCCAGCGGACCCATATTCCGGGAAGCTGTTGGAAAATGCGATGCCTTGCGATCCAGCGAGCGAATTCCAGCCAGATCGTCGACCTGACGGGCGCGGTGATGTCGATCGTCGGGTGTCCCAGATGGTAATCGACAGCCAACTCAAGATAGCCTTGGCTGACAGGGTCCAATCTGACGGCATTTCGGATAAGTTTCCTGGCCTGCGCAGTATCGCCGTTCAGCCAGCAAAGCTGGGCAGCCCAGGCATTGAGATGCGCAATGCCAGAGGCCCGCTCGATGACCTGATCGGCAATCACCCGTGCGTCTGTCAAACGGCCCGCGACAGCCAGGGCCTGTCCATAGTTTACAAGGTAGTGCAGCGCCTGCTCGCTATCGACAACGAGTCCTTCAAAGATCAGCAAGGCCTCGTCAACCGCATCTCCTCTGAGGAGCAGCTTCGCCAGATTCAAGCGCGCGTGATGGTTCGCGGGACTGACGTCCAGCGCCCGGCGTGCCAGTGCCAGAGCGGTCGCCTGACGGTGCATCGGCTGTAGTCCCGCGATTTCACCGAGGTAGACCCCGCTCGTCGCGCGCCGGCCGCGGGCCTCTCGTTCAAAGTTGCGGGAGTCCAGCCTGTCGTGCAGCACGTCGACGACCAGCGATCCCAGCATGTCAATCTCGCTCAGGAAGCTGGTCACCGGATGTCCCGTGAAGGGCAGACGGATCACGTCGCCGGAACTCTCCTCGGCAATCCGTCGACCGTGCCAATCGTCCGGTCCGCGCGGATCGTAAACGACGATGATTCTGGCAGCACTGTTCAAGCGGCCATTCATCCGCTTGATCCAGCCGATCCGGTGCGCATCCTGGGCCCAGCGTCGATCGTGGGAGACGATATCGGGGTCCAGGGTGTACTGAGGCGACAGCGCCAGAGCAGCATGGGCCCCGATCGCATCGGCGAAACGCACCGCACCATACCCCCCCATGCTTGATCCATAGGTGATGACGCGCGACGCCGTTCCCACCGCCGTTCGAACGCTCGCAAGAGCAGCCTCAATATCGCTGTACTGATACCAGTCTTCGGCTTTTCCCATGACGTGAATAGCCGAGATTCCCTGGGCCTTCAGCCATGCCTCACCGAACCCGGGACGGTCGAAGCCGTGACCGATCCCGTAATTATCGAACGTGATGACCCAGTGGTCCCTGTCGCCGCTCGCAACCTCTCGCACCACCAGGCAATGGCTGCGATAGAGCTCCCGGCTCCCGGACGCGTCCTCGGTACCCAAGTCCATCGCTGCGCCATAGCGTATCGTTTCGAACTGGCCAATGAGAGGTTGCACAGATGGATTCGAGACCGAAGGGTTGACGCCTCGCCACACGGCGTCCGCGATTTCGCAAATCATTGCAATCCCGCGCTCCGCTTCGGCACCGACCTGGCGCGCGGTCGGGACGTCAGGGACCGCCGACGCGACGTCTCCATTCCCCTTCGGCATCGCGCCTATTGTGGACGCCGATCGACGCACCAGACTAGACTGTCGGAGATCTGTACGATCCGGAAAAAAGAGGCAGCTTTGGCGGCGTATCGTATCCTGATCGCGGGGGGGGCGGGCTTCATCGGTTCGGCGCTGGCCCGAGAGATGATCCTGAACTCCACTGCCGAGGTGCTGGTCTTCGACGCCTTGACCTACGCGACGACGTCGGCCGCTCTCGACCCCGTGCGCGGGTCGAGCCGCTTCCGCTTTATCCACGGTGATATCGCTGATCCGATTGCGGTCCGCGCTGCCATCGGGATGTTCAACCCCGATGTGGTTGTGAATCTGGCCGCAGAAACCCATGTTGATCGGTCAATCGATGGCCCGGCCCCCTTTCTTCAAAGCAACGTCGTGGGGGTTTTTGTTCTGCTGGAAGAGGTGCTGGCCCACTGGCGTACGCTTTCAGGGCCGGACCAGGCTGCATTCCGGTACCATCAGGTCTCGACAGACGAGGTGTTTGGCTCGCTGGGCCCGACGGGGGCCTTTAGTGAAACCACCTGCTACGCGCCGCGCTCGCCCTATTCGGCGACCAAGGCCGCAGCTGACCATTTCGTCCGCGCCTGGGGCCACACCTACGGCCTGCCGGTCGTGGTGACGAACTGCTCGAACAACTACGGCCCCTTCCAGTTTCCTGAGAAACTCATCCCGCTGACCATCGTGCGAGCGCTGGCGGGCGATCACCTGCCTGTTTACGGCGATGGCCTGCATGTCCGCGACTGGCTCCACGTCGATGATCATGTCCGGGGGTTGCGGGCTGCGTTCGAACGTGGACGGGGGGGCCAGACCTATGTGTTTGGAGGGGAAACAGAGAAAACCAACATCGCTTTGGTGAACGCCATCTGCTCTGCGCTCGACACGCTCATGCCGCGGCCGGACGCTCGCTCTTACGCTGAGTTGATCCGTCTGGTTGACGATCGCCCGGGACACGACAGGCGCTATGCCGTCGACACGGCGCATACGCGGCAGGCTTTGGGTTGGTCGCCCAGGGTGGACATCGAGCATGGCCTTCTGGACACGGTTGACTGGTATCTGCGGCATCGCGAGTGGTGGACCCCCCTCCTGAGCAGTCGCGACGCCGTCGCAAGGCGCGGGCTCGCGGGTGGCTGATCCGATCAACATCCTTGTCACGGGCGGGCAGGGTCAGATCGGGCAGGCATTGGCCAAAGTTCGATGGGCGCCCGGTGTCAATCTTCTTCGTCCGACCCGGGCGGAGCTGGATCTGACAGACCCAGAGGCGTTGAACGCCTGTTTCGAGCGTCAGCCGTTCCACGCGGTCATCAACGCAGCCGCCTTCACGGCCGTGGATCTGGCCGAGACGCACGTCGGCGACGCGATGTTGAGCAATGCCCTGGTACCGGCGCGGCTGGCGGACCTGACGCGGCGCGCCGACATCCCGCTGGTCCATATTTCGACCGACTTTGTGTTCGATGGGGAGAGTGATCACCCCTACGCCGAACACGATCCAGCCAACCCGATCAACGTCTATGGTGCCTCGAAGCGAGCGGGCGAGCTGGCTGTGCTCTCCGGACACCCGCGCGGGGTGGTCGTTCGAACGGCATGGGTCGTCAGCGCCCGTGGCAGGAACTTCGCCCGCAAGATTCTAGAGGCCGCCGCCCATCAAGACGTGCTGTCCGTCGTGGCGGATACGATCGGCAGTCCGACGTCAGCGGACGACCTTGCAAGGGCCCTGGAGACCGTGACGACCGCCATGATCTCTGATCCATCCGCGCCGACCGGCGTCTATCACTGCGTCAATGCGGGACAGGCCAGTTGGGCCGAGCTGGCCACCGAGCTTGTAGGCCTTGCCGGGCTCGCCACCACGGTCGTTGCCATACCCGCTGCGCAGTACCCTTCGTCTGCAAGGCGACCCCGCAACTCGCGTCTGTCCTGCGGCCGGCTATACAGTGATCATGGTGTCACGATGCGCGACTGGCGCACCGCCCTGGCGGACGTTGTGTCTGAAATCGAACGGGAAAGACTCAGATCTTGAAAGGAATAATTCTGGCTGGCGGCACCGGCACGCGATTGCATCCCATGACCAGCGTGACGTCCAAACAGCTCATGCCGGTTTATGACAAGCCCCTGATCTATTATCCGCTGACGACCTTGATGCTGGCGGGCATTCGCGAAATCCTGATCATCACGACGCCGCGCGATCAGGCAGCCTTCCAGGCCTTGCTCGGGGACGGCAACGCGCTGGGGCTATCGTTTTCATACCTCGCGCAGCCGACTCCTGGCGGGATCGCCCAGGCCTACGTCCTGGGGAGCGACTTTGTGGCCGGCCATCGCTCGGCGCTGATCCTCGGTGATAATCTGTTTCACGGCGACGGCCTGCCCGAACGCCTGAGAAAGGTGTCGGGTGCGGCGTGCGAAAGCGGTGCCACCGTCTTCGCCCATCAGGTTGCCGACCCGGAACGTTATGGTGTGGTGGCTTTCGATGCGGCCGGGCGGGCGCGTTCGATTGAAGAAAAACCGACCCGCCCCCGGTCAAACTGGGCCGTTACCGGCCTCTATCTCTACGACACGCAGGTGGTCGACATTGCCGCTGATCTGACGCCTTCGTCGCGAGGCGAGCTTGAGATTTCTGACATAAACCGGATTTATCTCGAGCGTGGCCAGTTGGCGGTGGAGAGACTGGATCGCGGCGTCGTCTGGCTGGACACGGGCACACCGGAGAGCCTGCTTGAAGCGGCAATACTCGTCCGCACCATAGAACAGCGCCAGGGCATGAAAATTGGTTGCCCCGAAGAAGTCGCCCATCAGATGGGCTATATCGACGACGCAGCGCTGGAAGCGATCGCTTCCCGAATGGTTGGGTCGGATTACGGCCGATATCTTGCGCGCTATCTCGACACAGCACGTTTTGCCCAGGCCTGACCCAACGGGAACAAGATCGTTTGAGCTAGACCCACGGAGTGGGCCCAGCCGAAAGCGTGAATCAGGCCCTAGACACGCGTCAGGGATAATGGACCGCCGCCGTCATAACGAAAGAGGCTGGTCACCTCGGCGAGTGGCGGAAGGCGCTGGTCGCGCTCCGATACGTTTATCTCCGACACAAGACGTGGCCACATGATCGCCAGGGCCGGATCGTTCCATGCCACACCCATCTCGGCGTCGGCATTGTAAAGCGCAGAGACCTTGTACGAGACCGTCACGTCATCGGTCAGGGTCATGAAACCGTGGGCAAATCCAGCAGGTACAAACAGTTGCTCGCCAGCGTCCGTCAGTTCGACCGAAAGGCTATGTCCATAGGTTGGCGATCCAACCCGTAGATCGACAACGCAGTCGTGAACCCGGCCGCGCAAGCAGCTTACCAGCTTGGCCTGTGCGAACGGTGGCTGCTGGAAGTGCAATCCGCGCACGGTGCCCGCGCTGCGAGTCCACGACTGATTGTCCTGCGGGAAGGCGCAGTGGATTCCAAGTTCGACAAATCGGGGTGCGACGTAGGTCTCGCTGAACCAACCGCGTCCATCGTGGTGCCGATGTGCGCCGATCAGGATGACGTTGGCGCTTGAGGTGTCCAATGGCCTCACGACGCGACTATTGCGTCACCGGCGGGGCAGCATCCACCGGCTGTGGGGCCTGGGCCCTGTCGCGGAAGACATCATACGCGCGCTCGAGCGCGTCCAGGCGCACGAACGTCAGCCGGCCGGAGGGCTCGGGGGTGCGGGGCGTATCATCGGACGCGCCCGGCGTCCCGCCGTTCAGCGCCGCGCCATAGAAGATATGGGCCCCAATCTGACGCACCCGCTCCAGGCGTCGTCCCCAGCGGGGGGCGACATAGTCGGCATGATAATTGACCGACCGTGCCGGCAGCAGGGTTTGGGTACTGCCGGCATAGACCTCGCGCGCGATACGTTCCGCCTTGGCCCAGGAACCGGCGTTAATCCGGGTCCGGCCGATAGACCCATCGCAGGTATAGGAGAACTGACAGGTGCGGGCGTTGCGCTGATAGACGACGTCGCAGACTTCGCGCGGATAACGGCCGCTGCGCGCGCGGTTCAGGATCACCTCGGCGACAGCCGCCTGGCCCTCTTCGCTCTCACTGCGGGCCTCGTAATAGATGGCCTGTGTCAGGCAATCGATCGGCGTGGTCGGGCGACGCAGGGCGGCGGCGATCGTCTGCGACGGAGAGTCCGGAAGGGAGACAGTGCGCAGGTTCGAAGACGCATCGGCAACGACGTCGACCGGGGTCGCCGGGGACGTCGGCACCGCGCGGGCGGGTCGCGACGCGGTCGACCCTGGAGCGGAAACGCGTCGGCGCGGCCGGGGCTCGTCGGTCAAGCGCGAACCCTCTCCGGCCTTCAACATGGCCTGGACCCGTTCGTCGAAGCGTTCACGGCGTTCGCGGGCGGACATCACGGGAGGCGCAGCAGCGACCGGCACCCCTGTGTCGCCCAGCGGGGCGGGCACCGGCGCGGGGGCTCCCGCCAGACTCAGTCCGGCGCAAGCCGCGATGGCCCCGCCGATCAGAAATCCCGCCTTCAGCTTCACGAATGGTGTCCCCTGAACCGGGGGACCCATACCAGCGAACCCCTTGAAGGCCAAGGCGTCTGGCGGCCAGGAGGATCCCGGCCTAGACTGCTGCAGCGGCCAACCCGCATGTGGAGCGATGATGCGGCGCTGGCCGAGGACTGGTTTTTCGCTGATCGAAGCGCTGGTCGTTCTGGCGATCGGGTCGATGGCGCTGGCGCTTGTTTTCTCGATCGGCCGCAGCGCCAGTGACAACGGATTTCGGCTGGGCCGCAGTGCCCTGACCGCCGCCGACAACGAGATCGCCGTGGCCGACGCGCGCACGGTGATCGGCAGTCTCCTCATCCGCCCCGTCGCCACCATTCGCGATGCGCAACGAGAAGCCGTAACAGGGAGTTCGACCTCGATCGAAGGCGAGGCGGTGATGCGCCGGGCCACCGCTTGCGCCCCTCGCGGCTGGCGGGGCCGGTTGCGGCTCTCCATCGAACCCGTGGCTGGTCGGCCTGCCCTGATGTGTCACGCCGGCGGCCGATCCACGCGTCTGATGTTGCTGGGCCCGGGCGCGGCATTTTCCTATTCGACCGATGGTGAGGTCTGGTCTCCGGCCTGGACCAACGCGCCCGAACCCGGGGCCGGCCCTGTTGCGGTGACCGTGCCCGTATCCGCCTTCGTCTACCTGCGCCTGTCCAATCCCGGCGGACCCGACATCATGGACACCTCCGCCAGCGGCTTTCCGGCGAGTTGGGTCATGCCGAGCGACCAGATCTAGCATGGTCCCCGTTCCCGCCCGGCAGCGCCCGACAGGCTTCGTACTGCCGACTGTGCTGGTCGTCACAAGCGTGGTCACGCTCATTTTCCTGGTCGCCATCACTGCACTGGCCAGTCTGACACGCGAGGCCGGCCTGGCACGAGCGCGCGTGGCATTCACCCAGCAGGCCATGACCGTCGAGGCGCGCATTGCCTATCTGGGCGCGACGGAACGGATGGGGCCAGCCGGCTTGTTGATCGATGCGCCACTACCGCCCGGTGAGTTCGAAGCGCCGGATCCGGCCAGAGAGGCGGCCTTCCTCGCCGGCATGGCCAACGCCACCGATCTTCGGCTCGATGGGCGGCCCTACCGGTTCGGGACGACGGCGATCATCCGGCTCCAGGATCAGGCGGGCATGGTCAATGTCTCGCGCATCGCCGGACCGGTCATGAGTCGGCTGATGGCTCGCCTGAACGTATCTGCGGCGAATGCGCGATCCCTGGAAGCGGCCCTGGCTGACTACAGCGATCCGGATAATCTGAAGACCGCCAACGGGGCCGAGCGGTCCGACTATCCTGCCGGCAGCGAGGGTCCGGCGAATCGTCCGCTGCGATCCGTCGATGAACTGATGAACGTCCTGGGCGCGCGCCAGGCCATCGCTCCGGCGGCATGGCGCGAACTCAAGCCATCCCTCGCGGCCGACGCGGCCACCTTTCAGCTAAACATCAACACCGCAGACATCGAGGCTCTGCAGATCCTGTTCGGCATGACAGAAACCCAGGCCCGCACCGCCGTCCGCGCGCGCGCGGCTCAGCCGTTCTACTCTCTGGAACAGGCAGCGGCCGACACGGGAGCGGTGCTGGACACCAATCCCGAAATAGGGTCCGTTTACCCGTCGGGACGGATTATCTACACCATAGAAGACAGGCTTTCCCGCTGGACCTATACGGGACGGCTAACCCTGACCCCGACGAACGCGGAGCGCCCTTTTTGGATCGATCGCACCGAATTCAGCGAGGCGCGCCGCTCCGACCCGGATCCCGTCAATGCCCCTGAGTTTCCTGCAGCCCCGCGTTGATCGTCTGGGGTCCGACGGCCGCTTCGAGGTCGTGATGGACGCCGGCCCCCTGGGTCGTTTGCGTCCGCCGGTGCTTCTCCTTGGCCGCGACCTGTGCAGTTACGCCCTCTTCGACCCCGGCGCATTGCCCAGGAACCAGCGGCGTCGGGCGGCTACGATCTACGCCCACGCCAACGGCCCCTATCTGGAGACCGGTAGTCTCGTGCTCCCAATCGGCAAGGGCCTCGGTGTCTGGTGGTGGGACCTGGCTCGCGTCCGCGAACCCATCCTTGCCCGCTACGGTCGCCTTCGTCCGGTGGTCCGTCCGGAATCGCTGGCCATACCCCGTGGCACCGGCTGGCGAATTCTCAGCATTGCCGGTGGCTACGAGGCTCAGCTTTGGGAAAGCGAGACGCTGAAGGTCTCATCATGGCGCAAGTATCGCTTTGACCAACGCGCCTGGTCCGACATCACACGTCTGTACTCGACGGGCGCGGACGCGCCCGACACATTGCCGGCGCCTGTCGTCCTGCCGGCGAGCATCGAAGGACAGGCCTTTGGTCTGTCCAGCGTGGAAATCTCCCGCGATCAAGCCCTGGCTCTGGGCACCGGCGTGGTTGCGATGGCGGCTTTGGCGACCGCCTTCTATGCCCTCGGAGCGATGTTCGGCCTGGATCGCGAGACCCGCGAGGTCGCCCGGCAGACGGCCGAAATCGTCGCCGCGACTCCGGCGGTCGGTACCGGCGGTCCAGGCCGCGCCGATGATGCCCGCCTGGCGGCGTTCCAGTCGGTGGCGCGCGAGACCAGTCCGCTGAGCGCCGCAGGCGCGGCGATCAGCGCCGCCGCCCTCTACGACCTGTCGCCCATCGCCATGGACGCGGAGACAGGCAACCTGTCCATGACCCTGCCCCCGGCCGCTTCGGAGAGACTGGACGAACTGGTCGCTGAGCTCGAAGGCTCGGGCTATTTCGAAAACATTCGTCCCCGCATCGAACCGACGACCCGCAATCTGATCATCGAGATGTCGGTCATCGCCGACCAGGCGGGGTAGGCAGGTAGCGCGTGAAGCGGCAGTCCGCGCCTTCCACACGCAGGCGCATGATCGGCGCGCCGCTACGTGTCAGAACGGCCCTTCCGGGCGCGCACGCTCCCGCATCGTCGATCGTCAGGGCCGGTGTCAGGACGTAGCTCCAGCCCTCGCGCAGCGCCAGCGTCCGTTCCGACGCCCCGGTCGGCTCCTCTCCGGTGGACAGGATGGTGATCGCCTCGCCCGACCGGTTCGCTTCACGCCTCAGCTGAAGCACATCCCGCTGGAATTCGAAGAATACAGCCTGGGCGATGGTCTGGTCCATCAGCCGTCCGCCATTGGGCAGAATGATCGCAGTCGCCAGGGCCATGATGGCCAGGACCACCAGGATCTCGATAAGGCTGAAGCCCCCGCGTGAGACTCTAGGGTTGGGCGCTGGTGACATCGGCATTCACCCCCTCGCCACCGACGGTTCCGTCGGCACCGTAGCTCATGACCTTGGGCTGGGTCTCGCCGGCCGGCCCTTGCAGTGCACCATCGACCGGAGCCGTCGTCGGCGCGCCGGTCGAAGCCGTCGGGGCCTCGTAGATATAGGGGCGACCCCACGGATCGTTGGGAAGCTTCTCGGCCAGATAGGGGCCGTACCAGCCATTGACCGTGGCCGGATCTGCCGCAACCAGCAGGTTCAGACCCTCCGCCGTGGTTGGCAGGCGGCCGATATCCAGCCGCATCGCCTCCAGCGCCGCTTCGAGCGAGCGGATCTGCAGCCGTGCCGTCGTCGTCTTCGACCTGTCCAGCTGGGTAAACAGACGCGGCCCGACGACCGCTACGATGAGAGCGATAATGGCCAGGACGACCAGGATCTCGAGGAGACTGTAGCCTGCACGCCCGTCAACGCGCCTGGCCCGGTGCACCCGCAGGCCGCGGCGTGACGTGAAATCGACATTGTGCTTGGTCATCAGGATTTTCGAACTCATCGCCAAGGGGCGTTCGGAGCCATGACGCTCGAAACTCTAAGCTATTCCCCGTTTTCCATCGCTGGTATAGCGGAAATCATGGTCGATCCGAAAGATGCCGTTTTGAGGGCGCTGGGGGATCCGCGATCGGCATTCACGGTACAACCTTGTCTCTGACGATAGTCGAAACGGTTACGATCCGGACGCGGGCCTATGCCGACGGATTGCGCGCGCGGCTCGCCCGCGCGACCCCGCGCGAGCGTCTTCTTCTGGCCGGTCTCGTCGCCGGGGCAATCCTCTACGCGCCGATCGCCGCGATGGATGCGCGCGACCGCGCAGAGACCGCCTACGCCGAGGCTCTCTCGACCCGCGACACCGCCCGCCGCGCGTGGGTTCAGGCGACGAACGCCAACAATCGCGCCGCGCGCAACCTGGCCATCCGCGACATGAACGACTGGGGCTTTGCCGGCTCCAATGTCGATATCGTTCGGGTTCGGATCGAAAAGCGCTTGACCGATGCTGCAACAGACGCCGCTCTTGCCGGCGCGGTGATCGAGACGAACGAAGCCGTGACGGCGACCGGGCCGGTGACATGGGTCTCGGCGCAAGTGCAAGGCGATCTCCTCTGGGCTCCGACCTTCAGGCTGCTGGACGAAGTCGCGAGCTGGCCTGAAGGATTCCGGATCACCCGGTTCGCGTTCGAAAGGGCTCCGCCTCCGGCTTTCGAAGGTGCCGTTGTGTTGAATCGCGGGCGCGTCACCCTTGGACTGGAGTTCCCGACACGAACCGCAATCGCCGAGGCACCCGCCACATGAGGATCCTCGCGTTTCTTGTGCCTGCGGTTCTGATCTCGGCTTTTCTGGCTGGCCTCTGGGTGCCTGTGACCGAGCCCCCGGGACTGACCATCGGCCGACGCGGCCAGGTTCCCCAGACGCTGACGCTGCGTCCCGGCGAGGGTACGACCGAGGCGGTCCGTTTGCTTCGGGCGCTCCAGTCCGATCCGCCTCCCCCACCTCCGCCTCCCCCCCCGCCTCCACCTCCCCCACCGCCCCCACCGCCGGATATCGCGGTCACCTTCGCGGCGGCGATCCGGGGCGTTTCCCGCGATCCTGAGTCGGGCGAGGTCAAGGTGTTGCTCGACGGCGCGCGACGGCTCGGCGTCGGTGCGGTCTTCGCCGATGGCTGGCGAGTAAAGGAAATTTCGGGGATCAGTGTCACGCTGGCAAAAGGACGCGAGACCCGCGTCATTCGACTCTATGGCAGGACTTGATCGATGAGCATGTTGGGCGCCACCACGGCGGTGCGGGAGAGTGGCGCGGCCTGCCGCTCACGGTTTCTGCTGACGGTCTGCCTCGCGCCGCTCCTTCTCACGGCCGGCTGCGCCGCCTTCCCGACCCTTACCGCGCCTGTGGCCCGGAACGGGCTGGATCTGGAAGCGGGGCAGGGCCTGCCTGAAGCGACCGTTCGTGGTGGTGGCGACACAGCCCCTGAGCGTCGGACG
Organism: Brevundimonas sp. AJA228-03; assembly: GCF_017795885.1. Lineage (NCBI taxonomy): Bacteria > Pseudomonadati > Pseudomonadota > Alphaproteobacteria > Caulobacterales > Caulobacteraceae > Brevundimonas > Brevundimonas sp. AJA228-03. The sequence goes on along the minus strand of NZ_CP059297.1, from coordinate 776,948 downwards.
AACGAGCCGTCCGTTCTTGACATTCCCTCCGCAGCCAGCGCCGTTGCGGCCCGCGTGCCGGCAACGGACGCCCAGATCGCCGCCCTTGTTCCCGAGGGGATGGTCGATGCCACACTGACGCCCCAGCCCATCCCGCAGTTCGTCGCCACCGTCTTCGGCAACCTCCTGAATCTGCCCTATTCCGTCGGCCCGGATGTGGCGGGTCGAACGGATTTGATTTCAGGAGGGACGGGCGGCACGGTCAGCCGCCGCGACCTCTTCCGACTGACGCAAATCGCGCTCCGTCAGTATGGCATCGAGATCTATATTGAAGGCAATGCCGTCAGTATCGGCTCGGCGGCAACCAGCAATGTAACGACGGAAATCACCCGGGGGCGAACGACCACCCCAGGGGGACGCATCGTACAGCTGTTCCCGGTTCAGACGATTGAGGTGAATGTCCTCCAGGGTCTGCTCAGCGATCTGTACCCCGAGCTTTCGGGGGCGCGCATTACGATCGATCAACTGTCCAATACACTGATCATTTCTGGCCAGAGTCGTGATGTCGCCAACGTCACCCAGGCCCTTCGCAGTCTCGACCAACCCCGCTTCGCCGGTGCCGAGGTCCTCCGGGTCGAGCCGATCTACTGGGCGGCCGACGCCCTGGCGAGCTCCCTCGAACAGGTTCTGACCACCGAGGGGTTCGTCGTTTCGCGGCAGGCACCTGCACGACGCTCCATCGTCATTCTTTCGTTCCCGGCGGCCAACCAGATCCTGGTCTTTGCCGACGATCCGCAGGTCGTGGCCCGCGTACGCTACTGGATCCAGCAGCTCGACCAGCCGGCGGCCATGGGAGACCGGCTGACCACCTTCGTCTATCAGGTCAGAAATACCGACGCTCAATCCCTGGGACAGCTGGCGTCGGGACAGTCGCCGACGACGGCCGCCGCCCAACCCCCGATCGGCGTTCCTGGCACGGCTCCGGCACAGGACGGCGCGGCGACCCCGACAGCGGGCCTCACCGGCGCCACAGGTCAGTTCGGCGCCGGCAGGCTGATCGTCGATCCGATGGGCAACCGGATTCTGTTCACCGGCACGGCCAGCGACTACGCCCAGCTTTACTCTCTTCTCCAGAATCTGGACACGCCGGCACCGCAGGTCGTTATCGAAGTGATCATCGCCGAGGTGACCCTGGACGACGATACGAAGCTGGGGGTCGAACTGTTCGGCCGAGAGACCCGGGGCGACGGCGTCTGGAGCGGCGGTACCGAGGGGGGTTTGGGGATCGGTGCCACCGGCGCGAGCTTCACATTCGTCGGCCCGGATCTTCGGGCCAGGATCAACGCCCTGGCCTCGAACAACAAGGTCAACATTCTTTCCCGGCCCAGACTTGTGACACGCAGCGGCGGCCAGGCCCGGTTCCAGGTCGGCACCGACGTCCCGATCATCACCTCTCAACGCGCCACCGACACCGTGACCAGGCCGGGCGCGACCGACATCCTTCAGAGCGTCCAGTACCGGCAGACCGGCGTCATCCTGGAGGTCGAGCCGGTCGTCTATGGCGACCGGGTGGACATCACCATCAGTCAGGAGATTTCCGAGGTCGGAGATCCACCGACTTCAGCGATCGCCAGCCCGACCATTCTGAACCGCAGCCTGACGACGCAGATCAATCTGGGCGACGGCTGGACCGGGGTCCTCGGCGGCTTGATCTCGAACACCTACACCAAGGCCAATACCGGTATCCCGTTCCTGAAGGACGTCCCGGTGGTGGGCTCCCTGTTCCAGACCAACACGGTCTCGGGAGCCAGAACCGAGCTGTTGATCCTGCTGACTCCGACCATCGTTCGCACCAACGACGAGATGGGAGACCTGGTCGATCGCTACGCCGCCGACATGAATTCGGCCTTTCAGACCGGGCGAGGCTACTCCTACACGCTTACGCCGCTCGGCTTCCGAGGCTCGCCGGGTCTGGGACTGGACCTGCCACGGCCCGGAGCGAGATCGGACCGCAGCAAGCAGGCACCGGTCGATGTCACCGAGGCGGCGGATGAACCTCTCGGTGACAGCGTTCCGCCAACCGAAAACGGGGCGCCGGCGAGTGACGCGTTGCCACCCCCCGCCTCAACCGGAACACCTCTACCCCAGGGCCTGTTCGATTGAGCTGGACCACGTCGTGGGTCCAGCCGAAAGCCTGAATCATGCTCTAGGACGTCAGCAGCCCCTGCTCGGTCAGCGCATCCGCCAGCTCGCCCGGACCGGTCCAGAGCCGCGTGTATCCGGCCTCGCCCAGCCGTTTCAGCTCGGTCACCAGATCCGCGCGGGGGGAGGCTGCAAACCGCGCGTCGAACCCGGTTCCATCGGCACTGATCCGGACCATCGGACGGCCGGTCTCCAGCCGGTGCAGGAAACCTTCGGACAGAACGCCCGCCTCGTCCTTCATCAGCCCTGTCTCGACCTGCAGGCCGGCCTGGCGCAGCCGCTCGGTGCCCCGGCCCGAGGCGAACGGCGAGGGATCGAGCGCGGCCACAACCACCCTCGCGATCCCCGCCTCGGCCAGGAATTGCGCGCAGGAGGCGCGGCCCGACGACCGCGCGCCACACGGTTCGAGGGTCACATAGGCCGTGGCCCCGGCGACGCCCGCTCCGGCGGCGGGTACGGCCTGCTCCTCGGCATGGGGGCGGCCGCCCGGGGCCGTCGCGGCCTCTGACAGGACGACGCCGTCCTTGACGATCACGCAGCCCACGGCGGGATTGGGCCAGGTCTCGCCCATGCGAGCCAGCGCCAGGTCGATGGCCCGGCGCATGTGGATCTGGTCGGCTGCGGCGTCGCTCACGCAGGAAGTCCCGGCAGCGCGGTCGCCCGGTCCGCGTCCAGATAGCGGGCACCGGTCGGCTTCAAACTCGAATCGAGGTCGATCTCCAGCGGATTGCCGGTCGGGATCTCGACGCCGACGATCTGGTCGTCGGGGACGGCGAACAGGTGTTTGACGATGGCGCGCAGGCTGTTGCCGTGGGCTGCGATCAGCACGTCCTCCCCCGCCGCCAGCCGGGGCGCGATCGCCGCGTTCCAGTAGGGCAGGACACGGTCCAGCGTGGTCTTCAGGCTTTCGGTGTCCGGAATGGCCTGTCCGGCATAGCGGGGGTCGGCCGCGAAATCCCATTCGCTGCCGGCAGCCAGCGGTGGCGGCGGGATGTCATAGCTGCGCCGCCAGATCCTGACCTGATCCTCGCCGTGAAGACGCGCGGTCTCGGCCTTGTCGAGCCCGGTCAGGCCACCGTAGTGCCGTTCGTTCAGCCGCCAGTCGGCGATGACGGGCACGTCCGCAAGGCCCGCCGCCTGCAGCGCCAGCGCCCCGGTGCGTTTCGCCCGCGTCAGGACGGAGGTGAACATGACCGCCGGTCTGAACCCGGCCCGGGCGATCAGGGCGCCGCCGTGCCGCGCCTGGGCTTCGCCTTCCGCTGTCAGATCGACGTCGACCCAGCCGGTGAAGCGGTTCTCGAGGTTCCACTGGCTCTGGCCGTGACGCAACAGGATCAGTCGAGGCATGGGGCGCGGGCTCTCCGAAGGCGGTCCAACGGGGTAGGGCGCACGCCCGGCCCGGTCAAGCGGCGGAAGACGCCCCGCAGACCGCCGCCCGGATCAGGTCGATCGACAGCCCCTGTCCCTGCCAGACCTCCCCGAACGCCGTCCGGTGGTCGTTGGAATAGAGGGCCAGCGCCACCTTGAGATCCGGCAACAGGAAGTTGCGCACCTGGACCCCGCCAATCTCGCCATAACGCTCGACCAGCCGGGTCGTGCCGATACAGGCCCCGAGATCGGGCGAGTATGACCAGACGCTGAGCGCGGCATAGCCGGAGGCCGGGTCGCCCGTCAGCATCGCGTCGAGCGATGCGGCCGAGATCAGCCGGCCCTCGATCAGGGCCATGTCGATCTTCAGCAGGTCGCCGATCGTGCCATACAGGCCGCCGGCGGGCCCGAAGTCGGCAAGCCAGATACGGGGCTCGGCCGAGCCATCTTCCATCGTCGCCTCGACCCGGGGCCCCTCGGGCAGGGTCAGCGTCAGGCCCAGCGGCGCGCCGATGCGGCTGTTGACCAGATCGAGAAAGGGCCGGCCCGTCACCGCCTCCAGCACCTTGCCCACCACGATGGTGTCGCAGTTGTTGTAGAAGAAGCCGGACCCCGGCTCGGCCCTGGCCGCCCCGCAGTACTGCAAGGCGTCGCCGGGCGGGCCGTCGGGCGTCCCGGCCTGCTCCGCCAGGCCCGAGCGGTGCGACAGGAGCTGCCGGATGGTGATCCTGTCGGCATTGGCCACGGTCGTCCTGGGCAGATAGGTGGCGACCGTCGCGTCCAGGCTGATCGTCCCGGCATCGATCTGCTGGAACACCAGGATCGCCGTGATCATCTTGGACACCGAGGCCCAGCGGACCGTCGTGGACGGATCAACCGGCCAGGCACCGTCTGTCCGGGCGATGGCCGCGACCCCGGTCTGGCCGCCTCTCGATATGCCGAAGACGCCGGCATAGTCCTCGAACGCCTGCAGCCGCGCCTGCATGGCGGCCAGCCCGTCGGCCGCCGTCTGCGCCCGGGCACCCGCCGCGCCGAGCGACAGGGCGAGGACCAGGCCCGCGATCTTCAAGACCTTCATGCCCCGCATCCCCTCGAACCCGCCGTTGCAGTCGCAGCCATACCACCCGTCGCGCGTTGTTGTCCGCCCCCGGCGCTGCGGCTATACCGCGCCGGCCAGACCCTGCCGAACCTCCAAGGACGTCCCGATGCAAATGCCCCGCCAGGACCTGGTCCCGAACACATTCGCCTACGAGACCACCGCCCTGGTGAAGCCGACGGGGTTCCGCGAATACGACGCCCGCTGGATCCTGGAGAAGGAGATCAACCTGCTGGGCATCCAGGCCCTGGGTCTGGCGCTGGCGACCTATGTCCACGAGACCGGGGTCCAGCCGCGCATCGTCGTCGGGCATGACTTCCGGTCCTATTCGATCAGCGTCAAGCAGGCGCTGATCCTGGGCCTGCTGGAGGGCGGGATGGAGGTGCTGGACATCGGTCTGGCCCTGTCGCCCATGGCCTATTTCGGCCAGTTCGCCCTGAACGCCCCCTGCGTGGCCATGGTCACGGCCAGCCACAACGAGAACGGCTGGACCGGGGTCAAGATGGGCACCAACCCGCCCGTCACCTTCGGCCCCGAGGAGATCGGCCGGCTGAAGCAGATCGTTCTGGAAGGCCAGGGTGTCGCCCGGCCCGGCGGGCGTCTGGAGCGGGTCGAGAGTTTCCGGGAACGCTACATTGAGGAGGTCGTCGGATCGATCCGGCTGACCCGGCCGCTGAAGGTCGTCTGCGCCTGCGGCAACGGCACGGCCGGGGCCTTCGCGCCCGAGGCCCTGCGCCGCATGGGGGCCGAGGTGATCGAGATGGATACCGACCTCGACTGGACCTTCCCCAAATACAATCCGAACCCGGAAGACCACGCCATGCTGGTGCAGATGGCGCAGCGGGTCCGCGAGACGGGTGCCGACCTGGCGTTGGGCTTCGACGGCGACGGCGACCGCTGCGGCGTGGTCGACAACACCGGCGAGGAGATCTTCGCCGACAAGATCGGCCTCTTGCTGGCCCGCGACCTGTCGGCCCTGCACCCCAACGCCACCTTCGTCGTCGATGTGAAATCGACGGGCCTGTACAAGACCGACGCGGTCCTGGCCGCCAATGGCGCGACGACCGTCTACTGGAAGACCGGCCACTCCTACATCAAGCGCAAGACCGCCGAACTGGGAGCCCTGGCCGGGTTCGAGAAGTCGGGCCACTTCTTCCTGGCGAACCCGATCGGGCGGGGATACGACGACGGCCTGGTCGCCGCCGCCGCCGTCCTGCAGATGCTGGACCGGAACCCCGGCAAGACCCTGTTCGAGCTGAAGTCGTCCCTGCCGGACGCCTGGACGTCCCTGACCATGTCGCCCCACTGCGACGACGAGATCAAATACGACGTCCTGGCCAAAATCGTCGCCGAATACGAAAAGCTGGGGGCCGGGGGCGGCTCGATCCTGGGCCGCAAGATCGTCGAGGTCATCACCGTCAACGGCGCGCGGGTCCATCTGGAAGACGGGTCGTGGGTCCTTGTGCGGGCCTCCTCCAACAAGCCGGAACTGGTCGTGGTGGTCGAATCCATGCGGTCCGCGGACGACATGCGCGCCCTGTTCCGCGAGGAGGTCAAGCCCCGGCTGGCGGCCCACCCCGAGGTCGGGGCCTACAACCAGGAAATCTGAGAGCCCCTCCGTCTCCTCCCCCTCCTTTCGGGACGGAGACGAGACATGGGTCTTCGGCCTCGCGGTTTCCGGCATGTGCGGGCATGACGGAAGGGGTCGCAAACAGCCTGAACGCCACGCGTTCGCCTGGGCAAGCCCATCAGCGAACAGCTTAGGTTCGCTCGATAATCTCCGGGGTCAGGGCAAGCCCATGCCCGGCTGCCAGGGCCGACAGCACGACCATCGGCCGCGGGCCCCAGTGGGCGATGACCTCGGACGCCGCCAGCGAACCCAGCTTGCCGGACTGCTCCAGCGTCAGGCCGCGCGCGACGCCCAGAAGGAAGCCGGCCGCGTACTGATCGCCTGCGCCTGTGGTGTCGATCACCTTGTCGACGGGATAGGCCGCGACCGGGACCCGGTCGTCGCCCGAAAGAATGACGGAGCCGTGCTCGCCCCGCGTGATCGCGGCGATCTCGACCATGGAGGCCAGCTGCGCCGCGGCGGCGTCGAAGTCGTCCGTCTCGAACAGGGCGGCCAGCTCGCCTTCATTGGCCAGGACGATGTCGGCCGAAGCCTCGATGAAGGCCAGCAATTCGGCGCGCCAGCGGGCGACGACGAAGGTGTCCGACAGGGTGATGGCCACCTTGCGCCCGGCGGCGTGGGCGGCGGCCGCCGCGGCCTCGAAGGCCGCGCGGGCCGGGGCCGGGTCGAACAGATAGCCTTCCAGATAGACGATGGCGCTGGATCCGATCAGGTCAGCGTCGATATCGGCGACCGACAGCTGGTTCGCGGCGCCCAGGAAGGTGCACATGGTGCGCTGGCCGTCGGGGGTGACATTGATCAGGCAGCGGCCGGTTCCGGCCCCGCCGTCGAGGACGGGCGTGTCGAAATGCACACCTGCTGCGCGGATGTCGTGGCTGAAGACCTGGCCCAGGGTGTCGGGCGCGACCTTGCCGATATAGGCCGCTCGGCCGCCGAAACTGCCAACGCCCGCGACGGTGTTACCGGCCGAGCCGCCCGAGGCCTCCACGCCCGCGGCCATGGCCTCATACAGGGCCGCGCTCTGGGTCTCGTCGACCAGCTGCATCGAGCCCGGCGTCAAGGCGTGCGCGGCCAGGAAGGCGTCGTCACAGGGGCTCAGGACATCGACGATGGCATTGCCGACGGCGCAGACGTCAAAGGTGGGGGCGTTCCGGGTCATGACGGCCCCATAGCGGGCGCGGCGATCCAGCACCAGTCCCGCCTGCCCCCAGGCTCAAAAAGATATAAGGACATCCTTATACCCATGAGAGGCCTTCGATGACCGGAATCGCCGTCCTGACCCCCGCCGCCGGTGACGGCACCTATGGCCCGCACTGGCCGGTGGTGCTGGAGCGGCTGTCGGCCGCCCTGGCCCTGACCGGCGTCACCACGCGTCCAATGGCCTGGCCGGACCATGCCCGGGATGCGTCGGCGCTGCTCGATTTCCCGCTGGTCCTGCCGCTGCTGGCCTGGGGCTATCACCAGCACCACGCCGTGTGGCTGGAGGCGACACGGACCTGGGCCGGGGCGGGCGTGAGGCTGGCCAATCCGGCCAGCGTCCTGAACTGGAACTCCGACAAGGCCTATCTGCGACGTCTGGAAGCGGCGGGCATCGCCATACCCCCGACGGCCTGGGGCGATGGCGTCACCCCGGCGCAGGTCGAGGCCGCCTTCGACCGGTTCGGGACCGAAACCCTGATCGTCAAGCCGACCGTCTCCGGCGGGGCCTGGAAGACGCTGAAGATCGGGCGGGGCGAGGCCCTGGTCGATGCGCCGGAAGGGGCCACCATGATCCAGCCCTTCCTGCCCGACCTGGCCACGGCGGGGGAACTGTCGCTGCTGTTCTTCGGCGGGCGGCTCAGCCATGCCGTCCTGAAGACCGCCGCGCCCGGTGATTTCCGCATCCAGTCCCAGTTCGGCGGCCGCTATGCGGCGGTCGCCCATCCCCCGGTGGAGGCGCTGGCCCTCGCCGACCGGGTGCTGGCGGCGATCGAGGAGCCCCTGCTGTATGCCCGCATCGACATGGTCGAACACGCGGGGCAGTGGCTGCTGATGGAGGCCGAGCTGATCGAGCCGGACTTCTATTTGTCGGAGGCGCCTGACCGGGGCTTGCTCTTCGCCGAAGCGGTACGGGCGCGGCTGGCCGGCTGAACGGCCTCGCCGTTTCCCGCCATCAGCCCCCGCGACGGGCACAGGTCGCTGATCACACACCCCCCGCATTTCGGTTTCCGCGCCGTGCAGCTGTAGCGGCCGTGCAGGATCAGCCAGTGGTGGGCCTTGGGCAGGAAGGCTTCCGGGACGATCCGGTGCAGCTGGTCCTCGACCTTGTCTGCGGTCGCGGCATTGGCCAGGCCCAGCCGGTGCGAGACGCGAAACACATGGGTGTCCACGGCGATGGCCGGCTCGATCCCCAGTTCGTTCAGGACCACGCTGGCCGTCTTTCGCCCGACGCCGGGCAGGGCCTGCAGGTCCGCCCGGTTCAGCGGCGTCACACCGCCGTGCTGCTCCAGAAGGATACGGGACAGGGCGATGACGTTCCTCGCCTTGTTCCGGTACAGGCCGATCGAGGCGATGTAGGGGACCAGCCCCGCCTCCCCCAGCGCCAGCATCTTCGCGGGCGTATCGGCGACGGCGAACAGCTTTTCGGTGGCCTTGTTGACCGCGACGTCCGTGGCCTGGGCCGACAGGGCGACGGCGACGACCAGGGTGAAGGGGTCCTGGAACGTCAGCTCGGTCTTCGGCTCCGGCATGATCCTCGACAGCCGCTCGAAGATCGCCTCGACCCGGTCCTCGTCCGGCGGCCAGGCGAAGACCGGGACCGGCGCGCCGGTCATGATGCCACCGGGCTTCCTCGCCTCGGGTCCCGTCCTGGCCATTCGAGTCTCCGTCACTCCGGTTTCGCCCCCGCTTACCAATCGGGACGATGGAAAAACACCGTCCGACCCGTCCGACCTGTGCGGGCCGAACGAGCCGACCAAGACCACCCTATAGCCCGGGCCTGCGTCAGAATCGGTCGCGGTCCCTTCGCCGAAGTCCAATCCTGAGCCGGTCCACGACGAGCGGGATCAGACCGCGATTTCGGAAGACCTGGGATCCAGTCCAAGCGCCACGATCGCCTCGACCGCCGCCCGCTCGCCCTCCATCCAGGCTCCATGGGCCGTGCCATAGAACCGCTCTGCCGTCGCTTCGCCTGCGACGAACAGACAGCCGGCGACCGGCGTGCGCAGCCTTGCGCGGTCGCCCGAGTGTCCAACCCGCGCGTAGGAATAGGCTCCAAGTGACCAGGGGTCCGAGCCCCAACCGGATACCGAGACCGCGCTTGCATGCCGCCGCATGGACGAGCCGAGGATGGCGACCAGGTCCTCGACGGCGAAGTCGATCATGGCGTCCGGCCCGTCCCGCTCCAGCCCCCAGGCGAGGTCGCCGCCCAGATAGGTCTCGATCAGGGGGAGGCCGAAGGGACGCAGATGATGCCTGCCTACCTCGAAGCAGTCGCTTCGACCCCAGAGCATGCCGTCCGCAGGCAGATCCAGGGCGCCGGCCAGAGCGAGGTGGACCTTCGACGCCAGGCCCAGCGGCAGCCCCCCAGCCGCGTCCAGCAGATCGGCAGGCTCCGGCGTAATGCGGAGTCCACCGGACGTCAGGACCGAGGTCGGGACCGTCAAGATCACCGCCCCGGCCTCGACCACCCCTGCCGAGGTCCGCAGGATTGCGCGGGGGCCGCCGAGGTCCACGGTCTCGACCGCACAGCCCAGCTTGACCGGGAGATCGGCCCCGAAGCCCGCGATCGCCGCGCCATAGCCCTCCTTGACGCGGATGTTGACGGACGACTCGCTGTAGCGGGCGAAATCCAGCAGCGAGATGCGCTCGAACGATGCCCCGTTCAGCGCCGAAGAGATGGCCTGAAGGCGCGCGTTCCAGTCTCCACCGGGTTCCAGTGCATCCGCGGCGGGGCGGTCGATGCCTGTCGAGGCCAGGGCATCGAGGCGCGCCTCGAACGCCTCATAGGCCTCGGCGAAGGCTGCGCGCTCGGCCGGGTCGGCGTCTGGGACAGGGGCGGCAGAACTCCACGGCGGGGGCGTACGGTCCAGCGTCCAGCCGGCCTCGGCGATCGGCTGGACCAGGACATTTTCATCGGCGGAATGCAGCCAGCCGCAGCCAAGATCGAGCCCGTGACCCTCCCAGCCCACGGTATGCGCCCGCCCCCCGATCCGGTCCCGGGCTTCCAGCACGACGACGGACACGCCGGCGGCCGCCAGCCGACGCGCGGCCGACAGCCCGGCAGCGCCCGCGCCGATCACGGCGACATCGATGGAGGAAGGCAGGCGGAAGGGCTGGGTCATGGGCTCTGGAATGCGCGGAAACATGACGTGTTCACGGAACCTGACAACCGGTTATTGATTTTTGGACGATACAGTCCATTTTATGCCACATCCTCCCCCGGATGCTCTTCCCCGACGCCCGCTGTTCAGAGATTTCGACCCATGGCCCTCCCCCCAGTCGTCAAGAAGCGCCTGCCCCTGATCCTGGCGGTCGTCGTGGCCGTTGGCCTGGTCATCGGTGGCGGCCTGTGGTGGACCAACAAGCAGCGGTGGGAATCGACCGACAATGCCTTTGTCCAGGCCGACACCACCCTGGTCAGCCCGCAGATCGACGGCTATGTCGCCGAGGTCCTGGTGTCCGACAACCAGCGGGTCGAACAGGGTCAGATCCTGGTGCGTCTGGATGATGCCGATGCCAGAGCCGGGCTGGCCCAGGCCGAGGCCAATCTGGCGGCCCTGCTGGCGGCGGTCGACACCGTCGATGCCCGCGCGGCCCAGGAACAGGCCATGATCGCCTCGCGCGCGGCCGGCGTGGCCCAGGCCCGGGCCCAGGCCAACCTGGCCCAGGCCCAGGTCCAGCGGTATTCCACCCTGCAGCGTCAGGGCTGGGTCTCCCAGCAGCGCATCGAGACCGAACAGGCGGGGGCCCAGACCGCCGCCGCCTCCGTCGCCGAGGCCCAGGCCGCCCTGGTCGCCGAACAGCGCACGGCCGGCGTCCTCGGCTCGACCCGCAGCCAGAGCCTGGCCGCCGTCGAACAGGCCCGCGCCGCGGTCGAACTGGCCCGCACCAATCTGGACCGCACCGTCATCCGCGCACCGGTCGCCGGCGTCGTCGGCGCGCGCGGCGTCCGTGCCGGACAATATGTCCGCCCCGGGGGCCAGCTGCTGTCGCTGGTGCCTCTGGGCGACACCTATGTGGTGGCCAACTTCAAGGAGACCCAGCTGGGTCGCCTGCGTCTGGGCCAGACCGTCCACATCTCGGCCGACGCCTTTCCGGATCAGGACCTGACCGGCCGGATCGAAAGCTTTGCGCCGGCCACGGGGGCCGAGTTCGCCCTGATCCCGGTCGAGAATGCGACGGGCAATTTCACCAAGATCACCCAGCGGGTGCCGGTCCGCATCCTGGTGTCGCGCGCCGATGGCGGCGCGGCCCTGCGCCCCGGCCTGTCGGTCGAGGTCAAGGTCGATCTGAAGAGCCCCGGCGGACCCAGTTTCGCCGAGGCCGCCGTCGGACCGACGCGTCTGGCCGATGCCGGAACCGCGACCGCCCAATGACCGCCGCCACCCTGGACGGCGCCCCGGCCCCGATCGCCCCGGCGACGGCCGAGCCCAAGGTCAACTGGACCTTCCTGATCCTGGGCTTCGCCGGGATGGTGATCGGCCAGTTCATGGCCATCCTGGACATCCAGATCGTCGCCTCGTCCCTGCCCCAGATCCAGTCGGGCGTCGGGGCCTCCGCCGATCAGATCAGCTGGATCCAGACCGCCTATCTGATCCCCGAGGTCGTGATGATCCCCCTGTCGGGATATCTGTCGCGGCTGTGGGGCACCCAGAAGGTGTTCATGATCAGCTGCGCCGGCTTCGTGCTGATGAGCATCGCTGTGGGCCTGTCGTCCTCGGTCGAGGTGATGATCGTCTTCCGGGCCATCCAGGGCTTCGTCGGCGGGGCCATGATCCCCACTGTCTTCGCCGTGGCCTTCACCGCCTTCCCCGTCTCCAGACGCGTCACGGCCTCGGTCTTCATCGGCCTGATCGTGACCCTGGCCCCCACCATCGGGCCGACGCTGGGCGGGCATCTGACCGAGGCGCTCAGCTGGCGCTGGCTGTTCTTCATCAATGTGCCGTTCGGCCTGTTGTCCTTCTTCCTGGTCTGGCGCTACGCCAGATTCGACAAGGGCGACCCGGGTCTGTCGAGGGGCTTCGACTGGTGGGGCCTCGGCCTGATGGCCGCCTTCCTGATGAGCCTTCAGTTCGTGCTGGAGGAGGGGTCGAAGAACAACTGGTTCGCCGACGACCTGATCCTGCTGCTGTCGGTCGCGGCCGCGATCACCGGACCGACCTTCGTCTGGCGCTCGCTGACCTACTGGAATCCCGTGGTCGAGCTGCGCGCCTTCAACAACCGGAACTTCCTGGTCGGCGTCGGGATGACCTTCATCGTCGGCGCGGCCCTGTTCGGGGGCAGTTTCCTGCTGCCGCTGTTCCTGTCGCGGGTGCGGGACTATTCGCCGGCCGAGGTCGGCACGACCCTGGTGGTGTCGGGTCTGGCCATGTTCATGACGGCTCCGATCGCCGGTCGGCTGGTCCAGATCCTGGATCTGAGGATCCTGATGTGCGGCGGCTTCGTCATGGCGTCCTGGGGCATGTGGAACGCCCATGCCGTCACCACCGAATGGGGCTTCTGGGAATTCGCCGGCATCCAGGCCCTGCGCGGGTCCGGAGTCATGCTGGCCATGCTGGCGGCCCAGCAGATCACGATGTCGACCATGCCGCCGCACATGGTCAAGAACGCCTCGGGCCTGGTGAACCTGTTCCGCAACGTCGGCGGGGCCTTCGGCCTGGCGTTCCTGAACACGTCCCTGACCACCAATACCGCCGTTCATATGGGCGAGCTGACCAGCCGTATCAGCATCACCGATACCGGGATGCAGGCGATGCTGGCCGGCATATCGGCCCGCATGACCGGCTCCATCGACCCCGACGGGGCGGCCATGAAGGCGGTCTATGGCATGCTGCACCGGCAGGCCACGACGCTGGCGTTCGGCGACGCCTTCACCATGCTGGCCATCGGCTGCGCCGTTGGGGGCTGCGTCACCCTGCTGGCCCAGCCGGTCAAGCCGGGCAGCGTGGCACCAGCCACGGATGCCCACTGATGGCCCGCGTCGCCGGTCAGATCGACGAACGGAAATCAGAGGCCATCCTGGACGCGGCCATGGACCTGTTCGCCGAAAAGGGCGCCGCCGCCTCCATGGACGCGATCGCGCGCCGGGCGGGGGTGTCCAAACAGACGCTCTACAACCGTTATGGCTCCAAGACCGACATCGGCCGGGCCCTGGCGGAGCGCCGGTCCGACCTGATCACCGCCCCGCTCCGGGCCGGGGGCGATCCGCTGACGGTGCTGACGGCTCTGGCCGAGACCATGCTGACCAAGCTGTGCACCGCCGACGGGCGCAGCTCCATGCGGGGCGTCGCCCTGATGTCGCCCCACGCGCCGGACCTGGCCGAGGCCGTCTATGACGCCGGGCCGGGCGAGAGCCTGCGTCGCCTGGCGCAGTGGCTGTCGCAACAGGACCGTGAGGGCCTGATCCGGGTGCCCGATCCCGAGCTGGCGGCCGAGATGTTCAGCGGCATGACCATGGGCCACGGCCATCTGCGCGGCATCCTGGGTATCGACGAGCCGCGCGCCATCGACATCCCCGCCCGCGCCCGCGAGACCGCCCGGCGCTTCCTGCGGGCTTTCGCGGTCTGACTTCTCTCCGCCCCGGCGTCGCGCTAGAACCCGGCGGCACGCTGCGCCCGGGCAGCGAGCGCCCGCGGCGCAAGCGATAGCGCCCCAGAAGGATGCCCCTTTCATGCTGATCGCCTTTTCCACCTGGCCCGAGATCGACACCCGCGTGAAGGCGACGAAGACCGTCGTCATCCCGATCGGCTCGAACGAACAGCATGGCCCGACCGGCCTGCTCGGTACCGACTGGCTGTGTCCCGAGATCATCGCCCATGCGGCGGAAAGGACCGACGACAGCCTGGTCGTCGCGCCCACCTTCAATATCGGCATGGCCCAGCATCATCTGGCCTTCGCCGGCACGATCTCGCTGCGCCCCTCGACCTTCATGGCCGCGATCACCGACTGGGTGTCCTCGCTCCACCGCCACGGGTTCGAGCGGATCTATTTCCTGAACGGCCACGGCGGCAATGTCGCGACCATCGAGGCGACATTTTCCGAACTGTACGCAGAATGGTCCTTCGTCGACGAACCCGCGCCCTTCGTACTCAAGCTGCGGAACTGGTGGGACCTGCCGGGCGTGAACAGCCTGTGCAATTCGATCTTCCCGACCGGCCACGGCATGCACGCCACCCCGTCCGAAATAGCGGTCACCCAAGCCGCATATCCTGACCGGATCAAGACGGCCGCCTATTCGCCGCAGATCGCGCCCTCCGGCCCGATCCGCGATGCCGCCGACTATCGCGCGCGTTTTCCCGACGGCCGGATCGGCTCGGATCCTGCCCAGGCCAGCCCGGAAAAGGGCCAGCGGATCATCGATGCCGCCGTGCCCGCCCTGCTGAAGGACGTCGCCGCCTTCGCCAATGAACCCTTGCCCGCCTGACGAAACCGGCCCAAGCCCCTGACATGACCCCTCCCGACAAGACGATCCGCAACGGCAAACGCGCCGCCCGCAATGCCCACGCGGCGGGTGACAATGCGGTCCACGGCGGCGAGATGCTGCGCGCGGCCTCCGACGTCATCGCCGCCCGGCTCAACATCATGGCCGAGGGACTGGCCAATCCCATGAAGGCCGACATGCGCGAGATGTCGTTGATGGGCACCGAGAAGGTCGAGGCCATGACGGCCTCGGCCACTGCCGTCGCCGGCAACCTCGGCGATCTGGCCGCCCGCGTGTCGAAGTCCGCCATGGACGAGGTCGCCCATGCCCGGGACGCCGCCTCGCGGATCGCGGCCGCCACCTCGCCCCTGGCCGCCGCAGCCGCCCACCATGACTACGCCGTCGCCTGGTGGGGCCGCGCGGCCGGTCAGATGCTGACGCTGAACACCGAACTGCTGAAGGCCCAGGCCGATGCACTGAAGCCCATCCACACGGCGGCCGTGGCGAATGCGAAGCGGCTCAAGCGGTAGGAACAGCGACGCTTTCCGGGCGTTCGGTCCTGGTCATCCACAAGGAACGACGACCATGGCCGACCCCAAGACCCACGAGACCGAAGAACACCCCGGCATGCTGGGCGACGGCACCGAGGAACAGAACCTCAACCAGTCCGGCGATCCGTCGAAGCGGATCAAGGAAGACGAAGTCGACGAGGCCTTCGGCGGCGACGAAAAGGGCTGAAGCCGCTCACCCGGTCCGGATGACCGCGCCGTCGATCCGGACTGGCCAGGGCGTCAGCTTGCCGCCCGCGCACGGGCCACCGACGCAGGCCCCCGACAGCGGTTCGAACACCGCCCCGTGCCAGCCGCACAGGATCAGCGACCCGTCCGGCGTCAGATAGCGGTCCAGCTCGATGGCGATCGGAAAACCCTGGTGCGGACAGCGATCGACCCAGCCGGCGACCTCGCCCGCCTTGCGCACCACAAAGCCGTGGAACCAGGCCTCTCCGATCTGAAGCACGAAACCGCGCGACCCCGGCTCGGCGATGTCGTCCACCGCGCACAGGGCCACGCCGGCCGGCGTCGTCCAGACCCGCCTTCGCCCCGACGCGGGCGTCTCGCTCATTCGCGTTCGGCCTTGAGCGGCCGGGACAGCAAGGCCTCGATCATCGCATCGACCGTGGTCTCCCCGGCCAGCAGAGCGGCAGTTGCCTCGCAGATCGGCATCTCCACGCCCAGCCTGTGCGCCAGTTCGCGCACGGCCGGCGCGCTTTCATAGCCCTCGGCGACCGAGCGTTTTCCGGCCAGCGCCTGTTCGATCGACTGGCCTTCGCCCAGCGCCAGCCCCAGGCTCATGTTGCGCGACTGCGGGCTGGAGCAGGTCAGGACCAGATCGCCCAGGCCACACAGCCCCGCCACCGTCTCCGGCTCCCCGCCAAGCGCGACCCCCAGCCGCGTCATTTCGGCGAAGCCGCGCGTGATCAGGGCGGCATGCGCCGACTTGCCCAGCCGTCGCCCCTCCGACAGGCCGCAGGCGATCGCCAGCACATTCTTGATCGCGCCCCCGACCTCCGCCCCGATCAGGTCGGTGGCCAGATAGGGCCGGAAGCCCGGACCCGACAGGGTCTCCATCAGGGCTTCGCCGAGACGAGCGTCCGCACAGGCCAGGGTCACGGCCGTCGGCAACCCCTTCGACACATCGGCAGCGAAGCTCGGCCCCGACAGGACGGCGGCGGGCGCATCGGGGATGGTTTCCGCCAGCACCTCGGTCATCAGCTTCAGCGAACCGCGCTCGATGCCCTTGGAGCACAGGACGATCGGGGCCCCCGCCCGGTGGAAAGGCGCATAGGCGGCCAGCGTCGACCGCATGAACTGGGCCGGGGGCACCGCCAGCACCAGGTCGCATCCGGACAGCCCGTCCAGATCCGCCGTGACCGAAATCGCATCGTCCAGCGTCACGCCGGGCAGGAAGGCCTCGTTGATGCGGCGGTGGGTGATGCTGTCCACCACCTCCGGCTCACGCGCCTGCAGGACCACCTTCAGTCCGGCTCGCGCACAGACCAGGGCCAGGGCCGTGCCCCAGGCCCCCGCGCCGATGACCCCTGCGGTCCTGAACTGCATGCCGTCTCCTAGGCCTTGGCGCCTTTACGGCCCGCCGGATGGACAGGATCGGCCAGGGCGCGCGCCTCGTCCAGCGGCCATCGCGGGCGGGCGGGCGAATCGATGTCCGAAACCAGCCCCAGCTGCAGCCGCTCCGCGCCCGCCAGGGCGATCATCGCCGCATTGTCGGTGCAATAGGCCAGGGGCGGGGCCAGAAATTCGAATCCCCGTTTCGCCGCCGTCTGTTCCAGCACGTGCCGCACCGTCCGGTTGGCCGCGACACCCCCCGCCACCACGAAAAGGAGACCCTGTCGGCCGACCGCCTCGCTCGCGGAGCGAGGTGGCTTGAGGCGGTGGTCGTGTTTCTCCGCATAGGCCGCCATCGCCCGGTCCGATCGCTCCGACAGCTGGCGCGCGATCGCCGACTGCACGGCATCGGCCAGATCGGCCCGGTCCGCGTCGGTCTCGCAGGCCTGGGCGAGGCGCGACGCCGCCGTCTTCAATCCCGAGAACGAGAAATCGCAGTCCTTGCGCCCCAGCAGCGCCCGCGGCAGGTCGAAGCGCGAGCCGTCGCCGCCCTCGGCCATCGTCTCCAGCGCCGGTCCGCCCGGATAGCCCAGCCCCATGGCCTTGGCGATCTTGTCGAAGGCCTCTCCGGCGGCATCGTCGATCGTGGTGCCCAGGCGGCTCATGTCCCCGATGCCGCGCACCTCCAGCAGCTGGCAATGCCCGCCCGAGACCAGCAGCAGCAAGAAGGGATAGGCGACCCTCGCCCCCAGACGGGCCGACACGGCATGACCTTCCAGATGATTGACCGCAATCAGCGGCAGGCCCCGCGCCAGGGCCACCGCCTTGCCGAACCCCAGCCCGACCATGACCCCGCCGACCAGCCCCGGCCCCGCCGTCGCCGCGACCCCGTCCAGCCGGTCGTATCCGAGACCCGCCCCGGCCATCGCCCGACGCACGACGCCGTCGATCATCTCGACATGGCTGCGCGCCGCGATCTCGGGCACCACGCCGCCGAAGGCCGCATGATCGTCGATCTGGGAATGGACCACGGATGACAGCACGGTCGCCACTCCATCGGGCGTCAGCCGCACCACCGAGGCCGCCGTTTCGTCGCAGCTGGTCTCGATGCCCAGGACGACAAGGGCACTGCCGCTCAGGACGCGGTCGCTCTCTGCCCGGGTGCGCGCGGAAATCGGCTTTCCGGCACGGTTTTCGCTGGTAAGGTCCGCTACGATCTCCACCGGGTTCAGGTAGCGACCCGGACCACACTAGGCAACGAATTGGCGCAACGAACACGCATGGCCACGATACGTATAGGCACCCGACGCAGCGCCCTGGCGCTGGCCCAGTCCGGGATGATGCAACGGGCCATCGCCGCCGCCATGGACCTGCCGCTCGAGGAGGTGGTGCTGGTCGAGATCATCACCACCGGCGACCAGATCCAGGACCGCCGCCTGATGGAGGTCGGCGGCAAGGCCCTGTTCACCAAGGAGATCGAGGAGGCCCTGCTGGACGGCCGGGTCGATATCGCCGTCCATTCGATGAAGGACGTACCCGCCGAACAGCCCCCCGGCCTGACCATCGCCGCCATCCCGGAACGCGAGGACGCCCGCGACGCCTTCATCAGTCGCGACTATGGCGCGCTGGAGCGCCTGCCCCACGGCGGGCGCCTCGGCACCGCCTCCCTGCGGCGTCAGGCCCAGGCGCTGGCCCTGCGCCCGGATCTGCAGATCGAGATGCTGCGCGGAAACATCGACACCCGCCTGCGCCGCGCGGCCGAGGGCGATTTCGACGCCATCCTGCTGGCCGCCTCGGGCCTGAACCGGCTGGGCCGCTCGGAAACGGTGCGCGGTTTCCTGTCGGTCGACGCCTTCCTGCCCGCGCCGGGCCAGGGGGCTCTGGCCCTGCAGACGCGCGAGGGCGACACCGACCACGCCTGGGTCCAGGCCATGAACCACGGCCCCACGGCCCTGGCCGTCGCGGCCGAGCGCGGTGCCATGGTCGCTCTGGAAGGCTCCTGCCGCACGGCCGTCGGGGCCCACGCCCATATCGAGGGCGACCGCCTGACCCTGACCACCGAAATGCTGGCCCCCGACGGCACCGCGCGCTGGAGACGGTCCGGCGAGATCACCGGCCTGTCGGCTGCCGACGCCATGGATCGCGCCCGCGACCTGGGCCTGCGGCTGGGCCATGAGGTCCATGCGGCGGCCGGCGACCAGCAGGTTGCGGTCTAGATTTTTCTTTCCGCTCATCCCCGCGAAGGCGGGGATCCAGTTCTTTCGTGAGGCAGGATGCGCGGGATCATTGTCACGGCACACTCCATCCGGCCGAACATCCAGAGCACCGGGTCCCCGCCTTCGCGGGGATGAGCGGAGATGATGGAAGCGATCCACAGGGTCTGGGTCACCCGCGCCCGACCCGGCGCCGACCGGACCGCCGAACGCCTCACCGGTCTGGGCCACACGCCGCTGGTCGTCCCGCTGCTGGAGATCCGGCCGCTCGACGTCGCCCTCGACCTCTCTGGCGTCCAGGCCCTCGCCTTCACCAGCCTCAACGGGGTCGCGGCCTTCGCGGCGCTGTCGCCGGACCGGAGCCTGCCGGTCTTCGCAGTCGGGGACGCCACCGCCCGCGCCGCGCAGGACGCCGGCTTCACCTCTGTCCGGTCGGCGGAAGGAAGCCTGCACGACCTCGCCACCCTGATCCGCGCCGAGGCGTCGGGCCTGTCGATCCTGCATCCCGGCGCGGCCGAGCCCGCCGGAGACCTGTCCGCCGCCGTCGGCGACACCGCCCGCCTGCGTTCGATCGCCGTCTATGGCGCGGTCGAAACGCGGGTGGAGCCGCCCGGGGACTGGGAGGCCGCCCTGGTCCACTCACCCCGCGCCGGCCGCGCCCTGGCGGCCCTGATGCAGGGTCGGCCGAACCTGCCGGTCGTGATCGCCATCTCGGCCGCCGCCGCCGATCCGCTGCGAACCACCGGTTTTGCCGAGGTCCGCATTGCCGCGGCCCCGACCGAAGCAGCCCTTCTCGCGGCCCTTGGCAATCCTCGCCCCGCCGTATAAACAGCCGCTCTCGCGCCGGGCAGACCGCCCTCGTCGACAAGCCGCTTTAGCTCAGCTGGTAGAGCATCGCATTCGTAATGCGGGGGTCAGGTGTTCGAGTCACCTAAGCGGCACCATCACCTTGACCGCCAACGTGCGTCGGTGGTTGAAAAAACCAATCAAATATAGTATATTAGGCCAACGGTTGGTTGCCGATGTTCGTCGGTGTTCGCCAACGGCCGGCTGAAGGTGGGGGCCTTTGCCGAGGCCTCGAAAAAAAGGCCCCCAAATTGGCACTCACCGACTCTGCCATTCGCGCCCTCAGGCCCCGCGAACGTGACTACAAAGTTTCTGACGAAAAGGGCCTATATCTCCAGGTGACCACCGCCGGCGGACGGCTTTGGCGGATGAAATTCCGCACTGCCGCCGGACTCGAGAAGAAGATGTCGTTCGGTGCCTATCCTGAAGTCAGCCTGAAGGAAGCCCGAGATCTGCGGGACAAGAACCGGTCGCTGGTGGCCAATGGGGTCGATCCGGCCGACAAGAAACGCCGGGACCAGCGCGCAGCCAAGATCAGTGCGGACAATACATTCAGTGCGGTGGCGGCGGGCTATATCGCCAAGAACCGGCGTGACGGCTTGTCCGACGCCACGATCGTCAAGCGCGAATGGTTCGTCCGACTGGTTCAGCGGAGCCTCGGCGGGCGGCCCATATCGGAGATTCAGCCCTTCGAAGTGCTGGACGCCGTCAGGCCATTCGAGGCCGCCAAGAACGATGAGAAGGCCCACCGGACGCTTCAATTCATTGGCCAGGTGTTCCGCTACGCGGTCGCTAATCAGATCGCGACCAGTGACCCCACGCGCGACCTGCGCGGTGCTCTTTCGAACCGAAGACCCAAGAACCTCGCTGCCATCCTCGAGCCACAGCGCGTCGGGGAGCTTTTGCGCAACATCGACGGCTATGAGGGTCTGCCGCTGACGAAACTGGCGCTCCAGCTTTCTCCGCTGGTGTTTGTTCGACCCGGAGAACTGCGCCGAGCTGAATGGAGCGAGATCGACCTCGACGCGGCCGTCTGGCGCATCCCGGCCGAGAAGATGAAGGCCCGTATGGAACATGCTGTTCCGCTGTCCGTCCAGGCCGTTGCGATCTTGCGTGAGGCCGCCAGCCTGACCGGCGGCGGACGCTACGTCTTCCCGTCCATCCGGTCACGCTTCGACCCCATGTCCGAGAACACCGTCAACGCTGCCCTGCGCCGGTTGGGTTACACTGGTGACGAGATGACGGCGCACGGATTCCGTTCGACCGCGAGCACCCTCCTCAATGAGTCCGGCAAATGGTCGCCGGACGCCATTGAGCGCGCCCTGGCCCACAAGGGCAAGGACCTCGTCCGGGCGGCTTACCACCGGGGCGCTCACTGGCAGGAACGCGTGCTGATGGCGCAGTGGTGGGGCGACTATCTCGACCGTCTTCGTATGGGTGGGGAGGTGGTTCCGCTCGCGAGAAAGGGTTGATTTACAAATGAAAATGGCGGCAAGGCGTGAATCGTGAAACGGCCCGGGTGAGGAGCATGGGCACGCCAGTTTTCAATCCACCCAGAGCTACTTTCACTTCACAAATGACGCATTGATGGTCCCGGACGGGGCGGGCCGCAAAAAACAGATGGTCGCGGCCAGCTGCTCGACAAATCTGTGTTCGCCGCGCTCCGCGCAGGCGAAGGCTGGTCACTCCATCGGTTAGGAAGCTGAACTTCCCGTCAAGCCGGACCCTGGTCTACTCTGCGCCAGAAGCGGAGATCGGCACGCCGCCCGCGGCTAGACGCTCGAGGGTCTGCCAATTGAAGGTAGGGCTCGATCCTAGAGCCTGATCGGCTGAGGTGGAATCGCTTCGCGATTCCGCCGATGCCGTGAATCAGGCTCCAGATATGAGCGAGGGCATGATTCACGCTTTCGGCTGGACCCACGACGTGGGTCCACCTCAAACGATCATGCCCTAGGCAGAGGGAAGATCGACGGCTCTGGGCGAATCTCTTGGACCCCGCCGCGAAAGTGACGCAGCGCCTTCCCGGCGAAGACGTCGTCCTTCACGCTGTGCAGATCCACACGAAATATGTGCTTCGGCTCCAGCGCGACGTCAATCGCTTAGAAGCGGCCCAAGGGCGGCTTCCGATAGTTGGCAGCATTGGCTAGAAAGAGGTGTGCCATCAGTTGATACGGTTCACAGCATCGCAGACCTCAGAGGTCTTGCGCGCCGTCGCCTGCCACGTCCGATCTTTGATTATCTGGACGGAGGCGCAGACGAGGAATGGTCTCTGGCACGCAATGTCGATGCTTTCAGAGATTACGAGATCGTCCCGGACGTCCTGACGGACGTATCATCGATCCAGACCGCGACGACCATCTTCGGACAGCCAGCCGCGTGGCCGCTTATGCTTTCCGCGACAGGCCTCACACGGATGTTCCATGGCTCTGCGGAGCCGGCCGTCGCCCGGGCAGCGGCCGCTCAAGGCATTCCCTACTGTCTGTCAACCATGGGCACGACACGGCTTGAGGATCTGGCCGCGGCGATCTCCGTCCCAATGTTGTTCCAGATCTATGTGTTCAAGGATCGCGGGCTTACGCGTGAGTTTGTCTCGCGATGCCGTGAAGCCGGATACGCCGGGCTTTGTCTGACAGTTGATACGCCAGTCGCAGGCAACCGGCTGCGCGATCGTCGAAGCGGCATATCTCTGCCGCCTCGCCTGACCGCGCATTCCCTTCTCGATTTCGCCCTGCATCCCGGTTGGTCGATACCCGCGCTGACCGGTGCCACGTTCGATCTGGCCAATGTCAGTCACAGGACAGACGCCCTGGCGACAAACCCGCTGAGCCTTTTCGACTTCATCGGTCGTCAGTTTGACCCCGGCCTGTCCTGGCGCGACGTCGAATGGCTCGCATCCGAGTGGAACGGTCCTCTTGCGATCAAGGGGCTCATGACGCCGGAGGACGCGACGCGGGCGATCCGTTCGGGCGCCACCGGCGTGATCCTGTCCAACCACGGCGGACGGCAACTGGATGGCGCGCCTGCGCCGATCGATCAGGTCGCCGCCGTGAGAGATGCGCTCGGCGACGGACCGGATGTCATTTGCGACGGGGGTATTCGACGCGGCTCGGACGTCGTCAAGGCGCTGGCCCTGGGAGCGACCGCCTGCTCGATCGGCCGCCCCTATCTCTACGGCCTGGCGGCTGGCGGCGAAGCCGGCGTCGCTCGATCCCTGGAGATTCTGCGCGACGAGTTCGTACGCACCCTCGCCCTGGCGGGCGTCCCTAGCATCCAGACCCTGTCGCGACGTCACATCCGGCACAGGCCTTAGGGCCGTGCGCGGCTGCGGATCGATCAATGAAAACGGCCTGTCAGCAAATCAGACCGCCTTCGGGTTGCGGTCCGCCCGGTCCAAGGTGTTCGCCATGTCGACTGTCTCCGATGCCGTGATGGCGAACACCTCCTGTGGCCCGGTGCGGGGTCGAGAGATCGACGGTGTCGCGCGATACCTGGGCATTCCCTATGCCGCCGCGCCCGTTGGCGACCTGAGGTTCGCCGCGCCACAGCCGCACGCCCCTTGGGACGAACCCTGGGACGCGACCGTATTCGGGCCGACAGCGCCCTATCAGTTGCGGGATTTCCCCACCCTGGATCTGACGCCGCTGGTGGGGTCTGGGTGGGTGAAGGGGGACGACTACCTCAATCTGAACATCTGGACGCCGCAGGGTCCGGATCTGGCGGGCCTACCGGTCATGGTCTTCATCCACGGCGGCGCGTGGGTGGGCGGCACGGCCTTGGCACCGGCGCAGGAAGGCATGGCCTTTGCCCGGAACGGCGTGGTCTGCGTGACGATCAACTACCGGCTCGGGATCGAGGGCTTCCTGCCCATTCCCGGCGTGCCCACCAATCTGGGTCTTCGCGACATGATCGCAGCGCTTCAGTGGGTGCGTGACAACATCGCTGGATTCGGTGGCGACACCGCCAATGTGACGGTCTTCGGCGAGTCGGCGGGTGCCATGTCGATCGGCGATCTGGTGGTCTCCCCCCTGGCGCGCGGCCTGTTCCGGCGGGCGATCCTGCAAAGTGGTCATGGATCGATGGTCCGATCGGTCAGGACGATGAGAAAGGTCGTGGATAAGCTGGCGAAGGTTCTTGGCATCTCCCCCGACGCAGCGGGATTTCGCTCGGCAAGCGTTCAGGCCGGGCTCAACGCGCAGGATGTCGTACAGGCCCCGACCTCAGGCTTGGACATGCGTGGCGAGAACGGCCGCGACCCCGCCTATGGGTTGAGTAAATTCCTGCCGGTCCATGGCGACGACGTGATCCCGGTTCCTCCCCTGCAGGCCCTCGCGCAGGGCGCGGGCGCGGAGATCGATGTGCTGATCGGGACGAACGCCGAGGAGATGAACCTGTATTTCGTGCCAACGGGGGTTAAGGCGAAGCTCGGTCGGCTTCTGGCCTGGTTCCTGCTCAGCCGCACAGAGCGGGGGGCCCTGGGAATTCTGAAGCGCTACGGACTGGGACAGCGTGGCGTTCCGGGCGGTGCGACCCTGACCCGCGCCCTGACCGATCTGGTCTTCCGCTGGCCCGCGCGGGCGTATGCCCAGGCCCATCAGGGCCGGACCCATTTCTACGAGATGGACTGGCGCTCGCCCGCTCTGGGCGGAGAGCTGGGTGCCTGTCATGCTGTGGAGGTGCCGTTCGTGTTCAACACCCTCAGGACCGCCACAGGACCGATCGGCGTGCTGGGCCAGACACCGCCGCCCCAGGCCCTGGCCGACAGCATCCAGAAGGTCTGGATCGACTTCGCGCGCGACGGCTCGGCCCCTTGGCCCGAATACGAGGCCGGGACCCGGCAGGTCTACCAGCTGGCCAAGGGCCGCGCCGAGCCGGATAAGGATTTTCCCATCGCCGCGACATGGCGCGAATGAGCCGATCGGCGATGGATGCGCCACTGGTGGTCGGGATTGAGCTGGGCGGCACGAAATGCGCGATGATGTTGGGGACGGGTCCAGACGACATCCGCGCTGAGGCCCGCATCGAGACGGTGGGCCCGAACCAGACGATCGACGCCATCGACGACCTGCTGCGCCAATGGCGGGATCGGCATGGGTTTGGGGCTGTCGGTGTGGCCAGCTTCGGGCCGCTGGACCTCGATCCGCGATCGCCGACCCACGGCTGCGTGGTCAACACGCCCAAGCCCGGCTGGACCGGTTTCGACATCCTGCGGCGCGTCCGCTGCTGGGCCGTGCCGGTCGGGTTCGACACAGACGTCAATGGCTCGGCCTTGGCTGAGGCGCGCTGGGGCGCGGCAAGGGGGATCGGGTCATTCGCCTACGTCACTGTAGGGACTGGCATCGGCGTGGGCTCGATCGTCGACGGACGGTCGGTGCGTGGCCTGGGTCACTCCGAGGCCGGGCACCTGCGCATCCCCCGACCGGCGGGATCGGCCTTCGCAGGGGTCTGCCCCTATCATGGCGAATGTGTGGAGGGCCTGGCGTCCGGTCCGGCGGTCCTGGCCCATGCCGGCCTGCCCGCCGAGCAGCTGTCGCGCAACGACCCGGCCTGGAACGTCGTCGTATCGGCGCTCGCGGCCCTGTGTCACAATCTGGTGCTGACCACCGCCCCCGAACGCATTCTCATGGGCGGCGGACTGGGGATGGGGCAGCCGCATCTTCTGCCCCGCATCCGCACCGCCTTGCTCAAGAGCCTCAATGGCTACGGCGTCGCCGAAAGGATCGCAGCAGGCATTGATGGCTTCATCGTCTAGCCGGGCCTGGGTCACCGCGCAGGTCCGCTGGGCGCGCTGGCACTGGCCATCGACGCCAGGGAAGTGGCATCGCGCTAAGTCTGGCTGCGGATCGGCATACTCGGCAACCTTTCAGATAGGTCGAGACGGGCGCACGCTTATCTCAACGACCGGAGCAGATCCGGCGCTTCCAGGGCGGAGACAAAAACCATGCGCTTCATCACCATTCTCGCAGCCGGCGTCGGTCTGGCGGCCATGTCTAGCGGCATTGCCTCTGCGCAGACCGCAACGCAGGCCCCTTCAGCGGCTTCTGACCAAGCCTCATCGGTCGATGACATCATCGTCACAGCACGCAAACGCTCCGAGCGCTTGATCGACGTGCCTGTCGCCGTCACAGCCATCACGGCCGAGACGCTTGAGAACCGGCAGTTCACTTCGATCCGCGACATCGCCGCGATCACGCCGGGCCTGAACATCAACTCCGATGCCGCCGGACGCGCCTTCATCTCGATCCGTGGCATCGGCACGACCCTTTTGGACACGGTTCAGCCTGGCGTCGGTATCTTCGTAGACGGCGTCTACCAGCAGAACACCTCCTACCTGAACAGTCCGACTCTGGCCGTCGAACAGATCGAGGTCCTGCGCGGGCCGCAGTCCACCCTGTTCGGCCAAAACACCCTGGGCGGTGCCATCAACGTCACGACCAAACAGCCATCCGACGTGCTGGAAGGCAAGTTGACAGCGACCTACGCCGGACCGGACAACTACTACATCGTCGGCGCCACCGTGGCCGGACCAATCATTCCAGGCGTCCTGGCCGGTCGCCTGTCAGTCGGCACGCAGAGCCGCGACGGCTTCATCAAGAATAGCCTCCTGGCCTATGACGACGCCAATCGGCTGGAGCAGAACACCATCCGCGGTGCGCTGCGGTGGCAGGCCGGGCCCGCAGTCATTAATCTGAACGCCTATTATGACGAGGTGAACGGCACCAACCCGCTCTATGCCGTCACGACAGGTCCGAACGTCTACATCGACGACGCCCGCACCAACTTCCGTAGCATCGCCAACTACGAATACAGCGGGGTCAATGGCCGTCTGCAGACGCCACTGAACGAGCAGCACGACCTGACCGTCATCGCCTCATACGACAAGCGCGACGCGACGAGCGACAGCGACGGCGACTTCCAGTCGATCAACCTTTTCCGCTCGACCGGACAGAACACTCTGGAGACCAAGAGCTTCGAGGCGCGCATCGATAGCCGCTGGAGCGAAGACTTCACCTCACTGATCGGTGTGTTCAAGTCGAACCAGACGCTGGATCAGACCTCGGCGACTCTGGTCGTGCCAGCAAACCTGCGAGTGCCGGCCTTCGCCAACTCTGACGCGGACATCTGGGCCGTCTTCGGCACCGCCTTCTGGAACATCCAGCCCGACCTCGAACTGACCGTCGGTCTGCGCTACGATCACCAGCAGATCGATTTCCGGAGTGCGCGGAACTCAAACTATGAAGCCAACGAGGTCCAACCCCGGATCGCGCTGCGTAAGCGCCTGGACGACAACCACATGATCTATGCCTCGATCGCGCGCGGCTTCCGCGGCGGCGGCACCAACGGCCCGGGCGCGCCGAACCTGACCTATGACGGCGACTCGGTGTGGACCTATGAGGTCGGCACCAAGCTCAGCACCGACGACCGTCGGGTCTCGTTGCAGGGCGCGGTCTTCTACAACGACTACAAGGACATCATCGCCGCCAACAGCCTGGCGCCCTCGACCACAGGGGCCGGTATCGTCGGCATCAACCTGAACACGGGCGACGCGCGCTCCTACGGCGTCGAGGCCGAGATCACGGCCGACCTGACGGACGCCTGGACGGTCCGCGCCAGCGGCCTCCTGCAGAACGCCCGGATCACCGACGACACTCGCTATCGCCAGACGACCGGACGGCGGTTGCCGACCGACCGCATTCCGTTCCAGCCTGATTGGACCCTGAGCCTGCAGAGCGACTACGTCGTGCCGGTGGGCCGTGGCGACCTGACCTTCTCGGCGGGCATCGTCGGCAAGGGCGACCGGATCGGCGCGGGCCTGTCGAACACCTTCGCGCCGGAACTGGACAGCTACTTCCTGGCCAACGCGACGATCTCGTACCGCGTCGACGGCATGGAGTTCGCGGTGTTCTCGAACAACCTGTTCGACGAGGACTACTACGAAAGCTATATCGACAGCTCGACGTTGACCGCAGCCGGCCTGCCGGCGCTGGGCAGCTTGGGGCAGATCGGGGACGGGCGTCGCGTCGGCGTGCGCGTTGGCTATAGCTTCTAGGATCACGGCCGTACTGAAACGACAGTGAACGCGTTGCCTCTCTCAATCGAACCGACCCGCCTCCCCGACGGCTTCATCGAAAGCCTTCGGGGGGTGTTCGGCGACCGTCTTCACCTCGGCGAGGCGATGCGGTCCCATCACGGGTCCAGCGAGGCGCATTTCGACACCGTCCTGCCGGACGCGGTCGTCTTCGCCCTGTCGACGGAAGATGTGGTGGAAGCGGTCAAGTTGTGCGGGGCGGCAAACGTGCCGATCATCGCCTACGGGGCCGGCACCTCGATCGAGGGCAATACGACCCCAGTCAACGGTGGCCTGACGATCGACCTGTCGATGATGGACCAGATCGTCGAGGTGAACGCCGAAGACTTCGACGTCACGGTCCAGGCGGGCGTCCGGCGCGAGCATTTGAACGAACATCTTCGCGACGTCGGTCTGTTCTTCCCCATCGATCCGGGAGCCAACGCCACGATCGGCGGCATGGCCTCGACGCGGGCCTCGGGCACCAACGCCGTGCGCTACGGCACCATGCGAGAGGCGGTGCTATCGCTGCGGGTCGTAACGCCGGACGGGCGCGACATCCGTACGGCCCGACGAGCCCGGAAGTCTGCAGCGGGCTATGACCTGACGCGGCTGTTCGTCGGCTCGGAAGGCACGCTCGGCATCATCACCGAGATCACCCTGCGTCTGCATGGCATCCCGGAATCGATTCTGTCGGCTGTGTGTAGTTTCGAGACCCTGGCGGGGGCGGTCGATACCACGGTCCAGGCGATCCAGCTCGGCGTTCCGCTGGCGCGGGTCGAGATCCTGGACGACGTGCAGATGCGGGCGGTCAACGCCTGGTCCGGTCTGGACTATCCGGAGAAGACCACGCTCTTTTTCGAGTTCCACGGCTCGGAGCGCTATGTCCAGGAACAGGTCGAGACGGTCTCAGCGCTGGCGTCCGACAACGGCGGCGGCGAGTTCCAGTGGTCCAGCCTGCCGGAAGAGCGCGCCAAGCTATGGAAGGCGCGGCACGAGGCCTATTACGCCGCGATCGGCCTGCGCAAAGGCTGTGTCGGCTGGCCCACCGACGTCTGCGTTCCGATCAGCCGCCTGGCGGAATGCATCATCGAGACCAAAAAAGATCTAGAGGCCGCCTCCATTCCCGGTCCGATCCTGGGTCATGTTGGCGACGGCAATTTCCATGTCGTTTTCGTCATCGATCCGAACAAGCCTGAAGAGGCCGCAGAGGCGGAGAGACTGAACCGTCGCCTGGTCCAGCGGGCGCTCGACATGGACGGCACCTGTACCGGAGAGCACGGCATCGGGCTGGGCAAGCAGGATTGGCTGGTGGCCGAGCTGGGCGAGGCGGTCGATATCATGCGCACGATTAAACGGGCGATGGACCCGCAGAACCTGCTCAATCCCGGCAAGATCTTCAGCCTCTGAGCGCTGCCAGCGGAACCTATCTGATAGCTATTGCCAAACCTGTCAGATAGGTCCACCGTCAAGCCTCAGCCTCCGTCAGAGAGGTGGAGGACTTCATGATCACGTTGAACACAGCGCCCGTCGCGCGTCGCTGCCTGGTCGTCTCACCTGAGTTCACAGTCCTGACCGGGCGGGGCCCCTTCGCCGAGACGGCCATGCCGCCGGAGGCTCTTGCGGTGGCCTTTGGCTTCGGCGCCATCGACGCGCCGGCGACTTTGAGCTTCGTCGGAGCCGCCAGAGCCGACCAGCTGATGTCCGAGGACGCGGGCGTGACGCGGATCGTGCTCCTGATCGCCCCTTCGGGCCTGACGCGCATCGGCGCCGCAACCGTTCCGCAAGCCGGCGAGCGCCTCGATTTCCACCTCCCCAGCCCCCTGCGCGCCATCGCGCTTGCCCTTCGCGACTGCGACCGCACGAGCGAGGCGGGCGACATCTACCGCTCCGCCAAGGCGATCGAGCTTCTTTGCGAGACCTGGACCGCCCTGGACGGCGGCGACCTGATTCCGGTCGCCGGCGACAGCGACCTGTCGCTGGCCGACAGCCGCCGACTGCTGGAGGCCCGCCGGCTGATCGACGAACAGTGGGGGCAGAAGCTGTCGTTGCACGGCATCGCCGCCTGCTGCGGCCTGAACCGGGAGAAGCTGACCCGCGGCTTTCGCAAGATGTTCGCCTGCAGCGTCGCCGAAGCGCTGGCGGAGCGGCGCCTGTCCGAAGCCAGCCGCATGCTGGTGACCACCGACCTGCCCGTCTCCTCAATCGGCTACGAGAACGGATATCTGAACAACGCCAGCTTCGCGCGCGCCTTCGGACGGCGGTTCGGCGTGTCGCCGTCCGACTATCGCGCCGCCCGGGCCGCCGCCTGATGAGCGCCCTGACGATGAGCGGCCGC
Organism: Brevundimonas sp. AJA228-03; assembly: GCF_017795885.1. NCBI lineage: Bacteria > Pseudomonadati > Pseudomonadota > Alphaproteobacteria > Caulobacterales > Caulobacteraceae > Brevundimonas > Brevundimonas sp. AJA228-03. The sequence goes on along the minus strand of NZ_CP059297.1, from coordinate 746,468 downwards.
AACGGCGTCGAAGGCGGATCCCTGGTCCAGCGGGCCATTGACGCGGTCCGCGCCCATATCCGCACCGAAGAACTGCGCGTCGGCGACAGCCTGCCGGGCGAAGGCCATTTCGCCGACAAGCTGGGCGTCAGCCGCGCGGTGATGCGCGAGGCGTTCGGCGTTCTGGCGGCGTTGCGGCTCATCGACGTGGGCAATGGCCGCAAGCCCCGTGTCAGCGCCATCGACGGCGCTGTTATCGCCAGCTCGCTGGACCACGCCGTGTCGACCGCCCAGATTTCCGTGGCCGATGTCTGGGACGTGCGCCGCACGATCGAAATCCGCACTGCCGCCCTCGCCGCCCAGAACCGCACCGACGCCGAGGCCCGGGCGATCGTCGACCTCGCCGAGGCCATGGATCGCGATCACGATGACATGGAGAAAGTCGCCGCCCACGACATCGCCTTCCATGACGCCATCGCCCGGGCCGGCCAAAACGCCCTGTTCGTCCAGATCGTCGCCTCCTTCGCACCGTTGATGCAGGAGGCCGTGCCCGCGGCCTGGAAGACCCGCGAAGGCCCCGAGGACCGCGCGGCGACGCTGGAGCGACACCGCACCCTGGCCCGGGCCATCATGGATCGCGACGCCGACGCCGCCGTCCAGGCGATGGACGCCCACTTCGACGCCTCGATCGGGGACATCCTGCGCGGCCTCGCGAACCCGGAGCCGGCCCATGTATGATCCGTCCGCCGTCGACACCCTGCTCCCACCCCGGCCGGTAGTCCCTGCGGCCCGTCCGCAAGGCGTCGGCATGACGCTGACAATCCTGTCGCTGAGCATCGCAGCGGGATGTGCGGTCCAGGCGGCATTCGGTCCCGTGCAGGAGTTCGCCCGAACAGACCTCGCCATGACCGACCTGCAGATGGGTCTGGTGCAGGGCATGGCGGTCGCCATCCCTGCCGCCCTTCTGTCGATCCCGATCGGATGGATGGCGGACCACAGCAACCGTGTCCGAATGATGCTGCTGCTGGCGGTCCTGTGGAGCGTGGGCGCGGCCGCTAGCGCCTTCGCCCCATCGTTCGAACTGCTGTTCGCAGCGCGAATGCTGTCGGCTCTGGGGCTGACTGTCGTCCTGCCCGTAGCAATCTCCATCGCCGCAGACCTCTGCCCGCCGGACCAGCGTGGACGGTCGCTGCTGTTGCTCTCCATGGGCAAGGTCTTCGGCATCGCCCTGGCCTTCGCCCTGGGCGGCGCCCTGTTCGGCATCCTGTCAGCGCGGACCGAGCCGCTTTTCGGCATGGCCGCCTGGCGCGCCACCCAACTGATCTTCGCGGGCGCCAGCGCCCTGCTGGTGCTGCCGCTGTTTATGCTGCGCGAACCCGTCCGACGGGAGGTGGCCAGCGCGGGCGCGGGCTTTCGGGCTTCCATGCAGGCCTTGTGGGAGCGGCGCAGCCTTCTGGCCCCGCTTTTCGTGGGCCAGATCACCGTCATCATGGCTGACGCCTCGGCCAGCATCTGGGCCACGCCCGTTCTGATGCGGACCTATGGCCTGCAGCCGGCCGAATTCGGCGGCTGGATGGGACTGGTGCTTTTGGGCTCGGGCCTTATCGGCACGATCGCCGGCGGTATCGCCGCCGACGCGGGTCTGAAACGTGGCGGCGGCAGGGGCCTGTTGATCAGCGCGGTGGTCGCCTCCGCCATCGGCGTGCCCGCCGCCCTTTTCCCACTTATGCCCGGCGTACCCGGGTTCGCCGTCCTGCTGACCGCCCTGCTGTTGGCGGGAACGGCGACGGGTTTGATTACGGCGACGGCAATCGCGGTGCTGGTTCCCAACCAGTTCCGCGCGCTGTGCCTGGGCTCGTTCGTGGTCGTCGGATCGTTCATCGGATTCGGCGTGGCCCCGACTCTGGTGACGGTGATCAGCGAGCGCATCGGCGGAGAGGACGCACTAGCACCGTCTCTGGCGGCGGTCGGCCTGGTGTCCAGCATCCTGTCGTTGATTGCCTTCGCCCTGGCAGCAAGGGCGGCCCCAAAGCGGACGTGACCTCCCCAAGGCAATGTCGCGCGACGCTGGATCGTCTGCCGGACGGGGTAGCGGGACTGACCTACGATCCGTCGCAGATCACGGCCGGCATTGTCCACCTCGGGCCGGGTGCCTTTCACCGCGCCCACATGGCCCGCTATGTCCACGCCCTGATGGCCCGTGGCCAGGCAATGGATTGGGGCATCATCGGCGCGGGTCTGACACCCTTCGACGCCCGCGTACGTGACGCCCTGGCTCCCCAAGACTGGCTCTACACCCTGGTCGAGCGCGACGATGACAATGCGACGGCCCAGGTCGTGGGGTCGATCGTCGAGATCGTAGCGCCGGGAGATACCGAGGCCATCCTCGACGCCATCGACAGGCCGGGTATCCGCATCGTCAGCCTGACCGTCAGCGAGAACGGCTACTGTCTGGATGCCGCCACGCGGTGCCTGGACCACGCCAACCCCCTGATCGTATCGGACCTTGCCTGTCCCCGGCGCCCGGACAGCGTTATCGGACTGCTGGTCGAAGCCTGCCGACGCCGAAGGGACGCCGGCCGTCCGGCCTTCACCGCGCTGAGCTGCGATAACCTGCCCGGTAATGGCGGCCTGCTCCGGGCTGCCGTGCTGGAGTTCGCCGGTCGGGTCGATGCCGGACTTGGCGACTGGATCGCCGAGCACGCGCGTTTCCCTGCGACCATGGTGGACCGGATCACCCCCGTCACCGCCCAGGACGACATCGCCAAAATGGACCAGAAATGGGGACTGATCGACGCTTGGCCGATCATCTGCGAGCCCTATTCCCAATGGGTGGTCGAGGACGATTTCGCGGACGGTCGGCCGGACTGGGAGGACGTGGGCGTCCAGTTCACCGCAGACGTCGCGCCGTTCGAGCAGATGAAGCTGCGCCTGCTGAACGCAAGCCATCTGGCCCTGGCCTCACTGGGCTGGCTGCGGGGTCATCGCATGGTGGCCGAGGCCATGCGCGACCCGCGCCTGGCGCGCTACATCCGCGCCCTGATGGAAAAGGAACTCTCGCCGACCCTGCCTGCGGACCTGCCGGTCGATCTGCCCACGTATCAGGACCAACTGGTCACTCGTTTTTCCAACCGAACACTTCGGGACACCGTCGAACGAATCAATACGGACGCCTCAATAAATCTGCTGCTGGATCCGATCCGGGACAGGCTGGCCGCGGGCCGGCCGATCAGACGTCTAGCTCTCGCCGTCGCGGCCTGGATCCGTCGACTGGCTCTGCTCGATGACGATGCGCTGGCCCTTCGTCACCCGTTAGCCGACGAGCTGAGATCGCTCGCGAAGACGGGTGGAGTTGACCAGTCTAGGCTCCTCGCAATGACTGAAGTTTTCGGCGACCTGTCCGGCAATCCAGCGTTCGTGAACCCCGTACACCGTTGTCTATGTGCGATAAACGTAATCGGGGCTCGGTTACGGGATGTCCCGCTCGAAGGTCGGACGGCTCGAACACATTCGGAGGTTGACCCTCCCGGTATTGGTCTGTTTCGAGATCATAGGGAGACAAGTTTGCATTGAACTAATGGCACTCGACCCACATTGCGGACGTTCCCTATTCTCAGACGAGTCAGGGCCGGACCTCCAGACAGACCCCTGGAATGTTCGCTTCTGGTCGGCGTCAGTCCTTGCCATCGGGCCGAAAAGCGGACGCTCGACCGCGAGCACCCTCCTCAATGAGTCCGGCAAATGGTCGCCGGACGCCATTGAGCGCGCCCTGGCCCACAAGGGCAAGGACCTCGTCCGGGCGGCTTACCACCGGGGCGCTCACTGGCAGGAACGCGTGCTGATGGCGCAGTGGTGGGGCGATTACCTCGACCGTCTTCGTATGGGTGGGGAGGTCGTGCCGCTCGCGAGACAGGGTTGAGTTCTTGAAAGCGTTAGCTCGACGTAGCGAGTTCCTTGGGTGACTGAGAACGCTGGTGAAGAGCCTCAAGGATTCAGAGACGACGACTGGATCAGCGCAGCCGAGACCATCAAACGGGTCCGGGAGGCGACGCTTTCGCCTGTGGCTCATATCGCCATCGCAAAACGCGCGCATGCGGACTTGTTGAGAGCGCGTGCCGACCTGCTGTCAGGCGACGCTGATCCGGGGCCTCGACGCAGCCCGCGCCCCGGAATCGTTTGAGGCGCGGCTGGCGCGGCTGGAATCCACCCTGGCGGGTTCGATGATTGGCGCGGCTCGACAGGGACTGCTAATCCGGATCAGCGATCGGATCGCGCTTGAGGTGAGTCGTCTGGAGACGACCACCGGCACCACCGTCGCGGAATCGATAACAGCCAGGTGAGTGCGTGAACGCGGTCGAGATCGAGGAAGCTGTTTCCGAGCTGGCCGCTGCCCCCTTTGACGCGGCCGAGTTTCCGTTCGCCTTCCTGACCGCGTTCGGCAACAAGGCCGTCACGGTGCAACGGCTGCGGGCCGGGTCGGGCAATGCGTCGGATGTCGCCGGCGGGGTGCTCCAGCGCAACAACATCCATATGGCCGTCTGCGCCGAGGGTGAGGTCGCCGAGACGCTGAACGCCCTGCGGGCCAGCCCCAAGACGGCGGCCAACAAGGTCAAGTTCATCCTGGCCACGGACGGCGTCGTGCTGGAGGCCGAGGAACTGGCGACCGGCGATCCGCTGGCCTGTGCCTATCCCGCCTTCGCCGACCATTTCGGGTTCTTCCTGCCCCTGGCCGGCATCTCGACCGTCCGGCAGATCAAGGACAACCCGGTCGACATCAAGGCGACCGGCCGGCTGAACAAGCTCTATGTCGAGCTGTTGAAGGACAATCCGGACTGGGCGGGCGAGGCGCGCCGGCCAGAGCTGAACCATCTGATGGCCCGGTTGATCTTCTGCATGTTCGCCGAGGACACCGGCATTTTCCCCAGCAAGCTGTTCTCGAAAACCGTCGAACAGATGAGCGACGGGGACAATACCCACGAGATCCTCGCCGAGCTGTTCCGCGCCATGGCCACCCATGGCGACCGGCGGGCCGCCGCCGGGATCAAGTCCTGGGCGGACCGCTTCCCCTATGTGAACGGCGGCCTGTTCGCCGACGCCGGCGACTGCCCCCGGTTCAGCAAGATCGCCCGAACCTATCTGCTGCGCGCCGCCAGCCTGAACTGGCAGGAGATCAACCCGGACATCTTCGGCTCGATGATCCAGGCTGTCGCCGACGACGAGGAGCGAGGCGCTCTGGGCATGCACTACACGAGCGTGCCCAACATCCTGAAGGTCCTGAACCCGCTGTTCCTCGACGACCTGAACGCCCGGCTGGAGGAGGCCGGCGACAACCCCCGCAGCCTGCTGAACCTGCGCAAGCGGATGGCGAGAATCCGGGTGTTCGACCCGGCCTGCGGGTCCGGCAACTTCCTGGTCATCGCCTACAAGGAGATGCGCAGGATCGAGGCCGAGATCAATCGCCGGCGCGGCGAGCCTGACCGGCGCAGCGACATCCCCAAGACCAACTACCGTGGCATAGAGCTGCGCGACTTCCCGGCCGAGATCGCCCGTCTGGCCCTGATCATCGCCGAGTACCAGAGCGACGTGATCTATCGAGGGCAAACGGAAGCGCTGGCGGACTTTCTGCCGTTGGATTGTCAGAACTGGATCACCTGCGGAAACGCCCTTCGGCTGGATTGGCTGAGCGTCTGCCCGCCGACAGGGACCGGCGTGAAGCTTCATGGCGACGATCTGTTCAACACGCCCTTGGATCAGGCGGAGATCGACTTCGAGAACGAGGGTGGCGAGACATACATCTGCGGCAATCCGCCATTCAAGGGCACAAGAAAACAGGGAGAGCTTGAGAAAGCGGACCTAGAGGCGGTGTTTTCAGGCCTAACATCCAAATGGAAAAATGTAGACTACGTGGGCGGCTGGCTTATGAAGTCGGCGCTCTACAATAAACATTGCCATGCGCCATTTTCTTTTGTCACCACGAATAGCCTTTGCCAAGGGCAACAAGTTCCCATCACTTGGGCATTGATTTTGAAGCAAGGATTCAGAATTAGATTTGCTCATACCTCATTCAAATGGTCGAACCTCGCCGCGAATAAGGCAGGTGTAACCGTCGTGGTCACAGGGGTAGATCGTACCTCTGGAGGTTCCCGCCGCCTTTTCACTGACGGAGTCGCCCGTGAGGTTTCGAACATAAACCCATATCTCACAGACCATGAGATCGATGTGGTTCAAGCGGAAAGACACCCGTTGGCTACCAAAATTCCTATGGAATATGGCGTATATTACTCCAAGTCTGCTGGGTTGATGCTGACCGGCGAAGAAAAATCTGCACTAATCCAGTCTGGAATTTCTGAGAGATTTATCCTCAGATTTATTGGCTCGACCGAATACATCAATGGCAAGGAGCGATACTGCTTGTGGATTGCTGACGGCGAATGGAGCGATGTTTCGCGCTTTCCGGAAATCCGCGATCGTGTCGAGAGTGTCAGGCGAGATCGAACCGAGACAGACGATGAGGCCGTAAACAAACTGGCTGCGAGGCCCCACCAATTTCGAGAGAGAAAAGGCGACGAGCGCCGCAAGATATTCGTGCCAATAGTTTCGTCGGAAAATAGGGAATTTTTTCCGGCAGGAATCGCTGATGGGACAGTGATACCTACAAACAAAGCTTTCTATATCCCGAATGGTCCTCTCTGGTCTCTTGCCGTTATAGCGTCAAAAACTCACCTAGCGTGGATTGACACCATCTGTGGTCGTTTGCGGACGGACTTTTCATACTCCAACACCCTCGGCTGGAACACCTTCCCGGTCCCGACCCTGACCGAGAAAAACAAGGCCGAGCTGACCCGCTGCGCCGAGGACATCCTGCTGGCGCGCGAGGCCCACTACCCGGCGACCATCGCCGACCTGTATGATCCCGAGGCCATGCCCGACGACCTGCGCCGCGCCCATGAGCGCAACGACGAGACGCTGGAGCGCATCTACATCGGCCGCACCTTCCGCAATGACACCGAGCGGCTGGAGAAGCTGTTCGAGCTCTATACGAAGATGACCACCGGGGGCGGGGGGAAGGGCAAGTCCGCAAAATCCGCCCAGCGCCCCGCTGCCGATGGGTTTCTGACATAGGAAATCCCCATAGTTCAGAAACTGAGCGTCAATGTGAAACAAGAATTATGCGGAGCAGCGAATCTGACATATGAAAAATCCAGTTTCAGAAAATAACCGAGTTTCTGATATATGGAACTTTCCGCCTATCTCGCCGGGCATTACGAACCGCAGCTGCAGTATCGCAGTTTTCTGCCGACTCCCGTCAATCATGGTTGGGTGATTTCCGATCCCCATGTGCTGCAGCAGCTGGGGCAGGCGGACCGTGCCCTGGGCGAACTGAACGCATTTGCACAGCTGGTCCCGGACATCGGATTCTTTATCAGTATGTACGTGGCCAAGGAGGCCACGCAGTCCAGCCGGATCGAAGGCACACAGACCAATATCGAAGACGCCTTCAAGGATCTGGACGATCTGTTGCCGGAAGCGCGCAACGACTGGGGCGAGGTGCAGAACTACATCCGTGCCATCAATTTCGCCATCGAAAGCCTGGAACGCCTGCCGCTTTCAAACCGGTTGCTTCGGGAAACCCACGCCATTCTGCTGGAAGGCGTGCGCGGCGAGACCAAACGGCCGGGCGAGTTCCGCATCAGCCAGAACTGGATCGGCGTGAGCTTGAAGAACGCCGCCTTCGTCCCGCCGCATCATGATCATGTGCCAGACCTGATGAGCGATCTGGAAAGCTTTCTGCATAGTGAGGAGGTAATCGTCCCGCCCCTGATCAAGATCGCCATCGCCCACTATCAGTTCGAGACCATCCACCCTTTTCTGGACGGAAACGGGCGTCTGGGACGGCTGATGATCTCGCTGTATCTGGCGTCCGAAGGCTTGCTGTCAAAACCCGCGCTTTACCTTTCCGACTATTTCGAGCGGAACAAGACCGCCTATGTCGATCACATGATGGCGGTGCGCCAAGGCCACCATATGCGCGAGTGGCTGATCTTCTTCCTGTACGGCGTGGAGGAGACCGCCCGGGCGTCGGCGGAGGCGTTCAAGCGCATCCTGGTCCTGAAGGAGCAGGTGGAACGCGAGGTCCTGCCCCGCTTCACGCACCGCCGGCAGGAGAACGCGCAGACATTGGTCCGCCAACTGTATGCCCGGCCTGTCATTGACATAAAGTCGGCGACGGCGTTGCTGGAGACCACCACCAACACCGCCACATTCCTCATCGACGATCTGGTCGCTCATGGCGTCCTGAAGGAAATCACAGGCCAGCGGCGCAATCGCCTGTTTCTGTTCGAAAACTACGTCAAGCTTTTCAGCGAGCGTCCTGAATGACCGCGCCGCCCCTCGTCCCCTCCGTCTCCCTGCGCACTGGCCAGACCGGGGCCTCGACCAGGCCCAACGAGATGGGCATGCGCGCCATGCAGGAGCGCGCCTATGACCGGCGGGGCGAGCAGTATCTGCTGATCAAGTCGCCGCCGGCGTCGGGCAAGTCGCGGGCCTTGATGTTCATCGCCCTGGACAAGCTGCACAATCAGGGGGTCGCAAAGGCGATCATCGTGGTGCCAGAACGCTCGATCGGCGGCAGCTTCGCCGACGAGGCCCTGTCGAAGTTCGGCTTCTGGTCCGACTGGACGGTCAAGCCGCAATGGAACCTGTGCAACGCGCCGGGCGTCGACGAGCCGCGCGTGGCCAGGTCCAAGGTCAAGGCGGTGGGCGAGTTCCTGGCCAGCGACGACCGGGTTCTGGTCTGCACTCACGCGACGTTCCGCTTTGCGGTCGAGGAGCTGGGCGTCGAGGCTTTCGATAACTGCCTGATCGCGGTCGACGAGTTCCATCACGTCAGCAGCAATCCAGACAACCGGCTGGGGGCACAGCTCGCCCAGTTCATCGCCCGCGACAAGGCCCACATCGTGGCCATGACCGGGTCCTATTTCCGGGGCGACGCCGAGGCCGTTCTGAGCCCCGGGGACGAGGCGCGGTTCGTGACCGTGACCTATACCTATCACGAGCAACTCAACGGCTATGAGCATCTGAAGACGCTCGACATCGGCTATTTCTTCTACGCCGGCAGCTATCTGGACAGCATCATGAAGGTGCTCGATCCGACCCTGAAAACCATCGTCCACATTCCCAACGTCAACGCCCGCGAAAGCACCTCCGACAAGATCAAGGAGGCCAACGAGATCATGAGCGCCCTCGGCGACTGGCAGGGCGAGGACCCGGCAACGGGATTCCATCTGATCCGTCAGCCTGACGGGCGGGTGCTGAAGGTCGCGGACCTGGTCGACGACGACGGCCCGCGCCGCGACAAGGTGATCGGGGCGCTGAAGGATCCGGCGCATCGCAATGACCGTGACCATGTCGACATCATCATCGCCCTGGGCATGGCCAAGGAAGGGTTCGACTGGATCTGGTGCGAGCATGCCCTGACCGTCGGCTATCGCTCCAGCCTGACCGAGATCATCCAGATCATCGGCCGCGCGACCCGCGACGCACCGGGCAAAGCCTCGGCCCGGTTCACCAACCTGATCGCCGAGCCGGACGCCAGCCAGGAGCTGGTCGTCGATGCCCTGAACGACACCCTGAAGGCCATAGCGGCCAGCCTGCTGATGGAACAGGTGCTGGCCCCGCGCTTCGACTTCACGCCCAAGGACCTCGGCCCCAAGGCGGGGTTCGATTACGGGCCGGCCGGCTATCAGGAGGGCGGGAAACACGCCAACGTGGGCTTCAACGAGAAGACCGGCCAGTTCCATATGGAGATCAAGGGACTGGTCACGCCGTCCAGCCCCGAGGCCAAGCGCATCTGTCAGGAAGACCTGAACGAGATCATCACCGCCTTCGTGCAGGACAAGACGGTGGTCGAGCGCGGCATCTTCGATGCCGAGACCGCCCCGCAGGAACTGACGGTCCAGCGGATGGGCAAGATTGTTCGCGATCGCTTCCCGGACCTGACCGACGAGGATCAGGAAGCCGTCCGCCAGCATGCCGTCGCCGCGCTGAACATGACGCAAAAAGCCAAGGCCGTGGCTGAAGGCTTTGAGGAGCCCGAGCTGAAAGGCAGCACCGCCTTTGTTGATGGCGTTCGAAAGTTTGCCCTGAGCGTCCGCGAACTGGACATCGACCTGATCGACGGCATCAACCCCTTCGAGGCGGCCTATTCGGTGCTGGCCAAGTCGATGAACGAGCAGATGCTGAAACAGGTCGAGGCGGCCATCGCCGGCAAGCGGGCGGGGATTCCGATCGAGGAGGCCCGCGACCTGGCCAAACGCGCCCGAAAATTCCGGGACGAGCGCGGCCGGCTGCCCGACATCAAGTCGCAGGATGCCTGGGAGCGGCGCATGGCCGAGGGCGTGGAAGTCCTGCGGCGGCATGTGGCGTTGAACCCGAATGGCTGAGCTGAGCGACCTTGAACTGCTGTCGGACCTCGGCGTCGAGATCGAGACGAAGAAGGCCGCCGCCCGCACGCCGCGCGAGGAGCGGGTCATCGCCGGGTTCGAGGACATCGTGAAGTTCGTTGACGAGCACGGCCACGCGCCGCGCCACGGCGAGGACCGCGACATCTTCGAGCGGATTTATGCGGTGCGGCTGGATCGCATCCGCGCCCAGGCGGACTGCCGGGCGCTGGTCGAGCCACTGGACAAGCATGGTCTGCTGAGCGGCAGCGACGGTGTCGCCGAGGAGCCGGCCGAGTTTGAAGACGACGCCGACCTGTTGGCCGATCTGGGCGTTGCCCCGGGTGGGGACGAAGACATTTCAGTCCTGAGGCACGTCCGGTCCCGCGACGAGGTCAAGGCGGCCGAGGAAGTCGCCAACCGCAAGGTCTGCGCCGACTTCGAGATCTTCAAGCCCCTGTTCGCCGCCGTGAAGCGTGACCTCGAAACCGGCGGCCGTGAGGCCCGGCGCTTCGGCGAGGACGCGGGGATCAAGGCAGGCGAGTTTTTCATCCTGGGTGGCCAGATGGTCTATGTGGCCGAGGTGCTCGAATCCTTCGTCACGGAATACGGACGGCCCGATAGTCGGCTGCGTGTCATCTATGACAACGGCACGGAAAGCGACCTGCTGCTGCGGTCACTGCAGCGGGGCCTTTACAAGGACGAAACCGGCCGGCGGATCACCGACCCGATCGCAGGCCCCCTGTTCGGCCACGAAAGCCAGGACGACGATCTGGAGAGCGGGACGATTTACGTCCTGCGCAGCAAGTCAGACCACCCGGACGTCGCCGCCAACCGCGACCTGATCCATAAGATCGGCGTGACGGGCGGGACGGTCGAGGCCCGGATCGCTCAGGCGACCACCGACCCGACCTATCTCCTGGCCGAGGTCGAGATCATCGCGACCTACAGGCTGTTCAACATCAATCGGACCCGGCTGGAGAATCTGCTGCACCGCGTGTTCGCCCCCGCGCGTCTGGACCTGACGATCCCCGACCGGTTCGGCGAACCCGTTCGTCCGAGGGAGTGGTACATCGTTCCGCTGCAAGCGATCGACGAGGCCGTTCAGAAGGTCCGGGATAGCTCGATAACCGATTTCAGATATGACCCCGGCAGTGCCTCGCTCGTGCGGATTGAGACGCCGGAATAACTGGTCGAAGGCGAGAAATTCGGGGGGCAGTTGCAGTGAGTTGGGGCCTTTTTGGGGGTCTCTTTAGAATGGCTTTTGAATATAGTTCGTTAAATCAAATTCTTAGGTGTTAAATGCGGCTCCCCTAAGCGCACCACCTCTTCCGGTAGGACATAGACCTGGCAGGAAGTCCCTTCCCGCCTGGCGCGACGGTGCGGCCCGCTTGCGGTGCTCTCCCCAACAACCGTCGCGCGACCCCTGACTCACCAAAGGTCCGAAACCGGCCGGACACCAGAGACCGGTCCCGACACCGACCCGTCGTCCAGGAGGTCCGGTTCCACGTGACCTGTCATGGTTTACCTGCCCCCCAGTCCCGTAAATATAGTAAACGTGCGTTCCATCACTAGATTTGTTTCAATGTGAGACACACAAAAAGCATCGCTTTAACTGTTATCGGCAACGGCTCAAAAATCACGACTCTGTAAACCACCTCTCCAACCAACAGGCTAGGGGCATCAGGTGGTGCGGAGATTATTTGCTGCGGCCGTGTTTTCACTGATCCTGGCCGCCCCTGTCCCGACCCGGGGTCAGACGGCATTCCCGGCGTCAAGTCCCAATGCTGCCGAATGGGCGCTGATCAGATTGACCCCGAATCTCGTGTCCAGTGCCAAGGGCGGTTCCGGCGTCATTGTCGGCCTCTACGACGGCCTGGCCGATTGCCGGTCTGCGGATCTTGCCGGGCGGTGCAGCAATCTGGTGCCCAACGCCGGAATTTTTTCGTCCTATAGCACGCACGGCTCGCACACGGCCGGCACCATCGCCGGAGCCCGATATGGCACGGCCACGGGCACCACAGTTCTCAACTATGCTGTGTTTGACAGCCAGGGCTATGTCGCCAGCGGCAATGGTCTGATCGCCGCCTGGACCGACGCGGCCAAACGCAAGTCCAGCATCGCCAGCATGAGCTTCGGATGCGCACGCATGGCCTTGTGCCTGAGCCCGTCCGAAATCCGGACGATGGCCAGCACCCCGCTCTCGGGCATGCTCTTCGTCAAGGCGGCCGGCAACGATGGTATCGCGCTCGGCAATGAGGCGATCCCCGTCGCTGCCGCGGACGCAAGAACCGCGCTTTCCCGATTGCTTCTGGTCGGCAGCGTGAATCTGGCGGGAACGATCTCGACCTTTTCCAACCGTCCCGGCGAGGGCTGCCTGCTGGCCACCGGCGCCACCGCCTGCGCCGAAAACATGAAATGGAAAAACCGTTTCATCGTTGCCCCCGGCGAGATGATCTATGCGAATCTGCCCGGCAATGCCTACGGCTATATGTCCGGAACCAGTATGGCGACCCCGGTCGTCGCGGGGGCAGCCGCGCTGCTTGAGGGGCGCTGGCCGGTCCTGAAGGACAATCCCGCCACGGTCGCCGACATCCTGTTGAACTCGGCCACGGACATCGGCGCGAGAGGCGTCGATCCCGTCTACGGCAGAGGGCTTCTGAACGTCGAACGGGCGTTCCAGAACGCCGGCACGACGGCGATCGTCGCGCCGGGCGGCCAGAAGGTCGTCGTGTCAGGCGCATCGATGACCGTCGCCTCGGTCATGGGAAACACGCCCGGACTGCTTTCCGCCCTGACGGCGTTCGATGCCTATGGTCGTGACTACGCCCTGGACCAGGTCAGCAACTTCTCGATCCGTGAGGCTGCGCGGGATCCGGGAATGGGCGGTGCCTCGGCGATCGACATGGGGTCCCAGGGCGACTGGGCCCAGACCTTCTTCGCCGGCCCTTCGGTCCCTGTCGCCTATGTCGGCTTTGGCCCCCGTGCCCGTACCGGGACCGGGCGGCTCGTAGCGGACCGGACACTGCGCGCGGGTATGGACGCACCCCTGGGCGGCGCAGTCGTCGCCTTCCGCCTGACCGGCGCCACCGAATCCCGCTCGGACTTCGCGTCTGACCCGGGCCTTAGGCCCCTGGGCTTCTTTGCATCGTCGGATCTTCTGGGCCGCTCCGCCCTGACAGGCGTGAGCGTGCCGATGAACAGGGGGGGTCGGCTGGTCATGTTCGGCGCGACGTCGCTCGACGGGAGCCCCGGCCTCAGCGAGGACGACGGCTATCTGCGGGCCGGTGGGCCGGACGCCGAGGCCTTCAACGCCTATATGGCCATGGAGCGTTCCCCCCTGCGCCAGTCCGCGGTCGGCGTGGGATACTGGGCCCGGCCGGACGAGCGCACGCTTGTCGGCGTCAGTGTGACGAGCATGGTCCAGCGCCATGGCTACTATGACCTGGCCTCCGATCTCTCGAGCTTCGATGCGCCGGTCGTGCTCCACAGTGTGGGGCTGGCGGCCAGTCGCACCTTCGGCGCCTGGGAAGTCTATGGTGCCGCCGAGACCACGGCGATTGCCGCGCCAGCGACGCAGGGACCGATCCGTTTTTCGGACGGCGTTCTTGTTTCGGCGGAAGTCGGCGCCCGTTTCACACGGGTCATGCCAGGCAAGGCCGCCATGCGGGAAAGCCTGGCTGTCGGGCTGCGCGCCGCGCCGCAGGCCGTTTCCGGTCATCTCTACCTGGACTATATGGCGCCCACGGCAGACGGCCTCGAAACCGAAGTCGTTCACCGTCAGTCCCCGCTCGCCGACGTCACGGGCCGGCCGGTGCTCATCGAGGGCAGCTACACGCTTGAGGACAGCGAGACCTGGTCTGCCCGCCTGCGGGGTGGCGCGGACCTGACGGACCGGGGCGAGTATCATCTGGCTGCGGAAGCCCGTCTGACCTTCTGAGCCGGAGTGTGCGCCGGGCCGACCTCGTCGGCCTGGCGCGGCCTGTCCCGTCTATCGTTGCGCCTGCCCGGCAGCCGGATCCCCTGGCCCGCCCCTCGAGCGGACTCCGATCAAGGCTGGTTGGAACGGAGGTCTCGTCACTGGATCAGGGCCGGTTTACCGGTACCGGGCCTGGCCGGACGGGCTGAGTACGCCTTCGCAAGGTGGGGCCAGGCGGTCGGGCCACCTCAGCGGCACCACCTTTCCTGGGCCACATAAGGCCGTTCGTCGGCCGGGTTGGCGCGCGGCGGTCGCATGGGGTCATCACGCCGGACAGCCCTGCGTCCCCTGAAGCGCCGATGGTGCCGGAGCGGCTGGCCGTTGTTCGATCGTCATCGTCAGATCTCAAATGGCCTGACACCATCCGGACGCTGTGCTCCCTGCAAGCCACGGGACCGTGGCGCAAGGCATGGCAATCGAACCCACGCCTATAGCGGGCTGGCTCGCAGAACGGCCAGAAAGGCCTCGGCGAGGCGGTTGTGCTCTGTGCCCGCCGATGTCGCAAACGCATATTCGTGTCGGATGCCCGGCGTGAAGCGTCTCAGGACGGTCCCGTCTCGCACATAGGCTGTGGCCAGGGTTTCGTTGACGATGGCGACGCCGACGCCGCGCGCCGCCAATGCGCAGGCCGAGGCGATGGTGTGGGTTTCAACCTTGACCCGGGGGACGACACCCGCGTCGGCCAGGGCCCCCTCGACCTGGCCCCGGAACCGCTGACCCTGTCCCAGCAGGATCAGGGGCACGCCGCGCAGGTCTGCGGCGTCGATCGTCGCCCTGGCCGCCAGCGGATGGCTGTGGTGAAGCACGCAGGCGGTCCCGCTTTCCAGGACCGTCTCGGCATACAGGTCGGCGCGGTTGTGCGGCAATTTGACAAAGCCTGCATCCACGGCGCGCGAGGCGATCATCGCCTTGGCCACTTCGACGCCATGGGAATCGATCGACAGATGGACCTGGGGATATTGCTCCAGAAAGCGGGTGATCAGGTCGGGCAGGATCGCCTCGAGAAAGCTCGGCGGGGCCACCAGCCGCAGATGGCCGACCCGGAAGCTGGAGATGTCGCGGGCCAGCGACTGGACCCTTTCGACATTGTCCAGCGCACGCTCGACCTCCTGATGCAGCAACAGACCATCGGCGGTCAGAAACAACCGCCCCCGGTCGCGGTGGAACAGCTCGAACCCGACGTCGCTCTCCAGCTGGCCCAGGAGGCGGCTGGCGGCCGGCTGGCTGACGGCGTTCTGGCGGGCGGCCGCCGTCACCGAGCCCAGCCGCACGATCGCGCTGAAGATCCTCAGCGCCCGGAGCCGGATCGGATGACGCGCGTCCTGCCCGATCGTGCTCATCGCTCAGAGATCGCGGGCAGGTCGAACCGGGAGGGTGATCTGCGACGGCGTATCGGGGCCGGTGTAAAGCGTACAGATCGCGACGACCGGCGTGCTCGCCTCGCCTGCGGCTGCGCCCGTCCCGGGATTGACGTCGAAATGCGGAAAGTTGCTGGAGGCAATATCGAGCCGGATGCGGTGGCCCGCAGCGAACCGATTGGCGGTCGGAAAGGCTTTAATCTCAACGCCATAGACTTCCCCCGGGCGCATCGGCTGCGCCGTTTCGAACCCGTCGCGAAACCGCAGGCGCAGGATGCCATGGGTCAGGTTCAGGGCATAGCCGTCAGGATAGTCGGCGCTCGGAGGATAGACGTCCACCAGCTTGATGGTCACGTCGGTGTCGACTGCGGTCGACGAGACCCACAGTCGCGCCACGATTGGCCCGATGACCTCGACGGGGGCCTCCAGGGGGGGGGTCTGGAATATGAGCACGTCATCCCGATCCGCGAGTGCCCGACCCGGTACAGTCGCGCCATAGAGGTCTCCCGTCTCGCGCTGGTCGAACCCGCCCGCCGCCATCAGGGGCGCGCCGGAGGCGACGGCGCCGCCGATGGTGGGCACGGGATTCGCCGGGTCGTGACGCCAGTCGCGCTGGCCACAAGACGCACACCGGGTCGAAAGCCCGCCGTCGGCGGAGAGGTGGAAGGCCGTGGGGACCGCTGCGGCCGGCGGCCATTCGGCTTCCTGTTCCCACCGACCCCCGTGGTCGAGACGACCCCCGGTCGTTCGCCTTCCCGATCCGCCGCCCATGACGAACAGGCTTACCGATGACGCCAGTGGCTCGGCCGCCGAGGGGATGCGACGCAGATGTCTGTCGAACCAGGCCAGGCGCAGGGCGACGTAGTCGTCCGCCAGCTGTCCGTCGAGGGTGGCATCCGGGCCGAACTCGACGTCGCCCGCATGGCTGACCGAGCGTTGGCCATGTGTCCAGGGCCCCATGACCAGCCTGACCGGCCCCTTCTTCGTCCGACGGAGCGCGGCGAAATTCTCGGTGGCCGCCAGCGCATAGGGGTCGTACCAGCTGCTCATGAAGACCATGGGGACATCGCTGAACCGGCCGTAGTGGGCGGCGGCGCATATGTCGGGCTGTTCCCAGAACGGGCCGAAGGTCTCCCGCGACCATAGTCCGACGACGAAATCCTCGTATTCCGGCGCAGCGGTCAGCGGCGAATGCCCGTGCCGCCAGGGGTTCACCCGCGTCCAGACTCCGATGTCCTGGGCCTCCAGCGCTGCGCGTCGCGCGGGGTCGGCGGCCGTGGCCGGAGCCAGCAGTGCGTGTTTGTAGGCCCAGGTGAGTTGCTTCAGCTCGAAGGCGCCGCCCTGACGAATGCCGCTGTGATATCCGCTCGAGAAGCCGCCTGAGTCCATGAACAGCGCTGCCAAAGCCGGATGGCCCAGGGCCGCGACCGCTGCCTGGACATGGGCGGAATAGGACAGGCCGGTCATCCCGACGCGCCCGTCGCACCAGGGTTGGTCGATGAGCCAGTTCAAGGTGTCGAACCCGTCGTCGGCCTCGTTCAGGTATTTGCTGAACACCCCTTCGGACCCATAGCGCCCCCGGCAGTCCTGCAGGACATAGACATAACCGGCCCGGGCGAAATCCGTGGCGATTTCGGGCTTCGATCGCGGCTGGGGCAGGGCCAGCGTCCGGTCTGCATGGTTGGTCCCCGACTTGTCGTAGGGTGTGCGTTCCAGGATCACGCTGCGCGGCCGGGGCGTGTCCGCTGGCAGATAGACGTCCGTGGCCAGCCTGACCCCGTCGCGCATGGGCACCATGACGTCGCGGATCACGACCACGGCGACCTCGGGCAGGGCGACCTCGGGCGGGGCGATGACGTCGACGACCGTCATGACGTCTGAACGACGGCGGCAGGCGGCGTATAGGTCGCCGGGGCTCCCGGCCCGACCGGTAGGGCGAAGGAGACCCAGACGGTGACCAGCGCAATCCCCGCCAGACCGAAGGCGATGCTGTAGGGCAGCATCAGGGCGATCATTGAACCGATGCCGAAATCGGGCTTCCACCGCTGGCTGATGATGAGAACGAGGGGGAAGTTGCTGGCCAGCGGCGTGACGATGTTGAAGATGGAATCGCCCATCCGGTAGGCAGCCGTGGTCATCTCCGGCGACACGCCCAGCAGCATCAGCATCGGCACCACGACCGGCGCCATGGCGCTCCATTTGGCCGAGGCGGAACCGATGACGAGATCAAGCCCGGACGACATTCCCAGCAGCGACACCAGCAGTAGCGGCCGGGGCAGGTCCAGAGCCTTCAATGCATCGGCGCCCGTGACCGCCAGGACGGGCCCCAGGTTCGACCAGGCGAACATGGCGACGAAGTGAGCCGCGAAGAAGGCCAGGACGATATAGGGCGCGACGTCCCGCATTCCGTCGGCCATCATCCTCACGAGTGTCCGATGAGACGTGATGGCGCCCGAGACCGCCCCATAGGCCCAGCCGCACCCCAGAAACAGGATCATGAAGGCGGCGACCAGGGCACCGTAGAAGGGGGCCAGGCGCTTTGGCCCCTCGGCGGTCGTGTCGATCAGCGGCCCGCCCCCGGGCCACAGGGTCAGGGCCGCGAAGACCGCGACGACGGTCAGCGCCACCAGTCCCGCCCACATCAGCCCCCGGCGTTGCGCCGGCGCGAGCACGCCCAGCCCGTCAGCCTCTTCGACGCCGTCGGGCATCTGTCCCGACCAGCGCCCCAGGCGGGGCTCGATGATGCGATCCGTGACGAACCAGGCGATGGGTGTGAACAGCACGCCGATCGCGAGGGTAAACCACCAGTTCCCCAGCGGATTGACGCCGTATGTCGGGTCGATCAACTGGGCCGCCGGGCCGGTGATGCCCAGCATCAGGAGGTCGAACTGCCCCGGGATGACATTGCCCGCGAAGGCTCCGGAGATGCCCGCATAGGCGATAGCCACGCCGGCGATGGGATGGCGCCCAGCCTTGGCGAAGATCAGGGCCGTCAACGGGATCAGAACGACATAGGCCGCGTCCGCGGCATGATGCGAGAACAGGCCGATGATGAAGACCGCGGGCGTCAGGAACCGGGTGGGCAGCCGCCGCACGCCGCCGCCCAGCAATGCCGCGAACAGGCCCGATCGCTCGGCCACCGCCGCTCCCAGCATGACCGTCAGCACGAGTCCCAGCGGGGGGAACCGCGTCAGGGTCTCGGGCATGTCCACCAGAAGGCGCGTGACATTCTCGCCCGACAACAGGCTGGCCGCCGCCAGACGCTCGCCGGTTATCGGGTTGATCGCACTCCAGCCGGCCTCTGCCGCCAGAACCGATACGGCGACCAGCACCATAATGCAGCCCACGAGGATGAAGACCGGATCGGGCAGGGCGTTGCCCAGCCGCTCGATCCGGTCAAGCCACCCCCCTCGCTTGCGCGAGGGGCCGGGGCCCGCACCGGGGCCGGGGTCGGCGACGTCCGTCATGGTGTCGACTGAACCCTAGAACTGAAGTCCGACACGAATGTAGGCGCTGCGACCACGGGCATCATAGGTATAGATGTCGTAGTTGATGGGAGCGTTGGCGTAGGACGCCGGTGGCTGTTCGTCGAACAGGTTGCTGACCCCGATCGTGACCGTGGCGTCGTGCCTGTCGAACGAATAGCTGCCTTCCAGATCCTGGTAGAAGATGGCGTCGGTCTTGTCGTCCTTGACCGTGTTCACAATGTCGGTACTCTCGCCGATATAGCGGCCTCTCCACAGCGCCATCCACGGGCCGTCGCTCCAGCGCAGCGAGCTCTGGCCCTTCCAGTGCGGATAGGTCGAGCGGGCGCGATCACCCTTGCCGGCCCGTTCATCCAGAATGTCGGGACCCCCTGTCGGGTCAGGGCTGACGGTCGTGAACTCCTCAAGGTAGGAGGTGTCGAGCACGGCGGCGAAGCGGCCGATGTCGGTGGTGAACTCGTAACGGAGCGTCGCGTCGATGCCCGACGTGCGAATCTCCGAAAGGTTCTGCGACCCTTGCGTCAGGCGCGACACCGCCCCCGTGGCCGGATCGCGCCTGACCAGGTCGCAGAAGGCGCCGGCCCGGGCCGCGCACAGCCCCAGGATCTGGGCCGCCGCCTGGGAAGCGATCGCATCATTGATCTTGATATCATACCAGTCGGCCGTCAGCGTCAGGCCGGGAACAGCACCGGGCTGTAAGGCGAAGCCGGCGCTGAAGGTATCGGCCGTTTCCGGTTCCAGGTTCAGGTTGCCGGAGGTGACGCCGGGAATAAGCCCGTTCAGGTTGAAGTTGGCCTGGTTGTAGCTGGACGGAATGCCGGCGCAGCCAGGCAGGGTCGGCCGCGCCGCTGCGCCGCCGTTGCACGGATCGATCGCCTGGATGCTGACCTCGCGGCCGCCCTGGAACAGTTCCAGGATCGACGGTGCCCGGAAGCCTTGCGAATAGGTGCCCCGGACAAGCAGGTCCTCGACCGGTCGCCAGCCCACGCCCGCCTTGATCGTCGT
This sequence comes from Brevundimonas sp. AJA228-03, assembly GCF_017795885.1. Lineage (NCBI taxonomy): Bacteria > Pseudomonadati > Pseudomonadota > Alphaproteobacteria > Caulobacterales > Caulobacteraceae > Brevundimonas > Brevundimonas sp. AJA228-03. Next base: position 726,223 of record NZ_CP059297.1, on the reverse strand, counting down.
GGCGTCGCCGACGGTGTCGTAGTTGGAATAGCGCGCGGCCAGGCTGACATCGAGGCGGTGGGCCAGCGGCATGTCCGCCAACACGGGGATGGCCAGCTCCAGGTAGCCCTCGTGCAGGGCGTACTCGCCGACGGTCGGCACCCGGGTCTGGGCGGTGGTCGTCGTGTAGAGATTCGACAACAGCACGGGTGTCGAGTTGGCATAGACGTCGGGCCGGTCGGTGGCCTTGTTCTGGCGGTACTCGTAGCCCGCCGCGACCGACAGCGGACCGGCCGGCAGCTCGAACAGGTCGCCGGTAATGTTGTAGGTCAGATCGAACAGTTCGGTGGAGTTGTACTCCCGCGTCGTGAACCGGATGTAGCTGGCCATTTCGGCTGTCATCGGCGCGAACAGATTGATCGGCACGCAACCCGCCGAAGCAAGGCAGTTGGCCGGATTGCCCAGGCCCCGGAACAGATTCTCGTAGTTCACGCCGTTCAGCGCAGAGGAGTGAATCTCGTTCTTGGACCAGCTGCCAAAGACATCCCACGACCATTCACGACCCACGGCGTTGAACGTGCCCTCGGCTCCGGCAGCGATGCGGTAGGTCTCGACGTCCTGGATGTTGTCGCGATTGCCCACGTCGGTCAGCACCTTGCGGACCCGCCACGCCTGGGTGGCGGCGAAGGTCAGGGCGTTGGCGACCGGCACGCCATTGGCGGTTCCGAACGGATTGAAAGGATGGTTGTTGGCGAGGGAATAGCCCCGGATCGTCCCGGCTGTGCCGCCGATGTCCAGCAGCACAGGCGAGAACAGCTGGTTCGACTGACGACGGTTGTAGAGCCCTTCGAGATGGAAGGAGATATTGTCAGACAACTGCGTCCGGAAGCGCCCATAGACGCCATACCGCTCGCTGGGGCCGGCCGAATAAATGCCCTGGGCCTGGGTGTTGTAGAAGTCGTCGGGCAGGACGGCGGTGCGGAAGCTGTTGTCGGCCAGATTGCCCGCGCCATAGCCGCCGAGCGCGAGGGCCGTCACGGGCGTGGCGGAGGCGGCGAACCCGGTTGCGGTCCCGAAATAGGCGTTGTTCGACAGGCCCGGCAGGATGAACAGGCCGCGCGGGCTGGTCCCGGGAGCCGTCAACGGCACCAGGCTGAGCGTCGTCCGTTCGCGGTCCGAGGTGAGGATCGCATCCTCACGCGCATAGCTGGCCGACAGGATGACCGAGCTGTTCTCGAACCGGCGGCCAAGGTTGGCGGTGGCCGAATACTGCTGGCCGTCACCTTCGGAGGTGATGCCGGTCCGGGCCGACAGGCGGACGCCGTCGAAATCCCTGATGGTCTGGACGTTCACCACGCCCGCGATGGCGTCGGCGCCGTAGATGGCCGAGGCCCCATCCTTCAGCACTTCGATACCTTCGATCATCCCCAGCGGGACGGTGTTCAGATCGACGAAGTCGCGAAAGCCCCGCTGGCCCACGCCATCGACCCAGCGATGCCCGTCCACCAGGACCAGCACCCGGTTGCCGCTGCCTTCCGCCCCGCCGAGGTAGCGCAGGTTGATCGAGGAGGCCCCGTAGGATGTGCCCTGTGTGCCGTTGCTGTTCAGGCTGACGCCCGCAGACGGCAGGCGTTGCAGCAGGTCACCGACCGAGATCGCCCCGGAGTTGCGGATGTCCTCAGCCGTCAGGGTCAGCAGCGGCCCGACCGAGTCCGCGTCACGGCGCTGGATGCGCGAACCGGTGACGACGATCTCGTCGACAACGGTGTCAGGCTCGGGCGTCGTCTGAGCCATGCCGGTCGTCGGCAGCGCCAGAATTCCGATCGACAGGGCGGCGACGGCGCTGCCCGAAAGGCACAGTGTTTTGATGCGAAAGGTCTTCATGGCTCGGATCCCCAATGTCTTGCCGAAGACGACTGCGTGCTTCGGCTCCCCCTGCACACACTGACAGCGCCCGTCACGAAGCTGCAACGGCATGGCTTCACCGTATCGGCTCATGCGTCCTGTGCATGGTCTGGGCTTGCTGTGCTGGATATAGGTATGGTCTGCCCGAACGGGCGGGCGCGACATGGTGCTGGACAGGCGAAGTCTGATGATCGGCGGAGTCGCCCTGACGGGTCTGACCGCCTGCGCCAGTCTTCCGCGAGGGAGCGCACCGCTAAAGGTCGCTCTTCTGGGTCAGGCCTTGATCGAGCACGCGCCGTCTCCCGAGCAATGGCCTGGACGCCCCGCCATCGCCGCGCGCCTGACCGGGGCCGACGCGGTTTTCACCAATCTGGAGACCGTGATCCGGGGCTCACGTGCCGGCGCGCCGACGCGCGAGCTGCTGACGCTCCACGCCGCCGGACCTGAAATCCTGGAGGCGCTCAAGTCGGTCGGTATCGGCCTGCTGACCACCGCGAACAATCATGCATTCGACCTGGGCAGCGGCGGTATCCTCGACACTCTGGCGGCCATACGCGCGGCCGGTCTGTCCAGCGCGGGGAGCGGTGTCGACATAGCCGAGGCGTCCGCCCCCGCCTTTCTGGCAACGCCGGCGGGTCGCGTGGCGGTCGTCGGCTTTGCCACAGGAAAGGTCCGCGAAGGCGGAATGGCGACCGAGGCCCGGCCCGGAGTCAACGAGTTGCGCCGCAACGCCGACGGAACGCTCCATGCCGGAGACGAGGCGCGGATACTGGACGCGATCCGGCAGGCCTCCGCCTCGACCGACCTGGTGATCGCCTGTCATCACAACCACGACTGGGAACCGGACAACGCCCTGGTTCCGGCCTGGCAGCAGGCCTTCGCCCGACGCTGTGTCGATGCTGGCTGCGATGTCTTCGCGGGTCATGGTTCGCCGCTGCCTCAGGGCATGGGTCTCTATCGCGGAAAGCCGCTTCTCTATGGTCTCGGAAACTTCATCTTCCAGACCGAGAAGGTCGCCGGCAGCTATCCACCCGAGGCCTGGACCAGCGTCATGGCCTGTGTGACGCGCCATGCCGACGGTCGGCTGGAGACAAGGCTGGACGCGATCACCATGAACGAGATCGGGCTGGGAGGTCACGATGACCTCGCAAGCCGTGGCTTTCCAGGCCTGGCGGCCTCGCTGGAGATGGCCGCCATCCTGGACCGGATGGATCGCCTCTCACGCCCGCTCGGCGGTCAGATCGTCGCCACGGCCAGCGGAGGCCGGCTTCAGGCGGCGACCTGAGCATCGCGCGGTGGGTGTTGTCGGCGCGGCATCGCTCCGGCCCCGCCGTTCGCCGCAGGGTCTACAGGTTCGACCGCGTCGGGCACCCGCCGTGTTCCCGGGCAGATGCGGCTCGACGGCCGCTCATGGATCATCTGATGGCCGGAACAGCCTGCTCATTCCCGGCTGCGGCGCGGCGAGAGCGCACCGGAATCATGATCTGCGCCCAGGCTTCAAGTGGGCGATCGGGCGTGGAACCTGGCAGCCAACGCCCAAGTCTCGGCAGTTTCAGCCGTGTTGGTCTTTCCCTGGCCGAACATGGGCAAGGAGTCAGATTCACACTGACCCAAACCGAGCGCCGCGCTAGAGATTGTGGATGACCGACGTCGACCTTGATTCCGGCGATCCGCCCTGGGCGGAGGACGACGCCCCGGAATCCGAAAAGCATGAGCGCGACGAGAACACCGACGACATGTTCGGTGCGCCGGCGGCCGGGCCGACTGTCGCTCCCGCCGCCGTCGCGACGGCTTCGGTCGCCGACGACGCGCATCGGAACGACGGCGAGGCCTACACCGTCCTGGCCCGCAAATACCGGCCACGCACCTTCGAGGACCTGATCGGTCAGGAGGCGATGGTGCGCACCCTGACCAATGCCTTCGCCACCGGCCGGATCGCCCACGCCTTCATGCTGACCGGCGTCCGCGGCGTCGGCAAGACGACCACAGCCCGTCTGCTGGCCCGGGCCCTGAACAACGAGACCGAGGTCATCGACCGGCCCTCGCTGGAGCTGACCGCCCACGGTCGCCACGACGCCGCGATCATGGCCGGTCAGCACATGGACGTGATGGAGCTGGACGCCGCCAGCCACACCGGCGTCAACGACATCCGCGACATCCTGGAATCCGTCCGCTATGCGCCGGTCGAGGCCCGCTACAAGGTCTATGTGCTCGACGAAGTGCACATGCTGTCGAACCAGGCCTTCAACGCCTTGCTGAAGACGCTGGAGGAGCCGCCACCCCACGCCAAATTCATCTTCGCCACCACCGAGATCCGCAAGGTGCCGGTGACCATCCTGTCCCGCTGCCAGCGGTTCGACCTGCGTCGCGTCGAGCCGGAAATCCTCGTCGAGCACCTCGGCCGGATCGCCACCCGGGAGGGCATGAAGGTCGAGGACGACGCCCTGGCCCTGATCGCCCGCGCCGCCGAGGGTTCGGTCCGCGACGGCCTGTCCCTGCTGGATCAGGCGCTGGTTCAGGGCGAGCGCGGCGAGACCGTCGCCACCGACACGGTCCGCGACATGCTGGGCCTGGCCGACCGCAGCCAGACCATCGCCCTGTTCGAACAGATCATGGCCGGGCGGACCTCCGAGGCGCTGGAGATCTTCCGCGCGCTCTACGGCTTCGGGGCGGATCCCGTGCAGGTGACCAACGACCTGCTGGAACACTGCCACGCGGCCTCGGTCGCCAAGATGCTGGGGCCGAATGCGACCCGCCTGCCCAACGATCAGGCCCAGCGACTGGCGGCCATGGGCGCCCAGGTCTCGGCCGGGACGCTGTCGCGGACCTGGTCGATGCTGCTGAAGGCGCTGGACGAGGTTCGCCGCGCGCCCAGCCCCGCCGATGCGGTCGAGATGGCCATCGTGCGTCTGGCCTATGCCGCCGACCTGCCCGGGCCGGAGGAGGCGCTGAAGCGGCTGCAGTCGGGCGAGCCCCTGTCCGGCGGGCCGGGTGGCGGCACCGGCACCGGTGGACCGCGCGGCGGCGGCGCCTCCGCTCAGATGGCCCCGAGAGCGGCCGCCCAGCCCGCCCTGCCGGACCCGCAGACCTTCGAGGCCGTGGTCGCGCTGATCGGCGAGAAGCGCGAGATCGCCCTGCAGATGGATGTGCAGCGCTATGTGCGTCCCGTGTCGTTCAAGCCGGGCACCCTGACCTACGAGCCCGTCGACGGGGCCCCGGCCAATCTCGCCACCCGCCTGTCGTCGCGGCTCAAGGACTGGACCGGCCGCCAGTGGTTCGTGGTCGCCAACGGCCAGGGCGGCGGCGAGACCCTGATCGAACAGGAAAGGAAGGCCACTGTCGCCCTGCGCGCCGAGGTCGAGGCCGATCCCTTCGTCCGCGCGGTGATGGAGGCCTTCCCCGGTGCCGTCGTCGGCGAGATCAAGACCCTGGCCCCCGCCGTCGAGATGCCGAGCATTCCCGACGACGGGGACGAGGACGAATAGGGCCCTACAGGATCTGCGCCGCCTCCTCGAAGTCCAGGCGCGGCGAGCGGGGGAACAGGTTCTCGTCGGTGCCATAGCCCAGATTGAGGATGAAGTTCGGCTCCACGCTGGTGCCGGCGAAGAACTCGGCCTTCACCCCCGCCGCGTCGAAGCCCGACATCGGACCGACGTCCAGACCCAGGGCGCGCGCGGCGATCATGAAATAGCCGCCCTGAAGCGACGAATTGCGGAAGGCCGATTCCCTGCGCGCCGCCTCGTCGGCGAACCAGTCCCTGGCACCGGGCGCATGGGGAAACAGTCTGGGCAGTGTCTCATGGAACCGGGTGTCCATGCCGATGATGACGTTGACCGGCGCCTTCAGGGTCTTTTCGCGGTTGTTGCCGCTCATGAAGGGCGCGAGCCGCTGGCGCGCCTCGACCGACGTCAGGAACAGGAACCGCGCCGGGGTGGAGTTGACGGCGGTCGGTCCGAACCGGGTCAGATCGTACAGGCGGCGCAGCAGCGCCTCCGGGACCGGCCGGTCGCTGAAGTCGTTGCGCGTCCGGGCTTCGGAGAACAACTGGGCCAGGGCGGTATCGTCCAGCGCCACATCGCGGGTGGAAGGATCATAGGTCATCGAGTTTGGTCCCGGGGGCAAATAGCAACGAATGCAGTTGCGAAAATAGGCACCCGGTTCGTCGGTGCAAGCGGGCAAATCACAGCATCGCGGTCCTTCCCCCCTGTCGCGACGTCGCGTCCCGGCCTATCCTGTGACCATGAAAGACCTGAACCAACTGATGCAGCAGGCCCAGGCGATGCAGCAGAAGCTGCAGGACGCCCAGGCGAAGATGGCCGAAACCACCGCCGAGGGCAGCTCCGGCGGCGGTCTGGTGACGATCGCGCTGAAGGGCGCGGGCGAGGTCACCGGCGTGAAGATCGACGACAGTCTGATGGTGCCGGGCGAGACCGAGATCCTCGCCGACCTGATCGTCGCCGCCCATGCCGATGCCAGGCGCAGGCTGGACGCCGTCAATACCGACCTGATGCGCGAGGCGGCGGGCCCAATGGCCGGCATGAACATCCCCGGCATGCCCAAGCTGTTCTGACTTGGCGGCATCGGCGGGACCCGAGATCGAGCGGCTGATCGCGCTCCTGGCCAGGCTGCCGGGGCTGGGTCCCCGCTCGGCCCGCCGCGCCGCCCTGGCCCTGCTGAAGAAGCGCGAACAGCTGCTGGAGCCTCTGGCCGCATCCCTGGCCGAGACGGCGGCCAGGGTCGTGTCCTGCTCCGTCTGCGGTACGCCCGACACCCGCGATCCCTGTTCCATCTGTTCGGACGGCTCGCGCGACAACGGCCTGATCTGCGTGGTCGAGGAGGCCGGGTCGCTGTGGGCCATGGAGCGGTCCGGTGCCTTCCGCGGCAAATACCATGTGCTGGGCGGGCTGCTGTCGGCGCTGGACGGCGTCGGCCCCGATGCGCTTCGGGTCGCCGAACTGGTCGGGCGGGTGAAGGGCGGCGAGGTGCGCGAGGTCGTGCTGGCCCTGCCCGCTACGGTCGATGGGCAGACCACCGCCCACTATCTGGCCGAGCGGGTCGCGGGCGACGGGGTCGAGGTCACGTCCCTGGCGCGCGGCGTGCCCGTCGGTGGCGACCTCGACTGGCTGGATGACGGCACGATCGTCCAGGCGCTGCGGGCCCGGCGCCCTGCCTGAACCCTTGCCTCAGCCGCTGTTGCGCAGACCGGCCGCCACGCCGTTGATGGTCAGCAGGATGCCTTCACGCACGCGGGGGTCGTCGTCGCCCGAGCGCCGCCGGCGGATCAGCTCGATCTGGACGTGGTTCAGCGGCTCGACATAGGGCATCCGCAGACGGATCAGACGGTCGAGCTCGGGCTGTCCGCCCAGAAGCTCCGTCTGTCCGCTGATGGCCAGGACCGCATCACGCGTCCGGTCCCATTCGGCCTTCAGGGCCCCGAAGATCGAAGCCGCCAGCGCCGGGTCCGGAACCAGTCCGGCATAGCGGCGGGCGATGGTCATGTCGGACTTGGCCATGATCATCTCCATGTTCTGGAGCAGGGTGCGGAAGAAGGGCCAGTCGGTCGCCATGGCGCGCAGCTCTTCCATGTCCCGGCCCTGTACGGCCGAGCCGAAGCCGAACCAGCCGGGCAGCATGACGCGGCTCTGGCTCCAGCTGAGCACCCAGGGAATGGCGCGCAGATCCTCGATGGCGGTGGAGGCGGTCCGCGACGTGGGCCGCGAACCGATCTTCAGCTCGGCGATCTCGTTGATCGGGGTGGCGGCGCGGAAATAGTCGACGAAGCCCGGCGTCTCATAGACCAGCGCCCGGTAGGCGGCCATCGAGGCGACCGAGAGGGCCGAAGCCGTCGCCCCGTGCTTTGCGGTCATCGCCTCGTCCGGCGGCGGGGCGAGCGAGGCGATCAGGGTCCCGGCCGTCAGGGCATCGAGGTTTCGCCGCGCCACGTCGGGCTCGCCGTATTTGTTGGCGATCACCTCGCCCTGTTCGGTGATGCGGATCCGGCCTGCGACCGTGCCCGTGGGTTGCGAGATGACGCCCGCGAAGCTGGAGCCGCCGCCCCGGCCCACGGCCCCGCCGCGCCCGTGGAACAGCTGCAGCCGGACGCCGACCGTCCGGGTCACGCCCAGCAGCGCCCGCGACGCCTCGTGCAGTTCCCAGGTCGAGGTCAGATAGGAGCCGTCCTTGTTGGAATCCGAATAGCCGATCATCACCTCCTGCACGCCACGCGCCCGGGCCACGGCGAGGGCCGAAGGTTCCTGCAACAGGCGGGTCAGGGTCGGGCGGGCGGCACGCAGGTCGTCGATGGTCTCGAACAGCGGCGCGGCCTGGATCGGGCAGGCGGCCGGGTCGTCGTGGCGATACAGGCCGACTTCCTTCAGCAGCAGATAGACCTCCAGCAGGTCGGAGGCCGCGTCGGTCTTGGACACGATATGGGTGCGGATCGCCTGGGGTCCGAAGGTGCTAAGCGCCCCCGCCGCCGCCTGCAGGATGGCGCGTTCCTTCAGCACCTCGGGGTCGTAGGCCTCATAGGGACTGAACAGCAGGCGCGGCGCGGCCAGCTCGGCTGACAACAGGGCGATGCGGCTCTCCTCATCCAGTGCGGCATAGTCGGGGCAGACCCCGGCCACGCGCAGAAGATGGGAAACGACTCGCGCATGGACGTCTGAATTCTGGCGCAGATCGAGCGTCGCCATGTGAAATCCGAAAACATCGACCGTGGCGATCAGGCGCGACAGGCCATCGTCGGCGAAGACCGCGCCGTGGCTGGCCACCAGACTGTCCTGCAGGACGGCCAGATCGGCCCGGAAGGCGTCGGGTCCATCATAGGGGGGCGCGTTGAACAGCGCGGGGCGCGGCGCGGTCTCTCCGGTCAGGATCGGATGGGTCGCCGACAGCCGGGCATAGATCTGACTGAGGGCGCGGCGATAGGGTTCGTCGGCGCGGTGGGGGGAATCGTCTCCGGACCCGGCCGCCAGCGCCTGCAGCGCCGGACTGATGGTGGCGAGCGAACCGGACAGGCTCAGCTCGGCCCCCAGGGTGTTCACCGCCTCCAGATAGTGGCGCAGCACCGCCTTGGCCGGCGTGGCGAAGGCGGCGCGCAGGGCGGCGGCGTCGACATTGGGATTGCCGTCCCGGTCCCCGCCGACCCAGGCCCCGATGCGGATGAAGGGCTTCAGGTCCGGCGCATTCAGACGCCTGCGCCAGTCGATCAGCTGTTCCGGCGCGACCTTCAGGAAGACGCGTTCCAGGAAGGACACCACCGTGTCGATCTCGTCCTGCACCACCAGGCCGGTCGTCCGCACCAGCCGGGTCGCCCACAGGATCACCGTCTGTCGACGCAAACCCGAGATCAGGACGTCGGGCGCGCACGACAGGTCATCGCGGTCGCAGGCGTCCAGCAGGTCCGACACGGTGGCGATCCGGTCGATAACGCTCTTCCTTCGCACCTCCGACGGGTGGGCGGTCAGGACGGGCGAGATCAGGGCCTCCGACAGCAGGGCCCGCGCGTCCTCGACCGAGCGACCGGCCTCCGCCAGCCGGGCCAGCGCCCCCTCGGGCGTATCCTGACGCGCGCCCTCGGCCGTCTGGCTGCGGGCGCGGCGCTTGCCGGCCCGGTCCTCGGCCACATTGGCCAGCAGGGAGAAGACCGCGAACCCGTGGGCCAGCCCCACCGCATCGTCCAGCGACAGGTCCGACAGCAGCCGCTCCAGCTCCGCCGAGCCGCGCGCCCCCGCGTGCCGGTGATAGCCGACGGAAGCCACCCGCACCGCCTCGATCCGGTCGTAGAGATCCTGTCCCCCCTCGTCGCGGATCACCTCGCCCAGCAGTCCGCCGAGCAGACGAACCTCCTCGCGCAGGCGATCGTCAGCGACGGGGGCGTTGGACACAGGCATGGTCATCTCGGGCAGCGGGGAGCCTGGACCCACACTGATGGAACACCGACCTTCAAGCGAGCCATGAAGCGTGATTTGATCTGGTATCAAAATCTGGTATCATTCTTCCGTGAAAGGCAAACATGCCAGAACGCTGGACGCCATCTTCGCCGATCCGGTGCGGGCCAATGTCGCGTGGTCGGACGTGGAGGCTCTGTTCGCGGCGGCGGGCGGCACGATCAGCGAGGGCCGGGGCTCCCGGGTTCGGGTCAGCCTGAACGGCGTCGATGCCGTCTTTCACCGTCCGCATCCGCAGAAGGAGACGGACAAGGGCGCATTGAAATCCGTGCGCCGGTTTCTGACGGAGGCGGGCCATGCGCCCGATACCAAGCGATGACGACCATGACCCATGACGGTTATCTGGCGACCGTCGAACTGGACGAGGCCGCCGGTCTGTTCCACGGCGAGGTGATCAACACCCGCGATGTTCTGACCTTTCAGGGGCGGACGCCGGACGAGCTGAAGACCGCCTTCGTCGATACGATCGCCGACTACCTCGACTGGTGCCGCGAGCGTGGCAAGACGCCGGACAAGCCCTTCTCGGGCACCTTCTCGGTCCGGGTCGCCCCGGAGGTCCACCGCCGCGCGGCTGCGGCGGCGGCGCGGGCAGGCAAGAGCCTGAACGGGTTCGTTTCCGATGTTCTGGACCGGGCTGCGGGGTAGCGTGCGACGGAGGCTGGGTCCGGGCCGCCGGATCCGAAAGCCAGGCGGAGCACTCCCGCCTTGTCTTCGCCGCCCTTTTCCCGCATAAGCCCGCGCTTCCGGCGCAAGTGAACCTCGCGTCTCCACCATCACGACCCCGGTTTCGACCGGACGAGGATGGCGAGAACCCCCTGCCGACGTGATCGTCGCCAGGGGCCGTTGTCGTATGGAGCCGCGTCACCCGCGCCGATCAGGTGCCCGTTTTCTGGATTCAGGTCGCCGTGACCTGAAGCGAAAACGGGTGTTGAGGTGTGAATGTTCGAGGCTCTGAACGAGCGGCTGACAGGCGTTTTCGACCGGATCACCGGCCGCGGCGCCCTGTCCGAAAAGGACGTGGCAGAGGCGATGCGCGAGGTGCGCGTGGCCCTGCTGGAGGCCGACGTCGCCCTGCCGGTCGTCAAGGACTTCATCGCCTTCGCCACCGAAAAGGCCACGGGCGAAGAGGTCATCCGCTCGGTCCGCCCCGCCGATCAGGTCATCAAGATCGTCTATGACGGCCTGGTCGAGATGCTGGGCGGCGAGGAGCCGACCCCGCTCAACCTGAACGCCACCCCGCCCGCCGTCCTGCTGATGGCCGGCCTGCAGGGGTCGGGCAAGACCACCACCTCCGCCAAGCTGGCGCTGCGGCTGACGAAGTTCGATCGCAAGAAGGTCATGATGGCCTCGCTGGACACGCGGCGTCCGGCGGCCATGGAACAGCTGGCCCAGCTCGGGACCCAGATCGAGGTCGCGGTCCTGCCGATCGTGGCGGGCGAGAGCGCGGTCCAGATCACCCGCCGCGCCCTGACCTCGGCGAAGCTTCAGGGCTTCGACGTCCTGATCCTCGACACTGCCGGGCGGATCACGCTGGACGAAGGCCTGATGAACGAGGTGGCCGAGGTCGCCGCCATCGCCAGTCCGGTCGAGACCCTTCTGGTCGCCGACAGCCTGACCGGACAGGATGCAGTCCGCACCGCCAGGGCCTTCCACGAACGCCTGCCCCTGACCGGTCTGATCCTGACCCGCGCCGACGGCGACGGGCGCGGCGGGGCCATGCTGTCGATGCGGGCGGTCACCGGCCTGCCGATCAAATACATGGGGTCGGGCGAGAAGGTCGACGCCCTGGAGGTGTTCGACGCCCGCCGCGTCGCCGGCCGGATCCTGGGTCAGGGGGACATCGTCGCCCTGGTCGAGAAGGCCGCGACGGAACTGGACCAGGCCAAGGCCGAGGCCATGGCCAAAAAGCTGGCCAAGGGACAGTTCGACCTGAACGACCTGGCGGCCCAGCTGCAGCAGATGAAGAAGATGGGCGGCCTTCAGGGCATCATGGGCATGCTGCCCGGCGTGGCCAAGATGAAGGCCCAGATGGCCGAGCAGAACATCGACGACCGGATGATCCTGCGCCAGGAAGCCATCATCTCGTCCATGACCAAGGCCGAGCGCAGGAAGCCCGACCTGCTGAACGCCAGCCGCAAGAAGCGCGTCGCGGCCGGGGCCGGTGTCGAGGTCCAGGACATCAACCGCCTGCTGAAACAGCACCGCCAGATGGCCGATATGGTCAAGTCCCTGTCCAGGGGCGGGCGCGGCAATCTGCAGAAGATGGCGGCCATGATGGGCGGCATGCCCGGAATGCCCGGCGGCGGCGGGGGTATGGGCGGCGGCATCCCGGGAATGGGCGGCCCCGACCTCTCGCGCCTCAAATCCCTCGGCGGCGGGCGGATGCCCGAGCCATCCGAAGACGAAATCAAGGCCCTTCAGGACCGGCTTTCCGGCCTGGGCGGCGGATCACTGCCGGGGGGCCTTCCGGGCCTGCCCGGCCTTCCCAAGAAACCCAACTGATCTCCCTGAAAGAAGACTGACATGCTGAAGATTCGTCTGGCCCGTGGCGGCACCAAGAAGCGCCCCTACTACTATATCGTCGTCGCCGACTCGCATTCGCCGCGCGACGGCAAGTTCCTGGAGCGCGTCGGCACCTACAACCCGATGCTGCCCAAGGATGGCGACAAGCCCCGCGTGACCCTCAAGGCCGAGCGCATCTCGGAATGGCTCGGCAAGGGTGCCCAGCCGACCGACCGCGTCGCCCGCTTCCTGAGCCAGGACGAAGCCCTGGCCGGCAAGGTCAAGTGGACCCAGGGCAACAACCCGAACAAGGGCACCCCGGGCAAGAAGGCCCAGGAACGCTCGGCCGAACGCGCCCAGCGCGAAGCCGACCGCGCCGAGGCCGAAGCCGCCGCCAAGATCGAGGCTGCCGAAGCCGCCGAACGCGCCAAGGAAGAAGCGGCCGCAGCCGCCGAAGCCGCCAGGAACGCGCCGCCGGTCGAAGAGGCCCCGGCCGAGGAAGCCGCCGCTGAAGAGGCTCCCGCCGAGGCGGCTGCCGAAGCCGCTCCGGCTGAGGAGGCCCCTGCCGCTGAAGAGGCACCGGCTGCTGAAGCCACCGAAGAAGAGAAGACCGAGGCTTAAGCGTGATCTCCCTCTCCCAGCGGGAGAGGGAGACCGCGCACGGCGGGCTCAGCCCGTCATCCTTGCGCGGTCGGGTGAGGGGTTACGGTCTGACCGGCCCCCACCTTGACCCCTCACCCTTTTGCGCGAGTCCGATCGCTGCGCTCTCGGGCGCTCAAGCCCTCTCCCTCAGGGAGAGGGGACTATGACGGCCAAACTCATCCTCGTCGGCCATGTCGCGGGCGGCTTCGGCGTGAAGGGCGAGGTCAAGATCACGGCCTATACGGCCGATCCTCTGGCCCTGACGGCCTATGGTCCCCTGCTGCGCGCCGACGGGTCGCACGCCCTGACCGTCCTGTCGGCCCGCCCGACGAAAGACGGCATCGTCGGCCGGGTGAAGGAGGTCTCCACCAAGGAGGCGGCCGATGCGTTGCGCAACCTCAAGCTCCACGTCCCGCGCGACCGTTTCCCGGTCCCGGATGAGGACGAATTCTACCTCGCCGACCTGATCGGGGTGGAGGCCCGCGATCCCGACGGCGTCGTTCTGGGCACGGTCAAGGCGGTGCAGAATTTCGGGGCCGACGACATGCTGGAGATCGCACCCGCCGCAGGCGGGCCGACCTGGTTCCTGCCGTTCACCCGGGCCGCGACGCCGGACCTGCACCTGTCGGACGGCTGGCTGGTGGCCATCCGCCCGAACGAGATCGGCGAGCGCGACCCTGACTAGACCTCTTCGGTCTCTGCGTCGCCGACGTGCTTCTTGATCGACTCGATCGCGCGTTTGGCACCCGACTTGTCGGAATAGCCCTCGGTCGAGAAGATCACCTCGGAATTGTACTTGAACCGGACGCGGAACTCACCGGCCTTGTCCTTGTAGATTTCGAACTTGTGGGCCATCCGGCACCTCCGCATTGCTGACGCCCGATATGGCCCCGCTTGTGCAGGTCGGGCAAGCCGACGAAGTCTGACGGCTCACACACGCCGGTGCGTTACCCCTCCTCGTCCCCCGCCAGCCCCATCATGTGGAAGCCGGCGTCGACGTGGACGACCTCGCCGGTGGTCGAGAAGCCGAGATCCGAGCACAGCCACAGGGCGGCTCCGGCGACGCCCTCCATCGAGGTGTCCTCCTTCATCGCCGACATCGCGCGGCCCTGGGCGATCATGCCCCGCCCGCCCGAGATACCGGCCAGGCTGAGGGTTCTCATGGCACCGGCCGAGATGGCGTTGACGCGGATGCCCCTGGGTCCGAGGTCGCGGGCGATATAGCGGGTCGCCGCCTCCAGCGCCGCCTTGGCCACGCCCATGGTGTTGTAGTTCGGGATGGCCCGCTCCGAACCCAGATAGGTCATGGTGACCATCGAGCCGCCGTTGGGCATGATCTTCGAGGCCCGACGCGCCACATCGACGAAGCTGAAACAGCTGATGTTCATGGCCAGCAGGAAGCTGTCACGGCTGGTGTTGTCGATGAAGGAGCCCTTCAGCTCGTCCTTGTTGGCGAAGGCGACCGAATGGACGACGAAATCGATCGTGCCGAATTCCGCCTCCAGCGCCGCGAAGGCCGCGTCCATCGAGGCGTCGTCGGTGACGTCGGCCTGGATCAGCAGTTTGGCGCCCACGCTTTCCGCCAGGGGCCGCACGCGACGCTCCAGCCCCTCGCCCATATAGGTAAAGGCCAGCTCGGCCCCCTGGGCCGCCAGCTGGGAGGCGATACCCCAGGCGATCGAGTTGGCGTTGGCCACCCCCATGATCAGGCCCTTCTTGCCCTTCATGAGTTCGCCCGCAGGCATGTTCCAGGCGGATTCGGTGGCCATGGTGTGTCTCCTCTTTGCCCCCTGGCAGCGGGGCCGATCAACGAGAACCCTCTCCCGCAGGGAGAGGGAAGGCATCAGACTTTCGAAAAAATCACCGTCCCGTTGGTGCCGCCGAAGCCGAAGCTGTTGGACATGACGGTGGTCAGTTCGACGTCCTTGCGTTCGCGCAGGATCGGCATCCCCTCGAACTCCGGGTCGAGGTTTTCGATATGGGCGCTTTCGGCGGCGAAGCCGTTGTCGAGCATCAGCAGCGAATAGATCGCCTCCTGAGCGCCTGCGGCGCCGAGGCTGTGGCCGGTCAGGGACTTGGTCGAGGAGATCAGCGGCATGTCGGCGCCGAAGACGTTGCGCACCGCGCCCATCTCCTTGGAGTCGCCGACCGGCGTCGAGGTGCCATGGGGGTTCAGGTAGTCGATCCTGCGGCCGCCGGCCTGGGCCATGGCGATCTTCATGCAGCGCTCGGCCCCCTCGCCCGAGGGCGCGACCATGTCGTAGCCATCGGAATTGGCGCCGTAGCCGACGACCTCGGCATAGATCCGGGCACCGCGGGCGAGGGCCCGCTCGTACTCTTCCAGCACCACGATCCCGGCACCGCCGGCGATGACGAAGCCGTCGCGGGCGACGTCATAGGCGCGGGAGGCCACCGAGGGCGTCGCATTGAAGTCGGACGACATGGCACCCATGGCGTCGAACATGTTGGACATGGACCAGTCGATGTCCTCGACCCCGCCGGCGAAGACCACGTCCTGCTTGCCCCACTGGATCTGTTCGGCCCCCGCACCGATGCAGTGGGCCGAGGTCGCGCAGGCCGAGGAGATCGAATAGTTGACGCCGCGCATCTGGAACCAGGTCGACAGGACCGCCGAAGGGCCGGACGCCATGGCCTTGGGCACGGCAAAGGGCCCGATCCGCTTGGGCGCGCCCTTTTCGATCGTGGTCTGGGCCGCCTGAAGGATGACCTGGGTCGAGGGCCCGCCTTCGCCCACGATCAGGCCGATGCGGTCGTCCCGGATCTCTTCCGGGCTCATGCCGGAGTCCCTGAGCGCCTCCTCGAAGGCGATGTGACCCCAGGCCGTGCCGTTGGCGAGGAAGCGCGCGGCGCGGCGGTCCACCAGCGGAGCCCAGTCCTCGGCGGCGGCCCCCAGCGACGGCGGGGCCCAGACCTGGGAGCGGAAGCCGTGCTGGATATGATCGGGGGCGGCGACCACACCCGAACGTGCAGTCCGCAGCGACGCCGTGACCTCTTCCCGGCCCGTGCCGATGGAGGAGACGATACCCAGACCGGTGACGACGACACGCCGCATGCAGTTTCCTTCTCTGACCCAAGGCTCCGCGTTGACCGCGGTATATATGTGATTTCAGGCGTCGACGGGCTTTTCGCCCGCCTGGAACAGGCCGACGCGCATGTCGGTCGCCGTATAGATAGGCACGCCGTCGGCTTCCATCACCCCGTCGGCGATTCCCATGACCAGACGACGGTTGATGACCCGCTTGAGCGTGATCTTGTAGGTCACCTTCCGGATGTCCGGCGTGACCTGGCCGGTGAACTTGACCTCGCCCACGCCCAGCGCCCGGCCGCGGCCCGGTCCGCCGATCCAGCCCAGATAGAAGCCGACCAGCTGCCACATGGCGTCCAGACCCAGGCAGCCGGGCATGACCGGGTCATTGATGAAGTGGCAGGCGAAAAACCAGAGGTCCGGATGGATATCCAGCTCGGCCTCGACATAGCCCTTGCCGTGCTCGCCACCATCGCCGTTGATCTCGGTGATCCGGTCGAACATCAGCATGGGCGGGGCCGGCAGCTGGGCATTGCCCGGTCCGAACAGCGCTCCCCGGCCCGAAGCCAGCAGGGCGGCGTGGTCGAAGGACGACGGGTATTGCGAAGTGTTCAAGGCGCGGCCGCTCCGGTGTGTTGCGCCGGGGTTACACGAGCGCGAGGGAGGGCTCAACCGCTACGGCATTCTTCCTCCTCCGGGGGAGGGAGACTATCCGGCGCGCCGGCCTGCCTCGCCCGCCCCACGACGCGCGTCGCACTGGGCCATCGCCTGGGTGCCGAAGACGGACCCTTCGGGCAGCCACCCCTTGATCTTTTGCGCCCGGACGCGGCACCAGCCGTCCTTGCATTCGTCCAGGGCGACGACCGAGCGGGGGCTGAAACGGGCGCGTACGGGGGACTGGGCGTTGCGGGCGGCGTGAACCGCGACCTCGGCATCCGAGCCGTTGAAGGCCCCGCGTCGGCCGGAGGCGACGCTGCGTTTGATCCAGGCGACGCCGTGTTCCGGATCGCAGATCTTTCGCCACTCGCGCGTTTCGGCGATCACCTGAACCGGCAGGCCGGCCGCGCGGTATTCCCACAGGATGCGATAGTCCAGCCCCGGGCCCTGGCGGGCGCGCACGTGGGAGGACTTCAGCGAGACCCAGCGCGGGACGTCCAGCCCCGTCGGTGTGGGGCGTCCGTCCGGCATGGTCGCGCCCGCGCCGGCCAGGACGGCGCAGGCCACGACGGCCACAACGCCCCCGATCCGGCGCGAGAGGCTTTGGACGTGGCCGCGAGACTTGCTAGACACCGGTATAGACCCGTCGCAGGCGGGCGAACCGCGCGGTCGCCCATTGAAAAACCCAAGGCTCCTATGTCCAATGCCCGGCTTAAGGTCGTCTTAACCAGAAGACTGCCCGACGCGGTCGAGACGCGCATGCGCGAACTGTTCGACGCCGAGCTGAACCTGAAGGACATTCCCTTCGACCGCGCGGCGCTGGAAGCGGCGGTGCAGCGCGCCGACGTCCTGGTGCCCACCATTACCGACGAGATCGACGCCGGCCTGATCGCCGGGGCGGGCGACCAGCTGAAGATGATCGCCAACTTCGGCGCGGGCGTGGATCACATCGACATCGACGCGGCCGTGGCCCGCCAGATCATTGTCACCAACACCCCGGGCGTCCTGACGGAAGACACCGCCGATCTGGCCATGAGCCTGATCCTGGCCGTCAGCCGCCGCATCGTCGAGGGTGCCCAGGTGGTAGCGGAAGGGCGCTTCGAGGGCTGGACCCCGACCTGGATGTGCGGGCGAAAGCTGTGGGGCAAACGGCTGGGAATCGTCGGCATGGGCCGGATCGGTCAGGCCCTGGCCCGGCGCGCGCGGGCGTTCGGACTGCAGGTCCACTATCACAACCGCAAGCCCGTCAGCCCCCGGATCGAGGAGGAACTGGGCGCGACCTACTGGGACGATCTGGACCAGATGCTGTCGCGCATGGATGTGATCTCGCTCAACTGTCCGGCGACGAAAGACACCCATCACCTGCTGTCGGGCCGGCGACTGGGCCTGCTGCAGCCGCAGGCCATCCTGGTGAATACGGCGCGGGGCGAACTGATCGACGAGGCGGCCCTGGCCGAGGCGGTAGCGCGGCGCGCCCTCTCCGGCGTCGGACTGGACGTCTATGAGAACGAACCGGCGATCCACCCGGGCCTGATCGGACGGCCCAATGTCGTGCTGTTGCCCCATCTGGGATCGGCGACGCTGGAGGCGCGTCAGGACATGGGCGACCGCGTGATCCTGAACGTGATGACCTTCCAGAACGGCCACCGACCGCCGGATCGCGTCATTCCGGCCATGCTTTAGGACGAGGACGCCGTGGGTGCCGGGGGGTCCACCTCTGGGGGGTCATGACAGCGGGCGCAACGAACACGAAAAAGGGCGGCCTGTGCGGGCCGCCCTTTCGTCGATCATCGTGGCGGAGGGGATCAGGCGCGACGCTTGACCAGACCCAGCAGGAACAGCAGCAGGACAGCGCCGCCGAAAGCGACCAGCAGGGTCACCAGATTGAACCCGCCGACCGGGATGCCCAGCAGGTTGCCGGCGATCCAGCCGCCGAGTAGCGCCCCGACGACGCCGACGATCAGGTTGGTGACGAGGCCGTGACTACGACCCATGACTTTTTCGGCCAGCCAGCCGGCCACGATGCCGATGACGATCCAGCCGATGATTCCGAGACCCATGTTCCATATCCTTCCAAACCAGAGGTGGCGAGATAATGCGCTGCGGCATCGCTGGTTGCGTCGCACGGCAGAATGGCGGTCTCCTGCTTCGGCATGGTCGTTCGCCCGTCACGCGAAGGCGGCATGGTGATTGCGGCATCCCGGACGAGCCGTGCCGCTTTGGCACAGCCCGCTAGAACAAGGGGACTGGGCAATGGCCACCGATATCGATCTTCACCTGGGGCGCCGCCTGCGCCGCCGTCGTCGCCTGCTGGGACTGACCCAGCAGCAACTGGCCATCCAGGTCGGCATCCGCTTCCAGCAGATCCAGAAATATGAATGCGGAGCGAACCGCATCTCGGCCGCGCGCCTGTGGCAGCTGTCCGAGGCGCTGGAGACGCCGATCAGCTATTTCTACGACGGTCTGGCCGAGGCCATGGAGCGCAGGGAGACCGCCAGCGCCAATGGCGGAGAGATGTTCTCGCGCAAGGAAACCCTCGACCTGATCCAGGCCTACTACCAGCTGGGCGAACGCCCGCGCCGTCGTCTGCTGGATCTGGCCAAGTCGCTGCACTCGGAAGGGGACGCGGTCGCGTCCTAGGGATCAGGGATTAGGGAACGGGGATTAGGGATTAGGTGAAGCGAGCGCAGGGCATCCCTTGACTAATCCCTAGTCCCTAATCCCTAACCCTTCCCATGACCGAATTCGAATCCTTTGCCGTCGAACTGGCCGCCGAGGCCGCCCGTGTGACCCTGCCCTTCTTTCGCGGCGACTATGCCGAGGAAAACAAGGCGGGCCCGGGAGCCTTCGATCCGGTCACCCAGGCGGACAAGGAGGCGGAAGCCGCGATCCGCACGATGATCGCAGCCCGGTACCCCGACCACGGGGTCATCGGCGAGGAGTATGGCCAGGACCGACCGGACGCGGAACACGTCTGGATCCTGGACCCCATCGACGGCACGCGGGCCTTCATCGCGGGCCTGCCCCTGTGGACGACCCTGATTGCACTCCGGGTCGGTGGGCGATCAAGGGTCGGTGCCATCTCCCAGCCATACATCGGCGAACTGTTCCTGGGGGGCCCCTCGGGGGCCGTGCTGATGAGCCGGGACCAGACCCGATCGATCCAGGTGCGGGCCTGTGAGCGGCTGACCGATGCGGTGATCGCTACGACCGCGCCGGAAAACTTCACCGCGCCCGAACTGGGGGCCTGGACCCAGGTGATGGCGGCCGCGCGCCTGGCCCGCTACGGCTGCGACGCCTATGCCTATGCCATGCTGGCCATGGGGCGGATCGACATGGTGGCCGAAACGGGCCTGAAGGTCTGGGACTGGTCGGCCCTGGTCCCCGTGGTCGAGGCGGCGGGCGGCGTGGTCACCAACTGGGCGGGCGAGCCGGTCAGCGGCGACGGCCGGATCATCGCCGTCGGCGACCCACGTGTGCGCGATCAGGCCCTGGTCGCATTCCGCCGGGGCGCGCAGTAGCGATCAGTCTGCCGGCACGGGGGCCAGGTCGTTCACGGGCGACACATAATCGGCCATGGCGTCGAACTCCCGCAGGAAGACGGCGCGGAGGTCGTCGGTCTCCATGATGATCTCGTGCTTTGCCCCGGCGACCTCGACATAGCGCCCGCGACCCAGCCGCTTGGCGGCCCAGCGGTTGGTCTGCTTCCAGACGCGGTCGTCCTCGCCCGACTGGACGATGGTGCAGGGAATGGTCACCGACTTGAGCGCCTTGGGCTTCAGCGCGCGTTCGCCCGCGTCGATGCCGAAGGCGAGCCAGCCCCAGGTGGGGCCCCCGACGGCCAGGTGCGGGCAGGCATAGAGCTGTTGTCGCCACATCTCGTAGCGGCCCTCGTCGGACGTCAGGGCGTCCTTTTCGAAGGTATGGTCGAAGGGATCGTCCGGGTCGTCCAGCACGAAGTCGCCGGCCTTGCCGTGACGCACGTTCCAGCGCACCGCCAGCTTGACCGACCACATCGACCGCTTGCCGGTCTTGATGCGCAGCATGGGGCTGGACAGGATGGCACCGGCGCAGCGGCTCTCGCCGGCCTGCAGGCTCAGCAGGTTCAGGGCGCCACCCATCGAATGGCCGACGGCGATCCACGGCTTGGGGGCCCGCGTCTCGAACGCATCCAGCAGGCGCGAATAGTCGTCGAGGAATTCCTCGACCGCCCGGGCGTGGCCCTTGAGTCGGTCGGGCAGCAGGCGGGCGGACAGACCCTGGCCGCGCCAGTCGTGAGCCAGAACGCACCAGCCGCGCGCCAGGAAATTGCCGATGACCTCGAAATACTTCTCGATCGGCTCGGTCCGGCCGGGGCTGAGGATGACCGTGCCGCGCGGCCGGGGGGCGACGAGGGCGGACGGGATCCAGAAGGCGGCGCGCAGGCGCAGACCCCCGGCCCCGCGGAACCAGTCGCCCTCGCCCCCGGGCGGGGCGGCGGCACCCGGAACCCCCATGAGCGGAGCATTGGCGGCAAAGGCGGCGGCGCGGTTCACTCTGGCTTCCTGAACTTCAAGGTCATGCGATCGCTTTCGCCGATCTCGCGGTATCTGGCGCTGTCGAACATCGGATCGGGCGGGGTGCCGGGGGCAGAGGTCGCCAGACGGGGCGGCAGGGTCTCGACCCCGAAGGGATGATCCTTGGTGTCGTCCTCGTTGGCGTTGATCTCGGACGAAGCCACGAAGATGAAACCGGCCTCGGCGGCCAGCTGCTTGACGAAGGCCTCCTGGACATAGCCGTTGGCGGCGGCCGGGTCCTGATCCTGGTCCGGGGCCAGGCGGTGTTGTTCGATGCCCAGGGTGCCACCCGGTCGCAGCGCGGCATGGGCGTCGGCGAAGGCTTTTTCTGCGATGCCGGCGGCCATCCAGGCGTGGATGTTGCGCATGAACAGGGCCATGTCCGCCTCGCCTGCCGGGCAGACAGGTCCGGTCGTGGCGCCGAACTGGCTGAATTTTATCTGCCCGTACAGACGCTCGTCGCCGCTGAAGCGGCGCTCGAAATTGGCGTTCAGGGCGATCTGCGCCGGATCGGACCCCGGCCCGGTCGCGAACCCGGCGGCATAGTATTCACCCTTGCCCTCGTGCAGATAAGGGGCAAGGATTTCGGTGTACCAGCCGCTGCCGGGCCAGAACTCGACCACCGTCATGTCGGGCTGCAGGCCGAAGAAGCGCAGCGTCTCCAGCGGATGGCGCCAGGCGTCGCGAGACCGGTCGGCTGCGCGCCAGGGTCCGGCGATGGCCCATTCCAGCGACCCTTCGGGGGGGCCGGACGGGGCTTCGGGATCGGCTTTGGTTTCGGTCTTCCTGCCGCAGGCGGCCAGACCCAGGACGGCGACGACACCCACGCCGGACAGCATCGCGCGACGCGATACGGCCGATGATCGAGGCGTCCTCCGATCCTGCATCAACTATCCGCGTCCTGCCGCCCCCCGGGTACGAAACGTCCCGGAAGCCGCTGGATTAGAGGGCTTCGTCAGGCGCGTCAAAGCCTTGAGCGTCGCGGACGAAACCCGGCTCGATCAGCCCGGCTTGCGGAACCGCAGGGTCATGCGGTCGCTCTCGCCGATGGCGTCGAGCGCCGCGCGTTCTGCCTCGGTCAGGGGGGTGGCGCGATCCGTCGCGACCCCCTGACGCGGGGCGCTGACGCGGGTCGGCGGCAGGCTCCAGACGCCGTAGGGATGGTCGTGATCGTCCCCGGGATTGGCGTTCAGCTCGCTACGGCCCTCCAGCACGAAGCCGGCCGACTGTGCAGCCTGGATGACGTAGCTTTCGGAGACATAGCCGGTGGGGGCGGTGACGGCGGCATTCAGACCCTCGTCGGCGCGGTGCTGCTCGACCGCGAGGATGCCGCCGGGCTTCAGCGCCCTGAAGAAGACCTCCAGATAGGGGCCGGTCCGCGAGGGGGTCGAGCGTTGCCAGTTGTGGAAGGCGCGCGCCACCACGATCAGATCGGCCGTGCCGTCGGCCACGCCCATGCTCTCCAGCGGCCGATTGACCGCCGTATAGGTGCCACCGGTGGCCGCCGCATAGGGCCGCAGGATGGCGCTCCACCAGCCGCCGCGACCCGGCTCGATCTCGACGATATTCATGCCGGGCGTCAGACCCCAGAAGGTCAGGGTCTCGTAGGGATGGCGAAAGGCGTCGCGGGCCACGTCCGCGGCGGGACGGGTGTCGGATCCGATCGCGGCCTGAAGCTGTTCATCCTCCTGAAGTACGGGAGGCTGCATGGCCTCGCGCCGCGCCGCGCGCTCGGCCGCCGTCTCACCCGGCGTCGGCGGGGTCTGGGCGGCGGCGGAGCCCGTCATAAGGGCGAGAGCGGCGAGGGACAGCATCAGGCGGCGCATGGGCGTCTCCGGGTGGGCGTGGATTTCAGACGGCACCATAGTTTGAGGCAGGGGTCGAACAAGTGACGATCACGCCATCGCCCGCCCCTTGACGTCGCAGGCAGCGATCCCAACCTTCCTCTCCGAGAGCGCCGGTCACCGGGCTCTCGCAGGCCATTCGGTGCCCCACGGGGGCCGGACGGACTGATCCCCACCGCCGACCCGGGCAAAACGCGGGCCGGTTCCATCTTGCTGATGATCAGGAGATCGACATGCGTACCATCGACTTCACCCCCCTCTATCGTTCCGCCGTGGGCTTCGACCGTCTGGCGGGCCTGCTGGAAAGCGCCGCGCGTACCAGTCAGGAAACCGGCTGGCCGCCCTACAACATCGAGACGACAGGCGAGAACGCCTATCGGATCGAGATCGCTGTCGCCGGCTTCAAGCCCGACGAGCTGAACATCGAGGTCAAGGAAAACCTGCTGACCGTCACCGGCCGCAAGACGGCCAACGACGATACGACCGAGCGGACCTATCTGCATCGCGGCCTGGCCGAGCGCGACTTCGAGCGCCGCTTCCAGCTGGCCGACTATGTCGTCGTGACAGAGGCGGGGCTCGACAACGGCCTGCTGTCCATCGGCCTGAAGCGCGAACTGCCCGAGGCGCTGAAGCCCCGGCGCATCGAAATCGCGACGAAGGATTCGACCGGACTGATCGAGAGCAAGACGGCCTGACGGTCCCGGCTCTCGCACGCGATGGGGCGGTCCTTTACGGGGCCGCCCTGTCCGGCGTTGCGCAGGCCTGGAGCATGATGTTTATGCCGTTTCCATCTGGCGTTCGTAACCCCTGACCCCCGCCAGCACAGCGTCGGTCAGGACAGCATGGCGGATCAGGGCTCCATGCAGGCTGGCCCGCGTCAGATCGGCCCCGATCATGACGGCGCGCCGCAGGTCCGCCCCCGTCAGATCGGCGGAGCGCAGGGTCGCTCCGGTCAGGTCTGCGGGCAGCAGGCGGTCCGTCCCGATCACCAGGGGCCCCAGCTGCGCCTCGCGCAGGTCGGCCCCGTTCAGACGCGCCCCGTTCAGGCGGGCCCCGCGCAGATCGGCGCGCTTCAGATTGGTGGAGCGCAGATCGGCCCCTTCCAGATGCGCGCCCTGAAGCTGCACGCCCTCCATGTTCAGGCCGTAGAAGACCGCGCACCGCGCCGAGAGGGCGGTCAGGTTCAGGCCGGTGATCGAGCCCAGGCCGCGCAGATCGACATGGTCGAAGACCGAAGGCTGTCCCTCGGCCCCACCGCTCTCGCACCAAATGGCGTGTTCCTGCAGCATCTCGGCCGCTGGCAATTGAGCGACCGGTTCTCCGGCGGAGTGGCTGTCGGTCAAGGCTCCTTCCATATTGGCCCGGTCGGTGCACCACATCGACGCGTTCACACCCACCAGCACCGCGTCGCGCAAGTCCGCGCCGGTCAGGTCCGCGCCCGACATGTCGGCGCTCGCCAGATCGGCTCCCCGGAAGCAGGCCTGTTTCAGATTGGCGCGGACCAGCTTGCAGTCCTTCATGATGGCATCGGTGAAGTCCGCCGACTGGGCCGCGATGCCGGACAGCCGGGCCCCCTGCAGATTGGCCCCCACCAGGTTGACACCCTGGGCCTGGGTGATGCTACGCGCTTGCAACTCCACGAGCCGGAAGCCGTCGGCCTTGGCGGCCGGGGCGACGGCCCCCTCGCGCAGGTCGGCCTCGAACAGGTCCGCGCCCGACAGGTTGGCCCCACGCAGATCGGCCCCGCGCAGATCGGCCCGCCGCAGCGAGGCGTCGACGAAAATCGCGTCCTGCATCTCCGCGCCGAAGAAGGTCCCGTTGTCCAGCCGTGCGCCGGTCAGATCGGCTCCGATCAGGCAGGCGGAGGAAAAGTCGGCGTCAGCGAGGTTGCGGCCCTTCAGGTTCAACCCCGACAGGTCCATCCAGGCGAAGATCGCGCGCGCGCCGTCGGGCCGCGCCTGCCACAGCCGGTCGTGCCGGGCGCAGATCGCGTCGAGTTCCTGTTGGCTGATGCGGCGTCGTGCGACGCCTTCGGAGACCCCTGACATAGTCCCCTGATGGCACAGTCGTCTTAAGACGGGGTTTCGGAAACGGGGTTTCCAGCGGGCCTTGCTGCCCCATCGCCGGGGGCGATGGGGCAGACGCCATTTCAACCTACCAGAGGTAAACGCGCTCGGCGGGCGTCAGATAGTAGTGGGTGCCGGGCTGGACATCGAAGGCCGCGTACCAGGCGTCGATGTTTCGCAGCGGGCCGATGACCCGGAACTCGGCCGGGCTGTGCGGGTCGGTGGCGACCTGCTGCTTCAGGGCGTCGTCACGGGATCTGGACTGCCAGACCTGCGCCCACCCCAGGAAAAAGCGCTGATCGCCCGTGAAGCCGTCGATGACGGGGGCCTCGGCCCCGGCCAGCGACAGGTGATAGGCCTCGAGACCCACGGCCGTGCCGGCGGCATCGCCGATGTTCTCTCCCATCGTGAGGCCGCCCTGGACATGATAGCCCGGCAGAGGCTCGAACTGGTCGTACTGGGCACCCAGACGCACGGTCAGGGCATCGAAGTTCGCCCGGTCCTCGGCGGTCCACCAGCTCCGCAGCACGCCATTGCCGTCGGACTTGGAGCCCTGGTCGTCGAAGCCGTGGCCGATCTCGTGACCGATGACACCGCCGATGCCGCCATAGTTCACGGCCGGGTCGGCATCGGGATCGAAGAAGGGCGGCTGCAGGATCGCGGCCGGGAAGACGATCTCGTTGTTGGTCGAGTTGTAATAGGCATTCACTGTCTGGGGAGTCATGCCCCATTCGGTCTTGTCGACCGGCTGGTTCAGGCGGTTCAGCTGGTAGTTCCACTGGAACAGTCCGGCCCGCTCGCCATTGCCGAACAGGTCGTCGGCGCGGATTTCGAGGTCGGAATAGTCGCGCCAGCGATCAGGATAGCCGATCTTGACGGTGAACTTGTCCAGCTTGTCGTGCGCCTGGGCCTTGGTGGCGTCGCTCATCCAGGTCAGGTTGTCGATGCGCTGGCCCAGGGCCAGGCGCAGGTTGGCGACCAGCTGTTCCATCTTGGCCTTGGATTCGGCCGGGAAGTAGTCGGCGACATACTGGCGGCCGACGGCCTCGCCCAGCGCGCCTTCGGCGAAGCTGATGCCGCGCTTTTCACGGGTGCGCTGTTCCGGCTGCCCCGACAGGTCACGCGAACGGAACTCCCACTGGGCATCGGAGAACCGGCGCGACAGGCGCGGCGCGGCCTCATCGACGGTGTGGAAGGCCTCCCAGGCCTGCAAGGTCTCGACCGGGGTTTCCGCATAGATGGCGGCGATCCTGGGCAGGGCCGTGTCCTGGCGGACGATGATGCGTGGCACGTCGCCCAGCCGGGCGGCGGTGTAGTAACCGACCCAGTCGAAGCCGGGGGCTTCGTCGACCAGACGCTGGATGGTGTATTCGTTGTAGGTCCGGTCGCGGTTGCGGTTCTCGATCGGGGTCCAGTGGGCCTCGGCGATGCGGGTCTCCATCGCGACGATGGCAGCGGCGGTGTCGGTCGGGTTTTCCCAGCCGATCATCTCCAGCATCCGGGCGACATAGGCCTGATACTTCACTTTCTTGTCGGCATAGAGCGCCGACAGATAGTAGTCGCGGTTCGGCAGGCCGATACCCGCCTGCCCCGTCGAGACGACGTAGCGGTCGGGAGCCTTCTGGTCGGTCGTGATGCCGGTGCCGAAGATCGCGGACCCCAGTCGGCCGTTGGTGCCGCCCATGTAGGCGGCCAGCTTCTCGTGCGTGTCGGCGGCGCGAATCGCGGCCAGGTAGGGCTGCAGCGGCTGGGCATCCAGCTGCTCGATCCGGTCGGTGTCCATATAGGAGCGGTAGGCGTCGGCGATCTTCTGCTCGTCGGAGCCGGCGACCAGATCGGTGCGGGCGGCCAGGCCTTCGATCATCACCTTCAGGCGGTTGTCCGACAGCTCGCGCAGCAGGGCGAAGGAGCCGTAGCTGGTGCGGTCCGACGGGATGACCAGACGATCCAGCGCCGCACCGTTGGCATAGCGCATGAAGCTGTCGCCGGGCGCGACCGAGGTGTCCATACCCGCCGTGTCGAAGCCCCAGGTGCCATACCTCGGCGCCTCGATGCCCTGATAGCCCGTCGCGCCCTCGACGGCCGGGACGTCCTGGAACAGGGACATGACGGTGCAGCTTTCGTCCACGCAGATGTGTTCCTGCGCCAGCACGGTGGACGCGGGCAGAAGCAGCGTGCCGACAGCGGCACCGATCAGAAGTCTGTTCATGGAGTTTCCCGGGTTTTTCCGTAAGCGGACGAGCACCGCAGAGGGCGACTGGGCAAGACCCTACGCCCGGGTCGCAACCTGTCGTCTTAAAAAAAGTTAATGAATGTCGTGCCCGTGGAGGCCGCGGGTAGTGTAGGCTCACCCTTATCGGTGAGGAGGGCGGATGACGGGCGGACACGGCGGCGGCGAGTACAAGGATCTGGTCGTCTTCCTGGCGGCGGCGGGCATCGTCGTGCCTCTGTTCAGCCGATGGAAGATCAGTCCGGTACTCGGCTTCCTGGCCGCCGGCGTGCTGCTGGGTCCAGACGGGCTGGGGCGGCTGGCACCCCTGATCCCCTGGCTGGCCTGGCTGACCATCGACGACGCGGATCAGTTGTCGCAGCTGTCCGAACTGGGCGTCGCCTTCCTGCTGTTCATGATCGGGCTGGAGCTGTCATGGGAACGGCTGAAGGCGATGCGACGGCTCGTCTTCGGGTTCGGCCTTATGCAGGTCGGGGTCTGCACCGTCGTGCTGGGTGCCACCTTCATGGCCATGGGGCAGTCGCTGGCCTCGGCGGCCGTGCTGGGCATGGGGCTGGCCCTGTCGTCGACTGCCGTCGTCCTGCCGGTCATGGCCGAGCGGGGGCGGATGAAGGGTGTCGTCGGGCGGGCCACCTTTTCGGCCCTGCTGGCCCAGGACCTTGCCGTGGCCCCGATCCTGATCACCGTGACGGTCCTGGCGGCCCTGGCGGCCGGGGGCGGCGAAATGACGCCCTCGGTCCTGGGGCCCGCCCTGCTGACCCTGGCCCCGGCCGCGATCGGTCTGGCCCTGATCGTCGCGATCGGCCGACTGGGCCTGCGCCCGCTTTTCCGGTCGGTCGCCAAGAGCCGCCGAAAGACCGAGGGCGGAGGCCAGGAACTGTTCGTCGCCCTGTGCCTGCTGGTCATCATCGGTGCGGGCGTGGCGGCGCAGGCCGCGGGCCTGTCGATGAGCCTTGGGGCCCTGATCGCCGGAATCCTGCTGGCCGAGACCGAGTACCGCCGCGAGATCGAGATCAACATCGAGCCGTTCAAGGGCCTGCTGCTGGGGGTCTTCTTCGTCGGGGTCGGCATCGGGCTGGATCTCGATGTCGTCGCGGCCGATCCGCTTGGTGTGTTCGGCCTGGCCCTGGCGCTGACAGCGATCAAGGCGGGGCTGATCTTCGGCCTGGCAAGAGCCTGGGGCCTGTCGATGCGCGCCGCGATCGAGACGGCGCTGGTGCTGGGTCCGGCGGGCGAGTTCGCCTTCGTCATCCTGACCACCGGCATGGTGGAGGGGATCGCTGCGCGCGGGTTCACGCAAGGGGTGCTGGTCTCGGCCACCCTCTCCATGTTCACCGTGCCGCTGATGGCCATGCTGGGCCAGAGGCTGGCCCGCGTCGCGGTGCCCGGCCCTGCGCTCGCCCTGCCGGAACCGGAGGCGCGGGCGGGTGACGTTCTGATCATCGGCTTCGGACGGGTCGGGCGGCTGGTCGCCGAAATGCTGGCCCGACACGGGCAGACGTTCATTGCGCTCGATACCGATCCCACGGCAGTCGCCGCCGGGCGCAGGGATGGCTTCGACGTCTCCTACGGCGATGCGGGGAGGCCCGAGATGCTGTCGCTGTGCGGGATCAACACGGCCCGCGCCCTGGTCGTGACCATGGACGCGCCGGGCAAGGTGGATGAGGTGGTCATGGCGGCCAGAGGCCTGCGCGACGACCTGATCGTCGTCGCCCGCGCCCGTGACGATCGCCATGCGGCCAGGCTCTATGCGCTCGGCGTCACGGACGCTGTGCCCGAGACGACCGAGGCCAGTCTGCAACTCGCCGAGAACCTGCTGGTCGATCTGGGTGTGCCGATGGGGCTGGTCCTGACCTCGATCCACGAGCGGCGCGATGCCTTCCGCGCCATCTTCCAGGCCGCCGTGCCCAAGGATCGGCGCGACCGTCCGACGCGGGCACTTCAGTCAACCCGGCGCCCCGCCCCGGGTCCTTAACCCAGTATACGACCCAATTTGGTCATCCTTACGTGATGAAAACAGCCGCTCACCCTTCAGGGCTCAGCCTTGGCTGGGTCTTCTCGCTGCGTCCGTTTTTCGGGCCATGCAGACCCGGTCGCAGCCCTTCCGTCCCTTGTTCCGCACCACGATCGCGGACGTCATACAGAGTAACCGTGTTCATGCGCGAGTCCGCGTCGACAGCCCTATCCCCCGCCGCCGAGACCCAGGGCCAGCCCCGGATCAACCGCCGCCAGGCCGCCAAGGTGCGAACCCGCCAGAAGGTGCTGGACGCGGCCCGCGGCCTGTTCGCCGAGCGCGGCTATGAGCCCGCCACCATCCGCGATATCGCCAGGGGGGCTGGCATGTCGACGGGTGCCGTCTTCGCCAACTTCCAGGACAAGGCCGAACTGTTCGAAGCCGTCCTGACCGAGGACATGGCCGGTCTGGCCGAGGTGATGAAGAACGGCGCCGGGGACGGCTCGACCCGCGACCGTCTGGTGAACGCCCTGTCGGCCGGCTACCGTGGCTCCGTCGAACAGCTGCCTCTGTTCCAGGCCATCTTCGCCCGGTCCTGGTTCCAGCCGATCGCCGCCGAGACGCGCCAGCGCGCGGCGACCGAGGGGCTGACCGCCATCATCAGCGACATCCTGCGCGCGGGCATCAGCGCAGGCGAGCTGAAACAGGATGCGGACATCGTCCTGCTGACCGAGCTGACCTGGAACGCCTATCTGTCGAACTATCGCCGCGCGGCCTACGACGGCTGGTCGGTCGAGCAGCTGGCCGACCACATCGGCCGCCAGGTCGACACGCTTCTGGCCGGCGTCAGAACGAAGTAGAAGTCACGAGTGGCGAGTGGCGAGTGGCGAGCGAGTGCTCATCTCGTGAGGCGTCTATGACCCCTAACGCTCGGGCGAACCAGGCCATGGCTGCTGGCTCTCATCACTAACCACTCGCCACTCGCCACACCTTCGATCAACTCTTCCACCTCAGCACCGCCGGCTGGACCGGGTTTGAAAAGTCGCGCCCTTCGGCGCGGCTTTTCTGCCATTCGCGCTTGAGCTGCTGGTACCATTTCGCCTGCCGGTCGGCGTCGTCGATCCAGATCAGGGCGGGATCGTAGCGCAGGCCCTCGTTCTGCAGGTTCACCATGCCACCGTCCTGCTTCAGGAAGGCGACGACGCCCATGCGCAGGAAGGGTTTGGCCAGGCTGAAGATCCAGTGGTCGGACCAGAAGACTTGGGTGATCCGGGTCTTCGTCTCCGTCACCGGCGTCAGACAGGTCAGGGCCAGGACCTGTTTCTCGCCCACCTGGATATGCTCCCAGCGATAGCCGGGCAGGCGGAAGGTGATCTCGGTCGCCGGCGCGCCGCCCAGGATCCTGTAGGCCCGCGAGTTCGACGACGGGGCGTGGCGGACCATGGCGAAGCCCAGATCGCGCGGCTCGAAGGCCTTGGCCTTCTCGTGCATCGAACGCTCGGACCGCCACCACCACTGCTGATGCACATAGGGGCCGTGGGCAGGGTCCATCAGGCCGACGACCGCGTGGTCGATATGGCTGTCGAAATCCATCCGCTCGACCAGTTTCGCCTCGCCGCCGACCACACCGGGGAAGATCGGCGGGGCATGGTCGGGTGCGGCGTCCGAGCGCGGATCGGATCGAACATAGACGAACACCATCCCCTGGCTCTCGGCCACCGGATAGGACCGCA
The DNA here is from genome assembly GCF_017795885.1 of Brevundimonas sp. AJA228-03. Classification (NCBI taxonomy): domain Bacteria; kingdom Pseudomonadati; phylum Pseudomonadota; class Alphaproteobacteria; order Caulobacterales; family Caulobacteraceae; genus Brevundimonas; species Brevundimonas sp. AJA228-03. Next base: position 695,160 of record NZ_CP059297.1, on the reverse strand, counting down.
CCCGGATGCGGTTCGCCTCATAGGGCTGGTCGTCCACCAGCGACGGGATGGCCGCGCAGACCCCGTCGGTGCCGAAGCGCCAGCCGTGATAGGGGCATTCGACGGTCTCGGACTCGCCGGCCTTCTGGACCAGCCTCCCGGCGGAAAGGGGCGCGGCCCGGTGGGGGCAGATGTCGCGCATCGCATAGACCGCGCCGTCGCGACGGCGACCCACCAGCACCGGCTCGCCTAGCAGCTCATACCGCTTCAGGGAGGCCACGGCGACATCGCGCGACAGGGCGACGAAATACCAGGTGTCGAGCACGAAGCCCTTGCCGAAGGCGGCGGGAGGCGCTTTGGCCTCGGGGGACTGGATCGGAGCGCTGTCTGCGGGGGGCATGGAAGGATCGTAGAGCGCGCAGCCCGGTTCGTCATCCTCCGGCAAGGCCTGGCGCAGATCATGGGATGACGAAGATTGCTCTTGCCATCCGCATCCGATCGCACGACCTGTGGCGACAAGGGACCAGAAGGCCGGATGCGCCGGCGCAGGAAACATGCATCATGAACAGCCAGATCCTCACCGGCATCATCGCCGCCCTCGGCCTGATGGCCAATTTCGGGCTCGTCGACGACGTCCGGGCCCAGGACGGACATGGAGATCACGCCGCTGACCACGGCCACCACCACGCGGCGTTCGAATCCGGCCGCCTTCATGTCCGCGTCGACGGCGAGCCCGGGCCGGGCGTGCGCGAGATCATCCTGATCCCGGGCCTCAGCTCCTCGCCCGAAATCTGGCAGGGAACCGTGGATCACCTGGCCCAGGCCCCCCGGGGCGAGGGCTGGCGCATCCACCGCATCCATATCCAGGGCTTCGCCGGCGCTCCGGCCGAGGACAATGCCGAAGGGCCCGTCGCAGCCCCGGTCGCCGAGGAGATCGCCCGCTATATCGCCGAGAACGACCTGGACCATCCCGTCATCGTCGGACACTCCATGGGCGGCACGATCGGCCTGATGCTGGCCGCGCGCCATCCCGACGCGGTCGGCAAGCTGCTGGTCGTGGACATGGTGCCCTTCATGGGCGCGATGTTCGGCGGACCGGGCGCAACGGTCGAAAGCGTCACGCCGATCGCGGATCAGGTCTATGCCGGCATGGCCAACAGCCCCCCGGACGCCTACCAGGCCGCGGCCGCGGCCACGGTCATCAGCATGGTGAACAATGAACAGGCGCGCCCGGCCGTGCTGGCCGACACGGCCGCCAGCGACCAGAAGGTGTCCTCAGCCGCCTACCGCGAGCTGATCGTGACCGACCTGACGCCCGAACTGGCCCGGATCACGGTGCCGACCGAGGTCCTGTATGTGAAGTTCAACGACGCTCGCATGACGCCCGAGATCACCGACGCCATCTATCAGGGGGCCTTCGCCAGCCTGCCGGGCGTGGCGCTCAAGCGCATCGACGACAGTGCCCACTTCATCATGCTGGACCAGGCCGCAGCCTTCTATGCCGCGCTGGATGCCTTCGTCGCGGAATGAGCGATCCGGCCCGGGCGGCCGCCGCGGTCGTCGACCTCTATGACCGGCGCGCCGACGACTGGATCATCGATCGCGGAGTCGAGCTGACGGCCGTCGACCGTCTCTGGCTGGACCGGTTCACGGCGATGCTGTCCCCCGGCGACACGGTGCTGGATGTCGGCTGCGGATCGGGACGGCCGGTGGCGGCCGCCTTGCTGGATCGCGGCCTCGACGTCACTGGCGTGGATTCCTCGGCAAGACTGGTGGCGAAGGCGGCCGAAAACCTGCCATCGGCCCGCTTCCTTCAGGCCGACATGCGCACGCTGGATCTGGGGCGAACCTTCGGCGGCGTTCTGGCCTGGCACAGCCTGTTCCACCTGACTCCGGAGGATCAAAGGGCCACCCTGCCCCGGCTTCTGGCCCATGCCGCGCCCCGGGCGGTCGTGATGTTTTCGTCGGGCCACCGCCTGGGCCACGCCCTCGGCGCGTGGCACGGCGAGCCGCTCTATCACGGCAGTCTGGACGCCGCCGGGTACGACGCGATCCTCACCGGAGGCGGGTTCAGGGTCGCGCACCGCGTCCGGGCCGACGATGGGTCCGTGTGGCTGGCGACGCGAGATGGATGACCGTTAACCTCGTCGCCATCGTTTCAACCGAAAGCGCGATCACGGTGGCGTGAGGTCTTCATGCGTCGTTCACGCGAACGGCGTTTCAGTCGGCCCCACGACCGGCTATGACGGCGGGATCAGCTCGAGGATAGTGATGGCGGGTCCGGGTTTCGGGGCGAGAAACGCAAGCGGCGGCGGGGCACAGCGCACGCCTTTGCAGCGCTTTTTCTACTGGGCCTCGGTCCTGGCGGTCTGGGGGCTGATCTTCCTGGTCGTCTTCTTCGCCATCTTCGCGCGCGGCCTTCCCGACACCTCGGCCCTGTACGATGTCGATCGCCAGCCCTCGATCACCTATCTGGACCGCAACGGGGCCCTGATCGCCACGCGCGGATCGCAGCAGGCGCCGCCCGCGGACCTGGAGGCCCTGCCCGACTACGTCCCCGCCGCCTTCATCGCCATCGAGGACCGGCGCTTCTACTACCACCCCGGTTTCGATCCCATCGGCATGATGCGGGCCATGGCGCGCAACATGCGGGCCGGGCGGGTCGTCCAGGGTGGCTCGACCCTGACCCAGCAGCTGGCCAAGAACCTGTTCCTGACGCCCGACCAGAACATGCGCCGCAAGGTGCAGGAGCTGATGCTGGCCGTCTGGCTGGAGCTGAAGTTCACCAAGAAGGAGATCCTCGCCCTCTATCTGAACCGCGTCTATTTCGGCGCTGGAGCCTACGGCATCGAGGCGGCGTCGCAGCGGTATTTCGACAAGTCGGCCAAGGACCTGACCGTCGGCGAGGCGGCATTGCTGGCCGGCTTGCTGAAGGCGCCGTCCCGCTATTCGCCGGTGTCGGAGCACAAGCGGGCCGCCGTGCGGGCGACCGTGGTGCTGGACCAGATGGCCGCGACCGGCGTCATCACGCCCGAGCAGCGTGCTGCGGCCGTGCTTCAGCCCGTCATCGTCTCGCGCACCTTGGCGACCCAGCACGCGCAATACTTCATCGACTGGCTGGACAAGGAGATTCGCGGCCTGGTCGGCGAACCGACCGAGGACATGGTGGTCGAGACCACCCTGGACCTGACGCTGCAGACCTCGGCCGAGCGGGCGGTGCATCGCATCCTGGAGCGGGACGCCTCGCGCGGGGTGCAGCAGGCGGCGCTGGTGGCGCTGGACGGTGAAGGGCGCGTCCGCGCCATGATCGGCGGGGCCTCCTATGCCGACAGCCAGTTCAATCGCGCGGTCGACGCCCGCCGCCAGGCCGGATCCGCCTTCAAGCCCTTCGTCTATCTGGCCGCCATGGAGGCCGGATACACGCCCCAGACGCCGGTGGTGGACGAGCCCGTGCGCATCGGCAACTGGAGCCCGCGCAACTATTCCGGCACCTTCATCGGCGACACGACCATGGCCAATGCGATGGCCCAGTCGATCAACACCGTGGCCGCCTATGTCGCCGACCAGATCGGACGCGACAGCGTGGCCAGCGCGGCGCGCCGGCTGGGCATCAGCTCGCGCATCGGGCTGGAACCGGCCATGGCGCTGGGGGCCGTCGAGGTCTCACCCATCGACATGGCCACGGCCTATGACGCCTTCGCCAACGGGGGTCGCCGGGTGGAGGCCTATGGCATCAGCCGGATACGCACGCCGCAGGGCCGGGTCATCTATCAACGCGCCGGGCGAGACGCGGTCGGCGCGCAGGCGATCAACAATCCGTCGCTCTACTATATGAACCAGATGATGCGCGGCGTGGTCACGGACGGCACGGCGCGCGCGGTGCAGATTTCCGGCCGCGACCTGGCCGGCAAGACGGGCACCACGTCCGACTACAAGGACGCCTGGTTCGTCGGCTATACCGGCGGCTTCGTCGCCGCCGTCTGGGTCGGCAAGGACGACAATACCGCGATGCGCGGCGTCACCGGCGGGGCCGCACCCGCTGCCATCTGGAAGGCCTTCATGGAGGCCGCCCTGCCCCGCCTGAACGTACAGCCGATCCCCAACGGTCCGCCCATGCCGGAAGGCTGGGTCGCGCCCGACCCGATCGGCGACCTGATGGGGGCTGTCGAGGATCCGTTCGGCGACGGCACCGCCATCGATCCCGTCGACCCGAACCAGGGCGAGCCCTATCAGCCCGAGAAACCGGCCGAAGACCGGCGCGATACCCGGTCCGAGCCCCGCCGCGACGACCCGCCGGACCAGCGACCGGAAGCGGAACTGCCGCCGGAGAAGCCGGACAGCCCGCTGTTCTTCTAGCCTTCCAGCAGGCTTTCGGGTCGCAGACTTTCGTAGTCCAGCACGGCCGGTTGCCGCCTCAGGGGCGTGACCCGGACGCCTTCGGCCTGAAGCAGGGCCTGCTGGCGCTCGACGCCGCCCGGCAATTTGGGATTGAGGAACCCGCCGCGCCGCAGCACCCGCCACCAGGGCGTCAGGGTCTCGCGCGCCGCGCCCCCCTGACGCCGTTCTTCCGCCGCCCGCGCCGCGATGCCGACGAAGATCGCGGTCGAGACCGGACAGGCCACGGCCACCTCATGGCGCCGGGCCAGGGCCGCGCGCAGGTCGTCCAGGGTCACGACCTCGCCGGTCCCGATACGGCGGATCAGGGCGTCCACCTCGGCCGGCGACGAGACGACCATGGCCCCGCCGTCCGCTTCGCGATAGCCGGGCGCGCCCGGCGGGATCATGTGGACGATGTGCGGTGTGCGACCGCTCGTCAGGTGGTCCATCGCAGACTTCCTCGCAGCCATCCGGCGTCTCCTTTTCGGGCGGACGGATAGGACATCGAAGCGGCTGCGAGGACAATAAGACGGGTTTGATCCCGGTTCGTTCCGCTCAGCGCCCCACCGCGTGAAGCGCCGGTCCGTTGGCCCGCAGCCAGGCGCGGAACGGCCGATGATCGCCGACCAGACCCCTCACCACCGACCAGTAGGCCGGGCTGTGGTCGGCATGGACCAGATGGGCGACCTCGTGGGCGGCCAGATAGTCCAGCACCTCGGGCGGGGCCATGATCACCCGCCAGGAGTAGCGGATCGAGCGCGTCATCGGGCTGCAGGATCCCCATCGGGACGTCGGGTCGTTGATGCCCAGCGTGACCGCGCGTTGGCCCAGGGCGTTCAGGTGGACCTGCGTCCGCACCGTCAGGGTGTCATGGGCCAGCCGCTTCAGCAGGTTCACCACGCGTCGGGCGAAGGCCTCGCCCTCGCCGCCCGAAGCGATGCGAACGCCGTCCGGGTCTTCGATCAGACGCGCGGCCCCGGCGCCGCCCGTCGCCTCCAGCACGGCCGTGCCGCCGCGAAACGGAATGGTGGCACCAGGCACCAGAGCCGTCCCCGTCGGGCGGGCCGCAAGGCGTTCGGCGATCCAGTCGGACCTGGAGCGGGCGAAGGCGACCGCGTCAGGCAGGCGGCGCTCGGAGGGGGCCACGGCGACCGCTTCCCCCGCCCGCGCGTCGATGCGGATCGAGATTCGCCGGGCGCGGGGATTGACGCTCAGCCTGAGCGCGACCCCATCCTCAAGCGGCAGCCTCTGACCGGCCCGGTACGGCTGAGAGCTTTTCATTGGCGGCGATGAAGTCCCGGGTGCGGGTATAGATTTCCTCGCGGAATCGACGCCCGTTGAAGACACCGTAGTGGCCCACGCCCGGCTGGACGTAAAGCACCCGGCGCGCGTCGGGGATGCCGGTGCACAGGGTATGGGCGGCCTGGGTCTGGCCGACGCCCGAGATGTCGTCCTTCTCGCCCTCCACCGTCATCAGGCCGATGTCGGTGATCCGGGTCAGATCGACCGGCACCCCGCGATGCTCCAGCAGGCCGCGCGGCAGGAGGTGCGACTGGAAGACGATGTCGATGGTCTGCAGATAGAATTCCTCGGTCAGATCCAGCACCGACAGATATTCGTCGTAGAACTGCTCGTGCTTCTCAACGCCGTCGCCATCGCCGGCGACCAGGTCGCGGAAATATTCCCGGTGGGCGTCGGTGTGGCGCGCCTCGTTCATCGACATGAAGCTGTAGAGCTGGACGAAGCCCGGATAGACCTCGCGGCCAAACCCCGGATAGGGCCAGGGCACGGTGTGGATCATGTTGGACTGGAACCAGGCGAAGGGCCTGGCCTCGGCCAGCTGGTTCGTGACCGTCGGCGACAGGCGCGCATCGATCGGGGACCCCATGAAGGTCATGGAGGCGGGGCGGTTGGGATCTTCCTCGGCCGCCATGATGGCGGCGGCGGCCAGCACCGGCGGTCCGGGCTGACAGACGCCCACGACGTGGGCGCGCGGGCCGATCTCGGCCAGCATGGTCCGGACGTGGTCGATGTAGTCGTGGAAGTCGAACCGGCCTTCCAGCATCGGCACCTGACGGGCATTGACCCAGTCGGTGACATAGACGTCGTGATCCTGGAGGAAGGTCTCGACCGTGCCCCGCAGCAGGGTGGCGTAGTGACCGGACAGGGGCGCGACGATCAGGACGCTGGGGGCCGCAGACGGCTTGCCCGCGCGCTTGAGATCGCCGATGTTGCGCGCGAAGCGCAGCAGCCGGACCCAGGGGCTTTTCCAGACGACCTGTTCGGTGGTGCGCACGGGCCGGTCGTTGATGGTGACGACCTCCAGACCCCAGGCGGGCTTGCCGTAGCGGCGCGTGACGCTCTCGAACAGCTCGGCCGAGGCATAGGCCGTACGGGCGATGGCGGTGTCGGTCGCCGGATTCAGCGGCGAGGTCCAGAACCGGCGCGCCATCTGCGCCCCGATGCGGAAAGGCTGCGCCGAGGAATAGGCGAGCTCGTGAAGTGCGTAGAGCATGGAATCCTGTGATCGTCCCCCCGCCGAGACGGGCATCGCACCATAGAACGCGCTGCACTGCAAAAGGATTTACAATCCGCCCCGATCGAAGCGGAGGACGATCATCCCCGCGCCATGACCCGCTGGATCAGCTGTGCCGAACGTTCGGGTCCCAGGTCATGGGCCAGGGCGGACCGGTATTGGCCGTCCGGGCCGATCAGATAGACGGTCAGGGAATGGTTCATCGTATAGTCGGGACCGGTCCCGACCCTCTGGAAATAGGCGCGGTAGGCATCGGCGGCGGATTTGACCTGGGCTTCGGTGCCGGTCAGGCCGATGACGCCCTTCGGAAAGCCATCGGTGGCCAGATACGCTTTCAGGGCCGCGGGCGTATCGCGCGCCGGATCGACGGAGATGAAGACGATCTGAACGTCGTCGGCGGCCGCGCCCAGCCGGGCCTTGGTCGCCGCCAGCGCCTGGAGCGTGGTGGGGCAGAAGTCGGGGCAGTAGGTGAAGCCGAAGAAAACGAGGCTCCACCGTCCGTTCAGCAGGGTCTGATCGACGCTCTGGCCGTCCTGGTTCACCAGCTGGAACGGACCACCGACGCTGGCCTGCCCGGTGCCGGTCCCTTCCGCGACCGCAGCCGCCTGTTCCCGGCCCGTCACGACGACCACGGTCACGGCCGCGAGCGCAACAGCAATGGCGATACAGGCACCGGCGAACAGCAGGACGGAACGGCGTGGCATCGTGTCTCCATGGGACGGGGCCGACATCGGGGTGGAGACGGTCTATAGACCCGTCGTGAACCAGAGCGAAGCCAGCCCGTCCTTTGCCGCCAACACGTCGCAGGGCGCGGTCGTGCCGGGCTGGCGCGACCTGCCCCGACGCGCGCGCGGTCTGAGCCTTCGCACCCTGATCATCCTGCGCTGGCTGGCCATCGCCGGTCAGACCGCGACGGTCATCGTCCTGGTCATGATGCTGCATTTCCCCCTGCCGGTCTGGCAGGTGCTGAGCGTCATCGGGATCAGCGCCCTGGTGAACCTGTCGGCCATGTCGCGCCTGCGCCAGACCGACAGCCGCCTGCCCGACGGTCGCCAGACGGCGATCCATCTGGGGTTCGACATCCTGCAACTGACGGCGTTGCTGGCATTCACCGGCGGGCTCGAGAATCCGTTCTGTCTTCTGCTGGTGGCACCCGTGACCGTGGCGGCGGCGTCGCTGCCGGGGCGGCAGGCGCTCTTGCTGGGTCTGATGGTGTTCGTCTCGACCACCGCCCTGTTCTTCTGGTCCATGCCCCTGCCCTGGGTATCGGGGACCGAACTGGACCTGCCGCCGCTCTATCGATTCGGGGTCGGGCTGGCCCTGATCACGGGCGTGGTGTTTACCGCCGCCTATGCCTGGCGGGTCGCGGCCGAGGCCGAGAAGCTGGAACTGGCCCTGGCCACGACCCAGGACGTGCTGCAACGCGAACAGAGGCTGGCGGCGCTGGGCGGGCTGGCCGCCGCGGCCGCCCACGAACTGGGCACGCCGCTGGCGACCATCCAGATCGTGGCCAAGGAGCTGCTGCGTGCGGCGGCCCCCGACGGGCCGATCGCGGAGGATGCGCGACTGATGCTGCTGCAGGCCGACCGGTGTCGCGAGATCCTGAAACGCCTGTCGCAGCGGCCCGAGGACGGTGACGAGCTCTATACCGAGGTGGGTCTCAAGGCCCTGCTGTCCGAGGTGGTGGAGCCGCACCTGGGCTTCGACCTGGACATCTCGGTCGAGGTCCGCACGCCCGCAGGCATGGCCGCCCCCCACGTCCGCCGCCTGGCCGAAGTCATCCACGGGCTTTCGGCCATCGTCGAGAACGCCGCCGACTTCGCCGCCACCCGGGTGCGGGTGCTGGGCACGGCCGATGTGCAATGGATCACGATCGAGGTGCTGGACGACGGACCGGGCTTTGCCGCCGACATCCTGCCCCGGCTGGGGGAGCCCTATGTCACCAGCCGCCCGCACGGCAAGGCGCGCCAGGTGCTGGCGACCCAGTTCGCCGCCGCCGCCGGTACCACCCGGCCGGGCAAGAAGGGCCGGGCGGCGGCCACGGTTCTGGACGCCATTCCCAGCCAGGGTGGCATGGGGCTGGGCTTCTTCATTGCCCGGACCCTGCTGGAGCGGACGGGCGGCCAGGTCGTGGTCAGCCATGGCGACGGCGGACCGGGCGCGAACCGGGGCGCGCGCGTCACCGTGCGCTGGCCGCGCAAGGCGCTGGAAGCCGTTCCGACCTGACACCCGTCGCTGACAAGCGACCCAACGCCGCACCGCTTGACGCAAGCTGTGCGGCAACCGATCTCGACAGAAGGGAGACCGCCGTCATGCCGACCACAGCCACCGCCACCACACCCAATATCGAGGAGCGCATCGCCGGTCTGGCGGATCGCTCACTGATGTTGCTGGACGACGATCAGGCCTTGCGCACGCGCCTTGGCAGGGCGCTGGAGTCGCGCGGCTTCGAGGTGACGACCGTCGGCTCGGTCTCGGAAGCCACGGAGGCGCTGAAGACCGCCCAGCCGGCCTTCGCCGTGCTGGACATGCGGCTGGAGGACGGCAACGGGCTGAAGGTGGTCGAGGCCATCCGCGATCGCCGCGCCGATTCCCGCATCGTCATGCTGACCGGCTATGGCGCGATCGCCACGGCGGTCGCAGCCGTCAAGGCCGGGGCCGTCGACTATCTGTCGAAGCCGGCCGACGCCGACGACGTGGTCAAGGCATTGCTGGCCACCGGCGACGCGCCCGAGCCGCCGGACAATCCCATGAGCGCCGACCGGGTGCGCTGGGAGCATATCCAGCGGGTCTATGAGCTGTGCGACCACAATGTCTCGGAGACCGCGCGTCGCCTGGGCATGCACCGCCGCACCCTGCAGCGCATCCTGGCCAAGCGCGCACCGCGTTAAATTTTCAGGGTCCGCATCGCCGCCAGGCGGCCGAAGGCGATGGTCAGGGCCTTGCGCCGGGCCGGAGCCAGGGCGCTGACGGGCGCCTCGCGCACCACCGCCCCGCCGAAGCCGTCGGCCACGATCAGGCCCGGCGCGTCCGGCAGGATACCCTCGGGAAACTCCGGCGCGACGGCGAAATAGAAGGCGTCGCAGAAGGGCGCGTATTCGGGCCATTTGCGGTCCACGCGGTAATCATCGAGCCCTGACTTCACCTCGACGATCACGATATCGCCCTTGCGGCCCAGGGCCATGACGTCGGCGCGCCGTCCGTTGGGCAGACAGACTTCCAGAAGCGGCGCATAGCCCAGGTCCGCCAGCAGCCGGGCGGCCCCGCGCGTCACGCCCAGCGTCGTCTCGGGACGGCTGAAAACGAGTTCAAGGCAGGCGGCGGCGGGCATGGCCGCACTATGTTCCGGTTAAGTTCCGCTCGCAAGCGCGGCAAGAACCGGTTCAAATCCGCCCCGGCGCAGGACAGGCCGCTTCGGGATCAGACCCCCGTCTGCACGGTGCCGGAGGTGTCGAAGCCGAGCGCCCGGGCACGGGCCAGGGTCGCGGTCCGCAGAGAGGTGGATGGGGTCTGGGTCCGGTGCCAGATCCACCAGCTGGACTTATCCGGCAGGCCCATGATGGCCCAGCTGTAGTCGGGCGCGTGATCCCAGATCCAGTAGTGCTGCGACGCCAGCCCGCCGAAGCTCAGCAGACCCGTCAGACTGAACCGGAACCTGGCATTGGTGGCCGGATCGGTGACCGAGGCATGGGCGCGCAGGGTCTCGACGCGGCCCGTCCCGCGCCGTGTGCAGGTCACCAGGATGGAATAGCGGCTGGCCCGCGTCGCGGGGTTGAAGTCGATCTGTGCGCGACTGCAGTCGCGCTGCAGGCCGTTGTCATTGCGCGCGATCTCGAACCAGCGGCCGTCGAACCGGTCCAGGTCCACATTCGTGGCCTGGGCCGCGGCGGGCAGGGCGCTGGCCAGCAGGACGGCGGCGGCGAGCGCGGGCGTTCGGGCGTCGGTCATGGGCGTCATGGGCTCTCGGTGATCGGCGTTGGCGGCAAAGATACGGAAGCGATGGACCGATGGTTGATCAAGCCCCGAAGCGCTTTCGGTTCTCACGCCATTCGGCAGCGCTCTGACCCCACAGGTCGACGGCCGCATCCTCGAACGGCGGTGGCAGTCTGCCCGGGCCCCGGTTGATTGATCCAAGTCGCTGAGCCAGACGCCGGGAAGCGACATTGTCCGGGTCGATCGAATGGATCACGTCGTCCCAGCCGAGCACATCGACGGCATAATCCATCGTCGCGGTCGCGGCCTCCAGCGCATACCCCTGGCCCATGGCATCGCGGTGCAGGCTCCAGCCCACCTCCGGTCCCGGCCAGCCGTGCGGGTTCCAGGGGCCGATCCGACCGATCCACCGGCTGCTGGATTTTTCGATGACTGAAAAAAAGCCCGTACCGGTCAGCGCCCAGGCCCCGGCCACCGACATCAAGGCGCGCCAGACCTCCGCCCTGGACCGCGCGCCGCCGATGAACCGGGTCGTTTCGGCATCGGCCTGGAAGTCCGCCCAGCGGTCGAAATCCTCCATCGCCGGGGGCCGCAGGACCAGCCGCGCGGTCTCCAGCGTTGGACCCAGGGACGAGGTGTGAGGGGTCACAGCGGATACTCCCGTTCCAGCTCATAGTGGCTGCCGCCATCGGACAGGAGGCTGGAGTAAAGGCCGAAGCGGTCGACCCGGATCGGCGGCGAATGCAGCAGGTTGTGGCCGGTGATCCAGGCTCCGATCCGGTCGGGATTGGTCTGGGTCTTCAGATAGGCCAGGGTCAGGTGAGGGCGATAAAGCCGGGGCTCCATCCTGACCCCCGCCCGCTCGGCCGCCGCCTTGCAGCGCCCGGCCAGAACGGTCAGTCGCTCGCAAGGCTCCACCCCGGCCCACAGGGTGTGGCTGCGGTGCGCATCGCCGAACGCCCCCACCCCCTTCAGTTCGATCTCGAACGCCCCCGGCGGGATACGGGCCAGTTCGGCGGCGAGGTCGTCGGCGCGGCGTTCCTCGACCTCGCCGTAGAAGGCCAGGGTGATGTGGAGCTGTTCGGCGCTGCGCCATTTTGCACCCGGCAGACCGGCCTGTCGGCGGCCCAGGGTTTCGGCCACGTCGAAGGGAATGGGCAGGGCGGTGAACAGGCGCAGCATGGGGCCAGCCTATCGGCGTCGGCCCTGCGGCGAAAGGTCGAAGCCCTTCACGCTGCGAGCCGCTTGCAAGAAGGCGGAGGACACCCGATATTCGTTGCAGTCGCCGGGGACTTTTCCTCCGGCCCATTGGAGATTGATCTCGCGATGAGCGACTTCAGAAACGGTTTTTCGACCCCGGTTCATGCCCCGGCCGACATGGCCGTGGATGCCGGTCTGCGCAGCTTCATGCTGGGCGTCTACAACAAGCTGGCCCTGGGCCTGCTGGTGGCGGGAGGCCTCGCCTATCTGACCGGCAATGTGCCGGCGGTTCAGGCACTGTTTTTTGGCGTGACGGCCGATGGCCGCGTCAGCCTGACGGTTCCGGGCATGATCGTCCAGTTCCTGCCCATCGTCCTGCTGTTCGGCTCGATGTTCTTCATGAGGAACCCCACGGCGCGTGGCGTGAACATGCTCTACTGGGCCGTCGTCGCCTCGATCGGTGCCGGTCTGGGGATCGTGTTCCTGCGCTATACGGGCGGTTCGCTGGCCTCCACCTTCCTGGTCACGGCCGCCTCGTTCGGCGCATTGAGCCTGGTGGGCTACACGACCAAGAAGGACCTGACGGCGATGGGGTCGTTCCTGATCATGGGCGTGATCGGCCTGATCATCGCGTCGGTCGTGAACATCTTCATGCAGTCCGGGACGCTGTATCTGATCATTTCGGGCCTGGGCGTGCTGATCTTCGCGGGCCTGATCGCCTTCGACACGCAGCGGCTCAAGATGACCTATTACGAACTGGGCGGGAACCAGGCGGCGATGGGCGTGGCCACGGGTTTCGGCGCGCTTAGCCTGTTCATCAACTTCGTCAACCTGTTCCAGTTCCTGCTGGCCTTCATGGGCGGCAACCGGAACTAGAGGATCTGAAGACGATACGGAAAGGGCCCCTTGCGGGGCCCTTTTTGTTGGGATCGGGGCAGGCCCTTGCGGGCAAGACGACTGCCTGCCGGGGCCTGGGATTGCAGGCCGAGGCGTTGGGAAAAGATCCCGAGCAGCACATCAGGGACACGGTCGCCGAGCTTTGCGGCGATGGAGCGCCCCTGTACACATTCGAAATCCCCGAAGTGCAGACCCACATGGTCTGTCGCTTCCTGGCCTACTCAACCACCTGGAATTTCCGGCTGTCGAAGACCCGCAGCACCTGGGCCAGCTCGCGGCCCCGCTTCAGCACCACGCCGCCCTCGCCGAGAACCGACCACTGGCCCTGTCGCGTCTGCAGCGACGGGCGCTTCTCGATGCGGTAGGCGGGGGCGTCGCCCGAGCGGCGGAAGACGGCGAACTCGGCCGCTTCCCTGCCGCCGACCATGGCATAGTCGCGCCATTCGGCCTGGGCGACCATGCGGCCGTAAACCCGCAGGATCAGGTCCAGCTCGCGCCGCTCGAAGAAGACGGATCCGGACGGGGACGGATCGAAAGGGGTGACATCGGCGCTCATGAGGATCAATCTAGGCGCACGCCGGACGAACGCCAGCGGGCCGTCGGCCGGAAAAGATCGCCCGACACGAAATGGCCCCGTTTCGGTCCATCGCTGGACAGATCAGGCCGCCAGAAACAGACCGTCGGCCTGACGGAGTTCGGAAGCGTCCCGGATCCTGAACAGCCCCCCCCAGCCCCCCCTGGATGTCTCCAGTTTATGGGCTCCGACGGGCCGACGCTTCGTCCAGAGCGAGACGCCCGCCCTGCCGCCCCTCCCCCCGAATGGCACGGCGGGCGTTTTGCTGTCCGGAGCCCGACCAGAAACGAAAGACGCCGGGGCGACGACCCCGGCGTTTCCATGTCGGCAGACCGAAGGATCAGCTGCCGGGCGTAATCGACAGCTCCACGACCTCGCCGTCGCGGCGAACGGTCAGGGCCCCGCTGTTGCCCAGGGCTGCAGCCAGATCGGCCAGGGATGCGACGCTCTCGCCCGCAACCGCTGTGATTACATCGCCCGCGCGCAGGTCCTGCTGGGCGGCAGGCGATCCACCCTCCACCGCCACGACGATCAGGCCGGGCTCGTCGCCCTTGCCATCCGCAGCCGTCAGCGTGCGGATGTTGGCCCCATAGGCCTGCAGCGCGCTGGAGCCCAGCTGCACCGCGGCGGTGGATTCGGTCTCGACGGTCATCTGGGCCGTGGTGCTCTGGCCGTCGCGCAGATAGACGAGGGTCAGCGCCGTGCCCGGAGGCGCGATGCCGACCGTCGCCTGGACCGAGCCGGCATTGGCGACGGGGCGGTTCTGGATGCGGGTGATGACGTCGCCGGTCCGCAGACCGGCGCGGTCGGCGGGCGAGCCGGGGGCCACATCCTCGACAATGGCCCCGCGCACGAAGCCCAGACCCCGTTCGACCGCACGCTCGGCCGTCAGCGAGCCGAGCGTCGCGCCGATCATGCCGCGCGTGACCGATCCGTTGGCGCGGATCTGGTCGACCACGAACATCAGGATACGGGTCGGCACGGCGAAGGCGATGCCGTCGTTGCCGCCGCCCATGTCGCCCGAAAGGATCGAGGTGTTGATGCCGATAAGCCGGCCCCGGCTGTCCAGCAGCGGCCCGCCCGAATTGCCCGAGTTCACCGCGGCGTCGGTCTGGATATAGTCCTCGACCGCATCACCCATGCCCGAACGCCCGAGCCCCGAGATCACGCCCATGGTCAGGGTCTGGTCCAGGCCCAGCGGATAGCCGACGGCAAAGGCCAGGTCGCCGGTCCGCAGGGTGTCGGAATCGACCGTTTCGACCTGCGAGAGGCCGGTGGCCTGGATCTGAAGCACAGCCACGTCCGTCGCCTTGTCGGTGCCCAGCAGGACTGCGTCGACCAGCCGGCCGTCGGTCATGTCGACGCGGAACTTCTGACCCCCCTCGATGACGTGGTTGTTGGTGACGATGATGCCGGCCGCCGCATCGATGATGACGCCCGATCCACTGCCGGTCGGTGTGGGCCCGGTCTCGCCGGTCGTCGGACCGGCGGAGACGCCGAGCGTGGTGACCTGCACCACGGCGGGCAGCGAACGCTCAAGCCCCGCCGCAAAGGTGAAGACGCCGCGCCGGGCGTCGAACGGCAGGCTGGACGGCCCGCTCTGGGCCGAGGCCGCGCCTGCGCCGAAAAGGGTCAGGGCGATCGCCGTTCCCGCCAGAAATACCGCACGTTTCATTGGTTCACCCCTGATGTCCGGGAGAGCCTAGCGCGGGAAATGCGCGGTGACGATGGCCCCCGGCACAGCGTCATCAATCGTCATCCTGCCGCCGTGGCGGCGCAGGATGGCGCGCACGAAGGCAAGGCCCATCCCGTGGCTGGCGGTCCCCTCGACCCGTGCCGGCACCGGTCCGGACATGCCCGGGCCCTGGTCGGCGATGGAGATGGCCACCTCCGCGTCATCGGCATAGGCCCGCAGGGTGACCGTACCGCCATCGGGAGAGAATTTGACCGCATTGTCGACCAGATTGGCCACCGCCCGCTGCAGCAGGGAGCGGACGCCCAGGACGGAGACCGGCTCGCCCCCGGCCACGATGCGGATGCCGCGCATGTCGGCGATGGGCTGGTAAAGCTCCACGCAGGCCTCGGCCAGCACGTCCAGCCGGACGTCCTCGAACAACCAGGCCTCGCCGTCGCGCAGGGCCATGGCCTCGTTCATGGCCCGGGTGATGTCGGCCAGATCCTGCTTGGCCTCCTCGCCCAGCCGGGCGCGCTCGGCCGGGTCGTCAGCCTCCATCAGCCGATCGAGGCGCAGCGAGGCGCGGGCGAGAGGCGTGCGGAAGTCATGCGCCAGCTGGTCGGCCGAATCCCGCAGCCAGCTCAGCAGTTCTTCCAGCCGGTCGAGCGTGCGGTTCACCTGGGTCGACAGGGCGGTCATCTCGGGCGCCACCGCCACATCGGGGGCCCGCCGCGAGAAGTCACCCACGGCGGCTCGATCCAGGGCCAGGCTGACCTCTGCGATCGCGCTGGTCAGTCGTCGCCGGGCGAAGGTCGCAGCCGCGAGCCCCGACACCAGGATCAGCGCTCCGGTCAGGGCGACCGACAGGACGGCCCAGCGCCAGGCGACACCCGCCGGATCCACCACCCGACCGACGATGACCTGCAGCGCGCCGACGGGCCGCTTGACGATCACCGCCTCGATGGCGCGGGCCGGGCAGAGCTGGCCCGGGGCCAGCCGCACCCGATAGACACCGGGGCCGAGCCGCGACAGGCGATAGGTCCGTGCCGTCTCCAGCGCTGCCAGACCGGCCGGCTTGCCGACGGGCGCGCGGATGAAGCGCACCCCCGCCCCGCCCCGGCCGGTGCGACAGGTTTCCTCCAGGGTGATGGACTCGCGGCTGGGGCCGTCCTGAAAGGCGCTGAGGAAGGCGGACCAGTAGGCGGCGTCCGATTCGGTCATCTCTTCCGCGCCGGCGTCCGGCGGCAGTTTCACGGCGATGGCCGCGAAGTCAGCCAGGGCCGCCAGCGCCGCCTGCTGACGCTGGTCCAGCCGCGCGGCCTGACCGGTGATCAGCAGCGATCCCGTCAGGGCCAAAGCCGCCATGATGGCCAGGGTGGCCACCAGCTGGGTCGAGGTGCGTTCCGCCAACCAGCGCCGCCAGACGCCCGGAAGCGTCGATAGACTGGACGGTCGGCTCAAGCCCCTCAACCCGCGTCGAGGTCGCGGAAGATCAGACTCTGGCTGCGGGCCGAGACGATCAGGGGGTGCAGGTCCTCGCCCAGTTCGGGGGCCTGTTCCTTCAACCGACGACGCAGGGCGCTGATCCGGGCGTCGATGATGTTGACGAAATTGTCGGGCAGGAAGGTCCATTCGATCCAGCACCGGTCCCACAGCATGGTCTTGGTCACCGGCTGGCCGCGCGCGGTCATCAGTTCGGACACGATGGCGAACTCCAGCGGCGACAGGTCGATCAGCCGCTCGGTCCCCTCGACCATCAGCTTCAACGTCCGGGCCCCCGGCGACAGGCGCAAGGGACCATTCCGAAGGTCGGTGTTGGCGGGTTTGGCCCGGCGCGCGACGCGCCGCAGCTGGGATGCCACGCGGGCCAGAAGCTCCTCGTCGCCGATGGGCTTGGACAGATAGTCGTCGGCCCCGCCCAGGAGGCCCTCGACCCGCTGGCGCTCGCCCGTCAGGGCGGTGAGCATCAGGGCGGGCGCGTCGCTGGACGGACCGGCACCGGTCCGCAGGCGTTTCAGCGTCTCCAGCCCGTCGAGGCCATTGGTCATCCGGTCCAGGATCAGGACGTCGTAGGGATGGGCCCCCGCCATCTGCAAGGCCGCCTCGCCGGCATCGACGCGGTCGACCATCTCGAATCCGGCCTTCAGCAGGCGGTCGGCGACGTGGTCGGCCAGCGCCGGGTCGTCTTCCAGCAGCAGGGCACGACGACCGGCAAACACCTCGGCCAGGGCGGCGAACGGATCCGCCTCCGCCGTCGTGTCGATCTCGCGCGTCGTCATCTGTTCATCCCCCGCACCGGCGTTCAGGATAGAAGTCTGATGCGGAATCACAACGGCGCATGGAATGATCGTTCCTGACCGCAACGCCCGGGCCGGGTCCGCGTTTGGAGAGACCAATGCAGAGGTTCCATATGCGCCAGGCCGCCCTTCTCCTCCTCGCCGGTCTCGGCCTGGCCGCCTGCCAGACCGCCCCGGTCGCCGATGCCGGGTTCCTGAGCGGCTATGACGGGCTGGTCACCCGCGAAGACACGATCCGCGCCTCGATCCGTCAGCGGCGGGACGATGCCGCGGTCACGGCGATCAACCGCGTGCATCTGGAGCCGAGCCGGTTCGTGGGCACGGCCGGCAGCGCCCTGACCGACGAGGAACGCGCCCAACTGCTGCGCGAGGTCGATCGCCAGATCTGCTACGAGGTCAGCGAGCGGTTCACCCTGACCCCCGAGGCGCAGGGCGTGGCGCGGCTGAGGACCGGGGTGGTGGACGTGCGTCCGACGGGCACGGTCGGGTCGGGCGTCGCGGCCGTGGCCAATATGCTGATCCCCGGGCCGGGTACGTTCCGGGTTCCGGGCACGACGGGCGGGCTGGCGGTCGAGAGCGAGCTGGTCGGGCCGGACGGGGCACAGGTCGCGGCCCTGGCCTGGGCGCGCAACGCCAATACGGTGGGCACCGACGCGCCGTCCCTGTCGCGCATCGGCGATGCCCTGCAGATGGCCGAGCCCCTGGGCGACGAGATCGGCGACACCATCTCGCAGCCGGACCGGGCCGTGCGCGACATTCCGACGCCGGACCCCTGCCTGTCGTTCGGCGCCCGGACCCAGCCCGTCGGTTTCGTCACCCGCGCGGTGACCGGCCTGTATGTGCCAGAGGTCAACACCGGTTCGACCCCGGCCGGGGACAGGCCACAGCCCTGACGGCTTGTCGCCATCGGGCGGCGTGATAGCGTCGGGTCCGGCGCGAAGCTCCGCGTCCATCCGGAGGCTTTCGCATCATGTCCGTGCTCGCCCTTGTCGCCGCGCTTGTGGTCCAGACCTCCCCCCTCGCCGATCCGGCCTCCCCCGAGGCGGCGGCGGTCATGGTGCCGGTCAACGGGATCTTCTCGGCCCTGGCGGCGCGTGACGCCGCGATGCTGACGCCGCACCTGGCCCCGGAAGCGCGGATGATCGTGGCGGTCGAGCGCCCGGACGGCACCTCTGCCGTGGAGGCGCTCGCCGCCGAGGCCTTCGCCGCAGGGCTGGAGCCGGGGCCCGAGCGGTTCGAGGAAATCCTGACCGATCCGATCATCGCCATCGACGGCGACATCGCCATGGTCTGGGGTCCCTATGTCTTCAAGCTCGACGGCCGGGTCGTCCACTGCGGCTCCGACCATTTCGACCTGATCCGCCGCGACGGCGTCTGGAAGATCGCCGGCATCACCTGGAACCAGCGCACGACGGGGTGCGAGGGATAAGGAAACAAGCATTCGTCTCCTCCGCGTCGCCGCCCGGCGATGGGGAGGAGACACGGCCCCTAAAACGCGCTCTCCCCGGTGATCGCACGGCCGAGGATCAGGGCGTGGACATCGTGGGCCCCTTCGTAGGTGTTGACCGTCTCCAGGTTCATCGCGTGGCGCATCACGTGGAGCTCGCCGGTGATGCCGGCCCCGCCGTGCATGTCGCGGGCCTCGCGGGCGATGGCGAGGGCCTTGCCGCAGTTGTTGCGCTTCATCAGGCTGATGGCCTCGGGCACGAAGGCTCCGGTGTCGAGCAGGCGGCCCAGGGCATAGGCGCCCTCGAAGCCCAGAAAGATCTCGGTCTGCATGTCGGCCAGCTTCTTCTGCACCAGCTGGCGTGAGGACAGCGGGCGGCCGAACAGCATGCGCATCCCCACATAGTCGCGGGTGGCGTGCAGGCAGAACTCGGCGGCCCCCATGGCCCCCCAGGCGATGCCGTAGCGCGCCTTGTTCAGGCAGGAGAACGGCCCGCGCAAGCCCTTCACGCCCGGCAGCAGATTGGCCTCGGGCACAAAGACGTCGTTCAGGCCGATGTCGCCGGTGATGGAGGCGCGCAAGGACAGCTTGTCGCCGATCTTGCCGGTGGTGAAGCCCTCGAACCCGCGCTCGACGATGAAGCCGCGGATCACGTCATCCAGTTTCGCCCAGACGATGGCGAGGTCGGCGATGGGGGAGTTGGTGATCCAGTATTTGCCGCCGTTGAGGCGGTAGCCGCCCTCGACCGCGACGGCCTTCGTCTTCATCGAGGCCGGGTCGGAGCCGCCGTCGGCCTCCGTCAGGCCGAAACAGCCGATCAGCTCGCCCGCCGCCATGCGGGGCAGGAAGCGCATCTTCTGCTCCTCATTGCCGAAGGCGTAGATCGGATACATGGCCAGCGAGCTCTGCACCGACATGGCCGAGCGATAGCCACTGTCGACCGCCTCGATCTCGCGGGCGATCAGGCCATAGGCGACGTGGCTGACGCCCGAGCCGCCGTAATGTTCGGGCAGCATGGCCCCGAGGAAGCCCATCTCGCCCATCTCGGTCATGATGGCGCGGTCGAAGGTCTCGTCGCGGAAGGCGGCGACGACGCGGGGCAGCAGTTTCTCGCGGGCGTAGGACCGGGCCGCGTCCTGGATGGCGCGTTCGTCGTCCGTCAGGCGTGACGCCATATCGAACGGGTCGTCCCAGCGGAAGGTCTGCGTCGAAGTCGGGCTGCCGTCGGCCATGTCAGGGCTCTTGTTCAGGGAGGATCAGCCCGCCCGTTTAGGCCAGAACGGCCGCGACAACCAGATCGGGATGGTGATCCGGTTGTCGCGTGGCCGGGGCTATTTCAGCGCGGCGCTGTCCAGATTGAGGTCGGACAGGGCGATGACCTCGACGTCGGGGTGTCTGGCACGCAGGGCGTCGATGAACTGAGCCGCATCGCCGACGATGACCAGACTGGCCCGGTCGACCGGCAGGTGTTCGGCGAAGGCGGCCTCGACCGCCGCCCCGTCCACGGCCTCGACCTTGCCGACATAGGCGGCCAGCTCGCTCATCGGCAGGTCGTAGAGGGCCAGGTTGGCGACCAGTCCGCCCAGGCCGTCCACGGTTTCCAGCGAACTGCCGAAGGCCCCGGTCAGGATGGCCTGACGGGTGGTGATCTCCGACGCCGTCGGCCGGGTCGTGGACAGGCGGGTGACCTCTGCCAGGATCAGGTCGGCGACCTCGGCGGCGGCGTCGTTGCGGGTCTGGGCGCTGGCGGTGAACAGGCCGTCGTCGCGACGGACGCCCAGCGAGGAGCGGGTCCCGTAGCTGAGGCCGCGCTTGATGCGGATTTCCTGATTCAGGCGCGAGGTGAAGCTGCCACCCAGCAGGGTGTTGCCCAGCGTCAGGGGGAAATAGTCCGCGTCGGTCCGCGAGACCCCGCGCAGGGCCACGGTGACGGCCGCCTGTCCGGCCCCCGGCTGGTCGATGACCACGATGCGGGTGGGGCGGGGCTCACCGGCCGGGGCGGTGGCGGCCGGTGCCGCCGTCGCAGGCGCGGTCCAGTCACCGAAGGCGGACTGGGCCAGGGCGCGGGCCTCGGTCTCGTCGATGTCGCCGGAGAAGACCAGGGTCGCCCCGGACGGACGATAGCGGGCGGCGTGGAAGGCGGCGACGTCGGCGCGGGTGATGGCGGGCAGGGTCGTCAGGGTGCCGGACGCCGGGGCACCATAGGGCGCCTCGCCATAGACGACACGGCCGGCGGCCTGGGCCGCGACCTGGCCGGGGGTGGTCAGGGCGATGCGGAGGGCGTCGAGCGTCTGGGTCCGCTGGCGGTCCAGCTCCTCCTCCGCGAAGGTCGGATTGCGGACCAGGTCGGCCATCAGGGCGACGGCCCGGGGGAAGACGTTGGCGGGGGCATTGGCATAGACGTTCGAGAAGTCCGCGCCCGCGCCCGCGCCGACCGAGGCCCCCAGCTGTTCGATCTCGGTGGCGATTTCCGGGGCGGTGCGGGTCGTGGTGCCCTGGGTCAGCAGGGCGGCGGTCATGGAGGCGACGCCGGCCTTGCCCGGAGCCTCGTCCGCCTGACCGGCGTCGAAGCCGAGACGGGCGGACACCAGCGGCAGGCCCTCTTTCTCCACGACAAGCACGCGCAGGCCGTTGTCGAGGCGGAAGTCGGCGACCGGCGGGGTGGCGGGCGACACAGCCGCGGCGATCCCGGGCAGGGGCGCGCGCTCGGCCTCGGGCAGAAGCTCGAAGATCTGACCGACGGGGGCCAGGTCGGCGATGGTGACCGGGGCGGTGACGTCGGTGACCTGTTCGCTGACGGGGTTGGCGTCGTCGGCGTTGAGGTAGCGGATCGTCACGCCGCGCGGGTCGGTCAGATAGCGGCGGGCGACACGCTGGATGTCGGCGGCGGTGACGGCCTGGATCTCGGCGATCTCGCGGTCGGCGACGGTGGCGTCATTGGTCTGGATCAGGGCGAAGCCGAGGACGTTGGCGCGGTCGTCGATGGTCTCGCGGCTGCGCAGGGCGTTGGCCACCAGTTCGTTCTTGGCCTCGGCCAGCTCGGCGTCGGTGACCGGTTCGTCGCGGAAACGGGCGACCTCGGCGCGCAGGGCGGCGATGCCTTCGTCGGGCGTCTTGCCCCCGGCCATGATGGCATAGGCGGACAGATAGCCGGCCTGCTGGGCGAAGTCGGGACTGGAGGAGGCCTGGGCCGCCAGCTGCTGTTCATAGACCAGCGAGCGGTACAGGCGCGAGCTTTCGCCCGTGGACAGGATGCCGTCCAGCACGGTCAGGGGAATGCGGTCGGCGTCGCGATAGGCGACCGTCGGCCAGGCCAGGACCACGGCGGGCAGGGCCACGTTCGGGGCGTGGAAGGTGACCTCGCGCGGGCCGGTCGGCTCGGGCTCCAGCACATTGTTGACCGGCAGCGGGCGATCGGGGTTGGGAATGGGGGCCAGATACCGGTCGATCCAGCCGTCCAGCTGCGCCTGGTCGAAATTGCCGGCCACGATCAGGAAGGCATTGTCGGGCCGGTAGTAGGTGGCGTGGAAGCGGCGCACGTCCTCGATGGTCGCGGCATCCAGGTTTTCCAGCGATCCGATCACCCCCCGGCGGTAGGGGCTGTCCTGATAGATCGTTGCCGGGACGAACAGGCTGAACAGACGGCCATAGGGCTGGGCCAGGACGCCCTGGCGGTACTCCTCCTTCACGACGTCGCGCTCGCTCTCGAACACGTCCTCATTGACCACCAGCGAGCCCAGACGGCTGGCCTCGGCGAAGATCAGGCGCTCGAGGTGATTGGCGGGGATGGTCTCGTGATAGGCGGTGACGTCGTCACTGGTGAAGGCATTGTTGTTGCCGCCCACGTCCTCGGTCAGGCGGTCGAAGGTCTCGTCGGGGAAGTCCTTGGTCGCCTTGAACATCAGGTGTTCGAACAGGTGGGCGAAGCCGGACCGGGCCTGGGGGTCGTCCTTGGAACCGACGCGGTACCAGACCTGGACCGTCACGTTCGAGGTCGAGGTGTCGCGCGCGGTGTAGACGTCCATGCCGTTGGGCAGGGTGCGCTTGACGAAGCCCAGCGGCGGCACCTCGACACTGGCGGGCGGGGCAGCGGGGGCCTGGGCCATCACCGGCGCGGCGGACAGCAGGGCGAGGGCGGCGACGGCCGACAGCAGGCGGGACTTCATGAGCGGGCTCCGGAGGAATGCGGAACGACCGTATCAGGGCTGGCGAGCGGTGTAAGTTACAGCGGTGTAATGTGGGCGGGTCGCTCTCCCTCCCCCGCGGGGGAGGGAGAAGATCGCGCGCTATTTCCCGAACACGTCGACCCCGACCTGGCCGTCCGGCGTCAGCCAGGCGCGCTTCATGCCCTGGCTGTTGAAGGGGTCGGCGCGGTGGCCTTCGGCGTCCAGCGCGATCAGGCCGCCGTCGCCGCCCAGGGTGCCGATTTCGGCGATGGCTGCGGCCGTGGCCTCGGCCAGGGACTGGCCCGATGCGACGCGCCAGTCGACGCCGGCGGCGGCGTTGGTGCGGATAAAATACTCGCCCTGGCCCGTGCAGGAGACCGCGACCCGGTCGGTCGCCCAGACGCCCGCGCCGGGGATGGGGGTGTCGCCGACCCGCCCCGGCAGCTTGCCGAACACGCCGCCGGTCGAGGTGCCCGCCGCCAGACGGCCCTCGCTGTCCAGCACGCAGCAGCCGACGGTGCCATGGGCCAGGGCGGCGGTCCGACCCTGACCGGGGGGATGGTTGTCCTCGCCCTGTCCGGCCCGGGTGAACCAGGTGTCGGGGTCGTCGATGGGGTTCAGCCCGTGTTCGGCGGCGAAGGCGGAGGCTCCCGACCCGGCCAGCAGGACGTGGGGGCTGTGGTCCATGACCGCGCGCGCGGCCCGGACCGGGTTGCGATAGCCCTGGAAGGCGGCGACGGCCCCGGCGCGGCGGGTCATGCCGTCCATCAGGCTGGCGTCCAGCTCATATTCCCCCGCCAGATTGGGCGAGGCCCCGCGGCCGGCGACGTAAAGACCCGAATCCTCCAGCCGCACGATCGCCTCGACCACGACGTCAAGCGCCGCCGCGCCGTCCGCCAGCCGAACGGCCATGGCCTGGACGACCTGCCGCATATGGGCGGTCTCGGCGCTGTAATCGCGCCCCTGACGGGCCCCGGCACCGCCATGCAGGATGAGGGCGGGTCCGGGCATGGGCGTCTCCTGATACGGTCGCCTCTTTCAATCGGGCGTGGCGCTCTTTAGCCTCACGCGAAGCCGAGAACCATCCTGACAGGCGGGCCTGACGTCGCGCGAACGCGCATCAGACCCGCCAAGCCAAACGAGACCCAAAGAATGCGCGCAGTCCTGTCCAAGACCGTCGGTGGTCCTTCGTCCCTCGTCGTGGAGGAGGTTCTCGATCCCACGCCCAAGGCGGGCGAGGTGGTGATCGAGGTCAAGGCGGTCGGGATCAACTTCCCCGACACGCTGATCATCGAGGACAAATACCAGTTCCGGCCCGAACGCCCCTTCTCGCCCGGCGGCGAGGTCGCGGGCGTGGTCGAGGCTGTCGGCGAGGGCGTCAAGGGCGTGTTCAAGGGCGACCGGGTCATCGCCGTACCGGGCTGGGGCGGCCTGGTCGAACGGATCGCGGTCCGGGCCGACAGCCTGATCCGGATGCCGGACGCCATGTCGTTCGAGGAGGCTGCGGGCCTGGTCCTGACCTATGGCACCTCCTATTACGCGCTGAAGGACCGGGCGAGGCTGCAGCCGGGCGAGCGTCTGCTGGTGCTGGGCGCGGCCGGGGGCGTGGGGGCCGCCGCGGTCGACCGACGAGCTGATCGGCTGTCGGCCGGACCGCCGGCCGTTCTGACCGCCCCAGCGAGTACGGCCATGGGCCGCAGCGCCCTTGACGTCGCCGACAGGCCGCCGCCTCGACCAACGGACAAGGTCGGGATCGGTTCGCCCTCGAACTCCTGGGGGCCGACAACGGGCTGATGCGCGATCTATCCGGCTTCGCGGACCGGCGTCGATGGAGCGGCGCGGCCGGGGGCGTGGGGGCCGCCGCGGTCGAGCTGGGCAAGGCCATGGGGGCGCAGGTGACGGCCGCCGCCTCGACCAACGACAAGGTCCAGTTCGCCCTCGACCTGGGGGCCGACAACGGGCTGATCTATCCGGCCGGAGCGATGGACAAAGCCGCGCAGACGGTGCCAGGGGCCCGGGGCGGCCGAGAACCAGGTGTCTGGGACGCCGAACTGTCGGGCGAGCTAGCCAGTATGCAATGGCTGAAGATGAACACCGCGCTCAGAGCGCGGCCGGGGGCGTGGGGGCCGCCGCGGTCGAGCTGGGCAAGGCCATGGGGGCGCAGGTGACGGCCGCCGCCTCGACCAACGACAAGGTCCAGTTCGCCCTCGACCTGGGGGCCGACAACGGGCTGATCTATCCGGCCGGAGCGATGGACAAAGCCGCGCAGAAGGAACTGTCGGGCGAGCTGAAGCTGGCCTCGGGCCGCGACGGGCCCGACGTCGTCTATGACGCGGTCGGCGGCGACTATGCCGAGCCGGCGTTGCGGTCGATGGACTGGAACGGGCGCTATCTGGTCGTCGGCTTTCCGGCGGGGATCCCGTCGTTTCCGCTGAACCTGACCCTGTTGAAGTCCGTCTCTGTGATCGGGGTGTTCTGGGGCGCGGCCGTCGCGCGCGATCCGGCCGGCCACGCGGCCAATATGGCGGACCTGATGCGGTTCTGGTCCGAGGGCCGGATCAAGCCGCGGGTGTCGCGGACCTTCCCGCTGGAGCGCGCGCATGAGGCGATCCAGGCGCTGTCGGACCGCACCGCCATGGGCAAGATCGTGGTGACCGTGGAATCGTGACCGTGCTGTCGCCCAGTCTGGATATGGCCGCGGCGCGGGAGCGGCTGGCCGCGCGCTCGCGCGTGCGCCTTCCCGGCCTGTTGCAGGACGGCGTCGGAGGACTCCATGAGGCGGTGACCGATCCGGCGATGGTCTGGATGCGGGCCATGCACAATCCCTACAACGCCGACGTGCCCGTCGCGATGTTCGAGGCCGAGCCCCTGCACGAACAGGCCCGGCTGATCGCCCTGGCGCACGAGGAGGCGACGGAGGGCTTCCAGTTCCTGTTCGACCGGCTGAGACTGGGTCAGGCGCGAAGCCTGGGTCTGGCGATCCCGCAGGCGCTCTATGACCTGCATGCCTGGTTCAATGCCGAACCGTTCCTCGATTTCGCGCGGACGCTGACCGGGGACGACCGGATCGCCTATGTCGACGCCCAGGCGACGCGGTATCTGCCCGGCCATTTCCTGAACCGGCACACCGACGAGCATGTCGATGCCGGGCGGCTGTATGCCTATGTGCTGAACCTGTCGCCGGACTGGCGGGCGGAATGGGGCGGGCTGCTGATGTTCCTGGAGAACGGCGAGGTCAGCGAGACCTTCCTGCCGGGTGCAGGGACGCTGAATGTGTTCAGGGTGCCGCAGAGCCATGCGGTGTCGATGGTGGCCCCGTTTGCGGGCCTGCCGCGCTATTCGATCACCGGCTGGTGGCGGACGACCCCGCCGCCGGGAGGCCAGGGATGACGCCGCTGCGCCTGTCACCCGAACTGGACGCGACCGCACTGGCCCGGGCCTTTCAGGCGGGCGGGCGGAGGCTGCATATCCCCGGCATCCTGGTGACAGAGGACGCCGATGCGATCGAGGCGGTTCTGGCGGCCGAACGACGCTGGAAGACGACGGTGGCGGCGGGCGGCACGTTTCTGGAACTGCCGCTGGACGGGCGCGTCGCACAGGACCCGGCCAAACAGGCCTGGCTGGACGAGGCGGCCGTGGACGGCTCCAGCCCCCTGACGCAGTACATCTTCGATACCCGCCGCCTGACCGCCGAGCGCGAACTGGAGGTGACCCGGGGCGACGCGGCCGATGCGGTTCTGGACTGGCTGAACAGCGAGGCCTTCATCGCCTTCGTCCGCACCGTGACCGGAGACGACCGGATCGATCTGGCCGACGCCCAGGCCTCGCGGTATCGGCCCGGCCATGTCCTGACCAGCCACAATGACGTTTCGCCGGGCAAGAACCGGCTGTACGGCTATGTGCTGAACTTCAGCCGCGACTGGCGGGCCGACTGGGGCGGGAACCTGGTCTTCTACGGCGAGGACGGCCATATCGAGCACGGCTGGGTGCCGGCGTTCAATGCGCTGAACCTGTTCGTCGTGCCCACCCGCCACGCGGTGACGCAGGTGGCGTCCTTCGCGGCAAGGGACCGGCTGTCGATCGTCGGATGGCTGAGGTCCAACACCGCTCTCGGGCCACAGTCACGGGGTGATGTGACGTCCTACTAGATGGCCAGCCATCGACCGCCAGGCCCCCGGGCCCAAGCCGAGAGCGCCCGCAGCGCGCGCGGTCGCGCGCCGCGCAGTGGCCTGGCGCATGAGCGCCATAAATCTGTAAAGCGACGCTGATAACCCTCCGCATACGGCAGAGGGATGCGTGCGATGGTCAAGTCCGGCAAACAGGCGAGGCGGGCGGGGACGCTTGCGGATTCACCCAGCCATCTGATGCACCGGGTCCTTCAACTGGCGCTCGACATCTATGCCGAGGAAACCGGGGCTGACGGGCCCACCCAGCGTCAGTTCGCCGTGCTGGAAGCCGTATCGGTCAAGTCCGGCCTGACCCAGACGGATCTGGTCAAGGCGACCGGCATCGACCGCTCGACCCTGGCCGATCTGGTCGCACGCATGACGACCAGGGGTCTGCTGGCCCGCGAACGCTCCAGCCTCGACGCCCGCGCCATGGCCGTCAGCCTGTCGGCCGAGGGCAAGGCCCTGCTGGAGGCCGCGCGGCCCAGGGTCGAGGCCGCGGACAAGCGGATCATGGGCCTGCTGCCCAAGGCCAAGCGCGACGGCTTCCTCGAACTGCTCGGCGAGCTGGCCGCCTCGGCCGACGCCGCGCCGGAACAGGCCAGGGCCGAAATGAAAGCGCTCAAAAAGGCCCAGAAGGACGCCAGGAAGGCGGAAAAGGCGGCCAGGAAGGCGGCCGAACCTGAAAAGAAGGCCAGGAAGCCCAAGAAGGCGAAGGCCGTCGAACCCGCAGTCTAGACCCGGATATCCAGCAGCTGGCCGGGGCGGGGGGCGCGCGGCGTTTCCGGTTCCGCCGCCGCCGCCGCCGCTGTGGGCCGTGGCTGAGGCGTCTGCTGAGGCGTCACCTGAACATCGCCCATGGCCGCCCGGAAAAAGGCCGACTGGGCCGCGCGCATCTGCGCCGCCGGTCCGGTCGGAGCGGCGGGCAAGGCCGACGGCAGGTCGGGACGGATCGTGCTCATGTCGACAGGGTTAACGAATCCTGTCGACAAAAGGTTAACAGGCATACAGGGGCGCTAACGCTCAGCGCGCGGCGCTTCGCTGCCTGAGCGCGGTCTTAAGGGCGCTATCGCTCAGCGCGCGGCGCTTCGCTGCCTGAGCGCGGGGTCAGCGCGACGTTGCCGTCGGCAGGGGTCGGGGCGGGGCGGCCAGGGCGTCGGTCATCCGCTTCAGGTCGGCGTCGGTCAGCAGTGGCCCGGACGACTTGGCCACGACCTGCCCCATGGCATTGACGGCAAAGCTTTCGGGCACGCCCGAAATCCCCATCTCCAGCCCCGCCCGACCATCCTGATCGACCAGGACCATGGCGAACGGATCGCCCAGCTCGTCGAGGAAGGCCTGGGTCGCCTCGGGCTCATCCTTGTAGGCGACACCGACGATGGCGATCCCCTGCGCCTGCAGCTTCAGCAGCTGGGGGTGTTCGACCCGGCACGGCGCGCACCAGCTGGCGAAGACGTTGACGATCATCGGCTTGCCGACACCGGCGGTGCGGATGTCGACGTTCTGGGGGCCGGGCACGCCGTCCTTCAGGATGGGCAGGACCGTCTCGGGCACCGTGCGGCCGACCAGGGCGGCGGGCTTGAACTCCGGATCGCGCTTCAGCGACCAGCCGATGAACAGCACGGCCAGGGCGGCCAGAACCACCAGCGGGATGATGGAGAACCAGCGGCTCATGACTCGACCGTGGGCTGATCTTCCAGCCGCTTCAGCTCCGCCTTCCATTTCCGCGACGCGGCGACGGCGCGCACCACGACCGAGCCCAGCACGACGACGCTGATGCCCCACGCGGGCCAGACGAAGGCGGCATAGGGGCTCATGTCCAGGTCGAACATATCAGGCCTCCAGCGCCATGCGCGCACGGATCGACTGCACCCGGCGACGCACGATCTCGGTGCGGATGGAGGTCAGCCAGACCGCCAGGAACAGCGCCCCATAGGCGGCCATCATGGTCAACAGAGGCGCCAGAAAGACCGGGGCCAGGGACGACCCGCCCGCCCGCAGCAGGGAGGCGGGCTGGTGCAGGGTGTTCCACCAGTCGACCGAGAACTTCACGATCGGCAGGTTGATCAGCCCGACCAGACCCAGGATGGCGGCGGCCCGTGCCGCACGCGCCTCGTCGTCGATCGCCGAGCGCAGGGCCATATAGCCGATATAGAACAGGAACAGGACCAGCACGCTGGTCAGCCGCGCGTCCCAGACCCACCAGGTCCCCCACATCGGCTGGCCCCAGAGCGAGCCGGTGACCAGCGCCAGCAGGGTGAAGGCCGCGCCCGGCAGGGCAGCCGCCCGCGCCGCCGCATCCGCCAGCGGATGACGGAACACCAGGGCGAAGAAGCTGGAAATTCCCAGCGCCGAATAGGCCATCAGCCCCAGCGACGACGCCGGCACATGGACGAACATGATCCGCACCGTGTCGCCCTGCTGATAGTCGCCCGGCGCGGTGAAACTCAGCCAGATGCCGACCAGAAGCAGGCCCGCGGCCACGACCCACAGCACCGGCACGAGCGGCCGGGTGAACGACATGAAGCGTTGGGGATTGGCGAGGCCGAACATGTCTTTGCGCTCTACGCGGGGCGGCGACGCCGGGCAAGGGCGCGGTGGTCGCGGCCGTCGGGTCAGGCGAATTCGGCCTCGAGGTCGGACAGGCGCGCGGCCTGATCCTCGGCGATCAGGGCGTTCAGCAGGGCATCCAGATCGCCCTCCAGGATCTGCGGCAGGCTGTGCAGGGTCAGGCCAATCCGGTGGTCGGTCACCCGCCCCTGCGGGAAGTTGTAGGTGCGGATGCGTTCGGACCGGTCGCCCGAGCCGACCTGGGACTTGCGCGCATCGGACCGGGCACTGTCCTTCATCTGGCGCTGCATGTCGTACAGGCGCACGCGCAGGTTCTTCATCGCCTTGTCGCGGTTGACGTGCTGGGACTTCTCCGAGGACGTCACCACGATCCCGGACGGGAAGTGGGTGATCCGCACGGCCGAGTCGGTCTTGTTGACATGCTGGCCGCCCGAACCCGACGCCCGATAGGTGTCGATCCGGATGTCCTTGTCGTGGATCTCGATCTCGACGTCCTCGACCTCGGGCAGGACGGCGACGGTCGCGGCCGAGGTGTGGATGCGCCCCCCCGCCTCGGTCGTCGGCACCCGCTGGACGCGGTGGACGCCGCTCTCGAACTTCAGCCGTCCGAACACGCCGTCGCCGGTGACGGTGGCGATGATCTCCTTGTAGCCGCCCGCATCGCCCTCGGTCGCCGAGTCCAGCTCGACCTTCCAGCCCCGCGTGGAGGCATAGCGGGAATACATGCGGAACAGGTCGCCGGCGAACAGGGCCGCCTCATCCCCGCCGGTACCGGCCCGCACTTCCAGCACGGCCGAGGCGTTCTCGTCGGCGTCGCGCGGGGCCAGCAGCAGGGCGACATCGCGCTCCATATCGGGCAGGCGGGCGTTCAGCGTGTCCAGCTCGTCGGCCACCATGGCCGCCATCTCGGGATCGGCCGTCATGGCCTCAAGATCCTCGATCTCCTTCCTGGCCCGGGCGAGCGCCAGCACCGCATCGGCCACCGGCTTCATCTCGGCGTGCTCCTTGGACAGGCGCACGATCTCCTGCCCGTCACTGGCCGCGCCCATGCGCGCCTCCACCTGGTGGAAGCGATCCAGGACCTGATCGAGCTTGGACTGGGGCAGATGCAAGGGCGGAACGTCTCGAAAAGCGAAGGGGCGGAGCCTTATCGCGCGGCGGGCGGCCTGTCGATGCGGGGGGGCCCGGAGCATCACGGCGGATAACATCGGCGTCATGGGGCGTTACCCTTCGCCCGCCCGTGCATTAGCTCTGAAGCAGACGGTCCGTGCGCCTCCTCCCGGCGCAGGTCTGGGGGCTGAATGGAAACGTTTCTGCTGTTTCTGGTCGTGGGCCTGTTCGCCCAGGCGGTCGATGGTGCCCTGGGCATGGCCTACGGCGTGATTTCGTCTTCGGTTCTGCTGGCATTCGGTGTGCCGCCTGCAACGGCATCGGCCAGCGTGCACGGGGCGGAAGTGTTCACCACGGCCGCGTCGGCCGGATCGCATATCGGGCACCGGAACGTGGAATGGCGGCTGCTGGTGCCGCTCGCGGTCGCGGGCGTGATCGGCGGCGTCCTGGGTGCCTATGTACTGGCGGGGATCAAGGGCGACGAGATCAAGCCGTTCGTGATCGCCTACCTCGCCCTGATGGGCGGCTATATCCTGTGGCGCGCGACACAGAACACGCCCGCCCGCAGGATTCGTCCGGCCTGGATCATGGCGCCCCTGGGGATCGTCGGCGGATTCTTCGACGCCATCGGCGGGGGCGGCTGGGGTCCGACCGTGTCCTCGACCCTCGTGGGCGCGGGCGCCGAGCCCCGCCGCGCCATCGGCACGGCCAATACCGCCGAGTTCTTCGTCACTGTGGCCATTTCGGCGACCTTCGTCTGGGCCCTGGTGACCGGGCACTGGAAGGATGCGGAGGCCCTGACCAATCACGCTGCAGCCGTGGCCGGCCTTGTGGTCGGCGGCCTGCTGGCCGCTCCGTTCGCGGGCTATGTCACCCGGATCGTGCCGCAGCGGGCCCTGACCTATGCCGTGGGCGGCCTGCTGCTGGTGCTGGCGACCTATCAGGGGCTCCAGCTGGCCGACGTCCTGTAGATTACCCGCTCCATGCCGCTTCCACGGGCATCACTGTATCCACCGGGCACCCGACCGGGCGTCTCGCCGCGATCGCGCAGCCAGAGGACCGATAATCCGGGCTGGTCGAGGACGTGCCCTCGGCCGTAGCCCGGTCACCTGACGAGCCTTCTATTCGGCGGCCTCCAGCGCCGCGTCGCGCGCCGCGTTCAGCTCGGCCGCCTTGGCCTCGACCATCTCGACGATGTGCTCGACCATGCCGTCATTGGCCAGTTTGTGGGCGATCTTGCCGTTCAGATAGACCATGCCGGACCCGGCCCCGCCGCCGGTGAAGCCGATGTCCGTATACAGGGCCTCGCCCGGGCCGTTCACGACGCAGCCGATGATCGACAGCGACATCGGCGTGGAGATATGGGCCAGCTTTTCCTCGAGGATGCCGACCGTCTCGATGACGTTGAAGCCCTGACGCGCGCAGGACGGGCAGGCGATGATATTGACGCCGCGGTGGCGCAGACCCAGCGACTTCAGGATGTCGAAGCCGACCTTGATCTCCTCGACCGGATCGGCGGCGAGGCTGACCCGGATGGTATCGCCGATCCCGGCCCACAGCATATTGCCCATGCCGATGGCCGACTTGATGGTGCCGGTGCGCAGGGGGCCCGCTTCGGTGACACCCAGGTGCAGCGGGCAGTCGATGAGCTCCGCCAGCTGCTGATAGGCGGCGACGGTCAGGAAGGGGTCGGAGGCCTTCACCGAGATCTTGAACGCGTGGAAGTCGTGGTCCTGCAGGATGCGGGCGTGGTTCAGCGCGCTCTCGACCATGGCGTCCGGGCAGGGCTCGCCGTATTTCTCCAGCAGCTCCTTTTCCAGCGAGCCGGCGTTGACGCCGATGCGCATGGAGCAGCCGTGGTCCTTGGCGGCCTGGATGACGTCGCGGACCCGGCTCGCATTGCCGATATTGCCCGGATTGATGCGCAGGCAGGCGGCCCCGGCCTCGGCGGCCTCGATGCCGCGCTTGTAGTGGAAATGGATGTCGGCGACGAGCGGCACCCTGGCCTCGCGGGCGATGGTGCGGAAGGCGCGGGTGGAGTCCTCGTCGGGACAGGAGACGCGGACGATATCCGCCCCGGCCTCTTCCAGCTCGCGGATCTGGCCGATGGTCGCATTGGCGTCCGAGGTCAGGGTGTTGGTCATCGACTGGACGCTGATCGGGGCGTCGCCGCCGACCGGGACATTGCCGACCATGATCTGGCGGCACTTCCGACGCTCGATATGGCGCCAGGGTCGGATATGGGAATGGTCGCTCATGACGCGCTCAATATAGGCCCGTCGCGACGACAAGGCCATGACGCGCAGCGACGCGCCGGATCAGCCCGGATTCGCCGCGGTGGACAGGGTCTGCCCGGCCGAATCGACGGTCTGGGTGACGCTGGTCTGCGTCGCGAGGGTGGCGCGGGCGGCAGCGGCCTGGGCCGCGGTCGCCTCGGCCTGGACCTGGACGGCCGTCTGACGGGCCAGGGCCTGGGCGCGGGCGTTCAGCTGGGCCAGGGGCGTCAGGACGCCGGTCAAGGCACCGCCCAGTTCGCCATTCAGATAGACGTCGAAGGCGGCCGGATCGGACACGTCGATCACGGCCGAAAGACCGGTGGGCGCACGCCAGGCCTCGCCCGCCGCCAGTTGCCGGGCGAACAGGACCCGTCCGTCGGCCATGCGCACCACCAGCGCCCCGGCCTTTTTCGCCTGCAGCACGACCTGGGATGAGTTGGCGGCGGCCCCATAGATCGCGCCACGCGGATTGAAGGCGGCCTGGACCGGCGGAGCGTTCCGGACGGCCGCGGCGGCGACGGCGGACGTGTCCGTGGGATCGATGCCGGTCAGCTCGGCCTCGAGACCCGGCGTGATGTAGAGGGCGGGGGTGGTCTGGTCCGGCGGCGCGGCCAGGGGCGCGCCCACCCGCACGATGTCCTGACCGGGGACGTTGCCCAGCGACCAGCTTTCCGGCACCTCGGCGATGTCGGACGGCTGGGGCGCGCGCATCAGGCTGACCCGCTGGAAGACGTTCCAGCCGATCACCGCCACGGCCAGCAGAAGGACGGTGCCGATGATGCGCGGCGAATAGCGCTTCACATCCTCGAAGGCGACGCCGACCGGAGCCTGCAGCGCCACGGAGGCGTCCGGCGTCTCGCGCTTGTAGCGTTCGACGGCCAGTTGTTCGTCCAGGCCCAGCGCTCCGGCGTAGGCGCGCACATAGCCGATGGCGAAGACGCGCGACGGCAGGGCGGAGACATTGTCTTCTTCCAGCGCGCGCAGATAACGCTCGTGAACCCGGGTGTCGGCGGCCAGCTCGGCCAGGGACCGGCCGGACAGCTCGCGCGCCTTGCGCAGGCCCGAACCGAGAGTCGCTGCCTCTGTGATGGAGGGCACGGGGTCCTTCCAGTCCGGGTGGGCCCGAAACTCATCGGGGACGGTCCCCGCATCCAGCGCCATGACGCTATGCCCCATACTCGGCACCGTCATGAAAACGGTCGCCGTACTCAACAACTCACCGCCTACACCGTCGGCATGACAATCGCCGCCTCCCCCCGGAGGCACACGTGTAGCGTCTTGTGGATAACCCATTTCGGTTGCCGTATCAACGTCTTGTTAAGCGTGTTGGCGTCCCGGACAGGGACTCTCACAGACCGACGTTCAACTTCCGGGCCAGGCTTTCGATCTCGTTTCGGATCGAACCGGCGGACGATCCCAGCAGATTGGTCATGCCACGCCGCGCCGCGACCAGATCGGCCGACAGGATCATCCGCTTCACCGGACCCACCCCGCCAGCCGGGGCCGACAGGTGCGTGAATCCCAGCGTAATCAAGGCGAACGCCTCCAGCGGCCGGCCCGCCAGCTCGCCACAGACCGATACCGGCGTGCCCGTCTCGGTGCAGGCTTTCTGGATGGACTGGAGCGCGCGCAAGGCCGGCGGCGACAGGGCGTCGTAGCGATCCGACACCAGCGGGTTCGTCCGGTCCGCCGCATACATGTACTGGAACAGGTCATTGGACCCCACCGAAACGAAGTCCGTCAGCGGCAGAAGCGCGTCGAGATGCCACAGCAGGCTGGGGCATTCGATCATGGCCCCGACCCGCAGGCGCGCGGGCAAGGGACGCCCCCGCCGGCGCGCCCATTCGCATTCGACGTCGACCAGCTCGCGCGCGGCGCGGAACTCGTCCACGGTCGCGATCATGGGGAACATGACCCGCAGTTCCCGCCCCGCCCCGGCCGCCAGCAGCGCGCGCAGTTGCAGGCGCAGCAAGGATGGCCGGTCCAGGCCCAGTCGAATGGCGCGGCGGCCGAGGGCGGGATTCTCCTCCCGCTCGGTGGTCTCCATATAGGGCAGGACCTTGTCGCCCCCGATGTCCAGGGTGCGGAAGGTCACCGGCCGGTCGCCCGCGGAGTCCAGCACCAGCCGGTAAAGCGCGGTCTGCGAGTTCAGGCGCGGCAGTTCCTCGGACACCATGAACTGGAACTCGGTGCGGAACAGGCCGATGCCCTCGGCCCCGGTCGCGTCGAGGTTCTCCAGATCGACTGCCAGCCCGGCATTGGTCAGGAGCGTGATCCGCGTGCCGTCGGCCGTGATCGCGGGCACGTCGCGCAGTTTGGCGAACTCGGCCTGACGCTGATCGCGCAGGGCCATACGCGACTGGGCCGATTCCAGCATGTCGGGCCGGGGGCGCAGATGCGCCTCGCCCGTCTCGCCGTCGACGATGACCAGATCGCCCTCGCTCAGCCGGTCGCGGATGCCCTGCAGACGACCGACGCAAGGGATCTGCAGCGCGCGCGCCACGATGGCGGCGTGGCTGGCCGCCGAACCTTCTTCCATCAGCAGGCCACGGATGCGGTCGCGCGGATATTCCAGCAGGTCGGCCGGGCCCAGGTTCCGGGCCACCAGTATGGCGTCGTCGGGCAGGACGCGCTGTCCGGGATTCTCGCCCCCCAGCACCCGCAGCAGCCGGTTGGCCAGGTCCTCGAAGTCGTGCAGGCGTTCCTTGATGTAGGGATCCCGCGCCTGGGCGAAGCGGGCGCGGTGCTCGTTGCGCACCCGGTCCACGGCGGCCTCGGCCGTCAGACCGCCCCGCACCGCCTCTTCCAGCGACCGGTTCCAGCCCCGGTCGTCGGCGAACATCCGGTAGGTTTCCAGCACCTCGAACGACTGGCCGGCCAGCTTGCCCTGACCCCCGTCCAGCAGGGCGTCGATGGAGGCCTTGAGCGTCAGCAAGCCTTCTCGCAGCCGGATTTCCTCGACCTGCTGGTTCTCGGCCAGCAGCCGTTCGGGCGGCAGAGGGGCTTCGTGCAGGACGACGTGGCCGAACGCCAGGCCCTCTGCGAACCTCTGGCCCTTGATGCGCTCGGGTCGGTGCGGCGCGACCTCGATGTCGCGCAGTTCTTCCTGGGCCAGCAGTTCGCCACTGGCCACGGTCTCGGCCAGGACCATGGCGATGGTCTGGATGTCCTCGACCTCGTCGGGATCGTAGCGGCGCTCGGACTTGTTCTGGACCACCAGCACGCCGATGGCCCGGCCCCCGCGCAGCAGGGGCGCGCCCAGGAAGGCGTGATAGGGATCCTCTCCCGTCTCCGGCCGATAGGAGAAGCTGGGGTGGTTGGGCGCGTCCGACAGGCTGATCGGCTGGGCCATACGCGCGACCTCGCCCACCAGACCCTCGCCGGCCTTCAGCCGCGTGGCGTGGACGGCGTCGCGGTTCAGGCCGTGGGTGGCGAACAGCTCCAGCTCGCCCGACGCCCGCCGCAGATAGATGGAGCAGACCTCGGCCACCATCGACTGGGCGATGGTGGTGACGACGACGTCCAGACGCCCCTGGGCCGGGCCGCCGTCGGCCATGGCCTCGCGGATCTGGCGCAGGAGGACGCGTGGCCCCCTCGTCATCGTTCCGCCCGCTACCGGCATGCGTTTTCCCTGATCGTCCCCGTCGCAGGGCGCGCCGAAGATAGGGGGGGAAGGCGGTGGAGGCTATAGGGCGCGGCAGCGAAGGGGAGAGATGCAACGCGCCGTGCGAAGATCGGTTTTCCGGTTCGTTCTTTCTGTCTGCTGGAGCGAGTGGCGCTCAGGCGTCGATGAAGGAATGTTATCGGCTAGGCCTTCAGGCGTTCACCCGCCGCCAGGGCTGCGCGGCCCTCGCGCTCGCGCCCGGACGCAATCAACGCCCGGCCGAGGCCCAGATGCGCAGCACTCCAGTTTGGGGCCCGCTCGATGGCCTCACGATAGGCTGCCGCCGCCTCGCGCGCCTTGCCCTGCCGAAAAAGGACGTCGCCTTCCAGCTTGTAGGCGTCAGCCCAGCGAGGGCCTTCGCGTTGAGCGTCGCGGAACAGGGCCAGGGCACCATCGACATCCCCTCGCCCCAGCCTCGCTTCACCCCAGGCCGACAGGGCGAAGGGGCCCGGCGCGGCCAGCTGGACAAAGCGCGCGAACAGGCGATCCGCTGCAGGCCGATCTCCCATCGCCTCGGCCACGGCCGCCCTGGCCCCGACACAGGCGGCGCAGTCGTCGGGCAGGGTCGCCGCCAGCCGGGCCGCCTCCGCGACATTCCCCACCTTGATCTCCGCGATGACGAGCGGCGGCGTCAGGGAGGTGATGACGGCGGTGGAGGCGGACGCAGGTGCCGCATCGATCATGGCGCGAAAGCGGTCGCGCGCCGTCCGCCAGTCGCCGCGTTCCGCGGCCAGTTCGGCGCGAGGCTGGAGCACGCGACGGTACTGGTTGCTGTATCGCTCGGGCTCGGTATCTGGAACGAGGCGGCCGATGATCGCGCGCGCGCCGTTGACGTCATGCAGGGCAACCGCAGCCGAGGCGGCGATCCACTGCCCCTGTTCGTCAGTGTTCAGGTAGGTGGTCTGGCTCTGCCGCCTCTGGAAAAGCCTGGTGGCCTCTTTGAAGT
The DNA here is from genome assembly GCF_017795885.1 of Brevundimonas sp. AJA228-03. NCBI lineage: Bacteria > Pseudomonadati > Pseudomonadota > Alphaproteobacteria > Caulobacterales > Caulobacteraceae > Brevundimonas > Brevundimonas sp. AJA228-03. Next base: position 657,346 of record NZ_CP059297.1, on the reverse strand, counting down.
CGCCGCGCAACAACGGCACCTGTGAGGCGTTGAAGTAACCGATCGCAATGCCGGTTTCGGACAGCTTGCCCCGGCCGCTGGTCAGGAGGGCAACCGATCGCTCGATCGCCGCCAGAGAAGCGCGTTCATGGCCGAGCTTGCCTTCGGCGATGCCGAGATTTACCCAGCCGAGGCCCAGTTCGGGATCAAGATCGACCGCCTGTCGTGCGGCGAAGACGGCGGCGCGGATGTCGCCGCTTTCCAGGTGGAGATTGCTGATCTGGGCCCAGGCCCAGGCGCGTTCATCGTAGGGGCCGTTCGTTGCCAGATCGACGGCCACAGCCATCGCCTGTTCCATGCGGCCGGTGAACTCCAGATATTTGCTGTACCGGAACGGCTGGGTGCGCTGGAAAACGGTCTCGGCCGCCTGCTGCATCAGGCTATCGATATCCGCCTCAGCACCCTGCCGGGTCACGGCACCGGCAGAGCCGACGCGCACGGTCACCGCCACCTGATCGCCGATGCGGACCACTTCGCCGCCAATGCCGGTCCGCTTGCCGAGCCACTGGCGCAGATATTTGTCCAGTTCGCCGATGGAGACGCCGGTCTGCGGAATCTCCACCTGGATCTCGCTGCCCCAGTCGTTGCGAAAGGTCTCGGGGGCCCGGAGCGACTGGGCCTGGCCATCGATCCGGGCCAGCCGGTCCAGCAGCTTGGAGGCCAGCACCTCGCCCGTCAGGCCGCGCTGCACAAGGTCGGGGGGCGCACTGAACGCCTGGATGAGCAGGCTGCGGTCCTGGCTGGCGTTCCAGACCATCATGCCGAGCGCGCCGGCGGCGATCAGCCCGGCCACGCCGCCCATGATCTTCAGCCCCGCGCCGATCCGCTCGCTGAACCCCTGGAGCTTGAGGTGTCTCAGCTGTTCATCCAGCAGGCGGCCTTGCTTCACCAGCACATCGTGCGCCGGGCCGACCGGCGCATCACCGCTGGCCTCGGCCCCCATGGCGATCTCGATCGCATCCGGCGTGGTCGGGGCCGCGACGGACTTCTTCCGTCGTGAGCGCGGCGCTGAAGCGTCTGCCATACGTCATATCCCCCCAGAGACAGATGATAATGACCCCGGTCTGAATCGAAAGAGGAGAAGGCTGTCGCCCACCGTCAAACGTTCAGCGCATGTCGCCCAGGCGCGGGACAGGGCACACCCGCCAACCACCCCGGGTGGACGCTGGTCGGGTCCGCCTACAGGCCTCTCAAACCGCTTCCAGCCCATAGGCCGAATGCAGGGCGCGGACGGCCAGTTCGGCATAGGCGGCGTCGATCAGGACGCTGATCTTGATCTCCGAGGTCGAGATGGCCTGGAACTTGACGCCCTTGTCGGCCAGGGCGCGGAACATGGTCTGGGCCACGCCCGCGTGGCTTCGCATGCCGACGCCGACGACCGAGACCTTGGCCACGTCCTCGTCGACGCGGATCTCCTCGAAGCCGATGGCGCCCTGGGCCGCGCGCATCAGGTCGGCGGCGCGGGCGGCGTCGCGGCGGCCGGTGGTGAAGGTCAGGTTGACCGCGCCTTCGGTCCGGGCCTGGGACTGGACGATCATGTCGACATTGACACTGGCCTCGGCCAGGCGGGTGAAGACGTCGGCGGGGGCGTCGACCCGGTCGGACAGGCCCAGCAGGGTGATCCGGGCCTCGTCACGGCTCATGGTGACGCCGGACACGATGCGTTTTTCCACGATTTCTTCCTCGTCACAGATGAGCGTGCCGGACTTGGCGGGCAGGACGCCGTTTTCGTCGGGTTCGATGAAGCTGGACAGGACCCGCACCGGCACCTGTTTGGCCATGGCCAGCTCGACCGAGCGGGTCTGGAGCACCTTGGCCCCCAGGGAGGCCATCTCCAGCATCTCCTCGTAGGAGACCTTTTCCAGCCGCCGCGCCCGGCTCTCGATGCGGGGATCGGTCGTATAGACGCCGTCCACGTCGGTATAGATGTCGCACGGACAGCCCAGGGCCGCCGCCACCGCCACGGCCGAAGTGTCCGATCCGCCGCGGCCCAGGGTGGTGATCCGGCCCGACGGCGAAAGGCCCTGGAACCCCGGCACCACCGCGATCTCCCCGGCGTCCAGCGCGGCCCCCAGGACCTCGCCCGGCACATCGACGATGCGGGCGCGGGCGTGATCCTCGTCGGTCAGGATGGGAATCTGCCAGCCCATCCAGCTGCGGGCGTTCAGGCCCATGTTGCGCAGGGTGATGGCCAGCAGACCCGAGGTGACCTGTTCGCCGGAGGCGACGACCACATCGTATTCATCGTCCGACAGCGGCAGACCGGCGGCCGCCGCACCCGCCCCGTCCGTCCAGGCCACCAGCTCATTGGTCTTGCCCGCCATGGCCGACACCACGACGGCGACGGAATGTCCGGCCCGGACCTCGGCGGCGACGATGCGCGCGGCACGGCGGATGCGCTCCAGGTCGCCCATGGAGGTGCCACCGAACTTCATCACCAGGCGTCTGGACACCGGCGTCGTCATCGTGTCCGCGTCATCGTGGCGGAAATCCCCGTCTTGCATGGCGGGCGCAAAAGGGGTTCACCCTTGCGCCATGGCCGCTTCTAACGACCCCTTGTCCGGGCGCAAACCCCAAACGGGGCAAGACTTTGCCGATATCGCCACGGATCGCGCCGAGGGGGCCAGCATCGACCCGGCCGACGTCGCGCGCTTTTCGGCCCAGGCGGCGGAATGGTGGGATGCGCGCGGGCCGTTCGCGCCCCTGCACAGGTTCAATCCGGCCCGGCTGGCCTTCATCCGCGATCGGGTCGCGGAGCGTTTTCACCGCGATCCGGCCAGACGGGAGGCCTTCGCGGGACTGAGCCTGATCGACATCGGTTGCGGCGGCGGGCTGATCGCCGAGCCGATGCGGCGGCTGGGGTTCACCGTCACGGCGATCGACGCCTCGTCCGAGAACATCGGCACCGCCCGGACCCATGCGGACGAACAGGGGCTGGACATCGCCTATCGCGCCGCCACCGTCGAACAGATCGAGGCCGAGGGGGCGGGTCCGTTCGACGTCGTTCTGGTGCTGGAGATCATCGAACACGTCGCCGATCCCGAAAGCTTCCTGCGCGCCTGTTCGCGGCGGGTGGCCCCCGGCGGCATCATGATCGTGGCCAGCCTGAACCGGACGCTGAAGTCCCTGGCCCTGGGCAAGATCGCGGCGGAATACATCCTGCGCTGGGTGCCGGCGGGGACCCACGACTGGCGACAGTTCCCCAGGCCCGACGAGATCCGGAGGATGCTGTCGGCCGAACCCCTGACCGTCACCGGGCCGTCCGGCCTGGTCTACAACCCGCTGACCGACCGCTGGGGCGAAAGCGCGGATGCCGACGTCAACTTCATGATGGTCGCGACCCGGGACTGAAGCGTCACCTTACCGCGAATTCACCCACATGACGGGATCGTAACGGGATTCCGGCAGGCCCGGGTGGCATCGAGAGGCTTCAAACCGTGGAGCCTCTCATGAAACGCCTTCTGATCCTCGCCAGCCTGTCTGCCGCCCCGATGACCACGGGCTGCATCACCGTGATCGACGCCGACAGCGACGACATGGCCTGGCACGGCAACAATGCCCAGCCCTTCGACGCCGCGCGCGACGAGTGCGACGAACGCACCGACGGTCGAGACGCCTTCCGCGCCTGTATGGCCGAAAAGGGCTGGACCCGCAGCTAGACGGTCGGCGCGACGTCCCGGGTCATGTAGCGGGCGTCCGGACCATAGCTGGCCAGTCGGGTCGCCATGTCCGGAGCCTCCCGGACCTCGAACCCGTGACCGCGCCAGAACGCGGTGGCATCGTTGACGGCGACCAGGGCGACGGTCGGCCATCGGCCGGCCCGGGCCCGATCGACCACCGCGCGGACGGCCGGTCTCGACCAGCCCTGACCCCGGACCGCCGGAGTCAGGGCGAGGTCGTGCAGATACATGACCCCGGCGTCCGCCGGAATCGCCTCGATCAGGGTGTTCAGGGCCGGGGTCGCATCCACGCGCCAGGGATAGGCGACCAGATAGCCTTCCAGCCCCTGCGACGTCTGCAGCACCAGACAGCCCGCCGGACTGAGCGCCAGCCGGTTCGCGAAACAGTCCCGGCCCTCGAAATGGTCGGGAAAACCGATCGCGGCGATCTCGGCCACGCGGTCCAGATCGTCGGCGCGCATCGGCCGCCAGCCGGTCTGCATCAGTTGACCTTGGCGGGATCGATCGGCGCGGGCGGCAGCGCAGTGCAGGGCACGCCGTCCGCCTTCAGCGCCTTCACCTCGGCGGGCGTCGCCTCGCCATAGATCTCGCGTTTCTCGGACTTGCCTTCGTGAATGGCGCGGGCCTCGCGGGCAAAGGTGTCGCCGACATAGTCGAAGTTCGCCTCGACGTGGCTGCGCACCTCGCGTGCGGCCTGCATCATCAGGGTCTGGACCCTGGCCATGTCCACGGCGGGCGCGGCGCTTCGCGTTCCGGCGACGGCGGGGGCCATGATCTGCTTCGATACGTCTCGCGATCCGCAGAACGGGCATTCGACCAGCCCCCGGGCGGCCTGGTCGTCATAGTCGCCGGACGATCCGAACCAGGCCTCGAACGGATGGTCGGCCTCACATCTCAGGGCATAGCGGATCATGGGGCTGCGAACGCGCGGTCGTGCCGCAACTGGGGTACGGAGGCACGGGCCACCTCGACCGCCGCGAGGTCGAGCGTCGCATGCAGCACGGCCGGGTCGTCGTGATCCAGCCTGGCGATCACCTCGCCCCACGGTCCGACGACGATGGACCGGCCCCAGGTCCTGCGACCGTCCTCGTGCATGCCGCCCTGGGCCGGGGCCAGGATGAAGGCGCCGGTCTCGATCGCGCGGGCGCGGAGCAGGATCTCCCAGTGGGCCTCGCCGGTCGGGACAGTGAAGGCGGCGGGCACGGCGATCATGCCGGCGCCGGCCCTGGCCAGCTGGCGGAACAGATGCGGGAACCGCACGTCGTAACAGACCGTCAGGCCCAGTCTGCCCCAGGGCGTGCCTGCCACGCAGGCCCCGTCGCCCGGCCGGATCGACGCACTTTCGCGATAGGTCTCCCCATTGGCCAGGTCGACGTCGAACACATGCAGCTTGTCGTAGCGCGCCACGATCGAGCCGTTGGCATCGATCAGCAGTGAGCGGTTCGCCGCCCGGTCGTCGCCCGCATGGCCGGACCGGACGATGGCCGAGCCGATCAGCAGCCAGACGCCCAGTTCGGCCGCCAGATGCCGCAGGCCGATCACGGCCACGTCCTGATCCTCGTCGACGATCGCCAGCACCCGCCGATCCCGGCGCTGTTCCAGCAGGTTCGAGCCTTCGGGCGTCAGGATCAGCCTGGCGCCCTCCGCCGCCGCCTTGCGAATCAGCGGCTCGACGTGCGCCAGGGCCGCGGTGGCCGTGGCGGGCGTCCGCGTCTGGATCAGGGCGATGGGCAGGCTAGATGACATCAGGCGGCCAGCAGGGGATCCAGCCCGCCACGACGGTCCAGGGCGCTCATGTCGTCGGCCCCGCCGATGTGTTTTCCGTCGATGAAAATCTGGGGGAAGGTGGCCTTGCCGCCGGCCTTTTCGACCATCTCGGCCTTTTTGGCCGGATCGCTGGAGGCGACGATCTCGGTATAGGCCGCGCCCTTGCGGTCCAGCAGCGCCATGGCCGCGTGGCAATAGGGGCAACCGGGCTTGGTATAGAGGACGACGTCGGCCAAGGCGAAACTCCGAAAAACTGAGGGGTATACGGCTTACTTAGGGACTTCGCGTGCCGTTCGCACCCTTGCGATGACGGCCAGATCGACGGCGCGGGCCCCGCCCTCCAGCAGGACCTTCGCGCAGGCCTCGGCCGTGGCCCCGGTCGTCAGCACATCGTCGATCAGCAGGATGCGCCGCCCCCGGACACGGCGCGCACCCGCCTCGGTCAGGGTGAAGGCCGATTTGACGTTCAGCCGCCGACCCCGCGCGCTGCGCCCGCCCTGGGATTGCGTCCGCGTCGTGCGCAGCAGGGCGTCGGGCAGATAGTCCAGCCGCGCCGACCGGGCCAGGGGCCGGGCGATCTCGGCCGACTGGTTGAACCGTCGCGCCAGCAGGCGCGTGGGATGCAGCGGCACGGGCACCACGGCATCGGCCTGGTCGATCAACGGGGCGGCGGCGCGACCCAGCCAGCGGGCGAAGAGGCCCGCGAACTGCTGCTGGTCGCCATGCTTGAACCGCAGGATCAGGCCGCGCGACGCCGCGTCATAGACGCAGGCCGCCCGGCAGCGCGAAAACCGGTAGGGAGAGGCGAGGCAGGCCGCGCAGCGGTCCGAGGCGAAATCGCCGCCGTCGTATTCGAACGCCGCGCCGCACCCGTCGCAGACCGGGTCCTCCAGAAACACGACCCGGCTCCAGGCGTCGGCCGTCAGGCCTGCGGCCTGGGTCGCCTCGCGGCTGTCGTGGGCCATGGGGGGCAGGATCAGGTCGGCGATCCCCCGACCGATGGCGGCCATGCCGAGGACCGCGCGCGCACGAGCCGCTTCCCAACGCGCGCTCCAGTCCCCATCCTGAAGGTTCATGACCGCCCCCGGCCCCCCCGTCATCTTCGATTCCGCCCGCCGCGCCTTGCGTCTGGCCCGATCCGCGCCCCTGTTCGCCCGGGCCGACTTCCTGCATCGCCGGGCGGCGGAGAATGCGGTCCTGAGCCTCGAAGCCACCTTGCGACAGTTTCCGGTCGTCGTCGACCTGTCGGCCCAGGCGGGCGTGTTCGGGGCAGTCCTCGGCGACAGCGACGCATCGGGACGCATCGGCCGGCCGGCGATCCTGCGGGCCGATCCGGCCGATCCGGGCTCCAGACCGCTGGACCTCGCTGACGCATCGACCGATTTGATCGTGTCGCTGATGACCCTGCACTGGGCCAACGACCTGCCCGGCGCGCTCAGCCAGATCCGGCGCGCGCTGAGGCCCGACGGACTGTTCCTCGGCACCCTTCTGGGCGCGGGCACCCTGAAGGAGCTTCGCGCCGTCCTGACCGAGGCCGAGCTGGCCGAACGGGGCGGGGCCCAGGCGCGCGTCTCGCCGTTCGCGGACGGGTTCGACGGCGCCGGCCTGTTGCAGCGGGCCGGATTCGCCCTGCCGGTCGCCGATGTGGACCGTCTGACGGTCCGCTACCCGGACCTGTTCGCCCTGATCCGCGATCTGCGCGCCATGGGCGAGACCCATGTCCTGGCCGGCACCACCCGGCCGCTGACGCGCAGCATCGTCGCGCGCGCTGCCACGCTGTACGGAGAGCGATACGGCGAGCCGGACGGCCGGATCCCGGCGACCTTCGAGATCGTCAATCTGGCGGGCTGGGCCCCGCACGAGGGCCAGCAGAAGCCCCTGCCCCGCGGTTCGGCCAGGGTCCGGCTCGCCGACGCCCTGGGCGTGGTCGAGCACGGACGCGGGAAGCCATAGGTGGTTCAGTCCTGACGCAGCGCCGCCGTCAGGATGCGACGATCTGCGCGCGCCTGCACCAGGACCACGGTCCGGTCCTGGGCGTCGGCGAGAGTCGGCAGGGTCAGAAGGATCGGCTGGCCGCGCCAAGCCCCCAGCCGGGTCAGGCTGCGGACCACATTGACCGAGCCGATGACCTGGCCCCGGTTGTCGCCGCCGGAGACGCTGACGTCCTGGCGGCCGGGCCGATAGGTGATGGCCCAGACGTCGGCACCGCCGGCCGGTACCCGTCCGCTGCCGATGCCGACCGCCTCGCCGCCTTCGCGAAACTGGACCTCGGGCGGGAAGATGCGGCGGGTGGCCTCCTCGTCGACCGCGTCCTGAACGGCGTCGGCATCGACGCCGGAGACCTGACGACGGCCGTCGATCACGACCTGGGGCGTATAGACGCCACGCAGCCGCAGGGCCGACTGATAGGCCCGCTGGCGCTGGGCGAACTCCGGCCGGGCGAAGGTGTCGGCCCAGCCCAGATAGTCCCAGTAGTCGACCGACCAGGTCAGGGCGATCACGCCGGGCGTCTCCGCCAGCGTCTCCACCACGCGGTTGGCCCCGGTGCAGCCGGAACAGCCCTGGGCGGTGAACAGCTCGACCACCACCGGCTCGGCCGTGCGGACATTGCGGACCGCAGGGTGTGGAGCGGCCGGCCGGGCAGCCGACTCGACCGCGCCCCCACAGATCAGGGCGGCGACCGCTGCGATGATGAAGCCCCGTGCGTTCATGGGGCGAAGTCCTAACCGGAAGCATCCGGGACCGCGCCTCATAATCGTGTGAACCCGTCCTCGTGCACCGCGCGACGGGGGAGGATCAAACTCAGTCCATCAGTTGCTGGCTCAGATAGACATAGTGGCGGGCCCACCGCCGGGCATTGGCGACCGGGTCGGCGTCGTTGGAGTGGCCGCCCGAGGTCTCCTCGTAATACAGGTGATCGTGGCCCTGATCGCCCAGCCGGGCCGCGAACTTCCTCGCATGGCCCGGATGGACGCGGTCGTCGCGGGTGTTGGTGGTGATGTAGACGCGCGGATAGTCCGTCTCGGGCCGCAGCTGCTGATAGGCGGAATAGCGGGCGATGAAGGCGGCGTCGCCGGGGATGCGCGGGTCGCCGTATTCGCCGATCCAGGACGCCCCGGCCGGCAGGTCCGGATAGCGCAGCATGTCGATCAGAGGGCTCTCGATCACAGCTGCGTTGAACAGGTCCGGGTGCTGGGTGATCGACACGGACGTCAGGACGCCGCCGTTCGACCGGCCGTAGATGCCCAGGTGCCGGGCAGAGGCGATGCCGCGCGTCTGCAGGTCGCGGGCCACGGCGGCGAAGTCGTCGAAGGCCAACTGGCGGTTCTCCCGCAGGGCCGCCTGGTGCCAGGCCGGACCGAACTCGCCCCCGCCCCGGATGTTGGCCACGACATAGGCCCCGCCGTTCTCCAGCCACAGCTTGCCCAGCTCGGGCTTGTAGGCGGGCGGGAAGGCGATCTGGAAACCGCCGTAACCGAACAGGACCGTCGGCGTCGATCCGTCGCGCGGGGCGTTGACCGGACGGACGACGAAATAGGGGATCATCGTGCCGTCGGTGGAGGCGACCTCGAACTGTTCGACCCCATGGGTCGTGGCGTCGAACTGGGCCGGGGCCTGCCTGACCTGGCCCAATTCGCCGGTCGCCACGTCGGCGAGGCTCAGCGTTGGCGGGGTCAGGAAGCCCTGGCTCGACACGAACACCGCGCCCCGCGAGCGGGAGGCGTCTCCCAGCGCCACGGCGCTGTTGGCCGGAACGTCGATCCCGGTCGCGTGCCAGCGGATGTGGGTGGGGTCCGTCGTGTCGGGCGTGAAGACCTTGAGCGTGCCGACGACGTTGTCGGATACGACCGACACGATCCGGTCCGACATCACGGTCGTGTCCTGCAGGGACTGGCGCGTGCCGGGGTGGAAGATCACCTGCGGGTCGTTGTCGCTGCGGACGATCTCCGGCTGTTGCAGCGTCGTCAGGCTGGCCGCAACCAGATCGCCTGCGGGCAGGGTGCCGCCGGGGATGACCCAGGGTTCCTCGAGCGAGACGATCAGCTGCGTCCCCATCGTGCCCTGGACGGCGACCCGCTCGGGCAGGTTCAGCCGTACGGCGCGCCCGTCGACCCATTGCCAAGTCTGGGCGCGGAAGGTGTCCAGCGGCCGACTGAACAGGACGGCCTCGACCACGCCATCCTTGTCGCGATAGACGGCCGGACTGACGCCATAGCCGCCGTCGCCCTGTTCGCCGCGATAGACCTCGGTCGCCTGGGCCAGCGTCCGGCCGCGCGACAGGGATTTGACGATATAGGGATAGCCACTCTCGGTCAGGGTTCCCGGCCCGAAGTCGGTGGCGACCAGCAGGGTGTCGCGATCCAGCCAGCTGAGCCGGTGCTTGCCTTCGGGCAGGACGAAGCCCCCATCCCGGCCCTGAGCCGGGACGAAGGCCCTGGTGGTGGTGTCGAACTCGCGCACCACGACCGCATCCTTGCCGCCCTCCGACAGGGAAACCAGGCAGCGAGTCTCGTCCGGAGCCAGGCAGTTCGCGCCCTTCCAGACCCAGTCCCGGCCCTCGGCGCGGGACAGGGCATCGATATCGATAAGGGTCTCCCACATCGGGGTCGCGCTGCGATAGCTGTCCAGCGTCGTGCGCCGCCACAGGCCCTTGGGATTGGTCGCATCCTGCCAGAAATTGCCGATACCGTCGCCGAGGAAGGCCGGAGTCGGGATGCGGGCGGTGGAGGACAGGATGTCGAAGGCCTGCTGGCGGAAGGTCTCGTAGCGCGGATCGCCGGTCAGGGCGGCGAGCGACCGTTCGTTCTCGGCCCGGACGAAGGCCATGGCCTCGGTCCCCTCGACCGCCTCCAGCGCCAGATGATCGTCGGCGGCGCGGACGCCCGCGGGCGACAGATCGGCCGGGAGGTGGGGCGGGGGCGTCTGGGCCAGGGCGGGCGCGGGCGCGGCAAAGACCATCAGGGCCGTGACCGCCATCAAGGTTTGGATACGCATTTCACTCTCCGCTCATCCCCGCGAAAGCGGGGATCCAGTTCTGTGGGCCGTTGCGACCACCCGTAAGGCAAGACGCTCATCCCAGCCGCCGTGCCTCACCAAAGCACTGGGTCCCTGCTTTCGCGGGGATGAGCGGAAGTCACGTTCAGTCCATCAGCCTACGGCTCAGATAGGTGTATTCCAGGGCGATCCGGCGGGCGGTTTCGCGCAGGTTCGCCCCGGCCGCGTGGCCACCGTCGGTGTTCTCGTAGAACAGGACCGGATAGCCGAGCTGTTCCAGCCGTGCGGCGGCCTTGCGTGCATGGCCCGGATGGACGCGGTCGTCCTTGGTCGAGGTGTGGATGAAGACTTCCGGATAGGGCTGTCCCGCCCGCAGGTTCTGGTACGGCGAATAGGCCTGGATCCAGGCGCGTTCCTCAGGGATGTCCGGATTGCCGTATTCGGCGATCCAGGAGGCCCCCGCCAGCAGGCGATGGAAGCGCAGCATGTCGAACAGGGGCACCTGGATGACGGCGGCATTGATCAGGTCCGGCCGCTGGGTCAGCATCGCCCCCATGAACAGCCCGCCCTGGGACCCGCCCATGATGCCGAGGCGGGGCTGGGACGTGATGTTGCGCGCGATCAGGTCCAGCGCCACGGCCTGGAAATCCTCATGCGCGCGCTGCCGGTTTTCCTGCAGGGCCGCGTCGTGCCAGTTGGGGCCGAACTCGCCGCCGCCGCGCGTATTGGCGACGACATAGACCCCGCCCCGCTCCAGCCACAGCTTGCCGACCGTCGGCGAATAGCCGGGCAGCAGCGAGCTCTGGAACCCGCCATAGCCGTACAGCAGCGTGGGGTTTGATCCGTCCAGCGCCAGGTCGATTTTGTGGACGACGAAATAGGGGATCATCGTCCCGTCGGCGGACCGGGCCTCGAACTGATCGACCGTCATGCCGTCGGCGTCGAACTTGGCGGGCAGGGCCTTGACCGGGGCGACCGCGCCGCTGGCCGCGTCGGCAAGATACAGGCTCTGCGGCGTCAGATAGCCGGACACATTGACGAAGACCCGGTCGTCGACCTCGGAGGCCGACCCCAGGCCGATCGTGGCGTTCTGCGGCAGGTCCAGACGGCGGCGGGTCCAGTCCCCGTCGGGATCGGGCGTATACACATAGGCCGCGCCGCGCACATTCTCGAACAGGCCGACGATCAGGTGGTTGCGGGTGGCGGTGACCGCCTCGACCGCCTCGCGCTCCGTGGGGCGGATGATCAGCCGGGCCCGGGTCGTCGGGTCGGCCAGCCAGGCCTGCAGCGGCCAGGCGACGACGTCACCGGCCCGGAACGTCTGGCCAGAGGGGGCGGTCCAGTCCTGCTTGATCGTGACCACCAGCTGGCCCTGGACCAGGGCGTCGATGTCGGACTTGGCCGGCAGGGCCAGCTGCGTCGTCGTGCCGTCGGGGTTCAGGCGGTGGGTCTCGCCCTCATAGAAGCTGATGCCCCGGTTGATCAGGACGGCCTGGACAGCCCCGTCCGCATCGCGCAGCGTATAGCCGCCGACCGAGACGTCCGAAGGCTGGCCCGTGAAGACTGTCTCGGCCTGATCGATCGTCTGGCCCCGCTTCATCCGCTTGACAATCATCGGATAGCCCGAGGTCGTCAGGGTGCCGGGCCCGAAGTCGCGGGCGACCAGAAGGGTGTCGGCATCGACCCAGGCGACGCCGCCCTTGGACTCGGGCAGTTCGAAGCCGCCATCCCGGCCTTGAGCCGGGACGAAGGCGCGGGCCTCGGAATCGAATTCGCGGATCACGACCGCGTCCTTGCCGCCGTCGGACAGGGAGACCAGACACAGCCGCTCCTCGGGGGGCAGGCAGGTCGAGCCCTTGTAGACCCAGTTCTTGCCCTCGGCCGCCGACAGGGCGTCGATGTCGAGGATGGTCTGCCATTCCGGCGCGTCGGTGCGATAGCTGTCCAGCGTCGTGCGACGCCAGAGGCCGCGCACATGGTCTGCGTCCTGCCAGAAATTATCGATCATGCCCGCATGGGTGAAGCCCGGCGCGGGGATGCGGTCGCGGGCCTGGACCAGGGCCAGGGCCTGTTCGTGCAGGGCCTCGTAACGCGGATCGCCCTGCAGCACGCCCAGAGAGCGGGTATTGTGTTCGTTGACCCAGGCCATGGCGCGCTCGCCGTCGACCTCTTCCAGCCACAGCCAGGGATCGGTCGCGTCCGAGGTGGCGAAGGCTCCGGCGGCCAGCGGGGGGTTGGGCGGGGTCCGATCGGAAGCGGTCTGGGCCATGGGGCTCGATGCGAAGGAGAGGAGGGGCAGAAGGGTGGCGAGCAACAGGCCGGACGATCGATGCATGCAGAGCGCTCCGTGAGGGATGAGGCACCTTAGCGGCGAGGCGGCCGGCGGCAAGTGGGTTGGGACCCGGCGGGCGAGGGGCTATATGCGGCGCATGCAGGCCTCCACCCCCTTCGTGAAGATGAACGGCGCGGGCAACGACTTCGTCGTCGTCAATGCGCTGGAGACGCCGTTCACGCCGGACGGCGACCGGGTCAGGGCGCTGGCGAACCGCCAGACGGGCCAAGGTTTCGACCAGCTGATCGCCATCGAACCGTCGGACCGCGCGGACGCCTTCATGCGGGTGTGGAATGCCGACGGCGGCGTGGTCGAGACCTGCGGCAATGCGCTGCGCTGCGTCGGCTGGATGCTGATGCAGGCCAACGGCACCGACAGCGTCACCATCGACACCCTGGGCGGCACGACAATTGCCCGCCGTGCCGGACCGGACCGGGTCACCGTCGACATGGGCGCGCCCCGGCTGGACTGGCGCGAGATCCCCCTGGCCGAGGAGATGGATACGCGCGGCATCGAGCTGCAGATCGGGCCGATCGACGATCCCGTCATGCATACGCCCGGTGCCGTCAGCATGGGCAATCCGCACGTCGTCTTCTTCACCGACCGGCTGGACGACGTCTTCGTCACCGGCGCGGGGTCGATGATCGAGCACCACCCCCTGTTTCCGCAGGGCGTGAACGTCGGCTTCGCCCATGTGCTTGGGCAGGATCGTATCCGTCTGAGGGTCTGGGAGCGCGGGGCCGGCCTGACCCGGGCGTGCGGGACGGGGGCCTGTGCAGCGCTGGTGGCGGCCTCACGCCGGGGGCTGACGGGGCGGAGCGCGACCGTGGTCGTCGACGGTGGCGAACTGCGGATCGACTGGGACGAGGGTACCGGTCACGTCCTGATGACCGGCCCGGTGGAGATCGAGCGCACGGGTCACCTGGGCTGATCAGAAGTCGATCGCCAGTCCCTTCTTCTCCCAGTCGCCGTAGCGCGTCGGCTCGGGTCCGCGGGGTCCGCCGTGCTCCTCCGGAAGAGCCTGGGCCCCGATCGCGGCGCGTCGTTCGGCGGCCTCGGCCAGGGCGCGGCGGGCGGCGTCGGTCAGGACCCGCGGCGGCGTTTCCTGCGCTGCATTGTCGTTGAGGGCTGGCGTGGGAGCGTTGTCGGTCACGGCGGCATCCGGTGGCTGTCCCGTTCAGATAGTGCCGCCCGCGAGGATCGCCAGCCGACTCGCCGCATTCCGGCCCTTGCATCGCGCGGCACGAGGCCCTTTAAGCGCCGCCAATCCCCGCCACGCATCGTTCTCCAAGGATCCCGCCATGGCCAAGGCCTCCGAAAAACCCGTCAGGAAGGTCGTCCTGGCCTATTCCGGCGGTCTGGACACCTCGATCATCCTGAAATGGCTCCAGACCGAGTACAATGCCGAGGTCGTGACCTTCACCGCCGACCTGGGTCAGGGCGAGGAACTGGCCCCGGCACGCGAAAAAGCCCTGAAGATGGGCATCAAGCCCGAGAACATCTTCATCGACGACCTGCGCGAGGAGTTCGTGCGCGACTTCGTCTTCCCGATGTTCCGCGCCAACGCCCTGTATGAAGGTCAGTACCTGCTCGGCACCTCGATCGCGCGGCCGCTGATCGCCAAGCGCCAGATCGAGATCGCCCGAATGGTCGGCGCCGACGCCGTCTGTCACGGTGCGACCGGCAAGGGCAACGATCAGGTCCGCTTCGAGCTGGGCTATTATGCGCTGGAGCCGGACATCCGCGTCATCGCCCCCTGGCGCGAGTGGGAATACCGCAGCCGCGAGGCCCTGCTGGACTTCGCCGAGAAGAACCAGATCCCGATCTCGAAGGACAAGCGCGGCGAGGCCCCGTTCAGCGTCGACGCCAACCTTCTGCACTCCTCGTCCGAGGGCAAGGTGCTGGAGGATCCGGCTGTCGAGGCCCCGGAGTTCGTGCATCAGCGCACCATCTCGCCCGAAGACGCGCCGGACCGGCCGCACGTCTTCACCATGACCTTCGAAAAGGGCGACGCGGTCGCCATCGACGGCGAGGCCATGAGCCCGGCCACCCTGCTGACGAAGCTCAACGCACTCGGCCACGACAACGGCGTGGGCCGCCTGGACCTGGTCGAGAACCGCTACGTCGGCATGAAGTCGCGCGGGGTCTATGAGACGCCGGGCGGCACCATCCTGCTGGCGGCGCACCGGGGCATCGAGTCCATCACCCTGGATCGCGGGGCCATGCACCTGAAGGACGAGCTGGCGGTCAAATACGCCCAGATGATCTACAACGGCTTCTGGTTCGCGCCGGAGCGCGAGATGCTGCAGGCCGCCATCGACCACAGCCAGCAAAAGGTCTCGGGTACCGTCCGCATCAAGCTCTACAAGGGCAATGTCTCGGTCATCGGCCGCGAGAGCGCCAACAGCCTCTACGATCAGGATCTGGTCACCTTCGAGGAAGGCGTTCAGGCCTATGACCACAACGACGCCGCCGGCTTCATCAAGCTGAACGCCCTTCGCCTGCGGGTTCTGGCCAAACGCAACGCCCGCTGATCCATCCTCGATCCGGAGACCCCGGCGCGCCGGTTTGCCATGAATGGTGCGGAAGAGGCTGAACCGGACGCGACGGCACCGGTCGACGCGCCCGCCCGCCAAGCGACTCGGGCAGCTTACGGCGAAGTAACTTGAGACAGGACGGCATTCGGCGGACCCTGGGGTCATCAGATCCCAAGGAGCCGACCATGATCCGTGCGCTGTCCCTCGCCACCGCCGCCGCTGCCGCGCTGCTCGCCGGCCCCGTCCTCGCCCAGAATGCAACCCCTGCACCGACCGCGCCCGTGGCGGCGACGGCCGTCCCGACCGAGGCCGAGATCAGCGCTGCGGGCGATGCTTTCGGCGCGGACATGGAGGCCATGCAGGGCGAACTCCAGGCCGCCCGGACCGCCGCCGGAACCGATACCGCCAGAGCCAATGCCGACGCGGATGCCATCCAGGCCGCTCACCAGGTCAAGGCCGACGCGTTCGCGGCGATGTTCAAGGCCTTCGCCGACGCGAACCCCGGCATGATCCCGGCCGAGGCCGTCACGACCATCATGACCCAGATCAAGACCGCGCCGGCGACCCTCCGCGCGGGCGTCATGTCGGCCCCGGCGGGCACGCCCGCCACCTGAGGGATGCCGCGCGGGGGGGCTTACTGCGAAGTAACTTGAGGTCGGACGCCGTTCGGCGGACCTTGAGGTCATCAGATCCCAAGGAGCCGCCGTCATGATCCGTGCCCTTTCCCTCGCCGCCGCCCTCGCCGTCCTGCCGCTGTCCAGCGCACTGGCCGGCGAAATGCCCCGCGATCCCGATGGCGCATCCCAGGCCGCGATCGAGGCCGCGGCCTCGGCCTTCGAGGCCCGCATGGAAGCCTTCGGCGAACGGGCCGAGGCGGTCTCGGCCGACGAAAGCCTGAGCGCCGACCAGCGCGAGGCGCGCATTGCGGCGATCTGGGCCGAGTATGCGCCCGAGGTCTCGGCCTTCACCGCCGAGATCACCCGTCACGCCAGCAGCATCGCCCGGCAGGCGCTGGCCAATATCGACGTCGAGGCCCTGGTCGCCGATGCCCTGAACGACCCCGAGGTCCACGGAGCCCTGGCGGCCGCGGCCGGTATGGCACAGAACGGTGCGTGGGCCGCCAACGACCCGGAACAACAGGTCACCTATGGCCTGATCGCCCAGTACGCTCTGGATCAGGCCGCCGAAGCGGTCTCGGAAGCGGATGCGGACGTCACGGTCACGACCGGGGACTGAGGCCGTCCGTTTGGCGCGGGGTAGTGAGATGCCGCATCCCGCGCTAGGGTGGCCGGATGTTCCGGCCCCTGACCCGCCTGTTCGTCGATCATCCCCGGGAGGTCGGCGAGAGCTATCTGCACCACGCGGTCGCCGCCTCGCGCTTCGGGTTCCGGCTTGCGGGCCTGTCCGGCGCGGCCTTCGTGCATGCCCTGGTGCCCGGGCTGCACAGGACGACCGTCTCGACCGAGATCAAGGCCATGGCCGACGACCTCGGCTATCGCGCAGAGGTCGCCCGCGAGACGCGGATGGCCGAGGCCGGCGCCTTCGATCCCGGTCTCTGACATGACGCCGATGCCCCAGGCCCTGGCGGGCGTTCGCGTGCTCGACCTGTCGCGCGTTCTGGCGGGACCCTGGGCCACCCAGTTGCTGGCCGATCTGGGGGCCGAGGTCATCAAGATCGAACGGCCGGGCGTGGGCGACGACACCCGCGCCTGGGGCCCGCCCTTCATCACCCGGACCGATGGTTCGCGTGGCGACAGCGCCTATTTCATGTGCGCCAACCGGGGCAAGAAGTCGGTCGCACTGGACATGGCCTCGACCGAAGGCGCCGATACGATCCGGCGGCTGGCCGCGACCTGCGATGTGGTCGTGGAGAACTTCAAGGTCGGCGGCCTGGCCAGGTACGGACTGGACTATGCCTCCCTGTCGAAGGACCGGCCCGGGGATCGACCCGCCCTTGTGTATTGCTCAATCACCGGCTTTGGCCAGACCGGCCCGCGCGCGCATCAGGCCGGCTACGACTATATGATCCAGGCCATGGGCGGGCTGATGAGCGTCACCGGCCAGCCCGACGGCACCCCCGGGGCCGAACCGATGAAGGTCGGGGTCGCCGTGGTCGATCTGGCCACCGGGCTTTATGCCTCGAACGCTATCCTCGCCGCCCTGCTGCATGCCCGGTCGACCGGACAGGGCCAGCATATCGACATCGCCCTGTTCGACGTCCAGGCCGCCATGCTGGCCAATCAGGCGACGAATTACTTCGTGTCCGGCGTCGCCCCGAGCCGGATGGGCAATGCCCACCCCAACCTCGTGCCCTATCAGCCCTTTCCGTGCACGGACGGCATGGTCGTGATCGCCGTCGGCAACGACGCGCAGTTCCGCGCCCTGTGCGGCGTGCTGGGAGCGGACGCCCTGGCCGGCGACGACCGCTATGCCACCAACGCGGGCCGGATCGAACATCGCGCCGAGCTGGTCGCGGCGCTCTCGGCGCGGACGCGCGGCCTGACGATGGGCGCGCTGATGGCGACGCTGGAACCTGCCGGCGTCCCCTGCGGCCCGGTCAACACCATCGACCAGGTCTTCGACGAGCCCCAGGCGAAGCATCGCGGGCTGGAGGTCGAGCAATCGCGTGCCGATCTTTCGCAACTGGTCCGGACCGTGGCCTCGCCGATCCGTTTGTCGCAGACGCCCATGCGGTACGACGTCCCGCCCCCGGCCCTTGGGCAGGACACAGACGCCGTTCTGGCGTCGATCCGGCCTGACGACGCGGCCCCCGTGAGGCAGGCCGACACGGAGTGAGCCATGAGCCGGTCGATGCTTCCCTCAAGCTCGCTCAGGGCCCGCTGGGGCGAGGCGACCCACGCCCAGCGGATCACGGCGGTGGCGATCATCGCGACCCTCTGCGGTCTGATCCTCCTGCTGGGTCGGACGCAGCGCGACGGGCAGGAAAAAGTGCTGCGCGACCAATTCCACCTCCCCGACGATGTCGCCTTCGTCGTCATGGAGCACGGCAGCGCCAAGCTGCGGTGGCCGAGGCTCCGCGCCACTGCGCAGCTGTCCGACGCGGCCCTGGCGAGCTATGTCGGCGGACTGGACAGGGTTGAGATCTGGAGGCCGACGCCCCTCCACTATCGCGGGGTGAGCCGGATCGATGCCTACGGGCCCGGGGCCTTGACCTGGCGCTCCGAACGGCCGCCCCCCGCCTATGGGAGCGATGGCATGGCCTCCGGGGGCATCTTCGCTGACCCCGACGTCCAGGCCATCAGGCGCGGTCGGTATTTCTGTTTCGCGGTCCTGCCGCTCGACCCTGGCCCGCCCCCCGCGGATCCGCGTCACCGCGCCGTGCCATGCAGCGATCTACCTCGGGGCACTGATCCCGTCGCGGTCGTGCAGGGCGCGCTGGACCTCGACCGCCGCGCCTTGCATATGGGTGTCTGAACCGCAGGCCGCCGTATCGCGACCCAACGACTCCTAGAGCCTGATCGGCTGAGGGGGAATCGCTTCGCGATTCCGCCGATGCCGTGAATCAGGCTCCAGATATGAGCGAGGGCATGATTCACGCTTTCGGTTGGACCCACGACGTGGGTCCACCTCAAACGATCATGCTCTAGAGGTCCAGCAGCGCCCGCGCCGGGTCTTCCAGCAGCTGCTTGATCCGCACCAGGAAGGTCACGGCCTCCTTGCCGTCGACGATGCGGTGGTCGTAGCTGAGGGCCAGATACATCATCGGCCGGATCTCGACCTGGCCGTTCACGGCCATCGGGCGCTGGACGATGTTGTGCATGCCCAGGATGCCGGACTGCGGCGCATTCAGGATCGGGGTCGACATCAGCGAGCCATAGGTGCCGCCGTTGGTGATGGTGAAGGTGCCGCCCTGCAGCTGGTCCAGCGTCAGGTCGCCGTCGCGGGCGGCCCTGCCGAGCGCGGCAATGCCCTTCTCGATGCCCGCCAGCGACAGGGTGTCGGCGTCGCGCAGCACCGGCACGACCAGACCCTTCTCGGTCCCGACAGCGACGCCGATGTCATAGTGGTTCTTGTAGATGATGTCGGTGCCGTCGATCTCGGCATTGACGGCCGGGATCTCCTTCAGCGCCGCGACAACCGCGCGGGTGAAGAAGCTCATGAAGCCCAGCTTCACGCCATGCGCCTTCTCGAACGCGTCCTTGTACTGGGTGCGCAGGGCCATAACGGTAGTCATGTCCACCTCGTTGAAGGTGGTCAGCTGGGCGGCGGTATTCTGGGATTCCTTCAGGCGGCGCGCGATGGTCTGGCGCAGCCGCGTCATCTTGACCCGTTCCTCGCGCGGCTGGTCGGCGCGCGGCGCGACGGCCACGGCCGGAGCGGGTGCGGGTGCGGGTGCGGGTGCCGTGGCCCTGGCCGGTGCGGACGTCGCGGCACCGGCGGCGGCCAGGGCATCGCCCTTGGTGATGTTGCCCTTGGGGCCGGTCGGCGCGATGGCCGAGGCATCCAGGTTGTTCTCGGTCACGATCCGCTGAACCGAAGGCGACAGGGCCGCGTCGGCGGCGGGGGCCTTGAAGGCGGCCGATCCGCTGTTGGCCGAACCGCCCGAAGGCGCGGCGGGTGCCGGCGTCGGCGCGGGGGTGGCGGCGACCGGCGCAGCAGCAACATCGGCGGGCCCGGTGGCGGCGGCGCCTTCGGTGACGGCCCCCAGGATCGCGCCCGGGGTGACCGTGTCGCCCTCGGCGAAGTGGATGGCCCCCAGGGTGCCGTCCGTCGGCGAGACGACCTCCAGCGAGACCTTGTCGGTTTCCAGCTCGACCAGAGTCTCGTCCTTCCTGACCGCGTCACCGACCTTTTTGGACCATTTGGCGATGGTCGCCTCGGAAACGGATTCACCGAGCGTGGGGGTCAGGATGTCGGCCATGGGGAGGGTTCCGGTCGTTCAGTCAGCGTCAGGACGTGGCGGTCATATAGGCGATAATGGCGTCGGGCGGGAGGTGCCCGACGCCGGCAATCAGGCGAGGGCCTCGGAGGTAAAGGCCTCGAGTTCCTTCAGATGGCGGCTCATCAGCCCGGCGGCGGTCGAGGCCGAGGCGGGCCGTCCGACGTAGCGGGCGCGTTTCGACTTCATATCCAGCTTGTCCAGCGTCAGCTCCAGCCAGGGATCGACGAAGGTCCATCCGCCCATGTTCTTGGGCTCTTCCTGGCACCAGACCAGCTCCGCATTGGGGAAGCGGCCCAGTTCGGTCGACAGGGACTTGATCGGCCACGGATAGAACTGCTCCAGCCGCATCAGATAGACGTCGTTGACGCCCTTCTTCTCGCGCGCGTCCAGCAGGTCGTAATAGACCTTGCCCGAGCACAGGACGACGCGGCGGATGTCCTTGTCGCCCTTGATGGCGATGCCCGACACCTCGGGACGCGTCTGGGCGTCGTCGTGCAGGACGCGGTGGAAGGACGAGCCCTCGGCCATGTCCGCAAGGGTCGAGACCGCCTTCTTGTGCCGCAACAGGCTCTTGGGCGTCATGATGATCAGCGGCTTCCTGAACGGCCGGTGCATCTGGCGGCGCAGGATGTGGAAATAATTGGCCGGGGTCGTGCAGTTGGCGACCTGCATATTGTCCTCGGCGCACTGCTGCAGGAACCGCTCCAGCCGGGCCGAGGAATGCTCCGGACCCTGACCCTCATAGCCGTGGGGCAGCAGCATGGTCAGGCCGCACATCCGCAGCCACTTGCGTTCGCCGGAACTGATGAACTGGTCGATCACGACCTGGGCCCCGTTCACGAAGTCGCCGAACTGGGCCTCCCACATCACCAGGGTGTTGGGGTCGCTGAGCGCATAGCCGTATTCGAAGCCCAGCACCGCCTCTTCCGACAGGGCGGAATCGATGACCTCGAAATGCTGGTAGTCGCCGCCCAGGTTGTTCAGCGGAACATAGCGTTCCTCCGTGGTCTGATCGACGATGCCGGAGTGGCGCTGGCTGAAGGTGCCGCGCACGGAATCCTGGCCCGACAGGCGCACCGGGAAGCCCTCGGTCAACAGACTGGCGAAGGCCAGACTCTCGGCCGTGGCCCAGTCGATGTCGGTGCCCTTGTCGATCGTGGCGCGGCGCGCCTCGATGACGCGCTTCAGCGTCTTGTGGATGTCGACCTGGTTCGGAATGGTCGTCAGCCGGTGGCCGAGGTCCTTCAACCTGGCCTCGGGCACCGCCGTGTCGCCGCGACGCTCCTCGCCGTCGGGCAGGCCCACGCCCTTCCACTGGCCGTCAAGCCAGTCGGCCTTGTCGGCGACGAAGCTCTTTCCGGCTTCGAACTGCTCGTCCAGATACTGTTCGAAGCGGGCGACCTCGGCCTCGACCTCGGCGGCGGTCAGGACGCCCTCCTCCACCAGACGCTTCGAATAGATTTCGCGGGTCGAGGGCAGGCTGCGAATCTTCGAATACATCACCGGCTGGGTGAAGGTCGGATCGTCGCCCTCGTTGTGGCCGAAGCGGCGGTAGCAGAACATGTCCACCACCACGTCCTTCTTGAACTTCTGGCGGAACTCGGTCGCGACCTTGGCGGCGAAGACGACGGCTTCCGGGTCATCGCCGTTGACGTGCAGGATCGGCGCCTGAACCATCAGGGCCACGTCCGATGGATAGGGGCTGGACCGGCTGTTGCGCGGGCTGGTGGTGAAGCCGATCTGGTTGTTGATGACGAAATGCATCGTCCCGCCGGTGCGGTAGCCCTTCAGCCCCATCAGGGCGAAACATTCGGCCACCACGCCCTGGCCGGCGAAGGCCGCGTCGCCGTGGATCAGCAGCGGCATGACCTTGGACCGGTCCAGCGCCCACTGGGCCTCCGGCAGACCGGCGTTGGCCTCGCGGATGTCGAACGCCTGTTTCGCCCGCGCCTTGCCCAGCACGACCGGGTTGACGATCTCGAGGTGCGACGGGTTGGCGGTCAGCGACAGATGGACGTGGTTGCCGTCGAACTCGCGGTTCGAGGACGCGCCCATGTGATATTTGACGTCGCCCGATCCCTCGATGTCGCTGGGCACCGTCGAGCCGCCCTGGAATTCGTGGAAGATGGCCTTGTAGGGCTTGCCCATGACGGCTGCGAGCGTGTTCAGGCGGCCCCGGTGGGCCATGCCGATGACGATCTCATCGACGCCCAGGGCCCCGCCGCGCTTGATCATCTGCTCCAGCGCCGGGACCATGGCCTCGCCGCCGTCCAGGCCGAACCGCTTGGTTCCGGGGAAGCGCTTGTGCAGGAACCGCTCGAAGCCCTCGGCCTCGATCAGCTTGTTCAGGATGGCGATCTTGCCTTCCCGGGTGAAGCCGTTCTTCTCGAAGGCGTCCGGGCCCTCGAAGCGCTGCTGGATCCAGGCCTTCTCCTCCGGTTCCGCGATATGCATGAACTGGATGCCGATATTGCCGCAGTAGGTCCGCTTCAGGATCGCCATGACCTCGCGGATCGTGCCGGTCTGCAGGCCCAGGACCCCGTCCAGATAGATGGGCCGGTCCAGATCGGCCTCGGTGAAGCCGTAGAACTCGGGCGTCAATTCGGGATTGTTCGTCCTGGCCTCGATGCCCAGCGGGTCCAGGGTCGCCTGCAGGTGGCCGCGCACGCGATAGCTGCGGATCAGCATCAGGACGCGGATCGAATCATGGGCGGCGGCGCGGACCTCCTCGGCGGAGGCTCCGGTCGCGGCGGGGGACGCAGGCGCGGCGGCGGGCTTTGCCTTCGGGTCAGGCCGGGGGGCGGGCCAGCGACCGTCGAACACGCCGGTCTCCTCGCTCGGCTCGGTCGCCCGGGACCGGCCCCAGCTTCCGGCGGCCGAGGACGCCTGGACGGTCGCGGCCGAGTCCCTCAACTGGTCGAAGAAAGCCCGCCATTCGGCCGACACACTGGACGGATCGGCCGCCCATTTGTCATGCAGCCCCTCGATGAAGGCGGCGTTGGAGCCATACAGGAAGCTGGTCTCGGCAAAGACCTGATTCAGCCGACCGGCATCGTCCGCCATGGTATCGTCGTCCCGAATTCGGCCCCGGGGTTGATCAGCGGTCACATCCGCGTGAGGCCAGCGCGGTTGATATAGGCGCTGTTTCCTTATGGGTCATGACCGAAGGAGGGCGAACGGGCAGAAAAATGCCCCGATCTGGCATCTCCTCCCCGCGCCGAAGGCATGGGGAGGTGGCGCGGCGCATCTTCGCGCCGTGACGGAGGGGTTCTTGAAGCAACGACGGGCTGCGGGGCGTGCAGAACGGCGCCGCCGTTGTCCTGCGCCCGTATGCCGAGGCGCGACGAGCGGCGAGCAGCGGCGGCGATCGCCGGCCCCTCCGTCTCCTCCGCTTCGCTACGGATCCACCTCCCCATCGCGAAGCGACGGGGAGGAGACACCACGTCTACCCCTTCAGGACTTCCACCAGCGTCTTGCCCAGCCGCGCGGGCGAGGGCGACATGGTGATGCCGGCCGCTTCCATCGCCGCGATCTTGGACTCGGCATCGCCCTTGCCGCCACTGACCACGGCCCCGGCGTGGCCCATGGTGCGGCCCTTGGGCGCGGTGCGTCCGGCGATGAAGCCGGCCATCGGCTTCTTGCGGCCCTTCTTCGCCTCGTCGATCAGGAACTGGGCGGCGTCTTCTTCCGCGCCGCCGCCGATCTCGCCGATCATGATGATCGAGGTCGTCTCCGGGTCGGCCAGGAACATCTCCAGCACGTCGATGAACTCGGTGCCCTTGACCGGATCGCCGCCGATGCCGACCGCCGTGGTCTGGCCCAGGCCCTCGTTGGTGGTCTGGAACACGGCTTCATAGGTCAGGGTGCCCGAACGCGACACGACGCCGACCGAGCCCTTCTTGAAGATGGAGCCCGGCATGATGCCGATCTTGCATTCGTCCGGCGTCAGGATGCCGGGGCAGTTGGGGCCCAGCAGGCGGGACTTCGAGCCTTCGAGGTGCCGCTTGACCCTGACCATGTCCAGCACCGGGATGCCCTCGGTGATGCAGGTGATGAAGGGGATTTCGGCATCGATCGCCTCGATAATGGCGGCGGCCGCACCCGACGGCGGGACATAGATCACCGAGGCGTCGGCCCCGGTGGCCTCCTTCGCCTCGCCGACCGAGGCGTAGATCGGCAGGCTTTCGCCATGCGACCCGGTCCAGTTCGTGCCGCCCTTGGACGGGTGCACGCCCGCGACCATCTGCGTCCCGTGATAGGCCAGCGCCTGTTCGGTATGGAAGCCGCCCGTCTTGCCGGTAAGGCCCTGGACGATGATTTTGGTGTTCTTGTCGACGAGGATGGACATGGGTCTATCGATCTCTGGATGTGTCTGTCAGCAGGGCGGTGGAGACTGAGCGCTGGGCTCAGCCGACCGCCGCGACGATCTTCTGGGCGGCGTCGTCGAGGTCGTCGGCGGCCTGGATGGTCAGGCCGCTCTCGTTCAGGATCTTCTTGCCCAGCTCGGCATTGGTGCCTTCCAGGCGCACGACCAACGGCACCTTCAGGCCCACTTCCTTCACGGCCGCGACCACGCCCTCGGCGATCACGTCGCACTTCATGATGCCGCCGAAGATGTTGACCAGAATGCCCTGGACGTTCGGGTCGGCGGTGATGATCTTGAAGGCCGCCGCCACCTTGTCCTTGCCGGCGCCGCCGCCGACGTCGCAGAAGTTGGCGGGCTCCTTGCCGTACAGCTTGATGATGTCCATCGTCGCCATGGCCAGGCCTGCGCCGTTGACCATGCAGCCGATGTTGCCGTCCAGCGAGACATAGGCGAGGTCCCATTTGGACGCCTCGATCTCCTTGGCGTCTTCCTCGGTCTCGTCACGCAGGGCCTTCATGTCGTCGTGCCGGAACAGGGCGTTGCCGTCGAATGACACCTTCGCGTCCAGCACGCGCAGGTGGCCGTCCTTCATCACGATCAGGGGGTTCACCTCCAGCATGTCCATGTCCTTCTCGGTGAAGGCCTTGTACAGGATGGGGAACAGGCTCTTGCCGTCCTCGGCCGCTGCGCCGGAGAGGCCATAGGCGGCGTTGATCGCGGCCACGTCGGCCTCGGTCACGCCGGTTTCGGGGTCGATGACGATGGTCTGGATCTTCTCGGGCGTGTCGTGGGCGACGGCCTCGATGTCCATGCCGCCCTCGGTCGAGACGACATAGGCGATGCGGCCGTGGGCGCGGTCGACCAGCAGCGAGCAGTACAGCTCGCGCGCGATGTCGGCACCGTCCTCGATGTACAGGCGGTTGACCTGCTTGCCCGCTTCACCGGTCTGGGCGGTGACCAGGGTGTTGCCCAGCATCTCCTTCGCGTTCCTGACCACGTCCTCGATCGAGAAGGCCAGGCGCACGCCGCCCTTGGCGTCGGGGCCCAGTTCCTTGAACCGGCCCTTGCCGCGCCCGCCGGCGTGAATCTGCGACTTCACGACATACAGCGGCCCGGGCAGCTGGCGCGCGGCGGCCTCGGCCTGGTCGGCGGAGGTGATGGCCACGCCCTCGGCGACCGGCGCGCCAAAGCCCTTCAGGACCTGCTTGGCCTGATATTCGTGGATGTTCATGGGAAGACCGCCGCGATCGCTGGGAGAAGTTGGTCGCGCTTATAGGCGTGGCCCCTTCGCAGGTGCAACCGCGTCCTCGTCTCAATCCACCCAGTCACGCCTCAGGCTGCGCGCCGCGATGAACAGCAGGATCGCCGCCAGTGCATAGAACCACTGCCCGACGTACAGCGAATACCGCAGTGCCTCTTCGGCGAACCGGGGCGTCAGATACTCCGACACCGCGCCCAGCAGATAGATGCCCAGACCGATGCCGACCAGGTTGTTGATCAGCAGGAAGCTGGCCGACGCGGTCGACCGCATATGGGCGGGCACCAGGTGCTGGACGGATGTCACCACCGGACCCAGCCAGGCCAGCGACAGGGCCTGCGGGATCAGGAACAGGACGAAGGCCGTCCACTTGTCCTCGACGTTCATCGCCAGGAAAAACAACGGCACGGCGATGATGAAACCGACGGCCGGGACCAGCGGATAGGCGGCGCGTTTGACCCCCTTGCCGAGCTTGTCGGCCAGCCATCCGCCCAGCCAGATGCCGATTGTGCCACCGATCAGGGCGATGCCGGCCATGTACCAGGCGCGTTCGGCCCCCTCCATGCCCAGGCTGCGCTGGAAGAAGCTGGGCAGCCAGAAGGCGGCCCCGTAGCCGTAAACGGACGAACAGGCCGCGCCGAACGACAGGAACCAGAAGCTCGGCTTTTTCAGCAGGACGGCCCAGACCTCACCGAAGGAGGCGGCCTGTTGTACCGGTGCCGGCGTGGCGACGACCGGGGCCTCGGGAGCGGTCTCGGGACGGTCGAAACCGCCGCGGATCGGGTCGCGGACCGTCAGCTTGAACAGGGGTGCCAACAGCACGCCGGCGAGCCCCAGAATGACGAAGGCGGCGCGCCAGTCGATGGCGGCGGCCAGCAGGCCTCCGAACAGATAACCCAGTCCGGTTCCGATCGGCACGCCGAAGGAATAGACGGCCAGCGCCCGCGCCCGCTGCGCCTTGGGGAAGTAATCCGCGACCAGCGAATAGGACGGGGCCACGCCCCCCGCCTCGCCGACGCCCACGCCCATGCGCGCGCCGAACAGGAAGGTGAAGCCGGTGGCCATGCCGCACAGGGCGGTGAAGCCCGACCAGACCGCCAGGGAGGTGGCAATGATCGAGGTCCGGCTGATCCGGTCGGCCAGCCAGGCGATCGGCAGGGCCAGGGTCGAATAGACGAACGCAAAGGCCGGACCGCCCAGAAGGCCGAGCTGGCTGTCGGTGAACTTCATCTCGGCCTGGATGTAGGGGGCCAGGATGGCCAGCACCTGCCGGTCGATGAAGTTGAAGGTGTAGACCACCATCAGAAGCCCGAGGACGTAGTAGCGATAGGCTGGCCGCTCCAGCGGGGTCGGCGCGGCTGTGGCGGCGTTCGGGCTCATTCCGGGTTTCCTCGTGGACTCATCGTTCCCTGATCCGGACCGTAGTCGTCCGGATCAAGGCTGCAAAGAAAAAGGGCGGCGGCCCTGTCGAACCGCCGCCCCAAGTTTCATCCTTTCGTCCGGTCAGAAAGGTGCTGCCCGGAGAGCGTTCGCGCCCCTAGTAGCGGACGGTCGCCTTGACCATCACGGTCTGGGGAGCGCCGTAGTAGGCCGTGCGGATACCACCGACCGAGGAGAACTCCTGAGCGTCGGTCTTGTAGACCTCGTCGGTGAGGTTCTGGCCGTAGACGCCGATGGAGTAGCGGTCCGACGGATCGTTCCAGACGACGCGGGCGTCCAGAAGGACATAGCCGGTCTGGAACATGCCGGGCAGTTTGACGTCGGTGTTGACCGTCGTGTTGTCGACCGCCAGCGCCATGGAGGAGCGATAACGGACCGCGCCCCCGAAGGTGAAGCTGGAGCCGCCGTCCAGATCCAGAACGTACTGCATGCCGTAACGGACGGTCCATTTCGGCGAGAAGGCCGGGGTCTGGAAGGCGCGGCTGCCGCTGAACGCCGTAAAGCGGGCGTCGCGGAAGACGTCGTATTCCGAGTTCAGCAGACCGACCTGGGCATCCATGGTGAAGGCGGGATAGGGCTGGGCGATCATTTCCAGCTCGGCCCCGTTGATCTTCAGCTCGCCGGCGTTGATCACCGACAGAACCGCGACCGGCAGCTTTGTAATCGGGTCGGTATCGAGCCCCGAAACGCGCGCCTGGAAGTCCTGGTAGTTGGTCTGAAAGACCGTGCCGTTCAGCCGCAGACGGCCGTCCATCGACGTGGTCTTGATGCCGATTTCATAGGTGTCGGCGGTTTCCGGCGAATACTCCGTCGCCTCGGCCGCAGAGTTCGCACGGCCGTTGTAGCCGCCCGACTTGAAGCCCTGGGCGAAGCGGGCATAGGCCAGCACGTCCGGCGTGATCTGGTAGTCGGCCGACAGCATGATCGAGGTGTCGTCATACTGGGCGACCGGCGGACGGAACGGGAAGGTCGCGTTGAACGCGGGCAGGGCGCTGAAGAAGGTCGAGGTGGTGCGGACGTAGTCCTTTTCCTCTTCCGTGTAGCGAACGCCGCCGGACAGCCGCAGCTGGTCAGTCACAGAGTAGGTCAGGTTGGCATAGGCCGCCTTGGACGTCGTCTCGAGGCTGTCATCGACGGTGCGCGTGAACCGCGAGTTCAGGAACAGCGCGCCCAGCAGGTCGTCGGCATAGGCCTCCTGATGGGAACTGATGTCTTCCTTGAGGTAGTAGAGTCCGCCGACCGCGCTGATCGGGCCGGAGTTGTAGTTCAGCTGAAACTCCTGGCTGACCTGCTTCTGGTCGACGGCCACGAGGGCCGAAGTGACCTCTCGCGGCGTTGCGTCGAAGTCGATGTAGTCGTCCGTGTTCAGCTTGCGATAGGCGGTGATCGACCGCAGCGACAGGCTGTCGCTGATGTCCCAGCCGATGTTGGCCGAGATACCGCGCGATTCCAGGCGGGTGGAGTTCGGCAGGTCGGCATCGACCACGGTCTGGAAGTTGTATTCCGGCAGTGGCGACGGCACGGCGACGATCGTCTGGCCGCTGGATCCGACCAGGCTGTTCGTCGCCTGACCGACCGTCAGGGCGGCGTCGTCATGCGAATAGTCGGCGATGATGTCGATGCTGAGGTTTTCGGCCGGATCCCAAGCCAGGGTTCCGCGAACGGCGGTCGAGTCCTTGTCGTTGTATTCCGCACCGGTCACCGGGTTGGTGACATAGCCGTCACGGGTCGAGCGCAGGGCCGACACGCCGAACGCCAGCTGGTCGCTGATCGGGCCGGATACCGCGCCCTGGACATCGATCATGTTGTAGTCACCGTAAGCGATCGATCCCCGCCCGCGCCAGTCCTGGCCGGGACGCCGCGAGACCAGCTTCAGTGCGCCGCCGATGGTGTTCTTGCCGTACAGCGTGCCCTGCGGCCCGCGCAGGACCTCAACGCGTTCCAGGTCCAGCAGATCGAACTGGGTCCCCCGGATCCGCGCGAAATAGACATCGTCGACATACACGCCCACAGCCGGGTCAAAAGTTTGCAGCGCGTCCGGCTGGCCCACACCGCGAATGTAGATGTTGGTCGCGTTGGACGACGCACGGCCCTGAACGATGTTCAGGTTCGGCACGGCCCCCTGAAGATCCAGAACCTGCTGTGCGCCCCGGCGCTCCAGCGATTCGCCCGAAAACGCTGACACGGCGAGCGGAACAGTCTGGACCGATTCTTCCGTCCGGCGGGCGGTAACGACGATGTCCTCGACCGCTGATGGTTCGCCCGACTGGGCGTCCTGCGCCATCGCCATCGACGATGCGGCGCTCCATGCCGCGCCAGCCAGCAGTGCACTCTTCATGAGCCTGTTCATGCGAAACCCCATCCTGTTGTTCATTTCCAGCCGATTGACGCTTTTATTCAGCGTTCGATGATTTTCGTGAAACTGACGCCGTTTGTTCCCGGTGTCAAACGACAGCGCCTGGCAATATGAAAGTCGACGAATGGCTGTGGCGCCGTTGCACCGGGGCCGTGTGCGTGGCTAGCTGATGTCGATGACCAAGCTGGATCTTCCTTCCCCGTCGCCCGCCGCGCCAGCCCGGCGAGGGCGACCGCCCAAGCTCAAGGCCCAGGCGGAGGGCGGCGATACGCGCGAGGCGATTCTGGACGCGGCCGAGGACCTGTTTTCCAAGCACGGCTTCTATGGCGTCACCATCCGGGAAGTGGCGCGCGAGGCCGGCGTGGATACCGCCCTCGTCCACTATTATTTCGGGGCGAAACGCGATCTGTTCGATGCCGTCTTTCTGCGCCGGGCGCAGGTCTGGAACGACGAGCGCGTGGCGGCGATCAACCGCTATGCCCTCGCGAACGCCGGGTCGATGACGCTGGAGGGCCTGCTGCGGGCCTTCCTCGATCCGCCGTTCCAGTGGTCGCTGAAGGGTGGGCCGGGCTGGAAACACTATGCGGCCCTGGTGGCCCAGACCAATGCCAACCCGACATTCGGCGGCGAGACGATGGCGCGCTATTTCGATCCCGCGATCCGCCGGTTGATCGAGCTGATCCGAACCCTGATGCCCGAGGCACGCGAGGTCGATCTCTACTGGGCCTGGCATAATCTGTCGGGGGCCCTGACCCTGACCCTGGGCGAGACGGGACGGCTGGACCGTCTGTCGGACGGCCTGTGCCGGTCCGGCGATCTGGAGACCGCCTGCGACTATATGGTGCGGTTCGGGGCGGCGGGTTTCCGGGCGGTCTGCCAGAAAGTCTAGGGCGCTGGCGACCCGGTCGCGGGCTGGCCGGGCGCGGTCCCGTTTTCAGCCCAGGAAGACCCGCCACATCAGCCGGCCCGGGAAGAAGGTGAACATGCCCGCGATCAGCAGGGCCCCCACGAACAGCCCGGTCATCCGGCCACGATGCGCGGCGATGTTGTGGGTCCGTGCGGCATGGAGCGCCATCGGCAGGATGATGATCGTCCAGCCGGTGAACAGGTGGATCCACGAAAACGCGCCGTGATTGATGTCGCGGATGAAGATCGAGCTGATCGCCACGGTCGCCATGGCGATGGCCCAGGTCCAGCCCAGGGTGCGGTGCAGGGTGTTGCCCTTGACGCCCGCCAGCAGAACGACCCCGATCACCAGTGCCACCGTCGCCGCCGCGATATGGACCTGCAGCACCGGGGCCTGTTCGGCCAGCAAGGCCCAGTCGGGCGCATGCAGCCGCACCGGCAGGCCCTGGCCCGGCGCGAGCACGAACAGGAACCAGCCCAGCACCGCCGCCGCGATCAGGGGCGGGACGAACGTCAGGCTTCTGCGAAGCGGGCCTCTGGTCGGGATCACGTGGGTCATGGCGGTGTCCTTGCGGGTTCGAACCACCGTCCAGTGTCACCGCCCGGCGGGCCAGCCCCGCTTCGCGGCCGGCCACCCAGCCTTCGCGAACGGACGCGCCCTATCGCACGGTGAAGGCCACCCGTGCGCCCCCCGCCGGTACGTCGATCGCGGCGGCGTCGAACGGCGGTGGTCCGAACCGTCCCCGCGCGTCGTTGGAAAATCCATAGGCCTCCTTCGGCATGCCGATGGGCCACAGGGTCAGGTCGCCATTGCCATCCGTGTCGTGAAAGGCCGCCACCGCATAGCGGCCCGGCGCCAGTCCCGGGATGACGACCGGGGTGACGGCCCCCGTGCGCGGCACGGTCCGCGTCGCGACCGGCCCCTCGCCGCGCCGGAACGAGGCGGCGTCGCGATAGACGGCCACGGCGATCGAGCCGCCCGTGCCGCGCGAGGCGATCTCCAGCGTCAGGTCGGACGCCAGGGCCGAGGTCGCCAGGGCAGGGGTCGCCAGGGCCGTGACGATCGCCGCGATTGCCAACTTCATCGAAACGCCTTTTGGTGATCTGCGAACGCCCCGACCCCAGATGCCATTTGCCGGAGCCGCCCGTCCAGCCATGACTGCCACCTTGCCACAGCCTTCGGCCCGTCCCGGCCGTTCGCCGACCGTGACTCTGGTGCGGGGTCTGGGCCTTGCGACGGCAGCGGGCGTCGTTCTGGCCTTGACCGGTGCGTTCGGCACGGTGGAGGCGCCGTTGTGGCTGCGGCTCGTCTACTGGGTGCCGGTCATGCTGGCGGGGGCGAGCTGGGGGCATGTCTGTTCGCGGCTGATCGAGCGCTGGATCGACATGGACGAGCGGCCTTGGCTGACCGTCGTGGGTCTGACCGCGCTGATCAGCGGGCCGGTCACGCTGCTGGTCTGGTCGGCCACGGGTCTGATCTTCGAGGGGCGTCTTTATGCGCTGGCCGCCTTGCCGCTGTCGTTCGGCCCTGTCGTCACGATCACGGCGGTGATGAGCGCCCTCAACGTCTTCCTCGGCAAGGCCCAGCCGGTCCAGACCCACGCTGCCCCGACCGGCACCGCGCCTGCCCGCTTCCCCGACCGGCTGCCGCTGAAGCTGCGCGGGGCCGCCATCCGGGCGGTCCAGGCCGAGGACCACTATCTGCGCATCCATACCGACCGGGGCTCCGACCTGATCCTGATGCGGCTGTCGGATGCGCTGGAGGAGCTGGAGGGGCTGGAGGGGT
The DNA here is from genome assembly GCF_017795885.1 of Brevundimonas sp. AJA228-03. Lineage (NCBI taxonomy): Bacteria > Pseudomonadati > Pseudomonadota > Alphaproteobacteria > Caulobacterales > Caulobacteraceae > Brevundimonas > Brevundimonas sp. AJA228-03. The sequence goes on along the minus strand of NZ_CP059297.1, from coordinate 624,981 downwards.
CCCAGACCCACCGCAGCTGGTGGGTGGCGAAGGACGCGGTGCGCGACGTGGCCCGGGGCGACGGTCGGGCGACCCTGACCCTGGACGGCGGCGTGACCGTGCCGGTCAGCCGCCGCTACGCCCGGGCCCTGCGCGAGGCCGGCTGGTATTGAGCCTGCCGCCGGGGCCGCCTGGACAAGCACTCAGCTCGCCGTGAGGACCAGCGTCGCGGCATGAACGATGGCGATGCCGAGGTTCGACAGTACAACGGGGTTGCGAAGGCCGACCAACGGCGCGGTCAGAAGCTTGTAGACAATCTGGACACCGAGGAGCGCCTGGGCCCAGGCCACGACCTCGCGGTTCAGAAAAACGCCCGCGATCAGCAGGAGGCTCGCAGCCAGTATCGCCGCGTAGATTGCGATCAGAATTCGCCGTGACGCCGTATCGGAGCCCCAGCCGTAATCGGCCGCCCGACCATTGGCGGCAAGGACGCCCAGGACAGGAACGAGGACCAGGACGTTCAGAAAAAGCGAGACCAGCAGCACGGGAAACTCCTGCTTTTGCGTCGCTTACCCCGGCTGCGCCGCAGCGATCAACGGCGAGGGTTCAGCCTGTCAGGACCCGGCGATGACTGGCGAATGCCGTCGAGCCTGTCACCCTCTCCACGCCCCGTGGAAGCCGGCCGGCAGGGCGACGTCGGCCCGCCAGGTCGCCACCGGTCCGCCCTCGACCGAGGCGGCGTCGAAGACGTGCAGTTCGGTCACGCCCTCGGCCAGATTGATCGACGGGGCGACCAGCCAGGCGTCGCGTTCGGCGGTGGCTCCGGGCTTCGGCACGAACACCGCCTCCTCCATGATCTGGGTGTCGCCGAACAGGAAGCGGTAGGATCGGCCCTCTTCCCAGTCCCATGTTGCGAGACCGGTCGGGAGCGGCAGGTCCGGGCGTTCACCGGCGACGTGGGCGGTCAGGCGACGGGCCAGGCCGGTGCGACGCGGATCGGCCTTGGGAAACTCGGCCGTAACGCCGCTGGAGACCAGCTCAGCGCGGCCGTCGGTGTGCAGTGTGACCAGCTTCAGCACGGCATGCTCGCCGGGCACTGTGCCGCGCTGTTCGACCAGAACCCGGGCCCCCTCGACAGCGAAGGCCACATCCTTGCTGGCCGCGACGTCGAAACGGATCGTGCCGTCGGCCTCTTCCCAGCCGTCGCCGAGGTGGAAGAAGCTGAAGGTCTCGAGTTCGTAGATCCGGGTCGAGGTCAGGTCAGCCTTGTCGACGACCAGCACCTGGGTCCCCAGCTCCGGCTTCCAGGCGAACTGGGTCAGGAAGGGCATGCCCCGGTGGTCGAACACCCAGGGCTGCAGCACGAAGATCAGGGACCGCTCGGTGGCGGTGAAGTCGTGCAGATAGCTGGCCCGCGGCAGGGTCACGACCTGGGCGTCGATCAGGCTGCCGTCGCGGTTCAGGTGCCAGACGATGGCCTGTGCGCCATTGGTGCCGACGTTCCAGATCGTGCCGTCCGGGGCGAAACGGGGGTGGGCCTGGAAGGGCATGCTCTTCAGGTCGGGCCTTAGGGTGACGAAGCTTTCGGTGGCCAGGGTCGCGGCATCCATCGCCAGAGGCGCGCCCCCCTCCCACAGGGCCCAGACCTTGGCACCCGTGACCATGACGGCGGTGTTGGCGGCGTTGGCGTCGTCATTCGAACCGACCCGGGCCCGGCTGTCGCCCGCCGTGCCGAAACCGGGGGTGACCACGGCGTCGATCTCGCTCTCCCAGCGCCGCTTGGGGGTGTCGGCGAAGCGGGCCGCCAGGGTCACGCCGCCGTCGCTGAGGGTAAACGACCGCATCAGGCCGTCGCCGTCGAACCAGTGGGTGGCCGATCCACCGGGCCTGCGGAACTTGCCCGGACCGTTGCGGAACAGGGTCCCCTCCAGCCCCGCCGGGGCCCGACCGTGGACCAGCCGCATCGTGCGAGGGGCGACATCGGCCTCCAGATCGGCCGTGGCCACGGCCCAGGGAGCCGCGACGTCCCGGGCGATCGCGGCACGAACCATTTCGGGCGTGGCGACAGCGGCGGACAGGGCGGCGGCACCCATCAGGACGTGGCGGCGTGAGGGGATCATGGCGGGTCTCATAAAAAAGCGTTGGAACAGTCCGGGCTCAGGCAGCGAGCCACCGCGTGGCGAGCGATAGCCCGAAAACAGGGGCCGGGCTCAGGCAGCGAGCCACCGCGTGGCGAGCGGTAGCCCGCAAACCTTCTCAGCGAATGCTGATCGTCTGGGCGGTCTCGCCCGTCACGGCGAAATGCGCGCGGTCCCAGCTGGCCGGGCCCATGTTGCCGACGGCGTTGTTGGAGAAGGCGAAGGGTTCGGTGGGCATGCCAAAGGGATTGGTATCCATCCGGCCGTTGCCGTTCACGTCGTGAAAGGCCTTTACCCCATAGTCGCCGTCGGGCAGGCCGTCGAAGGTCACCGAGCGCTCGCCGCCGGCCACATCGATGCGGGCGGCGCGGACGGGCTGGCCGCCGTCATAGGTCGCCTCGTCGTAGAGGGCGACCATCACCGCGCCGGTGTCTGATCCGGTCTCGAAGGTCAGGCTGACCGACGCGTCCGCGCCGGGTTCGATGGCGAAGGCAGGAGCGGCGGACAGGGTCAGGACGGCGATCAGGGTGGCGGCGCGGAACATGGTGTGTGACTTTCGTGTGCTGGAAGGTCCGACCCCCGGCCCTTCGATGCCCGGACCGTCGCCCAGCCCATCGCCTGCGGCTATCGGGTTTGCACCGATGGCCGCCGCGCCTTCGCCAGTGGCCGTGGATGGTCGTCCGCGATGCGCGAATGGACAGGCGCGATCGGGTTTGCCGCCAACGGACACTTTGCGCATCGGCGTTTGAGGCGCATCGTCCGGTGTCGTGAATAACGGAGACTGTCCATGAAAAGGTCCGCCCCCATCACCCTGTTCGCTCTTTCTCTCGCACTCGCCGCCTCCTCCTGCGCCAGCACGGACCGACCGGGCAGCTACGCAACCGAACTGGCCCGGCTGGAGGAAAGCTGTCGTGCGCGGGGGGGGATCCTGACGCCAGCGGACGTCGGCCGTCCGCTGGGCCGACCCCAGACCGAATACGCCTGCAGGATCAATGATGGCGGGACGCGGCTGCGCAACTGAGCGCACGATTTCACCCCGGTTTGACCCCGTCGCCGCACCGGTTCAGAACCCGCCTATCCAGCGGGAGGATACGTGACAAAACCCATCGACAGCGTAGCCATTGTCGGTGGGGGCTTTTCCGGTGCCATGCTGGCGGCGCGGCTGGCGGAACGTGGAACGGCCTCGACCCTGATCAACCGCACGGCCGATTTCGGACTGGGCGTCGCCTATTCAACCCCCTTCGACGGCCACCTGTTGAACGTGCGGTCGGGGCGGATGAGCGCCATCGCCGACCGAACGGACGACTTCGTCGCATGGCTGACGGCGACCCATCCCTCGCTTGCCGATCCGGACGGGTTCGCGCCGCGCCGCCTGTTCGGCGCCTACGTCCAGTCCCGACTCGCCACCGTCGAGGCGGCCCGGCCGGGCCTGATCCACAAGGTGGTCGGGGAGGTCGCCGCCATCGCGCCCCGGGCAGTGGGTCTGGCCGACGGCAAACTGATCTCCGCCGGAGCCGTGGTGCTGACGACCGGCAATCCCGCCCCGAAGACGGCCGGCGCGACCGATGCGGCCGGCCCGGTGATCGCAGACCCCTGGGGTGTCGGTGCCCTCGATCGCATCGGTGCCGAGGACACGATCGTCCTGATCGGCACGGGCCTGACCATGATCGACGTCCTGCTGTTGATGGACGCACGCGGCTGGCGAGGGCGAGCGACGGCGCTGTCCCGACGGGGTCTTCTGCCCCGTGGACACGCCGTCCAGCCTGATGGGCCGCTGTCGCCCACGCCGCGTCTGTTGACCGGCTCCCTGTCCCGACGATTGCACGAGGCGAGGCGCCTCGCCGACGCGGGGGGCTGGCGCGAGGTGATGGAGGGATTGCGCCCCATCACCGCCGATCTCTGGACCCGGGCCGACAGGCGCACCCGGGGCCAGATCGTCCGCCACCTGCGCCCCTGGTGGGATGTTCACCGCCATCGGGTGGCCCCCACTGTCGCCCTTGTCATCGAAGGCCTGCGCGCGGCCGGTCGGCTTGAGGTCCTCGCCGGTCGGGTGAAAGCCGTGTCGGCCGGCGCGCAAGATATCCAGGTCGACTGGACACCCCGACACGCTGCTGCGTGCGCGCCGCTCACAGGCCGCTGGCTGATCGACTGCACGGGTCCCGGCCATGCGCCCGAGGCCGATCCCCTCATCATGCCGTTGCTGGCCTCGGGGCGAGCGCGACTGGATCCCTTGCGGCTGGGCCTCGAGCTGGATTCACAGGGACGGGTCCTGAATGCGGAGGGTCTCGCCGATCCGCGTCTGTACGTCCTTGGCCCCCCGGCCCGCGCCGCCTTCTGGGAGACGATCGCGGTGCCCGACATCAGGACGCGGATCGAGGATGTGGTGGCCGCCCTTGCCGGTCAGGCATAGGCCAGACCAGTCGGAAGGTCAGCCCGCGGCCTTCACCGCCGCTGCCACGTCGGCGACCACGCGCCGGACCAGAGCCCCGTCGTCGCCCTCGGCCATCACGCGAATCAGCTTTTCGGTGCCCGACGGCCTGACCAGCAGACGGCCGCAGCCGTTCAGCGCCGCCTCGCCCTCGGCGATCGCCGCCTTCACGCCTGCGGTGTCGAGCGGCTTGCCCCCGGTGAACCGAACATTCTGCAGCAGCTGGGGCACCGGCTCGAACTGGCGGGCCAGTTCGCTCATCGGCTTTCCGCTTTCGACCAGCACGGCCAGGACCTGCAGCGCCGCCATCAGTCCGTCACCGGTCGTGGCATGGTCGTGCAGGATCAGATGGCCGGACTGCTCGCCGCCCAGGTTGAACCCGCCCGCCCGCATCCGCTCCATCACATAGCGGTCGCCCACGCTGGTGCGTTCCAGTGTCAGGCCGTCGGCCTTCAGCACGCGCTCCAGACCCAGGTTGGACATGACGGTCGCCACCACGCCGCCGCCTTTCAGGACGCCGCGCCGCGCCCAGTCGCGGCCGATCAGGGCCATGATCTGGTCCCCGTCCACCACCTGGCCGTTCTCGTCGCAGATGATCAGCCGGTCGGCGTCCCCATCGAGCGCGATGCCGATGTCGGCGCGGTACTGTTTGACCGCCGCCGCCAGGGTTTCAGGGTGGGTCGAGCCACAGTCCGCATTGATATTGGTCCCGTTGGGCGACACACCGACGGCGCAGACCTCGGCCCCCAGTTCGAACAGGGTCGTGGGCGCGACGCGGTATCCGGCCCCATTGGCGCAATCGACAGCGATGCGCAGGCCCGACAGCGACAGGTGACGGGGAAAGGCGGCCTTGGCGATCTCGATATAGCGCGGCGGGGCGTCGTCGATCCGCTTGACCCGACCCAGCCGACTGGACGGTGCCAGCCCTTCATCCAGACCGGCATCCATCATCGCCTCGATCTTCAGCTCGATCTCGTCCGACAGCTTGTAGCCGTCCGGCCCGAACAGCTTGATTCCGTTGTCGGCGTAATCGTTGTGCGAGGCGGAGATCATGACGCCCAGATCGGCGCGCATCGACCGGGTCATCATGGCCACGCCCGGCGTCGGAATGGGGCCGAAAGTCCGCACATCCATCCCGACCGAGGCGAATCCGGCCACCAGGGCCGGCTCGATCATATAGCCGGACAGACGCGTGTCCTTGCCGATCACGACCAGATGCCGACGGTCGTCACCCGACATGAACAGCTTGCCCGCCGCCAGGCCGACGCGCAGGGCGATCTCGGCCGTCATCGGGCTGGTGTTGGCGCGCCCGCGAATGCCGTCGGTGCCGAAATATTTGCGCTCGCCCATCGTCAGCTCCCGGCCGAAATCATCCGAAACGCCTTTTTAGGTGATGACGTCCCAAGCCCGTCCTAGAGCAGGATAACGACGCCGTCATCCTTGGGCGGGGCGGACCACGGAGACCCCCTATGTGCGGCATCATCGGCGTAACCGGCACAGGCCCGGCCGTTCCCCGTCTGATCGACAGCCTGAAGCGGCTGGAGTACCGCGGCTACGACTCGGCCGGGATCGCAGCCATGGTCGACGGGCGGATCGAACGCCGCCGCGCGAGAGGCAAGATCCGCGAACTGGAAGCCGTTCTGGCCGCCGAACCGCTGAATGCCACCATCGGCATCGGCCATACCCGCTGGGCCACCCACGGCGCGCCGACCACGCCCAACGCCCACCCGCACAAGGCCGGCCGCGTCGCCCTGGTCCACAACGGCATCATCGAGAATTTCGCCGAACTGAAGGCCGAGCTGACCGCCGTGGGCCGCGTCTTCGAGAGCCAGACCGACACCGAGGTCGTGGCCCACCTGCTGGACCACGAACTGGGGAACGGCAAGTCGCCGCTGGACGCCTTCAAGGCCACGCTGGACCGGCTGACGGGTGCCTATGCCCTGGCCGTTCTGATCGAGGGCGAGGACGCGCTGATCCTGGGGGCGCGCAAGGGCAGTCCTCTGGTGGTCGGCTGGGGCGAGGGCGAGATGTATCTGGGCTCCGACGCCCTGGCGGTCGGGCCGTTCACCCAGAAGATCAGCTATCTGGAAGAGGGTGATTTCGTCGCCGTGACGCGCGCGGGCGCGACCATGTTCGACGCATCCGGAACGCCCGTGGACCGTCCGGTGGTTCAGGTCTCCGCCTCCTCGGCCATGGTCGAGAAGGGGGCCTATCGCCACTTCATGGAAAAGGAGATCCATGAACAGCCCGACAGCGTCCAGCATACCCTGTCCCACTATCTCGACCTGGTGACCGGCAAGGCCAGGGTTCAGACGCTGGAGGCCGGTGCGATCGACTTCGCCCGGATCGACCGGATCCAGATCGTCGCCTGCGGTACCGCCTTCTATGCCGGACAGATCGGTCGCTATGCCTTCGAGAAGATCGCCGGCCTGCCCTGCGACGTCGAGATCGCGTCGGAATTTCGCTATCGTTCGCCCGCCGTCACGCCGGGGACGCTTGCCGTCGCCGTCAGTCAGTCGGGCGAGACCGCCGACACCCTGGCCTCCCTGACCTGGTGCAAGGCGCAGGGGCTGAAGACCGCCGCCGTGGTCAATGTCCATTCCTCGTCCATGGCGCGCGAGGCCGATGTTCTCTGGCCGACCCATGCGGGCCCCGAGATCGGCGTCGCCTCGACCAAGGCCTTCACCGCCCAGGTCTCGGCCCTGCTGGCCCTTGCGGTGGCCGCCGGCGTCGCGCGCGGCAGGGTCGACGGACAAACCGAGGGCGAGCTGGTCAAGGCCCTGTTCGAGGCCCCCCGGCTGATTGCCGAGGCGCTGCAGATGGACGCCGACATCCGCGCCGTCGCCCACGACCTGTCCCGGGCGACCGACGTCCTGTTCCTCGGCCGGGGGGCGATGTTCCCGCTGGCCATGGAGGGCGCGCTGAAGCTGAAGGAGATCAGCTACATCCACGCCGAGGGCTATGCCGCCGGGGAGCTGAAGCACGGCCCGATCGCCCTGATCGACGAGGAAACCCCCACCATCGCCCTGGCCCCTCTGGACGATGTGTTCGAAAAGACCGCGTCCAACCTGCAGGAGGTCGCCGCGCGCGGGGGTCCGGTCATCATGATCGCCCCGCGCACCGCGCCCGATCCGCACGGTGCCGGCATTCGTCGCATCCATGCGCCCGACTGCCACCCGCTGATCGCGCCGCTGGTCTATGCCGTGCCGGTGCAACTGCTGGCCTACTACACCGCTGTCCACAAGGGCACCGACGTCGACCAGCCCCGCAACCTGGCCAAGTCGGTGACGGTGGAATGACCCCAAACGGGGAGGAGACGAGGGCGCGCGACATGCGTTAGGCTGCCCTGTGTCGTCAGGGGAGTCCCATGAGTTCATCGTCGTCCCGCGTCCGCAAGGCCGTCCTGCCCGTCGCCGGTCTGGGCACCCGCGTCCTGCCCGCCGCCAAGACGACGCCCAAGAACATGCTGAATGTGTTCGACCGGCCGATCCTGTCGCACATCGTCGAGGAAGCGCGCGCCTCCGGCATCGAGCACATCATCTTCGTCGTCGGTCGCGGCCAGGGCTCGATCGAGGACTATTTCGACCACGCCTATGAGATGGAGGCGATCCTGAAAGCCAAGGGCAAGGCCGACATCCTGGCCCAGGTGGTCGCCGACCTGCCGAGACCCGGAGAGATGAGCTTCGTGCGCCAGATGGCCCCCCTGGGTCTCGGCCACGCCGTCTTCTGTGCCCGGGACCTGATCGGCGACGAGCCGTTCGCGGTCATGCTGCCCGACATGCTGATGATGGCCGACACGCCCGCCCTCAAACAGGCCATCGACGCCCATGAGACGACCGGCGGCAATGTCGTCGTGGTCGAACAGGCTCCCGAAGGCGAGACCCACAAATACGGCATTGTGGCGCTGGACGGCCAGCAGGGCCGCCTGAACCGCATGACCGGCATGGTCGAGAAGCCGCCCCTCGGCACCGAGCCGTCGAACCTGTTCATCTCGGGTCGCTACGTCCTGACGCCCGACATCTTCCCGCTGCTGGCCGACCAGCAGACCGGGGCGGGCGGCGAAATCCAGCTGACCGACGCCATGGCGCGGCTGATGAAGGTCAGGGATTTCCACGCCCTGGAGTATGAGGGTGCGACCTATGACTGCGGCGATCCGGTCGGACTGCTGCGGGCCAATGTCGCCTATGGCCTGAAGCACGCGTCGCTCGGCGAGGCCGCGCGGGCCGCGGTGGCAGCGCTGCTGCAGGGTTCCGCCTCCCCCCATAAAGGCCCGGGAGAGACAGTCGCGCTTTGACAGCCCCTGCGCATCGGCTACGCAGGGCCCAACGAACACAGGGGGAAGCGGGCGGATGAAGGTTCTGGTTCTGGGCGGGGATGGATTCTGCGGCTGGCCGACGGCGCTGCATCTGTCGGCGCGGGGCTGGGACGTGGTCATCGTCGACAATCTGAGCCGCCGCGACATCGACGTGGAACTGGGGGTCCAGTCCCTGACCCCGATCGGAACGATCCAGGACCGGATCGCCACCTGGAAGGCGGTTTCCGGTCGCGAGATCGGATTCGCGAACCTGACGGTCGGCAAGGATTTCGACGGGCTTGTTTCCCTGATTCGCGACGAGAAGCCCGACAGCGTCGTCCATTTCGCCGAGCAGCGGGCCGCCCCCTATTCGATGAAGTCGGCGCGCCACAAGCTCTACACCGTCGACAACAACCTCAACGCCACCAACCACCTGCTGGCCGCCATTGTCGAGAGCGGGCTGGACGTGCATCTGGCGCATCTCGGGACCATGGGGGTCTATGGCTATACGACTGCCGGCCTGCGCATTCCCGAGGGCTATCTGACCGTCACCGTCCAGACGGATTTCGGCCCGACCGAGCAGGAAATCCTGTTCCCGCCCAATCCGGGCAGCATCTATCACATGACCAAGACCCAGGACGCCCTGCTGTTCCAGTTCTACGCCAAGAACGACGGCGTCCGGATCACCGACCTGCACCAGGGCATCGTCTGGGGGGCCCAGACCGAGGAGACCCGGCTGGACGAGCGGCTGATCAACCGGTTCGACTATGACGGCGACTACGGCACCGTCCTGAACCGGTTCCTGATGCAGGGGGCGCTCGGCTATCCGCTGACGGTCCACGGCACGGGGGGCCAGACGCGGGCCTTCATCCACATCCAGGACACGGTGCGCTGCGTCGAGCTGGCGCTGAACAACCCGCCGAAGTCGGGCGAACGGGTCAAGATCCTGAACCAGATGACCGAGAGCCGCCGCGTGCGCGACCTGGCCGTCCTGGTCGCCGACATGACCGGGGCCGAGATCCACAACGTCGCCAATCCGCGTCAGGAGGCCGACGAGAACGAGCTGGTGGTCGCCAACGACCAGTTCCGCGACCTGGGCCTGAAGCCCATCACCCTGGCCGAAGGGCTGATGGCGGACGTGACCGACATCGCGCGCCGCTATGCCGACCGGGCCGACTGTTCGAAGATTCCCTGCGTCTCCGCCTGGAACGGAGCACGGGCCGAAGCGATCAAGGTCACGACGGTCGAGCCTTGCGCGGCGACGACGGCCGAGTTCCGGCCCGACGCCATCCGGACGAGGGGCGTCGGCTGACCTCGTCCATGACGACGCCGTCCCTGCTCATCTTCGGCGCGGGCTATCTCGGAATGGTCGCTGCGCGCGAGGCGATGCAGCGCGGGATGGCGGCCCGCGCGACCTCGCGCGATGCCGACCGCCGCGCCGCGCTGGAAGCGGGGGGCCTTCAGGCGGTCGATCCGCTGGATGAAACGGCGATGCAGGCGGCCGTGGCGCAAACGTCCGCCATCCTGATCACCGCGCCGCCGGATGGGCGTGGCTGTCCCGGTCTGCGGGCCCTGTCGCCCGCCCTCGGCGCCAGCGGGGCCTATCCGGACTGGATCGGCTATGTCTCGTCCACCGCCGTCTATGGCGATCGCGCGGGCGGCTGGGTGTTCGAGGACGACGCCCTGAATGCCGCCAGTCTGGAAGGGGCCCGTCGCGTCCGGGCCGAGGCCGACTGGCTGGACGCGGGGCGGGGCATGGGGCTGACGGTGCAGATCTTCCGTCTGCCGGGCATCTATGGGCCGGGACGCTCGGTGGTGGACCGGCTGCGCGACGGCTCGGCCCGGATCGTCAGAAAGCCCGGCCAGATCTTCAACCGGATCCATGTCGACGACGCCGTGGCGGGGATGTTCGCCTCCATCGCCCGCCCACGCCCGGGGGCCGCCTACAATCTGTGTGACGACGAACCCTCGCCCGCCGACGAGGTCATGAGCTGGGCCGCCGCCCGCATGGGCCTGCCCGGCCCGCCCGAGGTCGACTGGACTGATCCCTCGGTCTCCGAGGGCATGCGGCGGTTCTATCTCGACTCCAAACGCATCTCGAACGCCCGGGCCAAGGCCGAACTGGGCTGGCGACCGCTATATCCGACCTGGCGCGAGGGGCTGGAGGACACCCTCTCCCGGAGGGAGAGGGCTTGAGCGCCCGAGCGCCGTCAGGCGATCGGTCTTGCGCGAAAGGGTGAGGGGTCAGGGTCCGGGCCGGTGAGGGCGAAACCCCTCACCCTTTCGGCTGGCGCATCGCTTCCCCCCGACCTGATCGGGGGCTCAAGCCCTCTCCCTATGGGAGAGGGTGCCCCTAGAGCGAGTTCGGTTTAGTTGGACGCATATCCGGCGTGCTTAAGGTAGTTGTTGCATTCTGATGGGCTGAAGCGGTCGAGGAGGCAGCCGATGCGTCGCCAGGTGGCTTCGACGGTTCGCTCGTCGGCCTTTTTCAGAAGGGTCTTCAGCTTGGAGAAGACCTGTTCGATGGGGTTGAGGTCGGGGCTGTAGGGCGGCAGGAAGATCAGGTGGGGCCCGGCTTTTCGGATGGCCTGCCTGACCGCCTTGCCCTTGTGACTGCCGAGGTTGTCGAGCACGACCACGTCGCCGGGGCTGAGCGTTGGGATCAGGAACTGCTCGACCCAGGCTCGGAACGCATCGCCGTTGATCGGGCCGTCCAGCACCATAGGGGCCTCGATCCGGTCGTGACGCAGGGCGGCGATGAAGGTCATTGTGGTCCAGTGGCCATGCGGAACCCGGGCCACCAGTCGCTCGCCACGCCGGGCTCGGCCGTGGGTGCGGGTCATGTTGGTCTTGGCCCAGGTTTCGTCGATGAAGACCAGGCGACGCGGGTCAATCCGGTGTTGATGACGCTTCCACCGCGCCCGCTTTCGGGCCACGTCCGGACGGTCCTGTTCGGCGGCATGCAGGGTTTTTTTTGAAGCTGAGCCCTTCGCGCTTGAGGAAGGCCCAGACCGACCAGTCGCCCGCCTTCACGCCACGATCCGACAGTTCAACCACCAGCGCCCGGATCGTCAGGTCCGGCTTTTCAGCCAACCGGGCCAGAAGCCAGTCCCGCTCGCGGTCCAGCACCGAGCGGCGATAACCGCCCATCTGGCGAGGCAAGGGACGACCCTCGGACCGTGCCCGCGCCATCCATTTCACCGCCGCAGAGGCGCTGACACCGAACCGACGCGCCGCAGATCGCCGGCTCTCGCCCGCCTCAACGGCAGCCACCAGCCGCTCTCTCAAATCCATCGAACAGGGACGAGGCATCGGAGCTGGCCTCCCATCCAGCCCCAACCTTGAATCACAATCCGACCAAAAGGGGAATCCTTCGATTCCAACTAAGCCGAGGACGCTCTAAAACGGCAGCAGGTTCCGCTGTCGCGAATAGGCCATCGTCCCCACATTGGCCCCAAGCCGCAGGCCGACGCCGGTGCGGACCGGGGCCAGGACGATGCCGTCGGCGCGCTGGTAGTTCACGCCCACGCCGCCGACCAGATAGGCCGAGCCCTCGACCCCCGGATAGCGGCGGTAGATCGCGTCGGGCGCATACAGGCCATAGACCAGGGTGAAGACCCTGGAGGCATTGCCGCCGACGTCCCAACCCACCGAGATGCCCTGCCAGAACACCTCCTGCGAGGCCGACAGGTCCTTCATGTGCAGGGCACCCCGGCCATAGCGCAGGCCGACGACGGCGGCCCCGGCGCCTTCCTCGCCCGCGATATAGGCGGTGGGGCGGTCGCCCTGGTCGGCGAAGATCTTCTCGATGGCCGTGCCCATGGCCTCGGCCGCGATGCCCAGTTCGCGCGACCCGGCCGCGACCAGTTCGTCGGCGGTATAGGCGGGGGCGCTGGTGTCCGAGGCGATGGGGTACTGGGGCTCGTTGGGGCCACTCGCCTGGGGCGCGGTGGCGCAGGCGCCCAGTCCGAGCGGCAGCGCGGTCATGGCCGTCGCGGCGAAACCGGTCTGGATCAGGTGGCGGCGGTGCATGGCGGTGTCCCCGAAAGCTGTTCGTCCGCGGCGCGGGCGAGGCCCGCAGGGTCGCTGGGTTTTGCGGCAGACTTGCGGCCTCAAGGTTAACCAGACCTTACCTCAGTGCCTGTCGGTTCTCGCCGTCAACCAGTCCATCAGGGCCAGCAGCACGCCCGAGGCCACGAAGGTCAGGTGGATGATGACACCCCACATCATGGCCGTCTCGTCCAGCGGATAGCCGGGCTTGCCGATGTTCATGAAAGTCTTCAGCAGCTGGATGCCCGAGATCGCCACGATGGAGGCGATCAGCTTCAACTTCAGACCCGAGAAGTCGACCTTGCCCATCCACGGCGGCCGGTCCGTTTCGCCGTCCAGATCCAGCTTTGAGACGAAGTTCTCATAACCCGAGAACACCACGATCAGCAGCAGGTTTCCGGCCAGCGACAGGTCCACCAGCGTCAGGACGGCCAGGATGGCATCGTTCGAATCCATCCGCTCGCCGATCACGAAGGCCTTCGGCACATAGTAGAACAGCTCGGTCATGAAGACCGCCAGCAGCATGGCCAGCGCCAGCAGCAGCCCGACGTAGAAAGGGGCCATCAGCCAGCGCGACTGGAACAGAAGGCGCTCGAACGCCGTCTCGATGCGGGGCTTCAATCCCATGTCCTACCCCCTCAGACGTGCGCCGATCTTTTCGGCCGCCGTCACGATCCGGATCGAGAGTGCCTCGATATCCGCGTCGGTCAAGGTGGCCTCGCGCGGCTGGATGACGACCTCCAGGCCAATGGATTTCGCTCCGTCCGCCACGCCGGGTCCGCGATAGACGTCGAACACGCGTACATCGGCGATCAGCGCCTTGTCCGCGCCCTGGACCGCCCGCACCAGATCGCCCGCCGGCTGGTCGTCGGCGACGACCAGGGCGAAGTCGCGGGTGAGCGGCATCAGATTGGGCAGGTCGGCATTACCGCGCGCCTTGGTCGGCTTTGCTTTCGGCTCGGGGACGGCGTCCAGCACGATCTCGAACGCCAGCATCGGGCCCTCGGCGTCCAGCGCCTTGAGCACGCGGGGGTGCACCGCGCCGAACTCGGCGAGCACGGTCTTCGGCCCCAGTTGCAGCCGCGCCGACCGGCCCGGATGCCACCAGTCGCGGTTGGAACCCTGTGCCAGCTGCAGCGATCCGACCGGCGCGCCGATGCTTTCCAGCACGCTCATCAGGTCGCCCTTGAGCCCGAACAGGGCCTCCTCACCGGGACCGGCCCAGTGACGGGCCGCGCGGGCCGAGAGCAGACCTGCGATGACGGTCCGCTGATCGCCCGGCCGATCACCGGGATAGATCGGCCCGATCTCGAACAGGGCGACATCGGCATGACCGCGCGCGGCATTGCGCGCCGCCGCCTGGATCAGGTTCGGCAGGACCGAGGGCCGCATACAGTCCAGATCGGAGGCGATGGGGTTGTCGACGATCAGCCGCTCGTCACCGCCCCCGAACAGGGCGGCGATATCGCGCCGCGTGAACGACCAGGTGACGGCCTCGGCATAGCCCAGCGCCGCCAGCGCACGCCTTGCGATCCGGACGCGGGTCTGGCGCGGGCTCAGGACGCCCTTCGACGGCGAGCCCTGATCGGGCAGGGGCGTGGAGGGCAGGTGCTGGAACCCGTGGATGCGGGTGACCTCCTCGACCAGATCGGCCTTGCCCGAAACATCGCGCCGCCAGGACGGCGGGGTCACGATCCACGGATCGGCGGCATCGGCGGGCGCGGCCTGCACCAGAAAGCCGAGCTGACCCAGAATGGTCCCGATCCGGTCCTCGGGCAGGTCCATGCCCGACAGCTGTTTCACATAGGCGGGGTCGAAGGCGAAGGGGGCCGGGCTGGCCGGGGGCTCACCGACGAAGACGATCCCGGACGGCTCGCCGCCGCACAGGTCCAGGATCAGCCGCGTCGCCAGCTCGAGCCCCGGCGTGAGCGAGACCGGATCGACGCCGCGCGCGAAGCGGTACTGGGCATCGGAGTTGATCGTCAGGCTGCGCCCCGTCTGGGCCGTGACCAGCGGATCGAACCAGGCGCTTTCCAGAAAGACGTCGGTGGTCTCGTCCGAGCATCCGGTCGATTCGCCGCCCATGACGCCGCCCAGGCCGATCGGGCGTTCGCCCCCGGCATCGGCGATGATGCACATGGTCGGATCGACGCCATAGGTCTTGCCGTCCAGGGCCATCAGCTGCTCGGGCGTCCCGGCGGCGATGGGTTCGCTGCCCGCCGACACCTGACCGGGGCGGACGACAATCTCGGTGCCCACCAGCTTCGCGACATCATAGACGTGCAGCGGCCGGGCGCGGTCGTAGGTGATCAGATTGGTGACATCGACCAGCCGGTTGATCGAGCGCAGGCCGATGGCCTTGAGTCGGGTCTGAAGCCAGGCCGGGGACGGCCCGTTCGACACGCCCCGGATCACCCGACCGGCAAAGACCGGGCACATCTCCGGCGCGTCCAGCCGCACCGAGATCGGGCAGGGGAAAGCCCCGCGCACCACAGCGATGTCGAAATGCTTCAGGGTGCCGAGCCCTGCCGCCGCCAGATCGCGCGCGATACCCGTAACCCCCAGCCAGTCCGGCCGGTTGGGGGTGACCTCGAAGTCGATGACCGGCTCGGCCCCGAACAGCCCGGCCACCGGCGTGCCGACCGGGATCTCCGGCGGCAGTTCCTGGATGCCGTCGCTCTCGTCGGCCAATTGAAGCTCGGAGGCCGAGCACAGCATGCCGTTCGACACCACGCCTCGCACCGGCTTCTCGACCAGGGTGACGCCCAGACCGGGGACGTAGGCCCCGATCGGCGCATAGATGGTGGTCAGGCCCGCGCGCGCATTCGGGGCACCGCAGACGATCTCCTTGATCCCGTCGATCGTCTCCACCTGACAGACCTGGAGACGATCTGCGTTCGGGTGGCGCTCGGCCGAGATGATCTTCGCCACGGTGAACGGGGCGAGGGCCACGGTCGGATCGGCGACGTGCTCGACCTCCAGCCCGGCCATGGTCATGGCCTCGGCCACCTCGGCGGCAGAGGCGGTCGTGTCGAGGTGATCCTTCAGCCAGGAGAGGGTGAACTTCACGAGAGGGTCCCGAACCGTGGCGTGGTCCTGATCGCCTTCATGCTGTCCATGAAGGCCGGTGCGCCGGTGAAGCCCACTTCCATGAACTCGCAGCCCTCGAACCTGCAGTTCAGCAGGGCCACGGCCCCCGTCGCCCGCTCGCCAAGCGGCTGGAACAGCAGGTTGTTGATGTCACCGCGCGGATCGCCGAAATTGCAGTCGTCGAAACTGGTGCCGCGCGAGGGCAGCAGCACGGCCGGTCCGTTGATCCGGCACCCCCGGAACACGCGGTCCTGGATGGCCGGAATCATGCGGGCCATGCTGGCGGCCAGGATCTGATGCACGAACAGATCGACATCCTCGAACACGGCGGCGTCGAAGTCGGACGGGACCTTGTAGGCGCGGCTGATCGGCAATCTGGACGTCATGTCAGCTCAGTCCGCTGGAAGGGTTGGGGGCCGAAAAGGCCGAGAAACCATAGTGGGCCAGCCAGCGCACATCGGCCTCGAACATGGGGCGCAGGTCCGGCACCCCGTATTTGAGCATGGCCATCCGATCCACGCCCATGCCGAAGGCGAAGCCCTGCCACTGGTCCGGGTCGATGCCGCAGCTTTGCAGCACATGGGGATGCACCATCCCGCAGCCGAGGATCTCCAGCCAGTCGTCGCCCTCGTTCAGCACCAGCCTTCCGCCGGAACGGTCGCAGCGGATGTCCATTTCGGCCGACGGCTCGGTGAAGGGGAAATGGTGCGGGCGGAAGCGCGCGTGGATGCCGTCCAGCTCGAAGAAGCGCGCGACAAAGGTCTCCAGCGTCGTCTTCAGGTGACCCATGTGGATGTCCTTGCCGATCACCAGACCCTCGATCTGGTGGAACATGGGCGTATGGGTCGCGTCGGAATCCTTCCTGAAGGTCCGGCCCGGCGCGACGATGCGGATCGGCGGCGACTGGCTCATCATGGTCCGGACCTGCACCGGGCTGGTGTGGGTCCGCAGCACCTTGCGCTCGCCCGTTTCCGGGTCGGGCCTGAGGAAGAAGGTGTCGTGGGTCTCGCGCGCCGGATGTTTGGGCGGGAAGTTCAGGGCCGTGAAATTGTGGAAATCGTCCTCGATGTCGGGCCCTTCGGCGACCGCGAACCCCATCTCGGCGAACAGGGCGATCATCTCGTCCATCACCTGCATGGTCGGATGGACCCCACCCTTGCGGCGCGGGCGGGAGGGCAGGGTCAGGTCGATCCGTTCGGCCAGCAGACGCGCGTCCAGCTCGGCGGCCTCCAGCTCGGCCTTCCTGGCGGCGATGGCCGAGGTCACACGGTCGCGCAGACCGTTGATCACGGGCCCCTGTTCGCGCCGCTCGTCGGGGCTCATCGCGCCCATGCCCTTCAGCAGGCCCGAGATCGTCCCGGTCTTGCCGAGCGCCGCGACACGCACAGCCTCGACGTCAGCGACGGTGGTCGCGCCGCCGATGGCGTTGATCAGGTCGAGTTCGAGGCTGGCGAGGTCGGTCATCGTGCGGACCGTCTAGCGGCTGCGGCCCGACGGGGAAAGTGGGCCGCCCGGATGCAGCCTGTCGCGCAACGAAAAAGGGCCGATGCGCTGCACCGGCCCTTTCGAATCTGTCGCCAGATGATCCGTGAGGACTATTCGGCGGCCTTCAGTTGACCTGCCGATTCCTTGCCGGTGCGGCGATCTTTTTCGACTTCGTACGAGACCTTCTGGCCTTCGTTCAGGCCGTTCATGCCCGCGCCTTCAACGGCGGAGACGTGCACGAACACGTCCTTGCCGCCGTCCGAGGGCTCGATGAAGCCGTAGCCCTTGGTGGAGTTGTACCATTTGACAGTGCCGGTAGCCATTTTAAGGACCTCCGTTAGCAGTTTGCATCAGGCAAGAGCGCCTGAAGCCTGTCGGGTCTGAATGGGATCGGCCAGAAACTCGGTGCGTTCGCAAGGAGAGAGGGGCGTTACGCAGAGAGATCGACGGCCCTACTATGGACCGAAACACCCCTGTGCACAACCTGAGTCTCGACGACGCAGGAATCAGGCCGGGATCGGACTGTCCTCATCCGGATCTTCCAGGCCCGCGTCAGAGGGACCTGAGACGGCGTCATCGCCCTCGGGCGCGACATAGTGCGCCACGCACAGCTTGCGCAGCGCCGACGTCAGGGAGCCGCCGTAAAGCCGGTCCTGAACCCGCTCGTGCCCTTCCTGCTGCAGCCGGGTTTTGATGTCCCCCACGGTGCGGCACTCGCCGCTGCGGGCCAGTTCATAGGCGCGTTCGAGGGTCGTCGGTCGAAAGTTGTTGCTCATCGACCCTAGATAGGGACGTGCAGCCCGATAAGCGAGGCGCTCAGGCCCGCGGCGGCCTTCGGCCCAGGACACGCCCTGCCGTCGCCACCTGCCGACGGGTGAAGGCGACGACCTCGCGGCTGGCCTGGGGCGCACCGACCGTGTCGGCCATGGTGGCACCCCGCGCGCCGATGTCCGCGCCGCCGTGGATGGTCGTGTCGATCGCCGTCTGGTGCTCGATCTCGGCGTTCAGCTTGGCCCCCATCAGGACCACCTGGACCGACAGCCAGACCCACAGCAGGAAGCCCATGGCCGTCGCCAGCGGGCCATAGGAGTCCATCCGGACGAAGGTCGTCAGATACCAGCTGAAGGCAAAGGAGATGAACACGCTGACGCTGGCGGCAAACACCGCGCCCGGCACAAGCCAGCGGATGCGCGCCCGGGTCCGGCTCGGCCCGAACCGGTACATGGCCACCAGCGTCAGCACATAGAGGGCGAACAGCAGCGGCCAGCGCAGCGGGGCCAGTCGCTCCCAATCGTCGGCCAGACCGAACAGGCCCAGAAAGATCGGCACCCCCAGGACCAGGGCGGCACTGAGAAGAATCGCCGCGAGCCCGGACAGGGTGAAGGCGAAGCACAGCAGATTATACTGGATGAAGTCGCGCTTCTCGACCTCGTGGTAGGCGACGTTGATGCCGTGGAACAGCGTCTTGATGCCGTTGTTCGCCGTCCACAGCGAAAGGGCGAGCGTCCAGATCAGGGTGAAGGTCAGCGATCCGGTCGATCCGGCCGCCAGCCGCGTCATCTCCTGACCCAGGAAGCCGGCGACATTGGCCGGCAGGAAGGAATACAGAAAGGCCAGGCGCGCGGGGGCGTCGGCGGGGTCTGCGAACAGGCCATAGACGGTGACGAAGGCCGCAAGGGTCGGAAACAGCGACAGCAGCATCAGGAAGGTCACCCCACCCGCCACGAAGCCGACCTGATCGCTGAAATAGCCATTGGCGACCCGCCAGCCGATGTCGATCCATCCCTTGCGGGGAATATGGGCCGGACGGCGCGCGAGGCGACCGCGCCCGGGGTGGATGGCGTCCAGGGCCTCCGGCGTGGGTGCCTTCGGCAGGGCCGGTGCCGGTCGCTGGGGACGCAGTTCCAGACCGAACCTGTGGCTTTGGGTATAGATCAGATGCGCGGCACCGGCGCCGGCCACGAGCCCGCCCGCGACGGCCCCGACGAATTTCCAGACAGGCGACAGCGAACGGCGGGGCGAAGGGATCATCGGTGCGGTCAACGGTTCAGGGCCCGGGGACGGTCCGGCCGGGCCACCTTGCCTGAAATCATCGACTGGGGCACTGACCGGGCGTGGCCTCTCCTGATTTCGCGACTATCGCCGCCCTGTACCGCCACCCGGTCAAGGGCTTCACGCCCGAACCGCTGGGAGAGGCGTTACTGAGCATGGGCCGGGCCTTTCCCGGCGACCGGTTGCGCGCCGTCGAGATCGGTCCCTCGGGGTTCGATCCCGCTTCGCCGGCCCATATTTCGAAGATGCGGTTCACGGTCCTGGCGCGCCTGCCCGGGATCGCCCGGGTGCGGACGCGGTGGGACGAGGCGACCGACACCCTGACCGTGTCGGCCCCGGATGCGTCCGACCTGACCGTGCGACTGGGTCTGGCCGGGGATGACCGCAGACTGGAGGCCTGGCTGACCGATGTCCTGGGCGAGCAGGCGACGGCACCCCTTCGCCTGCTGGACGGCGGCGGACACAGGTTCATGGACGATCCGGCCGGGGCGGTGTCGGTGCTGAACCTGGCCAGCGTGCGAGATCTGTCCCGGCGGCTGGGGCAAGCGGTCGATCCCCTGCGGTTCCGGGCCAATGTCTGGGTCGAGGGCTGGCCCGCCTGGGCCGAGAACGACTGGACCGGCCGCGATCTGGTGCTGGGCGAGGCGCGGCTGAAGGTGGTCAAGCCGATCGTCCGCTGCGTCGCGACCCACGCGAACCCCGACACCGGAATCCGCGACATCGACGTGGTTGGCGCACTGCATGACCATTATGGCCACCGCTGGTGTGGCCTCTATCTCTCGGTCGAGGCGGGCGGCGTGTTGCGCCCCGGTGACCGCGCGGAGCTGATCTGAATGACCGATACCCCGACCCTCGTCTCCGCCTGGAAGGCCGCGCAGGGCGAGCTGAAGGCCGCCCGCATCGACAGTCCGGCCATCGACGCCCGTCTGTTGCTGGAGGCCGCATCGGGTGCATCGCGCCTCGAGATCCTGACCGACCCGCACCGGCCGCTGACGCCCGACCAGCAGACGACCCTGACGGGCTATCTCGAGCGTCGCCTGAGGCGCGAGCCCGTGTCCCGCATCCTGGGGCGCAAGGGCTTCTGGAAGATCATGCTGACCGTCACGCCGGACGTCCTCAGCCCCAGACCGGACACCGAGACCATCTTGGACGTCGCCATGCTGGCCTTCGAGCCGCCCCAGGCGTTCAATGTGATCGACCTCGGCACCGGATCTGGCGCGATCCTGCTGGCGGTCCTGTCCGAGCGGCCCGGCGCGCGGGGCGTCGGCACCGACATCTCGTCCGAGGCCCTGGCCGTCGCCCGCGAGAACGCCGCCAACCTGGACCTCGACGGTCGCGCGACCTTTCTGCGCACCGAATGGGCCGCCGGCTTCGGCGACGCCAGTTTCGACCTGGTCGTGTCCAATCCGCCCTATATCCCGTCCGGCGACATCCCCGGCCTGGACCCCGAGGTCCGCGACCACGATCCGCTTCTGGCCCTGGATGGCGGTCCTGACGGGCTGCAGGCCTATCGGGACCTGGCCCCCGAGATCGCCCGCATCCTCAAGCCCGGCGGGATCTTCGCCGTCGAGATCGGCTGGGATCAGGGACCCCAGGTCAAGGCCCTGTTCGAGGCGGCGGGCCTGGCGGACGTGAAGGTGGTCAAGGATCTGGGTGACCGCCACCGGGTCGTCACCAATGGCCCGGACCCCCGCACGACTCCGATCCGGGCGTCTTGAGCCACGTCGCACAAAACCCCTTCCAAACCCTCGCGCGCCGCGCTAAGTCGTGTGTCGTCTCCCTCTCAACCGCATCTCGCCGGGCCGTCTTTCAAGGTCCTGTGACGCTCGGCCGGGACGTGCGTGAAGGTCGTCGGTTTACAGCCGTCTGCGGACCACGACGGGCGACGAAAGTCCTTCCGATCACATCGCTGCCGGGATTGGCCCCCAGCGAACCGGAACCACGAACCCCGGCCTGAATCCCTCGCCCTTCGCGCAGGGTCACGCCGAACCAGCACGGTAAGCCTCAATGCGAGATTTCAAGGGCATGAAGCGCCAGCGCGGTCGCAACCGGAAACCCGGTGGCGGCGGTGGCAATGCCAATGCGGCCAACCCGAACCGCTCCTGGGACTCACAAGGCCCCGAGAACATCAAGGTCCGCGGCAATGCCCAGACCGTCTACGAACGCTACCAGCAGCTGGCGCGCGACGCCGGATCGTCGGGCGACCGGGTTCTGGCCGAGAACTACCTGCAGCACGCCGAGCATTATTTCCGCGTCCTGCGCGCCCTTCAGCCCCAGCGGCCGGTCAGCGAGATCGCGGCGCGTGAGCTGTCCAACCAGGGCTATGACATCGATTTCGAAGACGAGACCGGGGCCCAGGCTGCGGCCTTCCTCGCCGCCCAGCAGGCAGCCGACCGCATCCAGCAGCAGAGCGACGCCCGCGACGCCGAGGCCGCCCAGGGTTCTCAACAGCCGCGCGAACCGCGCGAATGGACGCCGCGCCCGCCGCGCGACAACCCGGGCCGTGACGGTCAGGACCGCGATCAGAACCAGAACCGCGAGTGGACGCCGCGCCCCCCCCGCGAGACCCGTGACACCCAGGACGGCGGTCAACCCCGTGCCGAGGGCGAGCAGGGCGAGGGCGGACGTCGCGAGACCCGCCGCGAGCGCTGGGAGCGTCGCCGCGAGGAACGCAACCGTCGCTATGAGGCCGAAGGCGGGACGCCCGACACCCGGTCCTATGAGGAGGCAGAAGGCCATCGCAGCGACAATGGTCGGGACAATGGCCGGGACAATGGCGACCGCACCGAAAGCGTTCGCGAAAGCGGCTCGGACGCCATCGCCTCGACCGCCCCGATCGCCTACGTCCCGCCGACCGAACCTACGCCTGTCGCGGCCGAGCGTCCCGCCCGTCGCACGCGGACGCCGCGCGCCGAGGCGGATACGGATACCGCCGGGGCCCTGCCAGGCTTTCTGACCCGGCCCTCCGCGCCCGCGCCTGCGGCGGCCGACGAGGCGGCGCCGAAGCGCCGCGCGCCCCGCAAGAAGCCCGAGGGTCCCGCCGACACCGAATAGGGACGGAAACACCTTCACCCCTGATGCTGCGGCAGGCTTCACGCCCTATCCCTGACGTCAGGGCGAACGCGTCCATACAGATCGGTCCACCGGTTGCGGGGCGGGATCGAAAGACCCGGTGCCGCCTCTGCGCGTGGCTAACCGATCCGCTGCAGCCCGGCGACGAAGAAGCCGTCCAGCCCGCCCTGTTCCGGCCAGAAGGACGGCAGGACCCGCAGCCATCCTTCGGGCGTCAGCGCCTCGCCCGGCGCGCCCACGGCGGCGGGATCGGCCGGGATGGTGCGGAACGCCGGGTTGCGGCGCAGAAAGGCGATGATCTGCGTCTCGCCCTCCTCGCGCTCCAGCGAGCAGACGCAATAGACCAGACGGCCGCCCGGTCTGACCCGCAGGGCGGCCGCATCCAGCAGTCGGTGCTGCACATCGGCCAGTTTGGCGACCTCGGCAGGCCGGGTGGCCCGAAGCACTTCCGGATTGCGCCGCAGGGTGCCGGTCGCCGTGCAGGGCGCATCCAGCAGGACGGCGTCGAAGGTGCGGAGGTCGTCCCAGGCCTCGGCGGCCGTGACGACGATCTCGGCCGACAGCCCGGTCCGCTCCAGATTCTGCCGCAGGCGACGCAGACGGGCCTCGGAGCGGTCCAGCGCGACCACCGACGCGCCGGAGGCGGCCAGTTGCAGGGTCTTGCCGCCCGGGGCCGCGCACATGTCCAGCGCCGTCTCGCCGGCCCTTGTGGCCAGCAGCCGGGCGGGAATCGCCGCTGCCGCGTCCTGGATCCACCAGCCGCCCGTGTCATATCCGGGCCAGGTCGAGACATCGCCGCGAACGCCGGACCGGACCGTGCCGCCCGGCAGGACCGTGGCCTCCAGGGCCTCGGCCAGCGCCCCTGCGTCCTCGCCGGGCTTCAGGCTCAGGTCGGTCGGCGGTTCCTCGCGCGCGGCCAGGGCGATCGCGGCGAGCGTCGCAGGCCCATAGGTCTGACGCCAGCGCGCGGCGATCCAGTCGGGCAGGTTGGACTCGGCCGTGGTCAGGCCCGGCCCCTCGCGTTCGACGCCGCGCAGGACGGCATTGACCAGGGCCTTGTAGGGCCGGGTCCTGGCATCGCGCTCGGCCAGCTTCACGGCCGTGGAGACCGCGGCGAAGGCGGGCGTGCCCAGAACCAGCGTCTGGGCCAGCGACACCCGCAGCAGGGTCCGCACGGCCTCGGGCGGTGACTTCTGCAGGCGCTGGTTCAGGATGTGGTCGATCTCTCCCAGCCGCCGCAACGCCGCCATGGCGACCGCGCGCGCGAAGGCCCGGTCGGGTCCCGGCAGGGCGGCGACGGCCGGCAGGGACATCGCCTCGTCCAGGCCGTTCCGCCGTTCCAGTGCCGCGTTCAGCAGGATACCGGCAGCGATTCGCGCCTCGACGCCGATGTCGGCGGCACCGTCCGGCTCGGCCGGTCGCTGGATCGGTTCGCGCCTTGGGCCCCTCGCCTTGTCGGCCATGCGCCGACCCCGTGCCCCGGAATCCCTGCCCCCTGGCGAGCCCCCGCTCAAACAGACACCGTCATACGGAGACCTGCGCGCCCAGCTCGACCACGCGGCCGGGCGGGATGTGGAAGAAGTCGGTCGGATTGGCGGCATTGCGCATCAGGAAGATGTACAGCTTGTCCTGCCACAGCGGCATGCCTTGCGACGCCGAGGGCACCACCGAGCGGCGTCCGAGGAAGAAGCTGGTCGACATGATGTCGAACTTCAGCCCCTGTTTGCGGCACAGGCCAAGAGCCCGGGGCACCTGCGGGCTTTCCATGAAGCCGAACGACAGGGTGATCTTCTTGAAGTCATCGTTGATGGGCTCCATCGTGACGCGCTCCTTGTCAGGCACACGCGGCCGGTCGGTGGTCCGCACGGTCAGGATGATGTTCTTCTCGTGCAGCACCTTGTTATGCTTCAGATTGTGCATCAGGGCGACGGGGGCGACCTCGGGGTCTGACGTCAGGAAGATGGCCGTACCGGGTGCGCGATGCGGCGGGCGGGCCCGGAGCATCTCGATCAGGTCGACCAGCGGCAGACTGTCCTTCTTGGCCTTGGCCGACAGGATCTGCGATCCCCGCGTCCAGGTCCACATGATCAGCACCAGGATCGCGCCCAGGACCAGCGGCAGCCAGGCCCCGTCGGGAATCTTCAGCAGGTTGGAGGTCAGGAACACCGTATCGATGAAGCCGAACGGGATCAGCGCCGCCAGGGTGGCCCAGATCGACCAGCTCCATTTCCGCGTGATGACCGACCAGGCCATCAGGGTGTTGATGAGCATCACGCCGGTGACCGCTACACCATAGGCGGCCGTCAGGTTGTGCGAGCTCTGAAAGACGAACAACAGGGTCAGGACCCCGAGCATCAGAAAGGTGTTGACGGCCGGGACGAAGATCTGGCCGGCTTGGGTCTCCGAAGTGAAGCGGATGTCGATCCTGGGCAGAAGCCCCAGCTGGACGGCCTGCTGTGTGACCGAGAAGGCCCCAGTGATGACGGCCTGGGATGCGATCACCGTCGCCGCGGTGGCCAGGGCCAGCATCGGCCAGTAAGCGAATTGCGGCACCATCGACCAGAAGGGGTTCTCTGCGGCACTCGGATTGTCCAGAATCAGAGCGCCCTGGCCCAGATAATTCAGCGTCAGGCAGGGCAGGACGAAACACAGCCAGCCCATCCGGATCGGGGCCTTGCCGAAATGGCCCATGTCCGCATACAGCGCCTCGGCCCCGGTGACCGCCAGGAAGACGCTGCCCAGGATGATGAAGCCCAGGAAGCCGTCGCTGAGCAGCAGCATCACGCCGTAATGCGGCGACAGGGCGCGCAGCACCGAGACGTCGTCGAAGATGTGATAGAGGCCCAGGGCCCCGAGGCTGAGGAACCAGATGGCCGTGATCGGGCCGAAATACCTGGCCAGACCCGCCGTGCCGCGCGACTGGACCAGAAACAGGCCGATCAGGATGGCGGCCGAGATCGGGACGATGAAGGCGTCCAGACGTGTGCCTACCCCGGGAGCGTCCTTGACCCCCTCGATGGCCGACAGGACCGAAATGGCAGGCGTGATGATGCCGTCGCCATAGAAGAGGGCTGCGCCGCAGACGCCAAGCGCGAAGATCCAGGCACTGCGCCGTCCTACGGCGTGGGTCGCCAGGGCCATCAGGGCCAGGGTCCCCCCTTCGCCCCTGTTGTCAGCGCGCATCAGGAACAGGACGTATTTGAACGTCACCACGATCATCAGCGCCCAGAAGGCCAGCGACACCACGCCGATGACGGCGAGGTCGCCGCCGACGCCAGACCGGGCATGAGCGATCGCCTCGCGCAGGGCGTAGAGCGGGCTGGTGCCGATGTCGCCGAACACGACGCCGATCGCGCCGATCGTCAGCGCCCAGAACCCGGCCTTGCCGTGCGCCGGACCGACTGCGAGCGCGGACGCGGGTGCGGGTGCGGGTGCGGGCGTTCCGTCGCTGGAACCTGTGAGCGGGGCGGGGGAAGCGCCGTCGCCGGGGGATGCGTCCCCTGCCATGAGAATCCTCCGGGTACCGCATCTGGCGGACCCATCAAAGCGGAGCGCCTTTAGGCCCATTGCGCGGGGGTTTCAATCGCGCGGCTGCGGTTTCGGTTGCACCGTGTTCGCGCGGGCCGAAAGCGACATTTGTGATTCGCGGCCCGGGTGCCTACCTTCCGGGTTGGAACCCACACAAATGTCAGACAGCCAACGCTTTCCCGTCGCCGCCCACGCCCTGGCCTATCTGGCCCACAAGGGCGCGTACGACCCCGCGCACGCGGCGCCCAGTGCGGTCCTGGCCGCCTCGGTCCCGACGAACCCCGTGGTCATTCGCCGCGTCACCGCGCTTCTGGCCAAGGCCGGCCTGATCGCGACCCGTCCGGGCGCGTCCGGGGGCTCATGGCTGCTGCTGCGCCCCGAGGACATCCGGCTGGATGTGGTGCTGAAGGCTGTCAACGGCTGCGCCCACCTTGGCTCGGCACCGGCCGGAGCGAAGGGCTGCCCCGTGGGCGAACATATTCCCCGTCAGGTCGGCAAGGTGCTGACCCTGGCCGATCAGGCGGCATCGGAGGCTCTCAGCCGCATCACCATCGCCGATCTGCTCGCCGAGAACGCGGCGGCGCTCGACGGCGTCGCCGTCCATGGTGCCTGTGCCGGCGCGGTTCAGGCCGGTGCCCGGGTGCCGGCCTGAACCCGACGGTGCGACCCCGTATCCTCATCACCGGAGCCTCCGCCGGGATCGGTGCCGCCCTGGCGCGGGTCTATGCGGAGACGGGCTGGGACCTGATCCTGACCGCGCGCCGGGAAGCGGTCCTGTCGAGGCTCGCCGACGAGATCAGAGCCGGTCACGGGAGCGATGTCGTGGTCATCCCGGAAAATCTGGCCGATCCGGAGGCTCCCGAGCGGCTGGTCCGGGCCATTGCGGCCCGCGGCCTCACTGTCGATGGCCTGATCAACAACGCCGGCTTTTCGCGCACGACCGGGTTTCTGGCGACCGACCCCGCCCGGCACGCCGCCATGGTGCAGGTCATGCTGTCGGCGCCGGTCGCCCTGTCGCGGCTCCTCCTGCCCGGCATGGTCGAGCGCGGGTTCGGGCGGATCATCAACGTGGCCTCCCTGGCCGGTCAGATGCCCGCAACCGGGGGCGATACCCTGTACGGACCGATCAAGAGCTTTCTGATCAAGGCCTCCCAGGGGCTGTGGCTGGAGACGCGCGGCACCGGCGTCCACGTTACCGCCCTGTGCCCCGGCTACACCCTGACCGAGTTCCACGACGTCAATGGCTCGCGGGAACAGGTGTCAGCGGCCTATCCGGCCTGGATGTGGCAGACGGCGGACCACGTCGCCCGCGTCGCCCATGCCGCCTGCGAGGCCGACCGGCCGCGCGTGACGCCGGGCCTGATGAACAATGTCCTCGCAGCCCTGGGCAAGCTGCTGCCGGACGGTCTGGCGCTGCGGATGGTGGCCGGGCATGCGCGGCGGCTGAAGCGGATTTGACCCGCCTCGCTTGAGCCCGACCGCAAATCAGACGCCAGGACAGGATGATGGCGGCATCGTCGCGGCCGGGTCGCAGGTCGCGCCGGGCGCCTTGATCAGCGCCTGCGCCCTCGCCAGTCCGGACGGGGTGATCGGACGGCATTTGCTGGCCAATGCCTGCGCCAGTGTCGCCCATGACAGTGTGGTCGGTGACTTCGTTACTCTGGGCCCTCGCGCCTGTGTGAATGGATCGGTCCGGATCGGTGACGGGATTTCGCCCGCGCGCAGGGGCGAGGTCGTGGGGCGCCTGGCGACGAGGGCGATCGCGGCCGGAGCCAGGATCATGCTGACCGGCCTGGCTTAGTCCTTCGACCTAATGCCCGCCGGTCGGATAAGGTGCGGTCACGCCCGTGGCGAACATGCCGGGCAGGGCCTCGCCCAGACCCGCCAGGATGAACTGGATCGCCAGGGCGCACAGGATCAGGCCCAGAACGCGCACAATGATCGCCATGCCGACATCACCCAGCACCCGGCTGATCGGCGCCGTGGCCGAGAAGGTCACGAAGGTCGCGAAGGCCGCCGCCCCGATCGCCAGCATGCCCGCGACCGTTCCGGCATAACCCAGCTTCTGCGCCTCGCCCGCCTGGATGATGATGGTGGAGATGGCTCCCGGTCCGATCAGCAGCGGCATGGCGAAGGGCACGATCAACCGCTTGAACCGCCGCTGCGCATAGCCGCGCACGTCCTTGGCGTCGGCGGCTGCGTCGGTGTCCGCGAACATGGTCAGGAAGTCGCCGCGCGTCATGTCCAGGCCCAGCAGCAGCAACAGGATCCCGCCCGCGATCCTGAACGCCGCCAGCGATATGCCAAAGAACTGCAGCAGCCACAGGCCGGTGAAGAAGAAGAAGGCCAGAAAGACGGCGATGAAGACGCAGATCAGGGCCGAGACCGACAGTCGCTGGCGCGCGGTCGCCCCCGTCGTCGCGGCGGCGAAGATCGGGATGTTGCCGATCGGATCGACCAGGGCGAACAGGGCCACGAACAGGTTGACCCCCAGATCGAGCGCGTTCATTCCCTGTCCCTCAGCCCATCAAGAATCGCCGGTCGCCCGACGCGAACCCTCGCGCCCCGTCTAGCCGGTCATGCGGAGCCCGTCGATGACCTCGCCTCTCCTGTCCGACCCGCGCCTGATCGTCGGCCTCGATCTGCCCTCGGTCGAGGCGGCCGGTGCCCTGGTCGAGCAGCTGGGCGACGGCGTGAGCGTCTACAAGGTCGGGCTGACCCTGCTGGCGCGCCCCGGCGGCGTCGCCTTCGCCCACGGCCTGCGCGACAGGGGCAAGCAGGTGTTCCAGGACTGGAAACTGCATGACATCGGCGCCCAGGTGGAAGGCGCGGCGCGCTCGGTGGCCGAGGGCGGCTGCGACCTGCTGACCGTCCACGCCGAGCCGCAGGTGATGCGGGCCGCCGTCAAGGGTCGCGGCGGACTGGCGACGAAGATCCTGGCCGTCACCGTCATGACCAGCCTTTCGGACGAGGACCTGAAGGCGATCGGCTATTCCGCCCGCGCCCGTGATCTGGTCGAGGCCCGCGTCCATCAGGCCCTTGATTGCGGCGTCGACGGTGTCGTCTCCAGCCCGCTGGAGGCTGACCGGGTGCGCCAGATCGCGACCGGGGCGGGCCGTCCCGACTTCCTGATCGTCACGCCGGGCGTTCGCCCCGTCGGAGCCGAGGTCGATGACCAGCAGCGCGTGGCTACCCCGTCTGCCGCCCTGCGCGCCGGGGCCACCCATCTGGTGGTCGCCCGGCCCGTCATCGCGGCCTCCGACCCCGTCAGGGCCGCTGCCGCGATCGTCGCCGAAATGGCCGGAGTGGCCTAACCCCGCTCGCCCGGCTCCTGCCGATAGGGCAGGCTGACCCCGTCGTCGTCGGGGGGCAGGTCGCCGTAGTATCCCGGCGGCGCCTGAATATAGACGGGGGCCTGCTCGATCACCCGGGGCGCGTGGGCGGCCGGTGCATAGGGACGAGGCGCAGGGACCGGGGCTCCATAGCCGCTGCCATAGGGCTGGCCTTCATAGCGTTCGTAGCCCCCGGACGAATAGCCCTGTTGCACATAGCCCCGGCCTTCCATGCTGGCCTGGTAGTCGTGATCGCGATATTCGACCGACTCCTGCGGGGCGGCGTAGTAGGGCTGGGCCACATAGCGCGGGCCCCCGCAGCGGCAGTCGCTCCGACCATGCGGATCACGATCCGAATACCGGTTTCCGTGATCGTAGCCGCCGTCGCAGCTGACGTAGCAGGACGGCGGAGGCGGAGGCGGAGGCGGCGCGCCGCACGATCCGCACCGGTCCGTGGTCACATAGCGCCGTCCGAACCCGCGCACGGCATAGCCGAACGGACGACTGGGGCCATAGCCGGGACCACGGACGACCACCGCGCCGACGTTGCCGCCATAGCCCAGCGAATCCCAGCCGCCATAGCCGCTGCCCGAGACGATCGCGCCGCCATAGCCACCGCCGCCCCGGATCGCCCCGACATCATAGCCGCGCGCATTGATGACCGCACCGGCCCCGGCATACGAACCGGCATCGGCCCCGGCGTTGGCGTTCACATTGACATTGACGTTGGTGTTGACGTTTCCGCCACCGTACCCCGGGTGGTGACCGCCATAGCCGCCGCCGGGGTGACCGCCGCCGCCGCAGCCGCTCATGCAGCCGCCTCCCCCAGGGTGGCCGCCGCCGGGTGGTCCGCTGTGTTCACCGGCCGAGGCGGGCCCGGCCAACAGCGTAATGGCGGCGAATGTCGAGATCAGAAGGGTTTTCACTGGGCGAGACTCCACGCATGGCGTGCAGCCTAGAGCGTCAGATCGCGCTTCGGTTCCGGATGCGCCTGAGGCGGGAGGTATGCTTTCCAAACGTGGTAAAACTCCCCTCCCCGGCGTGAAGCCGATACCGGGTCCCGCCGGGAAAGCGCTCGACGGTTGTCGGCGGCACCCCCCGTCGCTACGACAGTCCGGCTCCTTTCAAAGGCTTGCTGACCCATGCCCGACCAGACCGACAAACAGACCTTTTCCGATCAGGAGGCCCTGGATTTCCACCGGCTGCCGCTGCCGGGCAAGATCTCCATGGCTCCGATCAAGCCGATGGCGACCCAGCGTGACCTGTCCCTGGCCTATTCGCCGGGCGTGGCGGTGCCGGTGCGTGCCATCGCCGACAATCCGGACCTGGCCTACGACTATACGTCCAAGGGCAATCTGGTCGCCGTGATCTCGAACGGCACGGCCATCCTGGGCCTGGGCCATCTGGGCCATATGGCGTCCAAGCCGGTGATGGAGGGCAAGGCCGTCCTGTTCAAGCGGTTCGCCGACGTCGACAGCTTCGATGTCGAGGTCAAGACCACCGACCCGGACGAATTCATCACCGTGGTCAAGAACATCGGCGACACCTGGGGCGGGATCAATCTGGAGGACATCAAATCCCCCGAATGTTTCGTGATCGAGAGCGAGCTTCAGGACCAGCTGGACATTCCGGTCTTCCACGACGACCAGCACGGCACCGCCATCATCTCCACGGCGGGCCTGATCAACGCCTGTCACATCACCGGGCGCCGGTTCGAGGACGTGAAGATGGTACTGGTTGGGGCCGGCGCTGCCGGCCTGTCGTCCCTGAGCCTGATGAAATCCCTGGGCGTCAGGCCGGAAAACGCCACGGTCGTCGATCTGCACGGCGTGATCTACCGCGGGCGGACCGAGGGCATGGACCAGTGGAAGTCGGTCCACGCCATCGACACCGAAAAGCGCACCCTGGCCGAGGCCATGGTCGGGGCCGACGTCGTCCTGGGTCTGTCGGCCAAGGGGGCGATCACGCCCGCGATGGTCGCCTCCATGGCGCCCCGGCCGATCATCTTCGCCATGGCCAATCCGGATCCCGAGATCACCCCGGAACAGGTTCTGGCCGTGCGCAAGGACGCCATTATCGCCACCGGCCGCTCGGACTATGTGAACCAGGTCAATAACGTCCTGGCCTTCCCCTATCTGTTCCGCGGCGCCCTCGACGTGCGCGCCCGCCAGATCAATCACGAGATGAAGATCGCCTGCGCCCACGCCCTGGCCCAGCTGGCGCGCGAGGACGTGCCGGACGAGGTCGCGGTGGCCTATCGGGGGCGCAAGCTGAGGTTCGGGCCGGACTACATCATCCCGACGCCCTTCGATCCGCGCCTGATCTGGTACATCCCTCCGTTCGTGGCCCAGGCCGCGATGGACACAGGGGTTTCCCGCGTCCCGATCGACGATATGGACGAGTACCGCGCCCGGCTGCGCGAACGGGTCGATCCCTCCGCCGCCCTGATGCAGAAGATTTCCTCGGCCGTGCGCGCCGCCCCGAACAAGAGGATCGTGTTCGCGGAGGGCGAGGAATCGACCGTCATCCGCGCCGCCTGGGCCTTCAAACAGGCCGAGCTGGGCACGCCCGTGCTTCTCGGCCGCGAGGACCTGGTTCGCAAGAACGCCGCCGAGGCCGGGCTCGACTTCGACGCCATGGGGATCGAGATCGTCAACGCCCGGGTATCCGAGCGCAACCTCGAATACACCGACTTCCTGTACGACAAGCTGCAGCGGCGCGGGTATCTGCGCCGCGACGTCCAGCGGATGATCAATCAGGACCGCAACTATTTCGCCGCCGCCATGGTCGCGCGGGGGCAGGCGGACGCGGTGGTCACGGGCACGACCCGCAACTTCAACATGGTGCTGAAGGAGATCCGGCGCGTCCTCGACGTGAAGGACAGCCTGATCGGACTGTCCATCGTCCTCGCCAAGGGCCGGACCATTTTCGTGGCCGACACCTCGATCCACGAGCTGCCGGATGCCCATGAATTGGCCGACATCGCCATCCAGGCGGCGGCGACGGTCCGCAAGCTGGGCCGCACCCCGCGTGTGGCCTTCCTGTCCTATTCCACCTTCGGCAACCCCCCCGGAGAGCGCGGCGACAATGTCCGCGCCGCCATCCGCATCCTGGATGCCAAGGGGGTGGACTTTGAATATGAGGGCGAAATGCCGCCCGAACTGGCCCTGGATCCGGGCCAGCGGGCCAACTATCCATTCATGCGGCTGAGCCGGGACGCCAATGTGCTGGTCATGCCGGCGCTCCATTCCGCCGCTATCTCGACCCAGCTGGTCCAGGCCCTGGGCGGGGCGACCGTGATCGGGCCGCTGCTGGTCGGGCTGGAGAAGTCGGTTCAGATCGTCTCTCTGGGGGCTTCGGTCTCGGAGATCATCACGGCTGCGACCTTCGCCGCCTATGAGGAAAGCGGCAGCGTCGCCTTTGAACCCGACGACACGGTCGAGGCCCCGCATCCCAGCAAGGCGGCCGAACGCTCGATGGCCGCCACCGCGGTGCCGCCGACGGTATGATCGATCAGGCGGGGTGACGCGTCAGGCAGTCGCCGGGTCGGCCGGGTCCCTTGTCTTGCGGTGGTGATTGAGCAGCAGCCAGCACAGCAGGACGGCCGGGATTCCGACCGCCGCCGTGCTCGCGAAGAACAGGGCGTAGGCCTCCATAAGGGACCGTCCGGGTTCCAGGCTTTCCACCACCACGCCCGAGAATCCCTTCAGGAACTTTCCGAGCAGGGCATAGAAGGAGCTGAGCAGGGCGTACTGGGTCGCGGTGTAGCCGATGCTGGTCAGGCTGGCCATGTAGGCGACCAGGGCCGCGCCTGCGAAGCCTTCCGAGAAATTCTCGACGAACAGGACGCCTCCGAAGACTGGCGTCGACAGGCCGACGACCGCCATGAGGGTGTAGCCGAGGTTGGACAGCGGGCCGATCAGGGCACCGAGCAGCAAGGTCTTGCCGAAGCCGAACCGCACCGCGAACAGCCCGCCCGCCGCGATGCCGAGGAAGGCCGCGATCAGGCCGACGCTCAACCGCATCGCGCCGATCGTCGGCTTGTCCAGACCGAGGTCGGTATAGAAGGGCCCGACCATCGGCCCCATGACGAAGTCGGGCAACCGATACAGGCTGATCGCCGCCAGCATCAGAAAGGCCACGGCACCGTGGGTCTTGAGGAAGGTGAGGAAGGGGCCGACGATGGCGTCGAACAGTCCGCGTGGACTCAGAAGGGAGACCTGACCGGTGACCTCGGCCAGGGTGCGGCGGTCCACGGGCTCCTTGGCGAACAGGGTGGCAATGATGGCCAGACTCATCGCCGCGCCCCAGACGGCATAGGCCCCGTTCCATCCCAGCCAGGCCGCGAAGAACAGGATCAGGGCGTTGCCCGCGAGGATCGCGAAACGATAGCCGAGCTGGAAGGCCGATGTCAGCAGGGCCTGGTCCTCGTCGCCGTCGGCGCTTTCGATGCGCCAGGCGTCCACGACGATGTCCTGCGTGGCGGAGGCGAAGGCCGTGACGAGGGCCGCGATGCCCAGCGCGGTCAGTCCGCCCTCCGGTCCGATGATCGCCATGCCGATCAGGGACAGGCCGACGACGATCTGCGAGAGAAGCATCCAGCCCCGCCGCCGTCCGAACCGGCCGAGGAACGGCACGTCGAAACGGTCGATCACCGGGGCCCACAGGAACTTCATCGAATAGGCCAGCCCGACCCACGAGATGAAGCCAATGGCGGCCAGTTCGGCTCCGCCTTCGCGCAGCCACAGGCTGAGCGTCGCGCCCGTCAGCAGAAAGGGAAGGCCGGAACCGAAGCCGATCACCAGGGCGATCAGCACCCGACCCCGGCCCAGGGCCTTGAACACCTCCATCGCGCCGGCCGCCGTCTTCGGCGTGGGCGTATCGTTCGCTGGCGTGTCTTGGGTCATGAGGATCGGCGTCTCCAGCGGACGCCCCCCCGGCGTCGCTATACGGCCGCGACCTTGGCGCGGATGTCTCCGGTCGTCCAGCGCACCAAAGCTGACCGCAACGCCTCGAGCTCCAGCGGCTTGACGAGGTGGTCGTCCATCCCGGCCTCCAGACAGACCTTGCGGTCCTCGGCGAAGGCGTTGGCGGTCAGGGCGACGATGGGCGTGCGGTCGCCCGCGGCGCGGATCTCGCGGGTGGCGGCGGGGCCGTCCATGACCGGCATCCGCATGTCCATGAAGACGAGATCGTACCGGGCGCGCTTCATCGCCGCCACGGCTTCGCTGCCCGTGGCGGCGGTCTCGACGACGCAGCCCTCGCGCCGCAGCAAGGTCCTGGCCAGAAGCGCGCCGACCGGATTGTCCTCCGCCAGCAGCACCCGCGTTCCTGCGAACCGGACGGGCAGGACCCGGTCGTCCTCAGGGGCCGCGAGGCGCGGGGCGCCGGGCAGGGCCTCCGCCTGATGCGCGGCCAGGACCCGTTCGACGAGCGACGCACGGCGCAGGGGCTTGATCAGGTAGCCGGCGAACCCCATCCCGCGATAGCGGACGATCAGCTCGC
The DNA here is from genome assembly GCF_017795885.1 of Brevundimonas sp. AJA228-03. NCBI lineage: Bacteria > Pseudomonadati > Pseudomonadota > Alphaproteobacteria > Caulobacterales > Caulobacteraceae > Brevundimonas > Brevundimonas sp. AJA228-03. The sequence goes on along the minus strand of NZ_CP059297.1, from coordinate 590,028 downwards.
GCTCGGACGGTTTCAGCAGGATGATGCCGCGCCCGCCCTCGGGCAGGGCCGCCAGCGCCTGGCCGGTCTTCAGGGTCTCGGCATGATCGACCAGGGTCACGGGCGCCAGGTCACCGGTCGGCCAGGGCGAGCCGCCGCTGGCCACGATCTGGGCCTCTGCGGCCTCACGGACGAACGCGTCGGGACTGCGCACCGCGACCAGGAGTCCGTCCAGCGGTCGGGCGCGGGGCGCGGCATCGGGGGCCGCCTCGAAGGCCGCTTCGAACCGGAAGCGCGAGCCCGGCACCGCGCCGGCGTCGGGGCGATCCTCGACGGTGACGGTCCCGCCCATGGCCCGCGCCAGTTTCTGGACCACCGCCAGGCCCAGCCCGGCCCCGCCATGGCGCGTGGCATCGGAGGCATCGACGTGGCCGAACTCCTCAAAGATGCGCGCGCGGGCCTCGGCTGGAATACCCGGCCCCGTGTCGTCGACGATGAAGGCCAGCACCGGCCGGACGTCGGTCCCGCCCGCCCGCTCAACGGCAATGCGGACACCGCCGGTGTCGCTGAACTTGACCGCGTTTCCGGCCAGGTTGAACAGGACCTGACGCAGTCGGCCCTCGTCGGCCATGATGTCGGTTGCATCGGTGCCGACCGACCACACGATTTCCAGCCCCTTTTCGTGGGCGCGAGGGCTCAGCAGTTCCGCGACGCCGCGCACCAGGCCTTCGGGATCGACGGGCGCGAGGTCGAATTCCAGCTTGCCGGCTTCGAGCCGGGCATAGTCCAGCAGGTCGTTGACGAGGCCCAGCAGGTGCTCGGCCGAATCCCGGGCGGCCTCGGCATAGGCGCGCTGTGCGCCGTCCAGTCGAGTGCGTGTCAGAAGGCCCAGCATGCCGATGACGCCGTTCAGCGGCGTGCGCATCTCGTGGCTCATCAGTCGCAGGAAGGGATCCGCCCCGCCCAGATTCGTCACCGGGGTCGTGTCCGCTGCCGTGCTCGCCCTGGTTCGCCGCGCCATGCCCGCCTCCGCTGGGACGGAGAGTGGGCGAAAGGCGTTAACGACCGCCTATCGGCTACCAGGCGGGCATCGCAGCCTGTCCGCCCCCCTGCCGCTCGAAGTCGCCCTGGGCGCCGACGGTGGACCGGCGATAGATCAGGGCCTCGGCGATGTGGCGGCGGAGGACCCCGGTCGCGCCTTCCAGATCGGCGATGGTCCGGGCCAGCCGCAGGGTCCGGGTCCAGCCGCGCGCGGTCAGCCCCCCGGCCTCGCCCGCCCGCATCAGCAGGGCGCGACCGGCCGCGTCCGGCGTGGCGAATCGCTCAAGCACCTCGCCCGAAGACCGGGCGTTCAGGGCCTGCATCGGGTCCAGTCCCGCCTCCCGCACCCGGTCCTCCTGCATGGCGCGGGCGACGGCGACGCGCGCCGCCGCCTCGGCGGTGCCCTCCGCCGGGCTGGGCAGGGCCATGTCGGCGGCAGTGACGGGCGGGGTCTCGACCGTCAGGTCGATGCGGTCGAACATCGGGCCGGAAATGCGGTTTTGATAGTCGCGCTGGCACCGGGGGGCCTTGCCGCACGCCCCTTTCCCCGCGCCGCCGAGGCCACAGCGGCAGGGATTCATGGCCGCCACCAGCTGGAAACGCGCCGGATAACGGACATGGGCATTGGCGCGGGCAACGACGATTTCGCCCGTTTCCAGCGGCGCGCGCAGACTGTCGAGCGCCTGGGCCGAATATTCGGGCAGTTCATCCAGGAACAGCACGCCGTTGTGCGCCAGCGACGCCTCGCCCGGCCTGGCGCGCAGGCCCCCGCCAGTCAGGGCGGCCATGGAGGCGGAGTGGTGGGGGCTGCGGAACGGCCGCTCGCGCGTCAGGGCTCCGCGCTCGATCAGCCCGGCGATCGACCAGACCATGGAGGTTTCCAGCAGCTCCGTCGGCGTCAGCGGCGGCAGCAGGCCCGGCAGGCGCTGGGCCATCATCGACTTGCCCGATCCGGGCGGGCCGACGAACAGAAGGTTGTGGCCCCCGGCGGCGGCGACCTCCAGAGCCCGCTTGGCGCTTTCCTGACCCTTGACGTCGCGCAGGTCAGGCACGGCCGTTCCCGACCGCACCGGCCCCGGCTCGGGCGCGCGCAGGATGGTCGTGCCCTTGAAATGGTTGATCAGACCGATCAGGGACCGGGGGGCCAGGATCGAGACGTCGCCCGCCCAGGCCGCCTCCGGCCCGTTCGCCTCGGGGCAGATCAGGCCCAGCCCCATGGCCGAGGCGGCGACCGCGGCCGGCAATGTGCCGCCCACCGGCTGGATCCGTCCGTCGAGGCCCAGCTCCCCCAGAGCCGCCCAGCCCTGAAGCGCATCGGGCTGGATCACGCCGAGCGCCGCCAGCAGGGCCAGGGCGATCGGCAGGTCGAAATGACTGCCTTCCTTGGGCAGGTCGGCGGGGGCCAGGTTGGCGATGATCCGCTTGGCCGGCAGCGCCAGGCCGATGCCGGCGAACGCCCCGCGCACCCGCTCCCGGCTCTCGGCCACCGCCTTGTCCGGCAGGCCCACGATGGAGAAGACCGTCTCGCCGTCCTTGCCGACCAGTTGCACCTCCACGGTGACGCGGCGCGCCTCGACCCCCTCGAACGCCACCGTCGCGATGCTGGCCAGCATGTTTCGCCCCATGGTTCGCAGGGATCAAAACATAAACAAATCCAGGTTGCAAGTGGGGCGATATGCCCGCCTGACGCGCGTCAGCCGTTCGGAATACGCTTCGCCTCGATCACGTCCCACAGGATCGACGCCGCATCGATGCCGGTGAAGTCCTTCAGCTGGACCGCACCGGTCGGCGAGGTCACATTGATCTCGGTCAGATAGTCGCCGATCACGTCGATGCCGACGAACAGCAAGCCCTTTTCCTTCAGCACCGGCCCGACGATGGCGCAGATTTCCAGATCGCGCGGCGTCAGCTCGACCGGCGCAGCCGTGCCCCCGACCCGCAGGTTGGAGCGCACCTGGCCATCGGCGGGCACGCGGTTGATGGCCCCGACCGGCTCGCCGTCGATCAGGATGATGCGCTTGTCACCCTTTGACACGGCGGGGATAAATTTCTGGATCACCAGCGGATCCCGTGACCCCGCCATGTGGATCTCGACAAGGGCCTCAAGATTCGGATCGTCCGCCTTCAGCCGCACCACGCCCGATCCCGCCGCCCCGTGCAGGGGCTTGAGCACGACGTCGCCGTGGCGTTCGTGGAATTCAACCAGGGCGACCGGGTCCGCGCTGATCAGCGTCGGCGGCTGGACGCCCTCGAAACGCGTGGCGAACAGTTTTTCGGGTGCGGAGCGGACCTCGGCCGGGTCGTTGACCACCAGGGTGCGCGGGTGGACCGTTTCCAGCAGATAGGTGGCGGTGACATAGGCCATGTCGAACGGCGGGTCCTGACGCATCAGGATCACATCGACATCGCGGCCCAGGTCCAGCTTCACCTCCGGTCCGAACGAAACGTGATCCCCGTGGACCTGGCGGATCGTCACCGGCCGGGCGCGGCACGACAGGCTGCGGTCCTCCAGCGCCAGGGTGCGGAAGTCATGGACCCACAGCGCATGGCCACGCTGCTGCGCCTCCATCATCAGAAAGAAGGTGGTGTCCGAGGCGATGTTGACCCCTTCGATGGGGTCCATCTGAACAGCGACGCGCAGCATGTGAATGTCCTTCGTCGATCAGTCGACGGCCGGCATGGTGCCGGCGTTGATGGCAATGCGGCCGATCAGGCCCTTGACGATCAGGTCCAGCGGCTGGCCCTCGCGATAGTCGGCGGCGGCCACGAAATTCACCCGGTCCTCGGAGATCAGGCTGTAGATCTTCTTCTGGTCCTTCTCGGAGTTCCGGGGATCATAGACCGCGATCGAATAGCCGCCCTTGGTATGCATCATCTTCATGGTCGGGACATCGGTGTCCCCGTCGCCCAGGAAGATCATCCGCTCGAACGGCACGGCCCGGTCGTCGTCGGGCACGAATTTGTTGATCCGCTCATGGTCCCAGTGGTTCAGCACCCCCTTGTTGATGCGGAACAGATACTGGGTCTTGGTCGTGTAGTTGACGCCGACGGCCGGCCAGATCGCCACCCCGTGGTCGTCATAGGCGAATTTGGACGCGAAGACGTGGTGGAAGGCGTCGCGGATCGGACAGCCCTCGATCATCTCCTCCAGCCCGGCCGAAATGATGTAGTGTTCGATGTCCAGGCCGTATCTCGCGCCCACCGCGTCGATCCGCCCGAACCAGCCGGGACCGGTCAGGTCGGACTTCAGCCCGTCGAACAGTTTCACGTCCTCGCCGTGCTCGCGCAGGGTGCTCCTGGTGATCGGCGTGCCGTTCTCGCGCGCCCGCTGCAGCATCAACTGCATGTACATCAGGATGTTGTCGCCATCGGCCGACCGGGTCAGCCGGTCCGCCTCGCCCCAGAAGTCACCGATCCCCATGCCGACCGAGGGGATGAAGGTCACCTCCTGCATGTTCCCACGCGCCAGGGTGCCGTCGAAATCGTAGATCAGGGCGGTCTTGAGGAGGTCGGCCATGATGGCCTCCGAATGGCAACAGGCAGCAGCCAGTAGGCAAGAGGGTCGTTGGGCTCAAGCCCCGATGCGTCGCCGTGGCCTATACGGCCTCAACCCAGGGCCAGTTCCGGCACCACCGCAGCCCCGGTCGCGTCCAGCGGCAGGTGCAGGATGAAGGCGGCACCCTTGCCGGGTTCGGACTCCACCTCGGCCCAGCCGCCGTGCAGTTCGACCAGGGCCTTGACCAGGGCCAGGCCGACACCGGGTCCGCCGCGCTCGCGCTTGACGAACCGGTCGAAGACCAGGGCCTGGATGTGATAGGGGATGCCCCGCCCGGTGTCCTCAACCCGGATTCGGACCTCGGTGCCGTTCAGTTCGGCCTTCAGCACGACCGCTCCGCCCTCGGACACGGATCGTGTCGCGTTTTCGAGCAGGTGATCCAGGGCCTGAATCAGACGCCGCGCATCGGCCCGGACCGGGGGCAAATCGGTCGGGACCATGGCCTTCAGCGTCGCGCCGCGACCCTCGATCCGGGGGCGGTGACGCTCGATCGCCTCGGCGAACAGGTCGCGGATGCGCACGTCGCCGAGCGACAGCTCCATCTCCCCGGCGTCGATCTGGGCCATGTCCAGCACGTCGTCGATCGAGCGGGCCAGTTGCCCTGCCGCGATGCGGATGGCTCCGGCATGCTGGCGGCTGCGATCGGGGAGGTCGCCCATGCTTTCCAGCAATTCGGAATAGCCGACGATGGTCGTCAGGGGGGTCCGCAGCTCATAGCTGACCGAGCCGACGAACTCGCGTTTCAGCGCCTGGCTTTCCTTCAGGGCCGCCTCCCGCTGGGCCAGGGCCTGTTCCAGCTCCCGCCGGGCCGTGACGTCGGAAAAGGCCACCAGGGTCGCGCCATCGGGCAGGGGTCGGGTCTGCCAGGCGGCGATCCGGCCATCGGTCGTGCGCCCTTCGCCCTGGACCGCCACGCGGCTTTCCGGATCGGGGTCGGCGACCCGCGCCTTCAGCCCCAGCCACAGGGCGGCGTCGGGCAGGGCACCCTTGCACAGTTCGGCTACGGCGTCGAAGTCGCCCGCCGCTTCCAGTCGTTCGGCCGACACGGCCCAGAAGGTCTCGAACGCCTCATTGTGCAGGCGCAGGCGGCCGTCCGACCCGAACACGGCCACGGCGTCGTTCAGCTTGTCCAGCGTCGCGGTCTGGACCTGCAGCTGGGCATTGAAGCGGCTGCGCAGGGACAGCTCACCGGTGATGTCGGAGAAGATCAGCAGGATTCCGCCCAGCGGGTGCGGCTGTCGCACGACCCTGAGAGTCCGTCCGTCCGGCAGGGACCAGCTGTCGTCCGGGGCCGCTTCGGCCGCGCCGTAGAACTCCAGCTCCCGGGCCTTCCATCCGGCGTAGTCGATGACCTCGGGCAGCATGCGGCGCTGGCGCAACCGGTCAAGGAGTTCGCCGTGCGTCGGCCGCTCGTTCAACCAGGCGGGGTCGAGGGTGAACAGGGTCTGGAAGGCGGTGTTGTGAAAGGCGAGCTTCCGTGACGGGCCAAAGATGGCCACCGCATCGGCCAGGTGGTTCAGCGTCTCGTCGTGCGCCGTGACGTGGCGGCGCAGGGTGTCGCGGGTTTCCTCGGCCTCGGTCATGTCGATGGCGAAGACCAGCACCGGCCCGCCGACGCCCGCCAGCGGCTCGGCCATGATCTTCCAGGCGCGCCTGCGGCTGTCGCCCGCCGTCCAGCGGAAGCCCTCCTGACGCGCGCCCACGCGAGACGCCTCGGCCGCCAGCTGGTCGGCCCCCCGGTCGAACACGGCTCCCGCCTCGCGGGCCTCCTCCAGAGACGGCGCACGGACCTCGGCCAGCCAGGCGCGATTGGCCCAGATCAGCTGGCCCTGACCGTCCACCACCCAGGTCGGCGCGGGCGACGCGTCGGCGATCAGACCGGCCCCGAGCCCGCCGGGGACCTCGCCGGGCGTGACGTCGGACCGTTCGGACACGGACAGCTGCGACAGGCCGATCCAGGCCTCGCCACCGAACGGCCGTCCCTCGATGCGCCAGTCTCCGTCGCGCAGGTCAAAGGGCTGACCCTCGTCCAGCAGCAGGCGAACGGCTTCCGTGTGGCGTGCGTTCAGGCTTTCGGCCAGGTCCAGGGCCGGATCGCCGGTCTCCGCGGCGGCCAGGCCAGTGCGAGCCGAATGGATGTGCGCTGCGTCTCCCACCACGACCGGCATGGCATCGTGCACCAGGCTCAGCCGCACGTCGCCGAATGCGGCCAGGGCTGCGTCCCGCGTGACGGTTCCGGTCTCGGCCGACTGCAGTCCATACTCAATCATGGATTCCCGGCGCGCCAGGGCGCGCTTCAGCCGCCAGGCCCAGGCGATAAGGGCCAGCGCCAGTCCCGCCGCTCCGGCCGTCGCCACAAAGGCGATCTCGGCTCCGTCCATTCCCGTTCACCCGCCGATTCGATTCGTGAGCATAGCCTGATTTCCGCGATTGCGCGGAAGCCCTGCCGGACCGATATCCGCAGCATGCCACAGACCACTGCTTCAGCCGAATGGACCGACCGCCTGGCCCCGTCGCTGGACGATTTCGCCGCTGTGGCGCGAGCCGCCTTCGACGCCCTGCCCGAGCCGTTTCGATCGGCGGCGGGCGAGGTGGTGCTGCGGATCGACGATTTCGCAGACGAAGAGACGCTGGCCTCTGTCGGGCTCGAGGATCCCTTCGAGCTGACCGGCCTGTACCACGGCGTCGATATCGGCCGGCGCGAGGGGCTGGGACCGGCGGTGGAGCCGTCGCGGGTGTTTCTGTACCGTCGCCCCATTCTGGATGAGTGGTGCGAACGGGGCGACATCGGCCTGTCGGACCTGATCGCCCACGTCCTGATCCACGAGATCGGTCACCATTTCGGACTGTCCGACGACGACATCCACGCCATCGAAGACGAGGACTAGGTGTGAGCTCTCAATAGGTTGTCCATCCGGTCCAGGCCGGGGAAGCTGGAGTTGCAGACTTCAGAGACTTCCTCGGAGGACCGAATGAACGTGCATGAGAATGCCCGGCTGACGGCGCATAGTCGAGCCGATCTGGTGCGGCGGGTGGTGGATCAGGGCCAGCCGCGCAAGGTCGTGGCGGCGGCCTTCGGCGTCGATCCCAAGACCGTCGGCAAGTGGGTAAACCGGTTCAGAACCGAGGGCACGGCGGGTCTGAGGGATCGTTCGTCGCGTCCGCACCGGCTGCGGGCCCCGACCCGACAGGGTCCAGGAGCAGATTATCGCCCTGCGTAAGCAGCGCTTCACGGGCCAGCAGATCGCCCGCGACGCCAAGGTGTCGTTACCACGGTCAGCCGGATCCTGCGCCGCGTCCGCCTCAGCCGCATCCGCGACCTGGAACCGCCTGAGCCGGTTCGCCGCTACGAGCGCGACCTTCCCGGCGACATGATCCACATCGACATCAAGAAACTGGGCCGCTTCGACCAGCCCGGCCACCGCGTCACCGGCGATCGAACCAGACAGTCCAACGGGCGCGGCGTCGGCTGGGAGTTCGTCCACGTCTGCATCGACGACGCCTCACGCATCGCCTTCAGCCAGATACGGCCCGACGAGAAGGCCTCGAGCGCCGTCCCCTTCCTGAAGGCGGCTATCGAGTACTACGCCGGACTCGGCGTCACCGTGACCCGGGTCATGACCGACAACGGCTCATGCTACAAAGCCTTCGCCTTCCGCGACGCCTGCAAGGCGCTGGGCCTCAGGCACATCCGCACAAAACCCTACACGCCAAAGACCAACGGCAAGGCCGAGCGCTTCATCCAGACCGCCCTGCGCGAATGGGCTTACGCACAGAAATACCAGAGCTCGGATCGACGCGCCGCCGAGCTTCCGTTCTGGCTACACCGATACAACTGGCATCGACCACACGGCGGCATCAAACGACAAACACCCATCAGCAGACTCGCCCTCACTGGGGACAACCTGTTGAGGCTCCACAACTAGGTGTTCCGACAGGAGGCCCGGGCCCCGGGCGAAGCGCCTATTCGATTGATCGCACCTCGACCGGCAGGCCGAGGCCGTCCAGCTGCGGCCGCACCACCGCAGCGTCGCCCACCACGACCCAGACGAAGTGGTCGGGCTGGATGACCGCGCGAGCGGCTTCGTCCATCCGGGCCGCCGTCAGCGCGCGGGTGCGGCTGGCCAGCGTCGCCTGATAGTCGTCCGGACGGCCGAACAGGGCGTTGGAGCGCAGGGCGCCCAGAATCTGGGCCGAGGTCTCGAATCCGCCGGCCAGCGATCGGGTGTTGCCGTTGATGGTCCGCTCAAGCTCGTTCGGCTGGACGCCGTCGGTCTCCAGAAACCGGTCGAACTGGGCGATCAGGGCCGTGATCGACTCCCCGGTCCGGTTGGCCTGAACCGGGGCGTTGACGATGTAGGGCAGGCGGTGTTCCAGCGCATTGACACTTCCGCGCACGCCATAGGACCAGCCCTTGGTCTCGCGCAGGTCGGCGTTGATCCGTGACAGGAAGTCCGACCCCAGGGTCACGTTCGCCGCGTTCAGGGCCAGCAGGTCATCCGTACCGGACAGGGGCAGGACCGCCCCGCCATAGATCAGCGACTGCGGCGACTGCGGCCGGTCGATCAGGACGATGCGGTTCGCTGGCGTCGGAATGGCGGCGTCGGCGAAGGTCTTGGTCCCCCTGGGAGTCGAGGGCGCGCGCCAGTCGCCGAAGGCGGCCTCCAGCTGCGGCGTCACCTGCGACAGCGGCAGGTCCGACACGACAAAGAGGGTCGCATTGTCCGGCCTGACCCAGGCAGAGTGCGTCGCCACCAGGTCGGCGCGGGTCAGGGCAGTGATCGTCGCCTCGTCACCCGTACCGGTGAAAGATCGGCCATAGGGGCTGGTCTCCCCGTAGATCAGCGGCGGCAGGGCGCGGGAGGCGATGGCGTTCGGATTGGTCTTTTCGCTGGCCAGGCCCGACAGACGCGACGCGCGGATGCGCTCGATCTCCGACGCCGCGAAGGCCGGATTCCGGACCACGTCGGCCAGGAGAGTCAGCGACGGTGTCAGGTTGGCCGTCACGACCGACAGGTCGGCGCTCGTCCGGTCCATCGAGGCCGCGACATTGATCGAGGCACCCAGACGTTCCTCTTCCTCGGCCAGCTGGTTGGCGTTGCGGGTCGTTGTGCCCTCGTCCAGCAGGTCCAGCATCATCGCCTGGGCACCCAGGCGATCGGCGGGGTCGGCAGCATAGCCGGCGTCGAACTCCACGGCGACGCGGGTCACGGGAACGGTGTCGACCCGGGCGTAGACGACATTGACGCCATTCGACAACGTCGCGCGCTCGACGGCCGGGAACTCCAGGTCCGGTACCTGGCCGATGGCCGGCATCGGATCGCGGGCCACGCGCTGGATTTCGGCGGCCGGGACCGGGGTCGCGCCAGACGGCGTGGCGGCGGCCTCGACGTATGCCTCGCGCTCGCCGGGAGCGATGGTCATGTCGAACACCGGACGGGTCAGCCAGCGCTGCATGGCCGCGGTGACCTGGGCCGGAGTGACGGAGGCGTATTCGGCCAGCTCCTTCTTGTAGTCGTCCGGATCGCCCGCATACAGCTGACCCTCGGCGAGCACATTGGCCTTCCCGTTGACCTGCTCCAGGCTCTGGATCCGCTGGGAGACATAGCGGGTGGCGACGCGCGCGACTTCTTCAGCGGTCGGTCCCTGCGCGATGAAGTCGGCGATGACGGCGTCCAGGCGACGGCTCACCTCGGCGGCGTCCTGGCCCGGCTTCACATCGACCGAGATGTCGAAGATGCCGATGCGGTGGAAATCCGACAGGGATGAGGACACCGATACGGCCGTCTGCTCCTCGCGGACCAGCAGGTTGTCAAGGCGCGAGGACGCGAGGCCGCCCAGCACCTGGGCACCGACCGCCAGCGGCACGGCATCGTCGCTCAGCAGGCCGGGCACGGCCCAGCTGCGCGTCAGGCGGGTGTTGGCGACCCGGTCATGCATGACCTCGACGATCGGCGCGGCCAGGGTCGGCACATCGGCCTCGGCCGGGGTGTTCACCGGGCCACGCGGGATGGCACCGAAATACTTTTCCATCAGGGGACGGGCGGTCGCTTCGGTGATGTCGCCGGACAGGACGACGATGGCGTTGTTGGGGCCATAGTTCTCGCGGAACCAGTTGCGCACCGTCTCCAGGCTGGCCGCGTCCAGGTCGGCCATCGAGCCGATGGTCGAGTGGCGGTAGGGATGGCCTTCGGGGAAGAGGGCTTCCAGCTGGGCGTATTCAAACAGGCCATAGGGCTGGTTGTCGCCCTGGCGCTTCTCGTTCTGCACCACGCCGCGCTGGAGATCGAGCACCTCCTGACCGACCTCGCCGAGCAGATAGCCCATGCGGTCGCTCTCAAGGAACAGGGCCTGTTCAAGCGCCGGCGTCGGCACGGTCTGGAAATAGTTGGTGCGGTCGAACCAGGTCGTGCCGTTGAGGTTCGACGGGCCAAGATTGCGCATCCGGCCGAGGTAGGAGCCCGGCGCGTTTTCCGATCCGCCGAACATCAGGTGCTCGAACAGGTGGGCGAAGCCGGTCGAGCCGGCCGGCTCGTCCTTGGAACCCACATTGTACCAGACCGACACCGCCACCACCGGGGCCTTGTGATCTTCATGCACGATGACCGTCAGGCCGTTGTCGAGCGTGAACCGCGTCCATGGAATATCGACCTCTGACACCAGTTCGGCCACCGGCGCGGCCTGCAGGGGCGCAGCCTGGACCGGCAGCGCGGCTGCTGAAGCCGTTGCGGGACCTTCCGATCCGGCAGCGACCGCGGGCACGGCCGGGGCGATCACAGCCATGATGGCAGCCAGCGAGACGAGGCGTAGACGCATGGAAACAGTCCTTTTTTGATGGGCGGCAGAGACCTTAACGACGGCGCGCGCTCTGGCAATCGCGGCCGGTCAAACATGGACAAAGAGTCACAAAGCTTCGCGTGGCCGCCGCTCGACGCGCAGGTGATCGAATCCGGCCGACGCGCGTTGCCGGGTTTGCGGCGGGACAGGACGGGCGCTGAAGGTCCGCTAGAGGAAGCTGTAGGGGTCCACATCGACCGTGACCCGGACCGACCCCGGTACCTTCACCCGCGCCAGCCAGGCGCGCAGGAAGCCCTGCAGGTCGACGTCCCGGTCTGCCCGGACCAGCAGTCGCTTTCTCCGCCGCCCGCGGATCAGGCCCAGCGGCGCATCGGCCGGGCCATAGACTTCCAGCCGCTCGGCATTGGGGATGGCGGCGGCCAGATCGGTAGCGACCTTATCGACCGCCATCGCATCGACCCCGGACAGGATCAGCGCCGCCAGACGCCCGTGCGGCGGCAAGGCCGCGGCCTCCCGCTCGGCCATTTCCGCCTCGACGAAGGCGTCCCGGTCGCCCGCCGCCAGGGCCATCAGGACCGGATGCTCCGGCGTCCAGGTCTGCAGGACCGCCCGGCCGGGCCTGTCCGCCCGTCCGGCCCGGCCAGTGGCCTGGGTCAACAGTTGATAGGTCCGCTCCGCCGCCCTCAGATCCCCGCCGCGCAGGCCCAGATCCGCATCCACGACCCCCACGAGGGTCAGCCTCGGGAAATTATGCCCCTTCGCCGCCGCCTGGGTCGCCACCAGGATGTCGATCTCGCCGTCCGTCATCCGCTGGATCAGGGCGCGGGCGGACCTGGCGTCCGGCACGGTGTCGGAGCTGAACACGGCCGTCCGCGCCTCGGGGAACAGCTGGCGGACCTCTTCCTCGACCCGTTCGACGCCCGGTCCGACGGACACCAGGGTGTCCTCGGCCCCGCACGACGGACAGAACCGGGGTCGGGCCATGGTGAAGCCGGTCAGGTGGCAGACCAGCCGCCCGGTATAGCGATGCTCGACCAGCCAGCTGTCGGTATCGGGCGAGGTCATCCGGTGCCCGCACGCCCGGCACAGGACGACCGGCGCATAGCCCCGCCGGTTAAGGAACAGCAGGGTCTGCTCCCCCGCCATCAGGGTCCGGGCGATCGCCTCGCGAAGAGGCTGGGACAGCCAGGTCCGGGGGTCGGGCGGACACTGGCGCAGGTCCAGCAGCTGGATGTCCGGCAGCACTGCCGCCCCGTGCCGGCTGGACAGCTTCAGCCAGCCATAACGGCCAGCCTGCGCATTCCACAGGGTCTCCAGCGACGGCGTGGCCGAAGCCAGAACCACCACCGCCCCCTCGATCCGGGCCCGCGCCACCGCCAGGTCGCGCCCGTGATAGACCAGACCGTCCTCCTGCTTGAAGGACCCGTCGTGCTCCTCGTCGACGACGACCAGGCTGAGGTTGGGGAAGGGCAGGAACAGCGCCGACCGGGCCCCGACGACGATGCTGCATCGGCCCGACACCACCGCCTCCCACACCCGTCGGCGACGCGGCGGGGCGACGCCCGAATGCCATTCGGCCGGGGCCGCGCCGAACCGGGCCGTGATCCGGGCGATCAGGTCCTGGGTCAGGGCGATCTCGGGCAGCAGAATCAACACCTGGGCCGCCGGGTCTGCCGCCAGGGTCCGGGCCACGGCCTCCAGATAGGCCTCGGTCTTGCCCGAGCCCGTAACCCCGTCCAGCAGGAAGGGCCGGAATCCGCCCGCCCGGGTCGCGGCCGCGATCGCGTCGGCCGCCGCCGCCTGATCCGCGTTCAGCGTCGCCGGGGCATGGGCGGGGTCGGGCGCGTCGAAGGTGGCGTCGGCTTCGATCTCGACGACCTCCACGACGCCCTCGTCGATCAGCCCCTTGACCACGGCCGACGACACCCCTGCCAGCCGCGCCAGATCCGGGCCCGGCATCGCAGCCTCGCCCAAGGCCTCCAGCACCGCCGTCCGCCCGGCCGTCGGTCGGGCGGGCCGTCGGTCCCCCACACGCCGCACGCGCCGCTCGGGCCGGGGACGCGGCGCGCGCAGCCCCTTCAGCGCCGTCGCCGCCATCTCGCCCGGCGGGCTCAGCGTCCAGCGCGCGGCCCATTCGACGAAATCCAGCGTGCCGGCCGGCAGGGGTGGATCGTCCAGCCGGGTCTCCACCGCCTTCAGCCGTCGGTTCGACCCGGTCGTCTCGCGCACCTCGGTCACGATGCCCCGCATCAGGCGCGGCCCCAGAGGCACCGCGACCTGGTCGCCCCGCGACAGCGTCATCGCCCCGGGCACCTCATAGTCGAAGGCCTCGTGCACCGGCAGGGGAATGAGGACGGAGGCGACTTTCACAGGCCGGTCCTGTCGGCTAGAACCCGCCGCATGAAACTCTTTCTCGACACCGCCGACGTCGCCGTCATCAAGGACCTGCTGCCCACCGGCATGGTGGACGGGGTCACCACCAATCCCTCGCTGATCGCCAGATCCGGTCGCAACATCGCCGAGGTCATCGCCGAGATCTGCGCCCTCGTCGAGGGGCCGATCAGCGCCGAGGCGGTCGCCACCGATTTCGAGACCATGGTCAAGGAAGGCGACCGGCTGGCCGCCATCGCGCCCAACGTCGTGGTCAAGCTGCCCCTGACGTGGGACGGCCTGCGCGCCGCGCGCAACTTCGCCGACAAGGGCATCCGGACCAATGTCACCCTGTGCTTCTCGGTCGCCCAGGCCCTGCTGGCGGCCAAGGCCGGCGCGACCTTCGTCTCGCCCTTCGTCGGTCGGCTGGACGACCACGGGTCGAATGGAATCGAACTGCTGGAAGACATCCGCGTCCTTTACGACACTCACGGCTTCGAGACGGAAATTCTCGCCGCCTCCCTGCGTCATCCGGGTCACGTTTCGGCCGCCGCCATCGCCGGGGCCGATGCCGCGACCCTGCCGGCAGACACTTTCAAGGCCCTGGTCAAGCACCCGTTAACCGACAAGGGGCTTGATGCCTTCCTCGCCGACTGGGGCAAGACGGGACAGTCGATCCTGTGAACGCGTCCGGCGCCCCGGACAGGAGTGCCGAGTGACGTCCGAGGACAAGACCGCCGACCTGTTCGCACAGCCTGAGGGCCTTCACTGGCCGGAGGTCCGCGCCTGGCTGCAGGCCAACCCCCAGACCCTGGCCGACGACCGCTCCCTGCTGGAAGAGATCGGGCTGAAGCCCCATGGCCGCAACGTCGTGGAATTCGGCCGCGCGGCCCTGACCAGGCTGGAAGCGGCCGCCGAGCGGGAGGCGGATGCCAGGAAACGCATCGAATCCATCGCCCGGGCCAATTTCGCCGCCCAGACCCAGACCCATGTCGCGGCTCTCGACCTGCTGGAATCCCGCAACCATTCCGACCTTGCCCGCCGCCTGGATGCGGCCGCCCAGGGCCGGTTCGGCCTGTCGGGGGCCGCCATCGCGGTCGAGAAGCCCGGCAGCGCCCCGTTTGGCTGGAAGCTGCTGGAGGTCGGCGGTGTCGACAGTCTGCTGGGCGATCACGGCCTGACCTGGCTGGGGCCGATGTTCGAGGGGCTGGACCTGTTCGGACCGTCGACCGCCGACATTCGCTCGGTCGCCCTGATCCGCATGGCCCCGCATCTGGGCGGCGAGCGCAACGATCAGGCCCGCCACGCGATCTGTGCCTTCGGATCGCCCGAGGACGAGGGCTTCACCCCCGGCATGGGTTGCGAACTGGTCGCCTTCATCGCCCGGGTCGTCGAACGCACGGCCGAGCGATGGCCGATCCTGAACTGACCGCCTCCGAAGCGCTCGCCGCCTGGCTGGAGCATCTGGCGCACGAGCGGCGGCTCTCGCCCCGCACCCTGGAGGCCTATGGCCACATCGGCCGCCAGTATCTGGCCTTCCTCGAACGCCATCGCGGCGAACCCCAGAGCCTGCCGGACCTGGGCACCGTCATGGCCGCCGAGCTTCGCGCCCATCTGGCCGAGCGTCGCTCCGGCGATCACCCCTTGAACGCCCGCTCGCTCAGCCAGACCCTGTCAGCGATCCGCACCTTTCACGTCTTCCTCGACCGCCGCTGCGACACGCCCGCCCCGCAACTGGCCCTGGTGCGCGGTCCACGGGTCAAGGCGAGTCTGCCGCGTCCGGTAAGTGCCGATCAGGCACGCGGCATGCTGGCCGAACCCGGCCTCGATCCCGATGCGGAGCCGTGGGAGGCTTTGCGCGACACGGCCGTCCTGTCGCTGCTCTACGGGTGCGGCCTGCGGATTTCGGAGGCTTTGGGCCTGACCCGCGCCGATGCGCCCCTGCCCGAAACGCTTCGCATTACCGGCAAGGGCGGCAAGACCCGGCTGGTCCCGGTCCTGCCCGCCGTGCGGTGGGCCGTCGATGCGGCCCTGACCGCCCAGCCCTTCCCGCTGGAGCCTTCGGACGCCCTGTTCCGCGCCCGTCGCGGCGGTCCGCTCAGCGCCCGCCATGTCCAGGGGACGGTCCAGAGGCTACGCGGCCGCCTCGGCTTGCCGGCGTCCGTGACCCCGCACGCCCTGCGCCACAGCTTCGCCACCCATCTGCTGGGGGCCGGGGCCGACCTTCGCTCGATCCAGGAACTGCTGGGCCACGCCAGCCTGTCCACGACCCAGAAATACACCGCCGTCGACGCCGCTCACCTGCTGGGGGCCTATGCGGCGGCGCATCCGCGCGCCTAGGCCATGATCGTTTGACCTGGACCCCCAGCGTGGGCCCAGCCGAAAGCGTGAATCATGCCCTCGCTGATCTCCGGAGCCTGTTTCACGGCATCGGCCGATCAGGCACTAGGGGCGGCGGATAGCGCCCGGTTGATCGGGCGGCGTGCGGCCCATTTCTCGGCCGAGCGCATTCGAGCCTGGGATGCGATAGTTGACGATGATCGGCGCGGAACAACCGTTCACCCGACGCTCGAGCAGACGATAGAGGCCCACGGCCTCCCCGCCTTCACGCCACATGAGATCACCGCCCGCAGCGCTCCGATCGACGGCGCTCATCATTTCGGGACGGCACATCGGCGGCGTCTGTCCGACCACACGCATGCGCAGACCATCAGGCTGCGGCGTAGGGCGCGAAAAGCGGTCGGGCATCACAGGGGTGAGCGACTGTGGCCCGGCAACAAGAAGGAGCATCAACGATAGCATCGGAACCTCCATCGGCGAATGACGATACACTTTTGGCGGGTCTTGCGGAATTTGCAATTCGGTTCGAGGCTGCGCTCGCGAGCCTTGTCTCGACGACCAAAAGGGGGAGGTCATCGCGCCGCCATCGACATCCGTTCCGGATCGACGCGGCTTCCTTGCGGGGTCCGTCCTGTGGCTGGGAGTCGGCAGCGGGTTTCAGGCCGCGCCCGTGGCCGATCCGCCGATGGATCCGGCCACCGCCCTGTCGATCAACCTGTTGACCCGCATGGCGATCGCCGTGCGGATCGAGGCGCGCCAGACGGCCATGTTCGTCATCGACACAGGGGCCGAACGCACGGTCATATCGACCGAACTGGCGCGCGCCATGGCCCTGCCGTCCGGACCCCGGACCCTCGTGCACGGTGTGACGTCAGACACGGTGGTCGACACGGTCATGATCCAGACCCTTGAGTTCGGGAATCAGCGCTTCCAGCAGATCCTGGCGCCCGTCTTTCCCCGCGCCGACCTGGGCTCCGACGGCCTGGTCGGTCTGGACACCCTGGGCCGGTTCGAGCTGATCATCGATTTCGTCGAGACCAGCGTCCTTCTGCGACCCAACGACGGCGAGTTCATCAGCTTCAACCGGAGCGAGGCCACCGCCGGTCGGCTGGGGCGTGCGCCCGCCCGCGCCGTGAAAGGCCGCTTTGGCCAGTTGCTGCTGCCGACCGAGGTCGAGGGCGTCACGGTCGATGCCTTCGTCGACAGCGGGGCCCAGTACTCCATCGGCAACCGCGCCCTGCAGTCCCGGATCGGCCGCGACGGCGCGCGTGGCCCCACGGTGCCGACGCCGATCATCCTTGGTGTCAACGGCACACCCCTTCAGGCCGAGGCCCAGACTGCGTCCAGACTGCGCATCGCCCGACGCGCGCTGGGGCCTACCCCGCTTTTGTTCTCGGACCTGCACGTCTTTTCGGCCCTGGGTCTGCAGGATCGACCGGCGCTGCTGCTGGGGGCCGACATCCTGACCCGGTTCGAGACTGTCGCCCTGGACTACGCCCGGGCCCGAATCACGGTCGGGCCGCTCCGGCGCAGGCGACCCCGACGCGGGATCTGACCGCGTTTCAGGCCTGCATGGTCCAGCCCTCGACGCCCATGGCCGCCTGTTTGACGGCCTCGGAGCGGGTCGGGTGGGCGTGGCTGGTGCGGGCGAGGTCTTCGGAGGCCCCGCCGAAGGCCATGGCGACACAGGCCTCGCCGATCATCTCGCCGGCCTGCGGTCCCATAATGTGGACCCCCAGGATGCGGTCGGTCGCGGCGTCGGCCAGGACCTTGGCATAGCCGTCGGTCTCGTGGTTGATCTTGGCGCGGCTGTTGGCGGTGAACGGGAATTTGCCGGACTTGTAGGCGATGCCGTCGGCCTTGAGCTGGTCCTCGGTCCTGCCGACCCAGGCCACCTCGGGGAAGGTATAGACCACGCTGGGCACCAGATTGTAGTCGACGTGACCGGCCTTGCCCGCGATCAGTTCAATGGCGGCGACGGCGTCTTCTTCCGCCTTGTGGGCCAGCATCGGGCCGGTGGTGACGTCGCCGATCACCCACACGCCATCCGCCACCTTGAAGTGGTCGCCGACGATGACGCCGCGCTTGTCGGTCTCGACGCCCACCGTCTCCAGCCCCAGCCCCGCCGTATAGGGGCGACGGCCGATGGCGACCAGGACGACGTCGCCGATCAGGGTCTCGGCCGCGCCGCCGGCGGCCGGCTCGACGGTCAGTTCCACGCCGGTGTCGGTCACCTTCGATCCGGTGACCTTCGACCCCAGCTTGAAGGTCATACCCTGTTTCGTCAGGGCGCGCTGGAAGGCGGTGGCCAGATCGCTGTCCATCCCCGGCGTGATACGCGGCAGGTATTCGACCACCGTCACCTCCGCCCCCAGGCGACGCCAGACCGATCCCAGCTCCAGCCCGATGATCCCCGCCCCGACCACGATCAGTTTTTTCGGCACGGCGGGAAGGGACAGGGCCCCGGTAGAATCCACGACCTTGCCCTCGACGAAGTCGACGCCGGGCAGGGGCGTGGGCTCCGAGCCCGTGGCGATGACGATGTCTTTGGCCTTCAGGATCGTCTTCGTCCCGTCGGCGGCCTCGACCTCGACCGTCCCGGGTCCGGCGATCCGGCCCCTGCCCTTGATCCAGTCGGCCTTGTTCTTCTTGAACAGGAATTCGATGCCCTTGGTCAGGGCGGTCACGCTCTCGCTCTTCTGCTTCATCATCACCGACAGGTTCAGCTTCGGCGTCACCTCGATGCCGATGCCCGCGAAGTCCTTCGACGCCGACTCGAACAGTTCCGAGGCATGCAGCAGGGCCTTGGACGGCATGCAGCCGACGTTCAGGCAGGTCCCGCCCAGCGTCCCGCGCATTTCCACGCAGGCCACCTTCATCCCCAGCTGCCCGGCCCGGATCGCGGCGTTGTAGCCGCCGGGGCCGCCACCGATGATCACGACATCATAGGAAGCGGGAGCGGATGGGGCGGCGTCGGCCATGGGAACCTCTGGGGTCGTGCGGGGTCGGGGAGAGCGCGGATGTCCTAGCGCCTGACCGCTCGGGGTCAACCGTCTGAGTGGATATGGGGACGCTCGACCCCTGGGGCGAGGCTTCTCAGGCCGCCAGCTGGCCCGGGACGCGGCGTCGGGCCCGGCGGCGTGTGAAGACGACGACCAGAACTCCAATGACAAGAAGCGCGCCCAGGATCAGCCAGGTCGGATCCACCGGCAGACCGGCGGGGGCCACCGCCTCCGCCGACCGCTGCGCCATCTCGCCCCCGGCCGAATAGCTGTCGGCTGAGATCGAGGCGTTCTGCGATCCGCCCGACCGGTCGATGGCCAGCCTCAGCACCGCATCGGCGATAAAGCCCAGAAAATAGGCGAAGGCCGCGCGAGGATTGCCCGCTCCCAGCAGCAATGCCGCGATGACGTACAGCAGGACGGCGCCGATCCACAGGGTCGCCTGGGGGAGCCCGCCACCGGCTTCCACCATGGCACCCGCGCGCTGGCTTGCGACGTCCAGCGGTGCCCCTTCGAAGAAGGGCGAGAGGAAGGGCCAGGCCAGCCAGCCCGCATAGCCGATGACGGCCAGGACCAGGACGAAGCGAAGGGTCTTCATTCGGGCCTGCCGTTGAGACTGAAGGGAGGCGGCGTGCGGCGGATCAAGGCCAGACGGGGGGGTGGTTCCAGAAGTCGGTCAGGGGCACGGCTTTCTGACCTCGCCAGACGCCCGTTGCCAGGATGCACAGGCCCAGGGTCAGAAGGGCGGCAAGCGTCAGGGGCGTGGTCTCGACCAGAACGCCCAGGGGGCGCAGCGCAACGTCAATGCGAGCGGCGACATCCAGAGCGGGGGCCACAGGCTCGGCCGCCCCGCTGGTCACCGCGAGTCGCAGGGCGATGTCACCCACGACACCCGCGAAATAGAGCGCCGGTGCCCAGGTCAGACCCGCCACGGTCGCCAGTCCGCCCAGTCCGTACAAGGCGATGGTCGCCAGCAGCGTCGCCGCCAGCAGCGTACCGTTCTCAACCAGCCCGCTCCAGACCTGCGGGATGCTCAAGCCCGAGGACAGCGCCTCAGCCAGGGGCTGGCACAGCCAGGCTGCATAGCCGAGTGCGAGCGCACCCAGGAAAACCCTCAAGACCCAAACCATAAGCGCCCCCGCCACAGATCAAGGTTAACACCCTAGCATGAACATCAGTCGGCGGGCGAGCCGGTCAGGCGGCGGAATCCTCCATCCGTGGCGCCGCAACCACGCCGGGCAGGGTCAGGACGGCCTCCGCCCCCTCGCCATCGGCCCCGGTCAGGCTGAGCGTGCCGCCCCACTGGCGGGCGAAGGCATGGGCCTGGGCGAGGCCGAGGCCCTGTGCCCCCACGCGGGTGGTAAAGAAGGGCTCCAGCGCGCGCTCGGCGGTCGCCACGGTCAGCCCCGGCCCGGTATCGCGCACCGACAGGCGCACCCCGCCGTGCAGGGCCTCCAGCCGCACCGCGATCGATCCGGCCCCGTCCATGGCCTCGACCGCATTGCGGACCAGCCCCGCCAGTGTCGCATCGAAGGCGACCGGGTCCAGCAGAACGGGTGTTTCCACCTGGGGGGCCTCGATCAACAGGTCGATTCCCGGCCCCGCGAGAGTCTGCAGCCGGGTCTCGAGCCCGCGCACCAGCACACCGGCATCCAGCACCTGCCCCCGGGCGTCCTCGCCCGCCGAAAAGGCCGACAGGCGGCGCGTCAGGGCCTCGCCCCTCTGTCCCGCGATCAGCGCGGCCTTGCCCAGACGACGCACCCGCGCGGGATCGTCTGCGGTCTTCAGCATCATGTCGAGTGCGCTGGTCATGACGGCCAGCAGCGCATTGAAATCCTGGGCCACGCCGCCCGTCAGGCGACCGACGCTCTCGAGCCGATACGCCGCCTCGTTCCGGTCGGCGACCTCGGCGCGGGCCCGCGCCTCGACGGCGGCGGTTTCGTCACGCGCAGCCTGCAGATCCGCCTGAACCTGTTCCAGCATGCGGGCCAGCTCCGCCGCCTGCGCGACCGCGGCGGCCTCGGCCGCGCGGGCCAGGGCCACGCCATCGACCTCATCCCCGGCAGGAGACGCTTCCGCCGCGATGACCGGCACCTCCACCTCGGGGGCGGAGACCGGCGTGCCCGCCAGCAGAAGGGCATCTATCGACCCGCCCGGCATGGACAGCGGCAGGATGTGCCAGGACACGCCATGCTCGCCGCCCAGGCGCGACTCGATCGGGTCGGCCTCGCCGGGCGTGGTGGCCAGCGCGGCCCGCAGGGTCTGGCGACCTTCCACCCGCTCGGTCTCGTCCAGGAAATGATCGGCGAAGTCCGTGCCGATCACGCCAACGTCCCGGCCGAACAGGGACAGGGCCGTGGCGTTCGCCTCGCGGATCACGCCGTTGGCGGCCACGACCACCAGGGCGCTGGACGCCGCCTCGAATACGCGTCGGGTCAGGTCGTCGGCGCCGTTGATGACGGGCGCGGCCTCGACCGGCAGGGCCTCGGGCGTCGTCAGCCCCTCGGTCTCGACGATGGCGGCGGTGGAGCCGATGATCTGGCCCAGCGAATCCTCGATCGGCATGGCGGTGACCGAGACCAGCATCTTCCGCCGCGTCGCCGGATTGGCCAGGATGTGCTGGAAGCCCTTGACCGTCTGACCGCGCAGGGCCCGGGCACTCGGCAGCAGATCCGGCGGCACCGGGCGACCGTCGGGATAGGTGATGCCCCAGGTCGCCGAATGAAACCGCAGCCCGATCAGTTCCGCGTCGCGGCGACCCATCAGCTGGTGCGCGGCGCGGTTGGCGAAGACGAACTTGCCCCCGCGATCGGTCTGGACGATGGCCACGGGAGTGGCGTTCAGGGTCTCATAGAGGCGCGTCTCGGCCGCCTCCCGGGCCTTTGAAACGGCATCCAGTTCGTCGGCGGTGGAGACGTGGCGGGTCCTGTGGGTGAAGGCAAAGATCAGGGACGCCACGGCCAGGATCGAGGTCACGGCCGCCAGCAGGCCCAGCACCAGAACCCAGTCGACCTCACCTTCCAGAAACATCCCGCGTCATCCCATTCTGGCACTGAAAAAGCGCCTGTGACGCGAACCTCGCAAGGCCCGGGCCGAACGTGCGGTTAGGCCGGACCCGCCTCCTGGTCCAGTCGCAACTGCGCGATCAATCCCGCAAGCGCGCACGAAAAAGGGGACCGATGTCGCCACCGGTCCCCTGGTTTCGTCAGGTGTCGGATCAGAAGGTGAAGCGGACGCCTGCGTCGAAGCGGCGGCCGAACCGCTCCCACTCGATCGTGTACTGGCTTTCGCGCGAATAGCGGCGGCCAGGCGTATTGGTCAGGTTGGAGGCATCGAAATAGACCTCCAGATTGTCGCTGACCGCATAGCGGACCGAGGCGTCCATCTCGTCGTCGGTGGCCCAGTAGACCGAGCCGCCGTCGATTTCAGGCCCATAGGCGTCCAGCCACTCGGAGCGCTCGCGGTAGTTCACGCGCGCCGACAGACCGTATTTCTCGTAGTAGAGGCCGACATTGTAGATCAGGTCCGAGGTGTTGGGCAGCCGCACCTTGGTGCCGCCGGGCGTGTCGGCCTCGGACTCGTTCAGCGTCACATTGGTATTGATGCCAAAGCCGCCGATCCAGTCCGGCAGACCCAGCTGTTCGGTGTAGGGTTCCAGCTGGAGCTGCAGCGCGCCCTCGATGCCGGAGATATGGCCTTCGCCGCCGTTGACCAGGGTCGACAGCTGATAGCCGCTGCGATCCACGCCGCCGGAGTTGAGCACGGTCGAAGCGAACACGCGGCGGTCGGAGAACAGCACGTCGTCAACCTTCTTGTAGAAGGCACCGATCGAGACGAAGCCCTGGGGCTGGACATACCATTCCCAGTAGGCGTCGACGCCATAGGCCCGCTCGGGCTTGGCATTCGGGTTGCCGCCCGAAATCGTCTGGTTCGCGTCGTTGAAGGTGAAGTTCGGACGCAGCTGGTCATAGTCGGGACGCGCTGCACCGGTCGTGAGCGAGACCCGCAGCTTCTGGTCCTCGGTCAGGTCATAGTTGATGTGCAGGCTGGGATAGACCAGCGTCTGTTCGTTCTCGGTGGTGATCCGCGTGTTTACGCCGCCCAGTGCGACGATGGCCTGGCCCGTGTTGGTGATGCGCTCGACGCGGGCACCCGCCAGAACCGAACCCCAGTCATAGCCCAGGCGGATCGAGGCGTACCCGGCCGCGACCTCTTCCTCGACGTTGTAGAAGTTGGCCGTAACGGGGTTGTAGACGCCACCGGCCTTGACCACGCGATCAACCTGGTCGCGCATCGCCTGGATGTCGAAATAGCGGAACTGGTAGCCCAGCGGGATCTTGCCCTTGAACGGGATGTCCAGCGACACCGGCAGATAGGTCGTCGACACATTGGCCGCGACCAGCAGCGGGTTGGTGGGTCCCGTCAGGGGGTTCGCGACGTCAAGCTGACTTTCGTTGGATTCCTTGGTGCGCTGGTCGTACTGACCACCGAAGGTGAAGGTGGCGTCGGCCCCCATCAGGCTGAAATCGCGGCTGGCGTCGAACCGGCCGGTATAGGCTTCGGTCTCGTCGATGGCCTTCAGCGACGTCAGCCGGGTCAAGGTCCGGGCAAAGTCGTCGATGTTGGTGACGCGGTCGCCCTTGGAGTACAGAGTTGACGCACCCGTGCCCGTCACGAGCGTGCGGTAAAGCTGGATGTTGTGCAGGTCGACGTCGGTGAAGTTGTAGTCGATCGTGACGCGCTGGGCGCGCGCCGCCGGGCTCTCGTAGCGCGCCTCGCCGACGACGGAGCGATCGTCGATCGAGCGGGTGAAGTTGGCCCGCCAGTCGATGTTCCAGCCCGCCAGTTCGTGCTCGCCGCCCAGGGTGGTGGTGAAGATCGACTGCTCATAGGCGCGCAGGGTCGCGCGCTGGTTCAGGTCGATGCCATAGACCGTGCCCCGCAGCGAGGTGTTGCCGATGCAGGTGTCGGCATAGCCGGTGTTCGAGACCGAGAAGATGGTAACGGGCGTGCAGGGCGCGGCGGCCGAGCGCGGCGGCACCGAAGCGTCCGACTGACGGTCGTCGGTGTCGAACAGGAAGTTGTCGCGGGCCTCGTCGTCCTGGAAGGTGGTGAAGATCGATTCCAGGAAGATGCGGTTGGTGTCGTTCGGCGCCCAGTCGATCCGGCCGGAGCGCGAATAGTTGGTGCGGGTCAGGCGATAGAGCTTGTTCTCGGTCTCCCGTGCCCACAGGCGATTGCCGGGCGTGGTCGCGCCGGCGCCGCCGGGCTGGACGTCCTGGGACACCGTCTCCCAGTCGATCTCGTAGTTGTCGGTGACCATGTTGCGTTCGTAATACGAACCCGAGGCCAGGATGCCGATCTCGCCGATGCCGGTGTCAAAGCGGTCCGAGACGACCAGCTGACCCTCGTATTCGCTGCGGTCGCCCAGCTGAACGATGCCCGCGCCGGCCTTGCCCGCCAGGTTGAAGCCCGAATAGTCGAAGGCCGAACGGGTGATGATGTTGATGTTGCCGGCGATGGTCTCGCCGTTCAGGTCCGGCGTCACCGCCTTGTTGACGATGATCTGCGAGGCGATGGCGGAGGGCAGGCTGTCATAGCGGGTGTCGCGGCCCTCGGGGCTGACGATGCCGATGCCGTTGATCGACAGGGTGGTCCAGTTCTTGGGCGCGCCGCGCAGCGAGATGTAGCGGGGCTGGCCCTGGTCGCTCTCGACCGCCGCACCCGGCACGCGGGCGATGGCCTGGGCCACGTTCTGGTCGGGGAGGCGACCGATGGCGTCGGATGCCACCACGCTGACCAGGCTGTCGGAGTTGCGCTGGACACTCAGTGCGGCGGCTTCGGATTCCGCGATCGGGCGGCGACCGACGACGACGATCTCGTCGACCTGGTCGGCTGACGCATCCTGTGCGGCGGCCACGCCGGCGAACATGAACGGTGAAACGGCTGCCCCAAGCAGCAGGAAGGACTTGCGCATGATGATTTCCCCATGGCGTCCGCATTCCCGGTCCGCCTTGCGAAAGCCGTTAAACGCCGACGGCAAAGCTGGCTTGACGGTTTTGCGACGGAGACGCCGCAGGTTTGCATGAGTTTTTCGAAGATTTTTCCTGACCCGGATGAATCCGCACAACGCCGGTAGGCCATCGGCTTGACGCGCCCCGGCAAGGCGTGGTCTCGACGTGCGCCGCCATGTCCGGAGCCCCCTGATGTCCCGTTCGCTGTTCCGCCTCACCGGCCTTCTGGTCCCCCTTGCGCTGTCGGGTTGCGCGACGCACGAGGTCGATTATCGCGGCGAGGGTGACGGTTTCGTCGGCGCGGGTGCCGCCGTCCATGCCGTCGTCGAGACGCCGTCCGTCGGCGAACCCGGACAGGACGCCGCCGACGATCCCGTCATCTGGGCCGGTACCGGCCCGGTCACCGTCATGGGGACCACGACACCGGGCCTCGTTGTCGGTACGGACAAGAAGGCGGGCCTCTATGCCTACGGCCTCGACGGCGCGATCCTGCAGTTTCTGCCCGAGGGCCTGCTGAACAACGTCGACGCGGTCGAGGGGTTGAGCGTCGACGGTCGCCCGCAGCTGTTGCTGGGGGCCAGCGACCGGACACCGGGCAGGACCGGTGTGTCGCTGTATCTGTTCGACCCGGCCGGAACGGGCCAGAACGGCATCCGCCCCTGGGGTGCCATCGCCACCGACGTGGTCGAGCCCTACGGCTTCTGTTTCGCGCGCCTCGGCACCGAGGTCCACGCCATCCTGGTCGGGCATGAGGGCGAGGTACGCCAGTTCGTTGTGACCGCCGACGCCCGGGGACGCCCGGTCTCGCGCGAGGTCCGCCGGTTCGAAATCGGCTCGATCTCCGAAGGCTGCGCCGCCGACCCCGCCACCGACACCCTGTATCTGGCCGAGGAAAATGTCGGCGTGTGGCGTTATGGCCTCGGGGCCGCCTCGGGCGATGCCCGCACCCTGGTCCAGCCCATCGCGCCCGGCATTCTGGTCGCCGACGCCGAGGGCCTGACCACGATCACCGACGGGGAAGCCCGCTATCTGATCGGGTCCAGCCAGGGGGATTCGACCTTCCCCGTCTGGCGCATCGACGGCGCCGCCCCGGCCTGGGTCGGGCGGTTCGTGGTCCGGGACGGCACGATCGACGGCGTCACCGGCACAGACGGTCTGGCGGCCTGGAGTGGAGCCATCGGTCCCTTCCCCCATGGCCTCGTCGTGGTCCAGGACGACGTCAACGACGTGGGCAACCAGAACTTCAAATACATCGACTGGCGCGACATCAAGACGGCGCTCGCGATCGATTGATCCGGCGCGCCCGGCCGCTAGTCTGGGTCCATGCAGGATCGGAACGGCCCCGGCGATTCGGACGAGGACGGCGGCGGTTTCGACGCCGACGACTGGTCGCGCCTGATCCCCTTCACCGGCCGCGTCGCCACCCTGGACGATGTCCAGGCCCGCCGCGCGGTCTTCGCCCTGGGCGACAGCCAAGACCCCTCGATCCTCGATATGGACCTGCCCCAGCCGGTCATCTGGTGGGACGATGACGGCGAACAGGGCGCGGTCGCGGTCCAGGCCGAGGTCCATGCCGGGGCCTTCGGCGAACCGATGGAGGTGCTGGGCCTGATCCTGCCGGACGGCGACGCCGTGGTCGCCCTGCTGGACGACGTCGACCTCGTCGACGACACCGACCCGCACTGGCGCCGGCTGGTAGACGAGGCGATCGATCCGGACGCGGCCGAGGCGGACTGAGCTTTCCCTTGTACGCCCTTGTCATCCCGGAAATCGCGCCAGCGTCCCGGCGCTCCGCTCCGCTTCGGCCGGGATGACAAGAGCCCGGTGCGGAAATGAAAAAGCCCGGTCTCGCGACCGGGCCTCTTTAATCGACTGGAGCGGGCGAAGAGATTCGAACTCTCGACCCCAACCTTGGCAAACTCACGCCGCCCGGGGCGCAGAAAGCAAGAAAGCCCGGTCGCACGGACCGGGCTTCCTGGTTCGACTGGAGCGGGCGAAGAGATTCGAACTCTCGACCCCAACCTTGGCAAGGTTGTGCTCTACCACTGAGCTACGCCCGCACTTCAGCCGGAGGCGGGCGTATAGCGGAGAGGCCGGACCTCTCGCAAGACCCAACCCGCACAATTCCTCGCGCCCAAGCCGCGAGCGACCGCGTCGCGAGCGTAGCGCGGCGCGAAGCGCATCCGCGCGTCAGCGAGGCGCCATGCGAATGGCTCCATCCAGCCTTATGCATTCGCCGTTGATGTAGACGTTGCGGGCCAGCTCCAGCACCAGCGACGCATAGTCCGAGGGCTTGCCGAGGCGGCTGGGGAAGGGGATCTGGGCGGCCAGGGCGTCCTGGATCTTCTGGTCCATGCCGGCCATCATCGGCGTCCACATGATGCCGGGCAGGATGGTGTTCACCCGGATGCCCTCCTGGGCCAGGTCGCGGGCGATCGGCAGGGTCATGGCATAGACGCCGCCCTTGGACGCCGAATAGGCCGCCTGGCCGACCTGTCCGTCCTGGGCCGCGACCGAGGCGGTGTTGACGATCAGACCGCGCTCGCCGTCCTCCATCTTCTCAAGCGTCACCATGCCCAGGGCCGACTGGCTCAGCACCCGGAAGGTGCCGAACAGATTGACCCGCACGGTGCGCTCGAAGCTGGCCATGTCGTGGGCGCGGACTTCGCCCGTGTCCTTCTTGCGCGACACCGTCTTCTGGCCGGTGGCGATGCCGGCGCAGTTGACCAGCAGCCGCTCCTGACCGTTCGCGGCCCGGGCCTTGTCGAAGGCGGCCGCCACCGAGGCGTCGTCGGTCACGTCCACCGCGCAGAAGACGCCACCGATCTCGGCGGCGATGGCCTCGCCCTTCTCGGCGTTCAGGTCGAACAGGGCCACCTTCGCCCCCGTCGCGGCGATCGCGCGCGCCGTGCCTTCGCCCAGGCCGCTGGCCCCACCGGTGACCACCGCGGCGATGCTGCTGTCGAGTTTCATGGCGTTCGTCCCTATATTCCGTTGAACTCTGGAAAGTCGGGGGGATTTAGCCGCCATGACCGCAAACGCCAAACCCGCATCGGACCCGATCTCGCCCGAGGACGCCATCGATCCATCCAGGGCCCTGCTGCCGGCCGTGCAGCGCGTCAATGAGGTGCGGGTCAGGGCGGGCTTCTGGCCCAAGGTCGGGCGGGTCGCCGCCCGCATCCCCTTCGCCAACCCGATGATCAGCGTCTATTACGCCGCCCGCGACCCGGAGACGCCGCTGGCCGCCAAGGGCGTGATGATGGGGGCGCTGGCCTATTTCGTCCTGCCGCTGGACGCCATCCCCGACCTCCTGGCCGGGATCGGCTTCACCGACGACGCCGCAGTCATCACCGCCGTGATCGCCACCCTGGGGGCCAATATCCGCAAACGCCACCGCGAGGCTGCCGAGCGGGCCCTGGACCGGCTGCGGGAGCCGTAGCCACGCTCACGCCACGAGCGCCCGTCCGGGCGCTCCAGACGGACACCCCAATCCTCCCCCGTCGGGGGAGGGGGACCGCCGAAGGCGGTGGAGGGGGCCAGGGCCCCCGGGTCTTCGGGCGAAAGCGCCTCGCCTGCCCCGCGAGGGCCTTGTCATCCCCACAAAAGCGTCTTTGTCATCCCCGCGAAGGCGGGGACGTATCCCGGTCGAGCGCGGCTGGGGCCCCAGGACGAGTCGGCGTGGGCGCGGTCGCTGAAGGCGGAGGGGTACCCGGCGGGGGGTCTGAGGGGAGCTGTCGTGGAAAACGTAAGTCTCCCCGTTTTCCGATCTGTGCGAGCTGCGCCGACCTGAAACGCATCGCCCGCGAACGCGGCCCGGGCTTCGTCCCGTGGGGTCGCGCCACGACCTGCCGAAGTATTGGCTGGCCGGACCGAATCACCTTCTGGGTGCGGCCGCATGGGGCGAGCGGGGATGTGGCGGTGACGTGAGGGGGTGTCCTGTGCGCTCGGCGAATTTCACTCGGCCGTCATTATACTAGCTATGAGTGTCGGAGCGGATTAAACTCAACCAAAAGAACGCATAGCCTCCATTGACGCATGGCGGAGGGCACTCGTATGACGGACCTGCAAGAGTGGGGGACTGAAGTGGCGTCGGAAGAACTTGAACAAAGATATCCGTCGGGAATCGGCGACCTCTTGGGCGCGTTCGAGGTTTTTGAAACGCAGCTTGTGACGTTGAATCAGTATGCGGAGCACGGAATAATTCCGGCCGTAGCTTACGGCGAATACAAAACGCAGAAATGCGATTCAATCGTGATTGAACGGAAGCCTGCATTGCGTGTCATCGCTATCGGTGAGGCGAAACAACCCGGGTTCCTCACAGCAGCGAACTGGAAGGGGATCGCCAAGAATCTCCTCGTGAAGAAGCTAAAGCCTACCGGTGCTTTGCTTGGGTATGTGACGGACGGGGTCAGCACTTACTGGATCAACGGCGCATCGGACGATGTTGTGGAAGTCACACGTCAAGATGGGAAGGCGATGCCTTCCAAGATTGATTTTAAGAATGAGGCGTTCGCAGCGGACCTCGCGCACATTGCTCTTCACCTGAATCCTGACATCGGCACGGTAGTCCAACCCTCGAAGGCCGATCCCGCGACGTTGGCCCGCGAGATTTGGCAAACTGTCTGGCGCTTGAAGGCAGATCGACCCGAAGACTGCCTCGCAACGTTCGTTGAAATATTCATTTATAAGTTCTTGGACGACCTCGGGCTTATGACTACAAACGACGATGGAATATCCGTCGGTTTTAAACATCTCCTCAATAACATACCATCAGACAAAAGCTTCACATATTACGCCAAGCAGGTCAGGACGCACATCAAGGCTCTTTTCCCTCCGGGCGCAGATGGGTATAGCTTGATTAATGGTATAGTGCTACGCTCTGAAAACAGAGATCACAATATTATATTTAATGAAATACTGAACAAATTCGAGCGTTTTGGTTCTCTGAGGAATACAAACCCTGAATTTAAAACCAGATTGTACGAAAGCTTCCTCCAAGAAAGCCGCACCACCACGGATTTTGGCCAGCACTTCACGCCGCGCAAAGTGGTTGCTGCGGTACAAGAAATGGCGGGGGTGGCCGGGCTCTCGGCGGGACGCGAAATCTGTGATCCTGCTTCAGGTGTCGGAGGTTTCGTCCTAGAGCAGATGGCTCATGACCTCGACTCTCAATGGACGGTCGACGGCGACGACCTCACCCCGACCCAGCACTGGCATGCGTACGAGATCGTAGCCAAGACTGCGATATTGGCGAAGGCGAATGCCCTGGTGCACTGCGGTGACTTGTTGGCGCACCAGCCGAGCCGCGTGCCATCGTTCGCCAAATGGCTCAACGAAGTTTTCGTGTGCAAGGAAAAGACCTCGCTGGGCGCTTTAGAAGACATGTCCAAGCAAAAATATGACATGATACTTACGAACCCACCGTTCGTTGTGTCCGGCTCGGCAGACATCGCGAAGTTGGTAAAGCGCACTAATACCAGAGCAAAGTATTTCGGTCGAAAATACAGCGGGGTCGAAGGGCTCTTTGTTCAGTACATTGTGCAAGCGTTGAAATCGGGAGGTGATGCTTGGGTGCTGCTTCCCGAGACCTTTTTCTTGAGAACCACCGACCGTCAACTTCGAAAATGGATGCTGGAAAACTGCACTATCGATTTGCTTGCGGTGCTGCCTGAGCGGACTTTTTTCAACACCCCGAAAAGGGTCGTTATTGCGCATCTCAAAAAACGGAAGACGGCTTTGGCCCCTGGAGTTACGGCCAAAGCAGTACTCGAGCAAGAGACAACGCTTTTGTACGCGGCTACCGAGATCGGTGAGACTCGAGACGCGAAACGTTTCCCTGAGCGCTCGGATTTGCCAGAGCTAGTCCAATGCTATCGAACCCATGCCGCTGGTTTACCGGTCGCCGGGGTTGAGCGGGCGGCTACGGTAAAATCGGCAGACATATATGACACCAAGTCGGTCAACATCCGGCACTACTGGGACCACCAAGTTGCACGCAAGCTAGGCCTCGTCGGTCAAGAGGAAGACCCCGCTGAGCGGCGCATCGCGATCGACAGACGCATAGATGCAATGTCGAAAATCGTTGCTGAATGGGAAGAGACAAAGAAGGCTTTGGTCGCACCTGATGTGCCAACTAGCTGGCGGCGTGTCAGGCTTGGGGACGCTAACTTGTTCAGCCTGCGTATCGGCAAGCGCGTTCTGAAGAAGGACGTCTACAAGTCCGGCGCTGCGGTTCCGCTCTACAGCGCCAACATCCGTAAACCATTTGGATTTGTAGCTGCTGCGAATGCAGGCGGACTGGAGCATGGGGGCGCACTCTGGAGCATCGACAGTGACTTCGACTGCCGTGGCATTTCCGCGGGCGCAGAGTACGCAATTACCGATCACTGTGGGCAAATCACGATTCTCGATCCAGAGATTGACCCTGGCTATTTGGCTGCACAAGTCAGGCAGGCTGGTGTCGACCACGGCTTTAATCGAGAGTTCCGCCCTTCCTTGGGACTCATCCAGGATTTGGAAATCGAGCTGCCTCAGAACGAAGATGGCACGCTAGATCGTGACACTATGGAAGCGTGGTCTCAGTATCGCGATGAACTAGATCGGATTGACGCTGAATTCTCGGCATTGCTCGCGTAGGTGACCGGACAGGGGCCGTCTCGCATCCTCCTCAATGCGCCTCATCCCAGTTCTTCGCCGCCCGCGCCTCCACCACCAGCGGCACGCTTAGCGCCACGGCCGGTTCCGCCGCCCCCTCCATCACCCGGCGGATCAGCGGAATCGCCGCCTCGACCTCGGCTTCGGGGGCCTCGAAGACCAGTTCGTCGTGGACCTGGAGCAGCATGGTCGTTTCCAGGCCGGCGGCCTCCAGCGCGCCCGGCATGCGGATCATGGCGCGGCGGATGATGTCGGCGGCGGCGCCCTGGATCGGGGCATTGATGGCGGCGCGTTCGCCGAACTGGCGCTCGGCCCCCGATTTCGAATGGATGGCCGGGATGTGGATCTTGCGGCCGAAGACGGTGGAGACGAACCCGGTGCTGCGGACCTCGGCGCGGGTGGCGTCCATATAGGTGCGGATGCCGGGGAAGCGTTCGAAATAGGTCTTGATATAGGCCCCCGCCTCGCCCTGATCGATGCCCAGCTGGTTGGCCAGGCCGAAGGCACTGATGCCATAGACGATGCCGAAATTGATCGCCTTGGCGCGGCGGCGCGTCTCGGGGTCCATGTCGGCGACGGGGACGCCGAACATCTCGGACGCCGTGGCCGTATGGATGTCGATCCCGGCCCTGAAGGCGCGTTTCAGCTCGGGGATGTCGCCGATGTGGGCCAGAAGGCGCAGCTCGATCTGGGAATAGTCGGCTGAAATCAGGACGTGGCCGTCCCGGGCGATGAAGGCCTGTCGGATCTGGCGGCCGGTCTCGGTGCGGATCGGGATGTTCTGCAGATTGGGGTCGGAGGAGGCCAAGCGGCCGGTGGTGGCGGCGGCCAGTTGATAGCTGGTGTGGACGCGGTCGGTCTCGGGGTCCATCGCCGCCACCAGGGCGTCGGTATAGGTGCCCTTCAGCTTGGACAGCTGGCGCCAGTCCAGCAGGACGCGGGGCAGGGCGTGGGTTTCGGCAAGGGATTCCAGGGTGGCGGCGCCGGTCTCCCACTGGCCGGAGGCGGTCTTCTTGCCGCCGGGCAGGTTCAGCTCTCCGAACAGGATCTCGCCGATCTGGCGCGGCGAGCCGACGTTGAACGGGCGGCCGGCGATCTCCTGGGCCTGGGTTTCCAGCTCGGCCATGCGCAGGCCGAACTCTGACGACAGGCGTCGCAGGCGGGCGGGGTCGACGCGGATGCCTCTCAGCTCCATATCGGCCAGGACCGCGGGCATGCCGCGCTCCAGCGTCTCATAGACGGTGGCCAGATGTTCGGCGGCGAGCCGGGGTTTCAGGATGCGCCACAGCCGCAGGGTCACGTCCGCGTCCTCGGCGGCATAGGCGGTCGCGGGTTTCAGCGCGACGTGTTTGAAGGATTTCTGGGCCTTGCCGGTGCCGGCGACCGACTTGAACGGGATGGGCTCGTGGCCCAGGTGCAGGCGGCTCAGCTCGTCCATGCCGTGGCCGTGCAGACCGCCGTCGAGCACATAGGACATCAGCATGGTGTCGTCGATCGGGGCGACGCGGATACCCCTGCGGGCCATGACGGCCAGGTCGTATTTGCCGTTCTGGACGACCTTCAGCACGGCGGTGTCCTCCAGCAGGACCTTCAGCCGGGCCAGCACCGTGGGCTTGTCCAGCTGGTCCAGCGGTGCCCGGGCCTCGGTGTCTCCCCCGAAGTCCAGCCCCCCCGCCCCCTCCACGGGGGGATGCTCGTGCGTCAGCGGCACATAGCAGGCGTCGTTGGGCCCGATGGCGAGGGAGACCCCGCACAGCCCCGCATGGGTCGCCGACAGGGCGTCGGTCTCGGTATCGAAGCCCACGACCCCCGCCTCGGTCGCGCGGGCGATGAAGGCGTCCAGATCGGCGAGGTCGCGGATGCAGAGATAGGCGTCGTGGTCGACGCCCTGTACCTCGACGTCGGCCGGGACCGCCCGGGGGGCATGGCGGGGCGAGATGACGGGGGCAGACAGGGGCGCGGCGGGGCGAACGGGAGCGAAGGCCGAGCCGTCGTGGCCAGCCAGCTTGCCGTCGCCGACCCGGCGCTGCAGGCTCCGGAATTCCATCTGCTCCAGAAAGGCCCACAGGGTCTCGGGGTCCGGATCGCGGACCCTGAAGTCGTCGATCGGCTCGGGCGCGGGGGCGTCGCAGGTCAGGCGCACCAGCTGGCGGCTCAGCAGGATCTGGTCCCTGAAGGCGATCAGGGTCTCGCGGCGTTTCGGCTGTTTGATCTCGTGGGCCCGCTCCAGCAGGGTGTCCAGATCGCCGTATTCGTCCAGCAGCTGGGCGGCCGTCTTGGGGCCGATGCCGGGGGCGCCGGGGACGTTGTCGACGCTGTCGCCGATCAGGGCCTGCAGGTCGATCATCTTGTCCGGGGTGACGCCGAACTTCTCCATGACGGCGTCTTCGGCCAGGCGGCGGTCCTTCATGGGGTCCCACATGACCACCGAGGGGCCGATCAGCTGCATCAGGTCCTTGTCGGAGGAGACGATCACGCATTCGCCGCCGGCGTCCCTGACCTTGCAGGCATAGGTGGCGATCAGGTCGTCGGCCTCGTAGCCGGGCAGCTCGACGCAATGCACCCCGAACGCCCGCGTGGCGTCCCGCACCAGCGGAAACTGCGGGATCAGATCCTCGGGCGGCGCCGAGCGATTGGCCTTGTACTGGTCGTACAGATCGTTCCGGAACGTCTTTTCCGAATGGTCGAAGATCGCCGCCAGATGCGTCGGCCCATCCGCGCCCTTCATGTCCTTCAGCAGCTTCCACAGCATGTTGCAGTAGCCCTGGACCGCCCCGACCGGCAGGCCGTCGGACTTGCGCGTCAGGGGCGGCAGGGCGTGATAAGCGCGGAAGATGTAGGCCGAAGCGTCGATCAGCCACAGCCGGACGGCGGGCCCGTCCTGGGTCAGCGGTCGGTCGGTCTGCGGGGCGTCGGCGGCGTCAGGGACGAGGTTGGCATCGGACATGGCGGGGAACATAGGCGGCCCGGTCCGGCCCGTCACGATGCGAAACCATCCGAGGCGCGAAGCCTGACTGTCGGTCCGCAAAGGAATCCGGTCGCCGTCCGTCTGTGCCGCAGCCCTCGTCTTTCCCGGGGCCATCGTCGGCCGGACCCTCCACCGCGTCGTCTGCGAGCCTTGAGGCGCTACCAGGTGCCCGTGTTCGGCATCGACACCCAGGGCTCGGCCGGCGGCAGGGCCGGGCCTTCCTGAAGCAGTTCGATCGAGATGCCGTCCGGCGAGCGCACGAAGGCCATATTGCCGTCGCGGGGCGGGCGGTTGATGACCACGCCCGAGTCCATCAGGTGTTGGCAGGTCGCATAGATGTCGTCGACCCTGTAGGCGAGATGGCCGAAATTCCGGCCCCCCGTGTAGACCTCGGGGTCCCAGTTGTAGGTCAGCTCGACCTCCGGCGACCGTTCGGCGGTCGAGCGTTCCTTGTCCCGGGGGGCGGCCAGGAAGACGAGGGTAAACCGGCCCTTCTCGTTCTCCAGGCGTCGAACTTCTTCCAGACCCAGCTGGGTCGTCCAGAAATGCAGGGAGGCTTCCAGGTCGGCGACGCGGACCATGGTATGCAGATAGCGCATGGGGAAACACCCGGTGGCGAGGGGGAGGAGACGCCGCCCTTCTAGTCGGAAATCGTCAGCTTCCAAAGGGGCCAGAACGGTCCTATGCATCCCGCCGTTCAATGTCCGGGTGCGAACCATCCGTGACGGCGATCGCCGATCAGGGGGATCGGCGGACTTCCACAGGATCGACAGCCGCCATGGGCTCTCTCACTCGGGCGAACGCCGCCCGCAGCGCCGTCAAGGGCGCAGGCACCGCCAGGCCGAACACCACCAGGGGCCAGAACGTCAGCGACGTCAGCCTGGGCGAACGGCTGAAGTACGGTTTCGACAAGTCCATGGCCGGGGGCCCGGTCGCGCTTGTGGGCTGGCTCAGTCTGGTGACCCTGGTCGTCATTCTGTTCGCCGCAACCATCCTGGCGATCAGCCGGATGGGACCGGACGGCGGCTTCAACTTCTTCGAGGCGGCCTGGCAGTCCCTGATGCGGACGATGGACGCCGGGACCATGGGCGGCGACTCGGGCTGGCCATTCAGGTTCCTGACCCTGTTCGTGACGCTGATGGGTATTCTGGTTTTTTCGGCCCTGATCTCGATCATCTCGGCCGGGCTGGACGCCAAGATCGAGGAGGCCCGCAAGGGGCGCTCGCGGGTGCTTGAGAGCGACCACACCATCATTCTGAATTGGTCGGCCTCGATCTTCGACATCATCTCCGAACTGGTCATCGCCAACGAGAGCCGGAAGAATCCGCGCATCGTCATCATGGCCAGCAAGGACAAGGTCGAGATGGAGGACGAGATCGCCGACAAGGTCGAGGATCTCAAGAACACCCGGATCATCTGCCGCTCGGGCGACCCGACCGACCTGTTCGACCTCTCGATCGTCAATCCCCAGGCCTGCCGCTCGATCATCGTCGTGTCGCCGGAGGGCGTCGACGATCCCGACAGCCAGGTCATCAAGACGGTCCTGGCCCTGACCAACGACCCCAGGCGCCGCGAGGAACGCTATCTGATCGCCGCCGAATTGCGTGACGCCAGGAACGCCGAGGTCGCCCGCATCGTCGGCGGCGACGAGGTCCAGCTGGTGCTCGCCGATGATCTGATCTCGCGCATCGTGGTCCAGTCCAGCCGTCAGGCCGGCCTGTCGGCCGTCTATTCCGAACTGCTCGATTTCGACGGCTGCGAAATCTATACGACCGAGCTTCAGGACCTGGTCGGAATCACCTACGGCGAAGCGGTCATGGGATACGAGGATTCCGCCCTGATCGGCCTGCGTTATGCCGACGGCACGGTGAAGATGAACCCTCCGATGGACCTGGTCATTCCCGAGGGGGCCCGCGCCATCATCATCGCCGAGGACGACGCCTCCATCAAGCTGACCCCGCTGCCCGATGACGCCGTCGATGCCACGGCCATTCGCCGGCCCAAGGCCGTGCGTCGCAAGGCGGAGCGCACCCTGATCATCGGCTGGAACCGGCGTGGGCCGATGATCGCCTATGAGCTGTCCAAATACGTGCGGCCGGGCTCTGTCCTGACCGTGGCGGGCGATACACCGGGCTTCGAGGATGAAATTCTCGCGATGCCGCTGGGATCGAAGAACATGAAGGTCGAGGCGAAACGGATTGACACCAGCCACTCGGCCTCGATCGAGGCGCTGGACCCGGTGTCCTACGACTCCATCATGGTGCTGGGCTATTCCGACACCATGGAGGCGCAGTCGGCCGACACCCGCACCCTGATCACCCTGTTGCATCTGCGGAAACTGTCCGAGCGGCTGGGCACGCACATCAGCGTGGTCTCGGAGATGATCGACATCCGTAACCGTGAACTGGCCGAGGTCACCCGCGCCGACGACTTCGTCGTGTCCAACAAACTGGTCAGCCTGATGCTGGCCCAGGCGTCGGAGAACGAATACCTGTCGTCCATCTTCGACGACCTGCTGGATGAGGACGGCTCGGAAATCTACATGCGGCCGGTCGGCGACTATGTGGACCTGTCCGGTCCCGTCACCTTCTACACCATCGCCGAGGCGGCCCGGCAACGTGGCGAGACCGTGATCGGCTATCGCAGGAAGCGCGAGAGCGAGGACGACGATGATCGCAACATGGGCGGCGTCGTGGTCAATCCGAACAAGTCCGGGCGCATCGAATATCTGCCCGATGACCGCGTGATCGTCCTGGCCGAGGGCTGACGGCGCAGATCCGGGCGGCGGGGGTCGTGCGACACCCCGCCGCTTGGCATCGGCGAACCGCTCTGGCATTGAGACCTGTTCTCAAAAGGAGACGCCGATGCCCCTTCTGATGTGTCCCAACGACAATGCCCAGATGCAGACGCTGGATCGCAACGGCGTCCAGTTCGACATGTGTCCGACCTGCCGCGGGGTCTGGCTGGACCGCGGCGAGCTCGAAAAACTGATGGAGGGCGCGCCCGCCGCTGCGGCACCCCCGCCCCAGGTCCATGCACCGCAGAGCCAGCCATGGGGCGAGACCCGGCAGCCCTATCGCGAACAACCGCGCTATCGTGACGACGACGACCGTCACTACAAGAAGAAGAAGCGCGACAGCATCTTCGACATTTTCGACTGAGATCGGCTGAAGCGTCAGCCTTTGAGCCGGAACCGCGAGGCGGTTCCGGCAAAAGCGTGAATCAGGCTCTCACCTGTCTCTGGACCCTGATTCAGGGTATCACCGGAGTCGCGAAGCAATTATGGGGTCCAGGGTGCCGCGCCGGGTCAGGCCGTGCGACGCGGGGCCGTCAAGCCGCCAGTCCAGCCGCCTGTAGCAGGGTTTTCAACGGGGCCAGGACTTCCGGCGAGGCACTCAGTGACGCGCGGGCTTCCGGCACCCGGAACATCCTGATCGCTTCGGCCTTGGCGCGCTCGGAGGCCGGGCCGAAGGGCGCAGTTTCGCCCGCAGCCATCCTCAGCAGGGCCGCCAGCTTCTGAGGGATCGTCGCAGATGCACGCGCCAGTTGGCTCGTCAATTTGGCTTCTGCCTCGATCACGCCGCCGAGGGCTCCGATCGCGCCACCGATCTGTTCGATATCGCTCTGTGACAGGGCCGCTAACCGAACCGAGCGCTGGAGCTGGGCCAGGACCTGGAGTTTGCGGGCGGGGGTCGGACCGGGTGCGCGCATCTCGGTCTCGAACCGCAGAGAGGTCACACAGGCGACCAGCCAGCGCGCGGCGGACCGCTTGTTTGCCGATCCCGTGACGTTTTCGCACAGGCGGGTCAGCTGCTCGGCCTCGCACAGGACGGTATCGCAGGACGCGACATAGGCCTGGACGAAATCGGCCGTGACCAGGCTTCTGGAGCGCTCGATGAAGGCCGCATGGACATCCTCCGGCGTCAGCAGGCGACCTGCCGTCGCGGTCAGCGACATGGCAAGGGTCCGCAGGATGTCGATTTCGCCGGATGCATCGGACGGCCGCAGTCGCCGGGGTCCCTGAAGCTCGCGCAAGACCATTCGCGCCAGCGACGCCGCCAGGACGGGATACTCCCCGGCGTCCAGCCGCTGGCCAAGCCGGAGTGCCGCACCGTCCACGGCGGGCATCAACAGGTCCATGCGCGGATCCTGGGCGATCAGGGCCTCGATCTCGCGCGGCGCGACCATTCGGACAACAGCGGCCAGGCTCCCGCCCTGATCCAGCGCAGGGCCTAGGATTTCGGCCAGACTGGTTCGCGTGCCCAGCAGCTCGACCAGAATCTGCTCTATGGCGACCATGACCAGGGCGCGTGGCGCGCCGTCCATCGGTGCGCGATCCGCCAGATTCATCAGCCGGTCCAGCCGCGCCCGTGCGCCTCTGACGCCCACCAGGGCCCCCGAGATGACGCCGCCCATGACGAAGGCCCGGTCCGGCATACCAACCAGTCTGTGGGCCACGTCGGCCAGCGACCAGTTCGTGAGGTCGGCAAAGGTGCCCTTGCGCCCCGCTGTCAGCACCCGCTCCATCGCCTGTTCGGTCAGCTGCTGATAGTGGCGGATCAGGTCGTGCGCCGGCTGGCCCGTGGTCTGGCTTTCGGGGATGGCGATCTTCTGGATGGCATGCTGGACCTCGACACCCGACGCTTCCAGTCGCTCGACCAGGTCCGGCCGATGCAGCAGCTCGAACGGCGTGACGCCATGGCGCATCAACCAGTCTTCCAGAACCCGGCCCAGCTGCTCGCGGGCACGGGGCGTATAGAGGTCGGCCGGTACCCCGCAATTGGGCCGGTCCGCATCTTCGACAACCATTTTCCGGGGAAGCTCGGGCTCGCCGCGGGTCAGGATGGCGACGCTCTGGAACTCCTTGGTCTCGGGATCCATCGTCTCCTTGGTCACCCGAACGGCCACGGCCTCCTTGGCGCGCAGCATTTGCTCCGCGGTCTCAACGGCCTGCTGGCGGTCTTCGATCGCCTGAATCAAGGTCCAGGGCGAAGGCACCGTTTTGCGGATATAGAGTTCGTAGTGGACGGGTCCGGCCATGATCTCGCTTCGACGTTGAGCGATATCCCAACCACAAAGGGTTTAAGGTCCGGTTTCGCGAACGAAATCTGGTCAGCATCGACGTGCGGCCGTAAAGTCACCGCGTTCGCAGGCGAACGGTTACGCTTGCCGCGCGTTCAGACGCACCCGACACCGGTCGGGTCCGTTCTGAACGGAAATGACGAGGAGACCGATTTGGCCAACATCACCCTGGTGGACGACGACGAGAACATCGTCGCATCCGTTTCGCTGGCGCTGGAAAGCCACGGCCACAAGGTGGTCGCCTATCACGACGGGGCCACGGGGCTGGAAGCGCTGGAGGCGTCGCCGCCAGACCTGGCCATCCTGGACGTCAAGATGCCTCGCATGGACGGCATGGAGGTGCTGCGCCGCCTGCGCCAGACCAGCCAGATTCCCGTCATCATGCTGACCTCCAAGGACGAGGAGATCGACGAGATTCTCGGCTTCAACCTCGGGGCCGACGACTATATGCACAAGCCGTTCAGCCAGCGGCTGCTCATCGAGCGGGTGAAGGCCCTGCTGCGCCGCTCGGGTGGCGACGGCGGCGAGCCGGAACCGTCGGCCGAGGTCTCGGGCAAGGCGATCCGTCGCGGCAAGCTGTTGATGGACCCGGCCCGTCACGAAAGCACCTGGGACGGAAAGCCGGTCAAGCTGACGGTGACGGAGTTCCTGCTGCTTCAGGCCCTGGCCCAGCGGCCCGGTTTCGTGAAGAGCCGCGACAATCTTATGGACGCCGCCTACGACGATCAGGTCTATGTCGACGACCGCACGATCGACAGCCACGTCAAGCGGATGCGCAAGAAGTTCCGGGTCGTCGATCCCGAGTTCGACGCGATCGAGACCCTGTATGGCGTCGGTTATCGCTACCGCGAAAGCTGACGGTCTGGACGGGGCGGACGAGGCCCCGCTGGGCCGACGCCTGATCCGTTTCGGCGGGTCGCGGCTCGGCGGGCTGATCCTCGCGCTCAATCTGCTCAGCCTGCTGATCCTGTTCGGGGGCGCCCTTGCCCTGAACGAGTGGAATCGGGGTCTGGTCCAGGCCCGTCAGGAAAGCCTGATGGTGCAGGCCGAGCTGCTGTCGAATGTGCTGGGACAGCTCGGCATCACCGAAGGAGAGCCTGAGGCGACGCTGGACCCGATCCAGGCCAGTCGCTGGCTGCGCGACAACTTCATCCCCAGCGAGCAGAGGGCGCGGCTGTACGACAGTTACGGGCTGCTGGTGTCCGACAGTTTCGCGGTGTCGGACAAGATCCCCGGAGAACCCTTGCTCCCTGCCCTCCCGGCGGGATCTCCGGTTCGGGAAAAGGCCGATCCCGCGCGTGAGCAGGCGACCCTGTCGCGCGCAAACACGGCCCTCGGCCGGGAGATCGAGGCCGCCCTGGCCGGCGATCCCCAGGCGACCGTGCGGCGATCGGAAAATGGCAACCGCGTGGTGTCCGTCTCCCTGCCGGTGCGCCATGTGCAGCAGGTGCTGGGCGTCCTGACGCTGGAAGCGGGAGATGTCGACCAGATTCTGGCCGCGCAGCGCAAGGCGCTGGTGCCGTTTGCGCTCGTGGCCCTGGCGGTGAACCTTCTGGCAAGTCTGTTGCTGCATCTGTTCGTCGCCCGGCCGGTCAAGCGGCTGTCGGCGGCAGCGGATCAGGTCCGGCTGCAGCGCGCGCGGGCCATCTCCCTGCCCGATCTGGAGGATCGTCGCGACGAGATCGGCGATCTGGCCCGTTCGCTGGAGTCCATGACCGAGACCCTGTCGGCCCGGATGGACGCGATCGAACGGTTCGCCGCCGATGTCGCGCACGAGATCAAGAATCCGCTGACTTCGATCCGTTCGGCCCTGG
Source organism: Brevundimonas sp. AJA228-03 (assembly GCF_017795885.1). Classification (NCBI taxonomy): domain Bacteria; kingdom Pseudomonadati; phylum Pseudomonadota; class Alphaproteobacteria; order Caulobacterales; family Caulobacteraceae; genus Brevundimonas; species Brevundimonas sp. AJA228-03. Next base: position 548,410 of record NZ_CP059297.1, on the reverse strand, counting down.
AAACCCTCGATCTGGTCAAGGACAAGGAGCAGCGCGACCGCCTGACGGTCGTCCTGCAACAGGATGTGAAGCGACTGGATCGGCTGATCACCGATATCTCCAACGCCTCTCGACTGGATGCCGAACTGTCGCGGGACCGCCCGCGCCCGGTCGATCTTGCGGCCCTGCTGACCGATATCGTGGGTGTCTACGAGACCACCGGAAAGCCGGGCGAGGCCCCCGTGCGTCTGGACATCGCGCCGGACGGTCCCGCCCGCGTCCTGGGACGGGATGGTCCGCTGGGACAGGTGTTCCGCAATCTGATCGACAATGCCCGGTCCTTCAGCCCGCCCGGCCGCGCGGTGCGGGTGACGATGCGCCGCGACGACGCCGATCCGGACCGCCTTCTGGCCATCCGTGTCGAGGACGACGGCCCGGGCATCCCGACCGAGAACCTGGAGACGGTGTTCGAACGCTTCTATACGTCGCGGCCGCGCGGTACGGCTTTCGGGTCCAACTCGGGCCTCGGCCTGTCGATCGTGCGCCAGATCGTCGAGGCCCACGGCGGGCGCGTGGTCGCCAGCAATCGTGCCGGCCCGGACGGCACGAACCAGGGGGCGATCTTCGAGGTCACCCTGCCGGCGGCGGGTCGCCGGGGGTGACGCCATCCGGCCTCCCCCCACCCCTTCATGCCACGGCGATCACGACCTTCGTCGGGGGCCGATGGCGGGGGGCGTTGCTCACCGGGGGCTCGGGCAGCGGCAAGAGCGATCTGGCGCTGCGCCTGGTGGCCCGTGGCTGGCGACTGGTCGGAGATGATTATGTACACGTCTGGGCCTCCGAAGGGCGGCTTTTCGCCGCGCCGGTCGAAACCATCGCCGGACAGATCGAGGCGCGCGGACTGGGCATCCTGGCCCTGCCGCATCGCCCCGCGAGCCGGATTTCCCTGCGCGTGGATTGCGCCCGGGAGACCGTCGAGCGCCTTCCCGTGCCGCAGACGACCGCCATCGCAGGCGTGACCATCGCGCACATGCCACTCGACATACGGCCGGTCTCGGCGGTGGAAACCCTGGCCCTCGCCATCAGTCGGCTTTGACCCGACGCGGGTTTCCTTTATCTAGGCCCGCTTGCGGATCGGACCGGGGGGCCTCCGATGCAGTGTGAACGGGATGTTTCGCAGTTGAACGCCTTCAGGATGGGGTCGGCATGATCGGCCTGGTGATCGTTACGCACGGCGGACTGGCGTCGGAATTCCTGTCCGCGATGGAACACGTCGTCGGCCCGCAGCGCGGGGTCGCGGCCATCTGCATCGGGCCGGAAGACGACATGGAACGCCGCCGCCGCGACATCGTCGACGCCGCGGCTGCCGTGGACGACGGCTCTGGCGTCATCCTGTTGACCGACATGTTCGGCGGTACTCCGTCGAACCTGGCCATCTCGGTGATGGAGCAGACCCATGCCGAGGTCATCGCCGGTCTGAACCTGCCCATGCTGATCAAGCTGGCCAGCGTGCGCACGCGCGAGAGCCTGGAGACCTGCGTCGCCCATGCCCAGGACGCGGGCCGCAAATACATCTCCGTGGCCTCCTGGGTCCTGGCGGGCGAGAAATAGCCGTGGGCCAGACCGTTCCGACCGCGCGGACCACCGCCAACATCTGCAACACCCGGGGCCTGCATGCGCGGGCGTCGGCCAAGTTCGTCAAACTGGCCTCAAGCTTTGAATCGGAAATCCGGGTGGCGCGCGATGGCACGACCGTGGACGCCCGCTCCATCATGGGCCTTCTGATGCTGGGGGCCGGGAACGGCTGTTCGATCGAGGTGACCGCCCAAGGCCCGGACGCCGAGGCGGCCATCGAAGCTCTGGGCGATCTGGTCGCCCGCCGCTTCGACGAGGAAATCTAGACCCTCTGACGACTATCGGTCGGCACGCGGCCGGTCGGGGACGGCCCGTCTGGTGCCGATGTGGGCCTGACCCCGTTCTGCGGCGAGGCGGACCTGGCGGTCCCGCTCCAGAGCGCCCGTCCGCCGTTCCTCGGTCCGGCTGTCGTGACATCGGTCGCAGCAGACACCCTCCACGAACCTCGGCGATGCCCGTCCAGCCTCACTGACCGGCATGCGACAGCCCCGGCACAGGCTGTGCGTCCCCGGCTCCAGCCCATGGCCGACCGCGACCCGCTCGTCGAAGACGAAGCACTCGCCGCGCCACAGGCTTTCGCTTTCGGGTACCGTCTCCAGATAGCGCAGGATTCCGCCCTGCAGGTGGTGCACGTCCGCGACCCCTTGTGCCTTCAGCCAGGCGGTTGCCTTCTCGCAGCGGATTCCGCCGGTACAGTACATGGCGACCCTGGGCGGAACGGGTCGGTCCAGCAGGGCGCGACCCTCGCGCTCGAACCAGTCGGGAAAGTCGCGAAACGTGCGCGTATTGGGCTGCACCGCGCCGACGAAGGCCCCGACGTCGGCCTCATAGTCATTGCGGGTATCGATCACGACCGTATCCGGATCGGCGATCAGGGCATTCCAGTCCTCCGCAGCGACATAGGTCCCGGCGTCCAGCACGGGGTCGATGCCCGGCTGGCCCAGGGTCACGATCTCGGGCTTCACGCGGACCTTCAGACGGTGAAAGGGCGGGGTCGAAGCGTGACTGTACTTGACCTCCAGATCGGCAAACCCCGGCCTTGCGCGCAGTCCCCGGACGACGCGATCAACCGCGTTCGCCGGTCCGGCGATGGTTCCGTTGACGCCCTCGTGCGCGACGAGCAGCGTACCGCGCACGTGGTCGCCGCAGAGGGTCTCGAGCCAGGCACGCAAGGCATCTGGATCGGCCACGGGCGCGAACCGGTAGAGGGCAGCCACGTGGATCGAATGTTCTGTCATCGCAGCCCCTTCCGGCCTGCCCTTCGAAGCGCACCGGCGCGAGGCAGGGTGGTGGAGCCGAGGGGAGTCGAACCCCTGACCTCGTCATTGCGAACGACGCGCTCTACCAACTGAGCTACGGCCCCGTTACCGGGTGAAGGCGAGGGCGGGACATAGGCGGCGGGACCGGGGAGTGTCAACGGGCCGCTGGCCCCGGGCCTCAGATCGCTTGGCCTTTGGCTCTCCCGGAGCTAGGAAGCGGACACAGGCGTTTTGGAGACGATCGTGGGCATCGGCGGCGGCATTGCAGGGTTCATCTATTTCATCGTCGATCAGCTGTTTTTCCTGCTCTGGCTCGCCATCATCGTTTCAGCGATCCTGAGCTGGTTGTTCGCCTTCGACGTGATCAACTATCGCAACCGGTTCGTCGGACAGCTGGCCAATTTCCTCGATTCCGTCGTGACGCCGGTGCTGGCACCCCTGCGCCGGTTCATTCCTCCGCTGGGAGGCATGGACATCACACCCATCATCGCCCTGCTCATCATTTCAGGGATCCGAACCTACCTCCTGCCTCCATTCGGCAATGCGCTGGCCCTGATTTTCTCCGGTGGGATATAGTCACGCCCTGACGGCGTATGCCGCATCGCGGCATTCCAGCCTTGCGCCGCGTCGATAGGCTCTTAAGGTGCCGACGACCGGGCGAAACGCCGTTGCCGACCACGACTTCATGACTTCCTCGATCAAGACAGTGGCCATCATCGGCGCAGGCCAGATGGGAGCGGGGATCGCCCAGGCCGTCGCGCTGGGCGGTTACCGCGTCAACCTGTTCGACGTCGAGGCCGCCCGCCTGCCCGCCGCGATCGGGGCGATCGGGGCGAGCCTGGCCCGCCAGGTCGCCCGGACAACCCTTACCCAGGCCCAGGCCGACGAGGCTCTGGCCGCGATCGCGGGCATCGGCACCCTGGCCGAGGCCGGCGACGCCGATCTGGTCATCGAGGCGGCGGTCGAGGACGAGGCGATCAAGAAGGCGGTCTTCGCCGATCTGGTTCCCCATCTGGGGCCCGACACCCTGCTGGCCTCCAACACATCCTCTATTTCGATCACCCGGCTGGCCTCGGCGACGGACCGGCCGGACCGGTTCATCGGCCTGCACTTCATGAAGCCCGCTCCGGTGATGAAGCTGGTGGAGATCATCCGCGGCATCGCCACCTCGGCCACCACCTATGAGGCCGCCGTCGCCTTCGCCGAGAGCCTGGGCAAGACCACCACCAATGCCGAGGACTTTCCCGCCTTCATCGTCAACCGCATCCTGGTGCCGATGATCAACGAGGCGATCTATGTGCTGTACGAGGGCGTCGGCAACGTCGCCTCGATCGACAAGGCGCTGAAGCTGGGGGCCAACCATCCGATGGGGCCGCTGGCCCTGGCGGACTTCATGGGGCTGGACGTCGTCCTGGCGATCATGAACGTGCTGTACGAAGGCCTGGCCGACAGCAAATACCGGCCCTGCCCGCTGCTGGTGAAATATGTCGAGGCCGGCTGGCTGGGGCGCAAGTCCGGGCGCGGCTTCTACGACTATTCCGGCGACGTTCCGGTCCCCACGCGCTGATGGTCCGGTTCGACACACCGTCCAGCTTTCCCGGCCAGACCGCCGTCAACTGGCGGCGGACGCGCCCGGCCATCGCCCTGGCGATCCTGGCCGGCGTGCTGTGGCCACCCTTCATCCTGACGTTTCTGGTCTGGCCGCCACAGAACTGGATGCCGGGTCGCGACTTCGATTTCCGCCTGCTGGCCGTGATGATCGGCCTGGTCGGCGTGCCGCTTGGTCTATGGTTGATCGCGCGGGAACGTCGGCGGACCGGTCGTCCGGGCACGCGGCTGGGTATCGTCTGGCGGTTCATGTTGTATGGCGGGCTTCTGGCCGCCTCGCTGCAGGTCGTGCTGGCGCTGACCATGACCATCCTGGGCTGGTTCGGATCGGCCAATCCGCTGGAGGCTGTCGGGTCGACCGAGACCGTGCTGTTGATCTACGGCGTGGGCGGACTGCCCGTCGCGATCCTGGTGGGGGTCAGCTATGCCCTGTGGGCGGGGTTGTGCGCCGCCTACCTCGCCTTCACGCCCGCGCCTGAAACGGTCCGCGACCGTCTGGGCGTCATGAGACAGGCTCCGCGCGCCTGATCCCGAACCGGGCAGATTAAGCCGAATTCAGTTTACGACGTCACGTTCCACAGCAAGGTTGCGACCTTATCTCGGGGGAACTGAACCATGTCCATGCCAGCCGAGGCGTTGAACACGCCGACGTCCGGGAGCCTGACCCCCGTAACGCCGAAAGACCGCATTTTCCAGCTCGACATGCTGCGCGGGTGGGCGATCCTCGGAATCCTCGCCGTCAATGCCATGGCCTTCGCCTGGCCCATGGCTGCGGAAATGGCGACGCGGGATCCGTTCGGCCATACCGGTGGCGACGCATGGGGTCAGTGGGCGGTCGATGTCTTCTTCCAGGACAAGTTCCGCACCCTGTTCACCATGCTATTCGGCGTGTCCGTGTTCCTTGTGGGAGGCGAGCGGCAAGACCGCGATCGGGGACGTCTGCTGCGCCGCCGCCTGTTCTGGCTGGCGGTGTTCGGCCTGATCCACGGGATCGCGATCTGGTACGGCGACATCCTGCTGCATTACGCCTCCTGCGGTCTGGTCATGCTGCTGGTCCGGTCCTGGAGCCCGGGACGACTGCTTTGGGCCGGTGGGTCGATCTCGGCCATCTGGATGCTCTTCGCAACGGCCACCCCCCTGCTGCTGGGCGCCCTCGGTCCGGAATTCTCCGCCAAGATGGCGGCCGGCTCCCCACAGGTCACGATGGAGCAGATCAATGCCGCCGTCGCGGCCTATCAGGTCGGCGGCATGGCACCCTGGATCGAGAACCTGAAGGCATGGGCCACGCTGGCCGTGATGAGCCTGTTCCTGATCCCGGTATCGGTGCCGCTGATGATGGTTGGCCTGGGTCTGTTCAAGAGCGGCTTCCTGACTGGCCGGGCACCGGTCGCACTCTACATCCTGCTTGTCGGCATCGCCGCAGCGATCCTGGCCGTCGACGCCTGGGCCAGCGCGCCGGGCAGGGTGGCTGCGAGCCTGCCGATCAACGGGCTGGACAGCGCGGCCGGGGGCATGGCACCGCTGATCACGATCGGCTACATCTCCATGCTGCTGCTGTTCAGCCTTGTCGGGCTCAGAGTCTTCACGGATCGGCTCGTGCCGGTGGGCCGGATGGCGTTCACCAACTATCTGACGCAGTCGCTCATTATGGCCAGCGTCTTCTACCTGCCCGGGGGCCCCGAATGGATGGGCACCCTGGGGCCTGCGGGCCTGTGGCCGATTGTAATCGCCATCTGGGCGCTGCAGTTGATCTGGTCGCCGTTGTGGCTGTCGGCGTTCCAGATGGGGCCGCTGGAATGGGCCTGGCGATGCCTGACCTACGGGCGGCTGGTGCCGATCCGCAAATAGGAGCCGGGAGAACGGTCTGCGGCCGCGCGACCCTCGACCCTCGACACTCGACACTCTAGAAGCCCGGCCATGACCGACGCCGCGCCGCTCCCTGCCCGCCCCGAAGCCCGAAGCCCACGTGGCTTCGCCGATCGCCGCGGCCCGGGCCTGATCGCCGAGCGCCGCATCGTCCAGCGGGTGTCGGAGGTCTATGAGCGCTGGGGGTTCGAGCCGCTCGACACCGGGGCGTTCGAGTATGCCGATGCGCTCGGAAAATTTCTGCCCGACGCCGACCGTCCGAACGAGGGGGTGTTCGCCCTCCAGGACGACGACGATCAGTGGATGGCGCTGCGCTATGATCTGACCGCGCCGCTCGCCCGCTTCGCGGCGGAGAATTGGGAGACCCTGCCCAAGCCCTTCCGTCGCTATGCCTTCGGGCCCGTGTGGCGCAACGAAAAGCCGGGGCCGGGGCGGTTCCGCGAATTCACCCAGTGCGACGCCGACACCGTCGGCTCCGACCGTCCCGAGGCCGATGCCGAGATCATCGCCATGGCCTGCGAAGGTCTTCAGGCGGCCGGGCTCCCGCCGGGTCAGGCCGTGGTCCGGGTCTCGAACCGGAAGCTGTTCGACGGCCTGTTCGAGGCGGGCGGCGTCACCGATCCGGCCCAGCGCCTGACCGCGCTGCGGGCGATCGACAAGTTCGACCGTCTGGGCTGGTCGGGGGTTGCAGCCCTGCTGGGCGAGGGCCGTCTGGACGAGAGCGGCGACTACACAAGGGGTGCCAATCTGCCGCTCGGCGTGGCCACGACTATCGAGGCCTTGCTGGGGTGTGCCAGCGACGGAGCGCAGACGCGGGCCGGGACGCTTGATGTCATCGCCCGCTGTGGCGGGCTGGGCGCGGCAGGCGAGGCCGCGCTCGAAGAACTGGCCGGGATCGACCGGGCGCTGGGCACCATGCGGGTGAGCCAGGATGCGGTCCGCTTCGACCCGACCATCGTGCGGGGGCTGGAATACTATACCGGCGCGGTGTTCGAGGCGGAGCTGTTGCTGGAGACCACCGACGACAGGGGGCGGCCCGTGCGGTTCGGCTCGATCGGCGGCGGGGGGCGCTACGATGATCTGGTGGCGCGGTTCACGGGCGAGTCCACGCCGGCGACCGGCTTCTCGTTCGGCGTTTCGCGACTGGCCTCGGCGCTCCGGGCCGCCGGGCGAACCGACGGTGCGACCCGGGGCCCCGTGGTGGTCATCGTCTTCGGCCAGGACGACATGCAGGCCTATCTCGATGCGGTTTCGGAACTGCGCGACGCGGGGATCGCGGCCGAACTCTATCTGGGTCGGGCAGGCATGAAGGCCCAGATGAAATACGCCGATCGGCGTGGCTCTCCGGCCGTCGTCATGCTGGGCGGAGACGAGATTGCGGCCGGTCAGGTGACGATCAAGGACCTTGACGCCGGTCGCCAGCTGGCCGCCGGGGTCGCCGACAATGACGTCTGGAAGGCCGAGCGCCCGGGCCAGATCACGGTGGCGCGAAACGCGCTGGTCACGGCCATCCGCAGCATTATCGACGTTTCTTCGATAACCTGAGCCTTGACGCCTGACTTATCGACGATAAGTCATCAAACCATCTCAATAGCCGTGCGGTTTGATTGACTTGTCCCCGCCCGAGCGGTCATTTGACAACACTCGAACGGCGCGGCGCTGAAAGGCGCAGTCGCTGGACGAAGGCGTTTCGGGGAGGAAACGTCCGCTCCACAGAGAGCGAGAAAGCCCGCTGCGATGTATCCCCCGCAGCGGGCTTTTTCACGTCCTGATCCCGGGCGAGCGCTCGACGCGTTGTGTCTGGCTCCTCGCGCGCAGGATGGTCTGGTCCGTCGACTGTGAGCGGACCGCCTGGAGCCTGTCGGCTGAGGAGGAACCGCTTCGCAGTTCCGCCAATGCCGTGAATCGGGTTCCGGACCGGCGTGTGAGCACGATTCACGCTTTCGGCTGGACCCGCGACGTCGGTCCACCTCGGACGCTCATGCCCTAGCGGCGCTTTAACGTCACATAGATCGCCCCGTCGCCGCCGTGGCGACGATGGGCCATTGCGAAGCCGGAGACGATGCCCCTCAGCGCGTGGCCCTGCAGCCATTCGTGGATCGAGGCGCGGATGATGCCGCCACCCCGACGGCCCTGACCGGTGACGACCAGGACGGCGCGCAGGCCTCGCGCCTGCGACGCCATCAGGAAGGCGCGCAGCTGGTCCTCGGCCTCGAACCGGGAAAAGCCGTGCAGGTCGATGGAGGCCTCGATCGGATCGCGCTCGCGCGACAGGCGGCGCTGGCGACGGGGTTCCAGTTCTTCGGGTAAGGCCCTGGGCGGCGTAGGGGCGGGCGTCGAGACCATCGGCACGGCGGCCCGGATGCGGGTCGAGGCCTTTGGCTTCATCGGGCCGGGGGGCCTGGGAGCCTTGATCGTCGCGGGTTTCAGAGGCGCGTCCGGCAGGAGGGTTCCGGGGGTGACGCGCGCGGCCTTTCGCGTCCGGGGCGGCGTCACCGACCCCGCGACACGGGCCCAGATACGGCGGTCTTCCGGGGTCAGGTCCGGGGGCGGGCGGCGCGCCACGGGGTCAGGAATCTTCGCCGTCGGCGTCCGGCTCGGGCGGGCCAGGCGCATAGACCAGCAGATCGCCCGGCTGGCAGTCCAGTTCGCGGCACAGCGCATAAAGCGTCGAGAACCGCACCGCCCGCGCCTTGCCGGTCTTGAGGATCGACAGATTGGCCAGGGTGACGCCCACCCGGTCGGCGAGTTCGGTCAGCGACATGCGCCGCTCGACCAGGAGTCTGTCCAGCTGAACGCGAATGGCCATGGTCAGATCGTCAGCTCCGATTCGCGTCTGAGACGCGCGCCTTCGCGGAACACCTCGGCGAGGACGAAGACGACCAATACCGAGAAAATGGGCGTCAGAAGTTCGCCCAGTCCCTGCGAGTCCATCACACCCGGCGCCAGCCGCGCGGCCACCATGCCCTGGGCCAGCCAGACGCCGGCCGTGACGACCGCCAGGATCAGCCCCACCTCACGCAGGCGGCGCACATTGTCCGGCTGGAACGGGTCGCCCATGGTCAGGGTGCGAAAGATCATCCGCAGGTTCCGCAGGATCAGCAGGAAGCCGCCGAAATAGGCGGAAAAAGCCCCTACGCCAAACAGGACGAGCGCTCGGGTCAAGGGCTGCTGGGTGCCGCCGTCATCATCGGTGAAGGTAATGTTGTACTGGCTGACCGGAATGAAAATGGCCGCCACGAACAGCAGCAGCAGCACGGCCGTGATCAGCATGAGCAGGACATAGGCGACGTCCAGCGCGATCTTCAGCAGGCTGGAGACCGACCCGGGGCCCAGGGTTCTGAACGCGGTCCTGAAGGGCAGCGGGAACGGCGCGCGAAGCCCGAGCGTGGGCCGTTTCGTCAGGCGTCGTTCGGGCCGCTCGGGGGGCATGGAAGGCCTCTGCCGGAAGGATCAGGTCGCGATGACCGCGCGGGGTCCGGTGAACCCCGACGCGGCTGTCTTCATCGCGTTCTTCATGACTGGCGTCAAAGCTCTCTTTTCTAGGCGTGTCGCTAAAGCCTGGCTGCTTGAGCGACGAAGGGTCCTGGCGTCTTTGCGCGAATCGTCGCGCAAACCGTGAGCAACTGCGTTGCGAACGTAGCGACCCTCTTCCTAGAAAGCCTGGAGCAGGATGGAGACCAGGGCGGTGGGGAGGGCGGCGAGGAGGGCGGCGTTCACCAGGACTGCACCGACCTTGTCCATCATCAGCGAGGCGTTCATCGTGTTCATCGTACTATTCTTTCGATCCTGAAGCGGGTCATTTATTGCCCGCATTCCTTAACCACAGGCTTCGATTTGCTCGTTTCGATCAAACCGGGGAACGTCGTGGCTGCCGTTCTTGAGATCATAGATAGGACGTGCGCGCCTTCCAGTCACGTTACATATCGTTTAACGATATTAAACTTAGGCAATGAATTGTTACGTTCACCGGAGTTTCGATGAATCTGAAGCTTATCAAGGGGATGCGGCTGGTGGCCGCGACCCACAATGCCGGCAAGGCCCGCGAAATCCACGCGCTTCTGGACGGACATTACACCGTGGTCACCGCGACCGAGGTGAATCTGCCCGAACCCGCCGAAACCGAGGCCACATTTGTCGGCAACGCGATGCTGAAGGCCCGGCATGCCGCGGCCTTCTGCGGTGAAGTCTGCCTCGCCGACGATTCGGGCCTGTCGGTCACGGCTCTGGATGGAGCGCCCGGCATCTTTTCTGCACGATGGGGTGGTCCGCAGAGGGACTTCAATCTGGCCATGGACAAGATCGAGACGCGACTGGAGGAACTGGGCGCGCGTGACCGCACGGCCTGGTTCACCTCCGCCCTCGCTGTCGCCTGGCCCGACGGGCCGTGCGTGGTCGTCGAGGGACGCGTGGACGGCGTCGTGACCTTCCCCCGACGTGGCGATCACGGCTTCGGCTATGATCCCATCTTCATCCCTGACGGGCATTCGCAGACGTTCGGAGAGATGGATCCGGCGCTGAAGGACAGCCTCAGCCACCGGACTCGGGCCTTCGCGATGCTGAAGGCCGCGCTCATTGACTGAGGCCCCCGGTACGGTCGCCGTCTATGTGCACTGGCCCTATTGCGCCCGCATCTGCCCCTATTGCGATTTCAACGTGGTGCGGGACCGGGGCTGGCGCGACGAACAGGCGGGGCTGGTCGAGGCGATCCTGACCGATCTGTCGGCGCAGGCCGCATTGCTGGGCCAGCGGCCGCTGGCCTCCATCTTCTTCGGTGGCGGCACGCCCTCGCTGATGCAGCCGGACGCCGTGGCGCGGGTGATCGACCGGGCGCGGGCGCTGTTTCCGCAGGGCGGGGAGGTCGAGATCACGCTGGAGGCCAATCCGACCGACGCCGAGGCCGCCCATTTCGGGGCGCTGAGGGATGCGGGCGTCAACCGGCTGTCTCTGGGCGTACAGTCGCTGGACGACGCGGCCCTGGCCTTTCTGGGGCGCAATCATTCGGCGGCGGAGGCCCGGCGGGCGATCGAGGTGGCGGGATCGGTGTTCGGGCGGCTGTCGATCGACCTGATCTATGCCCTGCCCGGCCAGACGGTCGAAGCCTGGTCCGCCGCCCTGACCGAAGCGGTCGACCGGGGGTTCGAGCACATTTCGCCCTATCAGCTGACCATCGAGGCGGCGACGGCGTTTGGACGGGCGTATGAGCGCGGGTCCCTCGTTCCGCCCGACGAGGACCGGGCGGCGGACCTGTACGAGGCCACGCAGGGCGTTCTCGGGGCGGCCGGGTTCGAGGCCTATGAGGTGTCCAACCATGCGCGGACTATCGCCGCCCGGTCGGCGCACAACCTGCATGTCTGGCGCGGTGGAGACTATGTCGGGGTCGGGCCGGGCGCGCACGGGCGGTTGACGCTGGAGGGCGCGCGGACCGCGACCGTCGCCGAGCGCAGGATCGGGCCCTATGTCCGGGGGGTCGCGGCGGGTCTGCCATGGACGGAGACCTCGCGCCTCGACGCGCGCGAGACTGCCGAGGAACGGGTACTGCTGGGCCTGCGGACGGTCGAGGGCGTCGGCATCGGCGACCTGTCCGTTCTGGGACTGTCGATGGAGGCCGGCCCGGTGGCCGGACTGATCGAGGACGGCTTCGTTCAGGTGTCGGACGGCCGATTGGCGGCGACGGTGCGCGGGCGTCCGGTGCTCGATGCCGTCCTGAAGACATTGCTGACCTGATCCTCCCCGCTCGCTTCGCTCGCAGGGAGGAATGTGGCACGGTCGGCCGATGAGCGAGCCCAGTCCCTTTCCGCCGACCGCCCCGCCGCCCCGTCCGGTGTCGGCGGGCCTCTATCTGGTCTCGACGCCGATCGGGAACCTGCGCGACATGACGCTGAGGGCCCTGGACGTGCTGGCGGCGGCCGACCTGGTGCTGGCCGAGGATACGCGGGTCTCGGCCCGGCTGCTCGGCGCCTATGGGCTGAAGGCGCGGCTGGAACGCTGCGACGACCATGCCTCGGCCCATGCGGCGGAGCTGGCAATCCGGAGGATCGGCGAGGGGGCGGTCGTGGCCCTGGTGTCGGACGCCGGGACGCCGGTCGTGTCCGATCCCGGATTCGTGGTGGCGCGGGCGGTGATCGCAGCGGGACTGCCGGTGCATCCGGTTCCGGGGGCGTCCAGCCTGCTGGCGGCGCTGGTCCTGTCGGGCCTGCCCGCCGATCGGGTGATGTTCGCCGGTTTCCTGCCGCCCCGGTCGGCCGGGCGCCAGGCGATGCTGGCCGAACTGAAGGACGCGCGCCAGACCCTGGTCCTGTTCGAGAGCGGTCCCCGACTGCGCGCCAGCCTGACCGATATGGCAGCGGTGCTGGGCCCCCGCCCGGCCGCGGTCTGCCGGGAACTGACCAAGATGTTCGAGACCTGCGTGCGGGGGTCGCTGGACGCGCTGGCCATGGACCCGGCGCTGGATGGACCGAAGGGAGAGATCGTCGTGGTGATCGGGCCGGGCGAGACCGAGACCGCCAGTGCGGCGGACGCCGATGCGGCCCTGACCGAGGCCCTGGCCCGTCTGGCACCCGGCGAGGCGGCGTCGGAGGTGTCGCGAGCGCTCGATCTGCCCAGAAAGGCGCTCTATCGCCGCGCTCTGGAGCTTCAGGGGCGGGGATGAAGCCCGAACGGGTCCGACGGCCGGTTCAGCCGGTCAAGGCGACATCCGCGCAGCGCCGGGCCAGGGGCGGCCGGGCCTTTGCGGAGGGCCACGCGGCCGAGTGGATCGCGGCGCTCTGGCTGATGCTGAAGGGCTATCAGATTCTGGGGTTCCGCCTGAAGACGCCGGGGGCCGAGATCGACATTCTGGCGCGCAAGGGCCGTGTTCTGGCCGTGGTGGAGGTCAAACGAAGGGCAACGCCCGAGGCTGCGCAGACCGCCTTGAAGCCCGCCCAGCTGGAGCGACTGCGCGCGGCCGGGCAGGCCGTATTGCGCCAAAGACCCGGTCTCAGGGCTTCGATACTGCGCGTGGATACGGTGACGCTGGTGCCCGGCCGCATGCCGCGCCATCGTCAAGGCCTTTAGGGCCAGGGACCCGGGCCACCGTAGCGGAACGCGCAAGGGCCGACCCTGGCCTCACGCGACTGAAAGCGTCAGTGCTGGTTGGCGGGCAGGCGAACGATCAGGCCGTCCAGGGCGTCGCTGACGCGGATCTGGCACGACAGGCGCGAATTCGGTTCGACCGCTTCGGCGAAATCAAGCATGGACTCTTCCATGGCCGAGGCCTTTCCCGCCCTGTCGCGCCAGGCCTCGTCGACATAGACGTGGCAGGTCGCGCAGGCGCAGGCCCCGCCGCAGTCCGCATCGATGCCGGGCACATTGTTGCGCACGGCCCCCTCCATGACGCTGAGGCCCGACTTGACCTCCACGACATGCTCGTGCCCGTCATGCTCGATATAGGTGACGCGGGCCACCCTAGGCCGCCTGCTTCTTGCGGTTCGGGGCCACCATCAGCTTCTTGGTCTCGGCGATGGCCTTGGCGGGGTTCAGGCCCTTGGGACAGACCTGGGCGCAGTTCATGATCGTGTGGCAGCGGTAGAGCTTGAACGGGTCCTCAAGGTCGTCGAGCCGCTCCTGCGTCCTGTCGTCACGGCTGTCCGAGATCCAGCGATAGGATTGCAGCAGGGCGGCCGGGCCGAGGTATTCGGTCTGGTTCCACCAGTAGCTGGGACAGCTGGTGGAGCAGCAGGCGCAAAGGATGCATTCGTACAGACCGTCCAGTTTCGCACGATCCTCCGGTGACTGGAGACGCTCGGTCGTGGGGTCGGGGTCATCGGACTGCAGGTACGGCTTGATGGAATCGTACTGGGCGTAGAACAGCGTCAGGTCTGTGACCAGATCCTTGACCACCGGCTGGTGCGGCAGGGGATTGATGGCGATGGTCGAGGACGAGCATTCGTCCCAGCCCTTGGTGCAGGCCAGGGTGTTACGCCCGTCAATGTTCATCGAGCAGGAGCCGCAGATGCCTTCACGGCAAGACCGGCGGAAGGTCAGGGTCGGGTCAATGGTTGATTTTATATGGATCAGCGCGTCCAGCAGCATCGGGCCATGGTCGTCGGCCGAGACCTCGTAGACGTCCCAGCGCGGGTCGGCATCGACCTCGGGGTCATAGCGATAGACCTTGTAGGTCTTGACGTTCCGGGCCCCGGCCGGAGCCTTGTGGACCTTGCCGGCCGTGGGCTTGGAGCCCCTGGGAAGGGTGAGCTGGACCATCGGTTCCTCAGTAAACCCGAGCCTTGGGTTTGATATAGTCGATGTCCGAAGACATCGTGTACTCGTGCACCGGGCGGTAGTCGATGACGACGCCCTCGCCGGGCTTCTTCCAGGCCAGGGTGTGCTTCATCCAGGCGTCGTCGTGGCGATCGGGGAAGTCCTCGCGGGCGTGGGCGCCCCGGCTTTCCTTGCGATTGGCGGCGCTCTCGATCGTGACGAGGGCCTGGTCGATCAGGTTGTCGTATTCCAGCGTCTCGACCAGGTCGGTGTTCCAGATCAGGCCGCGATCGGTGGTCCGGATGTCTGCGCCGCGCGCATGGATGTCGCGCAGCTTGGCGACGCCCTCGGCCAGGGTCTCGCCGGTGCGGAAGACCGCAGCGTCGGACTGCATGGCCCGCTGCATCTCGCCGCGCAGCCGGGCGGTCGGCGTCGCGCCCGAGGCGTGGCGGAAGCGGTCCAGACGGGCCAGATGGCTGTCGGTGTGGGCGGCGGTCGCGGTCGGCACGGCCGAGGCCTTGTCCACGATCTCGCCGGCCCGCAGGCCTGCGGCGCGGCCGAAGACGACCAGATCGGTCAGGGAGTTGGAGCCCAGGCGGTTCGCGCCATGCACCGACACGCAGGCCGCCTCGCCCACGGCCATCAGTCCGGGAACGACGGTGTCGGCATTGCCGCCGACCTTGGTCAGGACCTCGCCGTGATAGTTCGTCGGGATGCCGCCCATATTGTAGTGGACGGTCGGGATGACCGGGATCGGCTCCTTCGTCACATCGACGCCGGCGAAGATCCTGGCGCTTTCGGAGATCCCCGGCAGGCGTTCGTGCAGCACCGCCGGGTCAAGGTGATCCAGGTGCAGGTTGATGTGGTCCTTGTTCGGGCCGACGCCGCGTCCCTCGCGGATCTCCATGGTCATCGAGCGGCTGACGACGTCGCGCGAGGCCAGATCCTTGGCCGAGGGGGCATAGCGTTCCATGAACCGCTCGCCTTCGGAGTTGGTCAGATAGCCCCCCTCGCCCCGGGCACCCTCGGTGATCAGGCAGCCGGCACCATAGATGCCGGTCGGGTGGAACTGGACGAACTCCATGTCCTGGAGCGGCAGGCCGGCGCGCAGCACCATGGCATTGCCGTCGCCGGTGCAGGTGTGGGCCGAGGTGGCGCTGAAATAGGCGCGGCCATAGCCGCCGGTGGCCAGGATGACGAGCTTGGCGTTGAAACGGTGCAGGGTGCCGTCGTCCAGCTTCCATGCTGTGACGCCGGTGCACGTCCCGCCGTCCATGATCAGGTCGAGGGCGAAATACTCGATGAAGAACTCGACCTCGCGGCGCACCGACTGGCCGTACAGGGTGTGCAGGATGGCGTGGCCCGTGCGGTCGGCGGCGGCGCAGGTGCGTTGCACAGGGCCTTCGCCATAGTTCTTCGTCATGCCGCCGAAGGCGCGCTGATAGATCTTGCCGTCGTCGGTGCGGCTGAAGGGGACGCCCCAGTGTTCCAGCTCATAGACGGCCTTGGGGGCCTCGCGGACCAGATATTCGATGGCGTCCTGGTCGCCCAGCCAGTCCGACCCCTTGACGGTGTCGTACATGTGCCACTTCCACGAATCATCGCCCATATTGCCGAGCGCGGCCGAGATACCGCCCTGGGCGGCCACAGTGTGGGAGCGGGTCGGAAAGACCTTGGTGACGCAGGCGACCTTCAGGCCCTGCTGGGCGGCACCCAGGGCAGCGCGAAGGCCCGAGCCCCCGGCACCGACGACGACGACGTCATAGGCGTGATCGACGAATTCATAGGAAGCCATCAGTCGTCAGATCCCGAAACCGGCCGGCAGCGGCGCCGAGCCCAGCGCCAGCCGCACGATGAAGAAAACGCTCGCCGCCGCGGCTGCGAGACAGATCAGGTTCACCAGGCCGATCAGCAAGGCCCTGGTGCCTGCGACATGGATGTAGTCCTCGATGATGACCTTCCAGGCCAAGCTGGCGAAACCGAACAGGATCAGGGCCGTGGCGGCCAGCAGGGCGGCATTCACCGGGCTGGCGAACCACTGCAGCACGGCGTCGTATCCCTGGCCCGACAGGGTGAAGGCGGTCGAGGCGATCCAGAGGCCCAGCGGCATCAGGGCGGCCAGCAGGATCTTCTCCAGCGTCCATTCGCCTGCGCCGTGACGTTCGGAGACGCGAACACCGTTCCGGTACCGGGCGGGATGGCTCACAGCGAAATCCTTCCCGAGACGAACAGCAGGGCGAAGAAGCCGACCGCCAGCGGGACCGGCGCATAGACGGCGATGCTCGACAGACGATCGGCCGACCTGAGCGTCAGGCCGCGACCGGTGTCATTGATCAGGTGGCGGCCGCCGTTCAGCAGCAGCGAGAACAGCACCACCGTCAGGCCGAAGCCGATGAAGAGGCCGAACGGCGATCCGGCGAGGGCCAGGGTCGTCGCATAGGCCTCGGGTCCGAAGGCCACCGTCGCCAGCCACGCCACGCCGATCAGGGCTCCGACGCTGATCGCGCCGATGGTGAACCGGAACAGGATCGAGGCGGTCATGGTGATGTGCCAGCGCCAGGTCTGGAGATGCGGCGACAGCGGACGGGGACGGCCGTTGGGCTGGATCACGGTTCGATCCGGCGGGGCGTTCGACATGCGAAGGGTTCTCAAAACCGGGGACGTTCAGGCGAAAGCCCGATGGGCCATGGCTTTAAGGACCGCCGCGGGGCGGTGTCAACGCGATGCTGCGCTGCAAACGGCCGCATGGGGGGCGTCGCGGCCCGCCCCCTGGCAACCGATCACAATTTCGCGTGTTCGCCGTATCCGCTGGCTAGGCCCGATATCTGGCGACAGTCTGCCGACATGCTGGTCATCGCGCTGATTTCTCTCGCTGTTTCCCCCGCCCAGGAGGGCGCAGTGCCCTATGGCACCCAGGTCTATGCGCCGCCGGTCGTCCGCCCTTATGAGCCGCCGTCGAATTTCGGTCGGATCGTTGCCGAGGGCGACGGGGGCGGCGATGTCACGCGACCTCTGATCGTTCGACCGGTCGCGGTCGAGGCCTATCGCGGGAGCTACGAATACGCGCCGACCACGGCCCAGGAGGCCTACAATCGCGGCGTGGCCCAGGCTGAAAGCAGCATGGATGCGCGCATGGGTCCGCTGGACGGGCGGTGGCGGGTCAGGGATGCGGCCGGCCACACACTGATCTCTCTGGCCTTGGCCGATCCCGGCAGCGGGCGACCGGTGGAGGGCGCGTGGCGCAAGGACGGGGGCCGGGCCGAACTGGGCGTCATCGAACAGGTCGAGCGCACGGACGCCGCCGTGACCCTGGTCTGGCCGCAGGGCCGGCTGATCCTGCGCGCCGGAGCGCCCGGCTGGACCGGCGAGCTGACGCTGGACGGGCGCGCCGTGCCGGTCACGATTTCCCGCTAGTTTGACCCCAGGCTCTCCAGCGCCGTCCGGAGCCGGGCCGCATAGGGCGCAGATGGTCCTCGCCCCCAGACGGGGTCGGGCCACAGGCCGTCGTCGCGGCGACGGCCGACCACATGGACATGCAGCTGCGCCGTGACATTGCCGATGGCGGCGACGTTGAGCTTTTCCACCACCTGCCCCAGCGCGCTGCCCAGCGACCGCACCCGATCTCCGGCCCGGACGATCTCGGCCATCAGCCTGACGCGGTCGCCCTCGGACAGATCGTCCAGCTCCGTCGCGTCATCGACGCGGGGGATCAGGATCAGCCACGGAAACCGGGCGTCGTCCTGCAGCCGGACGTGGCACAGGTCCCAGTCGGCGACGAAGACCGAACCGGCCGCAAAGGCCGGGTCGGGCGCAAACGGATCCACCTCAGTTCAGGCCATAGACCACGCAGGCCTGGTCGGTCAGGGTCTGCAGCGGCGGCTGCAGCGCCAGCCGCGCCGCCTCGATCTGGGCCTCGCTGGGGGCCTGGCCCGGGGGCGGAGGGGGTGGCGGCGGCGCAGGCATGGCCATCGCCCGTGCCCCCATAACCTCATAGGCCTCCACGGTTGTCGCCTGCGACGCGCCCGACCCATAGGACGGCCAGCCCGCCAGCACATCGGTCTGACAGGCGCGGCCGGTGGGATCGATCACGCGAACGGACCCCAGGGTAGCCCCGGCGTTCCGGGCCGCAGCCTCGGCACGCGTCCGGGCATCGCGCATGGCGGCCCCGGCCAGATTGGTCTTGGCGTCGTTGTCGGGTTCCAGGTTGAAATAGACCTGGCTGATCGAATTGGGCTGGGACGCCACGACGGTGGCATAGATCCGCTCCAGCAGGGCGACGTCGCGCACCGACAGGCTGACCGTCGCCTGGGCCTGATAGCGCTCGATCCGGTCGGCCCGGGTATTGTCGCGCAGGACGCCGTTCTCGTCGCGGTACTGGTCGTACAGGGGCTGGGTCGACAGACTGGTCTCGACGCGGACCTTTTCGACCCCGTAAGCCGCCAGGGTCTGGCTGAGGGCCCGGACCTGATCGGCGGCCTTCCGGGACGCCTCGGCCACGCTGCGATCCACGACCTGGAAGGTGGCGGAGAAGCCCGCGCGATTGGCCTGAAGCTCGACCCGGACATAGCCGATCGAGGCGATCACCGGATCGCGCATCCACCAGGGCGCAGGGACGTACGGCTGGCCGATGGTGGCCGGCGGGGTCTGGGCCAGGGTCGGTCCGGCGATCGCGGACAAAAGCAGGGCGGCAGCGAGTGGTGCGCGCATGGGTCGGCTCCTCGTCAGTGGGACAGCGAGCGTCGCAGGACGCGCCGTCCGGGTAAACCCCCGCTTCCCCGCTTGCGAGCATGGCCCGCCGGGTCTAGACCGCCGCCCGACGATTTCTGACATCGCACCGCAACAACCCGGCCTCAAGCAGCGCGACCGCGCGACAGGCCACCAGGAGAACTGCCTATGGCTCGCGCGAAGATCGCTCTCATCGGTGCCGGAATGATCGGCGGCACCCTGGCCCACGTTGCGGCGCGCGAAGCGCTGGGCGACGTCATCCTGTTCGACATCGCCGAGGGCACGCCCCAGGGCAAGGCGCTCGACATCGCCGAGGCCACCGCCGTGTTCGGCGCGGACGTCTCCCTGAAGGGCGCCAATGCCTATGAGGACATCGCCGGGGCCGACGTCTGCATCGTCACCGCTGGCGTGCCCAGAAAGCCCGGCATGAGCCGCGACGACCTGATCGGCATCAATCTGAAGGTCATGAAGGCCGTGGGCGAGGGCATCAAGGCCCACGCCCCGAACGCCTTCGTCATCTGCATCACCAACCCGCTCGACGCCATGGTCTGGGCCCTGCAGAAATTCTCGGGGCTGCCCAAGGAGAAGGTCGTCGGCATGGCCGGGGTGCTCGATTCGGCCCGCTTTGCCTATTTCCTGGCCGAAAAGACCGGCGTGTCGGTGCAGGACATCCACGCCTGGACCCTGGGCGGTCACGGTGACGACATGGTGCCCATGGTGCGGCACTCGACCATCGGCGGCCTGCCCCTGCCCGACGCCGTCGCCGCCGGTCTGTTGTCGCAAGCTGACCTCGACGCCATCGTCGACCGCACCCGCAAGGGTGGCGGCGAGATCGTGGCCCTGCTGAAGACCGGCTCGGCCTTCTATGCCCCGGCCGAGAGCGCCATCGCCATGGCCAAGTCCTATCTGCTGGACCAGAAGCGCGTCCTGCCCTGCGCCGTCTGGCTCAGCGGGCAATACGGCCTGTCGGACCTCTACGTCGGCGTGCCCGCCCTGCTGGGTGCCGGTGGCGTCGAGAAGGTGATCGAGTTCACCACCAATGACGACGAAAAGGCGATGTTCAGCAAGTCGGTCGAGTCGGTGCAGGGCCTGATCCAGGCGTGCAAGGACATCGATTCCTCGCTCGCCTAAAGCCTGATCGCAAGAAACCGAAGGGGCCCCGGAGCGATCCGGGGCCCCTCTTTATGGAGCCGGAGGCGTCGCCGCCCCCGCAGGCGTCGTGACGGTGCGCCCGAGGTCGACGGCCAGGCTGCGCCAGACCTGGATCGGGTCGTCCAGCTGGGCGGCACCGACGCCGGGGACCAGCAGGACGTCGTACTGGGCCACGGCCTGACCCTCGCCGCCTTCGGTCTCGGGGGCGGCGTAGAAGGCCTTCACGAACCGCCGCGCGCCATTCCAGCGCGAGACGATGTCCGGCGTGGCATTGGTCCCGGAAAAGACGGCGGTGAACTGGACGTCGGGACACTGGCCATCGGTGCAGGAAAACAGGGTCAGAACCCAGCGCAGGGGGCCGTCCTCGACACGCAGGTAGAGGCGGTCTCCGTCGGGCTGGGGCGTGCCGACGGTCAGTCCGGCAGCTGTCAGCCGGGCCATGACCTCGGCGACGGGCAGGCCATTCCAGCGCGACGGCGCGGCCTCGGTCGGCGGCGAGGGGGCGGTCTGGGCGAAGGCCGGCGAGGTCAGGGCCAGCAGGCCGACGACAAGGGCGAGGGTTCTCATGGGCGTCTTCCGTTTGATGGGATCACCGTAGGCGGCTTTGAGGCCATGCCAAGGCATCACTCCCGAGGCCGGGCCTGATCCAGCCAGGACACGCTGGACATCTCGTTCAGGCGCGACACCGTGCGTTCGAACTCGAAGGCCCCGTCGCCCGCCGGATAGATCTGCTCGGGCGCGCCGACGGCGATGGCGACCAGCCGGGTTCTCGCCTCATACAGGGCGTCGATCAGGGTGACGAAACGGCGGGCCGCCTGACGCCGGTCCGGACCCAGCAAGGGAATGTCCTCGATGAACAGCGTATGGAAGCGTTCGGCGATGGCCAGATAGTCCTGGGGACCCAGCGGTGCCTCGCACAGCTGGTCGAAGGTGGCGCGGGCCAGGCCTCCGGCCGTGCGGGCGATGACGACGTCGCGGCCGAGGACGGCCAGATGGGCCGGGCATTCCGGCATGCCGCCACGCAGATCGGCCCATAGCTGCTCGAAGCCCGTCCGGCGCGCTCCGTCCTCGCCGTTGAACCAGACACGCGACGCCTTCATCCGGTCCAGCCGCCAGTCGCGAGCGCCCGCCAGCGCCACAACCTGGCAATGCTCGACGATGCGGTCGATGAACGGCGTGAACAGCGGCCTGTTGATCCCGTCCCTGTAGAGCTGGTCCGGCGCGCGGTTGGAGGTGATGCAGACGACGACCTTCTTCTGGAACAGGGCGTCGAACAGGCGGCCCAGGATCATGGCGTCGGCGATGTCGGAGACCTGGAGTTCGTCGAAGCACAGCAGTCGGGCCTCCGACGCGATCAGGGCCGCGACCGGTTCGATCGGATCGTCGCCCCTGTGGGTGCCAAAGACCCTCTGGCGGGAGGCCCTGTCGCCTTCGCGCCACTGGCGGATCAGGTCGTGAACCCGGGCCATGAAGGCGTGGAAATGGGCGCGGGTCTTTCGCGGCTCGGGCGCGTCGGCAAAGAACAGGTCCATCAGGATGGACTTGCCCCGGCCGGGCGGACCCCAGAGGTAGACGCCGGTGACCTGTGGCGCGCCGCCGAACAGCCTGCGCTTGCCGAGGTCGATCTCCAGTCGCGAAAGGGCCGCGACGGCACCGACCTGAGCCGGATCGCGGGTGAGCAGGCCCTGTTTCAGGCGGGTTTCATAAGCACGGGCAATGCGAGAGGGCATGGAACTGGGGCATAGCCGTGCCGGCTGGCGCTGAAAAGCGTTGCTTCGCAGACGCGAAGGGCTACATGCGAGGTTCGAGGTTCCTGCCTCGAAACTCCCCCCATCCCGCGCCCAGGCAGCAAGCGACCGCGTCGCGAGCGTCAGCGCGTCCGAAGGACTACACAGAATGGGCTATTCCGTCGCGATCGTGGGCGCCACCGGCAATGTCGGGCGCGAGATGCTGACCATCCTCGAGGAACTGGAGTTCCCAGTCGATGAAATGCACGCGGTCGCCTCGCGAAAATCCAAGGGGATCGAGGTCGCCTGGGGAGAGAAGACCATCAGGTGCGAGGTCATCGACACCTTCGACTTCTCGAAGGTGGACATCGTCCTGATGTCGGCGGGCGGCGACGTCTCGCGCGAATGGTCCGAGAAGATCGGCAAGCTGGGGCCGATGGTGATCGACAACTCCTCGGCGTTCCGCAAGGACCCCGACGTGCCCCTGATCGTGCCCGAGGTGAACCCGGACGCCATCAAGCTGGCGACGAAGAAGAACATCATCGCCAACCCCAATTGCTCGACCGCCCAGCTGGTGGTGGCGCTGAAGCCCCTGCACGACGCGGCAAAGGCCAAGCGGGTGGTGGTCTCGACCTATCAGTCCGTGTCGGGCGCCGGCAAGGAGGGCATGGACGAGCTGTGGAACCAGACCAAGGCCATCTATGGCCTGGGCGACGCCAAGCCGAAGAAATTCCCCAAGCAGATCGCCTTCAATGTCATCCCCTACATCGGGTCGTTCAACGAGGACGGCTATACCGATGAAGAGGCCAAGATGTGGGACGAGACCCACAAGATGCTGGATCCGGCGATCAAACTGACCGTCACCTGCGTCCGCGTGCCGGTCTTCGTCGGCCACTCCGAGGCCGTGACGGTCGAGTTCGAGCGGCCCATCAGCCCCGATGAGGCCCGGGCCATCCTGCGCGAGGCTCCCGGCATCCAGGTGATCGATAAGCAGGAGCACGACGGCTACATCACCCCTGTCGATGCGGCCGGCGAGCACGCCGTCTATGTCAGCCGCATCCGCAAGGACCATACAGTCGAGAACGGTCTGGTGTTCTGGGTCGTGTCCGACAACCTGCGCAAGGGCGCGGCGCTGAACGCGGTCCAGATCGCCCAGTTGCTGGACGAGACCGGCACGATCAAGCCGAAAAGCGGGTATCGCACCCTGACGGTCTAGGGTCATGGCCACCCCGATGCCGACGCCTGCCCCGACCCGGGCCGCCTTCCTGTCGGCCGTGGGCTGCTATGTCATGTGGGGGTTCATGCCCCTGCTGTTCATGGGGCAGGCGGCGCTGGGCTTCTCAGCGCCTGAAATCCTGTCGCACCGGGCCCTGTGGTCGGTCCTGTTCGCCGGGGGCCTGGTCCTTCTGGCCGGTCATGCCGGGCAGGTCCGCGCGGCGCTGGGCCAGCCCCGGACGCTGGGCTGGCTGGCGCTGGCGACAGTGCTCATCGCCATCAACTGGAGCCTCTACGTCTGGGCCACGACCCATCATGCCACGCTCGAGGCCAGCCTCGGCTACTACATCAATCCCCTGCTCAACATGATCATCGGGCTGTGGCTGTTCCGCGAGAAGATCGACCGCTGGGGCTGGGTCGCCATCGGGCTGGCGGCGCTCGGCGTCCTGTTCCAGGCCCTGGCCCTCGGGCGCCCACCGTGGATCTCGATCGCCCTGGCGCTCAGCTTTGCGGCCTATGGCGTCATCAAGAAGCGGATCCCGGTCGAGGCCCAGGCGGGCCTGTTCATCGAATGCCTGCTGCTCCTGCCGTTCGGCGTGGTGTTCGTGGTCTGGCTGCAGACCCACGGGCTGGGCCATGCCTTTGCCAGCCCGCTCGCCTTCGGCTGGGCCCTGCTGAACGGGCCGGCCACCGTCCTGCCGCTGGCCCTGTTCGCCTGGGCCGCCCGACGCATGCCGCTGTCGACCATGGGCTTCATCCAGTTTCTGGCCCCGACACTCCAGTTCTGTGTCGGTCTGGCGGCCGGCGAGCTGTTCACGCCGCTCAGGGCGGTCTCCTTTCTGTTCATCTGGCTGGGCGCCGGTGTGTTCGCGGCAGCGGCTGTGTTCAGGGCCCGGGCGGCGCGGCGGGCACTGGCGATGGTCGAGCCGGTCTGACCCTCAAATGGCTGAATAGAGGGCGTCGATCAACCGTTGAGCCCGGGGGTCGCCGATCAGGTGCGGCGACTGGCGGGTCATGACATAGGCGGCCGAAACCCTGGCCGCCGGATCGGCGAAGGCGCAGCTGCCGCCCCAGCCGCAGTGACCCAGCGCATCCGGGTTCGGGCCGAAGATGTTGAGGCCCGTATTGCGCATCAGGCCCGCCGCCCAGCTGATGACATAGGGCAGGACCAGATCCTGGCCATGGATGCGCTCTTTCGTGGCCTGGGCCAGGACATCGGCGGACAGGACGGTCTGGCCGTCAAGCATCCCGCCATTGGCCACGAGGCCCATGATACGGGCGAGGTCGAGCGCGGTTCCATGCAGGTTGGCCGAGGGAATCTCGATCGTGCGCCACTCGGCCGAGCCGCGCCCGCCGGGGGCGGAGCCCCGGTCGAGAAAGGCGGCGGTCTTGATCGCGTCGATCGGCCCCAGGCCGGGGGCGGCCGAGGGCTTCCGCAGCGCGGCGACCCGGTCGTGCTCGGCCTCCGGCAGGCCGATCCAGAGGTCGAGACCGAACGGCCCGGCGAAGTCCTCGCGCAGGGCCTGACCCAGGCTGCGGCCGTCGGCGAGGCGGTGGACCTCATTGGCCAGATAGCCGACCGTGACAGGATGATAGCCGGAGGCGCTTCCAGGCGGCCACATCGGGGCCTGGGCCGCCAGCCGGTCCAGCACCGCCCGCTGATCGAACCAGATGGCCGGGTCGACCGGGACGTCGAACCCGGGCAGGCCATCCTGATGCGACAGCATCTGTGCGACGGAGACCTCACCCTTGCCGTGGGCTCCGAACGCCGGCCAAAGGCCCGAGACTCTTTGCTCATAGGCCAGCTTGCCGCGCTGGACCGCCGAGGCCATCAGCAGCGCCATGATGGCCTTGCCGGTCGAGAAGACGGGGGTCAGGGTCCGGTCCGTGAAGGGCGTTCCGGCCCGCGGGTCCGCGGGTCCGGCCCACAGATCCACGACCGTCTCGCCTGCGATCACGACCGAAAAGCGGGCCGCCTGTTCGTTCAGGCCTTCCGGCGCATCGGTGAAGTTCCGGGCGAAGGCGTCCTTCACCGCAGCGAAGCGTGGCGGGCACAGGCCGGAGATATCGGGCGCGATGGAGGTCATTTGGGCGTCTTATCCGGCCCGGGGACTGCCCGCCACTGCATGGCGCCCCGGGCCGCGACGACGCCGGAGGCCAGGCAGGCCTGCAGCAGATAGCCGCCCGTGGGCGCTTCCCAGTCGAGCATCTCGCCGGCGATGAAGACCCCCGGCCGCGTCCCCAGCATCAATGATGGATCGAGGCCCTCCAGAGCCACGCCGCCCGCGGTCGAAATCGAGCGGTCCAGACCCTGGATCCCGGTCAGCTTCAGCCGTACCGCCTTGATCCGCCTCGCCAGCTTTTCGACCCCCGGGGGCACGTCGCCGATCTCGCGCAGCACGGCGATGGCGGCGGGCGACAGCCCCCCGGCCTTGCGCAGGTGATTGGTCATGCTGTCCTTGCCGCGCGGCCGGGCGAGGCGCTCTGCCAGGGTCGCTTCCGGCAGGTCGGGGCGCAGATCGAGGGTCACCGTGGTGGAACCCTCCGCCGCGATCGCGTCCCGCAGGACCGCTGACAGGGCATAAACCGCCCCGCCCTCGATCCCGTAGCGCGTCAGCAGGACCTCGCCCCGCACCGACTGGCCGTCGAAGGTCAGGGTGACGGGCTTCAGGGCCGCCCCGGCGAACCGGTCGGTCAGGACGTCGGACCAGGCGACGTCAAAGCCGGCATTGGCCGGAACCAGAGGCGCGACATCGACGCCCTCGCGCTCGAGAAGAGACGCCCAGACCCCGTCCGAGCCCAGTCGCGGCCAGCTGGCGCCGCCCAGGGCCAGGATCGTCGCGGACGGATGCTCGGTCCGCTCGCCCTCCGGGGTGTCGAACACCAGCGCCGGCCCCCGCCAGCCGACCCAGCGCGACCGGGTCCGGATCTCGACGCCCAGCCCGGCCAGCCGCCCCAGCCAGGCCCGCAGCAGGGGCGAGGCCTTCATGGCGCGGGGAAAGACGCGGCCGCTCGACCCGACGAAGGTCGGTTGATCCAGACCATGGGCCCAGGCGATCAGATCATCGGGCGAAAAGGCATCCAGCCAGGCGGCGACGGCGGGCCGGGCGGCGCCATAGCGGGCCAGAAAGGCGGCCTGGTCCTCGGAGTGGGTCAGGTTGAGCCCGCCGCGCCCGGCCATCAGGAATTTGCGGCCGACCGAGGGCATCCGGTCATGCACCACGACCCTCGCCCCTCCCGTCGCCAGGGTCTCGGCCGCCATCAACCCGGCTGGGCCGGCTCCGATGACGTGGACGGCAGGGTCGGCGGGATCGGTCATGGGCCTCCTCTAGCCCGTCAGGCCTTGCGGAGGAACGTCCGTGTCCCGCATAGACTTGGACGATCATGAGCGTCGCCTTCACCCGCGAGGAGGATCTGGAGGCCACGGCCGCCGATCTGCCCGACCGCCCCATCTCGCCGCACGCCAATCTGGTGACGCCCGAAGGCCTCGCGGCGATCGAGCATGCCCTGGCCGAGGCCCGCGCGGCCTATGGCGCGGCCCAGGCCTCGGGCTCGATCGAGGCGGACCGGACGGCCATGGCCCGGGCGACGCGCGATCTGCGCTACTGGTCCGCACGGCGCGCCAGTGCCCAGGTCGTCGAGAGCGAGGCCGACGGCCGGGTGCGGTTCGGTGGATCGGTCACCATCGAACGCGAGGACGGCCGCACCCAGACCTGGCGCATCGTCGGCGAGGACCAGGCGGACCCCGCCAACGGCTCGGTCAGTCATGTCTCGCCCCTCGCCCGGGCCCTGACCGGCAAGCGCGTCGGGGACGAGGCGGTGGTCGCCGGACAGGCTGTGGACATCATCGCAGTGGACTGAACGCCCGGTGCGCCCCACATTGTCCGGACCGCGCCCTCCGGCGCCCAGGTCGCGCGTCAGCGCCCGAAGAGGATTCCCATGGCCCGCAAACCCAACTACGGATTCGAGCGCATGGAACGGGACAAGGCCGATGCCGAAAAGGCTGCGCGCAAGGCCGCCGCGAAGCTGGCCAAAAAGGAAGCCAGGGCGCGAGGCGAGGATGTGGATCACCCGGACTGGGCCGCTTCCCCGGACGATGCCGACGAGCAGGCCTGACGTCAGTTCGTCAGGATCTGGACGCGCGACCAGACCCCGCCACGATTGACGACCTCGACCCTCAGCGTGCCCGGCCGGGGATGGTTCAGGGTGCAGACGGGATAGTGATCCCGCGATCCGTCGTTGCACAGGACCACGCCCTCGGCGTCGCGGATCGTCAGGTCGATATTGGTGTCTCCGTCGCCGATGGCGGCCACCCGCAGGACCTCGTCGCGACGCGCCTCCACGGTGAAGCTGTAGGTCTCGCGCGCGCGCAGCCGACGCACCAGCACGATGGGGCCGGGGCCGAACGGCGAGGATCGCACGCCCTTGTTCGGCGATTGCTGGCGCCGGACCCGTTCGAGGATGTCGGGATCGTCCGCGGCCAGGGTCTCGGCCTCCTGCAGCAGAACGGCGGAGGTCAGGAACGGCGCATCGCCCGATTGGGAACGATTGCGGATCTCGCCCATCATCCGGGACGCCACCAGCATGGCCTCGGCGTCACGCCGGTCGCGCGCCCAGTCCGCGACCTCTGCGGCCGTGACGAGCTGGCCGATGGCGCGGGCTTCGGCGTCGAGGTCGAAGGGTTCGCCAGGCCCCGACCGGATCTGCGACCCGGCCGGGGCGGCGATCCACGTCGCGGCCAGGGCGATGGCGAACGCGATGACCCGGCCCGCATTCCCCCGACCGGATCGAATCCTGCGGTGTTCCATCTTCGCCTTCCCCAAAAGCGATATCCGAGCGGCGACCCGGGCCGGATTGCGCCGTTCTCGTGACCGCGGACACTGACCGAAACTGATCAATTCGCCAAGACCGGGCGGTTTCAAGGCCGGGGTGCCGCCGCCCCCACGCCGGGGTCGGGGCCTGCAACCCGGAACTCAAGGCGCGGATCGACGCTCCCTGACCAGACGGCCGGGAGAGGCAGGGAAGCGGCGGAGCCAGGGCGATCGCGCCCGGGACCGTGGCGGACGCCGTCGCCGACGGCCGCCTGTAGATGAGTTTCGGCGTGGTCGCCGTGGCTCCGCTCGACCGGTTTTCGCAAGCGTTCGGGGGCAGGATGTCTTGTGTCGGGAACGCCGGGGACCTTTCCCGGCGTCTCGGTTCTTCCCGATTCGTCCTTCTCCGACTCTCAGCCCACGACAGGCGACGACGCCCAGTGCGCCGCCGGACCCGGGGTTTCGCCCCGGCATTACCCGCGATCGACCCCGCCGCGCGTCCGGGTCCTGGGCCCAGGACGCCTTCCCCGTGCGACGGGACGGCAGAATGATAAGCCGGTTCTGGATGCGGGCGCGTTCGGGGGGGCGGTTTTCAGGTCGGGTGTTGAAATCGCGGCGGTTCTGACGGTGATCGCGGACAGTTCGGGTCGGCGAAGCGGACACGCGCTCTCCCGTTCCGAGTTCAATCCGTCCGATGCGCTCAGGTCTGAGGTGCGGCGGCGGCGCGGATGGCGGCTATGACCTCGTGGCTGCGGTTCTCGATCTGGCGGTTGGGAAAGCGGAGGACGCGAAATCCCTGCGCCGCCAGCCAGGCATCGCGGGCGGCGTCCGCCTCCGGGTCCTCATGCTGCGGCCCGTCGGCCTCGACGATCAGCCGATGCCGGAAACAGACGAAGTCGACGATGTAGCGGCCGATGACCTTTTGCCGCTGGAACTTCAGCCCTTCGAGGCAGCAGTCCCGCAGCAGGGCCCACATCCGCCGCTCGTACAGCACCGGCGCGCGGCGCATCGCCTTCGCCCGCGACTGCAACCATGCGTTCGTCGGCGTCATGAGAACAAAGATAGAACAATGTTCGCTGGACGTCGAATCAGCGGCCCTTCTCCCCTTGCGGGAGAAGGTGGCCGAGCGCAGCGAGGTCGGATGAGGGGTCACTCAGACGTCGAACCTGCGTCCTCCGCCGGATCCCTCACCGGCCCCTCCCGTGCGCCCCCTCATCCGTCAGCCTTCGGCTGCCACCCGTCGTCGGATCGCGCTGCGCTCCTCCTCCACCCGCAAGGGGAGAAGGGACAGGGGTGCCGGCCCGGAAGCCTGCACGATGGTCCAGGAAAAGACCGACGGCTGCATCAAGGTCGTCATCAACCCTTGGGCCGGGAACGCCCGGCGGCGAGAAGACCGGAGGCCCCCGTGGAGACGCGGGGGCCTTTGGACCTGACCACAGCTCGACATGATGGTTGATAGCGCCGAGCTCTCCTCAACCAGTCGCGCGCCTCAAGATCCCGAACATCTGAACAGCAAGTTTTGACACTTCTTGGCTGCGCGAATCATCTCCTCAAGAAGACACCCGCTCAATTCTCTAGAGCTAAACCTCGGCTTCCAATGCTGTTTGCTGAGCTAAGCGTCGTTCGCCGAACTGGCGAAACCGCCAATTTCTTAGGCCTGATTTGGCTTTAGCTGAGTCAAACAATTTAGTTCGCGGCAAGCCGTTTCTTGCCGGTTGACCGAAACACCGCATCAGGAGTTAGTTGAAGGGGTTGGGACGCCACCGCTCTTTCAAACAGGCAGCGTCCCGATCCTGAGCGTCCAGTCCAAGGCCGTTCAAGTGCAAAGACCGGCCCCCTTCCAAAAGGGGCCATCTACTGGACGCCCTTCCGATTGCCGTCGGGAGGGCGTCTTTTGTTCGGTATATCCGAACTTCGCGACACTGGCCCCGCTAGTGGCTTCCGTCAACGGTCTCACCGTAGTTGTTTTTTGAGCCTCAAATTGATGCTTAAATTCCAACGGTGACGCCGGCGAAAAATTGAACCAAGTTCGAAAGCCAACAACCGATGCCGATTTTTATAAGCTATTCGCAGGCCGACAGTCCTTTTGTGGACGGTCTCGCGCGACAGCTTGTGGCGCTGAAGCACAACGTTTGGGTTGATCGTTGGGAGCTTAAAGTCGGCGATTCTCTGACGGAGAAAATCGAGGCCGCACTCACGCAGTCAAGCGCGGTCATTCTCGTAATCTCGAAAAACTCCGTTGATTCCCTTTGGTGCCGCCGCGAGTTGAACGCAGCATTGGTTCGGGAAATCGAAGAGAAGCGGTCGATCATTCTGCCGTGCAGAATCGATGACTGTGAGATGCCGCTGTTTCTTCGTGACAAGCTTTACGCAGATTTTCGCGCAGACCCTGACAAAGCTTTGGCAGATATCGATGCGGCGCTAGCCGGCATATCCAACCCATTTCAAGCTAGATTCGAAGAGCCCGAATTTATCACTGATTGGGCGGTCGATTGGATGACAGACCATGATGGAAACGAGATCATCCGTCTCCATTTCGTCGACCATGGCCCTAGCTACGTAATAGTCAGCCGCTGCACAATAATCTGCAATCCTGCGGCAGCCAGAAATTTCAGAGAACAGCGCAGATTGGGAAAAACAAGCGATTACATTTCTCACGTGTTGGAAGTTCTCGATAACGATATCGAAAACAGTCCACTCGTTCCAGCACCAGTAATTTCTGATCAGTTCGAAAAATTTGTGGCATGGAATGTGGCTTCCGAGCCGGAATCTTTCGGTGTCGTGTTCACTTACCGCCGTATGGGGAAGGACACGGGCTTCGACACCTTCGTCCATTTGGACAACAACATTAGACAAGCGCGAGAGCACATTAAACAAGTGAACTTCGAGCCGGACCAGCCAGTGCCCTAATCCACCCGCGCCTTCCCGATCCCGGGTCCGCAAGGGCGGCCCGGGATGACAATCGGGCCAGGTCCTAGTGGACCTGGACTTTTCCTATATTGAGCCCCTCCGCCCCCGCTGACACCGCGATCACCGAGCCGTCCTCCAGCGCTCCCGCCAGCAGCTTCTTGGCCATCGGGTCCACCAGGTCCTTCTGGATCACGCGCTTCAGCGGGCGCGCGCCATAGACGGGGTCGTAGCCCTTGTCGGCCAGCCAGGCGAGGGCGCCGTCGTCGATGGACAGGGTCAGGCGGCGGTCGGCCATCAGTTTTTCGAGACGGGCCAGCTGGATGCGGACGATGCCGGCCATCTGGTCGCGGCCGAGGCGGCGGAACAGGATGATCTCGTCGATGCGGTTCAGGAACTCGGGCCGGAAATGGGCGCGGACGGCCTCCATGACGTAAGGGCGCACGGCCTCGACGTCGTCGCCTTCGTTCTGGTTGGCCAGGGCGTCGGAGCCGAGGTTGGAGGTCATGATCAGCAATGTGTTCTTGAAGTCGACCACGCGGCCTTGCCCGTCCGTCAGGCGGCCGTCGTCCAGCACCTGGAGCAGGACGTTGAACACATCGGGGTGGGCCTTTTCGACCTCGTCGAACAGGACGACCTGATAGGGACGGCGGCGCACGGCCTCGGTCAGGGCCCCGCCCTCGTCATAGCCGACATAGCCCGGAGGGGCGCCGATCAGGCGGCTGACCGAGTGTTTCTCCATATATTCCGACATGTCCATGCGGGTGATGGCGGTCTCGTCGTCGAACAGGAAGGCGGCGAGCGCCTTGGTCAGCTCGGTCTTGCCGACGCCGGTGGGGCCGAGGAACAGGAAGCTGCCCAGCGGGCGGTTGGGGTCGTTCAGGCCGGCGCGCGCCCGGCGGACGGCGTCGGCGACGGCCTCCAGCGCCGCGTCCTGACCCACGACGCGGCCGCGGAGCGCATCCTCCATCGACAGCAGTTTCTCGCGCTCGCCCTCCAGCATCTTGTCGACGGGAACGCCGGTCCAGCGGGAGACGACGGCGGCGATCTGTTCGGCGTCGACGACTTCGGGCGTCAGCGGGCCGCCGCCGGCGTTCTCGTCGGCCTCGGCCTGGGCGAGGGATTTCTCGATCTGGGGGATCTGGCCATAGGCGATCTCGGACGCGCGGCCGAGGTCGCCGTTCCTCTGGGCCGCCGCCAGTTCGGCGCGCAGGCGGTCCAGGGTCTCGCGCAGCTGCGCGCCCTGTCCGACCTTGTCCTTTTCGGCCTTCCAGCGGGTGGTCAGGGCGTCGGATTCGACCTGCAGGTCGCTGATTTCGTCGTCCAGTTTCTCAAGGCGCAGCTTCGACGCGGTGTCGGTCTCCTTCTTCAGGGCCTCCCGCTCGATCTTGAGCTGGACCAGACGGCGGTCGATCTCGTCCAGCGATTCCGGCTTGGAATCCACGGCCATCCGCACGCGCGACCCGGCCTCGTCGATCAGGTCGATGGCCTTGTCCGGCAGGAAGCGGTCGGTGATGTAGCGGTTGGACAGGGTGGCGGCGGCGACGATGGCGCTGTCGCTGATGCGGACCCCGTGGTGGACCTCATACTTCTCCTTGAGCCCCCGCAGGATGGAGACGGTGTCCTCCACGCTCGGCTCGTCGATGAAGACCGACTGGAAGCGGCGGGCGAGGGCGGCGTCCTTCTCGATGTATTTCCGGTATTCATCCAGGGTCGTGGCCCCGACGCAGTGCAGCTCGCCGCGCGCCAGCGCGGGCTTCAGCAGGTTGGAGGCGTCCATGGCGCCGTCGCCCTTTCCGGCCCCGACCAGGGTGTGCATCTCGTCGATGAACAGGATGATCTGGCCCTCGGCGGCCGTGACCTCGCCCAGCACGGCTTTCAGCCGCTCCTCGAACTCGCCGCGGTATTTGGCCCCGGCGATCAGGGAGCCCATGTCGAGCGCCATCACCGCCTTGTCCTTCAGGCTCTCGGGAACGTCGCCGTTGACGATGCGGAGCGCCAGACCCTCGACGATGGCGGTCTTGCCGACGCCGGGCTCGCCGATCAGGACGGGGTTGTTCTTGGTGCGGCGGGCCAGGACCTGGATGGTGCGGCGGATCTCCTCGTCGCGGCCGATGACGGGGTCGATCTTGCCGTCGCGGGCGGCCTGGGTCAGGTCGCGGGCATAGCGTTTCAGCGCCTCATAGGCGTCCTCGGCCCCGGCGGAGTCGGCGGTCTTGCCCTTCCGGATATCGGCGACGGCCGCATCCAGCCTGTCGGCGGTGACGCCGGCGGCCGTCAGGGCGTCCCCGGCCGGGCCGCCCTCGCGGGCGATGGCCGCCAGAATCCGTTCGGTGGTGACGAAGGCGTCGCCGGCCTTTTTCGCCGCAGCCTCGGCATGGGCGAAGACCCGGGCGGTGGCGCCGTCCAGATAGAGCTGGCTGTTCGTGCTCTCGACCTGGGGGCGCTTCTTCAGCAGGGCCTCGGCAGCGTCGGTGGCCTTGGCGGGATCGCCCCCGGCAGCGGTGATCAGGGTGCGGGCCAGACCGTCGCGCTCCTCCAGCAGCACCTTCAGCAGGTGCTCGGGGGCAAACTGCTGGTGCTTGCGGGCCAGGGCCAGCGACTGGGCGGACTGGACGGCCTGTTTGGCACGGTCGGAATAGAGGTCGAGATTCATGCGGTTCCCCTGAAAGGCGGAGCTGATGTCTGGCCTACCGCGCTTCGCGCGACTTGAGGCCGAACAAGACGCCCTTCCATGAAGCGACGCCTTGATCTGGGGCAAAGGTGGTCGCGGGCAAAGGGTCACACAAGGGGGCATAAGGGACTAGGATCGGCCCATGCCCCACGCCCTCTGGCCCGTCGATCCGTCCGTGATCCTGCCGTTTCTGGTCGCGGTGTCGCTGATCGAGCTGACGCCGGGGCCGAACATGGGGTGGCTGGCGCTGGTGGCCGCGGGGCGGGGGCGGACGGCCGGTCTGGCGGCGGTGGCGGGCATCACCCTGGGGCTCGGGGTGTGGATGGTGGCCTCGGCCTTCGGCCTGACGCGGGTGCTGCTGATCTGGCCGCTGGCGTTCCAGATCGTGCGCTGGGCCGGGGTGGCCTTCCTGTTCTGGCTGGCATGGGAGGCCTGGCGCGGGGGCGAGCCCGGTCGGGATCCTGTGGCGGACGGCGGCACACGGCAGGGGCTGTTCCTGCGCGGCCTGACCGGCAATCTGCTGAACCCCAAGGCAGCGGTCTTCTATGTGGCGCTGCTGCCGACCTTTCTGCGGCCCGATCATGGATCGACCCTGTCGCAGGCCCTGACGCTGGGGTCGCTGCATCTGGTCGTCAGCGTGGTCGTGCACGGCTCCATCGTGATGGGGGCATCGCGGGTCGCGGGGATGGTGGCCGGGCGGGTCGGCGGGGGCTGGACACGAGGCGCAATGGCGCTGGGGATCGCGGTCGTGGCGGTCTGGATGGCGTGGGAGACCCGGGGCTGAGGGCGATCGCATGGACAGCGCAGGCCCGCACGCGATAGCGTCGCCGCCTGACCCCCGGAGACCGCCCATGTCGCTTTCGCTGACCCGCCGTTCGGCCCTGATGTCCGCAGGCCTCGGGGCCATGGCCATGCCCGCCACGGGCTGGACGCGGGAGGCCGCGAACGACGCAGGCGCGCTGGCGGATCAGGTCGAGGCCTTCGTGACCGCCTGCCTGGCCGCCTGGCCGGACCAGCCCGCGCTCGGTATCGCAGTGGTCAGGGACGGCCAGGCCGTGCTGGCCAAAGGCTATGGCGTCAAGGTGCAGGGGCAGGCGGCCAGGGCCGACGAACACACCCTGTTCGCCATTGCGTCGAACACCAAGAACGTCACGGCCGCCTGCCTGGCCATGCTGGTCGACGAGGGCAGGGTGAAGTGGGACGAACCGGTGCGGACCTATCTGCCCGGCTTCACCCTGTCGGACCCCTATATCGGCGAGCACATCACGGTGCGCGACACGATCAGCCACCGGGCGGGGTTCGGTCTGGGGGCCGGGGACCTGCTGTTCTGGCCCAATACGGACAGGACGCGGGCCGAGGTCGTGGCCCAGGCCGCCTTCGTGCCGATCGAGGACGGCTTCCGGGCGCGCTACCACTATTGCAACCTGATGTTCGTGATCGCGGGCGCGGTGCTGGAGGCGGTCTCGGGCCTGACGTGGGAGGACTTCGTCCAGACCCGGGTGCTGGACCGGGTCGGCATGGCCGACACCGTGCCCCTGGCGCGGCTGGCCGATCCGGCGAAATCGGCCCTGCCCCACGCCCGCGTCGGCCCGCCTCTGCGCTACCAGGGCGCGATGACGCAGATCGCCGACAGCATCGCCGAGGTCTGGAACTGGGACAATGCGGCGGCGGCGGGCGGCATCTGCACCACCTCGACCGACTGGGCGAAATGGATCGCGGTGCGGCTGAACCTCGGCCTCCTGCCGGACGGCACACGGCTGTTCTCGGAAGACACGGCGCGCGAGATGTGGCGGCCCAACATCATCATCTCGGGCAGCGAGGGGCCGACGGCCGCCCTGCCCGGCCGGGCCATCGCCTCGACCTATGCGATGGGCTTCCAGGTCCAGGACTATCGTGGCGAGCGGCTGATCAGCCACGGCGGCGGTTCGCCCGGCGGGATCTCGGCGACAGTGCTGATTCCGGGTCGCAACGCAGGCTTCTGCGTCTTCTCGAACGCGGAGGAGAGCTTCCTGCTGCGGACCCTGCGCAGCGGCCTCGCCGACATCGTCATGGGCAAGACGGGCTTCGACTGGATCGCCGATTCGAAGAAGCTGGAGGCCGACGGCACGGCGAAGTCGCTGGCGGCGGCAGTCGAGATCGATGCGAAACAGGCGGCGGGGGCCAGGCCGTCCCTGCCCCTGTCGGCCTATGTCGGCACCTGGCGCGATCCCTGGTACGGCGACATCACGATCGAGGCGCGCGATGTGACCCTGTGGCTGAGCTTCACCCACACGCCGTCGCTGCAGGGGCCGCTGGAGCCCTATGACGGCGAGACGATGCGGACGCGCTTCCCCGACCGGCGCGAGGAAGACGCCTTCATCACCTTCGAGATCGAGGACGGGCGGCCGGTCCGGGCGACCGTCAAGGGCGTCAGCCCGGACATCGACTTCAGCTACGACTACCAGGACCTGAGGCTGACGCGGGTATGACGATCCTTCTCCCTCCCCCTGCGGGGGAGGGTGGTCGGAGCGAAGCGTAGACCGGGTGGGGCGGGCAAGGCGATACGGACGCAGGTCCCCTGTGCTGTGCCTTGCCGTCCCCACCCGGCGCTGCGCGCCTGCCCTCCCCCTGCGGGGGGAGGGAGAAGGATCATCGCGTCCTCGGATCCAGCAGCACGCCCGAGACGGTCGCCGCCAGCATCCGGGCCGCGAAGGGCAGGCGGGCCAGCTTGCCCAGCACATGGTCGCGGACCCAGGGCAGGGTGTGGCCATCGGCCTGGTAGAAGGGGGTGAAGCCCATCGACAGGGCCTGATAAAGCCGCACGTGCCAGCGCCGCGCGGCGGCATAGGCCGAAAGCGCCTCCGTCAGGTCGGCGTGGGTGTCCAGCGCATCGGCCAAAGCCTGGGCGTCCAGCAGTCCCATGTTCACGCCCTGACCCAGCTGGGGGCTGGTGGAGTGGGCCGCGTCGCCGACGACGGCCAGACGGTCGGCCACCGGCAGCGGCAGGGTGTGGTGGCCATAGCGGGCCAGCGTCAGCTGATCCGGGTCGGTGATCGTGTCGAGGACCGGAGACACCTCGGGCCACAGGGCGCGGACCTCGGCCTTCCAAGGCTCCAGTCCGGTCGCCCGCCATTCGGGGTGATCGGCGTGTTTCAGGCTCCAGAAGAAGGTCGCCAGCCGGTCGGGGCCGTCCGGCCGGGTGCCGCAGGGCAGGACGCCGATCATGCGCGAGGCCCCGCGATAGACCTGTTCCAGCGCGCCCTCGTCGAACGGCGCCCCCGGCCAGGGCACGGTGGCCCACAGCGCGCCCCAGGGCAGTTCGGCGCGGCGTGAGCCTTGGGCGACGAGCAGGGCGTGGGCGATCGGCGAGCGCGCGCCCGAGGCGTCGACGACCAGGTCGAAGGCCGGACCGACCCCGCCCCGGGCCGTGGTCAGTCGCCCGCCGGATGCGGCGACGACCTCGGTGTCGGTCTGGAACGCCACGCCCTCGGCCAGGCAGGCGTCGTGCAGGACGTGAAAGATGCTCGCGCGGTGGACGCCCAGGGCGTTGATTCCGTCGGGGCGGGGCGTCTTCAGGTCCGAATATCTGACGTCCAGCACGATCCGGCGACGGCGCGCCTCCCGCCCGAACACATGGTTCAGCGGCTGGCCCAGGGCGGTGATCCGGGGCGTCAGACCCAGCCGGTCCAGCACATGAAGCCCGGTCGGCTGCAGCATGAAGCCCGCGCCGACGGGGCGCGGGGCATCGAACCGTTCGTGGACGACGACGCGCCGGCCCTGACGCCTCAGCATCAGGGCGAGCGCCAGACCGGTCGGACCGGCACCGGCGATGGCGACGTCCGCAGGACCTTTCACGCTCGCCCGGGGCCCGCTCAGGCCGGGACCAGTTCGATCAGGTCGAGATTGGATTCGCTCTGGGGCCAGGGGATGACCAGCCGCCAGCGCGCCTCGCCGATGCGTTCCAGCACCGCGACCAGATCGCGTTCCGGCCGCTGGCCGTAGGAGTTGGCGGGCGGTTCGGCGGCCAGGGCCAGGGACCCCAGCATGACCATCTTCCGGTCGTCTTCGGGGAACAGCAGGCCGGACGGACGCTGCGATCCCGTGGTCTTGGAGAATTTCAGGCCCCGCGGCGTGGCCTCGATGCGGCAGGCGAACCAGTCGTAGACGACATAGCCCAGACCCTGCTCCCCGCCCTGGGACCCCAGTTTGACCGTCCGGCAGCGATATGCGCCCACGGGCGGGGTGACGTCACGGCGGGCCGCGTCCGGATCGATCAGGTCGCCCAGCGACCTCAGGTCGCCCGAGCCGGTCTGGCGGCGCGCCTGTTCCAGAGCCAGCTGCCACGCCGCGTCACGGCGTGCGTAGCGGTCGCGATCGACCGACCGGACGATGCCGCGCCAGTCGCGCAGCGCCCGGGTGTTGATGCTGCCGGTAGCCGTCGTGGCCGACAGCGGGGGCGGCGGGGGAGGCGGTGGCGTGGCCGCGCAGGCGGCGAGGATCAGCGGCACGATCAGGCTGCAGAGGCGGGAAGGACGCATGGACACTCCGGGGGGCGGCACCAATGTCGCGGACGGAGCCCCAGCCGGGCCGCCACGTCAAGCCGATCCCGCGAAGCGATCCTCCGCGCTTGCCCCTGTCGCGCTCCGGGCCTATCCCCTGACCATGCCGACAACGCCCCTGATCTGCCCGTCCATCCTGGCCTCGGACTTCGCCAAACTGGGCGCGGAGGTCGCCGCGATCGAGGCGGCGGGGGCCGACTGGGTCCACGTCGACGTCATGGACGGCCATTTTGTGCCCAACATCACCCTCGGCCCGGACGTGGTGAAGGCGCTGCGCCCCCACACCACCCTGCCGTTCGACGTCCACCTGATGGTCGCGCCCGTGGATCCATGGCTGGAGGCCTATCGCGAGGCCGGGGCCGACATTCTGACCGTCCATCCGGAAAGCGGGCCGCACCTGCACCGAACATTGGGTCGCATCCGCCAGCTGGGGGCGAGGGCCGGGGTGGTGCTGAATCCCGGGACGCCTCCGGGCGTGCTGGAGGAGGTGATCGATCTGGTCGATCTGGTGCTGTTGATGTCGGTCAATCCGGGGTTCGGCGGTCAGTCCTTCATCGGCTCGACCCTGAAGAAGATCGAACGGACCCGGACGATGCTCGATGCCGCCGGGTCGAAAGCGCACCTGCAGGTCGACGGCGGCGTGACGGCGGCCAATGCCGGAGCCTGTGTCGCCGCCGGAGCCGACGCCCTGGTCGCCGGGACCGCCGTGTTCAAGGGCGGGCCGGACGCCTATGCCGCCAACATCGCCGCGCTGAAGGCCGCATGAACCCGGTCAGGCCCCCGTCCGAGCGGGCCGCGTCGCCGGGCGTCGGCGAAGGCGCCATCCCCGGCCTCAGGGGCGCACCGGTGCGCACGCCGGTACGGGCTTCGGGGGTCCAGACCGGCCCGACGCTCTGGCCCGCGATCACCGGACGCATGCTGACGCGCCAGATGTGGATCGAACTGTATGGCCTGCCCGGCTATGCCATGACGCTGGCGGCCGGAAGGGCGGTCGCCTTCGCCGCCACGCCGCGCGATTTTCGCCCGACCGAGCCAGCCCTGGGCAAGGCGATCCTGGGGGGACGGTTCCATCTGGCCGGATCCAATCTGGACGCGGAGGCCCCGGCCGATCCGTTCAACCGGCCCAGTCCGTCCAGGGCCTTCGCCACCGACCTGCACGCCTTCGTCTGGCTGCCGTCGCTGATGCTGCAGGAGGATCGCGGGGCGCGAGAGGCCGTGCGCCTGACCCTGATCTGGTCCGAGGCCTTCGCGCGCTGGTCGCCCTTCGCCTGGGACCCGCAGATCCTCGCGCGGCGGACTTTCAACCTGGCCTGCGCGGCCCGGCGGATGGGGGCGGTGGCGTCCGAGGCCGACCGGCTGAGGCTGGCCGACATCCTCGGCCGTCAGGCGCGTCAGTTGCTGCGACCGCCCGGCGGACTGGCGGGCAAGGCTGAACGCCTGGTCGCGGCCGCCCTGGCGGGCTGCGTTCTGGCGGGGCGGTCGGGGGGCCGAATCCGACGCACGGCCCTGGCACGTCTGACCGGTGCCCTGCGCGTCACCGTGTTCGGGGATGGCAGCCATACCTCGCGCAGTCCCGAGGCCGGACTGGAGCTACTGCTGGACCTCCTGAGCCTGAACGATGCCCTGTCGCAGCTGTCGGAGCCGGCGCCCGAGGCCATGGCCGGGGCGATCGTGCGTCTGACCACGGCGCTGCGGCTGCAGACCCTGCCGGATGGGCGGCTGACCGCCTTCCAGGGCGGTGGGCCCTCCACGCCGGCACGCGTCGCGGCGGCGCGCGCCCACGACGACCATGTCGAGCCACCCGGAGGCGTGGCCGGAACCGTCGGCGGCCTGACGCGCATCCGCTCGCCGCTGCTGACCATCGTCGCCGACGCGGGGTCTCCCGGAAAGGGAGCCTGGTCCGAGACCGCCTGCGCCCAGCCCCTGGCGCTGGAGATCGTCTGCGGGCGCGACCGGCTGATCACCGGCTGCGGCTGGACACCCCGCGCGGCCGACCGGCAGGGCCTGCGGCTGGCCCCCGGCCACTCGACCCTGACCCTGGGCGAGCAGTCGTTCGCCGAACCACTGGGCGGCTGGAAGGGCGAGCTTCTGGGGCCCCGTCTGTACGGACGCCCCTACAACTGCAGCGCCGAACAACGCGATGGCGACGGGGCCGTCTGGCTGGAGATCGAGCACGACGCCTGGGCCGTCCAGTACGGGCTGCTGCACCAGCGCCGCCTGTATCTGGACCAGAGGCTGGACGAGCTGCGGGCCGAGGAGCGGCTGCATCCGTCGCCCGATCACCGCGACACCGTCCGGGCCATCGCCGCCCCCTATGCGGTCCGCTTCCATCTGGAGCCGGGGGCGCAGGCGTCGCTGGCGCGCGACCGGCGCTCCATCCTGCTGCGCGGCCATTCGGGGCGGGGCTGGTGGTTCCGGACCGACGGACCGGACGTGGCCATCGAGCCTTCGGTCCATGTCGAGGACGGGCTGACGCGGCGGTCCCTGCAGATCGTGGTGCGCGGATCGGCCCGGACGGATGCGGAAACCAGGATCCGCTGGAAGCTTTCCCCCGCCGGGGCCGCCGGCGATCCGGTCTGATGCGCGTGCCGCTGGCCCTTCGAACCCGGCGGGCGATCGCGCGCCAGGTGGTGGCCATGTTCAACGACCCGACCAAGGGGGAGACGCCGATCGTGCGCCGCCCCGACGGGCTGTTCGGGCCGGCCTCCGTCGCCTGGCGGGTCCATGGCGACGTGGTCGGCATGCTGGTCGGCGGGGTCTCGGGCCTGCTGCTGCAGATGCTGCATCCCCGGGTGCTGGCGGGGGTCTGGGACCACTCCAACTTCCGCGCCGACATGCACGGGCGGCTCAGGCGAACCGCGCGGTTCATCGCCATGACCACCTATGGCGGGCCGGAAGAGGCGACCCGGGCCATCGACCGGGTGCGGACCATCCACAGCCATCTGGGCGGGACCCTGCCGTCGGGCGAGCCCTATCGCGTCTCCGATCCCGAGCTGCTGGCCTGGGTCCATGTGACGGAGTGCTGGAGCTTCCTGCACGGCTGGATCCGCTATGGCGAGCCGGACATGTCGGCGGCCGATCAGGACCGGTATTTCGTCGAGATGGCGACCATGGGGGCCATGCTGGGGGCCGATCCCCTGCCTCGCAGCAAGCTGGAGGCGCGCCGCCTGATCGACCGGATGCGGCCGCAGCTGCGCGTCGACGACCGCACCCGCGAGGTGGCCCGTCTGGTGCTGAGCCAGCCCCCGTCCAGCCCGGCCACCGCCCCGATCCAGACCATGACGCTGCAGGCGGGGGTCGAGCTGCTGCCCGTCTGGGCGCGGCGGATGCACGGCCTGTCGGCCCCGGTCCTGACGCGGCCCCTGGTGCGGGCCGGGACGATGGGGCTGGCCAGGACCCTGCGCTGGACCTTCGCCGGGGTGCGGGCGGCGGATGCGCCATCTTCCTGAAAGCCTCGGGGTGACGCGGCGCGGCGACGGGTGCTAAGGGCCGCGCGTCCCACGCCCCTCCCCCGACCGCCCTCCCAGGACCGCCCCCATGCCCGCCGCTCCCGACTTTCCGCCCGCGCCCGATGCCGTCAGACCCGTCCGCGCCCTGATTTCGCTCTCGGACAAGGCCGGGCTGGAGGACGCGGCCCGCGCCCTGCACGCGGCAGGGGTGGAACTGGTCTCGACCGGCGGCACCCGCGCGGCCATCGCGGGGTTCGGCCTGCCGGTGAAGGACGTGGCCGACCTGACCGGCTTCCCGGAAATGATGGACGGCCGGGTCAAGACCCTGCACCCCGTCGTCCACGGCGGCCTGCTGGGCGTGCGCGACGCTGCCGACCACAGGGCGGCCATGGACGAACACGGCATCGGCCCGATCGATGTGGTCTGGATCGACCTTTATCCCTTCGAATCAACGGTTGCTTCCGGGGCCGGTTTCGACGCCGTGATCGAGAATATCGACATCGGCGGCCCGGCCATGATCCGCTCGGGCTCCAAGAACCACGGCTATGTCGCCGTGGCCGTGGACGCGGCCTCGATAGGCGAGATCGTCGCGGCGCTGAAGGCCGACGGCACGACCTCGCTGGCCCTGCGCAAGCGCCTGGCCGCCCGCGCCTTCGCCCGCACCGCCGCCTATGATGCCGCCGTCTCCGGCTGGTTCGCCGGCCAGCTGGAGGACGCCGCCCCGGCCCGCAAGTCGATCGCCGGATCGCTGGCCCAGACCCTGCGCTATGGCGAGAACCCGCACCAGACGGGGGCCTTCTACCGTACCGGCGAGGCTCGCCCCGGCGTCGCCCACGCGACCCAGATCCAGGGCAAGGAACTGGGCTACAACAACATCGCCGACGCCGACGCCGCCTATGAGCTGGTCGCCGAGTTCGCGGCCCCCGCCTGCGTGATCGTCAAACACGCCAACCCCTGCGGCGTGGCGATCGGCAGGGATCTGTCCGAAGCCTATGCCCGTGCCCTGGAATGCGACGCCGTCTCGGCCTTCGGCGGGGTGATCGCCGTCAACCGGCCCCTGAACGGGGCGGATGCGCGCGCCATCACCGACATCTTCACCGAGGTGGTCATCGCCCCGGGTGCGGACGAAGAGGCCCGGGCCGTCTTCGCGGGCAAGAAGAACCTGCGCCTGCTGATCACCGACGGCCTGCCCGACCCGCACGGTCCGGGCGAGGTGTTCCGCAGCGTCGCCGGGGGCTTCCTCGTCCAGAGCCGCGACCGCAGCCTGATCCGGCCGTCGGACCTGAAGATCGTCACCCGCCGTCCGCCGACGCCGCAGGAGATCGAGGACATGCTGTTCGCCTTCACCGTGGCCAGGCACGTCAAGTCCAACGCCATCGTCTATGCGAAGGACGGCCAGACCGCCGGCATCGGCGCGGGCCAGATGAACCGCCGCGACAGCGCCCGCATCGCCGCCATCCGCGCCCGCGAGGCCGGAGAGGCCAAAGGCCTGGCCCATTCGCTGGCCCAGGGGTCGGCCTGCGCGTCCGAGGCCTTCTTTCCCTTTGCCGACGGCCTGCTGGAAGCCGTCGCCGCCGGTGCCACCTCGGTGATCCAGCCCGGCGGCTCCCTGCGCGACGAGGAGGTCATCGCCGCGGCCGACGCACAGGGAATCGCCATGGCCTTCACGGACGTGCGGGTTTTCAGGCATTGATTCCTTCTCCCCTTGCGGGAGAAGCTGGCCCGCAGGGCCGGATGAGGGGTACGACGACGCTGAAGAGCTGTGTCTGGCAGGCCCCTCATTGGCGAGACCGGGTGTCACCCCTCATCCGACCTCGCGGAGCCTGTCCTCCGGCCGATCGAAGATCGGACCGGGGGGCTCGGCCACCTTCTCCCGCAAGGGGAGAAGGATGTAGGAATACACATGGACACCCTATCCGCCCGCTGGGCCAAGCTTCTGCCCTTTACCACCGTCGTCGGCCCCGATGACGACCGGCCCCGGCCGACGGCGCTGCTGTTCCACGGCTGCGGCGGACTGAGGGGACATCTGCCGATGTATGCGGCGGCGGCCAAGGCGGCCGGGTGGCGGGCGGTGATCGTGGATTCCTATGCGCCGCGCGGCTGGAGCCGACAGTTCGCCATGGCCACGGTCTGCACCGGCCTGTTGCTGCGCGGGCACGAGCGGGCGGGGGACATCCTGGCGACGATCCAGGGCGTGTCGCAAAGGCCCGACGTCGATGGCTCGAAACTGGTGCTGGCGGGCTGGAGCCACGGGGGTTGGGGCATCATGGAGGCGATGAGCGCGGACCGGTCGGGTCCGTCGCTGGGCGTGGCCGATCCGGGTGCCGTGTCGCTGGAGGGGGTCCAGGCCACCTATCTGGCCTATCCCTATGTCGGTATCGCCGCCCTGAA
Source organism: Brevundimonas sp. AJA228-03 (assembly GCF_017795885.1). Classification (NCBI taxonomy): domain Bacteria; kingdom Pseudomonadati; phylum Pseudomonadota; class Alphaproteobacteria; order Caulobacterales; family Caulobacteraceae; genus Brevundimonas; species Brevundimonas sp. AJA228-03. Next base: position 504,233 of record NZ_CP059297.1, on the reverse strand, counting down.
CCGGATGCGGCCCTGGAAGCATTGTCCGAAGACCCTGGCGGTGATCTCGGCGAAGGATCACCTGACCACCGTGCGCAATGCCGAACGGGTGCACGCCATGGTCCGGAACTGTGGCACCGAGATCGAGACCTGGATCGCCGACGGCACCCACAGCTTCGATGAGCCGATGACCGCCCTGCCGATGCGCTACGACCCCGACCTGACCCGGGAGGCGATCCGCCGGTTCGTCGCCCTGCTGGAGGACACGGCGGTCGCGCCCTCGGTGGATTGAGCCTCAGGCCGGCTCGACGCGAACCGCGGTTCTGACCGAATTGGCGATGTAGCAGGCCTCGTGCGCGCGGTGGTGCAGGTCCGCCACCGTTTCCGCGTCGGGCGCATCGCCTGCAAAAGCGACCTCCGGGCGCAGGGTCACGACCGTCATCGACATCCTGCCGCGATCATCGCGGCCCAGCACGCCCACCGCCGCATCCCGGTAGCGGTCGACCACGAACCCGGCCTTCGCTGCGAAGGCGAGGAAGAACAGCATGTGGCAACTGGACAGGGCCGCCACGAAGGCCTCCTCCGGATCGACGGCGGCGGGGTCCGACATCGGCAGGGGCACGCTGGTCGGGGCCGAAGACCCCCGCACCACCGCCCCGCCGTCGAAGCGCCAGTCGTGGGCGCGCGAATAGCGGTTGTCGGCAAAGGCCTGATCGCCCCGGCTCCATTCGATGGTGGCGACGTGTTCGCTCATGGCGGCCTCCCTCAGCCCAGGATCGTATAGGTCATCTCCGCCCGGACCTCGAAGCCCAGCGACCGGTAGAAGGCGATGGTGGCGGGATGCTCGGCGAAGGCGTGCAGGAAGACGCCCTCGCCCGCCGCCAGGATCTCTCCGGCCACGGCGCGCGACAGAGCCGCCGCATAGCCCCGGCCGCGCCAGTCGGGATGGGTGCAGACGCCGCTCAGCTCGGTGAAGCCGTCGACCCGCAGCCGTCGCCCGGCCATGGCCACCAGCCGCCCTTCCGACCGGATCCCGATGAACGGCCCCAGCCGCCGCGTCGCCGACCGGAACGGACCCGGCTTCGTCAGGGTCGCCAGGGCCAGCATGTCCGGCGCATCGGCCTCGGTCAGGGTCTCGAAAGCCCGGTCGGGACCGCCCGGCGTCAGGGCGATGGCGACCATCTGAACCAGGGGAATGCGGTCGACGACCGCGACGCCCGGCAGATCGGGTGCGGCCATCGGGCCGCCGGTCTTTTCGACGATCCCCGCGCCGGGATACCGCCGGACCAGATCGGCCATGGCCGCGAGGCTTTCGCGCGTGGCGTCGGCACCGGACAGGAAGACGCCCACCTCCGGATCGATCCGCACCGCATGGCTATCGGAATCCGGCGTGACGAAACCGGCCAGACGGGTGGTCAGGGCGTTCCAGACGGCACGGTCGAGAGGGTGGGGCATGGTCTCGCCTCTACGCCGTCGCCCGGGGTTCGTCAGCCGTTATCAGGCCGTCGCGTCCGGAACCCGCGAGGTTTCAGGACCGCCAGAAGCCGACGATTTGCTTGACCTCGTCCACCACCGGATCGGCGATGGCGGCGGCGCGCTCGGCTCCGTCCTTCAGGACGCGGTCGATCTCGGCCGGGTCGTCCATCAGGCGGCGCATCTCGGCCGTGACGGGCGCCAGGGACGCGACGGCCAGATCGGCGAGGGCGGGTTTGAAGGCCCCGAAACCCTGACCCGCGAACCGGGCGGTCACCTCGTCGCGCGTCTGGTCCGACAGGGCGGCATAGATGGCGATCAGGTTGCGGACCTCGGGCCGGTCGTCGAGGCTTTCGCCCGGCGCGGGCATCACGCCCATGTCGGTCTTGGACTTGCGGATCTTGGCCGCGATGGTGTCGGCGTCGTCGGTCAGGTTGATGCGGCTCTGGTCCGAGGGGTCGGACTTGGACATCTTGGCCGCCCCGTCGCGCAGGGACATGACCCGGGTCGCCGGGCCCTGGATCAGGGGCTCGGGCAGGGGGAAGAAGCCCGGCGCACTGAAGTCGGTGTTGAACTTTGCGGCGATGTCGCGGGTCAGTTCCAGATGCTGCTTCTGGTCCTCGCCGACCGGCACCTCGGTGGCCTTGTAGAGCAGGATGTCGGCAGCCTGGAGCACGGGGTAGGTATAGAGGCCGACCGAGGACCGCTCCTTGTGCTTGCCGGACTTCTCCTTGAACTGGGTCATCCGGTCCAGCCAGCCGAGGCGGGCGACGCAGTTGAGGATCCAGGCCAGTTCCGAATGGGCCCGCACGGCGGACTGCGGGAAGATGGTCGATGTCGCAGGATCGAGGCCCGAGGCGATATAGGCGGCCGCGATCTCGCGCGTCTGGGCGGCCAGCAGGGCCGGGTCCTGCCAGACGGTGATGGCATGCAGGTCGGCCACGAACAGGAAACAGGGCGCGCCACTGTCCTGCAGCGCCGTGAACCGCTTCAGCGCGCCCAGATAGTTGCCCAGGTGCAGGGCGCCCGAGGCCTGGATGCCGGACAGGATGCGGCGCGGGCCGGCGTAGGCAGGTGTGTCGGTCGGGGCGGCGTCGGTCATCAATCCAGTCCGGTCGAAGCGGGCGCTCCGGGTTCACGCTTCAACGTCGCCTTCAGTTCGGAGACGCTGACGGCGCGGAAAAGCACGATGCAGACGCCATACACCAGAGCGCCCGCGCCGACGACTGCGATCACCGCAATCTCCTTGGCGAGAAGGATCTGGCTGAGGTCGCGATAGAAGATGCTGGCGGGGATCAGGAGGGCAGCCATGACGGCGCTGGCGGCCAGAACCCGCGAGAACCGGCCGACGAACCGCCCCGAGGGGGCCCAGACGCCCTCCCGGATCAGGGTTCCGCCCAGAAGGGCGACATTGATCCAGGCCGAGACGGAGGTGGCGATGGCCAGACCCAGCACCCCGTCCACGCCGATCCGGCTGAACCAGAAGAACAGGCCCGATCCCAGGGCGACGGTCACCGCCACCGAAATGACGGCGAAGATCATCGGCCGACGCGTATCCTCGCGCGCGAAGAAGGGCGGGGTCAGGACCTTGGCCAGGACGAAGGCGGGTACGCCCCAGGCGAACTGGCGGAGCACATCGGCGGTCCGGGCCGCGTCAGCGCTGGTGAAGGCCCCGCGCGTCACAGTGGCGTCGATGATGAAGAAAGGGAGGACGAACAGCGCCACGGCGGCCGGCAGGGTGAAGGCCATCGACAGGGTGAGCCCGTCGTCCAGCGTCCGCCGCCCGCCCTCGTGATCGCCACTGACGAAGGCCCTGGTCAGGCGCGGCACGAGCGCGAGGCCGATGGCGACGCCGACGAGGCCGAGCGGCAGCTGGTACAGGCGATCAGCGTTGTAGAGCACCGAGCGGGCCCCCTCGTTCGACCCGGTCAGCAGCTGGCTGACGACCGAGTTCAGCTGCAGGGCACCGCCCGCCAGGACGCCGGGAATGGCCAGTTTCAGCGTGCGCGCCACGCCCGCCGTCAGGCGCGGCCAGGACAGATTCAGCCGGATGCCCAGCCGACGCACGCCCCACCACAACAGGCCCGCCTGGATCACGCCGGAGACGGTGACGGCGGCGGAGGTGGCCAGCAGGGTGCTCGGCTGGCTCATCGGCAGAAAGCCGGGGGCCAGCAGCGGCACGAGGGTGCACAGGTTCAGAAACACCGGCACGCCCGCCGACAGGGCGAACCGGCCCGAGGTGTTCAGCACGCCCGACAGCAGGGACGCGATGGTCATACAGGCCAGATAGGGCATGGTCAGCTGGGCGGCGGTGGTGGCCGCGAACATCACCCCGCTGTCGTCCTTCCAGGCCGACAGCAGCAACGGCATGATCCAGGGCATGGCGACCTGCAGAAGGATGCAGAACCCGGCCACCACGGCGAACATGAAGCTCAGCGCCTCCGAGGCCGTCACGGCCGCCGCTTCCTCGCCGTCACGGGCCCGGACCCCGCCATAGATGGGCACGAAGGCCTGGGCGAAGGCCCCCTCCGCGAACAGGCGGCGGAACATGTTCGGCAGCATCAGCGCCGTGGTGAAGGCGTCCATCATCGGCCCCTGGCCGAAGCGGGCCGAAAGGACCAGGTCGCGCGCGAAGCCCAGAAGGCGGCTGCCGAGCGTCAGGGTCGCCTGAACGAGCGTGTTGCGGGCCAGGCTCATGGACGGACGCTCATTCGGAAAGACAGGCTCGCGGGGAGATGTTTGCGCCCAGGGCATGATCGTTTGAGGTGGACCCACGGAGTGGGTCCAGCCGAAAACGTGAATCATGCCCTCGCTTATTTCCGGAGCCTGATTCACGGCATCGGCGGAATCGCTAAGCGATCCCACCTCAGCCGATCAGGCTCTAGCGCGGTTCCGCCCGGGGCGAAATGGACTTCCTCGGCCGCAGGTCGGAGACGTCGCGGGCGCTGGCGCGGGCGGCGGTGATGCGGCGGCCCTGGGGGGGGGCGGGCGCGCGGTCCAGCACGGCCTCCAGCGCCGCATGGACCTCGTCCAGCACCGCCTCGGAGGTGATCTTCCGGCCCTTCGCATCGGTCACATAGAAGCTGTCGACGGCCCGCTCGCCGAAGCCGGCGACATGGGCCGAGCGGATCGACAGGGCGTGGTCGGACAGGGTGCGCGACAACTCGGCCAGCAGGCCCGGCCGGTCGGCGCCGGAGACCTCGATCACCGTCGCCCCCTCGCTGGCGGCGGGGTCGATCATGACCACGGGACGGACGTCGAACACGGCGCGGCGCGGCGAGGGGGCGGGCATGGCGGGCGGGGCCACCGGCGTCTCGCCGCGCGCCGCCGCCTCCAGAGCCGCGATCAGGGAGGTCAGGCGGCGCGGCTCGTCCTGGCCATAGGGGCGGTCGGCCCCGTCCTGGACCTGGAACACGTCCAGCACCGTGCCGTCGGCGGCGGTTGTGACCCGGGCCCCGGCCACATCGGCTCCGGCGGCGGCGAGAACGGCGGTCAGGTCGGCGAACAGGCCGGGGCGGTCGCGGGCGGCGAGCGCGATCTCGGTCGTCGCCTCCATGGTGCCCGGTCCCTGACGCGCCTCGGCCGCCGCGCCGGTGGTGCAGGCGCGGGCGACCAGATCGGCATGGTCGGCCAGGGGATCGGCCCCGACCGCGTCCTCGCCCCGGAACAGGGCCTCGACCCGGCCGTACAGGGTGCGCATCAGCTGGCCCTTCCAGCTGTTCCAGACGCCGGGGCCGACGGCGCGGATGTCGGCCACGGTCAGGACCAGCAGCATCCGCAGCCGTTCGGGATCGCCGACGATCTCGGCGAAGGCCTGCGCCGTCGCCGGGTCGGAGATGTCGCGCTTCTGGGCATAGTCCGACAGGGCCAGGTGATGGCGCACCAGCCAGACGACGATCTCGATCCGCCGCGTCTCCATGCCCAGCCGCTCGCAGGCCCGGCGCGCGGCGATGGCCCCGTCTTCCAGCTGGCCGCGCTCGCCGCCCTTGCCGACATCGTGCAGCAGCATGGCCAGCATCAGGGCCTCGGGGTCGGCGATCAGATGGATCACCTCGGTGGCCAGGGGGTGTTCGTCCTTCAGCTTGCCGCGCTGGATGTCGTTGATGATGCCGATGGCCTGCAGCGTGTGCTCGTCGACCGTATAGGCGTGGTACATGTTGAACTGGGTCTGGCCGACGATCCGGCCCCACTCCGGCAGGAACCGGCCCAGCAGCCCCGCCTCGTTCATCAGGGTCAGGACGCGATAGGGTCGCTGGCCGTGGGCCAGGACGTACAGCAGGGCGGCCGTCGCGCGCGGGTCGCGCCTCAGCCGGGGCGTCACCAGCGACAGCGACCGGGTCACGGCCGAAAAGGCGTGGGGATGGACGTCCAGATCGTGCTGGTCGGCCGTGGCGAACAGGGTCAGCAGCCGGACCGGGTCCGCGGCGAAGACCTCCGGCCCCGTGACCGACAGCCGTCCGCCGTCCTCGACGAAGCCGGGCACGCCCAGGTTCCGCTTTCGCCCCGGGATCAGGCGCGACAGGCTCAGGGTCTTCTTCTGCTGGCGGGCCTCCAGCGTCGCGCTCATGGCCCGGGTCAGGGCCCCGACGTCGCGGGCGACGAGGAAATATCGCCGCATGAACCGCTCGACCGCCGGCTCGTCGCCGCGCCCGCGCCAGCCCATGCGGCGGGCGACCTCGGGCTGCAGGTCGAAGGTCAGCTTCTCCTCGGCCCGCCCCGCCGCCAGATGCAGATGGCACCGCACCCGCCACAGGAAGTCGAACGCCTCCTCGAAGGTCCGGCGCTCGCGGGCCGTCAGCAGTTCGTCCAGCACCCTGGCCCCCAGCGGGCTTTCGGGGGCCAGCGACCGGGCGATCCAGAACAGGGCGTTCAGGTCGCGCAGGCCGCCCTTGCCGTCCTTGATATTGGGCTCGACCCGGTAGCGGGTCGCCCCGGCCTTCTGGTGGCGGCCGTCGCGCTCCTCCATCTTGGCGGCGATGAAGGGGCGCGGATCGGCATTGGTCACCATGCCCCGGAAGCGCCACAGGAAGGTCTCGGTCAGGGCGGCGTCGCCCGCCAGCGGCCGCGCCTCCAGCAGGGCCGTGCGGATCGTCATGTCGTTGCGGGCCAGCGACAGCGCCTCCTCCACCGATCGCGCCGCCGACCCGACCTTGAGGCCGAGGTCCCACAGGACATAGAGCATGAACTCCGCCACCGTCTCGGTCCGCGCGGTGGTCTTCCACGGCCGCAGGAAGACCAGGTCGAGGTCGGAGAAGGGGGCCAGCACGCCCCGGCCATAGCCGCCGACGGCGATCAGGCTCAGCTTCTCGGCCTCGGTCGGATTGTGGGACGGATAGAGGGTCTCGGTCGTGAACCGCCACAGGGCGACCAGCAGGTCGTCGGCGGCGGCGGCATACAGGCGGGCGACCTCGACCCCCGGCAGGCCGTTGGCGAGTTTCGTCGCGATCTTCTCGCGCGCCGCGTCGTAATGGGCCTTCAGGATCGCCGCGACGGCCGGGCGGACGCCGGGGCCGGAGACGATGGCGTCGAGACGGGCGTCGAGGGTGTCGCTCACGGGCGGCTGAGACCCTTCAGCCGATAGAGCGCCTCCAGCGCCTCGCGCGGGCTCATCGCATCGGGATCCAGCGCGGCCACCGCGTCATCGACGGCCGAAGACAGGGGGGCGGGCGGCGGTTCCATGACGGCGAACAGCGGCAGGTCGTCGAGACGGCCCTGGGCGGCCTTTTCGCTCTCCAGCCGGTCCAGTACGGCCCGCGCCCGCGCCACCACCGCCGGGGGCACGCCCGCCAGCCGGGCCACCTGCACCCCGTAGGACCGGTCCGCCGCCCCCGGCACGGCCTCGTGCAGGAAGACGAGGTCGCCGTTCCACTCGCGCGCCCGCATGGACAGGTTGCAGACGTGGTCCAGCCGCTCCTCCAGCCGCGCCAGCTCGTGGTAATGGGTGGCGAACAGGGTCCGGGACCGGTTCACGTCGTGCAGGGCCTCGGCGCAGGCCCAGGCGATGGCCAGCCCGTCATAGGTCGCGGTGCCGCGCCCGATCTCGTCCAGAACGATGAAGCTGGACGGCGTCGCCTGGGTCAGGATGGCGGCGGTCTCGACCATCTCCATCATGAAGGTGGACCGGCCGCGCGCCAGGTCGTCGCCCGCCCCGACGCGGCTGAACAGCCGGTCGACGACGCCCAGTCGCATCGCCTTCGCGGGCACGAAACAGCCCCCTTGCGCCAGGACGACCAGCAGGGCGTTCTGGCGCAGGAAGGTCGACTTGCCCGCCATATTGGGTCCGGTGACGATCGACAGGCGCGCGCAGCCCCGCCCGTCGCCATCCAGCCGGCAGTCGTTGGGCGTGAAGGGATCGCCCGCCCTCTTCACCGCCGCCTCGACCACCGGGTGACGCCCGGCCGAGACGGAAAACACGCGGCTGTCGTCCACCCCGGGCCGCACCGCCCCGACCTCCTCGGCCCATTCGGCGAGGGCGGACGTCGCATCCAGCTCGGCCAGGGCATCGGCCACGGCCTGAAGCGGTTGCGCCAGCTCCTGCACCGTGTGGCGCCAGACCTCGAAGGTCTCGCCCTCCATGGCCAGAGCCCGGTGGCCCGCCTGGCTGATCTTCGCGTCCAGTTCCGACAGTTCGACCGTCGTGAACCGCACCTGGGCCGCGAGGGTCTGGCGATGGATGAAGGGGCTCTCCGGCCCGGCCCGGAACAGCGGCTCGGCGTGCTTGGCCGTCGTTTCGAGGAAATATCCCAGCACCGCATTGTGCCGCACCTTGAACGGCACGCCGCTCTCGGCCACGGCGCGGGCCTCCAGGTCGGCGACGACCCGGCGGCTGTCGTCGCGGAGCGTCCGGGCCGCGTCCAGCTCGGGCCGGAAGCCCGGGTTCACGAAACCGCCGTCGCGCGCCAGATGCGGCGGTTCTTCGGCCAGACCTTCCGCCAGGTCGAGCCTCAAGCGCGCCAGACCGGGCGACAGGGTCAGGCGATCGAGACAGCCGGCGATTCGCGCCGGCGGTCCGGTCAGGGGATCCGGCGCGACGATGAACAGTCCGGCCAGCACCTCGGCGATGGTCAGTCCCGCCCGGATCGCGGCCAGGTCCCTCGGTCCGCCCCGCCCCAGCGCCAGCCGCGACACGGCCCGCGCCACATCCGCTGAGGCCTTCAGCCCGTCGCGCAGGTCGCGGCGCAGCGACCGCCGCTCCAGCAGCCATTCGACCGCATCGAGTCCATGATTGATTTCGACCGGATTCCGCAGCGGTCGGGCGATTCGCTCGGCCAGGGCCCGTGCGCCGCCGGAGGTCACCGTCCGGTCGATGCAGGCCAGCAGCGATCCCTCGCGCTCGCCCCTCTGCGTCCGGTCGATTTCCAGGCTCAGCCGCGTGGCCGGATCAATGGCGAGAAACCCCGCATCTCCCGATCGACGCGGGGGCGACAGGGCCGGGGTCTTGCCTGCCTGGGTCGTCTCCAGATAGGCGGCGATCAGGCCGAGCGCCGAAACCTCTGCTTCCTCGAAGGCTCCGAACCCGTCCAGCGAGGCGACGCCGTAAAGCCGCGCCACCCGACCGCCCGCCGCCACCGGTTCGGCCACGGCCGACGCCAGGGCCTGGACCACGCCGCCCGACCCGTCCAGCGCCGCCTTCAGCACCGGATCGGAAAAGGCCTTGTCCGTGACCAGCACCTCGCTGGGCCGGAACGCCGCCAGGGTCGCGCCCAGGTCGCCGATGTCGCAGGCCACGCAATCGACCGCCCCGGCCGACAGTTCGACCACCGCCACCGCCGCCCGGCCCTTGCGGATCGCCACGGCCGCCAGCCGGTTGGCCCCGCGCGCATCCAGCAGGGCCTCCTCGGTCAGGGTGCCCGGCGTCACCACCCGCACGATGTCGCGCCGGACCACCGCTTTCGATCCGCGCTTTCTCGCTTCGGACGGGTCCTCCATCTGCTCGCAGATGGCGACCTTGAAACCCTGGCGGATCAGCCGGGCGATATAGCCCTCGGCGGCATGAACCGGCATGCCGCACATGGGGATGTCCTCACCCAGATGCTTGCCGCGCCGGGTCAGGGTGATACCGACGGCGGCGGCCACGACCTCTGCGTCCCGGAAGAACAGCTCGTAGAAGTCGCCCATGCGGAAGAACAGGATCGCATCCGGCTGCGACGCCTTGGCCGTCAGGAACTGGGCCATCACGGGCGTGACGCCGTCCTGGGCTTCGACCTTCGGCGGATGGGACAGGGGGGCGTTCATGGGCGGCCGTCAGGGTGACGGATCGCACGGCCCGGCTCAAGCGAATCCTCCCCCATTCGAGGGCTTGAGGATCGGCTCGCCTTCGTACCATGACGGAGGGGCCCGAGGCAGGGATCAGCGTCCGGGGAGTGCCCCCTCAACGCCCGCCCCAGCGCGCGGCGGTCCCTCTCCCCCCTGCCGGATCAGGCGGCGTCGCTGATGCGGTCCCTGGGGCGCGTGGAGAGCGCGGCCGGCTCCGGCAGGGCCAGCGCGTCCCAGTCCAGATCGGGCCGTGGCGCATGGGCGGCGGCCAGGACCGCGCGCAGCTCGGCGGCCGAGGCGACGCTGGCGACGACGGCGGCGACCGGCGGCAGACCCAGGCAGAAGGCGAGCGCGGCCTGCATCGGGTCAATGCGGGCCTCGGCCAGGCGACGGCGGGTGCGCGACAGGACCACGCCCTGGTGGGTCAGATGCGCGGGCAGGGTCTCGCGACTGGCGAACAGCAGACCATGTGCGAAAACCGACGACACGTGGACGTCGACGCCCAGGCCGGCCAGGTCGGACAGGACCCCCTCGGTCACCGGTCGCTGGTCCAGGATATTGCAGGCGATCTGGACCACATCGGGCTGATAGCGGCGCGCCAGAAGGGTCGGTCCGTCCTCCATGGTCGCCAGAAAGCCGATGCGGCGAAACAGGCCGCGATCCCTGAGCGCCAGCATCCGGTCCCACAGGGCACGGCCCTCGGCACCCGCCAGATCGGTCGCGCCCGAGACCAGAAGCGTGTCGGCGCGCGGCAGGCCCATCCGCTCCAGAGACCGCCGGGCGCGGGCCTCGACCCGGTCGAGCCCTTCCGACAGGGCGACGGTGCGAACGGTGACGGAAAAGGGGGACGGGAAGGGCCAGGCCTGACCCAGAAGACGCTCCGCATCGCCGGTCGGCCGGGTGGCGACGATCGAAACGCCGGAATCGGCCGCCGTCTGCAGCAGGGTGCGCATCGCCTCCTCGCGCGCGCCGACGGGCGCGGGAAGCGCGCGCTCCGGCTCGGTCACGACCGCCAGGGCGAGTTTCGCGACCGGAGAGGGACAGGAGGAGGACATCACCGGTCGATCGTGACCGCGAAAGTTTAAGGGAGGCTGAGGGAGACCCTTACGGAGTGTTACCGGGGTAACGGCGATAGGCCGTGGGCAGGAGGCAGTAGAAGGACCTTGTGCGAATGGGCTGCCAGACAGGCCCCTCCCCCCGGCAGCGACCTGGCTCATCCCCACTGCCTACTGCCCACTGCCTACTGCCTACTGCCTCTCTCCCCTCCGAATGCTGCGACGCGGCGGAACCGGCACAGAGCAGTGGCGTTCAGCCGACAAGCCTCCTATTTATCGCAAAGCTGCATCAACGGAGTGGGATCATGTCCACCAGCAAGGCGCGTGAAGACATCAAGAACGACCTGAACACCCTCAAGGAGGACCTGAAGGTTGGCGCGCGCGAGGAAGCCGCCAGGCTGAAGGCCAGGGCTGCGGAAACCGAGGCCCGCCTGCGCGAAAAAGCCGCCGAGGCCGACGCCCGCCTGCGTGAGCGCGCCGATGAACTGCGTGAGCAGGCTCGCGGCTACTACGATCAGGCCCGCGTCCGCAGCCGCGAGTATTACGACGACGCGTCCGAGCGGTTCGACGAGGCGCAGCGCTACATCACCGAGCGGGTGCAGGAGCGCCCCGTTCAGTCCACGGCCATCGCCCTCGGCGTCGGCGTGGTGCTGGGTCTCCTGCTGGCCGGTCGCCGCCGCTGATGATCGTCAAGGGGCTTGTGAAAAAACTGGCGGCGGCCTTCGTGGTCGCCGGCTGCGCCTTCGTGGTCGTCGTGGCCCTGGGGGCCACGCTCTATTATGCGCTCGCCCTGGTGCTGCCGCCGCTGGGGGCGGCCGCGGTCACGGCCGGGGCCTTCGCCCTGGTCGCCGTGATCGTGGCGGTGGTCTTCCTGGGCGCCGGTGGCGCATTCGAGGAGGAAGAGGCGCTCGAGCCGGAAGGTCTGGGTGGCCGGGCCTATGCCCTGTTCCGCAGCCGTCCGATCCTCGGCACGGTCGCGGCCCTGGCCGGCGGCTGGATCTTCCTGCGCAATCCCGCGCTGGCCACCATGGTGGCGGCGGCCTTCACCGAAAAGTCCAACGGCCGTTACCGCCGCCGCTAGGGCCTGATCGTTTGAGGTGGACCCACATCGTGGGTCCCGCCGAAAGCATGCATCATGCCCTCGCTCAGATCAGGTTCCAGGCGGACCGGGATCGACCGCCGACCCTGGGCCAGAAGACCCAAAGCCGCGATCCTCCCGGGTCGCGGCTTTTTTCCGGCTTCAGCTCATGGCCGCTTCCAGGGCTCCCGGCGTCGCCGGATCGGGAGCGGATGCCGTGTGCCGGGTGTCCTGACGACGGGGCAGACGCCAGCTCTCGGCGGGTTTGAACGTCTGGCCGTCCCAGGCGATGGCCGTCACCACGATCTCGTGGGCCGACCACTCGATCTGGTTGAAGCTGGGCGGGGTCCCGCGCTCGCGCCTGGACAGGGTCCCGCAGCCGACGGCGTAGGAGCAACGGTCCGACAGGTCGATCGGAATGGCGAAGGGCACATGGACATGGCCCGTGGTGATCAGGTCCACGCCCGCTTCGGCGAAGATTCCGGCCGCCGCGTCGCCGCGTTTGACGTCGCCCGTCATGGGGGTGCCGATCATCTCGATCAGGGGGTGATGGCAGGCCAGGATGCGCAGCGCGCCGACCGGGGCCTGGCGCAGGGCCTCGGCGGCGCGGCGCGTCTGGTTCAGATCGATCACGCCCTTGGACCAGTTGGCCCGGGCCTGCCAGCCGCGCGCGGTGACGACGCCGCGCACCATCAGGCTGTCGGAGATGAACTCGCCGTCATGGGCCGGATGACCGGTCGCGGCCTCGAACGCCTTCCACGGCCGGAACAGGCGGGCACCCAGGCTGTAATAGGGCACGTCGTGATTGCCGACGATGACGAAGCGCGGCGTCGGCATCGCCCCGATCCAGGCCCCGGCGGCGGCGAACTCGTCGGGCAGACCTTTTTGCGTGATGTCGCCCGTGATCAGGATCAGGTCGCTGGGCGTTGCGTGGGCGTATTCGAGCGCGGCGGCGCAGGCATGGGGATGTTCGACGCCGAAATGGACGTCGGAAAACTGCAGCAGGCGGCCGGTCCTCACCGGGTGGTTCTCCGGGCGGACCGCCGCATCAGTCAGCCTCGCCCTGCGGACGGAGATCGGGGGCCAGGGCCTGCCAGGCCTTTGGAATGAACGTCACCATGGTGTCGTGATGCAGCAGGGTCGGCTCCCCGTCCAGCACCGCCGGAATCCTTGACCGGGCGCGGATGCGGATTTTTCGCGCCGGCTGGGTGACCACGGACGGATCCTGGCGCCAGTCGCTGAACAGGGCGTTGGCCGCCAGGCGGAAAACCTGGGCCGCGTCGGCCGGATCCATGGCCGCGGCTTCCAGCCCGATGGGGTCGTCCATCGCCCTGGAGATCATCGGGCTGATCAACGCCAGCGCCTCGCTTCGACGGACCTTGCCGCCGTCCAGTTCGACCCGGATCTTGCCCGAGAAGGCCCGCTTCAGCGCACGTCGCCCGTAGGTCCAGGCCAGGCTGAGCTTCCCGGTCCTCATCGCCTCGCGCGCGGGGGCCCACAGGGCGGGCGAGCCGAAGATGCCGGCGCAATAGAAGGACTGTCCTTCGACGAGGCCGCCCGATACGCACCGGGGCGAGCCGTTCTCCAGCGCCTCGCGCAGCGCCAGCTTCCAGTCGCCGGTGCCGTAGAGCGCCCTGGGCAGCATGTTCATGGTGCCGCCCGGCAGCGGCGCGACCAGAGGGCCCCCCGGTCCGGCCCTGGAGGCCGCGGCCCGCGCCGTGCCGTCTCCGGCCAGAACGAACAGGACATCGGGGTTGGACGCCAGGGCCGCGTCGATCTGGGCGTCCATGGTCGCGCCGACCAGCTCGACGATCTCGGCCTCGCAGGGATAGTCGGCCATGATGGCCTCGACCTCGGCGACCGCCCGGGGTCCGACCGAGCCGGACAGGGTGTTGACCAGGATCACCACGCGCGAGATCGCGACGTGGGGCGTCAGGGCGCGCGGTTCAGCGACCGCCTCGACAGGTGCAGTCTCGGGCAGGTCCATGGGCACGGGCGAGGGCGGGGTGGTGGCGTTCATCACGCCCGAACGCGCCTGTCCCGCCCGCGTTCCGGCCAAGCGTGACTATTGCGTCTTGAGCTCTTTGGCCGTGGTCGCAGCCCCCGCCTGAAGCGCGTCGCCGGTCTTTTCGGCCGCAGCCCCCGCCTTGTCGGCCGCGCTTTCGGCCGCTTCCGGGGCCTGGCCGACCAGGCCCCTGGCGGAGGTGACGCCGGCGGTGATCCAGCCGTCCATCAGCGCGCCGCCCCTGGCCAGAGACTGCTCCTTGATGCCCAGGACCGCCGTCAACACGCCGAACAGGGCCAGAAGCGTGACCAGAAGACCGACGAAGCCACCGCCCCCGCCGCCCGACCGGCGTTTGGTGCGGGCCCAGACCGGGCTGGCATGATCGTCCGACATCCGGACCGGCTCAGGAAAACGCATCGAAAAACTCCTCACAAACGCTGACGTGTTCGAATCCGGTGCCCCTCGCACGGTCCGCTGCAGCCTATGTCATCGTCAGCATCGAGCATAGGCGCGGAACCTGAGCTATATTCCAGCGTTCTCGCTCTCGGGGCGAACATCAGGAATGAAGGACACATCCATGAAGACGGCAATCATCGCGATCGGCGTCGCCGGCCTGCTCGCATCGGCCTGCGCGACCGACCCCTACGGCAACAGCACCCCCAACCAGACCGTCCGCCAGGGCGCGATCGGGGCCGGCATCGGCGCGGTGGCCGGCGCCATCATCGGCAACAACGTCGGCAGCGGCAACGCTGCAACCGGAGCCCTTATCGGCGGCGCGATCGGTGGTACTGTCGGTGCGGTACGAGGCTCGCAAGCCGACCGCAACAACCAGCAACGCTATCGCGACAACCGCGGTCAGTACTACTACTGCTACGACAACAATCAGAACGAGTGTTACTGGGAGAATGGCCAGCGCCGCTACTAGGCGCTAACGTCTTGACGATTCTCGGGGCGGCTCGTCGAAAAGCGGGCCGCCCTATGTTTGAGCGAACACAGGGACACAGGGCGATGATGACGACGCGGGCGATTCTTCTGGCCGCCTCGCTGGGCGCGGCGGGCCTGTCAGCCTGTTCGATGGGATCTGGCTCCATGGATCGCGACGCCCTGGTCACGGTGCCCAATGCCTGCGCCGCCCGGCGATTCGACATCTATTTCGACGAGAAACAGGACCGGCTGACCGGCCCGGCGCTGGAGGCCATCGGCCTCACGGCGACCCAGCTCCAGGGCTGCCGCATCACGTCGGTCAAGGTCCTGGGCCTGGCCAGCGGAACCGGTGCCGCTGATACAAACCAGGACCTGTCAGAGCGCCGTGCCCTGGCGGTCGCAGAGGCACTGACAGCCGCAGGCTGGCCTGTGCCCGCGTTCGAGATTACGGCGGCGGGGGACGCCGGTGCCGTCAGCCCAGATGGCGTGCAGGAGCCCCTGCGGCGTCGCACCGAAGTCCTGGTCGAGGCCGTGCGGCCCTAGCTAGAGCACCTGCTCGACGCTGGTCACTTCGGGGACGTAGTGGCGCATCATCTGCTCGACGCCGGCCTTCAGCGTCATGGCCGAGGACGGACAGCCGGCGCAGGCCCCGCGCATCCGCAAGCGTAGCACGCCGCTTTCCGCGTCGAAGGCGTCGAACAGGATGTCCCCGCCGTCCTGGGCCACGGCCGGGCGGATGCGGCTGTCGAGCAGCGACTTGATCTCGGCCACGATCTCGGAGTCTTCCTCCGCGTCATCGACGGCGTCCGTGCCCTCGCGCATCAGGGGTTGACCCGACACGAAGTGATCCATGATCACCGACAGGATTTCGGGCTTCATCTCGCTCCAGTCGCGGCCATGCCCGGCGCGGGTGACCGAGATATGGTCGCCGCCGAAGAAGACACCGGTCACGTCCTCAAGCTGGAACAGGGCCTCGGCGAGCGGCGAGGCCGTCGCCTGGTCGATGCTCAGGAACTCGCGCGAGCCGTCCGGGGCCACATCGCGTCCCGGCAGGAACTTCAGCGCATTGGGGTTCGGGGTGGGTTCGGTCTGGATGAACATGAGCGAGAAATGCGCCTTGGTGCCGGGGTTCGCAAGGTGCCTCTCCCTCCCCCTAGGGGGAGGGTCGCCGATGCAAAGCAGCGACGGGGTGGGAAGGACAAGGCGATACAAACTCTGATCTGGTGCGGCATTGCCTTGCCGCCCCCACACGGCCTCGCTCCACTCAGCCACCCTCCCCGAGGGGGAGGGAGCGGGTTATCACCCTACGCCAGATCCTCGATCTCGGCATCCGTCAGTTCGCCCGGCACGATGGTCACCGGCAGCTTGCGACCCCCGAACGCCGCACCCGATTTCAGCACGGCCGACACCAGCGGCCCCGGACCGCGTGACCCGCCCCCGGCCGCCAGCACCAGGATCTTGATCTCCGGGTCCTCGCCACAGACCTTGCGGATCGCCGCCTGGGGGTCGCCCTCCTCGATCAGGAAGATGGGCGCGGCCCCCGACCGGGTCTGCGCCTCCTCGCCCAGACGGGTGAGCAGGCCTTCCGCCTCGGCCCGCTGCTCGCGCTTGATCTGCTCACGCACCCCGGCCCACTGCTCGTCCGACCCGCCCGGGATGATCCGCAGCAGGGCGACACGGCCGCCGGTCGATCGGGCCCGCCGGGCGGCATAGCGCAGCGCCGCCTCGAACTCGGGGCTGTCATCGACGACGACCAGGAACTTTCTGGGCATTGGCTTTCTCCACGGCGCGCGCGCCTGCGCTCAAGTAGCGCGAAGCGCGGTAGCGCCACCAGCCCGGAGTGTGACGGCGTCAGCTCGCCGAGGCCGCCACACTCCGGATCTGGCCATTGGCGATGGTCAGCTTGGCGAAAGTCCAGCCGGTGCCCGAAGCCTCGATCTCGTCCACGGCGGCGCGAACGCCCTCAACTATTGACTGGCGCGGACCGATCCAGGCGTCGACCGCAGATTCGGCGGTCGCCTCGCTGTCGCCGACGGCCGGATCGGAAGCCCTGGCCACAGCCCGGGTCAGGGTGACCTGCTCGCCCATCAGATCCTCGATCAGGCGACGCACGGCCAGCCGGTCGAAATGATCGCCCGACGGCACGGCGCCCGCCGCCGCCCGCAGACGGTCGAAATCGAAGGCCGCGCCCACCTGGTGATAGAGCCGCGCCATCCGGGGGGCCGACCAGCCCGTTTCCCGGGCCAGATCGCCGATGTCCGCCGTCGCCACCAGGGGCCGGAGCATGGACACGGTCTGGGCCAGCTGCTCGCCCACACCCATGTCGGCGAACCGCTTCAGGCGTTCGGCCAGCCGGCCCTGTTCGAAGCGGGACAGCACGTCGCCGCCCGCCGCGCGCAGGGCATCGGCGGCCGGACGATAGGCCTCGATCAGACCCTGCACGGTCGCGCCGTCCCTTGCGCCCCGGCGCGCCAGCCAGAAGGTCTGGCGCCGCAGGACGGTGGCGATTTCCAGATAGAGCGCCGTCTGCGTCTCGGCCGGGACCTTGAGGTCCAGGGCATTGACCGCGCCCCAGGCCTCATCCAGCCGGAACACCCGCCGCGCCGCCTCGAAGGCGATGACGAGGGCCGTGGTGTCGCAACCCGCCGCGCCGCGCAGGCGATCGGGGAAGGTCGGCCCCGTCATATTGACGATCTCGTTGCACAGCACCGTGGCCACGATCTCGCGCCGCAGCCGGTGGCCCTTCATCTGGCCCTCGAACCGCGCCAGGGGCCCGGGGAAGTAGCGGACCAGGGTCTCCTCGAAGAAGGGATCTTCGGGTGCCTTTGACGCCACGATGTCGTCGGCCAGCTCCAGCTTGGAATAGGCCATCAGCACGGCCAGTTCCGGCCGGGTCAGGGCGATACCGGCGGCCTTCATCTCGGCGATGCGGATATCGCCGGGCAAACCCTCGACCTTGCGATCGAGTTTGCCCCTGGCCGTCAGGGCCTGCATGAACCGCTGCTGGCTGTCGAGCGCACCCGTGCCTTCCGCCTGCTGCAGGGTCAGGGCCAGGGTCTGGTCGTAGTTGTGGGCCAGAACCTTCAGGCCGACCTCATCGGTCATCGAGGCCAGCAGCGGCACCCGCTCGGTCAATGGTAGAGCCCCCCGGGCGACGGCGGCGCCGATCAGGATCTTGATGTTGACCTCGTGGTCGGAGGTATCCACGCCGGCGGAGTTGTCGATGGCGTCTGTGTTGATCCGGCCACCTCCGGCCGCGAAGGCGATCCGGCCCGCCTGGGTGAAGCCGAGGTTGGCCCCCTCCCCGACCACCTTGACCCGCAGTTCGTCTGCATTGATCCGCAGCGCATCGGTGCCCTTGTCGCCGACCTGGGCGTCCGTCTCGGTCGCGGACTTCACATAGGTGCCGATGCCGCCGAGATAGAGCAGCTCGGCCGGAGCCTTCAGGATCGCCCGGATCAGGCTGACGGGGTCCAGACTGTCGTCGGCGATGTCCAGCGCCGCCTTGATCTCGGGCGTCAGCTGGATGGACTTGGCCGAGCGCGAGAACACGCCGCCGCCGGTCGAAATCAATGATGGATCGTAGTCCTGCCAGGACGAGCGCGGCAGCTGGAACAGACGGTTGCGCTCTTCCCATGACCGGGCCGGATCGGGCGTCGGGTCGATGAAGATGTCGCGGTGATCGAAGGCGGCGATCAGTTTCGAGGCCCTGGACAGCAGCAGGCCGTTTCCGAACACATCGCCACTCATGTCGCCGACGCCGACGACGGTGAAGGGCTCGGACTGGATGTCCTTGCCGATCTCGCGGAAATGCCGCTTGACCGCCTCCCATGCCCCGCGTGCCGTGATGCCCATGGCCTTGTGGTCATAGCCGACCGATCCCCCCGAAGCGAAGGCGTCGTCCAGCCAGAAGCCGTAATCGGCGGACACTCCGTTGGCGATGTCGGAGAAGGTCGCCGTGCCCTTGTCGGCGGCGACGACCAGATAGGGATCGTCCCCCTCGAAGGCGACGACGTCGGCCGGATGGGTCACATGACCGTCGGCGGCGATGTTGTCGGTGATGTCCAGCAGACCCGACAGGAAGGTCCTGTAGGCGCGGACAGCCTCTGCCTGCTGGGCGTCGCGATCACCGCCGGCGCGCACGATGGCCGACAGGTATTTCGGGAAGAAGCCGCCCTTGGAGCCGACGGGTACGATGACGGCGTTCTTGACCTGCTGGGCCTTCACCAGACCCAGCACCTCGGTGCGGAAGTCGTCGCGACGGTCGGACCAGCGCAGGCCGCCCCGCGCCACCGGTCCGAAGCGCAGGTGGATGCCCTCGATGTGGGGAGCCCAGACGAAGATCTCGCGATAGGGCCTGGGCAGGGGCAGGTCGTCCAGTTCGCGCGAGGCGATCTTGATCGAGATGTGCGGCTTGAAACCCCCGTCTCCGGTCGTCTGGAAATAGTTGGTCCGCTTGATCGCCCCGATCAGGGCCGCGAGGCGACGCAGTGCCCGGTCGTGGTCCAGGGACGTCACATCCATCAGCAGGGCCGTGATCCTGTCGGTCAGTTCCGTCGCGGACGCCGCACGATCAGCCGCCGATCCGCCATGCACGGGATCGAACTTGCAGGTGAACAGGCTCAGCAGGGCGCGGGCGATGACCGGATAGTCCCGTAGCGCCTCTTCCTGCACGGCCTGCGACGGATCGAGCCCCGTCTGCTGGCGATAGCGGGCCAGGGTGCGGATCAGGGCCGCCTCGCGCCAGCCGACCCCCAGCTCCAACACCAGCCGGTTGAAGCCGTCGCTTTCGGTCTGGCCCGTCCACACGGCCGAAAAGGCCGCCTCGAACGGTCCCTTGACGTCAGCGAAGGCGATCGCGGCCCCGCGCGGATCCTCCAGCAGGAACTCGTGGACGTGGATTTCCCCGGCGTCGG
The DNA here is from genome assembly GCF_017795885.1 of Brevundimonas sp. AJA228-03. Classification (NCBI taxonomy): domain Bacteria; kingdom Pseudomonadati; phylum Pseudomonadota; class Alphaproteobacteria; order Caulobacterales; family Caulobacteraceae; genus Brevundimonas; species Brevundimonas sp. AJA228-03. Next base: position 484,547 of record NZ_CP059297.1, on the reverse strand, counting down.
CCGGGCGGATCGCATGGCCGAACTCCTCCAGCGTCTTCAGCCCCATGTCGGCCAGAATCGGCAGGACGTCGGACAGCGGCACCGCCGCGCCCCGGTGATACAGCTTGAAGCGGAACTGCAGCGGCGTGTCGCCGGCAGAGCGGAAGGCGCGAACCGCGACGGGCTCGCCCGATCCGGCCGTTCCCGAGGCGTTCAGCCGGTCGATCTCCTGCAGGTCCGCGACGGCCTCGGTCGCATCGTAGCGATCGCGATAGCCGGCCCCGAAGGCGTCCGACCATTTCAGGCTCAGCGCCCCGATCTGGCTGTCATCGATGTGGGCGGCGCGCAGGGCGCTTTCGAAGCGGTCGATCCAGCTACGGCCGGCCTCGGTGATCTCCGCCTCCAGCGCCACGGGATCCGGTGTGGGGTGATCGCCGGGCGTGACGCCGATGATGTAGTGGATGCGCACCAGGGGCGCGTCCGAGAGCTGCGGGTACCAGGCCGACAGACGACCGCCCCAGGCCCTGGCCAGAAGGCGTCCGATGCGTTCGCGGACCGCCGCCTCGAACCGCTCGCGCGGCACGAAGGCCAGGACCGAGACGAACCGGTCGAACGGATCCAGCCGGGTGAAGGTCTTGATGCGGGGCCGGTCATACAGATGCAGGATGCCGAGGGCCGAGGTCAGCAGCTCGTCCTCGGTGATCTGGAAGAGTTCGTCGCGCGGATAATTCTCCAGGATGTTCTTCAGCCGCTTCTCGTTATGGCTGCCGGGCACCTTGGCCGCCCGGGTCAGGGCGTTCGCGACCTTCCGGCGGATCAGCGGGACTTCGGACGCCGTGCGATCGTAGGCCTCGGCTGTGAACAGGCCGACGAAACGGGTCTCGCCCGACGGGCGGCCGTCGTCGCCGTACCGCTTGACCCCGACGTAATCCATATAGGCCCGGCGGTGGACGCGGCTGCGAAGATTGGCCTTGGCCACGGTCACGGGCTCGGACAGGTCCATCTGTCGCTTCATCTGGGCGGTCAGCACGGCCGGCTCCGACGTCCTACGCAGCACGGTGCGCGCCGGATCGCGCAGCACCCCGACCCCGGCCGTGGCCTGGTCCAGCGGGGCCTCGGCGGCATAACCCCCGTCCGGCGTGCGCGGATAGTCGTAGTCGCGCGCACCGAGGAAGACGAAATGCTCGTCGTTCAGCCAGCGCAGAAAGGCCAGATTCTCGTCCACCACTTCCGGATCGATCCCGCCGGGGCAGGCCTCCAGATGGGCGATCGACCGCGCCATCAGGTCGCTCATGGCGTCGAAATCGCCGACGGCGGCATGGACGTCGGCCAGGGCCTGCTCCACCTGGGCCTTCAGGGCCTCCCGGCGTTCGGACGGCAGGGGGTCGACGACGATGACGATCAGCGATTCGCGCACCGCCTCACGCGCCAGAACGGGGTGGAACAGCGCCCGCACCGAGACGCCGGCATCGGCCAGTTCGCCCATGACGCTGTCGACCAGGAAGGGTCGGTCGTCCTGGACGATCCAGAGGGTATCATAGGCCCCCGACAGCCCCCCGGCCGCCCTGACTGGCTGCACCAGGACGGTCGGGGCATCCCCGACCCCACGCGCCTGCGCCCAGCGCCAGGCGTCGGCGAGCAGGGCGGCCATGGCGGCCATGTCCAGTTCGGGCGTCTCGTCTCCGGCGTAGTCGTCGGCGGCCTGGTCGATGAAGGACTGCTCGATCGCATCGAGCGCCCCGCCCTCCCTCAACGCCCTTGCGAACGCTGTCTTCAGCGCCTCCGCGGTCGGGGACGGGACGGAAGGACGCAGCTCGCCGGACATGGGCAGGGTCTCGTTCAGCGCGGCTCTGGGACCGCCAGGTGCTGGGACGGGAATAGGCCCGCCCGCGTCCGTCGGGAAGCCCGGAAAGCGAAAACACCGGGCGCGCCTTCGCGCGCCCGGCGTCGATCTGTATCCCGGGGCTGTCGTGCGCCACGGGAGGCGGCGTTGCCTTTCGCTCGGGGCTGACGGGCGGGAGGGGTCAGCGTTCCTCGCCGATGCGCAGTATTGCGAGACGCGGATCGCGGGTGGCGCTTTCGTGTACCAGTCCGGAAAAGAGAAAAGGCCGCCGGACGGGGGGGGTCCGACGGCCTCGTCTGGAACCCGCGCCGGAGGGGGAGGGGGCGCAGGTTCGATGCCGTCACGGCCGGGGGAGGGGGAAGAAGGCCGCGACGCCTGAAGGAAAGATGGGAACCCCGACCCGACCCGCAAGAGCCCGTTCGTCAGGCCTGGCCCGCTCCGGGGCGCGGCGGTTTGACGCGGACGGAGCGCTTGGCCGGAGCAGGGTGGTTGCTGTGCTCGTCCTCGTCGGCATAGGGCTTGCCATCACCGCTGAGCAGAACGGCGATCCACCTCGACCCCTTGAACTCGGCCAGGATCGCCATGGCCATGACCGCCAGCGGGGTCGACAGGAACATGCCGACCACGCCCCACATCTTGCCCCACAGGGCCAGCGCCAGCAGCACCGCGACCGGGTCGATGTTCTGGTTCTCGCCCTGCATGCGCGGCTGGATCAGGTTGCCGACCACGAACAGGATGGTCTGCAGGCCGACCAGCAGGATCAGGGCGGGCCAGTAGGTCGGGAACTGCACCAGGGCGAACAGCGGGGGGGCCAGGCCCGCCACCGCCCCGCCCAGCACGGGGATGAAGCCGACCACGAAGATCACGAAGGTCCAGAACTCGGCATGTTCCAGGCCCACGATCCGCATCAGGATCCAGGCGGCCGCGCAGATGATGGCACCGGTCACGGTCTGGACCCACAGATAGCCCTCGACCCCGCCGCGCACCCGCTGAAACACCGCCAGCGCCTCGCTGCGCTGCTCCCTCTCGGGGAACATAGCGACGATCTTGCGCCGGAACCCGACCTGCGAGGCCAGCAGGAATCCCAGATAGACCAGAACGAAGAAGGATCCCGAAGCCACGCCCTGGGCCTGGCCGGCCAGGCCGATCAGATAGCCGCGCAGGTCGATGCTGGCGATCAGCTCATGGGCCGTAGGGGCCGTGGTGATGCCGAAAACGCGGGCCCCGTCGACGATGATCGCGTCGATTCGCGGCCCGATGCCACTCGACACCCCGGACATGTCGGTGAAGAAGCCCGCCGCGCCGTTGACGATGAAGGCGATCGACAAGGAGAAGCCCAGGACGACCACAAGCAGGGCCGCCGTCCCGGCCCAATGATCCGGCAGACTGGTCCGGTCCTCGATGAACCGCTTTACGCCGTCGATCATGATCATCAGGAAGATGGCCATGGCCAGGGGCGTCAGAATGTCCCGCAGCCAGTAGAGCGCCGCCCCGACGGCCACGACGGTCAGGGTCACCAGGGCGTTGCGGGCGACCGTGCTGGACGGGACGGCGATGGGCAGTTTCATGCCCGGACTGTCGGGGTGGCCGCCACAGCGGTCAAGCTGAACCCTCTCCCCGGCCGCGTCTTAAGCTGTATTGTGGCGCTGAAACCGGAGTTCCGAATGACCGACGCCGCCGCTCCCGCCCTCGACCAGACCGCGGGCCTTCTCCTCGGCCAATCTTCTGACAACGGCGTCGCGCGGCGGGAATATCTGCTGTGGAACCGCGCCAACCGACACGGCGTGATCGCGGGCGCGACCGGAACCGGCAAGACGGTGACCCTGCAGATCATGGCCCAGGGGTTCTCGGACATGGGCGTGCCCGTGTTCTGCGCCGACGTGAAGGGTGACCTGTCGGGCATCAGCCAGATCGGCACGCCGAACGAAAAGCTGATCGCCCGCGCCACGGGCATGGGGTTGACGCTGCAGCCGAAGGCGGCACCGACGGTCTTCTGGGACCTGTACGGCCAGAAGGGTCACCCCGTCCGCGCCACCGTGTCGGAGATCGGTCCGCTGCTGATGGCGCGGATGCTGGATCTGAACGACGTGCAGGAGGGTGTGCTGACCGTCGCCTTCCACGTCGCCGACAAGGAGGGCCTGCTGCTGCTCGACCTCGACGACCTGCGCGCCATGCTGGTCTATGTGGCCGAGAATGCGGCCCGGATCGGGCGCGAGGTCGGCAATGTGGCTCCGGCCTCCATTGCCTCGATCCAGCGTGCCCTGCTGCAGCTGGAACAGGACGGCGGCGACGCCTTCTTCGGAGAGACGGCGCTGAAGCTGACCGACATGATGAAGACCGGCCTCGATGGTCGCGGCCAGGTCAATGTGCTGGATTCGACCCGGCTGATGAACAGCCCGCGCCTGTATGGGGCCTTCCTGCTGTGGCTGATTTCCGAGTTGTTCGAGCAACTGCCGGAGGTCGGCGATCCGGAGAAACCCCGTCTCGTCTTCTTCTTCGACGAGGCCCACCTGCTTTTCAGGGATGCGCCCAGGCCGCTGCTGGAAAAGGTCGAGCAGGTCGTGCGCCTGATTCGCTCCAAGGGCGTCGGCATCTATTTCATCACCCAGAACCCGGCCGACATCCCCGACAGCGTGCTGGCCCAGCTGGGAAACCGCATCCAGCACGCGCTGCGGGCCTATACCCCGGCCGACCAGCGCGGCCTGAAGGCGGCATCCGAAAGCTTCCGGATCAATCCGGCCTTCGACACCCGGGAGGCGATCCAGGCGCTCGGCACCGGCGAGGCGCTGGTGTCCGTGCTGGACGAGAAGGGGGCCCCCACCATCGTCCAGCGCACCCTGATCCGTCCGCCGGACAGCCGTCTGGGCCCGGCCACCGACCCGGAACGCGCCGCCGTCATGGCCGCCAGCCCGGTCAAGGGCGTCTATGACACGGTGATCGACCGCGACTCCGCCGCGGAAGTCCTCGCCGCCCGCCATGCGGCAGAAACCACAGCCGGGGAGCCCGCACCCGGGGCCGCGCCCGGGGGCCGGGCTGCGCCGGCTCCACGCCCCGCACCGGCTCCGAGGGCCCCGCGCCGCTCGACCCGCCAGACCCCGCTCGAGGCCCTGACCAAGTCGGTCCTGCGCACCGCCGGATCGACCCTGACCCGCGAACTGTTGCGTGGGGTGCTGGGCGGATTGAAGCGGCGGTAGGGCCTAGACCACCGAACTGAGCCGGGCGACAGAGCCGAGCCGGGCGCTGGCAAGGTCAGCAAGCACGCTGGTGACCTGCGCGCCCGAGCCGGTCTGGGTCAGCAGTCTGGATTGATGCGGCGACAGGGCGCGGGTGTCGACGTGCACCATGGCCCAGCCCATGAACAGCTGCACCTGTACCGGCCAGCGGGCCAGGACCCGAAGGTTGCGGTGTCGGTCGTCGGCCTCGATCGTCTCCATCAGTCCGGTCAGGGCCTCCGGGTCGCCTTCCAGCACCTGCACGAAAGTCCCGCCCTGGAGCGCCAGAGCCCCCGTCAGGCGATGCCTGGCGTTGTTCCGCAGCGAGGTTGAGAGGATGGGCGAGACATCGACGGGGCCGTCGGTCAGGGCGACCGCATCGCTGCGATAGACGATACGTTCGATGGGCGATGTCATGGGAATGGGCAACCTGGCGGGCTATCCGCCTTTCCCTCTAGGCGCTATCGGCCCAATTCCCTAGAGCCTGATCGGCTGAGGGGGAATCGCTTCGCGATTCCGCCGATGCCGTGAATCAGGCTCCGGACATGAGCGAGGGCATGATTCACGTTTTCGGCTGGACCCACGACGTGGGTCCACCTCAAACGATCATGCCCTAGCGGGGAACCAGACGCCACATCCGAAGCGGGTGGCGCACGACGCCCGCTTCCGCGCCAGCCGCCTCGCCCCGGCCGATATAGAGATCGGCGCGCACCGGACCCCGGATGGCCGAGCCGGTGTCCAGCGCCATCACCAGACCCTGATAGCCATGGCGCGCACCCACCAGGTTGCCCGCATCTGTCGAAATCCAGACCAGATCGCCATAGGTCCAACTGGCCGGATCGACCGCAATGGCCCGGCGCGCCGGCAGGGGCACGCCCGCCGCGCCGGCCGGATCACCGCCGTCGTCGGGATCCAGCGAAAAGAAGATGTAGCGCGGGTTCAGGGCCGTGATCGCCCGCGCCTCGGCCCCGCGATGGGCAGCCAGCCAGGCCCGGATCGCATCGCCCGAGGTGCCGTCAGACGGCAGCAGGCCGCGTTCGGCCATCGGCCGGGCGATTCCCGTGAATGGCCGCCCGTTGTCGGCGGCATAGGCGGCGCGGGCGGTCGTCCCGTCCTCGAAGGTCAGATAGCCGGAGCCCTGGATCTGGAGAAAGAACAGGTCCTCGGCCCGCATCCAGGCGAGCGGCGGGGACGGCGGAGGTCCGGCCTGGATCGTGGCCCGGTCCGGCAGGATCTGGCCCCGCGTCCAGCCCTCGGGCCGGGCCAGAACCGGTGTGTCGAACAGGCCGTCCGGGGCACGGCGCGCCAGATACTCCGGTGCGAAATAGGCAGTCATCAGTCCGGGTCGGCCGTCAGAGGTTCCGGCGGCCACGACGCCGAACCCGCGTTCGAAAAAGGCCCGGGCGACAGAGGGGGTCACGGGCCCGGACATCCGCCCGATCGCCTGCGCCTTCTCGCAACGCACGGTCGCGAGAGCCTCGCGCGCAACACGGCAGGTCCCGGCATAGGCCTGGAACGCGGCCAGATGATCCTCGTCGGCCCAGCCGGGCAGGGTCTGCGGGCCGGGCAAGCCGGACGGCGGGGCGGGATCGGGCGAATAGGGCGGCTGCGATGTCCCGGGCGCGGGAGCGCTTGGCTGGCTCGGTGCCTCGACCGTCGCGGTGGCACAACCCGCCAGGAGCAGCAGCGCCGCCGCCAGCCCAGGCCTCCGGTAAAATCCCAAGGGGCGGTCGCCCCTAGGCGTTGGCGGGCTCGACCCGGGCCAGGACCCAGTTCGGGTCGGACGCGCCCAGCGAGCGTTCAAAGGTCCAGTGCTCAGCGGTCCGGCGCTCCTCGACGCGTTCCTCGGCGGGGGCTCCCGGCGTGGCCTCGTCGGCACGCGGCATGATCCGTGACCGCAGCTCGGCCAGGAACCGCACCTTGGCCACGGCCCGGTCGCCTTCGGCCGAGGCCAGTTCGAGATCGGCGCGGGGCGGATGCAGGAACTCGACCTGTTCGGTTTCGCCGCGGGTCTCGCGCGCCGCGATGCCGGTCTCGAACGATTCCAGCACGGCCGGGGTCAAGAGGGGCTTCAGCGCCGCGCGGTCTCCGGCGGCATAGCCCCGAACGATCGTCTCATAGGCCTGACGCGCCCCGTCGATGAACCGGGCGGGATCGAAGGCGGGGTCGCGGGCACGGAGCGAGGCGGCAGCCGCCAGCAGGGTGGCGTCTACGCCGGGCGTCCGACCGGGGGCGTCCGGACCGGTGGTCGCCGGAAGGGCCGTCAGGGTCTTCGCATCTTCCTGCGGCTGGCGGCCGACCTTCTTGCCCAGCACATTGTAGAGCTGGAACAGGACGATGGCCGCGATTACGGCGAAGATGACGATCAGAAACTGTGAGGGCACGGTCTATCCCGGGTTTTCGATGCGCGCTTTCGACCGGAGGCGAACGGCGTCTGGTGGACGATTACGGTCCTATATAGACGCGCGCAAGGCGACACGCATCCGCTGCGTCACGAAGGCGAGTGGACGGCAATGGGACGGCACCGTTGCGGGGGCGTGTCGCGAATGCTAGTCGCCCGGCCTCTCATCCTTCGTTCGCCAACGGCTTTGACCCCATGACCGATGTCGCCCCGACCGAGCCGAACGGCTCCGCCCCCACCGGCCAGCCGCCCGCTCCGGGCTTCCGCATCCTGGCGCAATATGTCCGCGACCTGTCGTTCGAGAACCCCAAGGCCCCGGATTCGCTGCGTATCGAGGGGCGACCCTCGATCGATATGGGTGTGGAGCTGAATGCCCAGGGCCGCCCCGACGGCCTGTTCGAGGTCGACATCAAGCTGTCGATCAAGGCCTCGACCGAGGCGATGGCGGTGTTCCAAGTGGAGCTGCTTTATGGCGGTCTCTTCCAGCTGTCGGGCGTGGCCGAGCACGACATAGAGCCGTTGCTGCTGATCGAATGCCCGCGCTACCTGTTCCCCTATGCGCGCGAGATCATCGCCCGCGCCACGGCGGACGGTGGCTTCTATCCGCCCTTCATGCTGGATCCGATCGATTTCGCCGGCATCTATGCCGCGCGGATGCAGCAACAGAATGGTCAGCCGTCGGGCGTGGCGTAGGCTTTAGTCCCCTCCCCATCGGCTTCGCCGACAGGGCCGAGACTACAGGGTCACCCCGTAGCCTTCCCATAACGACCGGTCCTTGAGCGTCACGGCCAGGAATGCGGCATGGGCGGCGCTTTCTTCGGCGCGCAGACGCGGGGCCAGCGGCCGGGGGCGGGGACCATAGCCGCCCGCCGCGGCGTGGGCGGCGGCAGCCACGCTCTCGCGACGGCTGGTCAGGTCCAGGACCCGCTCCTTGCCGCCCCTCAGCTCCAGATAGACCTCGGCCAGCAGGCGGGCATCGATCAGGGCCCCGTGCAGGGTGCGGTCGACCAGGCTGATCCGGTAGCGCTTGCACAGGGCATCCAGCGAATTGGCCATGCCGGGAAACCGCTTCTGGGCCAGTTGCAGCGTATCGATCCAGCGGGTCTCGTGCAGCAGCGGATGGCCGCAGCGGCCGCATTCGTGGTCGATGAAATTGCGGTCGAACTGGGCATTGTGGGCGATCACGGGCGCATCGCCGATGAAGCCCATCAGATCGACGACGATCTCGGCGAACCGGGGCGCGTCCCGGACCTTGTCGTCGGTGATGCCATGGACCCGGATGGCATCGGCCGGGATCAGCCGTTCCGGATTGACGAAACGGTGGAATGTCCGCCCGGTGGGCAAGAGATCCATGATCTCGATACAGCCGACCTCGATCAGCCGGTCACCCGTTTTCGGGTCGAAGCCGGTGGTTTCGGTATCGAGAACGATTTCGCGGGCCATCCCCGCTTAATGGGGCGGTTCGTCGGGTTGTGAAAGGCTCCGCACTGGCCGCTTCCAGCCCGGCGACAGAACCATCCCCACGATTTCAGCCACGCGGGCGCGGGTCGCCTCAAGGCTCCCGCCCGTATCGATGACGAAGTCGGCGCGGCGGCGTTTTTCAGAATCGGGGACCTGCCGCGCCAGGATGGCCTCGAACCGCTCAACCGTCATGCCGGGCCGGGCCAGGACGCGGGCGCGCTGCACCGCCTCGGACGCGGACACGACCACCACGGCATCGACGGCGCGCTCGCCACCGGTCTCGAACAGCAGGGGAATATCCAGGACGGCCAGCGCGACCCCCGCCGCCCGCGCGGCCTCAAGATCGGCCAGCCGCCCGGCCACAACCAGCGGATGGACGATCGTCTCCAGCCGCCGGAAAGCCGCAGCGTCGCGGCCCAGGCGCTCGGCCAGTCGCGCCCGATCCACTGCACCGTCCACCACGACACCGGGAAAGGCCTCACCGACCGGCCCGACCGCCGCCCCGGCCGGGGCATAGAGGGCGTGGACGGCATCGTCAGCGTTCCAGACCAGGGCTCCATGATCGGCGAACAGGGCGGTCGTCGTCGACTTGCCCATGCCGATCGATCCGGTCAGGCCCAGAACGATCACACCGTCTCTCCCAGATGGGCCAGCAGCAGGGGGCGGGGATCGAGATCGGGCGGTTCGACACCGAAGATCGCCCGGAAGGATGGCCCGGCCTGGCCGATCAGCATGGCCAGGCCGTCGACGGTGGTCAGGCCGGCGCTTCTGGCGGCCGTCAGGAACGGTGTACGGACGGGGCGATAGGTCATGTCCATGACCACCGTGGCCGGATCGAGGTCCTCCGGATCGATCGCGGGTCGGACGCTGAGCGCGTTCACCACCAGAGCGGCCCCGGCGAAGGCCGTCGCCTCATCGCCGACCTCGATCAGGCCGCCGAGGTCCGTGGCCAGGGCCTCGGCGCGTTCCCGGGTGCGATTGACGATCCGGACGGTGGCCCCCGCATCGCGCAAGGCCGCGACCGCCGCCCTCGCCGCCCCGCCCGCGCCGAGCATCACGACGGGCGATCCCTCCAGGGACAGCGCGGGCGCCTGTTGGGACAGCGCCCGGAGCAGGCCCTCGCCATCGGTGCTGTCGGCAAAGACCTGCCCGTCGCGGAAGACCAGGATATTGGCCGATCCGCTGGACGTGGCCGTTTCGGACCGGGTATCGGCGCTGGCGAAGGCCTGTTCCTTGAAGGGCGCCGTGACGTTCACACCCGCCAGCAGTCCGGCCCGCCCAAAGGCCACCAGGGCCTCAAAGCCGGCGGCATCGCGCGGCGAGAAGGCCCCGTAGGTCCCGTCCAGGCCCGCCGCCTCCAGCCAGGCATTGTGGATGACCGGGCTGAGCGAATGGGTCACCGGATTTCCTACGATCCCGCCGAGCCGCACCGCGCCCGTGAGTCTGGCCGTCATGTCGCGATCACTCCGACGCGGCGTAGTTCGTCCAGCACCGGCCACAGGGGCATGCCCAGAACGGTGAAATAGTCGCCCTCGACCCGGTCGAACAGCTGCGATCCCATGCCTTCCAGCCGATAGCAGCCGACCGAGCCCAGCAGGGCCTCGCCTTCGGCAGCCAGATAGTGATCGAGAAATCCGTCGGAGAAATGCCGCAGGGTCATCCGCGCCGTATCCACGCCGGACCAGACGACCACGCCGTCGTGTGCGAGGGCGGCCGCCGCGTTCAGATGGTGGGTCCGGCCCCGCATCGACAGCAGGCGCAGACGCGCCGCCGCGAGGTCCGGAGCCTTGGACACCATCGTGCCTTCCAGATCCAGCGTCTGGTCCGAACCCAGAACCCAGGCGTGCGGATCCTTACGCGATACCGCCAGGGCCTTGGCACGCGCGAGCTCCAGCGCCAGGTCGGCCGGATCGGTGCCGGTCAGGCGGATCTTGATGGCATCCTCGTCGACGCCGGCGTCCTGTATCGAGAAGGAAACGCCGGCTCCGGTCAGCATGGCGCGCCGTGCGGCGCTGCGCGACGCGAGGATCAGCCGTCTGAACCTTTCGCCCGTCACCAGGTGACCCCTGCCGTCCTGTTCCGCCGTTCGTTCAGCAGATTGAGAATGGCTGCAGCCGTCTCCTCGACCGAGCGGCGGGTCACATCGATCGTCGGCCATCCCCGACGCTCGAAGGCGCGGCGGGCCTTGATGGTCTCCTCCCGCACGGCGTCGGGCTCGACATAGGAGGAGGTGTGGTTGGCGTTCAGGCCGTCCAGCCGGTTCCTGCGAATCTGGATCAGCCGGTCAGGCGACACGGTCAGGCCCACGATCAGCGGGTTTTTCAGTCCGACCAGGCGTTCGCCATCCTCCTGACCGGGCACCAGAGGCACATTGGCCGCCCGGACACCTCGATGCGCCAGATAGATGCAGGTCGGCGTCTTGGATGTGCGGCTGACCCCGACCAGGACGACATCGGCCCCCTCCAGCTGCTCGGCCGTGCCCTGGCCGTCGTCGTGCGACATGGCGTAGTCTAGCGCCCCCATCCGGTTGAAGTAGTCGTGATCCAGGGTGTGCTGGGCACCAACGCGGGTCGACAGGGCGGCGCCCAGGTACCGGGACAGGGCTCCGACCAGCGGGTCCAGAGCGCCGATGTTGGGAATGTCCAGCGCGCGGCAGCCCTCTTCCAGCTGGGCCCTCAGGGCACGATCGACGATGGTGTGAAGAACGACACCCGGTGCCGTCGCGATTTCCTCCAGCACACGCTCCATCTGGCGGTCTGACCGAACCAGGGCGTAGATGTGCTCGATCGGGATGACGCCGTCGAAGCGGGCCGTGACCGCCTTGGCCATGGCGTTCAGCGTCTCACCGGTCGAATCCGAGACCAGATGGACGTGGAAATAGGTCGCCAGCCGCGAGGCGCCCGCAGGCCTGGCCGGGCTCACCGCGGACCCCACGGCTGGATAACCAAGATCGAGATTGCGCGAATGGTCGTGATTCCTGTGGATCGGTCTGGGCGCCGCGCGGCGACGCCGGGGCACGGTTTTCTATAGGGCGCCACTGTGCGCCGGGCGAGCCGGGAGAATGTCGGACACACCGGTATCCTTGCCGGACATCATCCCATGCGGCCGTAGCCCCGGTCGGTAGGTTGGGGACATCCTTAACAGAAGGTAAATGACCCCCACGCCAGTCAAGGCTGAACAACCCGCCGGAGCCCCCGACCGTTAAGGTTTGGTTAAGGATTATCCCCGCTTTCCACCGGCCTTCGTCGCGAACGACTGAAGCCGCCCGCCGGGCGTGGAAAAGCGATACCGAAGCCCGGAATCGTCGCGGTTTGTCCCCGCCGTCCCGCCCTCTGCTGCTTTCCTCCAATCCTTTTATGATTCTCAATGGAACAAGGAGGAGGACGTGGGCTTGAGGCCAGCGCCCTCCCCCCGTAAAGCCAAGGTCATGAGCACCACGCCGTCACTGATCCGCGTCCTGCAGGGCGAGACCCTGGAGCGTCCACCCGTCTGGTTCATGCGCCAGGCCGGGCGCTATCTGCCTGAATACCGGGCGCTGCGGGCCCAGGCTCCGGACTTTATCGCCTTCTGCCTGAACCCGGAGATGGCGGCCGAGGCGACCCTGCAACCCATGCGCCGCTTTGGCTTTGATGCGGCCATCGTCTTCGCCGACATCCTGCTGATCCCGCAGGCGCTTGGCCAGGACGTCTGGTTCGAGACCGGCGAGGGGCCGCGCCTCGGTCTGCTGCCGAGCGTCAGCCGGATGCAGGAACTCACGGAAGGCGCAGGCCAGCATCTGCACCAGGTCGGCCAGACCCTGAGCCTGGTGCGCAGCCAGCTGGAGCCGGAACGCGCCCTGATCGGCTTCGCCGGCGCGCCCTGGACCGTAGCCACCTATATGCTGGACGGCCATCACAACACGATCGGCAAGGGCGAACGCGCCACGGCCCGCTCCTATGCCTATGCGGAACCCGAGAAGGTCGACGAGGTCCTGGCCGTGCTGGTCGAGGCCACCGCCCGCTATCTGAAGATGCAGGCCGACGCCGGGGCTGACGCGCTGAAGATCTTCGAGAGCTGGGCAGAAGGCCTGCCGGACGACCTGTTCGAGCGGCTGGTGCTGAAGCCCCATCAGGCCCTGGTCCGGCGGGTGCGGGAGCTGGGCGTTACCGTGCCGCTGATCGGGTTCCCGCGCGGCTCAGCGCTTCATGCCGATCGCTATGCCCGCGAGGTCGATGTGCAGGGTGTGGCGGTGGATACGGCGTGTTCTCTGGAGCGCGGCCGCGAGGTCCAGAAGATCAAGCCGATCCAGGGCGCGCTCGATCCGCTGCTGCTGCGTGTCGGCGGTGCGGCGCTGGACCGCAGGGTGGATCAGCTTGTGGAGGCCTGGGGTTCCGGCCCATGGATCTTCAACCTGGGCCACGGCATCCTGCCGGACGTGCCGATCGCTCATGTCGAGCAGGTTCTGAAACGGATCGGCGCGCAGTGAACGCAAGCCCGGGGAGCCAGCGGTCGGGTCGTCGTATCGCCGTCGTGCTCTTCAACCTGGGGGGGCCGGACGATGCGGCGACCGTCAAGCCGTTCCTGTTTAACCTGTTCAACGACCCGGCCATTATCGGGCTACCCGGGTTGTTCCGCACGCCCCTGGCGAAGCTGATCTCCTCGCGTCGTGAGGCCAGCGCCCAGGCCAACTATTCAATGATGGATTCCAATGGCGGATCGCCGCTGAAGGGCGAGACCCGGGCCCAGATGGAGGCGCTGGAAGCCGCGCTGGCGGCCCGACTGCCGGGCGACGAGGTCAGGAGCTTCATGGCCATGCGGTACTGGCATCCCTTGACCGAGGAAGCCGCGGTCGACGTGGCCGCCTGGGGGCCGGACGAGGTCGTTTTGTTGCCGCTCTATCCGCAGTTCTCGACCACCACGACGCGCTCGTCGCTGAAGGCCTGGAACGCCGCCTATGGCGGCACGGGCACGACCCGGACGATCTGCTGCTATCCCCGGGCTGAAGGCTGGGTCGCGGCGCAGGCCGAGGGCGTTCGTCTCAAGCTGGCGGAGGCTGCGCGGGAGCATCCGGGCCGGGCGGTGCGGGTCCTTTTTTCGGCGCACGGCATCCCGGAAAAGCTCGTCCACAAGGACGGAGATCCCTATCAGGAACAGGTCGAGGCGACCGTCGCCGCGGTCGCGTCCCAAGCCGGTCTGAGCGACTGGCTGCTGTGCTACCAGAGCCGCGTCGGGCCGCTGAAATGGCTGGGACCGTCCACGCCCGATGCCATTCGTGCGGCCGGAGCCGAGGGTATCGGCCTGATCGTTACCCCCATCGCCTTCGTGTCCGAACACATCGAGACCCTGGTCGAGCTGGATATTGAATACGGCGAACTGGCGCATGAGGCCGGGGTTCACCCCTATCTGCGCGTGCCGGCCGTGGGGGTCAGCCCTCTGTTCATCGACGGCCTGGCCGATGCGGTGAAAGACAGCCTGGGCCGAACCGGTGTCGCGGCCGCGGGGCCCGGGTGCCAGGGGCGCTGGAAGGCCTGCCCCTGTCAGGCGCAAAAGAAGGCCGCCTAGGAGGCTCAGCCATGAATCTGTACGATCTGGCTCGCGGTCTTCACATCCTCGCTGTCATCGCCTGGATGGCAGGCCTGCTGTTTCTGCCGCGGCTCTATGCCTATGACGCCGAACAGGCCGACAAGACCGAGCCTTTGAAGACGGAGATGCGGACGCTGCTGCGGCTGTGGCAGGGGCGGATGCTGAAGATCATCCTGCATCCAGCCATGGGTCTGGCCCTGATCTTCGGCCTGTGGCTGATCCATCTGGATGTGCAGATGCGCGGGGTGGCCTTTCTGGTCGAGCCCTGGATGGTCGCCAAGCTGATCGGGGTCGTGCTGCTGCTGGCCTGGCATGTCTATCTGGTGGCGGAGCGCAGGAAGATCCTGGCCGGGACATCGGTCCGGACCTCGAAATTCTGGCGCATGACCAATGAGGTGCCGTTCGTCCTGGCCATCGTCATGGTGCTGTCGGTAACGACGGAGTGGACGTTCTGATCCGCCACGCTTGACCCGGACCCCTGGTTCGTGGTTCCGCTGGAGTCGAGGCGTCGTTCTGCGGCGCTGCCCTTCTCTTCGCGTCGACCGATCGCTGGCAGATGCCGCCCCCGGACCCGCCGCTCCCCCTCGGCCGTCAGGCCACACCCTTCCAATCGTCCCCGCCTGACGTCGTCCGACGCCGGGGCGGGACGGCGTGAATCCCGAGTTCCGACATGACCGACGTCCGCGACACCTCCAACGACAGCCCCGAAACCGAGGCGCTGGATGCCTTGACGCCCGAGGATACGTCCCGGGCCGATAGGTCCCAGGCCGACGGAGCCAACGACGCCGACGTGGCGGCCGACATCGGTGACGATGCCGACGACGAGGGCGAGTCCGTCGTCCCCTCCGGCCGGATCACCCTGCAGGAACTGAACGACAAGTCGCCGGTCGAACTGGTGGCCTTCGCCGAGCAGCTGGACATCGAGAACGCCTCGAACCTGCGCAAACAGGACCTGCTGTTCGCGATCCTGAAGACCCTGGCCGACGAAGAGGTCGAGATCATCGCCTCCGGTACGCTGGAGATGCTGCCCGACGGCTTCGGCTTCCTGCGCTCGCCCGATGCGAATTATCTTCCGGGACCGGATGATGTCTATGTCTCGCCGTCCCAGATCCGCCGGTTTGGTCTCCGGTCGGGCGACACGGTCCATGGCGCGGTCCGCGGGCCCCGGGAGGGCGAGCGCTATTTCGCCCTGCTGAAGGTCGATACGATCAATTTCGAGGATCCCGAGACCGTCCGCACCAAGGTCAATTTCGACAATCTGACGCCGCTGTATCCCAACGAGCGGCTGATCATGGAAATCCAGGACCCGACCCTGCGGGATCGCTCCGGCCGGGTCATCGACATCGTCGCCCCGCTGGGCAAGGGCCAGCGCTGCCTGATCGTCGCCCCGCCGCGCGTCGGCAAGACGGTGATGCTGCAGAACATCGCCAAGTCGATCGAGGCCAACCATCCGGAGGTTGCCCTGATCGTCCTGCTGATCGACGAGCGGCCCGAAGAGGTCACCGACATGCAGCGGACGGTGAAGGGTGAGGTCGTGGCCTCCACCTTCGACGAGCCGGCCACCCGCCACGTCGCTGTGGCCGAGATGGTGATCGAGAAGGCCAAGCGCCTGGTCGAGCACAAGCGCGACGTTGTCATCCTGCTGGACTCGGTCACGCGCCTGGGCCGGGCCTATAACGCCACGGTGCCCTCGTCGGGCAAGGTCCTGACTGGCGGCGTGGATGCCAATGCCCTGCAGCGGCCCAAGCGGTTCTTCGGTGCGGCGCGAAATGTGGAAGAGGGCGGCAGCCTGACCATCATCGCCACCGCCCTGATCGATACCGGCAGCCGGATGGACGAGGTCATCTTCGAAGAGTTCAAGGGCACGGGGAACTCGGAAATCGTGCTGGACCGCAAGGTGGCCGACAAGCGCATCTTCCCCGCCATCGACGTGCTGAAGTCCGGCACCCGAAAGGAGGAGCTGATCACGCCGAAGGACCAGTTGACCAAGACCTATGTGCTGCGCCGCATCCTGAACCCCATGGGACCGCAGGACGCGATCGAATTCCTGCTCGACAAGCTACGTCAGTCCAAGAACAACGCCGACTTCTTCCAGTCGATGAACACCTGATCGGCTTTCCTCCCTGTTCGCGGTGCGCACGGGGAGGAGACATTCACGGGATCAGCAGGGTAGAGCCCGTCGTCTGTCGCCCGGCGAGCGCCTCGTGCGCTTCCCGGACCTGATCCAACCGGAAGGTCTGGCCGATCTCGACCGTTATGGCACCCGACTGTATCATCGCGAACAGGGCGCCGGCGCTTTCGTCCAGTTCCTCCGTCGTGGCCACATAGTCGAACAGGGTCGGGCGGGTCAGGAACAGCGACCCCCCGCGAGAGAGCCGGAGCGGCTCGATCGGCGGGACGGGCCCGGAGGCGTTTCCGAAACTGACCAGCAGGCCCCTGCGGCTCAGGCTGGCGAGAGAGGATTCCAGCGTATCCCGGCCCACTGAATCGTAGACGACCGCGCAGCCCAGGCCGTCGGTGAGGGCCCTGACCCGCCCGGCGATGTCGTCGGTCTTGTAGAGGATCACATGGTCGCAGCCGTGGGCGCGTGCGATGTTGGCCTTGGACTCGTCGCCGACCGTGCCGATGACGGTGGCTCCCAGCGAGTGGAGCCACTGACACAGGATCAACCCCACTCCGCCGGCCGCCGCATGGACGAGAACGGCGTCTCCCTGTTTCACGTGAAACACGCGCCTGGCCAGGCACTCGGAGGTCATACCCTTCAGCATGACTGCCGCCGCCGTCTTCAGGGGTACGTCGGCGGGAAACCGGACGGCGCGGCCCGCATCGACGACGTGAGCTTCGGCATAGGCTCCGATCGGTCCTGTTCCGTAGGCGGCGCGGTCGCCGACGCTGAATCGGGTCACGCCATCGCCGATCGCCTCGACGATCCCTGCGCCCTCCAGACCGAGACCGGTGGGAAAGGACAGGGGATAGAGGCCGGTCCGGTGATAGATATCGATGAAGTTCAGTCCGATCGCTTCGTGCCGGATCAGGATCTGACCCGGGCCTGGTACAGGGGTCTCGACCTCCTGAAGCTCCAGAACCTCCGGTCCTCCGGCACGGGAGAGACGAATGGCACGCATGGGAGGGTTCCTTTGATCGGGCGGTTCGGCCTATGACGGGCCTCCGAGAGGTTGGAGCGTCAGAATGAAAGTCAAGATCGAGGCCGAGTGCACACCGGAAGAAGCCCGTGCCTTTCTGGGCCTGCCGGATGTCACGGTTCTGAACGACCAGCTGGTCAGCGAGATGAAGACCCGGATGGATGCAAACCTCACCGCCATGCAGCCGGAAGAGCTGATGAAGACCTGGACCAGCTTCGGACTGCAGGCCCAGGATCAGTTCCGCCAGATGATGTCGGTCGTCACCCAGGTGCCGAAGGCCTGATTCGACGTTGACCGACACCATCTTCGCCCTGGCGACCCCGCCCGGCCGGGGAGCGATCGCCATCCTGCGCCTCGCCGGACCCGGTACTGATGCGGCGCTGGCAGGCCTTGGGGTGGGACCCGTGCCGGCTCGGGTCGCATCGCTGCGAACACTTCGGCATGGCGCAGAGGTTATCGACAAGGCGCTGGTGCTGCGCTTCCCCGCGCCGAACAGCTACACCGGAGAGCACTGCGCCGAACTGCATCTCCACGGCGGCCGCGCCGTGGTCGAGGCGGCGAGCAGAGCCCTGATCGCTCTGGGCGTGCGCCCCGCCGATCCCGGCGAGTTCACGCGCCGCGCTTTCGAGAACGGGCGGATGGACCTGGCCCAGGCCGAAGCGGTTGCCGATCTTATCGACGCCGAAACGACGGCCCAGGCGGCCCAGGCCCTGGGTCAGCTCGAAGGCGCGCTGTCGCAGGCCTATGCCGGGTTCCGGCGCGATCTGTTGAAGGCCCTGGCTCTTGTCGAGGCCGAGATCGACTTTCCCGACGATGATGTGCCCGACCAACTGGCGCGAACCGCCGGGCCGGTGCTGGACAGTCTGATCGAAGATCTGACGGCAGCCCTGGCCGATGCCGATCGGGGGCGACGGGTGCGAGAGGGCTATCGCATCGTCCTGATCGGCGAGACCAATGCCGGGAAGTCGGCTCTGTTCAACGCCCTGGTCGCGCGCGAGGCCGCCATCGTCACGCCGATCGCCGGAACGACGCGGGATGTGCTGGATGCCGACATCGTCATCGGCGGCTATGCCGTGACCCTGTCGGACACCGCCGGTCTTCGCGACAGCGACGATCTGGTCGAGGCCGAGGGCGTCCGTCGTGCGCGCGCCCGGGCACAGGCCGCAGACCTTCGCCTCTGGGTGCGAGGGCCCGGCGACCCGGAGGGCGACGCGGCGACCTTCGTTCGGAGCGAGGACCTCGTTGTCTGGACCAAGGCCGATCTGCCGACGGCCGATCTCTCCCGCCCGGGGTTTGCCGTCAGCGCTACCACGGGGGCGGGACTTGGCCGTCTCCGCGACGCTATTCAGGCCCGGCTTGAGCGGGATCTGTCGGGCTCGGATTTCCCGGCCGTGACCCGCGAACGGCATCGCCGACGGCTGACGGAGTCGCTGGCGGCGATCGAGGCCGGGCGCATGCGGCTGCTCGATGCCCCGGAGCTGGCCGGAGACGATCTTCGCCGGGCAGCGGAGGCTCTGGGCCGGGTCACGGGCGAGATCGGGGTCGAGGACATCCTCGGAGAGGTTTTCTCCACCTTCTGTATCGGCAAATAGCCCGGCCTGGCCGCCCTCTCTGTTTCACGTGAAACAGTGGGGTGAGTGGCGTTCGGCTGTGGTTTCGCCTATGTCCCCGCTCATGAGCTCCCCCACTGCCTTCGATGTCATCGTGATCGGCGGCGGCCATGCCGGCTGCGAGGCCGCGGCCGCCTCCGCCCGGACCGGCGCGCGCACCCTGTTGTTGACCCAGACGCTGGAAACCATCGGTGAGATGAGCTGCAACCCGGCCATCGGCGGCCTGGGCAAGGGCCATCTGGTACGCGAGATCGATGCGCTCGACGGTCTGATGGGACGGCTGGCCGATGTGTCCGGCATTCAGTTCCGCATGCTGAACCGGTCGAAAGGTGCGGCTGTGCGCGGACCTCGAAGCCAGATCGACCGCCGTCTGTACCGCGAGGCCATGCAGGCCGAACTCGCATCGACGCCGAATCTGACCCTGATGGCCGGGACGGCCGAGGCCCTGATTCTGGACAGTGACCGCGTGGTGGGCGTGACGACGGGCGAGGCTGTGGCGCTGCGGGCCGGGGCCGTCGTTCTGACGACAGGCACCTTCCTGAACGGGGTCATCCATCAGGGCGATGTCCGAACGCCTGCCGGCCGACATGGCGAGGCCCCCTCGACCGGCCTCGCCCGGGATCTTTATGGTGCCGGCCTGAAGATGGGTCGATTGAAGACCGGCACGCCCGCTCGTCTGGACGGCCGCACCATCGGCTGGGACAGGCTGGAGATGCAGGCGGCCGATGCGGAGCCGGTCCCCTTCAGCTTCCTGACCGATCGGATCACGGTGCCCCAGATCGCCTGCGGCATCACCCAGACGACCGAAGACACACACGCCATCATCGCCGCCAACCTGGGTGAGAGCGCTGTCTATGGCGGTCATCTGACCGGACGGGGTCCGCGCTATTGTCCGTCGATCGAGGACAAGGTGGTGCGGTTCGCCGACAAGACCTCGCATCAGGTCTTTCTTGAGCCCGAGGGACTGGACGATCCGACGGTCTATCCGAACGGCATTTCGACGTCGGTCTCGCCCGAGACCCAGATGGCCTTCCTGAAGACGATGCCCGGACTTGAAACCGTCGACGTGTTGCGGTTCGGCTATGCGATCGAATATGATTATGTCGATCCGCGCGAGCTGACCCCGGCGCTGGAGGTGAAGCGTCGGCCGGGCCTGTTTCTGGCCGGTCAGATCAATGGTACAACCGGGTATGAGGAAGCCGGCGCTCAAGGGTTGATCGCGGGTCTGAACGCAGCGCGAGCGGCGGCTGGATCGGCCGAAATCGTTCTGGCGCGGGACCAGGCCTATATCGGCGTGATGATCGACGATCTGGTCACACGGGGTGTGACCGAGCCCTACCGGATGTTCACCAGCCGGGCCGAATACAGGTTGACGCTGCGCGCCGACAATGCGGATCAACGGTTAACGCCGGTCGGCATCACGGCCGGGATCGTGTCGGGCGTGCGCCGGTCGGCCTTCGAGACCAAGGCCGCCGCGCTTGCGGTTGCCACCACCATGGTTCGGGATACCCGGTTCACGCCGAACGAGGCCCAGGGTCTGGGAATCGCGGTCAATGCCGACGGCCAGCGCCGCTCGATGCGCGATCTGCTGGCCTATCCGGGTGTGAGCCTGACGCAGTTCGAAGTCGCCTATCCGGTGATCCAGTCCTGGCCGGCGGCCATCCGTGAACAGGTCGAGATCGATGCGGGCTATGCCGGATATCTGGATCGCCAGACGGCCGATGCCGAGGCCCTGCGTCGGGAGGAGGCGCTGACCCTGCCGGCCAACCTGGACTATGCGGCGATCGGCGGTCTGTCGAATGAGGTGCGCGAGAAGCTGTCGATGGTCCAGCCCCGGACCCTGGGGCAGGCCGGTCGGATCGAGGGGGTCACCCCGGGCGCGCTGACGGCCCTGCTGTCGCATGTGAAACGGACGGCGGTCGCGGCCTGATGACCGCCGACGAGTTTCAACGTCTGACCGGGGCCTGGCCGGAGCGGATGGCCGATCTCGAGCGGTTCCGGGTCATGCTGACCGAGGCGAACGCGGTCATGAATCTGGTCGGGCCCGACAGCCTGCCGGACTTCTGGAACCGCCATGCCTGGGACTCGGCCCAGTTGATCGATCTGGCCGGATTGGGCAGGACCTGGGCGGATCTGGGCGCGGGCGCAGGGTTTCCGGGTGTCGTGCTGGCCGTGCTGGCCAAGGGGCGTCCGGGATCGCACGTCTGGCTGATCGATTCACTGCAGAAACGCTGCCGTTTCCTGCAGACGGTCGTCGACCAACTCGCGCTTCCGGCGACCGTTGTCTGGGGCCGGGCCGAGGCGCAGACGCTGAAGGTCGACATCGTAACGGCGCGCGCGGTGGCCCCGATGGAGAAGCTGCTGGGTTATGCACAGCCCTGTCTGTCTCGCGGTGCACAAGGTCTGTTTCTCAAGGGAGAGAAGGCCGAGGTCGAGTTGCAGGAGGCGTCCAAGGTCTGGCAAGTGGAGGCCGATCTCACTGTCTCGCGCAGCGACCCGCGCGGGCGCATCGTGACCGTCCGGAGCGCCAAACGCCGTGTCTAGCATGACCAAGACCGCCCGCGTCCTCGCCGTCTCGAACCAGAAGGGCGGGGTCGGCAAGACCACCACTGCGATCAACCTCGGCACGGCCCTGGCCGCGATCGGCGAGAAGGTCCTGATCGTTGACATGGACCCCCAGGGCAACGCCTCCACGGGTCTGGGCGTTCCACGTGAAACACGACGCATCACCATCTACGATGTCATCGTCGATGGACGGTCCGTCCATGACGCGGCCGTACCGACGACGGTTCCCGGCCTGCACATCATTCCTGCCGATGCCGATATGTCGGGCGTCGAGATCGAACTGAGTCACGCGGACAGGCGTTCCTACCGTCTGCGCGACGCGCTGATGCGGCAGGGCGAGGCCGGCAGCACCGGGTATGACTATGTCCTGATCGACTGCCCGCCATCGCTGAACCTGCTGACGCTCAACGCCATGTCAGCGGCCGACGGTGTGCTGGTCCCGTTGCAGTGCGAGTTCTTCGCCCTGGAAGGGCTGACCCAGTTGATGAAGACCATCGACATGGTCCGACAGTCCTTGAATCCGTCGCTTGAGATCCAGGGGCTGGTCCTGACCATGTACGACCGCCGCAATGCCCTGTCGGGGCAGGTGGCGGCGGACGTGAGGGCCCATTTCGGCGACAAGGTCTATGAGGCGGTGATTCCCAGGAACGTCCGGGTCTCGGAGGCGCCGTCATTCGGGAAGCCCGTCCTGATCTATGACCTCAAATGCTCCGGCAGCCAGGCCTATCTGCGCCTGGCAAAGGAAGTGGTCGGCCGCGAGCGGCGCCGTCTGAAATCCCTCGCTGCCGCCTGATAACGAAACGGAATCAATATCTTGTCTGAACGTCAAAGAGGTCTTGGTCGCGGTCTGTCGGCGCTGCTGGGAGAGCCCGTGGCCGAAACCCCCGTGCCCGTGACCGGTGGCCAGCCGGTGCCCGGCGGCGTGCAGATGGCACCGATCGAGAGCCTCAAACCCAATCCCGATCAGCCCCGCAAGATCTTTACCCAGTCCGATCTGGATGAACTGGCGACCTCGATCCGCGACAAGGGTGTGCTTCAGCCGATCCTTGTCCGGACCCAGCCTGGCGAGGACGGAGTCTGGCAGATCATCGCCGGAGAGCGGCGCTGGCGGGCCTCCCAGGCCGCGCGCCTCACGGAGGTGCCGATCGTCGTGCGCGAGATGGACGACGTCGAGGTCTTCGAGGTCGCGATCATCGAGAATGTCCAGCGGGCGGACCTCAATCCGCTGGAGGAGGCCGACGCCTATCGCATGCTGATGGAGCGGTTCGGGCGAACGCAGGACGCCGTGGCCGGGATCGTGGGCAAGAGCCGCAGTCATGTGGCCAATACCCTGCGTCTGCTCCAGCTGCCCGAGGAGGTGCTCTGGTTCGTGCGGCACGGAAAGCTCAGCGCCGGCCACGCCAGAGCCCTGATCACGGCCCCTGACCCCGGTGCCCTGGCCGCCCAGGTCGAGCGCGACGGCCTCAATGTGCGTCAGACCGAGGCCCTGGCCAGACGCGCGGCCCAGGGTCCCGCAAAGGCAAAGGCAGGGGCAGGCGGTACCAGAACGGGGCTGGCCTCGGCCGACACTGCGGCGCTGCAACAGGATCTGGCCGATGCCCTGGGTCTGAAGGTGGCGCTGTCGGACCGCGGCGGGCGGGGTGAGCTGACCCTGTCCTATGCCAGCCTGGAACAGCTCGACGACCTGTGCCGCCGGTTGATGAAGGCCTGATCCGGCAACTGTGCTAGGGTGGGCGAATGACCGACATGCCCGAAACTGCATCCGAAGCCCTGAAACGCGTCCTGGCCGCCAAGAAGGCCAATGCCCCGGCCCACGCCGGTATGTCCGGCGGCAAGTCCGAAGAACGCGCCGTGGCCGCCAGGAATGTCACCCTGGCCAAGCCCGCCTTCCGCAAGGCGTCGAAGCGGGGCTGAGGTCGTCTACAGCCCCAGCCGCCGGGCGCGACCCGCGATTTCCAGCAGCAGCCGTTCGGCGATCAGGTGTTCCGGCATGCCGGTCGTCTTGGTGGCGATGTCGGCCGTGTTGACACTGTCCTGGACGATGTCGAGCTCCTCCAGTCGCCAGGCCCGGGCCTGACGCAGCATTTCCGCCTCCTGCTTCCAGAATACGCCCGCTGCCCTGGCCGCCTCCTTGGCGCCGGCCCCAGAAAGCTGCAAGACATTGATCCGACGAAGCTTTCCGAGGTGGATCGAGGCCGAGCGGACCGCCATGACCGCACTTTCGCCCTCGGCCAGGGCGCGGCGTAGGCCGCTCTGGGCCGGGGCGGGTCTGCCGCCGAAGGCCTGAAGCGCGGCATCGGCCAGGGATGCGTCCGCTTCCACCCCCAGATGCGCCTCCAGTTCCTCCAGGTCGATCGTGCGGCCGGAGCCCGGGCCGACATACAGCGCCAGACGCTCGATCTCCTGACGCATCAGGCCGCGCTCCCTGGGCAAACGCGCGACGAAGGCGGCGAGGGCGTCCGACGTCAGACCGACCTTGTCGGCGGCCAGGGCCTCGCGCGTCATCCGGGCGATGTCGCCGGCCTCGTCCTCATAGCAGGCGATCCCGACCGAGGCCTTGCCCGCCTCTGCAGCCTTGCGCAGGGCGGAGTCGCGGCCCAGCGCCCCGGCCTCTATGACCAGCATGGCGTCGGGATTGTAGCCGCCGTCGCCGTGGGTCTTCAGTGCCGCTGCCAGCATCCTGTCGATCGAGGCCTTGTCGGCCCCGAGCCGCACGCGGACCAGCCGTCGCCCGCCGATCATGCTGAGCGCCGTCAGGGCTTCCTCCAGCCGGGCCTCGTCCCCGTCGATGTCGCTGTCGGTCAGGACCGTGACGTTGAAGGGGTCATCCAGGTCGGGGGTGATGGCCCTGCACAGGATTTCGGCGCGTTCGGCGACGCCGGACCGGTCCTTGCCGTGGATCACGGCGGCGCAAATCCCGGCGTCGGGCCGCGACAGGAAGCGGTCCACCTCGGGCCGTTTGGCCAGGATCACTCGGCCAGGGCCCGCATCAGGTCCAGACGGATCATCCGGGCCAGTTCGGCGGCCGCGCGGTCCTCGCCGTCCTGCTGGGCTGCGATGGCGGCATAGGGCTGGTCGGCGGCAGCATAGGTGGTGGTCACGGTCTGGCTGCCGGTTCGGGGCGTTCCGCCCGACGTCGGGGTCAGGGCCCAGGTCCCGCGCACCGTCAGCTGGTAGCGGGTGGCGGTATCGTCAATCCGGCGACCCAGCGGGCGGCGGCTCTGCTCGACTGTGGTTTCAAGCCGATAGAGCGGGGCGGTGGCACGATCCCGGCCCAGGGCGTCCTCCAGCTGCTCTCGCAACCGATAGCCGAGGCGATCGTCCTGGGTCGTCACGGTGATACGGGACAAAGATGCAGAGGCCCCGGTGTCCCCGTACAACGGCGTGAAGCCGCATCCGGCCAGAAGCCCGGCGGCGACACCCAGGGCTGCAAGGCCGCGAACCGACATCTAGCCGGCCACCAGATTGACGATGCGGTCCGGCACGACGATCACCTTGCGGATGGATTGGCCCTGGCTCTCCAGATAGGCCTGAACGCCGGGATTGGCGAGTGCCTCGGCCTCGACGGTCCTTGCATCGGCCCCGCGCGGCATGGTGATCTCGCCCCGACGCTTGCCGTTGATCTGGATCGGCAGGACCACCTCATCATCGGCCGCCAGCGCCGGATCGAAGACCGGCCAAGGGGCATCCAGCACCATCCCGGTCTTGCCCAGGCGGGTCCAGCCTTCCTCGGCCAGATGCGGCGTGAAGGGGGCGATCAGCCGGGCCAGGGCCGACAGGGCCTCGCGCCGGGCGGGGCCGGAGGCCGTGTCATGGTCGCGCAGGGTGGCGACGAAGGCATAGAGCTTGGCGATGGCCGAGTTGAAGCGGAAGCCCTCGACCCCCTCGGACACGGCCTTGATGGCCTTGTGGGTTTCCTTCTGCAGGGCCGCATCCTGGGCCGGATCGCCGGTTGCCGTGGCGTCGAAGCTGTCGAACAGGGACCAGACGCGCTGGACGAAGCGGCTGGCACCCTCGACGCCGCCGGGGGTCCACTGGACGTCGCGTTCGGGCGGGCTGTCGGACAGGACGAACAGGCGGCCGGCGTCCACGCCGTGCGAGTCGAGGATTTCCTGCGGCGCGACGACGTTCTTTCTGGACTTGGACATCTTCTCGATGTCGCCGATGACCAGGGTCTCGCCGGTGGACAGCTGGCGGGCGCTGCGGACCCCGGCGGTATTGGCCAGATCGACGTCGGTCGGCTCGACCCAGGCCCCGTCGGCCCGCCGATAGGTCTCGTGGACCACCATCCCTTGCGTGAACAGGCCGGCGAAGGGCTCTTTCACCGACAGCATGCCGGCGTCGGACAGGGCGCGTGTGATGAACCGGGCATACAGCAGGTGCAGGACCGCGTGCTCGACCCCGCCGATATACTGGTCGACGGCCAGCCAGCGGTCGGCGGCGGCCTTACTGATCGGCTCGGCCGCCGTCGGATCGGTGAAACGGGCGAAATACCAGCTGGAATCGACGAAGGTATCGAGCGTGTCGGTCTCGCGTGTCGAATCGGCTCCGCAGGACGGACATTTGACGTGCTTCCAGGTCGGATGGCGGTCCAGCGGATTGCCGGGGACGTCGAAGGTCACGTCGTCCGGCAGGACGACGGGCAGCTGATCGGCCGGGACCTCGACCACGCCGCAGGCGGCGCAATGAACGATGGGGATGGGGCAGCCCCAGTAGCGCTGGCGGGACACGCCCCAGTCGCGCAGGCGATAGATGGTGGTGCCCTTGCCGTGATCGGAGGCCTCCAGGTGGCGAATCGCCTCGGCCTTGGCCGCCTCGACCGACAGGCCGTCCAGAAAGTCCGAATTGAAGATCGTGCCCGGGCCGACATAGGCCTCGGTGCCGATCTCGACGTCCTCCGCCCCGTCAGGACGGACCACGGGTACGACCGGCAGATCGTATTTGCGGGCGAAGTCCAGGTCGCGCTGGTCATGGCCCGGGCAACCGAAAATGGCGCCCGATCCATAGGTCGACAGGACGAAATTCGCCGCCCAGACCGGCACGGTGCGCCCGGGATCGAACGGATGACGGACGCGCAGGCCCAAGTCGATGCCCAGCTTTTCCGCCTTTTCGATATCGGCCTCGCTGGTGCCGGTCCGGGCGCAGGCCTTCACGAAGGCGGCGACATCCGGACGGTGTTCGGCGATCGCCTTCGTCAGGGGATGGTCGGGCGCCAGGGCCAGGAAGCTGGCCCCGAACAGGGTATCGGGCCGGGTTGTATAGACCTCGACCGGGTCGCGGTCATGGCTGGGCTGGCCGTCCGGTGCGGCGGGCAGGAACCCGGGACCCTCGGCGATGTCCCACCAGACGGTGGCCCCGCGGCTCTTGCCGATCCAGTTCTCCTGCATCAGCCGGACCTTGTCGGGCCAGCGATCCAGGTCCTTGAGGCCCTCGATCAGGTCGTCGGCATAGTCGGTGATGCGCAGGAACCACTGGTTCAGCTTGCGCTTCTCGACCGGGGCTCCGGAGCGCCAGCCGCGACCGTCCACGACCTGTTCGTTGGCCAGGACGGTATTGTCGACCGGATCCCAGTTGACAACCGAGTCCTTGCGATAGGCCAGACCCCGCCTGAACAGCTCCAGGAACCAGGCCTGCTGCTTGCCATAGTAGGCGGGATCGCAGGTGGCGAACTCCCTCGACCAGTCCAGCGAAAGACCCAGCAGTTTCAGCTGATCGCGCATGGAGGCGATGTTGGAATAGGTCCATGCGCCGGGGTGAATTCCCCGCTCCATGGCGGCATTCTCGGCCGGCAGACCAAAGGCATCCCAGCCCATCGGATGCAGGACGTCATACCCCTGGGCCCGCTTGTGACGCGCCACCACGTCGCCCATCACATAGTTGCGGGCGTGACCCATGTGGATGTTCCCCGACGGATAGGGAAACATTTCAAGGACATAGTATTTCGGGCGACCCGTGTCGCGGGTGACGAAGGCACCCGCCTCCGCCCAGCGGGCCTGCTGACGGGGTTCGGCGGTCTTGGGATCGTAGCGGGTCGAAGAGGCGGACACGGGATTCCTTGTCGAGTCTCCTCCCTGTCGCCCCTGTGGCGACGGGGAGGTGGATCGGCGGCGAAAGCCGACGAGACGGAGGGGTTCTTGAAGCGGACTCGGTCATGGGGCGTCAAGAACCCCTCCGTCTGCTCGCCAGGAGGCTCGCATCCACCTCCCCTTTCGCCAAGGGGCGAATGGGGAGGAGACGAGTCCTAACCCGCGTTGGACAGGTTCAGCTGGCGCGCCTTGGTCAGGATCGCGTTTTCCAGATCGGCCTCGGTCTGGGCGGCGACCGGCGCGCCGGTCCAGGCCCCCGAGGCGTCCTTGACCTCCCTGGTCACGGTGACGTTGAGGGCATCGGCGCGCAGACGGGTGTCGAGGATGAAGACCGTGGCCTTGAACCGCTCGTTCGGGGTCTGGGGATTGATGTACCAGTCATAGTTGACGACGCCGCCCCACGGGTCGGCGGTCAGCAGGGGCATGAAGCTGAGCGTGTCCAGGGTGGCACGCCACAGATAGCCGTTGACGCCGATCCCCTGCTGGGCATTGGCCCGGGGAGTCGGTCGATCGCCGATGAAGGGCAGGCTGCCGCACCCCGCCAGAACCAGACCGCCGAGGGCCAGGGCCGTGGCCGCTACGACCGTCTTGCCGCGAACATACGCCATTCGTCTTGTCTCCATCCCAGGATCGACCCATGGCCCCTTCGGGACACGGGCACCTCGACGTCCCCATTGAAGGGCGCGCAGCGAAGCAAGGCTCTATAACACGCTGAAAAGGGGCGATGACAAGGCAATGGCGTTCCGGTCGCCCCGACGGCGCTCGACGCCGGCCACTCGCCGTTCGGGCGAACGCCTTCCTGACGCATTCCCGTGACGCTTGCGCCACAGAGGGAGCCTAGAGTCGCTGCAACCGGGATCGTTCGACGGGGTTCCATTGACCGGGCGGACCACCGGTGTCTAATCGGTGTGTTCTCGGCGAAAACGCCGGTTCAGAAAAAAGGTCCGGCGACGAAACGTCGGACTCAAGGGTTGGAAATGCGGCTTCGCGTCGTCATCGCCGGATTGTTCATCGCCGCCGCCATCTCTGGCGTCGCGGGCGAAGCCGCTGCGCAATCGCGCTCGCGCGTCCCGGCCGTCAGCCTGTCCGAAGCCAGTGCGGCCCGCAACAGCGTCGCGCCGTCGACGCCGCGCCGTGGCCTGCGCTGGAACGCGAACGGTCGCTGGGGTCTGGATTTCAACCTGAACCAGCCTGTCGGTCGCGAAACCCGCTGGGGTGATGTGGAGGCGGGCGCCTACTACCGCCTGTCGCCGTCGCTCCGCGTCGGCGCCGCCGCCGGTCTGGCCCCGGCCGAGCAGGATCCGGCGCGCGCAGCCGAAACCGATCGCCGCGCCCAGCCGCGCGTCCGCCTCGAGACCCTGTTCCGATTCTAGACGGCGAAGGCTTCGGCGATGCTGGAGACGGCTGCCACCCCCGTGGCGCCCGTTCGCACCAGATCCGCCACAGTGTCGGCCGTGATGCCGCCCAGCGCGATGACCGGCCGGTTCGCCGCTACGTCGGCCAGCGCCTGGACGCCAAGGGCGGTTCTGGCGGAGGAGGCCCCGCCTGCCGGAAAGACGGGAGACAGGACGACCGCGTCGAGATCGCGGGCCGCCAGAGCCGCCTCGACCGAATGCACAGCTGCGGTCAGGATCCAGTCCGGTCGCCGTCCCGACAGCGCATAGGCCGCCGACAACGCCCGCTCGGGCAGATGAAGCCCGTCCGCGCCTACGGCCTCGGCCAGGGCGCTGTCCATGCCGATCAGCAGGGCCATGCCGCGTTCTGCCGTCACGGTCCGAAGTCGGTCGGCCGTGTCCCGGGCATCGTTCGCGCCGAAGGACCGGTAGACGACACCCGACCCTGCCGGCATGCGCGCGACGATCTCCCACGGCCTGGGCGTCCGCCGGGGATCGGTAAAGAACAGCAGGGGCGGCACCCGCGACGGCGCGCCCCCCCTGACAGCGGCGGCCGCACGGGCTAAGGCCCGGGCACCGGCCCACAGTCGCGTGGCCGCCGTGCCCATCATTACCGGCTCAGTCATGACCGCCTCTTTGCCCGCTTCCGCTCCCGCGTCCAGCGACCCCGGCTTCACGGGACGGCTGACGGCCGTCCGGGCCCGGATGACGGCAGCGGCCACAGCCGCCGGCCGCGACCCGTCCTCGATCATCCTGACCGCCGTGTCCAAGACCCAACCCCCCGAGGCCATCGATGCGGCTCTGGCGGCCGGACTGCGCGTGTTCGGCGAGAACCGGGTGCAGGAGGCCCAGGGGCGCTGGCTGGACCGGCGCGCCCGACGGCCTGATCTGGAACTGCGCCTGATCGGGCCCTTGCAATCCAACAAGGCCGAGGATGCCGTGGCCCTGTTCGACGTAATCGAGACGCTGGACCGCGAAAAGCTGGTCGGGGCCCTGGTCTCGGCGGCATCGAAGACCGGACGGTCGCCGCGCCTGCTGGTCCAGGTCAATACCGGCGAGGAGCCGCAGAAGGCCGGGGTCGCGCCGCGGCAGGCCGATGCCCTGATCGCCCTGGCGCGGGCTCAGGGGCTGACAGTGGAGGGGCTGATGGCCATTCCGCCGACCGACGAGGAGCCCATCCTGCATTTCGCCCTGTTGAAGAAAATCGCGGAACGGAACGGACTGGGCGTCCTGTCGATGGGGATGAGCGGCGATTACGAGGCCGCGATCCGGCTGGGCGCGACCCATGTCCGGATCGGATCGGCGCTGTTCGGGGAACGAAACCCGGTCCAGATGCCCTCCAGGCCCTGATTTCGGACCAATTTCCGGCACCGCCTTGGCGTTTGCCTCAAGCCTCGCCATTCTAGACAGATGCCGACAGCCAAGACCCTGCTCATCATCGACGACGACGACGACCTGCGCGAGGCGCTCGCCGAGCAGCTGGCGCTGCACGAGGAGTTCAAGACCGTCCAGGCCTCGACCGCCACCGAGGGCGTCCGCCTCGGCCGCGAGATCCGCGCCGACCTGATCCTGCTGGACGTCGATCTGCCCGACATGGACGGCCGCGAGGCGTGCCGGTTGTTGAGGAAGGACGGCGTCTCCACCCCTGTCATCATGCTGACAGCCCAGGATTCCGATGCCGACACGGTTCTGGGCCTCGACGCCGGGGCCAATGACTATGTCACCAAGCCCTTCCGGTTCGCCGTGCTGCTGGCCCGCATCCGCGCTCATCTACGCAGTCACGAACAGTCCGAGGACGCCGTCTTCCAGATCGGCCCTTATGAGTTCCGACCGGCGGCCAAGGTGCTGCTGGACGCCCGGGGCAAGAAGGTCCGGCTGACGGAAAAGGAAACCAGTATCCTGAAATACCTCTATCGCGCGGGCATCAAGGCGGTGTCGCGAGAGGAACTGCTGACTGAGGTCTGGGGCTACAACGCCGGTGTCACCACCCACACTCTGGAAACCCACATCTATCGCCTCCGCCAGAAGATCGAGCCGGAGCCGGGTCAGGCGCGGCTGCTGCTGACGGACGCCGGCGGCTACCGCCTTCAGCCCTGACGACCGTGCGACGCCCCCGACACTGGACGGACCGGATCGAGGGGGCGACAAGACGGCCATGAGCGGACCCCATACCCACGACGTCATCATCGCAGGCGCGGGCCTGGCGGGCGCGACCTTTGCCCTGGCGGCGGCGCAGGGCGGGCTCAAGGTCGCGCTGATCGATCCCCAGCCGTTCCCGGCCCAGCTGGCACCGACCTTTGACGGGCGATCCACGGCCATCGCCTGGTCTACCTTCCGGATGCTGGACGTGCTGGGCCTGGGTGAGCGCCTGCGTCCCCACGCCTGCCGGATGGACCACATTCTGGTGACCGACGGGCGCAGGCCCGGGGCCGCGTCCAAGGCCGCCTGGCCCGCCTTTCTGCGCTTCGATGCCGCGGAGGTCGGCGATGCGACCGGCGGCGAGCCGCTGGGGTATCTGGTCGAGAACCGCCAGATCCGGGCCGCCCTGGCCGAGCTGGTCGCCGTCTCGGACATCGACCTGATGGCCCCGGCCTCGGTGGTGGCGGTCGAGACCTCCACGTCCCGCGCGACGGTGACGCTGGCGGATGGCACGGTGCTGACCGCCCCGCTGGTGATCGGCGCGGAGGGCCGGGGGTCGCTGGTGCGATCCGCCGCCGGCATCGAGACCGTGGGCTGGCGCTATGGCCAGTCGGGGGTGGTCGCCACGGTCCGGCTTGACCGGGATCACGGCAATGTCGCCCACGAATACTTCCTGCCGCATGGCCCGTTCGCCATCCTGCCGCTGACGGACCAGCGGGCCAGCCTGGTCTGGACCGAGACGACACGAGCGGCCGAAGCCCTGCGGGTGGCCTCCGACGAGGCCTTCCGGTCACACCTGATGCGGCGGTTCGGCGAGTTTCTGGGAACGGCGACGCCCGAGGGTCCGCGTTTCGTCTATCCGCTGGCGCTGGAACTGGCGACGCGCCTCACCGCGCCCCGCACGGCCCTGATCGGCGATGCGGCGCATGGCGTTCACCCGGTGGCGGGTCAGGGACTGAACATGGGGCTGAAGGACGCCGCTGCCCTGGCCGAGGTGCTGATCGAGGCCATGCGGCTGGGCGAGGACATCGGGTCGGAAACCGTGCTGGACCGCTACGCCCGCTGGCGCCGCTTCGACATCATGGCCCTGGCCGCCGGGTTCGATGCCTTCGTGCGGCTATTTTCCAACGACATCGCGCCCATCCGGCTGGCGCGCGACCTCGGCATGGCGGCGGTCAACCGCATCAGCCCGCTGCGCAAGGCGTTCATGAGCGAAGCGGGCGGCGCGACCGGCGATCTGCCCCGATTGCTGCGGGGAGAGGTTGTCTAGAGTCTCGCGGCGCGGTGGCGCTTCGGTCCAGCGCATCAGCGCGTGAAATAGTAGTCCGCGATCTGGCAGACGTTGATGCCGCTGCGGCGCAGGGCCTCGCCATTGTCAAACTCGGCCCAGAAGTCGTAGCGGCAGGCCCCCGAGCCGTCGTCGACCGTCACGACCACGCTGTCGCCGGGTGACAGGGTGGCGGAGCCCAGAAGGTCGTCGCCCCAGCCGTCCGTGCCGGAACTGGCGGTATAGAAATAGGTCATCGTCCAGCCGGTCTGGTTATGGACCCGAATCTCGCGGTTGTAGCTGTCCCGGGATTGCTGGACGACGGGACGGGCCAGGGCCGGGGCCTCCGTCCGCGAGACGGGCTCCGCAGCGGCGACGGCGTTGGCCGCGATCCCGAGGGCAAGGCCACCCGCCAGAACGACGGCCATCAGGTTCGCCCTTCGCGTCGCTGACGGTGATGTCTCTGGCATGCAGGCGTCCTGAAGATCGATCAGGGGGCGTTGAGCCCACGATCGGTAGCCATTGTGCCGATCCTGCCCGCGGAATGCACCTGATGCGACCTGACTCTGCGATCGCGTCGGGATGATTCGCATCAAGGCCTTGCAGGGCATGGCGACTTTCCCATATCCCGACCAGCCCGAGAGACCCCGCCGCCCGTGGGGTTTCACGGGAAACGAACCCACCTGTCGATCCCGGCCTCGCGGTCGGGCGACGCAAACAAAACGGGGGCGGTCACGCGCGGCGCTTGGCTCCAGAAGGCCGCCGCATCGCCCGCCAGACGGAGAGACATAAGGCTCATGGCCAAGATTATCGGTATCGACCTCGGCACCACCAACTCGTGCGTGGCCGTCATGGACGGCAAGAACCCCAAGGTCATCGAGAACGCCGAGGGCAACCGCACCACTCCCTCCATCGTGGCCTACCAGGAAGACGGCGAGATCCTCGTTGGCGCCTCAGCCAAGCGCCAGGCCGTGACCAACCCCAAGAACACGCTGTACGCGATCAAGCGCCTGATCGGCCGCAAGTTCGACGATCCCGTCGTGCAAAAGGACAAGGACTGGTGCCCTATGAGATCGTGGCAAGGGCCGACAACGGCGACGCCTGGGTCGCGTGGCGGCAAGGACTATTCCCCGCAACAGATCTCGGCCTTCACCCTGACCAAGATGAAGGAAGCCGCCGAGGCCTATCTGGGTGAAAAGGTCACCCAGGCCGTCATCACCGTGCCCGCCTATTTCAACGACAGCCAGCGTCAGGCGACCAAGGACGCCGGCAAGATCGCGGGCCTGGAAGTCCTGCGCATCATCAACGAGCCGACCGCGGCGGCCCTGGCCTATGGTCTCGACAAGAATGACGGCCAGAAGATCGCGGTCTATGACCTGGGCGGCGGCACCTTCGACGTCTCGATCCTGGAGATCGGCGACGGCGTTTTCGAGGTGAAGTCGACCAATGGGGACACCTTCCTGGGCGGCGAGGACTTCGACGTGCGCCTGGCCGACTATCTGGCCGACGAGTTCAAGAAAGAACAGGGCGTCGACCTGCGCAAGGACGTGCTGGCCCTGCAGCGCCTGAAGGAAGCCGCCGAAAAGGCCAAGATCGAGCTGTCGAACTCGGCCTCCACCGACATCAACCTGCCCTACATCACGGCCGATGCCTCGGGCCCCAAGCACCTGAACATCAAGCTGACCCGCGCCAAGCTGGAGGCCCTGGTCGACGATCTGATCCAGCGCACGATCGCGCCTTGCCGCACGGCAATCAAGGACGCTGGCGTGTCGGTGTCCGACATCCACGACGTGATCCTGGTCGGCGGCATGACCCGCATGCCCAAGGTGCAGGAGGCCGTGAAGGCCTTCTTCGGCAAGGAACCGCACAAGGGCGTGAACCCGGACGAAGTCGTGGCCGTGGGCGCTGCCATCCAGGGCCAGGTGCTGTCGGGCGACCGCAAGGACGTGCTGCTGCTGGATGTGACGCCCCTGACCCTCGGCATCGAGACGCTGGGCGGTGTGTTCACCCCGCTGATCGAGCGCAATACGACGATCCCGACCAAGAAGAGCCAGGTGTTCTCCACCGCCGACGACAACCAGCCCGCCGTGACGATCAAGGTGTTCCAGGGCGAGCGCGAGATGGCCTCGGGCAACAAGATGCTGGGTCAGTTCGATCTGATGGGCATTCCGCCCTCGCCGCGCGGGATGCCGCAGATCGAGGTGGCCTTCGATATCGACGCCAACGGCATCGTCAACGTCTCGGCTAAGGACAAGGCGACGAACAAGGAACAGTCGATCCGCATCCAGGCGAACGGCGGCCTGTCGGATGCCGACATCGACAAGATGGTCAAGGAAGCCGAGGCCAATGCCACGGCCGACAAGGCGAAGAAGGACCTGGTCGAGGCCCAGAATGCGGCCGACAGCCTGATCCACTCGACCGAAAAGGCCCTGGCCGAACACGGCGACAAGGTCGGCGCGGACGAGAAGTCGGCCATCGAGACCGGTCTGACCGAGCTGAAGGCGGCCCGCGACGGCACCGACCCGGAAGACATCCGGACGAAGACCAACACCCTGGTCCAGGCGTCGATGAAGCTGGGCGAGGCGATGTACGCCCAGAACGCGGGCTCAGGCGGTGACGCCGCCCCCGCAGATGATGGCGTGGTCGATGCGGAGTTCGAGGAAGTCTCGGGCGACGACGATCAGAAGAAGAGCGCCTGATGAACGGCCCTCCCGGTCCTGACCGGGAGGGCGTTACCCGGGCTTGCTGGCGATCGGAGGCACTGGAGAAGTGAGAGTCACTTTTCTCTACTCCCGCTCCAACGACGCTGCTGGCCGAAACCTTGCATCACCGCCCCCGGTGCCCATGTCTGAGGCGTCACCGTTCCACCCTCGCTTTCGATCAGAGGCGCGAACGGAATGTGCGGGGCTGGCTTAAGGACCATTGGCGCATGGCGCGTGACTATTACGAGGTGCTGTCGGTCGAACGGACCATCGACGCCGCCGGCCTGAAATCCGCCTATCGCAGGCTGGCCATGGAGCACCATCCCGATCGCAACGGCGGATCGGAAGAGTCGATGGCCCGGTTCAAGGAAATCTCCGAGGCCTATACGGTGCTGTCGGATGACCAGAAGCGCGCTGCCTATGACCGGTTCGGCCATGCGGGCGTCAATGGTGGCGGAGGCGGGGGCCAGCAGGGCTTCCACGACGTCAACGATATCTTCTCCCAGGTTTTCGGCGACGCCTTCGGCGACGTGTTCGGCGGGCGGCGTCCGTCGAATGGCCCCCGACGGGGCTCGGACCTGCGTTACGACCTCGAGATCACTCTGGAGCAGGCCTATCAGGGGGCCGACGTCGAGATCGCGGTGCCGACGACGGCCACCTGCGAAACCTGCGAGGGATCCGGAGCCCGGCCGGGCACCAGGCCCAGGACCTGCTCCACCTGTGGCGGAGCGGGCCGCGTGCGTCAGGCGAACGGCTTCTTCCAGGTCGAGCGGACCTGCCCCGGTTGCGGTGGCTCGGGCCAGAACGTGGATCCCTGCGCGACCTGCCAGGGTCACGGCCAGGTACGAAAGACCCGCAAACTGGCGCTGAAGGTTCCGGCCGGGGTCGACGACGGCTCGCGCATCCGCCTGTCGGGCGAAGGCGATGCGGGCACGCGCGGCGGACCGCGCGGCGATCTGTACGTCTTTCTCTCTGTGACGCCCCACGACCTGTTCGAGCGCGACAATCTGGATCTGCTGGTCACCGTGCCGGTGTCGATGACGGTCGCGGCCCTCGGCGGCGAGATCGAGGCTCCGTGTCTGATGTCCGAGGCCTGCGACGGTCAGTGCAAGGCCCCGGTCTCCGTGCCGGCCGGCGCCCAGACAGGCAAGACGGTCCGCATCCGCGGCAAGGGCATGCCGCACCTGAACGGTCGCCAGCGCGGTGACCTGGTGGTCGAGCTGTTCGTCGAGACCCCGACCGATCTCACTCCGCGCCAGAAGGAGCTGATGCAGGAACTGGCGGCCTCGTTCGGGGACAGCCAGAACCCCAGGAACACTTCCTTCGCGGGCAAGGCCAAGCGGTTCTGGGCCGACATCCTCGGGGCCGAGGACGCCAGGACATCGCGCGAAAACGTCCAGTGAGGGCCGCCCGATGAGCGAGCTGTTTCACGTCGGAATCTCGGGCGCGCGGGGCAAGATGGGGCGCGCCGTCGATCTGGTGCTGGATGCCCGCAGCGACGTGATGGTGGCCGCGCGGTTCGACCGGGGTGAGACGCCCGACCTGTCGCGCTGCGATGTCGTCATCGACTTCTCCATGGCCGAGGCCTCGGTCGCCCTGGCCGCCGCCTGCGCCCGGGCCGGCGCGCCGGCCCTGGTGATCGGCTCCACCGGCTTTTCGCCCGAGCAGGACGCGGCGCTGGCGACGGCGGCCGAGAGAATCGCCATCGTGCGCAGCGGAAATTTCTCGCTCGGCGTCAACATCCTGATCGGGCTGGTGGAACATGCCGCGCTGAGGCTCGACGCGCGAGACTGGGACATCGAAATCAGCGAGGCGCATCATCGGCGCAAGGTCGACGCGCCGTCCGGCACGGCCCTGATGCTGGGAGAGGCCGCCG
This sequence comes from Brevundimonas sp. AJA228-03, assembly GCF_017795885.1. NCBI lineage: Bacteria > Pseudomonadati > Pseudomonadota > Alphaproteobacteria > Caulobacterales > Caulobacteraceae > Brevundimonas > Brevundimonas sp. AJA228-03. The sequence goes on along the minus strand of NZ_CP059297.1, from coordinate 447,307 downwards.
CCAACGGCCGTGGTCGCGATCTGAACGACCTTCGCAGCCCACCTTATGACGGCGTCGGCGAGGCCCGTGAGACGGGCCGGATCGGTTTTTCGTCCACCCGCGCAGGCGGGATCGTCGGCGAACATACGGTGTTGTTCGCCTCGGAGGACGAGATTCTGACCCTCAGCCATTCGGCGATCGACCGGTCCCTGTTCGCCAGGGGCGCGGTCGCCGCCGCCGCCTGGGTGCGGACACGCCGACCGGGCCTGTATGACATGCAGGATGTGCTGGGATTCAGGCAGGCATGATGTCTGGGCCACCGGTGGCGGCGCGCTGACGCCCGGCTCGCAGCCTGAGCGCGGTATGGCCGGCGTCAGTGGGTCTTTTCGAACTCCAGGAAGATCGGGTTGGTGTCGCCGAGGCGTTTTTCCTCATAGCGCGTCACGACGTGGTCGGCCGGAGCGATCCGCCAGTCCGCCGCCTCGTCGGCCAGCCAGACCAGACCCGGCGTCGCCCGGAATCGTTCCAGCGCCCAGCCGGCATAGTCCTTCCAGTCCGTCACGAAACGCAGCCGTCCGCCGGGCTTCAGCACCCGCGCCAGGTCGATGGCAAAGGCGGGCTGGATCAGGCGGCGCTTGTTGTGACGCGCCTTGTGCCAGGGGTCGGGGAACAGGATCATGATCCGGTCCAGCGAGGCGTCCGGCAGGGCCTCGACCACCGCGCGGGCGTCGTCGTCGTGCAGGCGGACGTTCTTCAGCTGGCCCTCCTCGACGTGCCGCAGGGCCGAGGCCACGCCGTTGATGAAGGGCTCGCAGCCGATCATCAGGGCGTCGGGGTGCGCCGCGGCCTGGGCCGCCAGATGCTCGCCGCCGCCGAAACCGATCTCGAGCCAGCATCCGGTCGCTTCCGGCATCAGGGACGCGACATCGATGGGCCCGGCCGAGGGATCGGGCAGGCGGATCAGGGGCATCAGGGTGTCCAACAGGGCAGCCTGTCGCGGCTTGACCGCGCGCGACCTGATGCGGCCGAACGAGCGCAGGGGCGCGTCGGGGCTGCGGGGTTCGGACTGTTCGGATCGGGGGCGCGAGGCGGGCATCGGGGCTCTGTAGAGCCTCATCTCGCCCGAAAGAAGAGCATCCCGGCTCCGTCGCGCGACGGAACCGGGATGTGGGTATCAGTAGGCGCGGATGCCGTCGTCATCCACGGCGACGCCGTCGATGCCGCAGTAGTCGATGACATCGGCGAACTCGGACCCGTCGGACAGGGTCACGGCGGTGGCGTATTCGCACTCGTCCTCGTTCGGGTTGAACGTCATGTACAGCTCGTCGCCGCTCTCGATGACGTTGTTCGGGATCAGGTCCTCGCTCCAGCTGTCGTCGTTCTTGGCGACCAGGCGAAAGGTCAGGATCGTTGAGGACGAGTTGTTGTACAGGGTGAAGGTGTAGTCGTCCTCGTCTCCGTCCTGGGCCATGGCCGAGCCGCCGGCAGCGATCATCATCAGAGCGCAGACGGCCGCGCCGATCATCTTTTTCATAGTCGAATTCCTCGCCCGAACGGAAGTCGCCCGGATCAGCCGCACAAAGGCGCTGGCCGTGGCGTTCCGTCAAGAGTCTCGATCGACGTCGGCGGTCCTTGTCAGGAACCGTCAGCGGATCCGAACGGGGGGCCGGCGGCCGGCCGGGCCGCGCGCGCCGAGCCGGCTCAGTCGCCGTTGGTGCCGGAAATGCCTTCGTTGGTCACGACCACGTATTCCAGGTCGCAGAAGTCCAGACGCTCTTCCCAGGTGTCGCCGTCGTTGAAGGTGATCTCGACGTCGTAGAGGCACGCATCCTCGGAATCGAAGAACCGCATCGCGATATCATCGTCCGGTGCCAGGACGCGCGTCGGCATCCAGTCATTGCTGTAGGTCCCGCTGGGTGGCTTGCGGGTCTTGAAGGTCAGAATCGTATAGTCGCTTTGGTTGACCAGATCGAATGTGTAGTAATCGCCGTCGGCCTGGGCTGCGGCCGGGGCGGCCATCCCCAGAGCGGCCAGAAGGCCGAGAGCGCTCAGAAACATGGTCTTCATGGGCAAATTCCTATGCTTGCGGACAGGCCGAAACCGGGCGCGACATGACGCACTGCTCCCCGCGGCGTCAAGCGTTCGCCCGACGCCGGTCAGGAAGGATCAGCCCAGGGCCTTCAAGGCATCGACCAGATCGGTCTTTTCCCAGCTGAAGCCGCCGTCGGCGTCGGGTGTGCGGCCGAAATGGCCATAGGCCGAGGTGCGGGCGTAGATCGGCTTGTTCAGGCCCAGGTGCTCGCGGATCGCGCGCGGCGTGGCTCCGCCGATCAGGCCGAGGATATTGGCCTCCAGAACGGCTTCACTGATCGCGCCCTTGCCGGTGCCGTGCAGGTCGACGTGGATCGACTGGGGCTTGGCCACGCCGATGGCGTAGGAGATCTGGATGGTGCAGCGGTCCGCCAGACCCGCCGCCACGACGTTCTTGGCCAGGTAGCGGCAGGCATAGGCGGCCGACCGGTCGACCTTGGTCGGGTCCTTGCCCGAGAAGGCTCCGCCGCCGTGGGGGGCCGCACCGCCGTAGGTGTCGACGATGATCTTGCGGCCCGTCACGCCCGCGTCGCCGTCGGGCCCGCCGATCTCGAAGATGCCGGTCGGATTGATGTGCCAGACGGTATTCTCGTCGGTGAAGCCCTCGGGCAGCACCGCCAGGATATGGGGCTTGACGATCCCGGCGACCTGTTCGGACGACAGGCCGGCCGCGTGCTGGGTCGACAGGACGATGGAGGTGGCGCGGACGGGCTTGCCGTCCTCGTACTGGATGGTGACCTGCGACTTGGCGTCGGGCTCCAGGCGGGTGTCGCCGCCGTGGCGGACCTCGGCCAGACGCTTCAGGATATTGTGGCTGTACTGAAGGGTGGCCGGCATCAGCTCCGGCGTCTCGTTCGAGGCATAGCCGAACATGATGCCCTGGTCGCCCGCGCCCTCGTCCTTGTTGCCCGCCGCGTCGACCCCGACGGCGATGTCGGCCGACTGGCCGTGCAGGCGGTTGATGAACTCGAACGTCTCCCAGTGGAAGCCGGTCTGCTCATAGCCGATGTCCCGGACCGCGGCGCGCACGGCGGCCTCGATCTCGTCCTGGACGCCGGGGGCCCAGTTTCCGCCTGTGTCCATGATCCCGTTGCCCCGGATCTCGCCGGCCAGCACCACCAGGTTGGTCGTCGTCAGGGTCTCGCACGCCACGCGGGCGAACGGATCCTTGGAGAGGAACAGGTCCACGACCGTGTCAGAGATGCGGTCCGCGACCTTGTCGGGATGGCCCTCGGACACGCTTTCCGAGGTGAAAAGGAAGGAAGAACGGGACAAGGCGATGCTCCGGGCAGCCACAGGGCGGGGTGGCGAGGAGACATATAAAGATATGCTTATATGATCAAGGGAGGCACTGTAGCGGGCTTGCGAAAGCTGGCGAGGGACGACGGCTCTGGTTCTGGAACCGGGTGCGTGGCGGTGATAGCCAGCGTCAGGTCCCTGGACCCGGCCATTCCTCACGCAGTTTCTGGTGGTCGTGGCAAGTTGCACAGGCCGTTTTTCGCAAAGCCATCGAGCATGTCTATACGGCAACAAGAGCGAGTGTTACGACGGCGCGCCACGCCGAGCATGAGGGATGGCGACAAGGAATAGCCAGTTTTTTGATGGCCCTGTATCCTGTTATCATGTGCGGCGGTGCCGGCACGCGCCTGTGGCCGGCGTCACGGCCGTCAAGGCCAAAACAGTTCATCCCGCTCGCCGGTAACCGTTCGCTTTTCCAGGATACGGCCCAACGCGTCGCGCCCCTTGCCGACCACGGAGGTCGACTTGTGATCATTGGTGGTGTCGCACACCGCGACACCATTCTGGACCAGCTGGCCGAAATAGGTCTGTCTGCGGACATACTGCTTGAGCCGCAACCCAGAGATTCGGCAGCAGCCATGGCGGCGGCAGCGGCCTGGGTATCGAGGCGTGATCCCGAAGGCGTGACAGCTTTCGTCGCTTCCGATCATTATGTCCCCGACGCAAAGGCGTTCCGCCAGGCCGTCCTGGAAGCCGCTGAGAGGGCAAGTGACGGCCATATGGTGACTCTGGGGGTAAAGCCCTCCGAGGCCTCAGCGGCCTATGGCTACATCAAGCCGGCCGGACCAGGCCTGGCCCGAGTGGACAGGTTTTGCGAAAAGCCCGACGCCGCCACAGCTGCGATCTACATCGACGAAGGCTACCTCTGGAACAGCGGTAACTTTATTGTCCAGGCTTCCACGCTCATGGCGGAGCTGAAAGCCTATGCTCCGGCAGTCGAAGCCGCAGCAACAGCGGCGCTTCCTGTCCCGGGCATCTCGCTGACGCATACGCTCAGCGACGCATTCCTCAAGGCGCCGAAGATTTCGATCGACTACGCCGTGATGGAGAAGACGCGGCTTGCATGGGTGCTCGCTGTCGATTTCGCCTGGTCCGACCTTGGTGCATGGGATTCAATCGCAGCCAGCGGCGAAGGAAACAGAGGGATACATATATTCGAGGACTCGGAGCATTGCCTCGCCCGTGCTCCGGACGGCGTTCTGGTGGCCGCGCTCGGCGTTCAGGATCTGGCGATCATTGTTGAGCCAGATGCTGTGCTTGTCTGCTCTCTTTCCAGATCCCAGGACGTCAAGCGAATCGTCGAGCGCATACGTGCGACATCGGCACGACACCTGGATTTCGAGCCCTCGCATCCCGAGACCCTTGCTGACGGTGCCCGGCGCTTTGCTGACTGGTTGCGGTTGAAGGCGTTGCCGACGTGGGCCACCCTCGGAATGGGCTGTGACGGGTCGTTCGCCGAAGCGCTGACACTTGCCGGCCGACCGGTCCATGTCCCCCGAAGAGCGCGCGTTCAGGCCCGCCAGATCTATGTCTATGCCCAGGCCGGGATTCTCGGTTGGGAAGGACCCTGGCAACACATCGTCAAGGCGGGCACCCGATGCCTGATCGACAAATTCATCAAGCCCGATGGCCTGGCGCGAACGCTCCTCAGCGCAGAGGGCGAACCACTCGATGACACGTCGATGTTGTACGATCAGGCCTTCATACTTCTGGCGCTGGCAATGGCTGACAAGGTTGGTGTCGCCGAACCCGATCTCGTCCAATGCGCCATAAACCTTCGGGACGCCCTTGCTGTCCGCGTCCTGCCGAACGGGGCTCTGCGCGAAGCGGGCGAGCACCCGTTTCAGTCCAATGCGCATATGCACCTTCTGGAGGCGGCGCTGGAGTGGGAACAATCCCGCCCTGATGCGGGCTGGATGGCCCTGAGCGATCGCGTCGTCGGCCTGGCGCTGTCAACCTTCATCGATCCCGCCGGCGGCTTCCTGCGAGAGTTTTTCGACGAAAGCTGGGGCCCAGCAGACGGCGACGACGGACGGTTGGTGGAGCCCGGGCATCAGTTCGAATGGGCGTGGTTGCTGGCTCGCTATGCGGTCTCGCGCAAGGACGAAAAGATCCTGGCGGCGGCACACCGACTTTATGCGGCCGGCCTCAGAGGCGTGGGCGACCGGGATCGCGTCGCCTGCGACAGCCTCAATGACGATCTGTCGGTACGAAGCTCGAGAGCCCGGCTTTGGCCTCAAACAGAATGGTTGAAGGCCTCCCTCATCCTTGCCGAATGCGCGGTAGATGGATCGCGCGCTGACTTCCTGGAGCAGGCGGCTGCGGCGCAACGTGCGCTTGCTCTATACCTCACGAGCGATGGGTTGTGGCACGACAAAAGGCTATCGACGGGCGCGTTCATCGACGAGCCGGCACCGGCCAGTTCGTTTTACCATATAATGGCTGCATTTACGGAACTGAAGCGAACCGAACAGGCTGCACAAGCCGTCGGTCCGGATCACCTGTCGCTTGCGTGATGGCTTCCAAGTCGGGAAGCTGGTCGCGATTCTGCGACGATAAAGACTCATTCCGCGTTCGCGCCAGGGTCTCAATGTTTTGTCGTGCAAGCCGCGACTGAAAAGGCCTGAGTTTGATGCCCAAATTATGCATAGACGCATTCAACATATCCTTGGCGAAGGGCTCCGGGATCGCAACCTATGGCCGCAACCTGCTTATCAACGCCCGCGAGATGGGTTTCACCCCACAGGTCATCTATGGATCTCCTGCTCCGCGAAACGACAGCAACGTTCTGAATGAAGCTTCATTGGCGGATTCGGACAGAAAACCGCGAAAGATGAGGAAGCCGGCGCGCTTCGTTCAAACGCTCTCAAGCCGTTTTCCTCGCAAAGCCTGGCCTGTCATCCCCAGTGGCGAGGTCATTTGGCCGACACGCGGGGGCGGCCGGCCGGATGCCGACAGTTACTGGGCTGTTGAAGACTTGTTCGGTGTTGCACACCGCGCGTTCAATGCCTACGGCACACATACGCCTGTGATATTTGACGAAGATTCAGATTTGAAGCCTGATCTTATGCACTGGACGGCCACTGTACCTCTATATGCAAAGAACATTCCCAATGTATTTACGATCCATGACTTGATTCCAATTCGCCTACCTCATACTACGACCGACGATAAATCAAAATATCTCAAACTATGCAGCGACATAGCCTGTCGTGCCGACCATATTGCCGTCGTATCCGAAACGACGCGACAGGACGTCATTCGAATACTAGGCGTCGAAGAAGATCGAGTAACAAACACGTACCAGTCCGTTAACATACCCAAGTTTCTCGCCGAACGCCCTGAAAACGACGTGATGCTGGAACTTGAGGGTGTCTTCCAATTGGGATGGAAAGACTACTTTCTGCACTTTGCCGCGATCGAACCGAAAAAGAATCTTGGCCGGATTGTAGAGGCCTATCTGTCCTCGGGTGTCGTGACGCCTCTTGTCATTGTAGGCGGGCGCGCCTGGCTGGAAGATGGGGAATTGCGACTTCTGGATCAGGTCATGCGCGATGGTGGCCCGTCTGCAGAGAAAATCCGACGGTACGAATACTTACCTTTTTCCATGCTGATTTCGCTTATACGGGGCGCCAGGGCGACGTTGTTTCCATCGCTTTACGAGGGCTTCGGACTACCGGTTCTGGAATCCATGGCTCTGAAAACCGCGGTTCTCACGTCAACGGGCGGCGCTCTACCGGAAGTCTCGGGCGATGCCACATTGAGCGTGGATCCTTACGATACGGCTGCCATCACGCGCGGCATCCAGATACTGGATCAAGATGTCGGCAAAAGGGACGATCTGGTGAACCGAGGCATCACCCAGGCCGCCAGGTTTTCCGCAACCGCCTATCAGGATCGACTGCGCGCCCTGTATGCAAAAGTCGGCCTGAATATCTAGAGGGCTGTGTCCGGGCGGGCGGGAGCCGTGGGGTCTATCGGCCCGTCCTTGTCCGTGTCGGGGATCATGTTCTTCATGATGAGCGGCACCTGCGACAGGCCGAACGCGGTCGAGGCCATCCACAGGACGCCCCGGAAGCTGACCCAGACGTCCGCCGGGTCGACGCCCGTCATACCGATCCGGGCCGCAACCCAGGCCACGAGCGTCTCTGAGCGGATCAGCTCGTTGACGATGGCGACCGCCAGAAAGTACAGCCCGTAGCGGAACGTCAGCGTCCGCCAGGCCGAGTCGTTGATCGGCAGGACCGTGCCGAGCAGGGCCTTGAGCGGCTGCTTGCCCAGCTTCAGCCCGCCGAGCAAGGCGATGGCAAGCGCTGCGTTCAGCACCGTGACCTTCACCTTCACCCAGACATCGTCATTGGTCAGCAGGGTCAGAACCCCGAACACCAGGGCGAATCCGCCGACCAGCAGCGGCATCAGAGCCAGTCGCTTCTCGACCATCAGGCCGACGACCACGGCGACGACCGAGCCCGCCACCAGACCCCAGGTCGCATGCACCAGCGCCTCGTCGCCGGGCAGGCCGCGCAGCCGGAAGACGACAAAGGTCAGTCCAAACGCCAGCAGCGCGCCGAAATCGACCAGCTGGCGCACCCACGGCGGCGGGCCTGCGCGGTGGGGCTGTGCATCGGTCATCTAGTCTTCCAGTCCAACGAGCGAGCGCGAGAAGGCGCGGGCGTCGAAGGGTTGCAGGTCATCGATCCCCTCGCCCACCCCGATCAGCTTGATCGGGGCGTCCGACGCCTGGGCCACGGGCACCAGCACCCCGCCGCGTGCCGTCCCGTCCAGCTTGGTCATGACCAGACCCGACACGAAGGCGGTGCGGCCGAAGATCTGTTCCTGGGCCAGGGCGTTGCGGCCCACGGTGGCGTCCAGCACCAGCAGGGTCTCGTGCGGGGCATCCGGATCGATCTTCTTCAGCACCCGCACGATCTTCAGCAGTTCGTCCATCAGGGCGGACTTATTCTGCAGCCGACCGGCCGTGTCGATCAGGATGACGTCATAGTTCCCGGCCCGCGCCTTCGTATAGGCGTCGAACGCCAGCCCTGCGGGATCGGCTCCGTCCCTGCGGCTCTCGAAATCGGCACCCGCCCGTTCGGCCCAGACCTTCAGCTGTTCGCGGGCGGCGGCTCGGAAGGTGTCGCCGGCCACGATCATGACCCTGGCCCCCTTGCCGGTCAGGTCGGCCGCGATCTTGCCGAGCGTCGTGGTCTTGCCGGATCCGTTCACCCCGACGAACAGCACGACATAGGGCTTGATGCCTTCCGACAGGGGATCGAACGTCGCCTGGCGCGGCAGCAGTTCGGCGGCGACCGCCTCGGCCAGGGCCTCCTTGACCTCGCGTTCGTCCGACACCTTGCCGAACCGCAGCTCGCGGAAGCGGGCGACGATCCGGTCGGTGGCGGCGGGGCCCAGATCGCTTTCCAGCAGATGCTCTTCCAGCCGGTCGAGCGCGGCCTCGCTCAGCGGCTCCCTGACGAAGGCGCCGACGACCGTCTCGGTCATCTGCTGGCTGGAGCGGGCCAGCCCGGCGCTGAGGCGCTGGAACCAGCCCTTCTTTGGCGTGTCGGTCATGGGCAAGGGCTTTAGCGGGGCGGGGAAAGGGCGTCATCTTTTCCTTTCGTCATCCTCCGGTCTACGCCGCAAAGGCGCGGCTTGCCGGAGGATGACGAAAGAATTGAAGGGCGGATCGGAGTCGTTTGGGGATCCGACCCTTTAGCTCTATATGAGCATAACCCATCTCGAGGATCTGCCTTGGCCGAACCGCACCCGTTCCACTCCCCGCGCACCCACGGCTTCGTCCGGGTCGCGGCGGCGACGCCGGTGGTCCATATCGCCGACCCGATGGCGAATGCGCAGGAACATGCGGCCCTGATCCGTCAGGCGGGCGAAGCGGGTTGCGACCTGGTCGTTTTCCCGGAGCTGTCGCTGAGCGGCTACGCCATCGACGATCTGCACATGCAGGCGGCGCTGCTGGACGCGGTCGATCGCCAGATCGGCGAACTGGCCCGGGCGGTGGGCGAGGCGGGCCTCGTCGCCGTGGTCGGCGCGCCGGTGCGGCACGGCGATCGCCTGCTGAACACCGCCGTCGTTCTGGCGGGCGGCGAGGTCACGGGCGTCGTGCCCAAGACCTATCTGCCCAACTACCGCGAATACTATGAGAAGCGCTGGTTCTCGTCCGGCGACGACATCGGGGCGGAAACGATCCGGATCGGCGGTCAGGACAGCTGGATCGGCACCCGGCTGCTGTTCGAGGCCGACGACCGGCCGGGCTTCGTCGTCGGCATCGAGATCTGCGAGGACTTCTGGGCCCCCGTGCCACCCTCGACGCGTCAGGCGCTGGCGGGGGCGCGCATCCTGCTGAACCTGTCGGCCTCCAACATCGTCATCGGCAAGGCGGACGAGCGGGCCATGCTGTGTTCCAGCCAGTCGGCGCGGACCCTGTCGGCCTATGTCTTCACCGCCTCCGGCTGGGGCGAGAGCACCACCGACCTGGCCTGGGACGGCCAGGCGACGATCCACGAACTGGGGGCGAAACTGGCGTCCGGCGAACGGTTCGCACTGGAAAGCCACCTGACCATCGCCGACGTCGACATCGCGCGGATCGGCCAGGACCGGCTGCGCAACGGCACCTTCGCCGATTGCGCGCGGCGGGAGCTGGATGAGGAGGGCTGTATCCGGCTGGGCTTCCGGACCCATCCCTCCCCCGGCGGAGGAGGACTACGCCGCCCGCTGGACCGCTTCCCCTTCGTCCCCGACGATCCCGCGCGTCTGGACCAGGACTGTTTCGAGGCCTTCAACATCCAGGTCCAGGGCCTGATGCGGCGGATGACGGCCACCGGAGCGGAAAAGCTCTGCATCGGCGTGTCGGGCGGTCTGGATTCGACCCAGGCCCTGCTGGTCGCCTGTCGCGCCTTCGACCGGCTGAAGCTGCCCCGGACCAACATCCTGGGCTTCACCCTGCCCGGCTTCGCCACCTCGGAGGGGACGAAGTCCAATGCCTGGGCCCTGATGACGGCGCTCGGTGTCACGGGCGAGGAGATCGATATCCGCCCCGCTGCGGAGCGGCTGCTGGCCGACATCCACCATCCCTATGCGGATGGCCAGCCCGTCCACGATATCACCTTCGAGAACGTCCAGGCGGGGCTGAGGACCGACTATCTGTTCCGGCTGGCCAACCAGAACCGGGCCTTCGTGCTGGGGACCGGCGACCTGTCGGAACTGGCCCTGGGCTGGGCCACCTATGGCGTCGGCGACCATATGAGCCACTACAATGTCAACGGCGGCGTGGCGAAGACCCTGATCCGGCACCTGATCCGCTGGGTCGCCGAACGCGAACCCGAGGGCGGGGCCTCCGACGTCCTGAATGCCATTCTGGACACGGAGATCTCGCCCGAACTGGTCCCGGCGGCCGCGGACGGGCAGATCCAGTCGACGGAGGCCACGGTCGGCCCCTATGCGCTGAACGACTTCTTCCTGTTCCACATCACCCGCTTCGGCACGAGCCCGTCGAAGGTCGCCTTCCTGGCCCATCAGGCCTGGGGGGATGCTTCGCGCGGGCACTGGCCCGCGAACACGCCCGATGCCGAACGGTTCGCCTGTGACCTGCCGACCATCAAGGCCTGGCTGCGCAAATTCCTGATCCGCTTCTTCCAGACCAGCCAGTTCAAGCGCTCGGCCCTGCCCAACGGCCCCAAGGTCGTCACCGGCGGCTCCCTGTCGCCTCGCGGCGACTGGCGCGCGCCGTCGGACGGGAACGCGCGGGTCTGGCTGGACGAGCTGGACGCTCATGTGCCGGAGGCCTAGGAGGCGAGCATGACCGACGCCCCCACCAAGGATTCCAACGGCAACATCCTGTCCGACGGCGACAGCGTGACCCTGATCAAGGACCTGAAGGTCAAGGGCTCGGGCGGGGTGACGCTCAAGCGAGGCACGATGGTCCGGAACATCCGCCTGACCGACGACACCGACGAGATCGAGGCCAATGTCGAGAAGGTGCGCGGGCTGGTGCTGAAAACCGACTTCGTCCGGAAGGCCTGAGACAGACCTCAGGGAATATCCCGCAGGAATTCGAAGATCGCGGACATGGCCTCGGGTTCGTCCAGCATGGGCGCGTGGCCGACGCCGGGAACCTCGGCATAGGCCATGTCCGGCGCGGCCTTCTGCATGCGGGCCGCGATGTCGGCTCCCAGCAGGTCCGAGGTCGCCCCCCTGATCAGCAAGGTGGGACGCTTCCTGGCCAGCCGTCGGAAATAGGGCCACAGGTTCGGGGCCAGGGCCCTGGCGCCCGCCGCCCGGATCGGTGCGGCGATGTCGGGATCGTAGTCGAGGACCGGCGACCCTTCGGTCCCCTCGCGGAACGTCCTTCGCGCGAAGGCGTCCCAGTCGGCGTCGCTGTAGTGCGGCAGGGCGACGGCGTTGATCCGCTTCGCATAGGCGGCGGCGGCGGCCCAGGTCGGGGTCTCGACCGGCTGGCCGGAATAGGCGGCGATCCGGGCCAGACCTTCGGGCGACACCTGGGGGCCGATGTCGTTGAGGATGGCGGCGGCGACCACGCGGGTCTTCATCGCGGCCAGCGTCATGGTGATCAGCCCGCCCATGGAGGTGCCCAGGAAGACGGCGCGCTCGAGACCTGCCTGTTCGAGCAGGGCCAGCACATCGTTCGCATAGATCGGCGGCTGATAGGTCATGGGATCGGTGGCGCGGTCCGAGCGCCCCCGTCCCCGCACGTCCAGCGCCAGAACCCGTCGCCCGCCCCGCGCGATCAGGGGCGCGATGGCGTCGAAATCGGCACTGTTGCGGGTCAGGCCGTGGATGGCGATCACCGGCAGCCTGGCCGGACCATCGGCACCCGGATAGTCGCGCGCGAACAGGCTGAGCCCGTCGGATGAGGTCCAGTGACGTTCGGAAAAGCCGGTCGGATCGGGCATCGGTTCGTCTCCCTGACAGCGACGCCCCCGCGTCGGGCCCACAGTATTTCATCGCACGTGGAAATGCGATCAGCCGCCCAGCAGATCGCGGACGAATTGATCCAGATTGCCGCCCTCGAACAGAAAGCCCGGCACACCGGCCCGGCGAGCTGCCTCCAGGTCGCTCTGTCGGTCTCCGATCAGGAATGACCGCGTCGGATCGATAGGGTGATCGGCGATCGCGCGCAGGATCATGCCGGGATTGGGCTTGCGGTCCGGGTGATCCGGATGCCGGTAGCGGGGATCCTGCGCCTCCGCATGGAACGGGCAGGCATAGACGGCGCCGATCCGGGCCCCCTTGCCGGCCAGAGACCGCACGAGCTGGTCGTTGAACCGGTTCATCCGGGCCTCGTCGAACAGGCCGCGCGCGACGCCGGACTGGTTGGTCACGATCACCACCATATAGCCCAGGCCGTTCAGCCGACGTACCGCCTCGGCGGCGCCGGGGATCAGCACCAGATGCTCGTCCAGATGCGGATAGCCACTGTCCTCGATCAGGACGCCGTCGCGGTCCAGAAAGACCGCGGGGGTGCCGGGTTGGGGTTCGGTCAAGGCGAGGCGGCTCCGGGTGCTGACGGGCCACTGGATAGAAGCGACCGTTGCAAGGCGCAACGCGAAGTGACCCGGGCGTGTTTGGCGTTCGGGACCGACACGGGCTAGACCGCGCCCACCTTCGACGGCCGGGCCGTCCGCAAAGAGGCAACCCCCATGAGCATCGCCTTCATCGACCTTCAGGCCCAGCGCCGCCGTCTGGGCGGCAGGATCGAGGCCGCCATGATGGCCGCCGTCGAGAGCGGGGCCTATGTCATGGGTCCGCCCGTGCGCGAGTTCGAAGCGGCGCTGGCGACCTTTGGCCAGGCGAAACACGCCCTGGGCTGCGCCAACGGGACCGAGGCCTTGGTCCTGCCGCTGATGGCCTGGAACATCCGGCCGGGCGACGCGGTGTTCGTGCCCAGCTTCACCTTCTGCGCCACCGCCGAGGTCGTGCCCTGGCTGGGCGCGACGCCGGTCTTCATCGACATCGACGCCAGAACCTACAACATGGACCCCGGCCATCTGGAGGCCGCCATCGAGGCGACGATCGCCGAAGGGAAGCTGCGACCAAAGGTCGTCATCGCCGTCGACCTGTTCGGCCAGCCGGCCGACTATCCGGCGATCCGGGCGATCTGCGACAGACACGGTCTGAAGCTGATCTCGGATTCGGCCCAAGGCTTCGGCTGCACGATCAACGGCGACCATCCGCTGAAATGGGCCGATGTGACGACCGCCAGCTTCTTTCCGGCCAAGCCGCTGGGCTGCTACGGCGATGGTGGGGCGGTGCTGACCGACGACGACGACCTGGCCCAGGAGATGGATTCCTACCGGGTGCACGGCAAGGCGGTGGCCAAGGACCTGGTGGGCCGGACCTTCGCGCACGACACCAAATATCTGAACATGCGGGTCGGCATGAACTCTCGGCTGGACACGGTCCAGGCCGCTGTCCTGATCGAAAAGCTGAAGGCCTTCCCCGAAGAGATCGTGTGGCGGAACGGTATCGCCGCCCGCTACAACGAAATGCTGGCCCCCCATGTCACCGCCGTGCCCTTCGTGCCGGCCGGCAACGTCTCCAACTGGGCCCAGTACACGATCGAGCATCCGGACCGGGACGGCCTGGCCGCCCACCTGAAGGACCAGGGCGTGCCCTCCGCGGTCTACTATCCCATCCCGTGCCATCTGCAGCCGGCCTATGAGCATCATCCGCGCGGGCCGCAGGGTCTGCCCGTGACCGAGGCCAAAAAGGAAACGGTCATCAGCCTGCCGATGCATTCCGACCTCGACGAGGCGACCCAGGACCGGATCGTCGCCGCCGTCGCCAGCTACAAGGGTTGAGCCTCATGCCGAACCATCCCATCCCCCTGAAGGTCGGCGTCGCCGGCGTCGGCGTCATGGGCCGGAACCATGCGCGGGTCCTGTCCGATATCCGCGACTTCGACGTCACCACCATCTTCGATATGGACGCGCTGACGGCGGAGGGCGTCGCCGGGCTGTATGGCGCGACCCCCGTCACGACGGCCCAGGCCTTCGTCGACGCCGGGCTGGACGCGGCCGTGGTCTCCACCCCCAACCGCACCCATGCCGACCTGTCGGTCGCCCTGCTGGAAAAGGGCGTCCACGTCCTTGTGGAGAAGCCGATCGCGGCGTCCGTGGCCGATGCCCGGCGCATGATCGACGCGGCGAGGGCGAACGACCGCGTGCTGATGGTCGGTCAGGTCGAGCGGTTCAATCCGGCGGTCGAGGCGGTCAGGCGCGCCATCGCCGACGAGAAGGTGATCTCCATCCAGATCACGCGCGTCGGCCCCTTCCCGCCGCGCATGGGTGAAGTCGGCGTGGTCATCGACCTGGCCGTGCACGACATCGACATCATCCGCCACCTGACGGGCTCCGAGGTCGCCGAGGTCCAGCCGCAGCTGGCCCGCACCCGCGCCGAGCGCGAGGACACGGCCCTGCTCCAGTTCCGCATGGACAATGGGGTGATCGCCCACATCACCACCAACTGGGTCACGCCCTACAAGGTCCGCACGCTGCAGGTCGCGACCCAGGGCAAGTTCGTCGTCGCCGACCTGATGACCCGCCAGGTGACCGAATATTTCGGCCAGCAGCCGGACGGCAGCTACCAGACCCGGGCGGTGAACAGCTGGCCGAACGAGCCGCTGAAGAAGGAGCTGGAGAGCTTCGCCCACGCCATCCGCACCGGCGAGGCCCCGGCCGTCACCGGCGAGGACGGCCTGCGCAACCTCGAAGTGGCGCTGAGGTGCCTGGGGGAATGAACCTCGGATCGACGGTGCTCGAGAACCGGTTCGTCCGGCTGGAACCATTCGAGGACCATCACAGGGAACCGCTGCGGTTGGCCTGCGACGCCGACCCGGACCTGTGGCCGACCTTCTACTACACCTCGCTGGGCGGGGATCGGTTCGATGCGGGCTGGCAGGCGATGCGCGATCAGCAAGCAGTCGGAACGCGCATCCCCTTCGCCGTGATCCATGAGGGCGAGGTCGTCGGCCTGAGCACCTTCATCGACATCCAGCCCGCCAATCGCGCGGTCGAGATCGGCACGACCTACTATCGACCATCCGCGCGTGGCGGGGTGGTCAATCCGGCCACGAAACGACTCCTGCTGGACCATGCCTTCGGCTGTGGTGCCCAGCGCGTCGTCTTCCAGGTGGATCAGATCAACCAGCGCAGCCAGGCGGCGATGGCCAAACTGGGCGCGGTGCGCGAGGGCGTGATGCGCAACGACAAGGTCACCTGGACCGGGCGTATCCGCAGCTCCGTGATCTATTCGATCCTCTGCGAGGAATGGCCGACCCTCCGGGCGCGGCTGGACGATCGGCTGGCCGCCTTCGGATGATGCTCAGTCCGTCGATGGCGGCCGGGCCCGGGGGTGCCGCGCCCGGCCGTGGGCCCTGTCGCGTCCCTCGCGGCCCCGGACGCGCTGGAACAGGTCGAGCGCCGTCCATGCGGCGAGCACGGCGACCGGATAGGCCAGACGCAGGAAGGTCGTGCCGTGGTGCTGCTGTGCGTCGATTACCGTATGGACGTCATGGGTTTATCGGCCACCCGCTCTGGAGCGTCCACCGTCATCAGCCGCCCGCGACCACCTGCATCCCCAGCCACTCCGCGATCAGGGCCGGCTTCTCCGCCCCTTCTATCTCGACCGTCAGCTCGTGTTTGAGGAGCCAGCGCCCGCCACCCTTGTCCTCGGCGCCCAGCAGTCTGAACCGGCCCCGGATCTTCGATCCGGCCGGCACGGGGGCGAGGAATCGCAGCTTGTCGAAGCCATAGTTGACGCCCATCACGACGCCCTCCAGCGGCTTGACCGCATCATAGGACATGGCCGAGGCGAGGCTGAGGGTCAGGAAACCATGGGCGATGGTGCCGCCGAACGGCGTGGCCCGGGCGGCTTCCGGATCGATGTGGATGAACTGCCGGTCCTCGGTGATCTCGGCGAAGGCGTCGATGCGCGCCTGGTCCACCAGGATCCATTTCGAGACGCCGATCTCGGTGCCGATCAGGGATTGAAGGTCGGATGTTTTGGTCATGCAGCGTCTCCCTGGGGCCCGGGCCGGAATCGACCCTCTATGATTTGCGAGAACAGTCCGGGGTCGATGTTGCCGCCCGAAAGGATCACCGCCGTCGTCAGACCGGTCGTCTCGACCTTGCCCGCCAGCACGGCGGCGAGCGCTGCCGCGCCCCCCGGCTCGACCACGAGCTTCAGGGTGCGAAAGGCATAGGCCACGGCATCGGCCGCGTCCTGGTCGGAGATAGTGACGGCCCCGGTCAGGACGCGCCGGTTGATCGGAAAGGTCAGGACGCCGGGGACCGGCGTCTGCAGCGCGTCGCAGATCGATGGCGGCCCCTTCGGATGCCCCACGCGCTCACCGGCCGCCAGCGACCGGGCCGTGTCGTCGAAGGCTTCGGGCTCCACCGCCCAGCTCTTCGTCCGGGGGCTCCGTGCCTCCAGCACCAGATTGATCCCCGCCATCAGCCCGCCGCCGGAACAGCAGCAGATCAGCTGATCGATCGGGCCATCGGCCTGGTCCAGCAGTTCCAGCGCCGTCGTGCCCTGACCCTCGATGACGTAGGGGTCGTCGAAAGGAGGGACGAGCACGGAGCCTCGCTCCCGGGCCACCTGGGCCCCGATCTCCTCCCGGCTTTCGGTCCAGCGGTCGTAGAGGCGGACCTCGCCGCCGAAGGCCTTCACGCCCTCGATCTTGATCGCGGGGCTGTCGGCCGGCATCACGATCACCGCCCGCGTGCCCATCAGCTTCGCCGCCGCCGCCACCCCCTGGGCATGGTTGCCGGACGAGAAGGCGACGACGCCGCTGGCCAGCTCGGTCGCGGTCAGGCGGCTGATGCGGTTGTAGGCCCCGCGAAACTTGAACGCACCGGCAACCTGCAGCGTCTCGGCCTTCAGCAGGATGCGCCCGCCCGTCCGTGCGTTCAGCGCCGGGCTCTCGATCAGGGGCGTGCGGACGGCCGCCGGGGCGATCTGGCGGGCGGCGTCCAGGACGCCTTCATACGAAGCGATGCGATCGGTCATGGTCCCACTTAACCCGATGACGGTGGTGCGCGTAAGGTGGCGGCATGACGACCTGCATCCTCGCCATCGACCAGGGCACCACCTCCACCCGCGCCATCGCTTTCGAGCTCCGGGACGACCACGGCCTGCATCCCATCGCGGTCAGCCAGATCGAACTGACCCAGCATTTCCCGAAGTCCGGCTGGGTCGAGCATGACGCCGCCGAGATCTGGACCGCGACGGTCCAGACCTGTCGCGAGGTGATCGGGAAGGCCGGGGGTGTCGGGCGCTTCTCCGCCATCGGCATCACCAACCAGCGGGAGACCTCCGTCCTGTGGGACGCCACGACCGGCGAGCCCCTGCACCGGGCCATCGTCTGGCAGGACCGCCGCACGACCGCGGTCACGACCCGGCTGGCGGCCGAGGGCCATGAGGCGATGGTCCAGGCGGCGACGGGCCTGATCCTCGACCCCTACTTTTCCGCGACCAAGTTCGCCTGGCTGCTGGATGCGGTGCCCGGCGCGCGCGCGCGCGCGGCCGGCGGCGAGGTCCTGCTAGGTACGATCGAGTCGTGGCTGATCTGGAAGCTGACCGGCGGGGCCAGCCACGTCACGGACGCGACAAATGCGTCGCGCACCTCGCTGATGGACCTGCATACCCTCCAGTGGCGCGACGACCTGTGCGACCTGTTCGACGTGCCGAAAGCCGCCCTGCCGCGCATCGTCGGCTGTGCCGGCCCGATGGGCGCGTGCGACCCCGCCCTGTTCGGCTGCGCCCTGCCGATCACGGGCTCGGCGGGGGACCAGCAGGCGGCGCTGGTCGGCCACGGCGCGCTGAAGCCCGGAGACGCCAAGATCACCTACGGCACCGGGGCCTTCCTGGTCGCCAATGTCGGCGATGCGCCGGTGTCCTCGTCCAGCCGCCTTCTGGGCACGCCGGGCTATTCGGTCGGCGGGGCCGTCGCCTATGCGCTGGAGGGATCGATCTTCTCGGCGGGGTCGGCGATCCAGTGGCTGCGGGACGGGGTCGGAATGATCACCGACAGTCGCCAGTCGGAGGCGGTGGCCCAGACCCTGGCCGACAACGGCGGCGTCTATCTGGTGCCCGGCTTCACGGGCCTGGGCGCGCCCTGGTGGGAGCCGGACGCGCGCGGGACGGTCATCGGCCTGACGCGGGATGCGAGGCCGGCGCATTTCGTCCGCGCGGCCCTGGAGGCCCTGGCCTATCAGACACGCGACCTCCTGGACGCGCTCGAAAAGGACGGGGCCCCGCCGTTGAAGGTCCTGAAGGTCGACGGCGGCGTCACCGCCAACGCCTTCGCCATGCAGTTCGTGGCCGACATCTGCGGCGTGCCGGTCGAACGTCCGGCGTTTCAGGAGATGACCGCCCTGGGGGCGGCCCGTCTGGCAGCGCGGGGCGCCGGGCTGATCGACAGTCTGGAGCCCCACAACGACGAGGCTCCCGCCGTCTGGACACCGCGCATGGACGAGGTCGAACGCATCCGGCTGCTCGAGGGCTGGCGTCGCGCGGTGAACGCCGCCATCATCGCCGCCGCATGACCCAGACCGACACCGCCGCCGCCATCGAAGACGCCCAGTCCACTTTCTCAGGCACCCGCGAGGTCGATGCCCGATACCGGTTGGACGAGGTGGCCCTGGACCGCTGGATGGTCGACCACGTCGATGGCTATGGCGGGCCTCTGACGATCCGTCAGTTCAAGGGCGGACAGTCCAACCCGACCTATGAGCTGGTCACGCCCGGGGCCGCCTATGTGCTGCGGCGCAAGCCGCCCGGCACCCTGCTGCCCAGCGCCCACGCCGTCGACCGCGAATACACCGTCATCTCGGCCCTGTACGCGCAGGACTACCCCGTGGCCCGGCCCCATGCGCTGTGTGTCGACGAGACCGTGATCGGCTCGATGTTCTATGTCATGGCCAAAGTCGAGGGCCGGGTGCTGTGGGACCTGAAGCTGCCCGGCATGGAGCCCGGGGAGCGAGGCGCGATCTACCGGGCCCAGGTCGATGCCCTGGCAGCGCTGCACCGGTTCGATCCGGACGCTATCGGCTTGGGCGACTACGGCCGCCCCGGCAACTATTTCGAGCGCCAGACCGCGCGCTGGACCAAACAGTACCGGGCGTCGGAAACGGGCCCTGTCGCCGACATGGATCGGCTGATCGCCTTCCTGCCCCAGGACCTGCCGCCACAGGGGCCGACGCGCATCGTTCACGGCGACTTCCGGCTGGACAACCTGATCATGGCTCCCGACACGGCGCAGGTTCGGGCCGTTCTGGACTGGGAGCTGTCGACCCTGGGCGATCCGCTGGCGGACCTGTCCTATCTGCTGATCGGCTGGGCCATCCCTGCGACACTTCGAAACGGTCTGGGGGGTGCCGATCTGGAGGCGCTGGGCATTCCCTCGGTCGAGGAGACAGTCGCCCGCTACTGCGAGCAGTCGGGGACGGCAGCCCCCGCGCATCTGGACTGGCTGTTCGCCTACAACCTGTTCCGCCTCGCCGCCATCTGCCAAGGCATCGCCGGGCGGGTGCGAGATGGCACCGCCGCCTCGCCCCAGGCGCGCTCCATGGCCGCACAGGTCGAACCCCTGGCCGCCGCGGCCTGGGGCTTTGCGAAGAAGGCGGGGGCGTAGAGCCTGATCGTTTGAGCTGGACCCCCGTCGCGGGTCAGACCGAAAGTGTGGATCAGGCTCCGGAGCAGGTCCCCCGACCCGCGCCCCGTCGGTTGCGACCGGCAAAAGCCCATGCTATCAGGCGCCCGGCTTCCAGAGGGTGTTTCGGATGAAACAGCCACTGGCGTGCTTTCCTTAAGCATTTCAAGCCTTTGACCGGCGCGAGGCTCGCGGCCGGTCGTTTGAACAGATACGTATTCGGACGGACAGGCCTTGGCTGACGATTTCAGAACGACGGAAGTCGGCGCGCGCTATGCCCAGGCGCTGTTCGATCTCGCCCTGGAAACGGGCCGGCTGGACGCCGTCCGCGCCGATCTGAAGTCGCTGAAGGCGGCCTGGGTCGAGAGCGCCGACCTGCGCCGCATGGCCACGTCGCCGATCCTGTCGGCCGAGGATCAGGGAAAGGGCCTGACCGCCATCGCCACAGCCGCGAAGTTCGAGACGACCACGAGGAATTTCCTGGGTCTGCTAGCCCAGAACGGCCGCGCCCGCGACCTCGGCGGCGTCATCACCGGCTTCGAGGCCCTGTATGCGCGCCACACCGGCGTTGTGGCGGCCGAGGTCGTCTCGGCCCAGGCCCTTACGGCGACCCAGCTGAAGGCCATCAAGACCGCCCTGACGACCGCGCTCGGCAAGGATCCGGAAATGACCGCCCGCGTCGATCCCTCGATCCTCGGCGGACTGAAGGTCAAGGTCGGCTCGAAACTGTTCGACGCCTCGCTGAAGACCAAGCTCGACCAGATGAAGTTCGCCCTGAAGCGGGCTTGATCCGCTTCATAAACCCGACGGCAGCGCGCATAGGCTGCACCACGATTTGACCGTCGGCCTCGCCGCCGACGCCCAGGAAGACGAAAGCCAGAGAGCCCGACCATGGACATCCGCGCCGCCGAGATTTCGGCCATCCTCAAGTCCCAGATCGCCAACTTCGGCGTCGAAGCCGATGTTTCCGACGTGGGTCAGGTCCTGTCGGTCGGCGACGGCATCGCCCGCATCCACGGTCTGGACAACGTCCAGGCCGGCGAGATGATCGAATTCCCCAAGGCCGGCGTGAAGGGCATGGCCCTGAATCTGGAACGCGACAACGTCGGGGCCGTGATCTTCGGTGCCGACGCCCAGATCGCCGAGGGCGATGAGGTCCGCCGCCTGGGCGAGATCGTGGACGTGCCGGTCGGCAAGGGCCTGCTGGGTCGCGTGGTCAACCCGCTGGGCGAGCCGATCGACGGCAAGGGCCCGATCCAGTTCACCGAGCGCCGCCGCGTGGACGTGAAGGCTCCGGGCATCATCCCCCGGAAATCGGTGCACGAGCCGATGCAGACCGGCCTGAAGGCCATCGACACCCTGATCCCCGTCGGCCGCGGCCAGCGCGAGCTGATCATCGGCGACCGCCAGATCGGCAAGACCGCCGTGGCCATCGACGCGATCCTGAACCAGAAGTCGATCAACGTCGAAGGTGCCTCGGAAGGCGAGAAGCTTTACTGCATCTACGTCGCCATCGGCCAGAAGCGCTCGACCGTCGATCAAGAACGTGGTGCGCGCGCTGGAACAAGCCGGTGCCATGGAATACACGATCGTGGTGGCCGCATCGGCTTCCGAATCGGCTGCCATGCAGTACGTGTCGGCCTACTCCGGCTGCACGCCATGGGCGAGTTCTTCCGCGACAACGGCATGCACGCCCTGATCATCTATGACGATCTGTCGAAGCAGGCCGTGGCTTACCGCCAAGTGTCGCTGCTGCTGCGCCGTCCACCAGGCCGCGAAGCCTACCCTGGCGACGTGTTCTATCTCCACAGCCGCCTGCTCGAACGCGCAGCCCGCGTGAACGCCGACTACGTCGAAGCCTTCACCAAGGGTGAAGTCAAGGGCAAGACCGGTTCGCTGACCGCACTGCCGATCATCGAAACGCAAGCCGGCGACGTGTCCGCCTTCGTGCCCACCAACGTGATCTCGATCACCGACGGCCAGATCTTCCTGGAAACCTCGCTGTTCAACGCTGGTATCCGCCCCGCCATCAACGCCGGTATCTCGGTGTCCCGCGTCGGTGGTGCTGCCCAGACCAAGCTGGTGAAGAACATGTCCGGTGGTATCCGTACCGACCTGGCCCAGTACCGTGAGCTGGCTGCGTTCGCGCAGTTCGCTTCCGACCTGGACGAAGCCACCCGCAAGCAGCTGGACCGCGGTGCCCGCGTGACCGAACTGCTCAAGCAGGCACAGTACTCGCCGCTGACCGTCGAGGAGCAGGTCGTCTCGGTCTATGCCGGCACGCGCGGCTACCTCGACAAGATCGCCGTGGCCGACATCGGTCGCTTCGAGGCCGAACTGCTGGCCCGGATGCACTCGGCCCATCAGTCGACGCTGGACGCCATCAAGTCGACCAAGGCCCTGTCCAGGGAGCTGGAAGCCGAGCTGAAGGCCGCGATCGAAGCCTTCGCCAAGACCTTCGCCTAAGTCTGACCCCGGAAAGCTGAGAGAGTAGCGCCCGATGGCCAGCCTCAAGGAAATGCGCAACCGGATCGAAAGCGTGAAGTCCACGCAGAAGATCACGAAGGCGCTGAACATGGTCGCCGCGGCCAAGCTGAAGCGTGCCCAGGGGCAGGCCGAAAGCGCGCGTCCCTATGCCCGCAAGATGGCCGCCGTCATCGCCAATCTGGCGGCGGGCGTGTCGGGCGACGGTGCCCCCAAACTGCTGTCCGGCACGGGCAAGGACCAGAAGCACCTGGTCGTGGTGGCCACGGGCGACAAGGGTCTGGCCGGCGGGTTCAACACCAACGTCATCCGCGCCGCCAAGGAACGGATCAACACCCTGATCGCCAACGGCAAGGACGTCCGGATCGTCGCCGTGGGCCGCAAGGTCCGCGACGGCCTGACCCGCCTGTATGGCGGCCGGATCATCCGGACGTTCGAACTGTCGGACCACAAGGTCATCGGCATGACGACCGCCGAGCCGATCGCCCGTCTGATCGCCGAGGAGTTCGAGGCCGGAAACGCCGACGTCGTGACCCTGTTCTACAGCCGCTTCCAGTCGGTGATCTCCCAGGTGCCGACGCCCAGGCAGCTGATCCCCGCCGTGGTCGATGGCGACGCCCCCCCGGTCGACCTGAACGGTGCGGTCTATGACTATGAGCCGTCGGAGGAGGAGATCCTCGACGTGCTGCTGCCGCGCAACCTGACAACCCAGGTCCTGGCCGCGTTATATGAGAACCAGGCCAGCTTCTTCGGGGCCCAGATGGGCGCCATGGACAACGCCACCCGCAACGCGGGCGAACTCATCACCTCGCTCCGGCTGACATACAACCGCAAGCGCCAGGCCCAGATCACAACCGAACTGATCGAGATCATCGCCGGCGCGGAAGCGCTCTGATCCTCCGATCCTGACAGACACACGATAAGAACGGACCCCGACCGATGACCGACACCGTCGCCAAGAAGCCCGCCGCCCGGAAGCCTGCCGCTCCCAAGGCACCGAAAGCCGCCGCCGCCACCGGCAATGCCGTGGTCACCGCCGGCACCGGCGTGGGCAAGATCGCCCAGGTCATCGGCGCCGTCGTGGACGTGGAGTTCACCGGCCAGCTGCCCGCCATCCTGAACGCGCTGGAAACCCAGAACGTCGACCAGGAACGGCGACAAGCCGCTTCACCCTGGTTCGAAGTCGCCCAGCACTCGGCGAGAACACCGTCCGCACCATCGCGATGGACGCGACCGAGGGTCTGACCCGCGGCCAGCCGGTCATCGACACCGGCGCGCAGATATCGGTGCCCGTCGGTCCGGGCACCCTGGGTCGCATCATGAACGTCGTCGGCGCGCCGATCGACGAACAGGGCCCGCTGAAGACGACGATGTTCCGCCCGATCCACCGCGAGGCGCCCAGCTTCGAGGAACAGTCGACCTCGTCGGAAATCCTGGTCACCGGCATCAAGGTCATCGACCTGATCTGCCCCTACACCAAGGGCGGCAAGATCGGCCTGTTCGGCGGCGCCGGTGTGGGCAAGACCGTGAACATGCAGGAACTCATCAACAACATCGCCAAGGCCCACAGCGGTCTGTCGGTGTTCGCTGGTGTGGGCGAGCGTACCCGTGAAGGGAACGACTTCTACCATGAAATGGCCGATTCCGGCGTGGTGAACCTGGAGAAGCTCGAAGAGTCCAAGGTTGCCATGGTGTACGGCCAGATGAACGAGCCCCCAGGCAACCGTCTGCGTGTGGCGCTGACCGGTCTGACCATCGCCGAGTCCTTCCGTGACGAAGGCCGTGACGTGCTGTTCTTCGTGGACAACATCTACCGCTACACGCTGGCCGGTACCGAAGTGTCCGCTCTGCTGGGCCGTATGCCTTCCGCCGTGGGCTACCAGCCTACGCTGGCCGAAGAAATGGGCCGTCTGCAAGAGCGTATTACGTCGACCAAGGTCGGCTCGATCACCTCCATCCAGGCCGTGTACGTGCCTGCCGATGACTTGACCGATCCTTCGCCTGCCACCACGTTCGCCCACTTGGACTCCACCGTGGTGCTGTCGCGTGACATCGCCTCGCTGGGTATCTACCCTGCCGTGGACCCACTGGACTCCACCAGCCGCCAGCTGGACCCGAACGTCGTGGGCGAAGACCACTACGCCACGGCCCGTGCGGTGCAAGGTACGCTGCAGCAGTACAAGGCCCTGAAGGACATCATCGCCATCCTGGGCATGGACGAGCTGTCGGAAGAGGACAAGCTGATCGTGTCGCCCGCGCGCGAAAGATCCAGCGTTTCCTGTCGCAGCCTTTCCACGTGGCCGAAGTGTTCACGGGCTCGCCAGGCAAGTACGTGCCTCTGGCCGAAACCATTCGTGGTTTCAAGGGCATCGTCGCCGGTGAATACGACCACCTGCCCGAAGCCGCCTTCTATATGGTCGGCCCCATCGAGGAAGCCGTCGAGAAGGCCCAGAAGCTGGCGGCGGACGCAGCGTAATGGCGGGCAAGCTCAGCTTTTCGCTGGTCTCGCCGGAACGCGAGGTCTTCTCCGGCCTCGTCGATCAGGTCGATGCGCCGGGCGTCGAGGGTGACTTCGGCGTCCTGGCCGACCACGCGCCCTTCATGACCGCCCTGCGCGAAGGCCCGGTCACGGTGTTCGACGGCGCGTCGCGGCGGACCTTTACGGTGCGCGGAGGCTTCGCCGACGTGACCCCCGCCGGCCTGTCCATCCTGGCCGAGGAAGCCACGGAAACAGCCGCGGCTTAAGGGCTTGTCATTCCCGAAGCCGCGCAGCGGCTATCGGGGATGGTGACGCCCCGAGGACGATCCCTCCCGGAAGGCGGAGCCTGTCCGGGAGCAGGGTCGAAGCCACCCGTCTCCCGGTTCAGCTCTGCGAGCTGCCCGGGAGTTTTTTTGGAGTCCTGTCTCGTCCCGGCTCTCCGCTTCGCTTCGGCCGGGATGACAAGGTGCGGCGTCGACGCCCTTCATCTTTGAAGCCCGCACCTGTGGCCGCGAGCGTTGCCTCGAGCTAAGGATCACCATGTCCCTACCTGACCTTCTCGGCATCTTCGGCGTCCTGCTGATCCTGGTGGCCTATGCCGGGGCGACGGCGGGGCGGCTCGATCCCAAACAATGGCCCGCCCTGTGCCTGAACCTCGTCGGCGCGCTGCTGATCCTGTGGTCGTTGTCGGTGGACTTCAACCTGTCGGCGGCGCTGATGGAGGGGGCCTGGGCGCTGGTGGCGGTGGCGGGGCTGGTCCGGCTGGCGTTGCGGCGATCCTCATCCCGAGCGTAGCGAACGGGGGAGGATCAGGGCGTGAACCGGCTGAACGCCGCCACGACCTGTTCATAGGCCGCGCGCTTGAACGGCACGATCAGGTCGCAGGCCTCCGACAGCTCGCCCCAGCGCCAGGCGTCGAACTCGATCTCGTCGTGGCGGTTCAGGGCGATCTCGGCCTCGTCGCCGGTGAAGCGGAAGGCGAACCAGACCTGCTTCTGGCCGTCCCAGGGCTTCCGGCCCTCGAGCCGGTGCGCCAGTTTCAGGGCCTCGGGGAAGTCGTAGACGATCCAGCCTTCGGTGCGGCCGATCAGCGCGGCAGAGGTGACACCGGTCTCTTCCTCCAGCTCGCGTCGGGCGGCGGCCTCGAGGTCCTCGCCCCTGTCCACCCCGCCTTGCGGGAACTGCCAAGCATGGTCCGTCGGTTGACCGGCGCGATGGCCGTACCAGACCTGGCCTGCGGCATTGAACAGGACGACGCCGACGTTGGGGCGGTGTTTGGGGAAGGAGGGCATTGGGATTAGGGATTGGGGATTAGGGATCATGAAGCAAGAGGGTCGGCACCCCTGCGCCGAGCAGAGCGTCCTTTTCCCTAATCCCTAATCCCTATCTTCCCGGCCTCTGCGTCATCGCCGACGCCGGGGCCAGTTGCAGACCGCGGGCTTCCAGACCGGCGGTCCAGCGGGCGGCGGCCTCGACCGTCACGGGATAGGCGAAGCCGGTCCCCATCGCCGCGCCGCGGGTCTTGGCGGTGGCTTCCAGCATGTTGAGGGCCCCGATGATGGCGGCGGGGGTCTGGGTCTCATCGATGATGCTGTCGGCGCTGGCGCGGGCCCAGGCCCCCGGCCGGCGACGGGCCGAGCCATCGTCGAGGAAGGCGATGCCGCGCTGGCGCAGGATGCCGAGGAAGGCGCTCATGCCCGTGTCGGAGGTCACGAACCGGTCGCCGAGATAGTTGGTGACCCCGAAATAGCCGGTCGCGCGGCCCAGCAGCCAGTTCATCTTGGCCTGGACGTCGTCGGGGGTGGCATTGTTCAGCAGGGTATAGGGCCCGGGGTCGGTGTTGGGATAACCGGTCGGCTCCATCGGGATCTCGATCATCACCTCGTGCCCTTGCGCGCGGGCCAGGTTGATCCACCCCTGAAGGCCCTCGGCATAGGGCACGAAGGACAGGGTGACCTCGGCGGGCAGGCGCTCGATCGCGGCGCGGGTGGTCACGGCGTTGAGGCCGAGTCCGCCGACGATCAGGGCCACCGTCGGCTTGCCGTTCGGGCGGAAGGGGCGGGCATAGGCCTGGGCCGGGACGCGGCCGTCGGGCGCGATGACGGGCAGAGGCCCCAGCGGACCCGGCTGGCTGAGACCGGCGATGGGGGCCGCGACCAGGGGCTGGGCCGGCTGGGGCGGGGCCGCGATGGCCGAGCCGCCTGCGACGGTGGCCCCGTCGGGCAGGGTGATC
Source organism: Brevundimonas sp. AJA228-03 (assembly GCF_017795885.1). NCBI lineage: Bacteria > Pseudomonadati > Pseudomonadota > Alphaproteobacteria > Caulobacterales > Caulobacteraceae > Brevundimonas > Brevundimonas sp. AJA228-03. The sequence continues at coordinate 420,052 of NZ_CP059297.1, read as the reverse complement.
AGGGCGTCGCCGCCGGCCGCGCCGGTGGCGGGATCGACGGGAACCCCCGACAGACCCTGCCAGGCCCCGAATCCACCCATGCTGAACGCCTCCAGCCCCGAAGGCGCGGGGGGAGCGACAGGGGCGGGGCGGTGCAGGGAAACGCGCGCCGACGGCGTGCCGGCCCGGGGGTCGCCCAGCACGGTCAGGAACAGGGCGACGGTGCCCAGCAGCAGCAGGCCAGCGGCCCCCACGGCGACGGGCGGTTTCTTCAGCATCGCCCCGACGGGTTTGAAGTCGAGCTTCAGACCCCGACCCGGAGGCGGGGCACCGGCGGCGGCGGCGAGGGCGGACTGGCGCTTGGCGAACATGATGGGCGGACGCTCGATACAGGGCCCGGACGGATTTCCGGACCTCGACCTTCGCCCACGACTATGAACGGCCGTCGGTTAAGAAAGCCTAACGGCGCGTTAGGCATGTTTCTGGCCGCTGATGCGGCGCGCGATGGTCGGCTCGCGGAGCCTCCCGACTTGAGCGCGTTTCTTGCCGGTTCGCGCCCTGCCTATTCGCCCTCTGGCTCTTCCGTCGTATCGACCGCGGCCGTCTGGATCGTGCCGTCGTTGATGACGATGCCGTCGGGCGCGGCGGCCAGGCGGGTCAGGTCACCACCGGCGCGGAGCACGTCAAGCGCGCGCTGCAGCTGGTAGTCGGCGTCCTTGTCATAGTCCTCGCCGGGGGCCTCGCGGGGCGTATGGGCGCCCTTGCGTTCCGCGCCGATCGAGGCGTCCAGCGCCGTGGCATAGGCGGCTTCGGAATAGATGAAGCTGGAGCGGGAGACGATGCGGGCCTCCGCCGCGTTGCGGGCGACTTCCAGGTCCGGCTCGATGCCGATCTTCTGGATCGAGCGGCCGGACGGGGTGTAATAGCGCGCCGTGGTGATCGACAGCGCACCGTCCTGACCGTTCCTGAGCGGGATCACGGTCTGGACCGAGCCCTTTCCGAAGCTGGTCAGGCCGACGAGGGTCGCCCGCTCCTGATCTTTCAGCGCGCCGGCGACGATCTCGGACGCCGAGGCCGATCCATAGTTGATCAGCACCACCAGCGGCAGGCCGCCGGTCAGGTCTCCGGGCCGGGCGGCATAACGTTCGATCTGGTCGGGCTTGCGTCCCCGCTGGCTGACGATCTCGCCACGCTGCAGGAAGGTATCGGACACGTCGATGGCGGCGGTCAGCAGGCCGCCTCCGTTGTTGCGCAGGTCCAGCACGAAGCCCTTCACATCGGGCTTTTCGGTCCTGATCTTCTGGATCGCGGCGGCCAGTTCGCGCCCGGTGTTCTCGTTGAAGGTCGAGATGCGCAGATAGCCGAAATCGCCCTCCAGGCGGCCGGTCACGCTTTCGACCTTGATGACCTCACGGACCAGGGTGGTCTCCAGAGGGTCCTCACCGTCGCGCAGGAAGGTCACCTTCACCGATGTGCCCATGGCACCGCGCAGCCTGTCCGACACCTGCGACACCGTAAGACCCGAGGCGTTCTGGCCATCGATGGCCGAGATGACGTCCCCGGCCTTGACGCCCGCGCGGGCGGCGGGGCTGTCGTCCATCGGCGAGATGACTTTCACCACGCCGCCCTCGGCAGAGATGGTCAGGCCGACGCCGGAGTATTCGCCGGTCGTCCGCTCCTGCAGGTCGCCATACCCGTCCGGGGACAGATAGTTGGAATGCGGATCCAGCGCGGTCATCATGCCCGCCAGGGCCGCCTCGATCAGCTTCTTGTTGTCGACCGGGACCACATAATACTGCTCGACCACCGCCAGGGTATCGCCGAACAGCTGCAGCATGCGGAACGTCTCGTTCCTCGGCGTCTGGGACGCCACGGTCATGCCGCTGAGCCCCAGGGCGAGGACGGCACCGCCGACGATGAACAGTTTACGCATTCGGTCTCTTTCAGCCCGCCGGCCCGGCGGCAGGGTCATGGAACGACATGTCACGATGAAATCGTGGCGACGTCGCGTCGGTGGATAAAATCAGTGCGGGGCGGGCATGGGAAGCGGAATTGGAAGGGAGGCAATAGGCAGTAGGCAATAGGCGGGACGCAGGCGAACCGAGAGCGGGTAGTCCGCGCAGCGGACGCTCCCCATTCGTTACCTTCTATTGCCTATTGCCTATTGCCTACTGCCTTAAAGGTACGGGGCCGGATCCACGGGGCGATCCTCGCGGCGCAGCTCCAGATAGACCTCACCGCCCGCCGTGCCGGTGCCGACCGACTGGCCGTCGGCGATCCGGTCTCCGGAGGCGACCGAGACTCCGTCCAGACCGGCGATGACCGCGCGCCAGCCGGGGCCGAGATCGAGGATGACCACCTGGCCCCAGCCGTTCAGAGGACCGGCATAGTCGACGCGGGCGGCGGCGGGCGAGGCGACCGGACCGGCGCTGGACGGCCAGCGCCAGCCGCTGGAGCCGCGTCCGAACCGGACGGTGGGCGAACCGGAGACCGGCGGGGTGAGGCGTGCGCGTCCGGCGGGCAGGCGCATGGCCGGGGTCGCGTCCCTGGACGGGACGATATCGGCCGGTCGGCCACCCAGATTGCGGATGCGGGTCTCCAGCGCGGCCGAGGCGCGCTCGGCCCGGTCGGCGTCGGCCTTGAGCACGGCCAGCAGGGCGGAGCGGCGGGCGACCAGGTCCTCGATCTCGGCGCGGCGATCTCCCTGGGTGCTCTCGCTGGTCAGCAGCCGCTCGCTGGCCAGGACGGCGAGACGGCGGATGCGGCGGACCTCGGCCTGGCGCGCATCGAAGCCCGCGGCGCGACGCTGCAGCGCCGGGGCCATGGCCTTCATCAGGATGGCAGCCCGGACGGTATCGACGGCGCGGTCGGCCGGAACCAGCAGGGGTGGCGGCGGCTTGCGGCTCATCATCTGCAGGGCCGAGAACAGGCGGCCCTGGGCGTCGCGGGTGCGGGCCAGTTCCGTGACGAGGACGGCCTCGCGTCGGGACAGGTCTCGCAGACGCTGGCGCTGGGCCGACATCTGGACGTCGTCGGCGGTCTGGTCGCGCCGCAATGAGGTCAGCTGACGGTCGAGTGCGGCCAGGGAGACGGCCGCTTCGGCCGCGTCTGCGCGCAGGCGGCGGGCGCGGACGACCTCGTCGCGATAGCGGGCCTGAAGCAGTTCGAGATCGTCCTGAACCGATGCCGCGGCCGGCAGGGCCGACAGGGCGATCATCAGGGACAGGAGGGCGGGCCGATTCATCAGTCCCGATGATAGGGTGATCCGGCCAGGATCGTCACGGCGCGATAGAGCTGTTCGGCCAGCATGGCGCGGGCCAGGGCATGGGGCCAGGTCTGGGGTCCGAAGGCCAGGGTCGATCCGGCGGCGGCCAGAATGCCGGCATCCAGTCCGTCCGCCCCGCCGATGGCGAAGACCAGCCGCCGCTCACCCCGGTCGCGCAGGGCAGCGATGTGGTCGGCGAAGGCGCGACTGGGCCAGGTCCGGCCCCGTTCGTCGCAGGCGATCAGATGCGCGCCCTCGGCGGCGGCCAGAATCAGTTCGGCCTCCGGGGCCTTGCCCGGCTTTCGCGGATCGAGGTCGATCAGATCGAGCGGGCCCAGCCCCAGGGCCCGCCCGGCGGCGGTCGCGCGGGCGGCATAGTCGCTGGCGAGCGTGGCCTCGGGACCGCGCCCGGGTTTGCCGATCGCCACGATCGCCAGCTTCATGGCTGGATCAGGCGTTCGCCGTCCGGTGCGCGCTGTCGACGGCCCAGATCTTCTCGATGTTGTAGAACATCCGCACTTCGGGCCGGAACAGATGGACGATGACGTCGCCGGCGTCGATCAGCACCCAGTCGCAGTGGGGCAGACCCTCGACCTTGGCGCGGCCCAGACCCTGTTCCTTGAGCGTGCGCAGCAGATGGTCGGCCAGGGCACCGACGTGACGGTGTGAGCGGCCCGAGGCCACGATCATGGTGTCGGCCATCGGGGACTTGCCCTTCAGGTCGATCAGGACGATGTCCTGGGCCTTGTCCTCGTCGAGTTTGGACAGAAGTGCGGTCTCCAGCGGGTTCGAGCCGGTGGGCACCACGCCCTGGCGGTCGAAGCTGGATACGTCGTCGGCGTCATCGTCCGCGCCGAACAGCGGAAAATCCTCGGCGGAGTCGTCGGAAAGGTCTTCGTCCGAACCGTCGTCGCCGTCCTCGGCGTGGATGGGTTCGATGGCATCCATCTCGTGGGCCGTGTTGGAAACGGCGTCGTCGCGATCGGGATGGTCTTGCGCGTCGTGCGCGGGCGAGGGGGTCAGTGGAAGGCTCCGGGAGGGTTCACCAAACACGCTCTCTAGCATGGATGGGCCAAGAGGTCACCTTGTGACCCTGGCGCGCAAACGCCCGGCGCGCGGAGCCTCTCTAGCTGAGCGGCGGCCCGCCCTTGTTTCGCACCGCCGTCGACGAACTGGGGTTCAGGGGCGCGGTCAGATAGGTCCAGGCCGGGGCGGCCATCAGGGGCAACATGCGGGCCTCGTCCGAAGCCACGCGGTGGCCGGCGAAGCGGCGGGCTGCGGGGGCCGAGCGGCTTTCCAGCAGGGAGCCGGGTCGGGCGACGACCGCGACGGGCATCATCCGCATGATGTCGGTCCATCCGCGCCAGCGGTGAAAGCTTTCCAGATTGTCGGAGCCCATCAGCCAGACGAACCGCACGCCGGGATGCCGGGCCTTCAGCGCCCGCAAGGTGTCGATGGTCCAGAAGGTGCCGGCGCGGCTCTCGAAATCGGAGACGGTCATGCGGGGGCCGCCGGCGAACGCCTGGGCCGAGGCCAGCCGCTCGGCCAGCGGTGCGGTCTGGCGGGCGTCCTTCAGCGGGTTCTGGGGCGAGACCAGCCAGACGACCCGATCCAGATCCAGCCGCCGCATGGCGGTTTCGGCAACGTGGGCGTGGCCGTCGTGCGCCGGATTGAACGACCCGCCGAACAGTCCGACCTTCATGCCGGGCATCAGGGTCAGGCCGTCCCTCAACGCCCCGGATCGGGGGCCGCTCGCCTGGGGCGCGGGACCGGCATGGAAGAAGGACAAGGCGGCGGGACTCGCGGCGGGCTTATGCTCAAGGGTGAGCTAACACGGACGATCCGGAGTGTCGCGATATTCTCCCTCCCCCGAGGGGGAGGGTGGTCGCAGCGAAGCGAAGACCGGGTGGGGAGGGCAAGGCGCCCCAGACTCTGACCGTGCCGCTTGCCTTGCCGCCCCCACCCGGTTGCTTCGCAACCTGCCCTCCCCCGAGGGGGAGGGAGAAAGTCCATGCCCTAAGGCACCCAGCCGTCGGCGAAGGTCTCGATCTCGTCGCCTTCCTCGTCGATCTCGCCCCGCGTCTTGCGCACCTCGGCCCAGGCCGCGCGCAGCAGTTCGGGCACGCCCTCTCCGGAAACGCCGGAAACCAGCATCGGGCGGCGACCGGCCACGGCTTCCAGTTCCGCCGCCTTCTCCTCGCGCGCCTCGGGGGTCAGGGCGTCGATCTTGTTGAGCGCCAGGATTTCCTGCTTGTCGGCCAGGCCCTCGCCATAGGCGTCCAGCTCGCCGCGGATGATGCGGTAGGCCTCGGCGACGTCGTCCTGGGTGCCGTCGATCAGGTGGATCAGGGAGGCCGAGCGTTCGACGTGGCCCAGGAACCGGGTGCCCAGACCCGCCCCCTCCGATGCGCCCTCGATCAGGCCGGGGATATCGGCGATGACGAACCGTTCGCCGGGGCTCAGGTCGACCATGCCGAGGTTGGGGGCGAGCGTCGTGAACGGATAGTCGGCGATCTTGGGACGCGCAGCGCTGGCGGCGGCGAGGAAGGTCGACTTGCCGGCGTTGGGCAGGCCCGCCAGGCCGATGTCGGCGATCAGCTTCAGCCGCAGCCAGATCCACATCTCCTGGCCTTCCTGGCCCGGATTGGCGTGGCGGGGGGCCTGGTTGATCGGGCCCTTGAAGCGGACATTGCCCCAGCCGCCGTTGCCGCCACTGAGCAGCAGCTCCCTCTGGCCCGCCTCGACCATGTCGAGCACGACCGTTTCCTTGTCCTCGCCCAGCACCTGGGTGCCGACCGGAACTTTCAGCACGATGTCCTCGCCCCTGGCCCCGTGCATCTGGCGGCCCTGTCCGTGGCCGCCGGTCGGAGCCTTGAAATGCTGCTGGTAGCGATAGTCGATCAGGGTGTTCAGCCCCTCGACCGCCTCGACCCAGACATTGCCCCCATTGCCGCCGTCGCCGCCGTCCGGACCGCCGTTGGGGATGAATTTCTCGCGCCGGAACGACACGGAGCCCGCCCCGCCATTGCCGGAGCGGATGTAGATCTTGGCCTGGTCGAGGAACTTCATTTGCGCGCGTATAGGCGAAGCGAGCGGCGATTTACAGGCGTCGGTTTCGCCTTCACGGTTAAGCCGACAGCTCATCAAAGGCCGATCAAATGCCAACTGAAGACGAAATCGAACACGCGAAGATTCATCTACGGGCGAAAGCGCACGCGGAAGCCACGGTTTACAGCCTCAATAATTCGTATCTGACGCAGCACCAGAAAGCTTCCGTTGAGGCGGTTTACCAGTTTCCGCTCGGATTGATGGGCTTTGCATACGGTTTACTCGCTCTTGGAAGCGACCAGACTTGGCTGAACGCTTATTGGAATGCGAGCTTCCTAGGTGCCCTCGCTTGGGCATTCGCGGCATATGGGCCCACAGGATTCGTAGCCAAAATCGGCTTCCTAACCGGCGGGTGGGCAGCCACGCTTCTTGATCTCGCGCTGGCGGCGTGGGCTCTTTACGAACATCGCTGGCTAATCGCGGGGCTATTGGCAGGCACAGCGTTCGGTCTGACCTCTCCTGCCATGCTTCCAACTTGGCTTTGGGCATGGCAGGGAAAAGGCATGAACATCAAGTATCGGATCGCTAAGCGACTGTTTGGAGTAAACTTTCCCTTCGAACACCATCTGCGAGTTGGCAGCTAGATTTCAGATAACAGCAGGGTTTACTGCCCGTACGCCACCGGCATGCCGCCATCGATCCGGCCGCCCGCGCGATAGCGGTCGCGCAGCAGGATCTGGCGGCTGGTCAGGGGCTGTTCCTGGCCGTTGATGAACTCGGCGGTGACCGAGGACAGGGGTTCCAGCGGGTCGCCGGACCACACCACAACATCGGCGGCGGCCCCGGCGCGCAGTTCGCCGAACTGCCCGCCCATGCCGAAGATGCGGGCCGGGTTGACGGTCAGGGCCGCGATCGCCGCCTCGAACGGCAGGCCGTGCGAGACCGCATTGCCGGCGTTGTAGCGGGCCTCGCGCGCGCGGTGGACGCCATTGCCCTTGATGGCGATGACGACGCCTGCGGCGTTGAGGACCGCAGCATTCTCCATGCGCGAGGCGCGGGTCTCGATACTGCCGGGCAGGTTGTCGATCGGGTTCAGCAGGACAGGCACGCCGGCCGCCGCGATCTGCGGAGCGACCAGCCAGCCCTCGTCGGCACCGTCCAGGATGACCTTGACCCCCTCCTCATCGGCCAGGCGCAGCACCTGCAGGATGTCGGCCGCGCGGCGCACGGTCACGATCAGGGGCATGTCGCCACTGGCGACCGGGATCAGGGCCTCGAGGTCGGCGCGGGACAGGCTGAGATCGCGCAGGCCTGCGCGGTCATAGGCGGACTTGTTGCGGGCATAGAGGCGGACTTCGGCCAGGGTTTCCCGGAACTGGACGAACTGGGCCCCGCGCGCGCCACCGGCGATACCGGCCCCCGCCTCTCCGAACGGCGCGACCATGGCCACGCGTGGCTTGACCAGGATGTCGCTTCCGGCGGCCAGGTGGATGATCGAGGCCGTGCCGGCGAACAGGCCGGGCGTCTGGTAGCCGCCGTCGCCTGCGCCCGCGAACGCGGCCTCGCCGTCGTCCTGATGCAGGCCGCCGCCGCCCGACCCCGCGTGATTCGGCACCACGATGGCGCGGGTGATGCCGCCCAGACGCGCGACGGGCAGGGTGAAGGACCACGGATCGAGGCCATAGCTGACGTCGAACGAGGCCGAGATGGTGTTGGCGCTGTTCGATAGATCGTCGGACCCGTCCACCGACGAGACTTCGGAGGCTCCCAGCCCGGCATCCACGGCGACGAAGCCGGGTGCGACGACCTTGCCGCGCGCGTCGATCACGCGGGCCCCGGAGGGCGCCGCCCCGGTGCCGACCGAGACGACGCGGCCGTTCTGGATCACGACGGTGCCGTTCTCGATGATCGAGGTGCCGGTCAGGACGCGGCCGCCGGTGATGGCGGTGAGCTCCTGGGCGAGGGCGGGCATGGCCGACAGGGCCAGGGCCGTCAGCGAGATCAGTGCGAAACGGCGCATCAGCGGGCTCCCTCGTTCACGGTGGCGGCGGTCAGGCCGAAGCCCGGCTGGCCCAGCTCGAAGTCGGACACGGGCTGGTAGCGGGGGTCGAAGCGGTCAAACGTGAGCGCCCCGTCGATGAAGACCTGGTCGGCGCGGGCATAGACGCTGAACGGATTGGCGCTCCAGATCACGACGTCGCCCCGCTTGCCGGCCTCCAGCGACCCGGTCTCGTCGCCGATGCCGATGGAGCGGGCGGCGTTGGAGGTGATCCAGCTGATGGCGTGTTCCTCGGAGATGTCCAGGCCTGCATTGCGGCCGGCGGCCAGGGCGGCGGCGGCCTCCTGGTTCAGCCTCTGGGTCAGCTGGGCGTCGTCGGAGTGGATGACGGCGCAGGAGCCCTCGGGCGCATCGACCAGGGCGGCGTTCGCCTCGATCCCGTCCAGGGCCTCCATCTTGAAGCCCCACCAGCCGGTCCACATGTCGGCGCAGACGCCGGCCGCGGCCAGCTGCGGTGCGATCTTGTAGGCCTCGATGGCGTGGTGGAAGGCGGTGATCCGGTAGCCGAACTCCCTGGCGATATCGAGCATCACCATCATCTCGTCGGCGCGGTAGCAGTGGTTCTGGACCAGGATGGAGCCGTCCAGCACCCCGGCCAGGGTTTCATTCTGCAGGTTGCGGGTGGGGGGCGAGCCCTCGCCCGTCTCGCGCCACCTGTCCCATTTCTCGCGGTAGTCTTGGGCGGCGATGAAGGCGGCGCGATAGCCGGCGACATTGCCCATGCCGGTCGCGGGCGACTGGTTGCGGCTGCCGTAGACGCGGCTGGGGTTCTCGCCGCAGGCCATCTTCACGCCATAGGGCGCGCCCGGGAATTTCATGCCCTGCATGGAGATCGAAGGGATGTTGCGGACCGTCACCGAGCGACCGCCGAACAGATTGGCCGATCCGGGCAGGATCTGCAGCGTGGTGACGCCGCCGGCGCGGGCGGTGTTGAAGCCCGGGTCCTGGGGCCAGATCGAGTGTTCGGCCCAGACCTGGGCGGTATTCGGGCTGGTCGCCTCATTGCCGTCGCTCATGCCGGTGACGCCGGGCGAGGGATAGACGCCGAGGTGCGAGTGCACATCGATGATGCCGGGTGTCACATAGCGGCCGCGGGCGTCGACGACGCGGTAGCCGGCGGGTACGGCGGTCGAGGCCGGGCCGACCGTCTCGACCTTGCCGTCCGCGACCAGAACGACGCCGTTCTCGATCTTCTGGCCGGTCCCGGTCAGCACCGTCCCGCCGACGATGGCGATATTGTCGCGCGGCAGGGGCTGATAGGTCGAGGGGAAGGGATCCAGGTTGGTCGAGGCGTCGAGACCGCGCGCCATGGTCCGATCGGTGTCGGCTCCGGCATTGTCCGAGCCATCGGGCGCTGCGGCCCCGTCCCCGGTGGTGGCGCAGGCGGATAGCGCCAGCGCGCAGGCGACGACGGCGAGGCTGGGGCCCCGCAAGGCGTGACGGATCATGGATGGACGCTCCCCTGTCGCGCCGACGGCGCGGAACGGGTCGGATTACAAAGGCGTCGCAAGCCGTCCGTCAAAGGCGGAAACATTACATTCCTGTAAGGTGCGCTCTGAGGTCCTCATCCTCCATGCCTTCGACCTCGATCATTTTCAGGCGCGACTGCCCGCCGCGCATCAGGGACAGGGTCGAGCGTGGCACGCCGAGCGATTTCGCCAGCAGCAGGATCAGGGCCGCGTTGGCCTGTCCCTCCACCGGCCGGGTGCGCACGCGGACCTTCAGGACGGGCCGCCCGTCGACGTCCACGTCCCAGCCGTCGATGCGGTCGGCCGAGGCCCCGGGCATCAGTTTGACGGCGAGGCGTGCCATGGCGACGCAAGCTTCCTGGCATCCTCGATCAACTGATCGAGCAACCGGCCATCGTCAGTTCCGTGACGCTCAATCACAAGTCCATCGCGTGCAACGCCTCTGACCCGCCATGCCCCATTGGACACTTCCGTAACCGTAAACGACCAACCTTCAGGTGGTGCAGCGGCTATGGTACGTTGATGCGATGACATCCGGGCAGTCTGGCACATCGGGTATTGGATTTCTTCTCCCGTCCGACAGAAGTGGCTGAATCGCAAGCGCCCTGGTCATGCCTGTGGACGCCTCGTGCTTGTCATCCCGGCCGAAGCGAAGCGGAGAGCCGGGACGTGATGACTGAAAAGCCGGTCACTCCCGGAAATCGCGAAGCGGTTATCCGGGAGACGGGTGGCCGTCGCGCTTGCCCTGACCTGTCGCCCGGTTAGCGGCTGACGCCGCTTCCGGGAGGATCAGATGGGTGCGTCAGGCGTCCCGGATCGCCGCGCTGCGGCGTCCGGGATGACCAGGGGCCAGTGCCTACCCCAGGGCGGCCATCAGCTCCGGGACGATGGTCTTGTAGTCGCCGACGATGCCATAGTCCGCGACCTGAAAAATAGGCGCGTCGGCGTCCTTGTTGATGGCGACGATGACCTTGGAATCCTTCATGCCCGCCAGGTGCTGGATGGCCCCCGAGATGCCGACGGCGATGTAGAGGCCGGGAGCGACCACCTTGCCGGTCTGGCCGACCTGATAGTCGTTCGGCGCGTAACCGGCGTCGACCGCTGCGCGCGAGGCCCCGACGGCGGCGCCCAGCCGGTCGGCCAGGGGCTCGATCACGGCGTGGAACTCCTCGGCCGAGCCCAGGGCGCGACCGCCCGAGACGACGATTTTCGCCGCGCCCAGCTCGGGACGGTCGGACTTGACCAGTTCCTCGCCGACGAAGCCGGCCTTGCCCGCATCGGTGCCGGTGACGGTCTCGACGGAGGCCGACCCGCCTTCGTCTGCGGGCGTGAAGGCGGTCGGACGCACGGTGATGACCTTCTTGCCGTCCGAGGACTGCACGGTCTCCAGAGCATTGCCGGCGTAGATCGGACGGATGAAGGTGTCACCCGAGACGACCTCGACGATGTCCGAGATCGGGGCCACGTCCAGCCTGGCGGCGATGCGCGGCATGAAGTTCTTGCCGTCCATGGTCGCCGGCGACAGCACGGCGTCATAGCCGACCATCAGCGGCACGACGGTGGCGGTGACGGCTTCGGCCAGGGTGTGGCCCAGCTCGCCGCTCTCGGCCAGCAGCACCTTGCGCACGCCCGCGATCCTGGCGGCCGCATCGGCGACACCCTTCGACCCCTGGCCGACGACCAGGACGTCGACGTCGGGGCTCAGCGCCAGGGCGGCGGTGACGGTCTTGTGGGTCGTGTCGCGAACATGGGTGGCGTCGTGATCGGCGATGACGAGAACGGCCATTTACAGGGCTCCCACGGTCTTGAGCTTGGACACGAGTTCGGCGGCGTCGGCGACCTTGATCCCGGCCGAGCGGACCGGCGGGGCGGTGACCTTCAGGACGGTCAGACGGCTGGCCGTATCGACGCCGTAGTCGGCGACCGCCTTCATGGCGATCTCCTTCTTCTTGGCCTTCATGATGTTGGGCAGGGACGCATAGCGCGGGGTGTTGAGGCGCAGGTCCACGGTGATGACAGCCGGCAGGGCTGCCGACAGGGTCTGGTTGCCGCCATCGACCTCGCGCGTGACCGTGGCCCGGCCATCGGCGATCTCGATCTTCGCGGCGAAGGTGGCCTGGGGCCAGTCCAGCAGGGCCGCCAGCATCTGGCCGACCGCATTGTTGTCACCGTCGATCGACTGCTTGCCCATCAGGACCAGGTCCGGCTTTTCCTCGGCGACCACAGCTGCCAGCAGCTTGGCGACGGCCAGCGGCTCCAGATCGGCGTCGGACTGGATCAGGATGCCGCGATCGGCCCCCATGGCCAGCGCCGTGCGGATGGTTTCCTGGGCCTGTTGGACGCCGATGGACACGACGACGATCTCGTCGACGGTTCCGGCGGCGTGATGCTCCTTGCCCTCCTTCAGGCGAACGGCCTCCTCGACGGCGATTTCGTCGAACGGATTCATGCTCATCTTGACGTTGGCCAGATCGACGCCGGTCTGGTCCGCCTTGACGCGGGCCTTGACGTTATAGTCGATCACCCGTTTGACGGGGACGAGAACCTTCATGTTTGCCTGTCCATAGGATCGCCGGAATGTTGCGGCAGGGAATGGAACGGGCGAACCGGCCTGTCAATGTAACGCGGCGTGATCGGGCGTCGCACCGGGACAAGATTTGAGATGAACCGCTTCCTGACCGCGCGCCGCATCGGCGGACTGTTCTTCGGCCTGTTCGCCCTGTTGATGGTGGGTCTGTTCATCGTGCAGCGGTTCTATGTCGAGCCCGAGGACGCCTGCGTAAAGAGCGGGCGCTGGTGGTATGCAGAAGGGCGCACGTGCGTCCAGCCGATCTATCTGCCCGACATCACGGGGCGGGCCGAAGGCGTCAGCCGCGCCGAGGCCTCGGCCCAGCAGAACCGCGAACTGGTGGCGATCGAAGATCGTCTGAAGCGGGAGCGGGAGGCCCGGGCCGCCGCGATCCTGCGCGACCGAAAGGCCTATGAGGCCAAGCTTCCCGAGGTCTGATCAGACGGCCGCGTCGAACAGGGCGTCGCGCACGACATCGGCGCGGGTCATCGGGAACAGGTGGCCCGTGTCGGGGACCGTCTCGACGGCGACATGGGACAGACCGCGGGGGTGAGGCGGCATCTGTGTGATCGAGCCCGTGTCGGCCCTCAGGATGCGGACGGGCTTGCGATAGGTCCTCATCGCCCGCCACGGGTCATGGCTCTGGGACACGAAGTTGGACGCCTCCCAGGCCGGGTCGCAGCTGAGGGCGAACCCGTCGTCCGTCCGCGTCAGGCCATCGGCGAGGTAGTCGATCAGCACGGCGTCGGACCAGCCCCTGAACGCGCCCCGTCCGCGATAGGCGGCCAGCGCCTGTTCGCGGCTGTCAAAGACCGCCCGGCGTCGGCGGGCCGCCTTGACCAGCGGAATGCGGTCGCTGAAGCGGCGGAGCAGAGGCGTGCGAAACAGGACGTTCGTCAGCCCGCCCCAGATGACCGGATCGAACAGCACCAGCTGCGACACGCGGTCGGGCCGTTCTGCCGCCGCCAGCAGGCTGGACGTGCCCCCCAGGGAATGACCGGCCATGACCACGGGCGGACCCGGAAAGGCCTCCAGCAAGGAGATCAGGTCGTCGCGGTGGTCGTGCCAGTCGCGACGGCCATCCATTCCTGTCGGCAGGCGGGTGCCGCCATGCCCGCGCAGATCCGGGGCGAGGATGCGGAGCGATGAGGCCAGGGGTGCCAGGATGGAGCGATAGGTGACGGCGTTGAAGCCGTTGGCATGGCTGAAGATCAGATCGACCGGCCGCTTCGGGTCGCCGAAGTCCAGCACCGCCATGGTTCCACCGCCCCACCGGTTGTCGATGGGAACGCTGAGGCGACGGGGCGGGAAGAGCCGTGCGGCGTCCATGGCCCGAACTTAGGGGTCGCGGCGGGTGGACGCCAGCGGGAAGGGCCTATGCGGCGACGCGGCACGCCGGGCAGCGGCCATGGCCCTCGATCGTCGTCCGTTCCAGCAGATATCCCGAGGCCGTCGCTGCCTGCTGCAGGGCCTCGTCTTCGGGGGGGATGACCTCTTCGGTGGCACCGCAGCAGTCGCAGATCAGGAAGGCGGCGGCGTGGGCGCGATCGCCCACCGAACAGGCGACATAGGCGCTGATCGAGGCGATCCGGTGGGCCATGCCCTGTTTTTCCAGGAATTCGAGCGCGCGATAGACGGTCGGCGGCTTGGCGGCCGTGCCGTCGGTGCCGAACCGGGCGATCAGGTCATAGGCCTTCACCGGCTCGCCCGCGTCGAGCAGCAGCTCCAGCACCCGCCGGCGCGGCGCGGTCATCCGCTCGCCCCCCGCAACGCAGCGGCGTTCGGCGAGATCCAGGGCTCGGCCGACCTCGACGGCCGACAGGCCACCCGGTGCATGGTCGTGATCGCAGGAGGAACCCATGACCCACAGCTAGGACGGGTCCACCCCGACCGCAACCGTCATGGCTTGACCAACTGTGATGTTATCTCATAACACTCAAGCAGCCTCCCCGCGTCTGGAGTTCCCGTCATGCGTATCGTCCGCCCGCCCCTTGGCATCCTCCTGTCCGCCGCGAGCGCCTGGACGGCGCTGAGCGGCGTCGCCGCTGCCCAGTCCCGGCCCCAGGTGGACCAGGTGGACGATGTCATCGTCACGGCCGCGCCTTATGGCGTCAGCCAGCGCGCCTCGGTGATCGCCACCGATGTCGTCGACGAACAGGCGCTGGCGGTGGCGCCGGCCCAGTCGCTGGGCGATCTCTTGTCCAGTCAGCCGGGCCTGCGTTCCACCAGCTTCGCGCCGGGGGCCAGCCGCCCGGTGATCCGGGGTCTGTCGGGACCGCGTGTGCAGGTTCTGACGAACGGCATCGGCCTGATCGATGCCAGCTCCGTCTCGCCCGATCATGCGGTCGCCACCGACCCGGCCGAGGCCAGCCGGATCGAGGTCGTCCGCGGCCCCTCCACTCTGATCTATGGCGGGTCGGCCATCGGCGGCGTGGTCAATATCATCGACGACCGGGTGCCGACCGAACAGCCTGAGGGCGGCGTCGACGGCGTGATCTCGACCCAGGCCTCCAGCGTCGACGACGGGCGCTCGATCTTCGGGCGTGTGACGGTCGGCGCCGGACCGTTCGTGTTCAATGTCGACGGCGTGGATCGGCGGACCGACGACTATGCCATCCCTTCGCCCTCCCTCTCGGCGCGCAAGGCGACGGCGGACGGCGTGGCGCGCGACGACAACGACACCCAGCCCAACAGCGCGACGGAACTTCAGACCTGGGGCGGGGGCGCCGCCTATGTCGGCGAAAAGGGCTTCATCGGCGCCGCCTACAAGGAGACCGACAGCGAATACGGCACCGTGGCCGAACCCGACGTCTTCATCCGGCTGAACCAGACGCGCGAGGATGTGCGCGGCGAATACCGCTTCGACGCCGGGCCCTTCTCGGCCCTGCGCGCCAACTATGGCCATGCCCGATACACCCACACCGAGTTCGAGGGACCGGGCCAGCCGGGCACGATCTTCAACTCCGACGGTCAGGAAGGCCGCATCGACCTGGTCCAGCGGGAGCGGCCGATCGGCGAAAAAGGGGCCTGGAACGGGGGGATCGGGGTTCAGGCCTTGACCCGTGATTTTTCCGCCATCGGGGCCGAGGCCTATGTGCCCTCGACCCGTATCGAGGAGCAGGGCGTCTATGCGATCCAGCGCCATGACCGGGGCGCGACCGGATTCGAAGGCGGCCTGCGCTTCGACCGTCGCACCCTGACGGCCACGCCGCTGGGCACCACGCGCGAGGTCGAACGCGAATACGACAACGTCTCGGCCTCCATCGCCGCCTTCGCCCGGCCGGTCCCCGGCCTGTTCATGGCCCTGAGCCTGGCTCGCAACGAACGCGCGCCCAGCGAGGTGGAGCTGTTCGCCGACGGCCTGCACATCGCCACCGCCGCCTATGAAACGGGCGATCCGACCCTGGACACCGAGACGGTCACGACGCTTGAGGCCACGGTCCACTATGCGACGGGCGCGTTCGAGGGGGACCTGCACGTCTATGGCTCGCGCTACGACGGCTTCATCGACGAACGGCCCACGGGCGCGGTCTTCACCGATGGCGGAGAGGCGTTTCCGGTCTTCCGGTTCGTGCAGACCGATGCCGACTTTTACGGCTTCGAGGCCGAAGGCTCCTACGCCGTCTGGTCCAGCGGGGACCGCACGGTCTCGCTGGAGGGCCAGGCCGACTATGTGCATGCAGACACCGACCTGGGGCCGGCCGCGCGCATTCCGCCCTATTCGGTCACCGGCCGGATCACCTATGCCTCGACGCCGTTCGATGTCGGCCTGGAGGTGCGCCATGTCGGCCAACAGGACGAGCTCGCCGCGTTCGAACCGGGCACCGACGGCTACACCCTGGTCAATCTGACGGGCGCCTGGCGACCGCTCGCGCATCGCAACGTCACGGTCTTCGCCGAGGCGCGCAACCTGACCGATGCGGAGGCCCGCGAGCATGTTTCCTTCCTGAAGGACATCGCGCCCATGCCGGGTCGTAACCTGCGTCTCGGCCTCGCCTACCGGTTCTGAACCGTGATCGCCGGGGGAAAAACAGCGTTGCAAAATGCCCTTCCGGATGAATCCGGCGTCGGTCCTGTGCACGCGTTTGCCCGAACCGGCGTGTTCGGCTAGAAGCGCGCCTTCCTGCAATTCCAGAGCCCGCGTCCATGACCGACACCACCACGCCCGCACCGAACGGCATGCCCCAGCTGGACGGCAACGTCCTGTTCTATTCGCAGCCGCAGCCGCTGTCGGCCGAGTTGCACGGTACCCTGGGCGTCAATGCCCTGGACAAGCCCTATGCCTTCGTCGGCGCGTCTCACGTCGTGCCGATGACCGTGACGGAGTTCGCGCCCGGCGCCCTGTCCTATCCGATCGTCTTCCTGGGCGAGACCAAACAGCCGTGCGCCGTGATGGGCCTGCGCCAGGGCGAGAACCTGTACGTCAGCCCGGCCGGTGATTTCCGTCCCGAGGCCTATATTCCTGCCTATGTTCGCCGCTATCCGTTCGTGTTCGCCAACGATGCCGGGCAAGGCCGTCTGATCCTGTGCATCGATCGCGCGGCACCGTTCATCGCCGAAGGCGGAAGCGTGCCGCTGTTCGAGAACGGCCAGCCGACCGAATACGTCACCCAGGCCATGGAGTTCTGCAACAATTTCGAGCAGGAGCGTCAGCGCACCGACAGCTTCGTCGCCCTGCTGACCGAACTCGACCTGTTCGATGTGCGCGAGGCCGTGTTCACGCCGCGTGATGAGAAGGGTAATCCCGGACAACCGCAGAAGCTGGCCGACTATTTCGCCGTATCGGAAGAGAAGCTGAAGGCGCTTTCGCCCGAGAAGCTGGCCGAGCTGCGCGACAACGGTGCCCTGGGCCAGATCTATGCCCACCTGGTGTCGCTGCTGGGCTGGGACCGTCTGATCGCGCTCGCCTTCCAGCGCGCGGCCGAAATGCCGACCGCAGCGAACGCCTGAGCCACGAGCAACGATGTTTCTCCCTCCCCCAAGGGGGAGGGAGAAGGCTGTGCCTACCGCCGCACGAACAGCCCGCGCGTCAGGCACGAGAACACCAGCCGGCCGCCTTCGTCGAGCAGGTCGTGCTGGGCGATGACGATGCCCTTTTCGTCGCCGACGGGATCCTTGCCCATCACCGTCATGCGGCCGCGAAGCAGTTCGCCCGCAGGCGGATTGCGCATGTAGCGCAGGCCGTCCACCGCCAGCAGCTTGGACTGGGCCCAGCCGGCGGACTTGTCCGACTGCAGCCGGCTCCACAGGGCATAGACCAGGGCGTCGGGCGCGCCGTAGGCCAGGTCCCAGCCGGGCGCGAAATGGGTCACGAACACGTCGATGGCCGTCTCATCGACCGCGCAGGCTCCGAGTTGCAGGACCTGCCCGATCTCCAGATCCTCGAAATGGACGTGCAGGGGATCGGCCATCAGGCGGGTTCTTCGGAGACGCGGACCAGCAGCTTGCCGTCGTGGTCGCCCGTGAACAGACGGTTGAGCGAGGTCACGGCCCCCTCCAGGCCGTGGTCGACATGGACCTTCCACTTGACCTTGCCGGACGCCAGCCAGGGACCGAGTTCGGCGACCATTTCTCGCGCGCGCGGCGCATAGTCCATCACCAGGAAGCCCTGAACCGTCATCCGGTGCGTGATCAGACGGCTCAGATCGGGCGACGGCGGACGTTTGGTGGCGTTGTAGGCCGAGACCATGCCGCACACGGCCATCCGGGCCCTGAGGTTCAGCCGGTTCCAGACCGCGATCATGATGTCGCCGCCGACGTTCTCGAAATTCAGGTCGATGCCGTCCGGGCACAGCCGGTCCAGCGCCTCGCCCACGTCCTCGTTCTTGTAGTCGACCGCCCCGTCGAAGCCGAGTTCGTCGACCAGCCAGCGGCATTTGTCGGGTCCGCCCGCGATGCCGATGACGCGCGCACCTCGCTGCCTGGCGACCTGGCCGGCGATCGAGCCGACGGCCCCGGCGGCGGCGGAGATGACCATGGTCTGGCCGGGTTCGGGCCGCAGCACGTCGGTGACGCCGAAATAGGCGGTCATGCCGGTCATGCCCATGACCGACATATGTGCCGTCAGCGGCAGGCCGGGCGCGCGGTGGACTTTCGACACGCCGCTGTCGGCCACCACGCCATAGTCGCCCCAGCCGCCCATGGCGGTCGAGACGATGTCGCCCACGCTGAACCGCTCCGATCGCGACTGCTCGACCACGCCCAGGGTCAGGCCGCGCATGACTTCGCCCAGGCCGACGGGCGGGAGATAGCCGACGGCGTCGTTCATCCAGGTGCGGTTGGTCGGGTCGAGGGACAGATAGATGGTGCGGATCAGGACCTGACCGTCGCCCAGTTCCGGCACCGGGCCGGAGACCAGTTCCAGATCGGCGTCCTGCACCAGCCCTTGCGGCCTCTGGCGCAGTACCCACTGTCGGTTCATCAGGGTCATGGTCGTCTCCCGGCTGGTTTCTTTTGCAGACCCATCATGGCGCAGCACGGCCTTCAGGCCAAAGAAAAAGGCGACCGGTCAGGGTCGCCCTTGAAGTTGGCATCATCGGGAATGAGGCGCGGAGGCAGCAAGGACCGGCATGTGGCCGATCCATGTCAGGGGGCGTCGCCGCCTCCGCAAGGTGATAACCGCGGCGGGCCAGGACGGTTCCGCCTCGTCTCATCCTTTTCGTGCGTCGGCGAATGACGACAGGGTCAGGAACGCCGACGTTTCGACGACGTTGCCTCTGCGATCCCTTCCCCAGGATGCCGGAGCCCTGCATGTCCCACCACGATCCCCATTCCGAAGCCGCCGACGCTGTTCACGAAGGCCGCCCGGTCGAGGCGCAGTATACGAAGCAGGGCAAGGGCGGTCGCCGCATCTCGATCGAGATGGGCATTGCCGTCGCCCTGACGCTCGTCGGTTTCGCGGTGGTCTTCCTGTTCTTCAGCGGGGCGTCCAGGGGCGTCAACACCAGCGCCGAATCGTCCGTTGACTCGCCCACCACGGCCACCGGTCAGCCCACGGCCCCGACGCCTGATTGATCCAGTCGCGCCCAACGAAGTAGCCCTGCCGGTTCGCACCGGCAGGGCTGTTTCAGTCGCTAATGGCGCCTGTCGTCAGGCGGCTTCCCGGGTCCGGCGTGACGGATGGAAGAACAGGGCCTGGCTGATCGCCGCCTTCACCGTTTCCGGCTGGAACGGCTTGGTGATCAGGAAGGTCGGCTCGGGCCGTTCGCCGGTGAGCAGCCGCTCGGGGAAGGCGGTGATGAAGATGACAGGCACATCAAACCGCTTCAGGATGTCCTTGACCGCATCGATGCCCGACGAGCCATCGGCCAGCTGGATGTCGGCCAGGACCAGACCCGGGCGATGACGGGCGACCGCCTCGACCGCCTCGTCATGGGTCG
Organism: Brevundimonas sp. AJA228-03; assembly: GCF_017795885.1. Lineage (NCBI taxonomy): Bacteria > Pseudomonadati > Pseudomonadota > Alphaproteobacteria > Caulobacterales > Caulobacteraceae > Brevundimonas > Brevundimonas sp. AJA228-03. Next base: position 400,284 of record NZ_CP059297.1, on the reverse strand, counting down.
TCGCCGTAGCGGTGACGTTGTGGCCCAGTTCGCGGACCAGGCTCTCGATATCTGCAGAAATGATCGCCTCGTCCTCGATGATGAGGACGTCGGTGGCCAGTTCGGCATCGATCCCGGCCTGGGCGTCGGCAATCAGGCGCTCGACCTCCTGGGCGTCGGACGACAGGATCTGCGCGGCTTCCGATGGCGTGAAGCCTTCCAGAGCGGTCAGAAGGAAGGCCTGCCGCGATTTCGGGGCGATGCGCATCAGGCGGCTGGAGGCGTCGGTGACGTCCAGACCACTCATGTCCTCGAGCTGCGCACCTGTCGAGGACCAGATGGCATGGAAAACATTATACAGGGCCACGCGGGGCGTCATGTCCGGAGACAGCTGGCGCTCGCCCGCCGCCAGGGCTTCCAGGGCGACGCGGACGTAGTTGTCGCCCGTCGCCTGGTCGCCGGTGAGGGCCCGCGCGTAGCGGCGCACATAGGGCAGATGCGGCGCAAGTCTGGCCAGAAGGCTCATTCAGATAGTCCCCGACGAAATCAGTGTTGCCGCCCGTTTTCCGGGCGGACCCTAACGTCAGAACGTCTCGGTGCTGCAACGGTTCCCGTGACACTGGCCAGCTTGACCATTAAATGCCGTCACGCCCGGAACCGGGGTGAACCCGCGACGTTCAACGGGTCGAAGAACGACAGACCGGTGTCGGTCGGCGCGCCTTCACCATCGAGATCAACATTGGCGACCGGGACTCCATGATCGACACACCCGACCAGGGGCGCAAGCCCGGCGCAGGCAAATCCGGCTCCCGAGAAATCCTGCTGGAGGAAGCCCGCCTTCGTCAGCAGGCCATCGGCGTGAAGCTGCGGCATCTGTTCGACGAGGTGGTCAACGAGCCGGTCCCTGACGAGTTTCTGGAGATCCTGCGTCGGGCTGACGAGCGCAAGGCCGGTGGAGACAAGGTGTGACCGTGGGCAACCGGCGCTCGACCGCGCCCAAGCCCCCCTCCGCCGATGACGAAGGCTTCAAGCGCGAGCTGGTCCAGTTGATCCCGCATCTGCGCGCCTTCGCCCGGACCCTGACCGGTGACCCGACGGCTGCGGACGACCTGGCGCAGGACGCGATGATGAAGGCCTGGGACGCCCGGGCCAGCTATCAGATGGGCACCAATATGAAGGCCTGGACCTTCATGATCCTGCGCAACCAATTCTATTCCGAGAAGCGCCGGTCGTGGCGCTCGACCCAGCTGGATCAGGAAGCCGCCGAGCGGACCCTGGTCGCCGTGGACGATCCTGAGGCGCCGGTGGCCCTGGATGAACTGCGTCAGGCGCTGAACACCCTGCCCGAAGAACAGCGCGAGGCGCTGATCCTGGTGGGTGCCGGGGGCTTTGCCTATGAGGAGGCGGCCGAGATCTGCCAGTGCGCGGTCGGTACGGTGAAGAGCCGGGTCAGCCGCGCCCGCAAGGCGCTGCAGGCCACGCTGGACCGTGGCGGTTACGGTCGCGACGGGCGCCCGGCGGGCGATGCGATGCGTTCCATTCTGGCCGACGCGGACCGCCTGAGCCGCGCGCGACAGGCCTGAGCGGGTGGCTGATAACGGCCCTGCGGCGGTTCAGCGTCTCGCGTCTCGCGTGCCCCGTTCGATGAAGCGGTTCCTGACCCGTTCGCCCCGGTTTCAGGGCATCCGCTTCCGGATGGGCATGGCCATGGCCATCGCCCTGTTGCCGATCCTGGTTCTCGGCGCGGTCCAGGCCCAGGCGGAGTTCCGGCGGCAGTCGGTCGATCGACAGGCAGACCTGCAGCAGGCGGCCGTGCGCGCGGCCATGACCGCCAGGGTCAGGCTGGACACCGCGACCGTGCTGCTTGACGCCCTGGCCCCTGAAGGCGCCGGTCCGGCCTGTTCGGAGCGCCTGTCGTCACTGGTCGATCGCGTCGAAGGCTTTCAGGCGCTGTATCGCATCGGCACCTCGGGAACGGCGGTCTGTGGCGGTGGTCTGTCTGGTGCCACAGAGGCGGCCCGGTTTGGCGACGACGCCTGGTTCCGGCGCCTGCAGCGGGGCGAGCCTGTGACCGTGGCCCGGGCCTCACGCGACGTCAGCCCGACACCGGCCCTGATTGTCGGCGTACGCTGGGACCGGCCACGCGGCGTGTTCGCCGGAGCCATGGCGGCCGTTCTTTCTCTGACGGACCTTCAACCGGACACCAATGACCGGTCGCTGCCCGCCGGGGCGCAGGCCGCGCTGACGAACGAAGACGGTCAGGTGCTGGTCGCCACAGATGCCCGGGCCTTCGACCTGCAGCGGGGGGCGTCGCTTCTCGGCTGGCTCGAGCGTGCGCGGCGGGGCGAGTCGGTGGCCTTCGACGGCTGGGACGCGACCGGCGAGCACCGCGACTATGCCGGTGCCGCCCTGGCCGGGCGCGATGTCTATGTCGTGGTGTCGGCCCCGTCGCCCGGACTGTTGTCCTGGGCCCGGCTGAATCCGATCGGCGTGCTCCTGCTGCCGCTGGCAGCATGGCTGACGGCCTTCGCCGCGGTCATGCTGGTGTCCGAGCGGATCGTCATCCGCTGGCTGGGCTATCTGGAGCGGATCGCGTCGCTCTATGCGCGAGGCCGTTATTCTGTGCGTCCGGTTCAGGCCGCCAGCGCCCCCTCGGAAATCCGCGTGCTGGCCTCGACCCTGGACGGTCTGGCAGCGGCGATTTCCAACCGCGACGGCTCGCTGAACGAAAGCCTGGCGGAAAAGGACGCGCTGATGCGCGAAATTCATCACCGGGTGAAGAACAACCTGCAGATCATCTCGTCCCTGCTGTCGATGCAGCAGCGGTCGCTGAAGGACGAACCGGCCAGGGCGGCCCTGGGCGACACGCGCCAGCGGATCTCGGCGCTCGCCCTGATCTACCGCACGCTCTATCAGTCCGACGACATCCGCTACGCCGACGCGCGCGACTTCATCCATGAGCTGGTGGGGCAGCTGGTGGCCGCCGAATCCGGTCGCGGCCCGGTGGTCACCAGTTCGATCGACGCCGACAGCCTTGTGGTCGATCCCGACAAGCTGGCGCCGATGGCCCTGTGGCTGGTCGAGGCGGTCTCCAATGCGCAGAAGCACGCCTTCACTGGACGTGGCGGCGCGCTGCAGGTCCGTTTCCGGGTCCACGGCGACACCAGCGTGCTGGAGGTCCAGGACGACGGACCGGGCCCGCAGGAGGCCATGGCGAAGGCCGGTGTCGGCCGGACCCTGATGGGGGCCTTCGCCAGGCAACTGCGCGGCGAGGTCGAGGTGATCGCGGCACCGGGTGGCGGTACGATCGCGCGCATGATCTTTGCCACGCCCGAGGCCGTTCGGCCCACCGACCCGCAGGATCTGGAGCGCAGCGATGCCGTCATCCGACCGGGAACCCTGACCCGCGCCCGGCGTTGATCTGGCGAACCGGCGATCCGTCCCCGCCGATCCGGATTTTCAGGAGTATTCCGATGCGCAAGATTTTCGTTCTGGTCGCTGCCGCCGCCGCACTGACCACAGCCGCCTGCAACACCGTCGCCGGTGCCGGCCGCGACACCCAGGCGGCCGGGTCGGCCGTCACGGGTGCAGCCGAGGCCGCCAAGAACTAGACGACATTCTTCCCCGAAGGTGAAAGCCTCGTCGGTCACCGGCGGGGCTTTCGCTTGTCCGGCGGCCGGTGGTGACGCTAGATCGGAATGAAGGGTGTCCACCAGACGACGCCTGCGGGAAGAGACGACATGAGCGAACAGGCCACGAAGGATGCGGGCGGGCCCAGCCTGAAGACGGTCGTGGGGGCCTCGGCGGCCGGCACGGCGTTCGAATGGTATGACTTCTTCATCTTCGGATCACTGACCACGATCATCGCCCGGCATTTCTATGCCGATGTCGGCGAGGCGACCTCTTACATCCTGGCCCTGCTGACCTTCGGCGTCGGCTTCGTGGTCCGACCGCTCGGGGCCCTGGTGTTCGGATGGTTCGGTGACCGGACCGGGCGCAAGACGACCTTCCTCGTCACCATCACCCTGATGGGGGTGGCGACCGTGGCGATCGGCTTGCTTCCCGACTATGGCCAGATCGGCATCGTCGCGCCCATTCTGCTGCTGCTGATGCGTGTGCTTCAGGGGTTCGCCCTGGGCGGTGAATACGGCGGCGCGGCCATCTATGTGGCTGAACACGCCCCCGCGAAGAAGCGCGGCTTCCTGACCGGCTGGATCCAGACCACGGCCGCCATCGGTCTGATCATGGCGCTGAGCGTCATTCTGATCACCCGGGCCATTCTGGGCGTCGAGGCCTTCGATGAATGGGGCTGGCGCGTGCCCTTCCTGCTGTCAGCCTTCCTTCTCGTCATCAGCCTCTGGATCCGGCTCAAGCTGCACGAAAGCCCGGCCTTCAAACGCATGGTCGCCGAAAGCACCGAACGCCAGGCCCCGTTCCGCGAGAGCTTCGGCACCTGGAAGATCGGCAAGTTCGTGCTGATCGCCCTGGTCGGCATCATGTTCGCCCAAGGGGCCGTCTGGTACGCCGGCTATTTCTACACCCGCTTCTTCATGGAGCGAGTGCTGAAGGTCGAGGTGGCAACGGTCGATCAGCTGATTCTGGCTATAACCGTGGCCTCGGCCTTCCTCTATGTCTTCTTCGGCTGGCTGTCGGACCGCGTGGGGCGAAAGCCCGTGATGGTCGGTGGCATGGTGCTGTTCCTGCTGGCGGTGTTTCCGTGCTTCCACGCCCTGACCCAGGCCGCCAATCCGGCGCTGGCCCGGGCCCAGGCCTCATCGCCCGTCACCGTCATCGCCGACCCGGCCACCTGCGCAGTGCAGTTCGATCCGGTCGGCAAGACGGCCTTCGCCTCGTCCTGCGACCTGGCCAAGTCGGTGCTGTCGAACGCGGGCGTCAGCTATGACAATCTGGCCGCCGCCCCCGGATCCTTGGCCACCGTCCGTATCGGCACGGTCGAGATCGCCTCGGTCGAGGGCGCGGGTCTGGACGCCGCCGCCCTCAAGGCCGCCCGCACCGACGTCGAAACCCGGATCAAGGCGGCGCTCACCGGGGCGGGCTATCCGGCCAGGGCCGACGCCGCCGGCGTGAACATGCTGGCCGTCTTCGGCATACTGATGGTCTTCATGGTCGCGGCCACCGCCGTCTATGGCCCCCAGGCCGCAGCCCTGGTCGAGCTGTTCCCCACGCGGGTCCGCTATACGGCCATGAGCCTGCCCTACAACGTCGGCACCGGCTGGGTCGGTGGGCTGTTGCCCGCCGCCAGCTTTGCCCTCGTGGCCTGGTCGGGGAACATCTATTTCGGCCTGTGGTACGCGGTCGCATTCACGGCGGTGGCCTCTGTCGTGGCCCTGATCTTCCTGCCCGAGACCCGGGGTCGCGACCTGAACACGATCGGCGACTGAGGCGTTAGGTCGGGCGACGACCCTCCCCCGCAGGGGGAGGGAGAACAGGATGACACAATGAACACCGCCGCCCGTGACGCCGGACTGAAGCTCCTTCGCGAGCACGCCTTCATCGCCGGAGAGGCGATCCCCGCAGGGGCGCACGGCATCCCCGTCGACGACCCCGCGACCGGCGAGATCATCGGCCACATCCCGAACCTCGGCGTCCCCGACGTCAAGCGCGCGATCCAGGCCGCCCACGACGCCTTCCCTGCCTGGTCGCGCTCCGACCCGCACGCGCGCGCCCGGTTCCTGCGGGACTGGGCGCGGCTGATCGACGAGCATACCGAGGGTCTCGGGGCCCTGATGGCGCTGGAGAACGGCAAGCCGCTCGAGGAGGCCAGGGGCGAGGTCGCCTATGCCAACAGTTTCATCACATGGTTCGCGGGCGAGGCCGAACGCATCATCGGCGAGACCCAGGACAGCCCGCTGGGCCACGTCATCCTGACCTTCCGGGAGGCCGTCGGCCCCTGTGCCCTGATCACGCCCTGGAACTTCCCGGCCGCCATGCTGACGCGCAAGCTCGGTCCCGCCTTCGCCGCGGGCTGCACCGCCGTGGTCAAGCCGGCCAGCCAGACCCCCTTCACCGCCATCGCCCTGGCCGAACTGGCCTACCGGGCGGGGCTGCCCAAGGGCGCGCTCAGCGTCGTCACCGGCGATGCGGCGACCATCGGCGGCGTCCTGACGGCCTCGCCCCTGATCCGCAAACTGTCCTTCACCGGCTCGACCCCGGTCGGGCGCAAGCTGGCCGAACAATGCGCCCGGACGCTGAAGCGGGTTTCGATGGAACTGGGTGGGGCCGCGCCGCTGATCGTGTTCGAGGACGCCGACCTCGACCTCGCCGTCGCCGAGACCATCAGGGGCAAGTTCCGCAACGCCGGCCAGACCTGCGTCTGTCCCAACCGCGTCTATGTCCAGGCCTCGGTCGCCGGGGCCTATGCGTCAAAACTCGCCGAGGCGGTGTCGAGGATTCCCGTCGGTCCGGCCTTCGAGGACGGCGTCAAGGTCGGGCCGCTGATCGAGGACAAGGCCATCGCCAAGGTCGAGGACCATCTGAAGCGCGTCCTGGCCTCGGGTGGCCAGGTCCTGACCGGCGGGGCGCGTCATGCGCTTGGCGGCCGCTTCTTCCAGCCGACGGTGACCCTCGGCGGCGACGACGAACTGTTTCGCCACGAGGAGACGTTCGGCCCCCTGATCCCCGTCTTCCCGTTCGAGACAGAGGCGGAGGCGCTGGGCAAGGCGAACGATTCGGAGTTCGGCCTGGCCTCCTATCTGTTCACCCGCGATCTGGACCGCGCCATGCGAATCGGGCGCCATATCCAGGCGGGCATGATCGGCATCAACACCGGCATCATCTCCACCGCCGTCGCCCCCTTCGGCGGGGTCAAGCAGTCCGGCTATGGGCGCGAGGGGTCGATCCACGGGATCGACGAATACATCGACATCAAACAGGTCACGCTCGCGTTGAAATAGGGGGCGCTGAGTGACCCGCCGCCGGTTCCAACCCCTGGTCTGGCCCTTGACCCTGCTGGTCGCGGGCGGGCTGATCGCGCTGCTGGCCGAGGCGACCGCGTGGTCCGACGGGACAGTGGGGATGTACGGAATGGCGAAGGTGGTCAGCGACCTGGTGCTGGGGATCGGAGGGATCTGGCTGGCGATCTCAGCCGTCAGTCTCTGGCTCGATGTGAGACGTTAGACCTTCTTCAGCCCCGCGATGAAGGTCTGCACGTCAGGCGCTTCCCAGTCCGCGCCGTCCCACCAGAAGCTGGCGAGCGCCTCGTGATTCAGGGCCACCCATTGCATGACGCGCGGAGCCATCTTCGTCAGATCCCGCTCCTCCAGGCTGTTGGCGACGACCCGGGGCTCCGACGCCACAGCGATCGAAAAGCTCGGGTTATGCCGGCCGGCCTTGAGGAAATATTTCACGCGAGGGCCATGCCGTCCCATCACCGTCGTGATCGTCACGATGCCCACAATGCCGGTCTGAGCCTCGGTCAGATTGGCCATGTCGAAGATGTCCTCGTCGTCCAGCGCACCGATTTCTTCGTCGAGCGTCGGCTCACGATCGGTCCAGACAGCGATGTTGTCGCTAAAGCCCATGGGGGAGATAAAACCCTCGCCCCAGCCTCCAAGTCAAGCGGACAATACAACCATTCCGCGCTTTCCGCACGATTTTCCGGCTCCCTGTCGGCAACCCCCCCGAAATGCTCGCTCTGGTTACTGGCCGAGCCAGGGGGTATATCAAACCGGCAGCGCTCCCCGCTTGACCACCGTCCGCATCGCCACGCTGGAGCTCACCCGCGTCACCCCTGGAATGGTCGTCAGGGCCCTGGCATGGACCCGCTCCAGGTCGTCGACATCCTTGACCACCAGCCGCAGCAGATAGTCCGACCCGCCCGTCATCAGATAACATTCGACCACTTCGGGGACGGTGGCGATGGCGGTCTCGAAGGCGGTCAAGGTGCTCTCGGCCTGGGACGACAGGGTCACGGTCACGAACACGCTGATCGGCAGGCCCACGGCCCTTTCGTTGATGATGGCGGCATAGCGGCTGATGACCCCGGCGGCCTCCAGCGCCCGCAGGCGGCGCAGGGACGCGCTTTCCGACAGGGCGACCGCCCTGGCCAGATCGGTATTGCTCATGCGGCCGTCCTGCTGCAGGGCACGAAGCATCTTTCTGTCGGTCGCGTCCAAAGTGACGGCGGAAACAGTCTTCATGGCGGCTCCAGACGCAATATTCTGCGAGTTTACGCCGATCACCCATCAAAATGAACAGGAACCTGCGATCGGGGCGGCGCTATTTTCCGGTCAACCCCATCAGAGGCGAGGAAATCCCATGCGTGTCGGCGTCCCAAAGGAAATCAAAAAGAACGAACACCGCGTCGGCCTGACGCCTACGGCCGTCCGCGAATATGTCGCCCACGGTCACACCGTGTCAGTCGAGACCGGAGCCGGTCTGGGCGCGGGCTTCACCGACGAGGATTTCCGGCGGGCCGGTGCCGCCATCGTCGCCGATGCGCCGACGATCTTTGCCGGCAACGACATGATCGTGAAGGTGAAGGAGCCGCAGAAGGTCGAGTGGGAGATGCTGCGCGAGGACCAGATCCTCTACACCTACCTGCACCTGGCCCCCGATCCGGAGCAGACCCGGGGCCTCCTGGCCTCCCGGTGCGCCGCCGTCGCCTATGAGACCGTCACCGATGCGCGGGGCGGCCTGCCCCTGCTGGCCCCGATGTCCGAGGTCGCCGGACGGATCGCCGTCTTCTCCGCCGCCGAGACCCTGCTGAAGCACAACGGCGGCATGGGCCTGCTGTTCTGCGGCGTCCCGGGCGTGGCCCCGGCCCGCGTGCTGGTCCTGGGGGGCGGGGTCGTCGGCCTGAACGCCGCCCGCATGGCCATGGGTCTGGGGGCCGAGGTCGTGGTGCTGGAACGCTCGATCCCGCGCATGGCCTATATCGACGAGGTCACCAACGGCCGCGTCATCACCCGCTATTCCTCGATCGGCGCGATCGAGGAGGAGATCGTCAAGGCCGACGTCGTCATCGGCGCAGTCCTGGTCCCCGGAGCCGAGGCCCCCAAGCTGATCAAGAAGGACCATCTGAAGCGAATGAAGCCGGGCTCGGTGCTCGTCGACGTCGCCATCGACCAGGGCGGCTGTTTCGAGACCAGCCACGCCACCACCCACGAGGACCCGACCTACACTGTCGATGGCGTGGTCCATTACTGCGTCGCCAACATGCCGGGTGCCGCCCCGCGCACCTCGTCCGAGGCCCTGAACAACGCCACCCTGCCGTTCGGCCTGGCCCTGGCCGACCACGGACTTGAGGCGCTGAAGAAGGACCCGCACCTGGCGCGCGGCCTGAACGTGCTGAAGGGCGAGATCACCTATCCCGCCGTCGCCGAGGCCATGGGCCTGTCGTGGTCCGATCCGTTCGGGGTCTGGGCCAGGGGCTGAGGCACAGCTTCACCGAACGATGCGGGCGGGCTATCCTGATCGGATGGCCCCCCGCATCTTCATCGACGCCGACGCCTGTCCGGTGAAGGACGAGGTCTATCGCGTGGCCGAGCGCTACGGCCTGCACGTCTTCGTCGTGTCCAACAGCTGGATCAACACCCCGCGCCACCGCTGGATCGAACAGATCGTGGTCGATGCCGGTCCCGACATCGCCGACGACTGGATCGCAGAGCGGGCGGGTCCGGGCGACATCGTCGTCACCGCCGACATCCCCCTCGCCGACCGCTGCCTGAAGGCCGGGGCCCAGGCGCTGAAGTCCAACGGTCAGCCCTTCACGCCGGACTCGATCGGCTCGGCCCTGGCCGGTCGGATGGTGGGCGAGCATCTGCGCTCGATGGGCGTGGCCACCTCCGGCCCGCCACCGTTCGGTCCTCGTGACCGCTCGGCCTTCCTGCAGGCGCTGGATCAGGCGGTGGTCAGGGCCAGGCGAATCTCGGCATGACCGTCATTCCCGAGGACGAGCTGGAGTTCCGCTTCTATCGCGCCGGCGGGCCGGGCGGCCAGAACGTCAACAAGGTCTCGACCGCGGTGCAGATGCGGTTCGACGTGGTCAACTCGCCGTCGCTGCGCGATCCGGTCAAGGCGCGGCTGATGAAGCTGGCGGGCAGTCGGCTGACGCTGGACGGCGTGATCCTGATCACCGCCGTCCGTCACCGAACCCAGGAGCGCAACCGCGCCGACGCCATCGCCCGGCTGCAGGAGATGGTGGACCAGGCCTCGATCGCTCCGACTTTTCGCGTCCCGACCCGTCCGACGCGGGCGTCGAAGGAGCGGCGGCTGGACGGCAAGACCCGGCGTTCGGACATCAAGTCGGGGCGGGGCAAGCCGACCCTGGACTGACCGCGCGACCCTCCAGCGCCGGGCGCAGCAGGCCCTCGGCCAGCGCCTGCACGACCGGCACAGCCACGGCGTCGCCCATCAGCTTCAGCGCCGCCGTCTCGCCGCGCGGCAGGATATAGGTGTCGGGCACCCCCATCAGCCGCGCCGCCTCCCGCCCGGTCAGGCGGCGGGCGCGCACCTTGCCGCCCACGCAGACGATCACATACTGGCGCGAGGACCCGCCGGACGGCGTGCGCAGACAGCCCGCCAGGCCGTCGAACCGCAGCTCCAGCCGCTGGACCTTCTGCCCCGCTTCGATCCGGACCCGGCGAAAGGCGGCCGCGACGCGTCGCTCGCCCGACGCGCGGGCGGCCTCCAGCCGGTCGCGATGCAACGGGGCGGTCAGGGCCAGCAGGGCTCCGGTCTGCGCGTCCGTAAACCAGCCCACAGCATCGTCCGGTTCCAGCAGGGCGGCCAGATCGAGGTTGCGCCGAGGCGGCGCGGGCAGGGACCACCAGACCCACGCCGCCTTCGCCCGCCCGGACAGACGCTGTTGCGCCGTGATGACCCGCGCAGGATGGAACAGGGCGACCGGTCCCGCCGCGACCGGCCCCGAAACACCCCGCATCGCGACCACGAACAGCCGGGGCCGTGACTGCGGCAGCCAGTGGGCCGTGTCCATCTCCAGGGCCCCGACGCGATAGCCCGCCCCGGCCAGAGCCTCGCAGATCGCGCCGAAATCCCGACCCGCGCCGGAGGTCAGAAGTCCGACGACATTCTCGATGACGATGACGGGCGGCGCGCGGCCCCCGGTCTCCAGCGCCTCGATCAGCCGCCAGAAGCCCCATAAGGCCCCCGACCGACGGGCGTCCAGCCCCGCCCGCGCACCGGCCAGGCTGACGTCCTGGCAGGGGGATGAGGCCCAGGCCAGATCGGCCTGCCCCGGCAGATCGGCGGCCGTCAGGTCCCAGACGTCACCGACCGCGATGGCGGCCTCGTGATTGGCCCGCCAGCTGGCCGCCTTGGCCGCATCCATGTCGTTGGCGAACAGGGTCCGGAAGCCCTCGAGGCCCAGACCCGCCAGCCCGCCCCCGGCGAAGAACTCATAGGCCACGAGGGCCGGACGATCGCGAATCGACATCACGCGACGTTAGGCGCCTGATCGTCATCGTGCGACCGTCGTGACCCGCGGTCGGACGGCGGGCTTTGCCTCGCCGCCGCGACGGGCTATCCCCGCCTCGTTCCGCGCGACTGATCTTCCGGAGAGCCCCGATGCGCCTCGTCCTGCCCGTCCTGACCTCCCTGATCCTGATGGCCGCCCTGGGTGGCTGCTCGAAGGCGTCGGAGACCGAGGCGGAGCCCGCGCCCGAGACGGTGACCGCTCCGGTCGTCATCGGTGGCGTCGACCTGACCCGGCCGGTGCGGGTGCTGGGGACCGAGCCCTTCTGGGCCATCGACATCGCCGATCAGGACCTGGTTCTGACCCGCCCGGACGTGGCCGACGTCACGGCGCCCGTCGCCTCTCCGATCGTGACCGGCACCACGGCCGTCTACACCGGCACGACCGATTCCGGTCAGACCGTGGTGCTGACCCTGATCGCGACCGAATGCTCGGACGGCATGAGCGACCGGCTGTATCCGCTGACGGCCAGGGTCGAGCTCGGCGAGGAGACGCTGAACGGCTGTGGCACGACGCCCGAAGCTTTGGCGCAGGCTCCTGCTGTGTAGGGTTCAGGCGTCGCCGAGCAGCGGCCCCACGCCCGGAACGCTGCGCACCGCCTCGCCCAGAAGATCGCGACCGGTCCGGGCGCGGATGAGGTCGCGCGCGGCGGGCAACAGCCGCTTCAGATCGGCTTTCGAGACCCCGACCTCCTCCAGTCGATCCAGCAGCCCCATGGCCTCGGCCACGGCCTTGCCCGACAGGCCGCCCGCGCCGGCGATCAGCCCGCCGAACGGACCGCGCTTCGGACGGGCCGCGCCCTCCGACCGGGCAGCGGCCTCGGCCCCCGGCACCGCCTCGAACAGTGCGACCAGGGTCTCGTGCGCGGCATGGCGATCCAGCAGGCCCAGCGCCCCGGTCAGGGCGATACGCGCCTGGTCCCGGGACAGGCCGGCATCGGCGGCGCTGAGCCCCGTCAGGTCGTCGAACGTCAGGTCCGGCAGCATGGTGTCGCGCGCTATCATGGGGCCCTTAACGCTTCCCGAACCGGTCCGGGCGCAGGATCGACCGATGATCTCCGGTTCCGCCCCCGCAGACCTTCGCCCGCTGACCGCCCTGCGGTTCTTCGCGGCCGCCTGGGTGGCGCTGTATGCCTTCTGGCCCAATCTGGATGTCGCCTTCGTGCCGACCCTGGTGACCAAGGGCTATCTGGGGGTCGAGCTGTTCTTCGTCCTGTCCGGCTTCATCCTCAGCCACGTCTATCTGGCGGCCCATGGCGAGAAGCGGTTCAGCTATGGCGGCTTCCTGTGGGCGCGGATCGCGCGGGTCTATCCGCTGCATCTGGCGACCCTGATCGGCGTCGGAGTGCTGGGCCTCGCCGCCGTCGCTATGGGGATGGCGATCGACGCCAATATCCTCAGCTGGCCGTCGCTGCCCGCCAATCTTCTGATGCTGCACGCCTGGGGCCTGGCTCCGCAGTCGGGCTGGAACCATTCGTCCTGGTCGATCTCGGCAGAGTGGTTCGCCTATCTGGCCTTCCCGGCCTTCGCCTTTGTGGCCTGGCGACTGCGCGACCGGCCCGTGCTGGCGCTGGTCGGGGCCGCCGCCTTCATGATCGGCCTGTATGCTGCGTTCCAGGCGCTGGCCGGCTTCTCCCTGACCGAGGCGACCATTCGCTGGGGCGCGCTGCGGATCGTTCCCTGCTTCGCCCTGGGCTGTGCGCTCTATCTGATGCACCGTCGCCGGACCCTGCCGCGTCCGGGCTGGATCGCCGGGGCGTGCGTTCTGGCCATGGCCGTCGCCGGATCGCTGGGCGCGCCCGATGGGGCTTTGGTGCTGCTTGGCGGGGGGCTGATCCTCGCCCTGGCCTCCCTGCCCAATACCGGCTGGCTGGCCTCGCGCCCGGCGGTCTATCTGGGTGAGATCAGCTATGCCGTCTATATGGTGCTGGTGCCGTGGCAACTGCTGGCGGTGAACCTGGCCGCCCGCGTCACAGGGGCCGAGGACAAGAAGCTTCAACTCTTCGTGTGGCTGGCCGTCGTGCTGGCCCTGCCCGTAGTGGCCGCCATCGCCCATCACCTGGTCGAACGCCCGGCGCGACGGGTCCTGCGGGCTATGGCCGGGCGCAGGGCGGCGCGGAAGGCCTCGGCCAGGGAGACGCCCCAGCCGGCCTGAAAAGGCGGCTTCAAGGCCCCGGCGCTAAGGGCTGCCGACCCGGCGACCGGTCTGTCCTGACGTGGCGGCGGACGGGTCCCCTGCGCATTCGCGCGACCGAATCCACGTCTGCCGCCGGCCGCAACCCATCAATTGCGGCCCTGCACGCGAACTGATAATGGCGTTACTCCGTCATGAGGAGGCTGCGATGAAGCAAGGAATCGTGAAACTGCTCGCCGCATTGATGGCAACGTTCTTGTGGACCGGGACGGCCCTGGCCGACGCGCCGTCGATGGCACGCACATGGCACTGGAATGTCGGCTCCACCTCGGCCGGTCTCAGCATGGCGGCCAATGATGCGGGCCTGCCGGGGCATTTCTGGTTCGAACTCGGCACGTCCCCCGATCTGTCGGATGCGCATACCGTCGGCGACGAGCGGAACGATCAGGGTTATGGCGGCGTCGTCCAATCGCATGCCACGATGTCCGACCTGCGTCCGGGGACCACCTATTACTACCGGGCGCATGTCCGCAATTACGACGGCCAGGCGCAGAGCGGGATCCAGTCGTTCACGACCGCTGCGGCTTCTGCCATTGCGGCACCGAGCATCAGCTTCGAAAAGTCCCAGCCCTACGAGGGCGGCTGGATGTTCGATTTCGTGGTCGACGGGCATGGGCTGGGCGGGGAGGTGCGGGTCTCGTTCAGCACCAGCCCGGACATGAGCAACGCGCGCGAAATCCTTGTTGATCGGATCGAGGCCGGGCCCACGGGCCAAGGGATCCATGCCATCGTGCCGCCCGTGACCTACCCCGACCGGACGACGATCTATGTACGGGCCGTCGCCACATCTTCAGCGGGCACAAGCAGCGCCAATGCGCAGATGGTCTATCGCAACGCCGACTACTGATGTAGTCAGGCGCAGAGGTGCCCTCTCCCCCCAAGCATCCCGGTCGCCTGCAGCAGCGGACGTAACAGTCGGAGCCCATCCCGTATGTTGAAACGACTCACTGCCGCCGCAGTTGCGGCGACCCTCGGTCTTTTTGCGCTGGCCCCTGCCGTGGTGGCCACGCCTGCGAGAGCCGAGGATCCCTACTGGCAGTGCGTGACGTTCGCGCGGATGTTCTCCGGCATCAATATCTTCGGTGACGCCTGGACCTGGTGGAGCCAGGCGGTCGACCGGTTCCGCACCGGCCGCGCGCCCGAGACCGGCTCGGTTCTGGTGTTTCGCCCCGAAGGCCGTATGAGCCGGGGCCATGTCGCCGTGGTGTCCGACATCCTGACCGACCGCGTCATTCGCGTGACCCACGCCAACTGGGGCGGCAGCCGGGGCCGGGTCGAGGAGAATGTGACCGTCGTCGATGTCTCCGGTGCCAACGACTGGAGCGAGGTGAAGGTGTGGTACAATCCGATCAATGACCTGGGCACCACCGTCTATCCGACCTATGGCTTCATCTATAACGGTGCCCGCGACGCCTATGACGCCGGTCGCCAGATGGCCGCGAATGCCAGCTCGCCCGCCGGTCAGCCCTGATCGCCTGACCCGACCTTGAGGCGACGCCGATGATCCGCCTCTATCGCGCCGGTTGCGCCGCCTGTGAATCCGTCGAGATCGACGTCGCAGGCCCATGGAATATGCCGGCCGACACCCTGTGGATCGACCTGATCGAGCCGACACGCGCGGAGGACCTGGCCGTTGAAAGGGCGCTCGGCATCGCTATTCCGACGCGCGAGGAAATGAGCGAGCTGGAGGCCTCCAGCCGACTGTATCGCGAGGGCGGCGCGACCTATGTCACCGCCGACATCATCCATAACGGCGACGCCGACCTGCCGGGGAGCGATCCCGTCACCTTCGTCCTGACCGCGGGGCCGATGGTCACCATCCGCTACTTCGACCCGCGTCCCTTCACCCAGTTTACCGACAAGCTCGAACGCGACCCTTCGCTGTGCGCGACGGGCCTGGAGATGTTCCTGAACCTGATGGAGGCGATCATCGACCGTGCCTCCGATGTGCTGGCCAGGACCGCGCACAAGGTCGAGGCGGTCGGCAACCACGTCTTTTCAGACGGCAAGCGCGTCGGGTTCGAGCATCTGGTGACCAAGCTGGGCCGCGCCCACATCGCCAATGCCCGCATCGAACAAAGTCTGGCCGGGCTGGCCCGCGCCTTCGCCTTCGTCGGCTTCGACGACCGGATGGACGAGGCGCCCGAGGCCTGCGAGCATCTGAAATCCCTGGCCAGCGACGCCGCCAGTCTGATCTCGCACAATCAGGCGGTGGCGGCGGGGATCAATTTCCAGCTGTCGGCGGCGCTCGGCTTCATCAACATCGAGCAGTCGTCGATCTTCAAGGTCTTCTCGATTTTCAGCGCGGTCCTGATGCCGCCGACGCTCATCGGCGCCATCTACGGCATGAATTTCGAGCATATGCCCGAGCTGCGCTGGGCCGGCGGCTATCCGATGGCCCTGGTCGTCATGGCTGTCTCGGCCTTGCTGCCGCTGCTGTGGTTCAGGCGCAAGGGCTGGATCTGAGGGGAGAGTTTGGGGGGTGAGGGATTAGGCATTAGGGATTAGGACCGTAATCAAGACCAGGCAGGACGGAGCATCTTCCCAAGTCGCCAATCCCTGATCCCTAATCCCTAGTCCCTAGTCCCTAATCCCTAATCCCTAGTCCCTGATCTCTCGCGTCTACCACTGCGGCTTGATCGACAGCTGGAAGGCCACCAGACCCTCGGTGACGTCGTTGTCGAGGCCACGGCCACTGCGCAGCCCTTCCGCTTCTATCTCGCGGTAGACGATGCCGAACGAGCCCTGCATGTCGCCCCGGCGAAGCGCCACGCCGACCGAGGCATCCCCCAGGAAGTTGCCGCTGTCGCGACTGACGCCCGAGCGGGCATAGTCGCCGTCACGGTTGCGGGCGAAATTGTAGCCGACGGCCGTCCCCGATCCGGCAGCATACAGATACCATCGCGCGCGTTGGCCGAATTCGGCACTGCCCTCGGGAACCAGCCGGTCGATACCGCGTCCGATCCTCAGCGTGGCTCCCGCCTCCGCCAGACCGCCGCGGTCGCCGACCCCGATGCCGGCGTGCGGCGTCAGGGTGACCTCCAGCCCCGAGGCCGTATAGCCGCGCGCGACCGGCCAGCCGCGCGAAAAGCTGACGTCATAGCCCTCGGCCAGGAAGGCACCATGGTCCAGCGGCGAGACGGGAAGGGGGGCACCGTCGGCGCGGCGCAGTTCGCCGCGAGTCCGCATCCGCAGGCGGTCGGCATGGCCATCGCCCTCGATCCAGACATCCCGCGTCGTGGCGGCCGCGAAGGGGTTGCGCATTTCCGCTGGAGCGAAGGCATCGGCCACTTCGAGGCCGGGTCCGAACCCGGCCTCGGCTGCGACAGCGAAGGCGGGTCGGCTATTCAGCCGGGCGGTGATGGCGGTGGCTGTCGCCTGCTGGTCTGCCGACCAGTTCTGGTTCACCCACGTCTGGGCAGAGGCCGGGACCGCCAGGGTCACCAGACACACTACGCCCGATGCAAGTCGCTCCAGATAAGGCAACGGTCCTCCCACAGCCCGCAAGCGGCACATAGAATGCACCGGAAATCCGGCCCGGCCAACCGCGATTTTGTGACACGGTCCTGAGGCTTGCAGAACGCGGGGCGCGGAAGCGTGTTCCCGGCCCCCCGCAACGACCGCACGAATCAACCCCGGGCGGGTAAAGTGGTCCTTGCGCCCAAGCCGACAGGCTCCGCGAGCCCGGCGTTTGCGCCTCTTGCCGCAGAACGCGCTGAAGCCGCGAGTGACCGTGCTGCGAGCCTTGACGCCCTGCCCTACTGGCAGGCCAGGCACTCGTCATAGTCGGTGCGCGCAGCGCTGAACAGGTCGGGCTGGTTGGGATCGGGCTCGACCTCGGCCTTGTCCTCCGCGCCCGCGAAGGCGGCCCGCTGCACCGACTTGGAGCGCAGGTAATACAGGGACTTCACCCCGCTCTCCCACGCCTTCCAGTGCAGCATATGCAGGTCCCACTTGTTCACGTCGCCGGGGATGAACAGGTTGATCGACTGGGCCTGACAGATTTCCGGCGAGCGGTCGGCCGACAATTCGACGACCCAGCGCTGGTCCAGCTCGAAGGCGGTCTTGAACACGCCCTTTTCGTCGTCGGAGAGGAAATCGAGATGCTGGACCGAGCCTTCGTGCTCCAGGATCGACGACCAGACGACGTCGGTGTTGCGGCCATAGCCTTCCAGCAGCTGCTCCAGATAGGGGTTCTTGACGGCGAACGAGCCCGACAGGGTCTTGTGAGTGTAGATATTGGCCGGGATCGGCTCGATGCCGGCGCTCGTCCCGCCACAGATGATCGAGATCGAGGCCGTGGGGGCGATGGCCAGCTTGTGGCTGAACCGCTCCATCACGCCGCGCTCGGCTGCGTCCTCGCAGGGCCCCTTCTCTTCGGCCAGCTTGACGCTGGCCTTGTCGGCCTCGCGGCGCAGGTGCTTGAACAGGCGCATGTTCCACGACTTGGCCATGGCGGATTCGAAGGCCACGCCCTGGCTCTGCAGGAAGGAGTGGAAGCCCATCAGCCCCAGACCCACCGACCGCTCGCGCCGGGCCGAATAGACGGCGGCGGCCATCTCCGGCGGTGCGCGGGTGATGAAGTCCTCCAGGACGTTGTCCAGGAACCGCATCACGTCCTCGATGAAGCGGGGCTCTTCGCGCCATTCCAGGAACATCTCGGCATTGACCGACGACAGGCAGCAGACGGCGGTACGGTCGATGCCCAGGTGGTCGGGGCCGGTGTGCAGCATGATCTCGCTGCACAGGTTCGACTGTTTGACCTTCAGTCCCAGCTCCTGCTGGTGCCGCGGCATCTGGCGGTTCACCGTGTCCGAGAAGATCAGATAGGGCTCGCCGGTCTGCAGGCGGATCTCGAGGATCTTCTGCCACAGCGACCGCGCATCGACGCGGCGGATGACCGCCTGGTCCTTGGGCGACAGCAGGGCGAAATCGGTCCCGGCCTTCACCGCCTCCATGAATTCGTCGGTGATGTTGATGCCGTGGTGCAGGTTCAGGGACTTGCGATTGAAGTCGCCCGAGGGCTTCCGGATCTCCAGGAACTCCTCGATCTCGGGGTGGTGCACATCCAGGTACACCGCCGCCGAACCCCGGCGCAGCGAGCCCTGGCTGATCGCGAGCGTCAGCGAATCCATCACGCGGATGAAGGGGATGATGCCGCTGGTCTGGCCCGCGCCCTTCACCTTTTCGCCGATCGAGCGGACGCCGCCCCAATAGGTGCCGATGCCGCCGCCGTTCGAGGCCAGGCTGACGTTCTCGTTCCAGACGCGCTGGATGCCGTCCAGGCTGTCGGCGACCGAGTTCAGGAAGCAGGAGATCGGCAGGCCGCGGTTCGCGCCGCCGTTCGAC
Organism: Brevundimonas sp. AJA228-03; assembly: GCF_017795885.1. Lineage (NCBI taxonomy): Bacteria > Pseudomonadati > Pseudomonadota > Alphaproteobacteria > Caulobacterales > Caulobacteraceae > Brevundimonas > Brevundimonas sp. AJA228-03. Next base: position 381,308 of record NZ_CP059297.1, on the reverse strand, counting down.
AGCACCGGCGTCGAGGGCATGAACCATAGTCTGGACATGTAGTCATAGACGCGCTGGGCATGATCGGCGTCGTCGGCATAGGCCGTCGAGACGCGGGCGAACATGTCCTGATAGCTCTCGCCGGGCAGCAGATAGCGATCCTCCAGCGTCTTCTTGCCGAAGTCGGTCAGAAGGTCGTCGCGGGTCCGGTCCAGTTCGAGGCTGCGCACCACGGTCAGATGGGGACGATCGGACGCCAGCGCGCCCTGTGGCACGCCGGGAACCGCCGCAAAATCAACCGTCTTCAATGCTTCCCCGCCAGCCATAATCGTTATCGCCCTGAACCAAAAATCGAAGTGAAGCCGCCAGGCTCCAACCACTGCATCTAGTGGCCGAAGCACTCCCCGAACCAATATATGGGGCGCAGATGCCTAACCAACCGTCAACGGGCTTGACGCCGCAATTCGTTCCGAATCATCTCGGGGCAGGGGATGACCCTGTGCAAAAGGGCGCGACGGCCGTGCGACGCAGCATTGTGACAGAATTCACGAAACCGTGATCCGGAACGGGCCCCCAGCTTGACCGTTAGCAAACGATGCCATCTTCCGATCTCGTCCCTTTTCTCCGTCGCGCGCTTTCCGTGGCGCGGGCCGAATTCGCCGCCCTCGGCGCCCTCGCCGTCGTCACCCTGGGGACCGTGACCTTCGTCGGGCTCGCCGACGACATGACCGAGGCGGACGGCCAGGCCTTCGACCAGGCCATCCTGCACTGGATGCAGCCGGTCGCCGGCCAGCCGCGTGGGCCCTGGTGGCTGCACGAGGCGGCGACCGACCTGACCTCCCTCGGCGGCATCGCTGTCCTGACCCTGTTCGCGGTCGTCGCCCTTGGCATACTCCTGATCCTCAGGAAGCGACTATCGGCCCTGCTGCTGGTCGTGGGCCTGGCCGGGGGCGTCGGTCTGAGCGAGGGCCTGAAGGCCATGTTCGGCCGTGAACGCCCGCCGGCCGACTTCCAGGCGGTCGAGACATTGAACGCCAGCTTCCCGTCCGGCCACGCCCTGCTGTCGACGGTCTTCTATCTGACGGTTGCGGTGATGATGACGCGCGCCTTCCCCAGACGGCGGCTGAAGGCCTATGTGCTCGGCGTCGGCATGGTCTTCGCCCTGATGGTCGGCCTGACCCGCGTCTATCTCGGCGCCCACTGGGCCACCGACGTCATGGCCGGCTGGTGCGTTGGCGCGGCCTGGGCCATGGCCCTGTGGCTGGTCAGCTATGCGGTGGAGCGTCGCCAGGCTGTGCACCATGCCACCCTGGTCGACGACCCGGCAGTCGCTGAAACCTGAAATTTCACTAGGTCGCCACGCCGCGTCGGCGTTAACTAAATCCCGGACGGTCGAAGCCCCCGTTTCGACCCCATCTGCGGGAGGACCGACATGATCGGCCTGATGCTGGCTCTCGCCGTCGCCGACCCGGCTGCCGCGCTCCCCTCGGCGTCCCCCGCGGCTCCGCCCCAGGCGGTCCAGGCCACGCTGCAGTCCTGTGCCATGGAGCAGGGCCGCTGGGTCTGCCGCTATCAGGTGCCGGACGTGGAGATCATCCCCTTCACCGGTGAGGCGTCGGAACTGGAACTGACCTCGCGGACCGGACCGGCCCCGCCCCCGACCCCGGGCGCACCCGCGAACGGGACCGTCCCGACCGAAGCCGGCGCCGCCAGGTCCGAGACCGGCATTTTGACGGAGCGGGAGGCCGGTCTTGTGGCGCGCTGTGCCGATGCCGGCTGGATGTCCCTGTGCCTGCCCGACGACCGTCGGGCCGCCCGCGCGCTGCGGGATCGCCAGGTCGCCTATCAGACGGTGCAGCGATCGGTGACGGGCCTGCTGGCCGAGGATCGCTGCGACGACGCCATCAGGGCGGCGCTGGACGGCGGCTATCTGGGGCTGGCGCGCGAGGCCCGCGATTTCTGCGCCGCCCCGATGGCCGAACCGGCCAACGTCCAGGCCGTGGTTCCCCCGGCCAGCTGACGCCGCCCGCGCCCGGCGCGAACAGCCTCCAGACAATAAAGGACCCGGACGTCGAGCAGCGTCCGGGTCTTTTTGTTGATCCACCGAAGATGCCGGCGGGGCCGTCCGGCCCCGCCGGCGATCATCAGGGTTAGTGGCCGCCCGGCATGGGCGCGCAGACGGTGCCGTCCGGGCAGTCCGCGAAGTGGACCTGCGGCGGCTCGACCAGGATTTCCGAGGGCCGGACGTGGACTTCGGGACGCTGGATGTAGATCTGCGCAGGTGCCACGCGGATCGGAGGGGCGTTCACCCAGACCGGCGGGCCGGCGACATAGATGGTGGGGCCTTCCACCTCGACCGGACGACCATAGACGACCACGCCCGGCGCATGAACGTGTATGGCAGGCCCGGCCGGGATGTGAACAGCGGGACCCCAGCCGCCGGGAGGTCCTCCGGGACCCGGCCATGCACCGCCGGTCCAGGGACCGTAGAAGTCGGTGTGATAGACGCACGGGCAGAGTTCGCCGTCGTAGTGCGGATGCGGTGCGCATCCGTCCGGTGCTTCGACCATGCCGCCCAGCAGCATGGAAGCCACCAACATCGAGACTGGTTCCATGAAATAACTCCCCTAACCCTCTGAAAGAACACATATTCCCCTCAGAAGCGAAATCACTCTAATGGCGCTTTCGAGGCATGATCAGCGTTATATTAACCATATTGGACTGTCTACCGCTCCCGTCAGGTTCGCGCACGGCTGTGGCGCGACCCTTGCTGGCAACTTCGGCCATCTGGATGAGGTTCACCGTTAGAACCGGCCGAACCGATGACGCCCGCTTCTCACCCCGGGCTATAGACCGGTTTCGATCCGTCGCGAACATTCATGCCGCTTGGGCACATTGGGCGCGGCGGCAAAAAGCGAACCACCGTAGAGCTTGTCAAACGAGACTCATTCAGAGGCGACATGCTCACCCTCATTGTCCGATGGTCACTATCCCGCCCCCGGCTCGTCGCACTTCTGGCGGGCCTCATCGTTGCCTATGGCCTGGTTACGCTATCGAGAGCCAGGTTCGACGTCTTTCCGGATTTCGTGCCGCCCCAGGTGGAGGTCCAGACGGAAGCGCCTGGTCTGTCTGCTGAACAGGTCGAACAGCTGATCACCCGCCCTATCGAGCAAGCCATCGCGGGCGGCCAGGGTGTCGAGGCTGTCCGATCCGAGTCGATCCAGGGCATTTCCGTTGTGACGGTGATCTTCGCCGACAAGGTCGATCCCTATCGCGCCCGCCAGACCGTCACGGACAGCCTCGTCGAGGCTGGTTCGGCCCTGCCCGCCATCGCCCGGTCGCCCCAGGTCGCGCCCTTGACCTCCTCGACGATGGACCTTCTGAAGATCGGCTTCACGAGTGAGGCGCTTTCACCGGAGCAGCTGCGAAGCCTGATCGATACGGTCGTTCGTCCCCGGCTACTGGCAACGCAGGGCGTCGCGCGGGCCAGCGTCTATGGCGGGGAGGTCAGCCGGATAGAGGTGCGGATGCGGCCTGGCGATATGGCGCGGTTCAACCTCACGCCGTCCGACCTCGCCAGTGCCGTTGCTGCAGCCACAGGCGTTCGGGGAGGCGGCTTCGTCGACACGCCTTCCCAGCGCATCCTCATCACGCCCCAGGGACAGGCCCAGGGTCCTGATGATCTGGCGCGCGGCGTCATCCGATCCGTCGTGGGCCAGCGCGTTACGGTCGGAGACGTCGCCGATGTCGTCGAGGCGTTCGAGCCCCGTCTCGGCGAGGCGCTGATCATGGGCCGGCCCGGCGTGCTGGTCAGCCTGTCGAGCCAGTATGGGGCCAACACCCTCGACGCGACCCGAGCGGTCGACGCCGCCCTTGCCGAGCTTCAACCGTCGCTGACCGCCCAGAGGGTTTCCGTCAACGCCGACCTCCACCGCCCGGCGAATTTCATCAACACCGCCCTGTCCGGACTTCGCGAGGACCTGGTCCTCGGCGCGGTCCTGATCGCGGTCGTCCTGTTCGCCTTCATGGGCAGCGTCCGGACCGTGATCATCTCATTCGTGAGCATCCCGATCTCGCTTCTCTCCGCCCTGATCGTCATGGACCTCCTCGGGCATACCCTCGACACGATGGTCCTCGGCGGCCTCGCAGTCGCGCTGGGCGTCGTGGTCGATGATGCGGTCATCGACGTCGAGAATATCGTCCGACGCCTGCGACAGAAGACGTCTGGATCGCTCGCCGAGGTCATCCAGCACGCATCGGTCGAGGTGCGCGGGCCGGTCGTCTATGCGACCCTGGTCGTCGCACTGACCCTCGCGCCCGTCCTGTTGCTGGACGGGCTGCAGGGTCGCTTCTTCAGTCCTCTGGCGTCTGCCTTCATTCTGGCGACGATAGCCTCGCTTCTGGTCGCGGTCATCGTGACTCCGGCTCTGGCCTTGCTCACCCTCGGCGGCTGGACGCCCGTGTCCGAACCGGTATGGCTCGCAAGCCTCAAGGCGCGCGCCACAAGACTGATCGCCAGGGGTGCAGGCCAGGGCCGTGTTGCAATCGTCGTCACCTGTGCAAGCGCCGCCGCCATGCTGGTTGCCCCCTTCGTTTTCCCCTCCGAGCTGCTGCCGACCTTTCGCGAAGGGCATTTCGTGGTGGGGGTGTCCGCTGTGCCCGGCACCTCGCTGGAGGCCAGCCGCAGCCTGGGTCGGTCTCTCACGACCGAGTTCCTCGCGATCGACGGGGTTCAGACCGTCGAGCAACAGATCGGGCGCGCGCAAGGCGGGGAAGATACCTGGGGACCGGAGCAGAGCGAGTTCCATATCGAACTGAAGCCTCACCTCAGCGGGGCCGCGCAGGACAGGGTCGAGGCTGGATTGCACGCGGCCCTGGAGAGCCATCCGGGCCTTGAGACCGAAGTCCTGACCTTCCTGGGCGACCGGATCGGGGAGTCCGTGACCGGCGAAAAGGCCCCGGTCGCCGTCAGCGTCTTCGGTGACGATCTCGGCGAGCTCGATCTGGCGAGCCATGCCGTCGCGCGCGCACTGGAGGCCATACCCGGCACCGGCGATGTGACGCGACAGACCCCGCCGGAAGCCCCCGCCGTCCGGATCAGTCCCCGGGTCGACCAGCTGGGGAACGCGGGACTGACTGTCAACGACATGCTCGATGTGGTGTCGAGCGCCTATCTGGGCACCGTCGCGACGCAGCTCTATCGTCCGGATCGGGCCATCGACGTGACGGTCATTCTGCCGCCGGAGCAGCGCGCCGACCCCACGGCCATTGGGCAGGTCATGTTGCGGGGCGCGGCAGGCGAGGTGCCGCTCTCCAGCGTCGCTGATGTCGGGATGGGAAGCCAGCGGACCGTCGTCTCGCGTGAGGCAGGACGTCGCCGGGAAGTCGTCACCGCCGATCCCAACCCGGCAAATGTGGCTCGGGTCGCCCGCGAGGCCAAGGCTGCTATCGCGTCATTACGCCTGCCGCCCGGCATCGTCGCGTCCGTGTCCAGCACGGCGGACGCTGCCGCCTCGGCCCGCAATCAACTCGTGTTCAACTGCGCCATTGCGGCCTTGGCTGCCGTCGTCCTTCTGATCCTCGCGTTCGGCGACGGACGCTCGGTCGGACTGGTACTTTGCTGTGCGCCGGTGGCGCTCCTTGGGGGCATCCTGGCGTTGCCTCTCGCGGGCGGCAGCCTGTCGCTCGGGGCCCTCGTGGGCTTCGTCACCCTCTTCGGGATTTCATCGAGGAACTCGATCCTGCTGGTCTCGCACGTCGATCACGTCGTTCGACATGAGGCGCGGGAATGGTCGCTGCACACCCTCGTCAAGGCGACCGAGGAACGGGTTACGCCGATCCTGATGACCGCCCTGGTAACGGGTCTGGGACTTCTTCCGCTTGCCCTTCAGAACGGTGAAGCCGGGCGCGAAATCCAGGGGCCTATGGCGATTGTCATTCTCGGTGGGCTGCTCACCTCAACGGCAGCGACACTGTTCATGCTGCCCGCGCTGATCTGGCGTTTTCGTCGAACGTAGTGGAGGTGGGCGAGGCGGTGGCCATCCGCGCGGCCTGGCTACAGCACGTTCACGACACGATGGCTGACCACGGCGACGGGCAGGATGCACCGGGGACGGACACGCCGGACGCCGCCTGGGTTACGGAGAGTCACCTCGGCCTGCGTCACCGTGACCCAAAACGCTCCCCCAATTCACACAAGATGTTGAGGCTGGGGATCGTTAACCATCTACCCGTAGCATTCGGATCGATTCTGGGGTTGGATAAGGTCCCAGGTCGCCCACTCGTCCCCGCCGCTTCCATTTCCGGTCATGCCATGAACGCTCACGTCTCGATCAAGCCCGCCCTGCCTGGCCTGCTGACCCCCTCGGCGGCCTACAAGCCGTTCCGCTATCCGTGGGCGTTCGACATGTGGAAGAAGCAGCAGCAGGTCCACTGGATGCCCGAAGAGGTGCCGCTGGGCGAGGACTGCAAGGACTGGGCGGCGAACCTGAACGACAGGGAGCGCAACCTGCTGACGCAGATCTTCCGCTTCTTCACCCAGTCGGACATCGAGGTCGCCGACAACTACATGGAAAAATACGGTCGGGTGTTCAAGCCGACCGAGGTGAAGATGATGCTGTCGTCCTTCGCCAACATGGAGACCATCCACATCGCGGCCTATGCCCTGCTGCTGGAAACCATCGGCATGCCCGAGAGCGAGTTCGGGGCCTTCATGGAATACGAGGCCATGCGGGACAAGCACAACTATATGGGCCAGTTCGGGGTCGAGACCGAGGCCGACATCGCCCGGACGCTCGCCATGTTCGGCGGCTTCACCGAGGGGCTGCAGCTGTTCGCCTCCTTCGCGATGCTGATGAACTTCCCGCGCCAGAACAAGATGAAGGGCATGGGCCAGATCGTGTCCTGGTCGGTCCGCGACGAGAGCCTGCACTGCGACGGCATCATCAAACTGTACCACGCCTTCAACAAGGAAACGGGCTGCGTCACGCCCGCCGTGGCCGACGACATCGTCGAATGCTGCCGCACCGTGGTCGGTCTGGAGGACAAGTTCATCGACCTGGCCTTCGAGGCCGGCGAGGTCCAGGGCATGACGCCCGGGGACATCAAGCAGTACATCCGCTTCATCGCCGACTGGCGCCTGCGCCAGCTGAAGCTGCCCGAGCTCTACGGCATCAAGGAAAACCCTCTGCCCTGGCTGCAATCGCTGCTCAGTGGCGTCGAGCACGCCAACTTCTTCGAGGCGCGCGCCACCGAATACTCCAAGGCCGCCACCACCGGCGCCTGGCACGGCGCCGACGGCGTCTGGGGCGAGTTCGACAAGCTGATGGCCCGCCGCGACATGAGCATGGTCGCGGGTTAGGCTCAGATCCCCGCGTACCAGGCGTAGCCGCGGTCGGGCCAGTAGCCGCCCTTGCCGCCCTCGATGTCGTCGAAGCGCTCGACGGCCTCGATCCGGCGGATGTATTTGGCCTGTTTGTAGCCCAGCTGGCGCTCGACCCGGAGCCGCAGGGGCGCGCCGTGGGGAACGCCCAGGACCTCCCCGTTCATGTCGTAGGCCAGCAGGGTCTGGGGATGGCGGGCGTCGACCAGGTCGATGCTCTCATAGTAGCGCGGCCCGTCCTCGGTCTGGGTCAGGGCGTCGAAGCAGTGGAAGACGATGTACCGGGCTTCGGGCTTCAGGCCCGCCTCGTCCAGCAGGGTCTCCAGCCGGACCCCGGTCCATTGCCCGATCGCCGTCCAGCCCTCGACGCAGTCGTGCTTGGTGATCTGGGTCCGCGACGGGCGCGCCCGCAGCTCGGCCAGCGACAGGCTCAACGGCCGCTCGACCAGACCGCCCACCTCCAGCCGGTAGTCGGCGAAGCCCGCGTCCCGCAGCGCCACATAGTCCGCCGCCGCTGGCGAGATGGAGCCGTTGGGCTTGAAATCCGGGCTGATCTCCGAGACGTCGTACTCCGGGGCCAGGGCCTCGCGCGGGATCAGCAGACGCTGCGCACGACGGGTCAGGGCCTCGGCGCTGACCAGCAGGCTCGCCCCGGCGTCGCTGGCTCTCTGACAGCCGGCCAGCGCCATCACGCCCGCCGTCGCCAGCGCCCGACCCAGCCAGGACCGGCGGTTAATCGGGGTCCCGCTCATGCCGCATCCCCCTTTGTGGTGTCGGAGGGCTCCAGCACGAACCAGCCCGTGATCATCGCCCGCATGTTGTTCAGGAAGCCGGTCCAGAAGACGAGGAAGACGTGGACGACGATGAAGCCCACGATCAGCCCGGCCGAGAGGAAATGCAGCGTCCGCGCCGACTGACGCCCGCCCATGATGTCCAGCAGGAAGCCGCCCACCGCATTGAACCCCGGCGACATCGACAGCCCCGTGATAAGCATCATCGGCAGGATTACCAGGATGATCGTCACATAGGTCAGCTTCTGGATGACGTTGTAGGTCCGGGCCTCCTCATCCTTTGGAAAGTGGAAGCGGGCGTGCTCCTTGACCGAGGCCCAGGTGCCCTTCAGCTCGTCCGTGGTCGGCCACAGCCGCCGCCCAAACCGTTTCGAGGCGAAGCCATAGGCCAGGTAGATCAGGCCGTTGATCACGAAGACCCAGGCGAAGAAGAAATGCCAGGTTCTCGCTTCGGCCAGGTTCCGCCCCTGCGGAATCAGCAGCCAGTCGGGAATGGTCGGAATGCTCAGCCAGGGATCGGCGAAGGTCGAACGCACGCCCCAGTACAGATGCGGATGGGCCAGCAGGATATTGGCCCCGCTCATCAGCAGGACGACGACCGCCGTCACGTTCAGCCAGTGATTGATCCGCACCAGCGGTGGATGGCGATAGGTGTCGGTGCGCCCGCCCGGCAGGGGGCGATCCGCATGATCCGGCGGGCCGTCTTCGACCGGAAAGGCTTCCAGCGTTCCGTCGCTCATCGATCCCTCCACCAAGGCCCGGACGGTCTCACAGGACCGCCCGTTCGGCAAACGCTTCCGTCAGCCGACTACGTTGGGGGAATGCGAAAGGTTACCGGGGACAGCGTGCGCGCTCGCCTGCGCGGCAGGCCAGCAGGTCGGCGGCATATTGAGCGCGCGCGCGTTCGGCGGCCTCCCACTCGGCTTCCCACTGGCGGCGCGCTGCATCGGCCTGACGGGCGGCCTCCTCATAGGCCAGACGCTCCCGGGTGGCCTGGGCCACCGTGGCCTCATAGGCTTCCCGATCGGCGCGTTCCTGGTTCTCGGCCAGCTGGTTGCGCGACACGATCTCTTCGTTGAGGGCCTGGGTCGTTCGCACCTCGGCCGGATCCTGTTGAGCGTCGTCGGCGCGATGGTAGGCCTCGCCATCGTTGACCGTCACGGGCGTCGGCCGGACTTCCGATGGCAACAGTCGATCGACCGCATCGGCGCGGGCCCGGGATGCAGCCGGATCCGCTGTCTGCGCCCGGCCTTGGCCTGACATGGCAAGCGAGGCCAGGACCATCACGATCCCGGCCTTGACAGGATGGAACATCTCGATCTCCTGGCTGCGTCCCCACTGGACCCGCCCGATGCCAACAACGCGGTTCTCTCGACAAGGATGCGCGCCATGCCTTGCCCGGGGGTAAACTTGCCCTAGGATCAGGTCCGATGATGCTGACCACCACATCGGGAACCTTTCCCATTCCGCCGGAGGTGGCCAGCCGCCTGCCGCAGGTGCCACCCATTCCGAGCCCGGATGCGCCGGATTACAAAGTCCTGAGCAAGGCCTTCAACCAATGGCTCGAGGCGTCTTCGGTCCATGCCATCGACTTCGAACGCCTGCGTCGCTGGCATCTGGTGCAGGAAGAACTGTCCGCCAGGGCCATCGCCAGCGGCCTCGACTATCAGGTCACGGACGACGGTCTGGACTGAGCTGTCCCGCCAGAAGGCTGATCCTGTCGGCCCCCATGGCCTGAAGGTCTGCGGCATCGTGCGACACGACCAGGATCGCCACATCGATCCGGGTCGTCAGGTCGACCAGCCAGGGGATGAGTTCGTCGCGTCGGCGCTGATCCAGGCCGGAAAAGGGCTCGTCGAGAAGCAGCAGTCGCGGACCGGCCGCAAGGCTGCGCGCGATTGCCACACGCCGGGCTTCTCCGCCCGACAGATTGCGTGTCCAGCGCGCCAGAAGATGACCGATCCCCAGAAGCTCGACCAGCGCGCCCACGTCCGTCCGGTTCGGCGCGAAGCGCTGGCCATAGGCGATGTTGTCGGCGACGCTCAGATGCGGGAACAGCCGGGCGTCCTGAAAGACATAGCCCACGCGCCGGGCATGGGGGGGCGGTGCCAGACCGGCGTCGGTATCGACCAGAGCCTCGCCATCCACGATCAGGCGCGCGCGGTGGACGGGGACCAGGCCGGCCAGGGCGTGAAGCAGGGTCGTCTTTCCGGCCCCCGACGGACCCTCGATGCCAACAACGCGGGCCGTGCTGTCGAAGGCGACGTCGATCCGGAACCCGCCACGTTCGGCCTGAACGGCGCAGGTCAGGCTCATGCGACGGCGGTCCGTCGGGCCAGGCCGCGACTGACGGCCTCGGTGGCGAACAGGGCGATCATGGCGACGGCGACGGACACCAGGGCGAGCCGCAGAGCCACTGTCTCTCCACCCAGTCCCTGCAGCGACGCATAGATCGCGACCGGCAGGGTTCGGGTCTCTCCGGGGATGGCTCCCACGAAGGTCACCGTGGCCCCGAACTCTCCAAAGGCCCGGGCAAACCCCAGCAGGGCCCCGGCGATGACGCCGGGCAGGGCCAACGGCAGGGTCACGCTGAAGACCACGAAGGCCGGGGGCGCGCCCAGGGTCGCCGCGGCCTGCTCCAGGCCCCGATCCACGCCCTCGATCGCCAGGCGGATGGGCCGTACCATCAGCGGCAGGGCCATGACCGCGGCGGCCAGAGCCGCTCCGGTCCAGTGAAACAGCAGGCTGACCCCGAACACATCGGCCAGCACCCGGCCCAGCGGTCCCCGCGATCCGAACATCAGAAGCAGCGCAAGACCCGTCACCACCGGCGGCAAGACCAGCGGCAGGTTGATCGCCGCCTCGACCAGCCATTTGCCCGGAAAGACTCCCCGCGCCATCAGCCATCCCAGACCCACGGCAACCGGCAGGGTTGCCAGGCTGGCGACGCCCGCCACGCGCAGCGACAGGCCAAGGGCTTCCAGCTCGGGCCCGGTCAGCGGGGCGAACAGATCAGTCATGGCGATTATCCGGCGCGTCCAGGGCCGCCAGCGTCGGCGCGGCCGTGCTCGCCAGCGCCACGCGCAGATGCTCGTAGGCCGCCACCAAGGCTTCGCCCCGGGGCGTCAGCCGGGCCCCGCCGCCTCGCGCGCCCCCGCGCTCGGTTTCCACCGCCGGGGCATCGGTCAGGGCGTTGACGGCCTCCAGCAGGGTCCAGGCGCGGCGATAGGACATGCCCATCCGCCGCGCCGCCGCGCTGATCGAGCCGGTGTCCCGGACGTGAGTCAGCAGTTCGGCCTTGCCCGGACCGAACCGGCCCTCGCCGATGCGGATCTGAAACCAGAGACGGGGCGCCTCGCTCACGATACGGCCCCGAAGCCGTGACGGGCGAAGGTCTCGCGGGCTTCGGCCCCCGCCAGAAATTGCATCAGCCCGGCCGCGCCTTCGGCCGCGCGCGTCGTCAGGGCGGCCGGGTAGACGATCCGGGGCTGAACGTCCGGCGGGGGCGTGGCGACCACCCGCACCGCGTCATAGCCGAGGGCGTCGCTGCGATAGACCACGCCCAGATCCACCTCGCCCCGCGCCACGAAGCCCCGAACCGCGCGCACATCGGCGGCGGTGATCAGGGTCATGTCACCTCCGTCCCATACCCCCAGCGCCTGCATCATCTGCCGCGCATACCGGCCGGCCGGGACGCTCCCGGGATCACCGATGGCGATGCGCCCCTGCCAGGCGAAGGTCGACGGCGGCCGGTCCGCGGGTGCGATCACCACCAGGCTGTTGGTCGCCAGATCGACGCGGCTGCCCGGTCGAAGGACGTTCGCCGTCGCCAGCCGGTCCATCCACTCGGTGTCGGCCAGGACAAGCAGATCGGCGGGAGCCCCCGACAGCACCTGACGCGCCACATCGCCGCTGCCGGCAAAGACCGTCCGGGTTGGGCGGCCCGTCCTGTCGGTGAACCGGGCCGAAAGCGCGGTCAGGACATCGCTCAGCGATGCGGCCGCGAACAGGGTCAGGGGCGCGGCCGCCGGCGCGGCACAGCCGCCGAGCGCGCCGAGGCCTGTAACCAGAAGCGCCCGTCGGTCGATCAGGACAGAAATGACTTTGCTCCAGAACCACGACCGTTATGCTGATATGAGCATGTCGCCCCCGTCACCGTCCAGCCAGACAGGGTTTCCGATGGTCGATCCGTTCGGCCGGTCGATCGACTATGTCCGCGTCTCGGTCACCGACCGGTGCGATCTGCGCTGCACCTATTGCATGGCCGAACGTCAGATCTTCCTGCCCCGCGCGGAACTGCTGTCGATCGAGGAGCTGGACCGGCTGTGCTCGGTCTTCATCGGCCTGGGGACGCGTCGGCTGCGCCTGACGGGGGGAGAACCCCTGATCCGCAAGGGGTTCATGGATCTGGTCGCTGCCCTTGCCCGGCATCTGCGATCCGGCGCCCTGGACGAGCTGACCCTGACCACGAACGGCACCCACCTGGCCGAACATGCCGAGGCCCTGGCCCGGCATGGCGTGCGGCGGATCAATGTGTCGCTGGATACGCTGGACCCGGACACCTATCGCCGCGTCACGCGGGGCGGGGATCTGTCCAGGGCGCTGACGGGGATCGAGGCGGCCCGGGCCGCCGGGATGGCGGTCAAGATCAACGTCGTGGCCCTGAAGGCCGACAATGCCGCCGACCTGCCCGCCCTCGTGGCCTGGGCGCACGGCGAGGGCCACGAGATGACCCTGATCGAGACCATGCCGATGGGCGAGACCGGAATCGACCGGACCGACCAGTTTCTGTCGCTGACGGAGATGCGACGCGACCTCGAGGCGCGCTGGACCCTGACCCCGCTGGCGAAGCGAACCGGTGGCCCCTCGCGATACGTCCGCGTCGAGGAGACGGGCGGGACGCTGGGGTTCATCACCCCCATGACCCACACCTTCTGCGAGACCTGCAACCGCGTCCGCGTGACCTGCACCGGTCGGCTCTATCTGTGCCTCGGCCAGAACGATCACGAGGACCTGCGTCCGGTCCTGCGCGCGGGCGACGACGCGGCCGTGGCAAGGGCCATCCGGGCGGCGGTGTCCAGAAAGCCGAAGAGCCACGATTTTCGCATCGGTGCGGGCCTCGCGCCCGCGGTGGCGCGGCCCATGTCGATGACGGGAGGCTGAGCCATGGCCAGGGTCCTGCTGTTCGGAGCACTGGCCGATATCGCGGGCTGGCGCGAGCGCGACATCGCGGGTGACAGCGTCGAGGCCCTGCGGGCGACGCTCTGCGCCGACGAGCGGCTGGCAGAGCGTCTTGGGCGTCCCGGCCTGATGAGGGTGGTGAACCAGGTGATCGTGCGCGGGAACCCTCCCGTCGGACCCGACGACGAGGTGGCCTTCGCGCCCCCGGTGTCGGGCGGGTGACCATGGTGCGCCTGCAGACCGATCCGATCGATCCTGGCGCCCTGCTGGCTGACTTTTGCCGCGCCCGGACCGACGCCGGCGCGGTGGTCAGCTTCACCGGCCTGTGCCGCGCCGCCACCGACGGACAGGCGGTCGAGACCCTGGCGCTCGACGCCTGGCCCGGCTTCACCGAGCGGGTGATGGCCGAACTGGAGGCCGGGGCCCGGGCGCGGTTCGACCTGATCGACCTGATCGCCGTCCATCGCTGGGGCGAGGTGGGCGTGGGCGAGGCCATCGTCTTCGTGGCCACCGCCGCCGTGCATCGCCGCGACGCCTTTCAGGCCGCCGATTACCTGATGGACCAGCTGAAGACCCGCGCCCCCCTGTGGAAGCGCGAGGAAGGGCCCGACGGCCGCCGCTGGATCGAACCCCGCGCCAGCGACCACGCCGACGCTGCCCGATGGGAGACCACGCCATGACCGACATCCTGCCCGCGCCCGGAGGCAAGCTCCTGCTCGACCAGCCGGTGGTTCCCGTGCGGATCGCCGTCCTGACCATCTCGGACACGCGGGACGATGACAGCGACACGTCCGGCGGCATCCTGGCCGAACGGATCGTCTCGGCGGGCCATGTCTGCGTCGAAAGGGCCATCGTGCCCGACTCCGTCGACGCCATCCGCACCCGGGTCAGGGCCTGGATCGACGCGGGCGCGGTCGATGCGATCCTGACGACCGGCGGCACCGGCCTGACCGGGCGGGACGTCACGCCCGAGGCGCTCGAGCCGTTGTTCGACAAGCGGATCGACGGCTTTTCCGTCATTTTCCATACCGTCAGCTACCAGACCATCGGCCTGTCGACCCTGCAGTCGCGGGCGACGGCAGGGATCATCGACGGGGTGTTCGTCTTCTGCCTGCCGGGATCGAACGGGGCGGTGCGCGACGGCTGGGACCGGGTGATCCGCTGGCAGCTCGACAGCCGTCACCGGCCCTGCAACCTCGTCGAGATCATGCCCCGCCTGCTGGAGGTCTGAGATGGCGTCCCGAGAAGAGGCAGGCCTGACCCACATCGATCCCGACGGTCGCGCCCGGATGGTCGATGTCTCGGCCAAGGCCGCGACCGTGCGCGAGGCCGTGGCCACGGGCCGCCTCGTCATGGAGCCGGAAACCCTCGCCCTGGCCCTGTCGGGCGGGGGCGCAAAGGGCGACGTGCGCGCCGTGGCCGAGATCGCCGGCGTCATGGCGGCCAAGAGGACGGCCGACCTCATCCCCCTGTGCCACCTCCTGCCGCTCGATGCCGTGATCGTCGCGGTCGATCCGAGCCCCGACGGATCGGGCCTGTCCGTTACGGCGACGACCCGGACCACGGGTCGCACCGGCGTGGAGATGGAGGCGTTGACGGCGGCGAGCGTCGCGCTGCTGACGCTCTATGACATGTTGAAGGCCGTCGACCGGGGCATGACGATCGAGGCGGTCCGGCTGGTCCGCAAGACCGGCGGCAAGTCCGGCGACTGGGTCCGCGCGTGACCCTGCCGACGGTCGAGACGGCCCGAGCGGCCATGCTGGCGGCGGCGAAGGTCCTGCCCGGCGAGCCGGTCCCCCTGATCGAGGCCGACGGCCGCTGGCTGTCCGAGCCCGTTGTCGCCGCCCGCGATCAGCCGCCTTTCGATGCCTCGGCCATGGACGGATGGGCGGTGCGCACCGCCGACCTCGGCACGGGCCCGCTGCGGATCGTCGGCGAAAGCGCGGCGGGGCAGGGCCATGAGACGCCGCTCGGCGCGGGTGAGGCCGTCCGCATCTTCACCGGCGCGCCCCTGCCACCCGGTGCGGATCGGATCGTGATCCAGGAAGAGGCGAGGCGCGACGGCGATCACCTGGTCCTGCTGGCCCGCGCCGACGCGCCGACCTGGGTCCGGTCGCGCGGCGCCGACTACCGGAACGGGGCGTGCCTGCTGGAGGCCGGTCTGCGTCTGAACCCCTGGCGGGTCGCCCTGGCGGCCTCCGCTGGCCGTCCGGAGGTCGTCTGCGCCCGTCGTCCCCGCGTCGCCATCCTCGCCGGCGGGAATGAGGTCGTCGAGCCGGGCGCCGCTGCAGGCCCCTTTCAGATCCACGACGCCGCCGGGCCGGGCGTCGCCCTGGTCGCCCGCCGCGCAGGGGCCGAGGTCCGCCGACTGCCGCTGGTCGGAGACAGCCTTGCGGCCATCGCCGACAGCCTGGGCCGGACAGAGGCCGACCTGATCGTCACCATCGGCGGGGCCTCGGTCGGGGATCACGACCTGCTGAAACCCGCCGCCCGCAGCCTGGGCGCAGATCTTCTGGTCGAGGGGGTCGCCATGCGTCCGGGCAAGCCCGTCTGGTTCGCCACCCTGCCGGATGGTCGCCGGCTGCTGGGCCTGCCCGGCAATCCGGTCTCCGCGCTCGTGTGCGCCGAGCTGTTTCTGACACCGCTGTTGGCGGCGATGCAGGGCGGCAGCGACCTTCCCGATTTCAGACCTGCGCCACTCCTGGCGGCACTCCCTGCCAACGGCCCTCGGGACCATTACATGAGGGCGATCGTCGGCAGCGACGGGGCGGGTCGGGCTGGCGTACAAGCTCTGCCGGATCAGGACTCGTCGCTGGTATCGGTACTGGCCTCGGCCAACGCCTTGCTGCGGCGTCCACCCTTCGCCGGGGCGATAGCGCCTGGGGAGCTGGTCGCGGTGGCCGCGCTGATCGTCTAGGGCGCCCCAGGCGTCGCCAGTTCGGTGAGGTAATCCTCTGCGAAATCCACCTTGAATGCGGCCCAGAGCAACAGGTGGTCCGACATCTGATAGGATTTCCAGTCCTTGTAGGTCGGGGGCTTGCCCGATTTGGTGGGCTTGATGTCGGCGGCATAGAGGGCCTCGTCCTCGGGCCGGAAAACGGCGTCGTAGTAATTCAGCACGCCGCCACGGTCCGTCGTGTCGAACCGCTTGCCGCGCCAGATCGCGATCTGGTCGTAGTATTTGTCGCGCGCCATGTTGCTGCCCGCGCGGTCGGTCAGGACCTTCGGAACCACGAAGCCGGCATCGGTGATCGCCTTCAGCGTCGCGTCGCCCGGATCGAAGATGTTGAAGTCGCCCAACAGGATCAGATTGTCCGCACCCTGTGACGCGCGCGGGGCCGGATCGGCCCCGGCCGCCGGAGCCGGTGGCGCATCGACCTTGGCGCGCCGGGCCAGAAAACCTGCCAGGTCGCCGATCTCCTTGAGGCGTCGTGGATCCAGCGATTTCCCCCCGCCGTAGTAGATGTGGACCGTGCACAGGTCGATTCTGGCCCATCCCGCCTTGAATCCGCAGACGAACGGGGTTCGGGCGAACTGGAGGATATCCGGATCGACCTTGCTCCTGGGCAGGACGATCTCGCCGGCCAGCCCGCCGAACGTCACCTTGCGACTGTCGTAGAGGAAGGCCATCCGCTCGCCATTGCCGGACGCCCCCTCGGTGACATCGGTCACCAGATACTTCCACCAGCTACCGAGCAGGCCCTGAACGCGATCCAGCGCCGACAGATCGCCGCGCACCTCCTGGATGGCAATCAGATCGAAGTGACTGAGGATTTCAGCGATGAAGTAGAAGGAGTCGACCAGGCGTCCGCCGTATTTGCGGCTGTCGAACTCCCGGATGTTCCAGCTGGCGATCAGCAGGTCGCCGTCGAGCGTCCGGGCCGGAATCTCTGCCCGGATGGCCTTGCGCAGGCGTCGCAGGCCCTCCGCCACCCTGACCCGGACCTCCGGGTCTTCTTTTCGCAGGCTCGCATAATAGGGCACGGCGATCTCCGGGCAGTGAAGCCAGAGACTAACGCACAACCCATGCGCCCGCCATTCGAAGAACGATGAAATATATGCGAAGGACGATGGCGCACCCGAGAGGATTCGAACCTCTGACCCCTGCCTTCGGAGGGCAGTACTCTATCCAGCTGAGCTACGGGTGCATCGCCAGGGCCTGACGGCCGGACGAAGGGCCTTACAGCAGGTCCGCGAGGGTCTCAATCCCGGAATGAGGCTTGGCGGCATGGGAGCGGTGCCATAGCGTGCCGTCGGTCGTTGCCGGAGTGCGTCATGCGTCGCCTGTTTCTCGCCGTTCTGCTGCTTCTGGGGGCCTGCACGACAGTGGCTGACGCCGAACCGTCCGGCGACAGTCTGGACGCCATCGCTGCGGACTATGTGCGCCTGACGCTGGAGATCGGCGAGCGCGAGCCCGGATATGTGGATGCCTACTACGGTCCGGCGGGATGGGCCGAGGCGGCCAGGGCCGCGCCGCGTGACGTGCCCGCCCTGATGCAGGGCGCGGCCGCGCTGGCGGACCGGCTGAACGCGGTCTCCGTACGGGGGGCGGATCCCGTGGTCGTGCAGCGCAAGGCCTATCTGCTGGCCCACGTCTCGGCGGCTTCCGCGCGACTGCGCTTCATCCGGGGCGAGCGGCTGCCGTTCGCGGAAGAGGCCTTCGCCCTGTTCGGGGTTCGACCGGAGCTGAAGCCCCTGTCGGACTATGACGCGGCGCTCGACCAGATCGATGCCATGCTGCCGGGGGACGGGCCGCTGGTGGAGCGTGTCGCGGCGTTCAAGTCGGCCTTCATCATCCCCAGGGACCGGCTGGAACCGGTCATGACCGCCGCCATCGCCGAGTGCCGCCGCCGCACGGCCGAACACATCGCCCTGCCTGCCAACGAGCGGTTCACCCTCGCCTTCGTCACCGACAAGCCGTGGTCGGGCTACAATTATTTCCAGGGGGATGCGGCCTCGAGGATCGAGATCAACACCGACTTCCCGATCTACACCGAGCGGGCCATCGATCTGGGGTGCCACGAGGGCTATCCCGGACATCACGTCTATAATGCGCTGCTGGAGCGGACCTTCGTGCGCGAGCGCGGCTGGGTGGAGATGAGCGTCTATCCGCTGTTCTCGCCCATGTCCTTCGTGGCCGAGGGCAGCGCGAACTACGGGATCGACCTGGCATTCCCCGGCGACGAGGGCGCGCGGTTCGAACAGCAGGTACTGGCCCCGCTGGCCGGGATCACGGGCGCCGATTTCGCCAGGAAGGCCCGGCTTCAGGCCCTGACGCGGCAGCTTGCGCGGGCGGAATACACGATCGCCGACGATTTTCTGGCCGGGCGCGTGAACCGCGAGGAGACCATCGCGCGGCTGGCCAGATACACCCTGACCACGCCGGACAAGGCGGCCCAGCGGCTGCGCTTCATCGAGACCTATCGCAGCTACATCATCAACTATGGCCTGGGGCGCGATACGGTCGAAGCCTGGGTGGAAGCGCAAGGGGCCGACCACTGGCGCGGCATGGAGACCCTGCTGGCCAGCCAGATCCTGCCGGTGGATCTGTCGAACTGACCCGGACCGCGCCCAGGCAACGAGGTTCCGTCCACCGAGCGTCAGCGCCCCACGCAAATCCGCGCTCAAGCAGCGAGCGACCGTGTCGCGAGCGTTAGCGCCCCTTGCCAATCCGCGCTCAAGCAGCGAGCGACCGTGTCGCGAGCGTTAGCGCCCTTGACTCACTGCGCCGTCATGCCGCCGTCGATCTTGAATTCCGATCCCGTGACGAATTTGGATTCGTCCGACGCCAGATAGAGGACGCAATAGGCGACGTCGTCCGGCTCGCCGATCCGCTTGAGCGGGATGCCGCGCGCCAGCCGCTCGTGCGCCTTGACCTCGTCACCGCCGGCCATGGCGATGAAGGGATCCAGGATCGCTGTCTTGATGAAGACGGGGTGCACCGAGTTGACGCGGACGTTCCAGTCCATCTTTGCGGCCTCCAGCGCCACCGTCTTGGTGTACATCCAGACGGCGGCCTTGGTGGCGTTGTAGGCCCCCATGCCGACCCCGGCGGCGAGTCCCGCGATCGACGAGATATTGACGATCGACGCCGCGCCCGAGGCCCGCAGATGCGGCATGGCGTGCTTGCAGCCGAACATCACGGACCGCAGGTTGATCTCGTATTGCCGCTGCCAGTTCTCGGCGGTGTCCTGCTCGGCGAACATCAGGACGTCGCCGACGCCCGCGTTGTTCACCAGGATGGACAGCCCGCCCATATCCGCCGCCGCCCGACCCACAACGTCGACCCACTGGTCCTCCGAGGCCACGTCGTGGGCATAGCCAAAGGCAGAGCCGGGAATTTCGGCATTGATGCGGGCCGCCAGGGCCAGGGCACCCGGGCCATTGATGTCGGTCACCGCGACCTTTGAACCCTCGCGCGCCAACATCCAGGCGATCGCTTCTCCCAGGCCCTGGGCACCGCCGGTGATCAGGGCAGCCTTGCCGGCGACGCGTCCGGGTTTCGTCATGTCATTCCCCTCCCAGGGACGTCGCGGCGTCATTGATGAAGCGCGCCAGCGTAAGATCGAGCTCGGTCACCCCGCCCGCATCGTGGGTGGTCAGCAGGATGTCCACGCGATTGTAGACGTTCGACCATTCCGGATGATGGTCCATCGTCTCGGCCTTCAGCGCCGCGCGCGTCATGAAGGCGAAGGCGGTGTTGAAGTCGGCGAATTTCAGGGCACGGGCGATGGCCGGGCGGTCGCCCGGGGCGACGGTCCAGCCGGACAGGGCGGCGATGGCGTCGGTCGGGGAAACGGTGGGACGGGTCATGGCGCTGGCCTAGCCCCGGTTGCCCGACCCGGCAAGATCACGTCGGGGAAGGCTTTCGGCTGCGAGACCCCACAGTCACGCCGGGCGTTCCGGACGCGCATCCATGCGCCGGGGAATGCCGTCATGGACCGCCTGGGGATCGTGGCCCCGCAGCCCGCGGATCGTGGGCGGCTGGCCCGGGCTCAGGGCCTTCTTCCACCCGCGACGCCGCCGCCCGGTGACGGGGCCGCATTGCCGCGCTAGACCGCCCCGATGAGCGACACAGACAGCCCCTCTACCAGGACATCGCCGTTCGGATTTCGCGACGTCGATGCGCGCGAAAAGGTCCGGATGGTCCGCGGCGTGTTCGACAGCGTGGCCTCCAGCTACGATCTGATGAACGATCTGATGAGTGGGGGCATCCACCGGCTGTGGAAGGACGCCACTGCCGCAAGGCTGAACCCCCGGCCCGGCGAGATCATCCTGGATGTCGCGGGCGGTACCGGCGACATGGCCCGGCGCTATTCGAAGATGGCGCGTGCGGCCCAGGAGCGGGGTGGCGGCGACGACGCCTCCGTCATTGTGCTGGACTACAATGCCGAGATGATCCTGGCCGGGGTCGACAAGGGCGGAGAGCCGGAGATGGTCTGGACCGTGGGCGACGCCATGGCGCTGCCGATGCCGGATGCCTCGGTCGACGCCTATTCGATCAGCTTCGGGATCCGCAACGTCTCGGATATCGCAGGCGCGCTGAAGGAGGCGCGCCGGGTGGTGAAGCCGGGCGGACGTTTCATCTGTCTGGAGTTCTCGCGCCCCACGGCCGAAGCCGTGCGCAAGGCCTATGACGCCTGGTCCTTCCACGCCATTCCGCGCATCGGCGGCTGGGTCGCCAGGGATCGGGACAGCTACCAGTACCTGGTCGAGAGCATCCGCCGCTTCCCCGACCAGCCCACCTTCAAGGCCATGATCGAGGAGGCCGGCTTCAGTCGCGTGACCGTGACCAACCTGTCGGGCGGCGTCGCCGCGATCCACTTCGGGTGGGCGATCTGAGCCTGTCAGCCTCATACCGGGTCGCGCCCGCCCCGCCGCCCACGATCCCCGTGCGCGATCCCGTCGGTGCGACCTGGCGGCTGCTGCGCTGGGGCTTCGCCCTGGCGAAGCACGACGCGCTTCTGCCCCGCGAACTGACGCCCCTGTTGCCAGGCTGGATGAAGCCGGTGGCGGGGTTCATCCACCTGTTCGCCGGCAAGGAAGGCCGCGACGGTCGTCCCGGCCAGCGTCTGGGCCGCGCCTTCGAGACCCTGGGGCCCGTCGCGATCAAACTGGGTCAGGTCATGGCCACCCGCGCCGACATCTTCGGCATCGAGTTCGCGCGCGATCTGGGCCGGCTGAAGGACAGGCTGCCGCCGTTTCCGACCGATCAGGCCCGGCGCGAGATCGAACGATCCATCGGCCGCCCTGTTGAAAGTCTCTTCCTTGACTTCGGCGATCCGATCGGGGCCGCCTCCCTGGCCCAGGCGCACCCCGCCTGGCTGGCGGATGGGCGCAAGGTCGCGGTCAAGGTCCTGCGACCGGGTGTCGAACGCCGCGTGACCACCGGGCTGGACGCAATGCGTCTGGCCGCGCGGGTCGTGCATCGTCTGGTCCCCGCTGCGCGCCGGCTGGAGCCCGAGGCCTTCGTCGAGACGGTGGCCCGCTCCATGTATCTGGAACTGGACATGCGGCTGGAAGCGGCGGCCGCGTCCGAGCTCCACGACATCATGGAAAAGGCCCGGGGCGACGGCATGCACATGTCGGCCCCCAGGGTGGTCTGGGACGGGGTCGGCAAGCGGGTCCTGACACTGGAATGGGCGACCGGGATGCCGATGACGGACCCCGAGGCGATCCGGCAACCCGGCATGGACATCGACGCCCTGGCTGACAACGTCGTGCGCGCCTTTCTGAGCCAGGCCCTGGATCACGGCACCTTCCATGCCGACCTGCACGAGGGCAATCTGTTCGCCTATGCCCCGGCCGAGCTGACCGCCGTCGATTTCGGCATCGTCGGGCGGCTGGGCGAGGGGGAGCGCCGCTATCTGGCCGAGATCCTGTGGGGCTTCCTGACACGGGATTATCCCCGCATCGCCCGGGTCCATTTCGAGGCCGGATATGTCCCGCCGCATCACTCTGTCGAGGCCTTCGCCCAGGCCCTGCGGGCGGTGGGGGAGCCGGTGATCGGCCGGGCGGCGTCGCAGGTCTCGATGGGGCGGCTGCTGGGCCAGCTGTTCGAGATCACGGCCCTGTTCGACATGCACCTGCGGCCCGAGCTCATCCTGCTGCAGAAGACCATGGTCTCGGTCGAGGGCGTCGCGCGCCGCCTGAACCCCGATCACGACCTGTGGTCGGCGGCCCAGCCGGTGGTCGAACGCTGGATCACCCGCGAGCTCGGCCCCAGGGCCCAGATCCGCGACGGGCTGAAGGAGGTTCTGGCCGGGGCGAGGGCCCTGTCGCGCCTGGTGCAGGATCCGCCCGCGCCGCAGACGGTGATCGTGGAGCCGACGCGCACGCCGACCTGGATCGTCGTCTGCATCACGGCTGCGACCACCATGTCCGCCGCCGCCCTTGTTCTGTCGCTTTGGACAAGGATCATGGGCTGAAGTTCCGGAGTCCCCGCATGATCCTTTCTGCCCGCGCCGTCCGCCTGATCCTCGGCTTCAGCCTCGCGTTTTCCTCGCCGGTCATCGCGCAGACCGTGCCTGCCGGGCCGGCTCGCTCTCTGGCCCCTGCCGGTGGTGCGGCCGCGACCCTGCCCAACAGCTTCGACATCCCCGCGCCGACCGCGCCCCCGACGGCCCGGGTCGCGCCCTCGTCCACCGATGTGGCGGTGGCCGAAGCGACGCTGAGAGTCGTCATCGAGCAACTCCGCGCGGGGACGTTAGACCCCAAGCTTTATACGCGCGACCTGGCGACCCGTCTGACGGGGCAACTGCCGACGATCCGCCCGCTTCTGGAGGGCTATGGAGCGATCCAGAGCGTGGAGGCCCAGGGCACGCGGGACGGCGCGGGCCAGTTCCTGGTCATCTTCGACGAGGCTGCGACCCAGTGGCGGATCGGCCTGAACGACGAGGGTCTGATCGCTGCGCTTTTGTTCAGGCCTGCGCCGCCGGTATCGTCGGACCCCACGACGCCGGGGTTGGCAGACTGAGCCACAGCGGGTGGATCAGTCGTCGCGTGACGGCCCGCGCCCGGGATCCAGCGTATTGTCGACCTGGTCGTCCCAGCCTTCGCGATGCGACTTGAACGCCAGGGCCATCAGGCCATAGGTCAGACCCACGGTGCCTGTCACGCCCAGACCCATGGCGATCCAGCCATGCAGCGGCAGGGCCCCGCCGCCGATAGCGATCCAGAACAGGCTGAGGCCCCAGGTCGCGAGGCCTGAGAGGCCCAGGCCCAGCAGGGTGATCAGGGAAAGACGGATGAGACGGACGACCATGCCGCCGCCCTTAGCACGCCCGGACGGGCCGCGCCTGCGTCAGATCAGCGTTGGACCCACTGACCCGCCGCGTTGCGATACCACTGGCCCGAGGTGATGCGCGGCATCAGCTGGCTCCCGAACATCCCGGCGGCGGCCACGTCCGGCGTCGTGCCGGCCTGACGCGCGGCGACGGCACAGGCTTCGCGACGGGCGTCACTGGTCGTCGTCACGGCTGTCTGCAGGACCGTCCCGAAACCGGTCAGGCGGCGCGGGAAACGCCACGCCTTCAAGGTCTCCGTCCCCGATCTGGACCCGGTGGTCATGGCGAGCGATCGCGGTCGCCGGAGGCGAGGCCGTGACGGGGTCCGGGATTCCGACAGACCAGGGCAACGCCAACATCGTTGCCGATCCGACACAATGAGTGGCGCGCGAGTCACGTTCAATGCAGTTGTGTTCACGGACGCGGACGCGCGAGTCCCTTAGCGCAGCAAAGACGACCATAGCTTGGCGATAGACTGTAGCGATCACTGTCGAAAGACCCGGACAGCCATGTTTTTACCCGTTGGGATCACGGCGGTTAATGGTTTGGAACGAACCTGCTTCCCATTCTGGAAACGGCGAGCTATACGGCTTGCTTCGCGATTGGGGGGCTCTCCGGCGCGATCCTTGCTTTGCGTAGAACCTGGCGCCGTGTGGCGTCGTCGTTTGCCGGGGACCGATGGCCCAGTTCGATCCGCGCCGCCAGCCGATGCGTTTTGCACCGCACCTGCTCACAGCCATCGCCGCCGTGTCGGTGGCGATGCTCGCCGGTCGCGTCTACCAACCCGCGCAGGCCGAGGTGGTTCCCGAACTGACCTCCGAAGAGATGGCGTCGCTCGAAGCGCGTGCCTTTGAATCCGCCGGAACGCCGGCCGGCTTGACGGCCCCCGAAGCCATTCCGGTCCAGATCCGTCGCGGCGAAACCTTTGAACAGGCCGTGCGCCGTACCGGCATCGGTGCCGCCGAGGCCTCGGCCGTCGCCGCCACCCTGTCCAATGCCTACGACGTGAGCCAGATGCGCGCGGGCCTGCGGTTCGAGACCGCCATCTCCCATCCGCGCGGTGGCCGCGGCGACGCCCGCCTGATCGGTTTGACGATGCGGACCGGCCCGGCCAGCCAGCTGACCGTGTCGCGCAGCTTCGACGGCGCGCTTCGTTTGCGGGCTCTGGAAGAGCGCGTGACGCACGAGACCATGGTGGTCCACGCCAACGTCGAGGGC
This sequence comes from Brevundimonas sp. AJA228-03, assembly GCF_017795885.1. Lineage (NCBI taxonomy): Bacteria > Pseudomonadati > Pseudomonadota > Alphaproteobacteria > Caulobacterales > Caulobacteraceae > Brevundimonas > Brevundimonas sp. AJA228-03. The sequence continues at coordinate 356,472 of NZ_CP059297.1, read as the reverse complement.
TCCCTGACCGCCACGGCCCAGCGTATGGGGGCCGACTCCGCCATCCGCCGCAAGGCCAATCAGCTGTTCGGGCACCGCTTTGACCTGGATCGCGATATCCATGCCGCCGACCGTTTCACCCTGGTCTTCGACCGCTCGGTGACCGAAAACGGCCGTACCATCGACACCGGCGATCTGCTGTACGCAGAGCTGAAGGGTGCCGTCTTCTATCGCTTCCAGCGCCCCGGCGCGCGCCAGGCGGAATATTTCGACGCCACCGGCAAGAGCATGCGGTCGTCGATGATGCGCACCCCGCTGGACCGCGCGACGCGCGTCAGCTCCAGCTTCGGCTTCCGCGTTCATCCGATCTCGGGCTATCGCAAGATGCACCAGGGCATCGACTTCGCCGCCGGTACCGGGACCCCCATCGTCGCCCCCGCCGACGGCGTGGTGGTCGAGGCCCGTCGCTGGGGCGGCTATGGCAACTGGTTGCGCGTGCGGCATGCCAATGGTCTGGAAAGCGGCTACGGTCACCTGTCCCGCTATGCCTCGGGCATTCGCGCCGGCCAGCGCGTCAGCCAGGGTCAGGTCATCGCCTATGTCGGCTCGACCGGTGCGTCGACCGGCCCGCACCTGCACTACGAACTCTGGCGCAATGGTCAGCGGATCAATCCCGGCAGCATCCGCGTCGAGGACAATGTCCAGCTGGCGGGCTCCGATCTGGCGGCGTTCCGCGCAGAGAAGGCGCGCATCGACCGGATCATAGCCTCGGGAGGCGAACGTCGTCCGGCCGTGACGCGGGCCAGCGTCGAGGGTCTTCGCCCCGCCAATGCGACGACCACCCGCTCCTGATCATGCCCTCGCTCATTTCCGGAGCCTGATCGGCATCGGTTTCATCGATCGCAAGTCCAGCAGGGCGAACAGGCGTGCGTCCTCGTCCTGTTCGGGATTGGGCGTCGTCAGCAGCCTGCCTCCGACGAAGATCGAGTCGTCCCCCGCCGAGCGGGCGATCATATAAGGACATCCTTATACGATCTTGCTCCTGATACGGTTGGCGGCTATATGCGCGCGATCCGATTTCACGCCAACGGCCCACGTCGCCGGAAAGAGCCGCCCATGCCCGACTATATCGTCCGCGACATCTCCCTCGCCGAGTTCGGCAACAAGGAGATCGCTATCGCCGAAACGGAGATGCCGGGCCTGATGGCGCTGCGCGAGGAGTTCGGTCACGACAAGCCGCTGAAAGGCGCGCGCATCGCCGGCTCTCTGCACATGACGATCCAGACGGCTGTGCTGATCCAGACGCTGGAAGCCCTTGGTGCCGACGTTCGCTGGGCTTCGTGCAATATCTTCTCGACCCAGGACCATGCCGCAGCCGCCATCGCTGCCGCCGGCACCCCGGTGTTCGCCACCAAGGGCGAGACGCTGGAAGAATACTGGGACTATGCGCACAAGATCTTCGAATGGGCCGACGGCGGCTATCCGAACCTGATCCTGGACGACGGCGGTGACGCGACCCTGCTGTGCGTGCTCGGGCCGAAGGCCGAGAAGGACCTCTCGGTCCTGACCAACCCGCAGAACGAGGAAGAAGAAGCCCTCTACAAGGTGATGAAGCGCTACATCGCCGAGAAGCCCGGCTTCTATTCGGCGATCCGCGACGCCATCGGCGGCGTGTCGGAAGAGACGACGACCGGCGTGCACCGCCTGTACCAGATGGCCGAAAAGGGCGAGCTGCCCTTCCCCGCCATCAACGTCAACGACAGCGTCACCAAGTCCAAGTTCGACAACCTCTACGGCTGCCGTGAGTCGCTGGTCGATGCGATCCGCCGCGGCACCGATGTCATGCTGTCGGGCAAGGTCGCCGTGGTCTGCGGCTATGGTGATGTGGGCAAGGGCTCGGCCGCCTCGCTTCGCCAGGGCGGTGCCCGGGTGATCGTGACGGAGATCGACCCGATCTGCGCCCTGCAGGCCGCCATGGAAGGCTATGAGGTCCAGACGCTGGACGATTCCGTCGGCCGCGCCGACATCTTCGTGACGGCCACCGGCAACAAGGACGTCATCACCGTCGATCACATGCGGGCGATGAAAAACAACGCCATCGTCTGCAACATCGGCCACTTCGATTCCGAGATCCAGGTCGCGGGCCTGAAGAACTTCAAGTGGGACGAGATCAAGCCGCAGGTCCACCACGTCGAATTCCCGAACGGCAACAAGATCATCCTGCTGTCCGAGGGCCGACTGGTGAACCTGGGCAATGCGACGGGCCACCCGTCATTCGTGATGAGCGCATCCTTCACCAACCAGACCCTGGCCCAGATCGAGCTGTGGACCAACAAGTCCCGCTACGAAAACCAGGTCTACGTCCTGCCCAAGCACCTGGACGAGAAGGTCGCCCGACTGCACCTGGCCAAGCTTGGTGCCAAGCTGACCGAGCTGTCCACCGAACAGGCGGACTACATCTCCGTCCCGACCGCCGGACCCTTCAAGCCGGACCACTATCGCTACTAGACGGTCGCAAAGGCCCGTATTGACGATGAAAGGCCGGCCGCCTGGCCGGCCTTTTCCGTTCAGGCGGCGATCGCATCCTCTGTTTCGTCGCGCCCTCGAAGGCCGATCTCGAAATCCATGAAGATGTCCATCAGCTCTTCGGCGCCTGCCGCGGTCGCACGCGGGCCAAACCGGAATGTCCAGAAGCTGACGATATGCTGGATGGCACCCAGCTGGTCCCCGAGACGCGCGAACAGATAGGGGGCCTCCAGCAGAAAATCCCGGAAATCCAGCGGATTCCCGTCCTGGGTCAAGCTGGCATAGGCCTCGTCATAGATCTGGAGGGTGGAGCGAACGCCCGCGCAGGTCTTGCCGATCTTGCTTCGGAGCACCTGACGACCGCGGGCGATATACTCTCGTGTCGCCTGGTCGACAGGGCCGGCGACCTGCACGGAGCCCACCCGATCCGCCACTTCGGCGATCTGCGATGTCATGCTTTTCAGGCTCCACTTGTAGTAGAGGAAGCCCTTCCAGCAGAAGACACCTTCCTGATATTGCTCGGGGTTGAGCCTTAGCGTCTGGCCCAGAGCTTCCATGCCGTCTCCGTTGGCGTTGGACAGGATTTTCGACGCCATTCGGTCGATCGAGTTCGCGCTGGCGGAGGCATCGCCCATGCATAGAGCGACCAGAGGCGTAATCTCGGCTTTCACGAAGTTGAGCATATTCTGCAGGTCGGCGTCGCTGAGCGCGAAATAGCAAGGTGCCGGATCGATTCCGGATCGCCTGAGTTGTTCGCGCATCAGGAAGGGGTCCAGAGACGGCAGCTTGTCCATGAGACGGAGCGTATTCACGTCCGGATGCCCGGGTTGAATGCCGAAAACCTCGCCCAGTGTCGCTTCGAAATTGATCTGATCGACGAAGAAGTATCGCCCCCCGGACCTGAGTTCCCCATGATCAATGGGGACAATCACCTTGGTGGCAGTCTGGCGACGCCCGCGAAAGGCATCGGTCTCGTTACGCCGGAGGCGGTGCTTTATAAGCAGACAGGTATTGAGCGCCGGGGTCTGAAACAATGGACGCTCGCGCCACTCCTGCGAGTCCCGATTTTCCCTCGAAATTTTCAGCAGGTTGAGCACTCGTGCTGTAGATGCAGAGCGTTCGAGATATTCAAGGCTTCGAACAGAGCGATCCGACATGAAGCCATACTAACTCGAGATTGATTGAGAATGGCGTACAGTTTAAGGTTTATCGCAGGCTAACAGGCGCACGCTCTGATCGTCAGCCTGTAGACGGCTGACGTCTTCAGGCCGCCAGCGCCGGCGCTTCCGGTCGCTCCGTGCCCGAAAGGCTCAGCTCGAAATCTGACAGCAGATCGATCAGCTCTTCGGCGGTGAGCGGGGGCTTGTCCGGTGCCATCCGGTAGTTCCAGAAGCTGACGATGTGCTGGACGGCACCCAGCCGCTCACCCAGCCGCGCGAACAGCAGGGGTGCGTCGCGCAGAAACTCGCGAAAGGCGGTCGGGCGGCCTTCCTGCGTCAGGCCTCGAAAGGCGGCGTCATAAACGCGCAGCATGTCGGCCGTGGCCTCGCAGGTCACCAGGATGCGGTGCCGGATCTTCTCGCGCGCGCGGTCGATCTCGGCGTACTGTTCGACGTCGACCGGACCCGAGGCCCGGATCCGGTGCACACTGTCGACAACGCTGCCGATCTCGCCCGTGACACTCTGCATGGCCCATTTGTAGTAGAGGAAGCCCTTCCAGCAGAAGACGCCTTCCTCGTACTCGTGGGGGGGTAGTTGCAGGGTCTGCCCCAGGGCGCTCAAATCCTCTCCGGCCGAGTTCGACATCATCTTGGCCGTCATCCGGGCCACCGGGTTCTCTGTCGACAGATCGTTGTCGAGCCCCACGCTCAGGTCGACCAGCGGCCTGATCTCGTCGGCGACGAAGGCCGTCATCCGGGCCACATCGGCCTCGGAGAGGTTGAAATAGCAGGCCGCCGGGGTCCGGCCACTCCGGCGCAGCTGCTCGCGTAGCAGGAAGGGATCGAGACTTGGCAACTCGTCGATCAGCGCCAGCGTCTGCCGGTCAGGATGCAGCGGACTGATCCCGAAGCTCTCCTCCATCGACTTTTCGAAACCGATCTGATCCACGAACAGATAGCGGCCGCCGATCCGCAGGTCTGCGCCGTCGATCGGCAGGACGATTTTGGTGGCGACATAGCGACGGACCCGGAACTGTTCGGTCTCGTTGCGGCGCAGGCGGTGCTTGATGATGAGCGCCTTGTTCAGCATCTGATTGGAAAACAGGGGCTGGGACTTCCAGTCCTGGGTTTGTCCATGCTGACGCCAGACATGCAGCAGGTTCAGCACCCGCGCGGTGGAGGCTGACTTGCGCAGATTGGCGAGGTTTCGGACGGCACGATCGGTCAAACGGAACTCCTGACCCGGCCTTTCTGAACGGCAAAGGTTAGGGGGATGGCGACGAGCGTGGTTTGGCAGGACTTAACGGGGTGCGGCGCGACCGCCGCTGGCGTCCCGGACCGCGGGGGATTAAGAGGCGACCATGGGCATCGTGTTCGACATCCTGATCCTTATGGCCATCCTCGCCGTCGCGGTGGTGCTGGGCTTCGGCATCTATTCGCTGTTTCGTGGCGGGGACTATGCGCGGTCCAATTCCAACCGGTTGATGCGGCTGCGCGTGGTCATGCAGGCGACGGCCGTGGTCCTGCTGATGGCCGGGCTGTGGTGGAGAAACAGCCACGGCGGCTGACGAGGAGACGCGCGTGGTCGTTCTGAACAGGATCTATACCCGCACCGGCGACGGTGGCGACACCGGCCTGGCCTCGGGAGAGCGCGTGTCCAAGAGCGATCCCCGCGTGGAGGCCTATGGCACGGTCGATGAGTTGAACGCGGTAATCGGGGTGGCCCGGCTGCATTCAGGCCAGAACGACCGCATCGACGCCATGCTGGGCCGGATCCAGAACGAGCTGTTCGACCTGGGGGCCGATCTGGCCACGCCGCTGGACCCGCCGCCGACGTGGGAAGCCCTGCGCATGGTGCAGTCGCAGGTCGAACGGCTCGAGGCCGAGATCGACTGGATGAACGAGAGCCTGAAGTCGCTGGACAGCTTCATCCTGCCGGGTGGCTCGCCGCTTTCGGCGCATCTGCACCTGGCCCGGACGGTCGCCCGGCGGGCGGAGCGCGATACCATCCGCCTTGTGGAGACGGGCGCGGCCGTGACGCCGGAGGCCCTGCGTTATCTGAACCGCCTGTCCGACCACCTTTTCGTGGCGGCCCGACGCGCCAATGCCAACGGTGCGGGCGATGTAAAGTGGGTCCCCGGTTCGACGCGGTGACGCTGGCGTCTGTCCCGGCGCAGGGCTAAACCGCCCGCCAGTCAAGAGCATCCAGGTCCAGGGAAACGCCATGCGCGACATTCACCACTTCATCGACGGTGCGTCCTTCGCGGGAACGTCGGGCCGGTTCGCCGACGTGTTCAATCCGAACACGGGCGAGGTCCAGGCCCGCGTCCAGCTGGCCTCGATCGAGGAGATGGATCGCGCGGTCCAGTCCGCCCAGACCGCCTTCGAGGGCTGGTCCAGCACGAACCCCCAGCGCCGCGCGCGGGTGATGTTCGAGTTCAAGCGGCTGGTCGAAGCGAACATGACCGAGCTGGCCGAACTGCTGTCGTCCGAGCATGGCAAGGTCGTCGCCGACTCCAAAGGCGACATCCAGCGGGGTCTGGAAGTGATCGAGTTCGCCTGCGGCATCCCGCATGCGCTGAAGGGCGAATACACCTGGGGCGCCGGCCCCGGTATCGACGTCTATTCGATGCGCCAGCCCCTGGGCGTGGTGTCAGGCATCACCCCGTTCAACTTCCCGGCCATGATCCCGATGTGGATGTTCGGCGTGGCGATCGCGGTCGGCAACACCTTCATCCTGAAGCCGTCCGAGCGTGATCCATCGGTGCCGGTGCGTCTGGCCGAACTGATGATGGAGGCGGGGGCGCCCGCAGGCGTGCTGAACGTCGTCCACGGCGACAAGGCGGCGGTCGACGCTATCCTGACCCACCCGCAAATCCACGCCGTCAGCTTCGTCGGTTCGTCCGACGTCGCCCACTATGTCTATCAAGTGGGTGCCGCCAACGGGAAGCGGGTTCAGGCCATGGGCGGGGCCAAGAACCACGGCATCGTCCTGCCCGATGCCGACATGGACCAGGTGATCAAGGACCTGTCGGGCGCGGCCTACGGCTCGGCCGGCGAACGTTGCATGGCCCTGCCGGTCGTGGTTCCGGTCGGCAAGAAAACCGCCGACGAACTGCGCGAGCGGATGGTGGCCGAGATCCCTACGATGCGGGTCGGCATCTCGACCGACGCCGGGGCCCACTACGGTCCGGTGGTCACCGCCCAGCACAAGGCCCGGGTCGAAGGCTGGATCGAACAGGGCGTGAAGGACGGCGCCGAACTGGTCGTCGACGGTCGCGGGTTCTCGCTTCAGGGCCACGAGAAGGGATACTTCATCGGCCCGTCGCTGTTCGACCACGTCACGCCGCAGATGGAATCCTACAAGGAGGAGATCTTCGGCCCCGTGCTGCAGATCGTGCGCGCCGCCAGCTTCGAGGAGGCCCTGTCGCTGCCGTCGCAGCACCAGTACGGCAACGGCGTTGCCATCTTCACCCAGAACGGCCGCGCGGCCCGCGACTTCGCCGCCCGGGTCAATGTCGGCATGGTCGGCATCAACGTCCCGATCCCGGTGCCGGTCGCCTATCACACCTTCGGCGGCTGGAAGCGCTCGGCCTTCGGCGACACCAACCAGCACGGCATGGAGGGCGTGAAGTTCTGGACCAAGGTCAAGACCGTCACGGCACGGTGGCCGGACAGCGACCTCGAACACGCGGACTCATCGTTCGTCATCCCGACCATGGGGTGAGGCCTCGCCATTGCCCGGCCGGTGTTCGAGGCGACGCAATTCGGTGTTAAGCATTATGGTGGCCGTTAAGCTGAAGCTGGAGTGCCTCCCCGCATGCGTCGTTTCCTGATCTGGTCGGCCCTGGCGGTCATCATCGGCCTGGCCGTCGCCGGCGGCGGCTACTGGGCCTACTGGAACTTCTATGCGCGGTTCCAGCCGGTGACCGTGGCCCGCAACCAGGCCGAGATCCAGCGTCTGCTGGACGAGGCGTCCTGGGTGTCCGAAGGCGGCGGCGGCCAGCCGCTCTACATCATCGGCTATCGCGACAGCGCCGCCAGCCAGCGTTACGAGCGCGAAGAGGCCGGGAAGCTGCGCGCCGGGGGCGTCGAGGTCCGCGTCGTCGTCTTCGCCCGGCCGGACAAGGAGGGCCAGGCCCTGTCCACGGCCGCCGAAAGGGCCACCGTGGCCGAGCTGTGGCTGAGCCGCGACTGGAACCTGTACCAGCGCTGGACCGCCACCCCGGCCCCCAACTGGACGGCGGCGGGTATACCGGCGGCGGACGGCAATCTGGCGCGCTCGGCCGTGGTCGATGCCAGCCGCGCTTTCGTCGCCGAGCTGACCGACCTGCTGCGGGATGCCGGCATTCCGACCGGCTATCCACTGGTCATCTGGCGCGACCGCGAGGGCTTCATGAAGGCCTGCGCCTGTTCCGACGCCCGGTCCTGGGCCTTCATCCGCGACGATTTCGCTGCGCCCGATGCCGTCGCGCCCGCCAGCCTCGACGAACCCGGTGCTCCGGTGCCCCCCGGGTTGCCCGGTCCCGCCGAGCCGGGCAGTCTGCCCTATCCGACCCTGCCCGACATCCCACCCGCCGATGGCCAGGTCGCGCCGCCCCAACCGGCTCAGCCGGGAACGACGGGCCAGCCGGAAGCGTCCCGCCCGCGCACGACACCGGATCGTCCCGGCCCGCCAGCCACATCGCCGCAGCCGACCCAGCAGGAAGATACGACCTTCTTCTAGAGGCCGGTCAGAACAGGCGTCTGCAGGTCTCGATCAGGCGTTCGACGTCGGCGTCGTCCTGATACAGGCCAAAGCCGAAGCGGATGACCTCGTCGCGCACGTCGGTGACGACATTGGCCTCCAGCAGCCGCGCCCGCCACGCCTGGGCGTCCCTGTGCTTCAGCGCCAGGAAACGCGCCCGGGGCGCGTCGTCGCCGGTGATGGGGTTCAGGATTGCGGCCTCGCCCAGACGCCCGCAGTCTCCGGCCGCCAGGGCTTTCGAGAACCGCGCCGACAGCCGGTCCGCATGGGCCGAAATGGCGGCCGTCGTCAGCCCCTGCTCGTCCAGCATCCGGCGCACGCCGTTGAAGCGGTAGATCGGCGTGGACTCGAAGGTCGCGCCCCAGAACCGGCCGGCGTCGGCGCGGTACTGGACCCCGTCAGGCGGCCCCATCAGATTGCCGAACTCCGCGAACCAGCCGGTGACGACAGGGCGTTCGCAGAAGCCGTCCGGCGCATGCAGGAAGCCCGCACCCTCGCCGGTCATCGCGTATTTGTATCCGCCCGAGACATAGAAAATCCGGTCCCCCACCGCCGACAGGTCGGTCGGAGTGGCCATGAAGCCGTGGTAGCCATCGACGATGACCCACGGCCCTTCTGGTCTTGCCAGCGCCGCCAGGTCGTCGATGCAGCCGATCGCCTGGCCGGTCTTGAAGAAGACCTGGCTGACGAAGATCACGTTGTGCCCGCCGCCCCGGGCGGCCGCCGTGAACCGGGCGTCGAAGGTCTCGAACGGCTCCAGCGGCACGCGGGTGACGACGGCGTCGCCGCTCTCTTCCCAGCGCTCGGCCTGGCGGCGAAAGGCGTGGAACTCGCCGTCGGTCGTCAGGATGCGCACAGGCTTCGTCTCACAACCCGAGAAGATGCGGATCAGAAAATCGTGGGTGTTGGGCGCGAACACGACGGTCTCCGGGTCCGGCAGATGCAGCTCTGCGGCGACGTGTTTCTGCGCCTCGGGGATCACCTCGCCCAGGATCAGATCCCATTTCCGGTCGGCGAAATGGTTCGCCTCGACCCAGGCGCGCACCTGACCGTCGAAACTGGCGTCCGGCCAGAGGTGATGGCTGTGGGCCGCGAAATGCAGCCGCTCGTGGTCGAGCGCCAGGGCGCGGGAGAAGAGGGGTTTGTAGGTCATTCGCGCCGTGTGAAAGAGAGGGTCGAGGTGTCTCGCATGGCGTGGACGATCCGTTCGACCAGCACGATCTCGCCTTGGACAGAATAATAGATGTCGTGCGAACGGTAACGCGTCCTGTGCAGACCGCTACCAAACTCAGGGCACGCGGTGAAACGTCTCGGAAAATGCCTGAGGGCTTCACAGTGCGTCTTCAATCCAGCGACGTAGCGGCGCGCGGCTGATCGATTGTCGGTCGCGATGTAATCGCCGACCTCGACCAACTCCTGGCGAGCAACGGCTGCGAAGCGGACTCTCACGCCGGATCGGCGTAGCGGGCCTCAAGCTCAGCGAAAACCTCCTCGGCCGGAATGCTGGGCCGAGGATCAGCCCGGCTTTCCTCGATCAACGCACGGATGCGGGCGATCTCTTCGGGGCTTTCGAAGCGTCGTGCGGCAACCCACTCGCTGACAATCATCGTCAATGCTTCAGCAACCGAGGTGAACTCGCCGGCGGCCACCGCCGCTTCGACGTCCGCATAAACGTCTTCGTCGAGCTCGGCGGTAATGGTTTCGTGCTTGCCCATGGCGGTCCTCGCTGGACCAAGACTACCACAGGGTGGGCGTCAGACCAGCGCCCCGTGGCAATGCTTGAACTTGCGGCCCGAGCGGCAGGGGCAGTCGCCGTTGCGGGGGGTACGCTCCCAGCCGGCCGGCAGAAGCTCGACCGGCAGACGCGACCGGGCGTCGCCAGTCAGCTGCCCTTCGGGGTTCTGGGCCAGCGGATCGGCCATTTCGTTGACGCCGGTGCCGGGGTTCAGGTGGATTTCCTGGAACTCGGGCATCTCCATCGCGGGCGGGGCCTCGAAACGGAACTCCACCGTCATCAGCCAGCGCGTCACATTGTGCCGCAGTTCGTGCAGCAGGGTCTCGAACAGGCTGAAGGCCTCGGTCTTGTACTCGTTCAGCGGGTCGCGCTGGCCATAGCCACGCAGGCCGATGACGCCGCGCAGGTGGTCCAGATGCACCAGGTGCTCGCGCCATTGCATGTCGATCATCTGCATCAGGAACTGCTTTTCCAGTCCCCGGGTCTGGTCGGTGCCCAGCTGTTCCAGACGTTCGGCGGCGCGGGCGTCGGCGGCGTCCTGAAGGCGCTGTTCGACCTCCTCGTTGGACACGCCTTCCTCGGCGGCCCAGTCGTGCAGCGGCAGGTCGAGGCCCAGCGTCGACTTTACCTTCTCGTCCAGGCCGTCGATGTCCCACTGCTCGGCATAGGCCTTCGGCGGCATGAAGCGGTCGACCAGGTCGGTGACCACGTCGCGCCGGAACTCCCCGACCAGTTCGGACAGGTCGTCGGAATCCATGAACTCCTGGCGCTGCTCGAACACGGCCTTGCGCTGGTCGTTCACGACGTCGTCGTATTTCAGCAGGTTCTTGCGGATGTCGTAGTTGCGGGTCTCGACCCGCTTCTGCGCCGTCTCGACCGCGCGGTTCAGCCAGGGGTGCGAGATCGCCTCGCCCTCGGCCACGCCGAAATTCCGCATGATCGCATCCAGCCGGTCGCCGGCGAAGATGCGAAGCAGGTCGTCCTCGCAGCACAGGAAGAATTTGGACGTGCCGGGGTCGCCCTGACGGCCGGTGCGGCCGCGCAGCTGGTTGTCGATGCGGCGGCTTTCGTGACGCTCGGTGCCCAGGACGAACAGGCCGCCGGCATCGAGGGCGATCTTCTTCTGGACGGCGATGTCGGCCTTCAGCCGGGCCTCCTCGGCGGCCAGCATCTCGGGCGTGACCTCGATGGCGAGGTTGCGCTGGTCCAGCCGGTATTTCTCCAGCCGCATTTCCAGGTTGCCGCCCAACTGGATGTCGGTACCGCGGCCAGCCATGTTGGTGGCGATCGTGACGGCGCCGGGCAGGCCCGCGTCCGCGACGATGAAGGCTTCCTGTTCGTGCTGGCGGGCGTTCAGGACGTTGTGCGGGATGCCCTTGAACCTGGTCTCGTACTTGATGTCCCAGGCGGCGTCGCCGACCTTGGCGGCCTCCTTTTCCTTGCCGACAAAAGCCGGTTTGAGGCTGCGCGACACCTCCACCTTGTGCTCATAGTTGCTGAGAATCTCCGACAGCTGTTCGGACTTCTCGATCGAGACGGTGCCGACGAGGATCGGCTGGCCCCGCTCGCGGCAGTCGGCGATCTGGCGCGCGATCGCCTGAACCTTCTCGGCATAGGTCCGGTAGACCTCGTCGTCATGGTCGATGCGCTGGACCGGCCGGTTGGTGGGAACCTCCAGCACATCCATCTTGTAGATGTCGTGGAACTCCTGGGCCTCGGTGGCGGCCGTGCCGGTCATGCCCGACAGCTTTTCATAGAGGCGGAAATAGTTCTGGATCGTGACCGAGGCCAGGGTCTGGTTCTCGGGCTGGATCTTGACGTCTTCCTTGGCCTCGATGGCCTGGTGGAGACCCTCGGACAGGCGGCGACCGGTCATCATGCGGCCCGTGAATTCGTCGATCAGGACGACCTCGCCGGCCTTGATGATGTAGTCCTTGTCCTTCTGGTACAGGGTGTTGGCGCGGAGCGCCTGGTTGACGTGGTGCACCAGGCTGATGTTGGCGGCGTCGTAAAGACCCGTCGTGTCCTCGGCGAAATGGCCGCCTTCCTCCAGCAGTTGCTCGATCCTCTCGGAGCCTTCCTCGGTCAGCAGCGACTGGCGCTGCTTCTCGTCGAGGTCGAAGGTCGTCGGGTCCTTGATCAGGTCCTTCACCAGGGCGTCGCAGATCTTGTAGAGATCCGACCGGTCCTCGGTCGGCCCCGAGATGATCAGGGGCGTGCGCGCCTCGTCGATCAGGATGGAATCGACCTCGTCGACGATGGCGAAATGGTGCGGGCGCTGCACCATCTCGCGTCGGTCATAGACCAGGTTGTCGCGCAGATAGTCGAAGCCGAACTCGTTGTTGGTGCCGTAGGTGATGTCGGCGTTGTAGGAGGCCTGGCGCTGGCCCTGGCTGAGGCCGTTGACGATCACGCCGACCTCAAGACCCAGGAACCGGTAGACCCGACCCATCCATTCGGCATCGCGCCGGGCCAGATAGTCGTTGACCGTGATGACGTGAACGCCCTTGCCCGACAGGGCGTTCAGATACACCGGGGCCACGGCGACGAGGGTCTTGCCTTCGCCGGTCCGCATCTCGGCGATGCCCCCCTCGTGCAGGATCATTCCGCCGGTCAGCTGCACGTCATACTGGCGCTGACCCAGCACCCGCTTGGAAGCCTCGCGCGACACGGCGAAGGCGTCGTCCAGCAGCCTGTCCAGGCTCTCGCCGGCCGCGACCCGGTCCTTGAAGGTCTGGGTCATCATGCGCAGCTCGTCATCGGACAGGGCGGCGTATTTCGGCTCCAGGGCATTGATCTTCTGGACCCGGCCCATGAAGTCCCTGACCTTGCGGTCGTTGGAAGAGCCGAAGAATTTCTTGGCAAAGCCGAGCATGGGCGGTCCGGAAACGGTCGAGCAGTCGATAGCTCTGGAAAAGCCCTGAACGGGCGTCGACGAACGCCCCGTGAGTGGCTGCCGGACGAGGCGGCGAAACACGCCGCGCATACGATCGAAAACCCCTCGACTTGGGCGCAGGCGGGACTTAAGCACCGGCCCTACCCCTGTCAACGCGAGGGGCTTTTCGGCCCGGCGTTTGGACCCCTTCAGTCGGAACGGAGCGTCCGATGCGACATTCGCGCAACCCCTTCACAGTCCTGGCTTTGACCGCTGTTCTGGCGCTGGCCGCCTGTGGGCGCGGCGGCGGCAGCGACCAGCCGCCGGAACCGGGCGACCGGGCGGTGGCCAGGGTCCAGGACCAGACCATCTGGGCCTCCGACGTCAAGCGCGAGGCTGTGGCGCAGGGGCTGGTGGGCGAGGGCGAGCCCCTGGACATCACCTCCAACCTGTTCCGGCGTGTGCTGGACGAGGTGGTGGATCAGAAACTGCTGGCCCGCGAAGCCGAGCGGCGCGGCCTCGACAACTCCGCCCTCGCCCAACGACGGCTGGAGGCGACCCGCGAGCGCATCCTCGGCGACATGCTGGTCGAGAACGTCGTCAATGGCGCGATTTCGGATCAGGCGGTCCAGACCCTGTATCAGGAACAACTGCGGCTGGCCCGGACCTCCGAGGAGATCCGGGTCCGCCTGATCCTGTCGCGCTCCCGGCCCGAGGCGGACGCCGTCATCGGCATCCTGGGGCAGGGCGCGTCGTTCGAGGCCGTGGCCCAGGAACGCTCGATCGACGAGGCGACGCGGTTCTCGGGCGGCGACCTCGGCTATTCGACCGCCGACGTCATGCCCCAGGCCTATGCCAGCGCGCTTCGTGATGCCCCCGCCGGATCGACGGTCGGCCCGTTCCAGACCGAGGGCGGCTGGGCCGTGCTGCGGGTCGAGGACCGCCGCCGCGAGAGCCCGCCGACGCTGGATCAGGCCCGCCCCCAGATCGTTCGCTATCTGACCTACGAAGGCGTGCGCCAGCTGCTGGAGGAGCTGCGCGGCAAGGCCAGGGTCGATGTGCTGCTGGCCGCCGAGGGCAATGCGCCCCAGGAGCCCGCCTCGGCTCCGCGCATGGCCGCGCCGACGACCCCCGCACCTGCGTCGGCCGCCCCCGCAACCGCTCCCGCTCCCGCCCCCGCACCGACGGCGACCGCCCCATGAGCGCCGATCCGAAGAAGCCCGTCTCGACCGGCAAGGCCATCGAACAGGCCTTCGAAAAGGCGCTGGATCCCTTCGCCACCGCCATCCGCAAGGCGACCCAGCCCCACGCGACGGCACCGGCTGCGGCACCGGCCACGCCCGGCAAGCCCGGCCTGAAGGTCTCGCCCCTGGCCGTGCCCTTCCCGACCATTCCGCCGGTCGGCGGGGTCGAGATCACCACCGCCCGCGCGGGCTTCTACAAACATGAACGCGACGACCTGGTGGTGTTCCGTTTCGCCCGCGGCACGACCTGCGCCGGGGTCTTTACCCGCCACAGGATCGGCTCGGCCCCCGTCGACTGGTGCAAGCGCCAGCTGGACGCGCCGGGCGGAGGCCTCGATGTTCGGGCCCTGGTCGTCAACGCGGGCTGCGCCAATGCCTTCACCGGCAAGGCCGGAGCCGATGCGGCCCGCCGCACGGCCTCCGAGGTGGCCAAGCGGTTCGGCTGTCGCCAGCGCGACGTCATGCTGGCCTCCACCGGGGTGATCGGCGTCCTGCTGGACGACCGGAAGATCGCGGCCAGGCTCGGCGAGGTGGAGACGAAGCTCGACGGCGACACCCCTCACACCGAGCAATGGGCGGCGGCGGGTCTGGGCATCATGACCACCGACACCTTCCCCAAGGGCTCCTATGCCGAGGCCCGGATCGACGGGGTCAAGGTGCGGATCGCGGGGATCGCCAAGGGCTCGGGCATGATCGCGCCGGACATGGCCACCATGCTGGCCTTCATCGTCACCGACGCCAGCATCCATCCGAACGTGCTGCGGGCCATGCTGGGCCTGCATGTGCGGACCACCTTCAACTCGGTGACGGTCGACGGCGACACCTCGACCAACGACACCTGCCTGCTGTTCGCCACGGGGGCCTCGGGCGCGCCCCGCATCGGCCGTCTGGGCGACCGGCGGCTGAAGGAGTTCAGTGCCGCGCTGGAAAAGGTCATGCTCGACCTGGCGCACCAGCTGGTCCGCGACGGCGAGGGGGCGACCAAGTTCGTGCGCGTCACCGTGGACGGCGCCGCCAGCCCGGCCTCGGCGAGGAAGCTCGCCAAGTCGATCGCCGACAGCCCCCTGGTCAAGACCGCCATCGCCGGTGAGGACGCCAACTGGGGCCGGGTCGTCATGGCCGTCGGTAAGACCGAGGAACCCGTCGACCGCGACCACCTGGCGATCCGCTTTGGGCCCAACGTGGCGGCCGTCGACGGAGCGGTTTCCCCGACCTACGACGAGGCGAAGATGAGCGCCTATATGAAGAAATCGGAGATCGAGATCAGCGTCGACGTCGGCTCAGGCCGCGCCTCGGCCACCGTCTGGACCTGCGATCTGACCAAGGGCTACATCGAGATCAACGGGGATTACCGGAGCTGATGGCGGCTCTGTCGTGGTGAAGTCGCCCGACAGACTGGCCCGACAGATGCGGGCGCGCGGCTGGACATCGACCCAGGTCGCGGAGGCCATTGCGGATGGCGAACGGCACCCTGCGGTCAATCGCGAGACAGGAGCGCCCGCGACGCGCTATATTCATCCCGGGACGGGCCGATCGGTCGTGATCGAGGATGTCTCTGGAGACGTGATCCATGTCGGCGGCGATGGCTTCATCTACTGACCTCGCGACCGTGTTCGTCCGCCTGCTGGACGAAGGAACCGACGTCTGGCGGCCGGTCCAGGCGCATCGGTTGGGCCAGACGACATACCGCATCGCTGACGAGCCCGTGCCCGAGGACGAGGCCTGGAGCTTCCAGCCCGGGGACATCGTTGTCGTGGAACAGCGTCCGGATGGGCAATCGCTCGTCGCCGTCGCGCGCGCCATGGATTTCGACGAGCGGTCGTGGGCGACGAGGCGCAGCGTCGCCTAAGCCGCCGCCTGCTCGGCCTTCCTGAGCGCGCTCGCCCGGACCTTCTCGCTCTCGGACTTCAGCTGCCCGCAGGCGGCCAGGATATCCCGTCCCCGCGGCGTGCGGATCGGGCTCGCATACCCCGCCTTGTTCAGGATCGCGGCGAACCGCTCGATCGTCTTCCAGTCCGAGCATTCATAGTCGGTGCCCGGCCAGGGGTTGAAGGGGATCAGATTGACCTTGGCAGGGATGCCCTCGATCAGCTTGACCAGGGCGCGGGCCTCGTCGGGGCTGTCGTTGATCCCTTTCAGCATCACATATTCGAAGGTGACGCGCCGGGCGTTGGAAAGGCCCGGATAGGCGCGGATGCCGTCCATCAGCTGTTGCAGCGGATACTTCCTGTTCAGCGGCACCAGGACGTCACGCAGGTCATCGTTGGTGGCATGCAGGCTGATGGCCAGCATGGCCTGGGTCCGCGTGCCGAGCGGCTCCAGCTGGGGCACCACGCCACTGGTCGAGACCGTGATCCGGCGGCGCGACAGGGCGATGCCCTCGTTGTCCGAGATGATGTCGATGGCGTCCGAGACGTGGTCCAGATTGTAGAGCGGCTCGCCCATGCCCATGAAGACGATGTTGGACAGGCGGCGGTCTTCCTTGGGCGACGGCCATTCGTTCAGATCGTCGCGGGCCACCTGGACCTGGGCCACGATCTCGGCGGCCGTCAGGTTGCGGACCAGGGCCTGGGTGCCCGTATGGCAGAAGGTGCAGTTCAGGGTGCAGCCGACCTGGCTCGACACGCACAGGGCCCCTGCCCGGCCCACATCGGGAATGTAGACCGTCTCGATCTCTATGCCGGGGGCGGTGCGGATCAGCCATTTGCGCGTGCCGTCGGCCGAGACCTGCCGCTCGACGATCTCGGGCCGGTCGAGGGTGAAGGCGGCGGCCATCTTCGCCTTCGCGTCCCTGGCCATATTGGTCATGGCGTCGAAGTCGGTGACGCCGAAATGGTGGATCCAGCCCCACACCTGACTGGCGCGCATCTTCGCCTTTTCCGGCGGGCAGATGTCGGCGTCGATCAGGGCCTGACGCAAGGCTCCGCGCGTCAGACCGGACAGGTTGACGGGGGCCCTGGGGGCCGAGGCAGAGACGCGGGACAGGTCGAGCGTGACGCTCACTGGTAGTGATCCTGAGGGGCGGGATGGGGGGCTTGTAGCACAAAACCCTCTCCCGGCGGGAGAGGGCTTGAGCGCACGGCGGCGAAGCCGTCGTTCTTGCGCGAAAGGGTGAGGGATTGAGGTGCGAAAGCGTCAGGGCGGCACCCCTCACCCTTTCGGCTGACGCATCGCTACGCTCTGCGAGCCTCAAGCCCTCTCCCGCCGGGAGAGGGAATCTTTCAAAGAATAAACCGGCTCAGATCGGCGTTCCTGGCCAGTTCGGCCACCTTGTCCCGCACCGCATCGCCATCGAAGGCGACCGTCTGGCCCGACAGGTCAGAGGCCTTGAACGACGTCTCCTCCAGCACCCGTTCGATCACCGTGACCAGACGTCGGGCCCCGATATTCTCGACCGCACCATTGGCCGCCACAGCCGCGTCGGCCAGGGCCTCGACCGCATCCGGCGTGAAGGTCAGGGTGACGTCCTCGGTGGCCAGCAGGGCCTGGTTCTGACGGATCAGATTGGCCTCGGGCTCGGTCAGAATGCGCACGAAGTCGTCGCGGGTCAGGGCCTTCAGCTCGACGCGGATCGGCAAACGGCCCTGAAGTTCGGGCAGCAGGTCACTGGGCTTGGCGACATGAAAGGCCCCCGAGGCGATGAACAGCACATGGTCCGATTTCACCGGGCCATATTTGGTCGAGACTGTGGTGCCCTCGATCAGGGGCAGGAGGTCGCGTTGCACGCCTTCGCGCGAAACATCGGCCCCGCCACGATCCTGACGGCCGGCGACCTTGTCGATCTCGTCGATGAAGACGATGCCCTCGTTCTCGGCCAGCAGCAGGGCCTCGCGGGTCAGACTGTCCTGATCCAGCAGCTTGTCGCTCTCTTCCGCCAGAAGGGGCTGCAGGGCGTCGCGGACGGTGGTCCTGACCGACCGCGTCCGCCCGCCGCCCAGCTTGCCCAGCATGTCCGACAGGTTCAGCAGGCCGACGTTGCCGCCGCCGCCGATATCCAGCCCCTGGATCGGCGAGGCGGTGTCGGCCAGCTGCAGCTCGATCTCCTTGTCGTCCATCTCTCCGGCGCGAAGCTTCTTCCTGAAGCTGTCACGGGTCGCGGGCTGCGATCCCGGGCCGACCAGGGCGTCCAGGATTCGCTCTTCGGCCGCCGATTCGGCCTTGGCCCTCACGCCGGTGCGGCGGGTATCACGCACCATGACCAGGGCCGCCTCCACCAGATCGCGCATGATCTGGTCGACGTCACGGCCGACGTAGCCGACCTCGGTGAATTTGGTCGCCTCGACCTTGAGGAAGGGCGAACCGGCGAGGCGGGCCAGACGGCGCGCGATCTCGGTCTTGCCGACGCCGGTCGGTCCGATCATCAGAATGTTCTTGGGCGTGACCTCGTCGCGCAGATCGGCAGGCACCCGCTTTCGTCGCCAGCGGTTGCGCAGGGCGACCGCGACGGCGCGTTTGGCGTCGTCCTGACCGACGATATAGCGATCCAGCTCGGAGACGATCTCGCGGGGGGACAGGTCGGTCATGCGCGGCCTCTGCCGAGCGTTTCGACGGTCAGATTGCCGTTGGTATAGACGCAGATGTCGGCCGCGATCGCCATGGCGCGACGCGCCACCGCCTCGGCGTCCAGGTCGGTGTTGTCGATCAGGGCGCGGGCGGCCGCCAGGGCATAGTTGCCGCCCGACCCGACGGCCGCGACCCCATATTCCGGTTCCAGCACGTCGCCGACGCCCGTGACGGTGAAGATGGAGTCCCTGTCTGCGACCAGCAGCATGGCCTCCAGCCGGCGCAGATAGCGGTCGGTGCGCCAGTCCTTGGCCAGATCGACACAGGCGCGGGCCAGCTGGTCGGGATATTGCTCCAGCTTGGCCTCCAGCCGTTCGATCAGGGTGAAGGCATCGGCGGTGGCACCGGCAAAGCCCGCCAGAACCTTGCCGCCCGCCAGGGTGCGCACCTTGCGGGCCGCACCCTTGACGATGGTGGGCCCCATGGAGACCTGGCCGTCGCCGGCGATGACGGTGCGGCCACTTCTGCGCACCGCCAGAATGGTGGTGCCGTGCCAGTCCGGGAATGTCGAATGTGTTTGGCTCATGCCTCCCAGATGGAGAACGGATTGCGATGCGGCAAGCCGAAAGCCGTGCAAAGAAAGTATGCCGGCGTCGTCATATTTTCACCAATGCAGCTCGTTAATGCTGCAACATAATACCCAGTAAACCGCGTTATCTGAGTAAAATCGTGCTGTATCGCCTTATCTACGTCAGCGAAGCTGTCGGCTCGACCGGAGCCTCCACACTGTCCATCGCCCAGATTCTGGGCATTGCCGGGCGCAACAACCGCCGCGATCACATCACCAGCGGCATCCTGTTTCACGACGGCTGGTGCCTTCACGCGATAGAAGGCGCGCGGATCGACATCGACCGCCTGATGCGTCGCCTGCGCGAAGACCGACGTCATACGAACATCCGCATTCTCGTGGACAGGCCGATCGCCGAACGTCGCTTCTGCGAGCCCATGAGCCTGAGCCGGAATCCATCGGCCCTGCTGAAGGCGATCGGCTCGCCCCGGATGGAGACCATGACCGGCCAGGAGGCCGAACGGATCGTCGATCTCAAACAGGCGGCGTGACGTCCTCCGCTACAGCGCCTAGTGGGAGCCGATGGCATTTTCTCCCGAAGAGGTCGAACGCTACGCCCGCCACCTGGTTCTGGCCGAGATTGGCGGACCGGGGCAGCAGAAGCTGGCGGCTGCCACCGTCCTGATCGTCGGTGCGGGTGGCGTCGGGGGGCCTGCCGCCCTGTATCTGGCGGCGGCGGGCGTCGGGACGATCCGGATCGTGGACGGCGATGCGGTCGCCCTGTCCAATCTTCAGCGCCAGATCCTGTTCGACACGGCTGACATCGGCCGCGCCAAGGTCGAGGCGGCGGCCGGGCATCTGACCGCTATCAATCCTCATGTCCGCGTCGAAGCCCTGGACCACCCGCTGAACGCGGACAATGCCCCGGCCGTGATCTCCGGCACCCATGTCGTTCTGGACGGCACCGACGATTTCGCCACACGGCACATCGTAAACGCCGCCTGCGTCGCTGCCGGGGTTCCGCTGGTTTCGGGGGCCCTGGGACGATGGAGCGGTCAGGTGGGAGTCTTCCTTGGCCGCCCCTGCTACCGCTGCCTGGTACCTGAAAGTCCGCCGGATGCCGAGACTTGCGCCCGCGTCGGCGTCGTCGGCGCTCTGGCAGGCGTCATCGGGGCGATGGCGGCCCTCGAGGCGATCAAGCGGATCACGGGCGCAGGCGAACCCCTGACCGGTCGGCTGATGCTCTACGACGGCCTGTCCGCGACCAGCCGGACGGTCACCGTCACCGCCGATCCGGGGTGCCCGGTCTGTTCCAGCCCCTGATCCCTCGACCCGCGCAGGGCCGAACGCAGAAGAGGCGCACGATCGCTCGTGCGCCTCCTGCATTCCGGATCGATCTCCCGGATCAGGTCCGGGGCCGCCGTGTCATCATGCCCAGTCGGGACGCGCGCGCTTCTTGCGGAACGACGGGTTCAGCGTCTGCTTGCGCAGGCGGATGGACTTGGGCGTGACCTCGACCAGCTCGTCGTCGGAGATATAGGCGATGGCCTGCTCCAGCGACATCTGGCGAGGCGGCGTGAGACGCACGGCCTCGTCCTTGCCGGAGGCGCGGACGTTGGTCAGTTGCTTGCCCTTGATCGGGTTGACGTCGAGGTCGTCCCAGCGGGCGTTCTCGCCGATGATCATGCCCTCATAGGTTTTCTCGCCGGCACCGACGAACATCACGCCGCGATCCTCGAGGTTCCACAGGGCAAAGGCGGCCGTGTCACCGTCGGAGTTGGAAATCAGCACACCCTTCAGACGGCCGGCGATCTCGCCCTTGAACGGCTCATAGTGGCTGAAGACGCGGTTCAAGACGCCCGAACCGCGCGTGTCGGTCAGGAACTCGCCCTGATAGCCGATCAGCGAGCGCGACGGGGCCTTCAGGCTGATGCGGGTCTTGCCGGCACCCGACGGACCCATGTCGGTCAGCTCGGCCTTGCGTTGCGACAGCTTCTCGATGACGACGCCGGAGTATTCGTCGTCGACGTCGATCATGACGTCCTCGATCGGCTCCATCTTCTCGCCGTTCGGTCCCTCCTGATAGACCACCCGCGGACGGCTGATGGAGACCTCGAACCCCTCGCGGCGCATGTTCTCGATCAGAACGCCCAGCTGCAGTTCGCCCCGGCCCGCGACCTCATAGGCGTCGCCGCCTTCGGTCGTGGTCACGCGGATGGCGACGTTGGCCTCGGCCTCCTTCAGCAGACGATCGCGGATGACGCGCGACTGGACCTTGTCGCCTTCGCGGCCGGCCAGGGGGCTGTCGTTGACCGAGACCGTCATGGAGATGGTCGGCGGGTCGATCGGCTGCGCGGGCAGGGCGTCCGTGACCTCGAGGGCGCACAGGGTGTCGGCCACGGTCGCCTTGGACATGCCGGCGATGGCCACGATGTCGCCCGCTTCCGACCCCTCGTCCAGCGCCTGACGCTTCAGGCCGCGGAAGGCCAGGACCTTGGTGATCCGGCCGCGCTCGATCTCCTTGCCGTCACGATCCAGGGCGTGGATCGCCATGCCGGGGACGGCCTTGCCGCTCTCGATGCGGCCGGTCAGGATCCGGCCAAGGAAAGGATCGCTTTCGATCAGCACGTTCAGCATCTGGAACGGCTTGTCCCTGTTGTCCTGCACCTTCGGCGGCGGCACGTGGTCGACGATCAGGTCGAACAGGGGGGCCAGATTGTCGTTGGGCTGGTTCAGATCCATCGTCGCCCAGCCGTTGCGGCCCGAGGCGTAGATGTGCGGGAAGTCCAGCTGCTCGTCCGTCGCGCCGATGGCGGCGAACAGGTCGAAGGTCTCGTTGTGGACCCGGTCGGGATCGGCGTGGGCGCGGTCGACCTTGTTGATGCACAGGATGGGGCGCAGGCCCATCTTCAGGGCCTTGGTCAGCACGAACTTGGTCTGGGGCATCACGCCCTCTTCGGCGTCCACCAGGATGACGCAGCCGTCCACCATGCCCAGGATGCGCTCGACCTCGCCGCCGAAGTCGGCGTGGCCGGGGGTGTCGATGATGTTGATGCGCGTCTCGCCCGCCTTGCCGTTCCAGAGCACCGAGGTGCATTTGGCCAGGATGGTGATGCCGCGTTCCTTCTCCTGGTCGTTGGAGTCCATGGCGCGCTCGGTCGTGGCCTCATTGGCCCGGAAGACGCCGGACTGGGCCAGGAGCTGGTCCACCAGGGTGGTCTTGCCGTGATCGACGTGGGCGATGATGGCGACGTTGCGTAGGTTCATGGCCGAGGTTCTAATCTGTCAATGCGAAAAGGCGGCCGACAAATGCGGGGGCCGCTCGTTAGGGGCGTCATGCGGGGAGCGCGCGCCTCTTACAGGCTGGGCGCGCGAAAGGCCATAGGGGCGCAGCACGGCACAGATTTGACAGGGCGCAGGTCCCGGCGCAGCCTTCGCCTCTCAATCAGCGGGAGCGGGCCAATGAAGCGAACGATCGTGGTGGGCGTGGTCGCCCTGATGGGCGTGGCAGGCGTTGCCGGGGCCCAGGGCCAGACATCGCCGGGCCCGGCCGAGATCGTCGCCGCGCGTCAGGCGTCGTTCGACATGTCCGCCGTCACCCTGGGGGCGATCAAGACCCAGCTGGACGCGGGCGCGCCGCCACAGGGCATCGCGTTCGCCGCCTCCGGCCTGAACAAGTGGGCCACGGCCCTGCCGACGATGTTCCCGGCCGGCACCGGATCGGACAGCCTGCCGGGCGCGACCAAGGCCCGGGCCGAGATCTGGTCGGACCGCGCGGGATTCGAGGCCAGGGCTGCGGCCTATGCCGCCGCGACGGCGGACCTTCAGGCGAAGGTCGCCGCCAACGACACGGCCGGGGCGCTGGCAGCCTGGACCACCGTGCGGGGCACCTGCGGCTCCTGCCACGACGCCTATCGGGAATAGACCGCCGCCTCAGACCCTGGCGGACCGGCTCCGGACCCAGGTGTAGAGCGCCAGGGTCAGGACGGCGAAGGCGACGATCCCCGCCAGCATGGCCGGCCAGGAGGATCCTTCCGCGATCAGGGCGAACGGAGAGTCGTTTTTGGTCGCCACGATGACCCCGGCCGTCATGACCAGGAAAAGGCTCTCGCCCACGATCAGGCCGCTGGCCAGGAGCACGCCCATGCGCCGGCCGACGTCGGCGAAGCGGGTGGTTTTGATCGCCCGGTCATAGACCCAGCCCGCGACGGCCCCGATGACCAGCATCGTGGTCACTGCGGCGGGCAGATAGAAACCGATGCCGACGGCCAGCGGCGGCAGCTTGACCCGGCCCTTGCTCGTCGCGTTCAGCACTGCGTCCAGCACGATGATGACGACGCCGATCACGGCACCGATGCCGATCAGGTCCCAGCGCAGCCCGCCGTCGATCACCCCCTTGGCCAGGGCCGAGATCAGCGTGGCCTGCGGGGCGGCCAGAGGCTCGTCGGCGATCCCGGCCGGGCCGCCCTCGAAGCCGAAGGCCTGGTTCAGCAGGTTCAGGATCAGGGGAATGACGATCGCGCCCGCGCCCACGCCGATGATCAGCGCCGTCTGCTGACGCCAGGGCGTGGCCCCGACCAACTGGCCGGTCTTCAGGTCCTGCAGGTTGTCGTTGGCGATCACGGCCACGGCAAAGACCACCGCCGTCACGATCAGGGCGAAGGCCACGACCGACGGATCGGCGGGCAGGCCCGACAGCGCCATCACGCCCAGCATCAGGACCGAGGCGATGACGATGGCCAGGATGCCGACGCCCGACACCGGGCTGTTCGAGGACCCGATCAGCCCGGCCATATAGCCGCAGATCGCCGCCACCGCGAAGCCGATGACGACGACATAGACCAGACCCCCGCCGACCAGCAGGGCGGTCGATCCGGCCAGCGTCGGATTGCTCTGGGCGAAGACCGCCAGGATGCCGGCGATACCGACCAGGCAGGCGACCGAGATCAGTCCGATCAGATGGATGGGAATGTCCTGCTCGGAGCGTTCCAGCACCTCGCCCCCGGCACGGCGCCGGTTGGCCGCCAGCGCCGAGGTCAGGCCGCCGACCAGCGGTCCGGCCAGCTTGATCAGGGTCCACAGGGCGGCCACGCCGATCACCCCCGCCCCCATGAACCGGACCTCGCGTCGCCAGACCGTCGTGGCCAGTTCCTCGGGCGAGGCCCCGGCAACGGTGGAGGCGATGGACTCGATCCCATGGCTGGCCAGCCAGGCCACCAGGTCGGGCGAGGTCATCAGCGGCACGAACACGAACCAGGCGACAATCAGGCCGAACAGCTGGGCCAGACCGACCGTCAGCCCGATCAGGTGTCCGGCCCCCAGAAGCGCGAACTGCATGCCGAAGCCCAGACCGGTGGCTCCGCCGCCCAGAGAGGCGGGCAATTTGACGAACCGCGCCGCCTCGCCAGCGAACACCCGCGCCGACACCAGCCAGGCATAGACGGTGGACACGATGGCACCGACGACCACGACGGCCAGACCGGCCTTGTTCTCGCGCACCGCGCTGTCGGTCTGTTCGGCCCCGCGAGAGCCGACGGTCAGGACCTCGGCCGCCGCGACGCCTTCGGGATACGGCAGGCCCGCATCGACGACCAGGGCGCGACGGAGAGGGATGGAGAAGGTCACGCCCAGCACGCCGCCGAACACGCAGATCAGCACCGATTCCCAGAAGGGAAACCCGGTCCACCAGCCGACCATGACGAGGCCGGGCAGGACGAAGATGATCGAACTCATCGCACCGCCGACCGAGGCCACGGTCTGGACCGTCATATTCTCCCAGATCGTCGAGGTCCTGAAGGCCCGCAGGATGGCCATGGAAATGACCGCCGCGGGAATGGCCGAGGCGAAGGTCAGCCCGACCTTAAGGCCCAGATAGGTGTTGGCGGCCGTGAAGATCACCGCCAGCAGACAGCCCAGGATCACGGCCCGGACGGTCAGCTCCACGCGCCGGGCGGGCGGGGCGGCGGGGGCGGTCTGGGTCATGCGGCGATCCTGTATGCGACGGTCCGCGCGACCTAATCGACAAAACCCCGCTTGGGCAACGCCCCTCTCACGCCGGGCGAATGATCAGGCGACGCCGGGGCGGCTTCGCTGCCCGCGCCGGGCGCGCCGGGCCTCGACCGGACAGGCCAGGGTGAGGCGATGCAGGACGGCCAGCACCAGGCCCGTGATGGCCCACGACAGCAGGGTGTCGGACAGGTAATGGCCGCCGAACGCCATCCGGTTGACCGACAGGGCGATGCCATAGGTCAGAGCGGCCGGAACGGTCCAGCGCCGCCACTCGGGTGGCGTCATCACCCAGACCGCCGCCACCATCCAGGCTGCCGACGACGCCTCGCCGGAAACGAACGAGCAGTTCTGCGCGCAGCCGTCGCTGATCGTCCATGCGGGGGTGAAGGTCGCGTCGCCGCCGAACAGGTCGGTCTGGATCGGGCGCGGCCGCCCCCACATCGACTTCAGCAGGCCGTTGACGATCAGGCCCGGCCCGATCACCAGTCCGGCCAGCAGCACCACGGCCCGTCGGCTGTAGTGCCGGAAACGGCCGACACGGGCCCGGAGTCCGACCGCGATCTCGCCCAGCAGGCCCAGGACGATCAACATCAGTACATAGGTCGAGGACTTTCTCAGCGCCTTCAGCACGACGTTGTCGGCCAGGGGAAAGCCGGTCTCCGGCGAATGGAACAGCCGGGCCACTGCGATATCGACACCCGGCAGAAGCACGAAATAGAGCGACAGGGCCAGCAAGGCGACGGCCGCTATCGTCACCGGTTCCCCCGGCCGAAGACCGGCGGCCAGCGACAGCCTGATTCGTGTCGCCTCCCGGCGCAGGCCATGAAGGCTGACCCAAGGCCGGGGCCGTCTGCGTGCATCGTGCGCTGTGATGTGCGCCATCGAATCCCCCGACACGAAGCTGAGACGAAGCCCTGCTCCGTTTCTGCGGCGGATACATCACGGAAACATTGGTATTCTGTGTCGAACCCATGGCGTTTCCGTGTAAAATGCTCTGGTATCGCATGATCGGCCCAGGCTTGAGGGCGGCGTGACGCCTCTTCACCCCGGCCGCATCGTCCGCTAGACCGCGCCATGCCCGAACTTCCCGAGGTCGAGACGGTCCGACGGGGCCTGGAGCCTGTGCTGGTCGGGGCGCGCCTGACCCATGTGCGACAGAATCGCCCGGACCTGCGCTTCCCCTTTCCCGAGCGGTTCGTCGAACGGCTGACGGGGGCGACCGTGGAGCGGATCGACCGCCGGGCCAAATACCTGCTGACGGGCCTGTCGACCGGCGAGACCTGGGTGACCCACCTGGGCATGACCGGGCGCTTCACCGTCGACGGCGAACAGCTGGGCGAGTTCGAGGAGCCCGCTCCCATCGGCGGCAAGCACGAACACATGAGCCTGTGCGCCTTGCGCGACGGGTCCGCGACCCGGATCGGGTTCGCCGACGCACGCCGGTTCGGCTTCATGGGGCTGATGGCGACGGACGCAGTCGACCGCCATGCCTGGTTCGCCGGTCTGGGACCCGAGCCGCTCGGCAACGGCTTTTCCGGCGCGCACCTCGCCGAGGCCTTCGAGGGCAAGAAGCAGACCATCAAGGTGTCGTTGCTGGATCAGCGGATCGTGGCCGGTCTGGGCAACATCTATGTCTGCGAGGCCCTGTACCGCGCACGCATCTCGCCCCTGATCGCGGCGGGCAAGGTTTCGCGGCCCCGGCTGGAGCGGCTGGCGGCGGTCGTCCGCGACGTGCTGACCGATGCCATCGCGGCGGGCGGATCGACGCTGCGCGACTTCGCCAATGCCGACGGCGGCCAGGGCTATTTCCAGCACCGGTTCGACGTCTATGGCCGCGAGGGCCAGCCCTGCCTCGGCGAAGGCTGCACCGGCAGGGTCCGGCGCATCGTCCAGGGCGGCCGCTCGACCTTCTACTGCCCCACATGCCAGAGGCGATGATGGATCACCGCATCGTCCTGTTCCGCGCGATGAACACCGGCGGCATTCGCGCTCCGGTGACCGAGCAGCGCGCGATGGCCGAGGCGATGGGGCTGGCCAATCCGCGCACCCTGATGGCCAGCGGCAATCTGGTGGTCGGCAGCGACCGGGATCCGGCCGAGCTGGAAGCGGCGATCGAGGCGGAGACCGAGGTCCGGTTCGGCCGGCTGATCGAGACCCTGGTGCGCACCCCCGCCCAGTGGGCGGCGATGATGGCCGCCAACCCCTTTGCCGATGCCGCGGCATCGGATCCGACCCGCCTGCTCGTCATGGTGATGAAGGGCGAGATCCGGCCGGGAGCGGTGGAGGCCCTGCGCGCCCTTGCCACCGGCGATGAGGCGGTCGCGGCGGCTGGCGGAAACCTGTTCTTCTGGCATCCGGACGGCATCGGCGCGTCGAAAATGGCCCAGAAGGCGCAGCCTCGGCTGATCGGCACGGGCACGGGGCGCAACTGGAACACGGTGCTGAAGCTGGCCGCCCTGGTCGACCTCTGACGCCCGGTCCTGATCGCCGGACTTGATCCAGAGCCCCGGCACGCGCGATGCTGGTGGCCACAGCCTTCCCGGGGACGACCGACATGATCGAGATGGTGATCGACGCGCGCAGGAAGGACCTCGGCGGGTTCGAGGTCGGGCGCATCCTGCCGTTCCATTCGCGCCGGATGGTCGGGCCGTTCATCTTTCTGGATCATATGGGTCCGGCCGAGTTCGCGCCGGGGTCCGAGGCGATCAATGTGCGGCCCCACCCCCACATCGGCCTGTCGACCCTGACCTATCTGTTCGAGGGTGAGATCATGCACCGCGACAGTCTGGGCTTTAGTCAGGCGATCCGTCCGGGCGAGGTCAACTGGATGACGGCGGGCAAGGGCATCGTCCATTCCGAACGCACCGATCCGCTGAAGCAGGCGCAGGGCGGGCCGATGAACGGCATGCAGGCCTGGATCGCCCTGCCCGATGAGGCCGAGGAGATCGACCCCGGCTTCCAGCACCATGGCGAGGACTCGCTGCCGGCCTATGAGAACAGCGGCCTGTTCGCGCGGCTGGTGGCGGGCGAGGCCTATGGCGCGGCGGCCAGTGTGAAGACGTCCTCGCCGCTGTTCTATGTCCACTGGGAGATGCAGCCGGGTGTGCGGACCACCCCGCCGTCGGGGAAGGGCGCGGGCGGCATGTCGGAGCGGGCGCTGTATGTCGCCAAGGGCCAGGTCGAGATCGGCGACCGGACCTTCCACGAGGGCCAGATGATCGTGCTGGCGCCTCATGCCGAGCCGACCGTGAAGTCCCTGACCCAGGCCACCGTCATGGCCCTGGGCGGCGAGCCGGTGGGCCCGCGGCTCATCTGGTGGAATTTCGTCTCGTCGTCCCAGGCCCGGCTGGATCAGGCCAAGGCCGACTGGCAGGCGGGCCGGATGAAACTGCCCGACGAGGACGACCTGGAGTTCATTCCTCTCCCGGAGGATGCGGCTGTCACGACCCGCTCGGAACCGGTCCAGCCGCCGCCGACGCACCCGGTGTGACGCCTCCTCTCCCGAGGGGAGAGAGTCAGCGAGTGGTCACCTTCACCACCCAGTCGGTGACCGTGTCCAGAGCCAGCGGTGACACCGTCTCCTCGATCGTCCCGTATTCGCCGGGCAGGCCGGTGGTGGCGGTCTGCATCAGGTGGTTGAGGCCCGGCAGGACGACGATCTCGGCCGAGGGCTGGAGCCGGCGCAGGGCCCCGGCGTCCAGCGTCGCGGGCACCTGCAGGTCCCTGTCACCATAGACGGCCAGCAGCGGCACGGTCAGGGCGGCGAGGGCCGGAGCGGGGTCGTAGGCGACGAAATACCGGTACCAGCCCGAGGCCATGGCGGCGGTGCTGTTGCGCGCCTGTTCCGCCGGAATGCCGGCCTCGACCAGCACGGCACTGGCGGCTGCGGCTGCGGCGGGGCCGTCGTTCCTGTTGGCGACCACGGCGGCCATGGTCCGGCCTTGCACCCTTCGCACCTCTGCCACCTGCTCCGGAGTCTGGCCGGAGGCTGCGGCGATCAATGCGGCCTGTTCGGTGATAATCTCGGCTCCCGACACGGCCGGTCCCGCCAGCATCACGACGAAGGCGGCGGGCGCGCCATTCAGGACGGCCAGGGGCGCGATGGCACCACCCTCGCTGTGACCGATCAGGCCGATGCGGGCGGCGTCGATCTCGGGCCGGGTCTGCAGGAAGGTGATCGCGGCCCGGGCGTCCGTGGCGAAATCGGCCATGGTCTCGTTCGGCCCGCCGCCGCCCGACCCGCCGATGCCGCGGTCGTCATAGCGTAGCACCGCGATCCCACGCCGCGTCAGGGCATCGGCCCAGACCGCGAAGGGCTTGTGGTCGAAAATCGTCTCGTCCCGATCCTGCGCGCCCGATCCGGTCAGCAGGACGACGGCCGGAAAAGGCCCCGACCCTTCCGGCAGGGTCAATGTGCCCGCCAGGGTGATGCCCGCGCCGTCATTGCGGAAGGTCACATCCTCGGCCGCATAGGGAAAGGGCGGCTGCGGCGTCTGGGGCCGGTTCGGACCGGCCGGCTCTGCGGCGTTGGCCGCGCGCGTCAGGATCAGGGGCAGGGAGGCCCCCCCTTGCGTCCAGGTGCCGGTCCAGGTGCCGCCATCGGCCGAGACCGCGCCCTCGAACCCGCCGCGCGCGACGGGGACAGCGAAGCGGACGACACCGCCGCTCTGGCCCAGATCGGCGACCGGGATACCGCGCACATTCTGGGCCGGGCTGTCCATGACGGTCACCAGCCCGTTCGGACCCTGCTCGACACGGATCACGATCGGCAGCGACGTTCCGCCGACGTTCAGCGCTCCCTCCCACCGGCCGACCAGATTGGCCTGGGCCGCCTGCGCCTGAACCATTTCCATCGCCACGATCATCGTCCACGCCCCTGACAGATTGCGGCCCCAGAGTGCGCCTGCCGCAGGCCCCGATCCAGTCCAATCGGAGGCGCCCGATCCGATTGCAGCAGACGGGCCGACGGTGCAGGGTGAGCGCTCAACCGGGAGCCCCGCCGCCCATGCAGACGCGCATCGTCGAGACCGATGGCCTGACCCAGCAGGTGCTGGAGGACGGCCCCGAGGGCGCGCCGCTGGTTCTGCTGATCCACGGCTTTCCCGAGTTGGGCCTCAGCTGGCGGGCGCAGGTGAAGGCGCTCGGGGCGGCGGGCTATCGCGCGGTCGCCCCGGACATGCGCGGCTATGGCGGGACCGACAAGCCGGGGCGGACCGAAGAGCACACCATCCTGCATCTGGTCGGGGACATGGTCGATCTGGTCCGGGCGCTGGGCCGGAGCGAAGGCACGGTGGTCGGACACGACTGGGGGGCACCCGTCGCCTGGCATTGCGCCCTGATGCGGCCGGACCTGTTCACGGCCGTGGCGGGTCTTTCGGTGCCGTTCCAGCCGCGCCGTCCAGGCGGACCCCCGACCCCGGCGATGGCCGCCCTGGCCCGCCGCGCGGGCAAGGGCGAGCTCTATATGAACCAGTTCCAGGCCCCCGATGCGCATCGGATCTTCGAGGCGGACGTGGCGACCGGTTTGAGGAAGGGCTTCTACAGCTACGACGGGGCGACGCCCGATGACCGCCAGTCGACCGGCTTCATCGCCCCCGGCCACGACTTCCTGTCCGAGGTGCCCGACGACGCCACCCTGCCGCCGTGGATGAGCCAGGGTCATTTCGCGGAATATGTCTCGGCCTTCGGCGCGGGCGGGTTCAAGGGGCCGATCGACTGGTACCGGTGCCTGGATCTGAACTGGTCGCTGACCGCCTTCCTGCAGGGCCGGAAGATCCCCCAGCCGTCGATGTTCATGGTCGGACAACGCGATCCCGTGCGCCACTACGCCGGTCAGCACGAGGCGGGGCTGAAGGACTGGCTGACCGACCTTCGCAGCCAGACCGTCCTGCCGGGCGCGGGCCACTGGCTGCAGCAGGAACGGCCGGAGGAGGTCAATGCGGCGCTGATCGGGTTCCTGAAATCCCTCTGAGCCCGCTTGGCACCCATGCGGCCGGTCGTGCATTGTCCCTGCCATGACCCGCATGACCAGCTTTTCCGACGGCACCTCGGTTCCGATCCTCGGCCAGGGGACCTGGATGATCGGCGACGATCCCGGCAAGCGCGATGCCGAGCAGGCGGCACTGGCGCGAGGCATCGACCTCGGCCTGACCCTGATCGACACGGCCGAACTGTATGGCGACGGCCGGTCCGAGCGGCTGATCGGCGAAGTCATCGCCGGGCGGCGCGACGAGGTCTTCCTGGTGTCCAAGATCAGGCCCGAGAACGCGGGCGAGATGACCATGATGCTCCACTGCGAGAAGTCGCTGGAGCGGCTCGGGGTCGAGCGGCTGGACCTGTATCTGCTGCACTGGCAGAGCCGCCATCCGCTGGAGGAGATCGTCGCCGGGTTCGAGGAATTGATCGACGAGGGGATGATCCTGCGCTGGGGGGTGTCGAACCTCGACCTGCGCACCATGAAGAGGCTGGAGGCGATCGACGGGGGCGACCTCTGCTCGGCCAACCAGGTCCTCTATCACCTGGGCTCGCGCGGCATCGAGTTCGACCTGCTGCCCTGGTCGCAGGAGCGGATCATGCCGATCATGGCCTATTCGCCGCTGGGCCGGGGCGACATCCTGAACCACCCCGCGATCCAGGCCGTGGCCGACCGCCACGACGCCACGCCGGCCCAGATCGCCCTGGCCGCCATCCTGCGTCAGGAAGGGGTGATCGCCATCCCCAAGGCCTCTACCATCGAGCACGTCGAGGCCAATGTCGCCGCCCTGGAGATCGAACTGGACGCCGAGGACATCGCGGTCCTCGACCGCGCCTTTCCGCCGCCCACGACCAGCCAGGCGCTGGACATCATCTGATTCAGATCGCCTTCTCCCGCAAGGGGAGAAGGAAGGTGGTTAAACGTCCACCGCCGCGTCCAGGGCGTTGTCCTGGATGAACTCCCGCCGCGGTTCGACGACGTCGCCCATCAGCTTGGCGAACAGGTCGTCGGCGTCGTCGGCGTGATCGACCTGGACCCGCAGCAGGGTGCGGGCGTTGGCGTCCAGCGTGGTCTCCCACAGCTGTTCTGGGTTCATCTCGCCCAGACCCTTATAGCGCTGGATGGCCAGGCCCTTCTTGCCCTGGTCCAGCACCGCAGTCAGCAGGTCGATCGGCCCCCGGATGATGATCGATTTGTCCTTCCTCCGATAGGTGGCGGGCGCATCGAACAGACCCTCGAAGGCGGCGGCGCGCTCGGCCAGACGACGCCCGTCGAGAGATCGGATCAGCGCCTCTTCCAGCACGATGGTTTCCTGCACCGCACGGCGGCTGCGGCCGAACACGACCGCCCCCTGTTCGCCGGGGAAACCCGACCAGACCCCGTCGCCTTCCTCGGCATACAGGTTCAGACGTTCGGCCGCAGCGGCCGACGCCCCGACCGGGTCCGCGTCCTCGGCGAACAGGCCCGCGAGCGCGCCCTGTTCGATGGCGAAGGCGGGCGCGCGCTGGCTCAGGCGATCGACCTGGGCCTTGAAGGCCTTGGCGTCGCGGACCAGGGCCTGCAGGTCGTGGCCGGTGCGGCGCTCGCCCGTGGCCATGTCCAGCTCGGCGTCCGACGACCCCTCCTCGATCAGATAGGAGTCCATCTCCGACTGATCCTTCAGATAGCGCGACTGCTTGCCCTTGGAGACCTTGTAGAGCGGCGGCTGGGCGATGAAGACGTGGCCGCGTTCGATCAGTTCGGGCATCTGCCGATAGAAGAAGGTCAAGAGCAGCGTCCGGATGTGCGCCCCGTCGACGTCGGCGTCGGCCATCAGAATGATCTTGTGATAGCGCAGCTTGTCGGCGTTGAAGTCGTCGCGGCCGATGCCGGTGCCCAGCGCCAGGATCAGCGTCCCGATCAGCTCGGACGACAGCATTCGGTCGAACCGGGCCCGCTCGACGTTCAGGATCTTGCCGCGCAGGGGCAGGACGGCCTGGTTCTCGCGGTTGCGCGCCTGTTTGGCCGAGCCGCCGGCGGAATCGCCCTCGACGATGAACAGCTCGGACTTGGCCGGGTCGCGTTCCTGGCAGTCGGCGAGCTTCCCGGGCAGGGAGGAGATATCCAGCGCCGACTTGCGCCGCGTCAGGTCGCGGGCCTTGCGGGCGGCTTCACGCGCCGAGGCCGCCTCGATGATCTTGGCGACCACCAGCCTGGCCTCGACCGGATGTTCCTCGAACCACTGGCTCAGGCCGTCGGTGCACAGCCCCTCGACCGCCGGGCGGACCTCGGACGACACCAGCTTGTCCTTGGTCTGGGAGCTGAATTTCGGGTCCGGAACCTTGACCGACAGCACGCAGGTCAGGCCCTCGCGCGCGTCCTCGCCGGTCGGGGCGACCTTCTCCTTCTTCAGGGCGCCCGAGCTTTCCATATAGGCCCCCATCACCTTGGTCAGGCTGGTGCGGAAGGCCGACAGATGGGTGCCGCCATCCCGCTGGGGGATGTTGTTGGTGAAGCAAAGCATGGTCTCGTGGTAGGAATCGTTCCACCACAGGGCCAGGTCGATCTCGATATTGTCGCGCTTGCCGCGAATGACGATGACGTCCTTCAGGATCGGCGTCTTGGACTTGTCCAGGTGGCGCACGAAGGCCTCGACGCCCCCTTCATAGTGCAGGATTTCCTCGAACGGCTCGACGCCGCGATGGTCCTGCAGCTTGATCACCACGCCCGAATTCAGGAAGGCCAGTTCGCGCAGGCGGTGTTCCAGCGTCTTCAGGTCGAAGTCGATATGGGCGAAGGTGGTGACGGACGGATAGAA
This sequence comes from Brevundimonas sp. AJA228-03, assembly GCF_017795885.1. Taxonomy (NCBI): domain Bacteria; kingdom Pseudomonadati; phylum Pseudomonadota; class Alphaproteobacteria; order Caulobacterales; family Caulobacteraceae; genus Brevundimonas; species Brevundimonas sp. AJA228-03. The sequence goes on along the minus strand of NZ_CP059297.1, from coordinate 322,355 downwards.
GGTCACCTGGGTGCCCGACAGCACCTTGCCGTTGTCGCGCATCGGGGCCTCGCCCGTGACCCGCAAGCTCTCGACCGTGTCGCCCCGCTCGAACTTCATCTCGTGGCGCTGGCCGTTACGGAAGATCACCAGCTTCAGCCAGTCGGACAGGGCGTTGACGACCGAGACGCCCACGCCGTGCAGGCCGCCGGAGACCTTGTAGGAGTTCTGGTCGAACTTTCCGCCCGCGTGTAGCTGGGTCATGATGACCTCGGCCGCCGAGACGCCCTCGCCCTCATGGATGTCGACCGGAATGCCGCGCCCGTTGTCGGTGACGGTGACCGAGCCGTCGGCGTTCAGGATCACCTCGACCAGATCGGCATGACCGGCCAGGGCCTCGTCGATGGCGTTGTCGACCACCTCATAGACCATGTGATGCAGGCCCGAGCCGTCGTCGGTGTCGCCGATATACATGCCTGGGCGTTTGCGAACCGCATCCAGACCCTTGAGAACCTTGATGGACTCGGCGCCGTAAGCGGCCTCTTCGGCATTGTCGGCGGTACGTTCGTGGATCGGTTCGTCGGTCATTCGGTCGTCCGGAGACGCGGGCGTCGCGGACCGCGCCTCGCGCCGTCCAGCCCGCTGAAAAAGAGCGTGCCCGGACGCGGCGATTCACCCCGTCCGGATGTGACGTTTATAAAGGAATTTCCGCACCGAAAGCGAGCGGAATGCCCGGTTCGGCCAGGGGCGTGCAGCCCGCGTCAGACCTCGATCTGATCGCCGATTTTCCGCCCAAGAGACGAGGTCGGGAAACCCCTTCAGCATCCGGGATCGCAGGCGTCCGACGCCCGGGTCGGCCCGTGCCCGTCGCACGACCAGCCTCGTCTTCATCCACATCGCCGCCTCCATCCTCCGGATGCGATACGCGTCAACACGACCTAGTCCGCAGTCAGCGCCCCGCCCTCGACCCGCACGAAGGCGGCCCGTCCCCGCAGCGGCGCGAACAGGTCCGCCTCGGTCCCGGTCATGAAGGCCTGAAGGTCCAGGGCCACGATCTCGTCGAACAGGGCCGCGCGTCGACCGGCATCCAGATGCGCCGGGGCCTCGTCCAGCAGCAGGACGGGCGGGGCGGGCGTCGGGTCGCCCGTCGCCTTCAGCCGCCCGATCTGGGCCAGGATCAGGTTCAGGACCAGGGCCTTCTGCTCGCCTGACGACCCCTCGGCGGCCGGGCGGTTCTTCTCGCGATGGAGCGCCGTCAGATCGGTGCGGTGCGGGCCGAACAGCGAACGCCCGGCGGAGGCGTCGCGACCCCGGGACCGGGCCAGTCCCTCGCGGATGGCGGCGGCGATGGCCGCGTCGTCGGCCCCGTCCGCCGCGGCCGTCTCTGCCGCGCCCTCCAGGCCCAGGTCGGCCTGTGGAAAGGGGCGTTCGGCGCGCGCATCGATCGCCGCCTGCAGCACCCCCAGCGCCCGTGCCCGGGCCGAGGCTGCCCGCGCGCCGGTCTCGCCCAGACGGGCTTCCAGCGCATCCAGCCACAGGGGATCGGCCGCTCGCCCTTCCGCCCCGTCGACCAGCAGCCGCAACCGCTCGCGCAGCGCCTTTTCGTACCCCGCCACCGCCGCCGCGTGGCCCGGGTCGGCGGCGAACACCAGCCGATCGAAGAACTTCAGCCGCTCGGCCCGCGCATCCGAGAACAGCCGGTCCTGCTCCGGCGTCGCCCAGACGGGCCTGAGATGGTCCAGCAATCGCCCCGGCTGGGCGGTCTCGCCCTCGACGCGGACCATGCGCCGCGCCGCGCCCGCGACCTGAACCCCGGTACCCAGCCGCACATCGTCCCCGTCGGCGCCTTCCAGCGTCAGGGCCACGGCCCAGGCCCGGCCGCCGGTCTCGGCGGGTTCGCGCCGACCCATCTCCTGTGCCGTCGCGCCCCGCAGCCCCTTGCCCGGGGTGAACAGGCTGAGCGCTTCCAGCAGGTTCGTCTTGCCCGCCCCGTTCGGCCCGTGCAGCACCACCGGACCCTGTCCGACGGACAGGGTGGCGGCGGCATAGGACCGGAAGTCGGTCAGGGTCAGCGAGCGGATCAAGCGACCGACATAGCCCGCTTCGTCCGGCAGGTCACAACCTCGGCGGCCCCCTGGGTCAGATTCCGTACGGCCACGCCGGACCCGCGCGGTGCAGATGGACCGGATGGGGTCGTCGTCAGGGCTTGCGCCATTGATTGGCGCGCTCGCCCCTGGCCGCCTTCCGGGCGGTATCGGCGATGCGGGCCGCCCGCGTTTCCGGCCGCTTTGCATTGCCGATCCACTCAAGAATGCCGCGGCGTGTCGAGGGTGGAAAGGTGGCGAACGTCGCCGCCGCGCCGGGGTGCTGGTCGAACGCCATCGTCAGGTCCGCAGGAAGCTCCAGCCGATCGACAGCGTCGAGCGCGGTCCAGGACCCGTCCGCGCGGGCCTGTTCGATCTTCATGAGACCCGCCGGATGCATCAGCCCGGCGGCCTCCAGTCTTTCGATGCGTGCCTTGTTGACCTTCGACCAGTTGGAGCCGGGCTTCCTCGAAGACATCAGGAGCATCGTGCGCTGATCGTCCAGCTTTCTGGGCAGACTGTCGACCCAGCCGAAAGCCAGTGCTTCCTCGACCAGATCGTCATAGGGGACGCGCGGTTGCGAGGCTCCGACCTTGAAGGTCACGACCCAGACGCTGTCCGCCCGTCGGTAATGCCTCGACAGCCAGTCTCGCCATTGGGCGCGGCTGGTGACCTCGACCCGCTCGAACTGCTCGAGCCGGCCCAGGGACTCACACCCGCAGCGGCATCAGCACATACTGGACGCCCGGATCGCCCGGATCGAGCACGAGCGTGGGCGAAGCCGGGTCGGCGAACAGGAAGGTGGCGTTCTCGCCCGTGATCTGGCCGGCCACGTCCAGCAGATACCGCGCGTTGAAGCCGATCTCGAACGGGGCTTCGGAATAGCCGATCTCGACCTCCTCCACGCCCTGACCGGCCTCCATGTTGCGCACCGTCAGGGTGACGCGGTCCAGTTCGAAGGCCAGCTTCACCGAGCGGCTCTTTTCGGCCGAGATGGTGGCGACGCGGTCGACGGCCGAGGCGAAGACGGCGTTGTCGATGTCGGCCTGCTTGTCATTCCCCTTGGGAATGACGCGCATATAGTCGGGGAAGGCCCCGTCGATGACCTTGGAAGTCAGGGAGGCCTGGCCGAACTCGAAGCGGATCTTCTGCGGGCTGACCGAAATCTCGACCGCGCCGGAGCCGTCATCCAGCAGGCGGCGGACCTGGTCGATGGTCTTCCTGGGCACGATCACGCCGGGCCCGCCAGCTGCACCCTCGGGCGCGGGCGTCTCGGCCAGGGCCAGGCGGTGGCCGTCGGTCGCCACGGCCCGCAGCAGCGGGATGCCCGCCTCGGACACCGTGTGCAGGTACAGGCCGTTCAGATAGTAGCGCGTCTCCTCGGTCGAGACCGCGAACCGGGTCTTGTCGATCAGCCGGGCCAGGTCGTCCTTCATCAGGGTGAAGCGCGCGCCCGACTGGTCGGTCGACATGACGGGGAAGTCGCCGGCCGGCAGGACCGGCAGGTTGAACCGGGAACGCCCCGCCTGGACCGTCAGGCGCGGATCGTCGCCGTTGTAGGTCAGGGCGACCTCGGCCCCGTCGGGGAGCTTCCGCACGATCTCGTACAGGGTGTGGGCGGGGGCGGTGATCTGGCCCTCGACCTGGACGGTGGCGTCGGCCTCGTCCACGATCTCCATGTCGAGGTCCGTGGCGGCGAAGCTCAGGCGGTCGCGGCCGGCCGAAAGCAGGACATTGGACAGGATCGGAATGGTGTTCCGGCGTTCGACCACGCTCTGCACATGGCCCAGGGCCTTCAGGAGCGCGGATCGTTCGATGGTCAGTTGCATGGTGTCTCGGGCGTCCGGAGCGAAGGCGGAATCATCCCTCGCGGAAACAGTGGCTACGGACACTAAAGGATTGGCGGCGGGGGGCAAGAAAGAGACTGGGGATTAGGGACCAGGGATTAGGGATTAGGGAAACTTGCCCAACTGCCGAAGGCCGTCTCCCACGCCACTTAATCCCTAGTCCCTAGCCCCTAATCCCTGCCTAGCCCCGCAGCTTCCGGGTCAGGGCCTCGACGTCCCTGGCGATCTGGTCGTCCAGCGGCATCAGCTCCTCGATCTTGCGGACGCCGTGCAGGACTGTGGTGTGGTCGCGCCCGCCGAAGCGACGGCCGATGTCGGGATAGGACCGGGTCGTGTGCTGTTTGCACAGCCACATGGCGATCTGGCGCGGGCGGGCGACGGCGCGGGTGCGGCGTTCGCTCAGCAGGTCGGCCTGCTTCATGTTGAAATGCTCGGCGACCGTCTTCTGGATCTCGTCCACGGTGATGCGACGCTCGGGTCCGCCACGCAGGGCCGAGCCCAGCAGGGTCAGGGCCTCATCGACGCCGAGTGACGTCAGGCGCGGCCCGGCCGCGGCGGCCAGGGTGTTCACGGCCCCCTCCAGTTCGCGCACCGATCCCGGCGTGCGGTCGACCAGTTGTTCCAGCACCTCGCGCCGGGCCTCGCCGTCGACGACGCCCAGGCGGGCGAAGGCGGCGATGCGGTTCTGGGCCACGGCGATCTTCAGCGAGCGGTCGGCGGGCTCGACCGGGCAGGTCAGGCCGGCGGCCAGATGGCTGCGCAGGCGAGGCTCGACCTCGGTCAGGGCCATGGGCGGTCGGTCGGCCGACAGCACGATCCGTTTGCCGTCCTCGATCAGGGCCGTCAGCGTGGACAGCAGTTCCTCCTGGGTCGAGGCCTTGCCGCCCACGAACTGGACATCGTCCAGCAGCAGCATGTCGGCCGAGCGCAGGCTGTCCTTGAAGGCGGCGGTCGAGCGGTCCTGCATCGCCTTGACGAAGGTCGACAGGAACCGTTCGGCGGTCAGGTAGACGACCCTGGCGTCGGGGCGCAGGCGCTGCGCCTCCCAGGCGATGGCGTTCAGCAGGTGGGTCTTGCCGTAGCCATAGGGGCCGCAGAAGAAGATCGGGTTGAAGTGGCCATCGGCCCAGGAGGCCGTCTGGCGCGCGATGGCCAGGGCGAAGGCATTGCCCTGGCCCTCAACGAAGCTGTCGAAGGTCAGCCGCTCCTGCAGGCCCGCGGCCCGGACCGCGCGGGCACCGTCGGTCACGGGGGCGACGGTCGGCGACACCGGTGTCTCAAGTCCGGCCGACGCCAGTGCCTGTTGCGCGATCGCCGAGGCCGGCGGGGCCGAGGACACCTCGGCCCGGCAGCGGACATCCAGCCGCCGCGACAGGCCGTCCAGGCCCAGCCACAGCTCGTTCAGTCGGCGCAGGGCGTTCTTGCGCACCCAGTCGCGGGCATAGCCGGTCGGCGTGACCAGGATCAGATTGCCGGATCCGTCCATCCTCACGGCGGACGGCGCAATATAGGAACTGAACGGACCCTCGCCGATTTCAGACCGCAGCCTTACCGAGGCTTCGTTCCAGATCCGGTCCGGATCCGTCATGCCCGTCGTCGCCAACCCCGTCGCCCCCATCGTCCTTCACCACCCCAGAATTCCAGCCAGAACCCGCAATCGACCGACCGCGGGCCACGCCGGGAGGACCTGATCCCCGGGACGCGTTCTCCTGTCCCGAAAGCGTGCGCTTTCGGGCGGGGGCGACCTCGCGGACAGACATCTCCCGCCGGCGCGGAGGTTCACCCCCGCCCCGTCTTCATCCGTGTGTGGATGGAAGTGCGTTAGAGCCCAAGACTTACGCCCGGCGGGGCGGGGGTCAACGCTGATTCGCAGCCGATTCGCGAACTAAATTGTTTGACTCCGCTAAAGGTAAATCCCGCTTGAGAAAATCCCGGTTTCACCGGGTCAGCGCGCGCGGATTCCCTTGAGACAACTTATCCGGACACGGCGAAACGGCGAGTCAGCCGTTGCTCACTCGCCGTTGAAATCGTTCGTTTTTCGTGTGTCAGGCCCGTGACGAGGCCCGCGATCGCCTCGATCAGGCGGCCGACATTTTCTTCAGCTGGGCATGCAGGCGGGACACCTTGCGCGAGCCCGTATTCTTGTGAACCACGCCCTTGGTGACGGCGCGCATCAGCTCGGACTGGGCCTCGACGAAAGCGCCCTTGGCGGCCTCGGCGTCGCCGCCCGTCACCGCTTCCTGAAACTTGCGCAGGAAGGTGCGAACGCGGGTGCGGCGCGACTTGTTCACTTCGGTACGCGCGGCGATCTTGCGGATCGCTTTCTTGGCGCCGGGATTGTTGGCCATCGTCAGAACCTATCAACGGAAACGCCGCGGACACCCCGTCCACGGCGCGGAAATCTTCAAGAGCGCGCGGCTATAGCGGAACAGGGTCGGGGGGTCAACGAAGAGTCTGGGACAGGGAGGCAGTAGGCAGTAGGGATTAGGGATTAGGGATTAGGGATTAGGGATTAGGGATTAGGGATTAGGGAGTAGGGAAGCGCGCCGACGGCTGCCGCGCAGGCCTGGCTCTCCCCTTTTATTGCCTACTGCCTACTGCCCACTGCCTCACCTCCCCCTGAACACCGGCTTCCGCTTCTCGACGAAGGCGGCCATGCCTTCCTTCTGGTCCTCGAAGGCGAAAAGGCTGTGAAACAGGCGGCGCTCGAACTGGACCCCTTGCGTCAGGGTCGTCTCCAGCGCCGCATTGACCATCTCCTTGTTGGCCATGACGGCCAGGGGGCTCTGGGAGGCGATCTTCGCGGCGATCTTGCGGACCTCGTCCATCAGGGTCTCGTGCGGGACCACCCGCGAGGCCAGACCGGCACGCTCCGCCTCGGCCGCATCCATCATCCGCGCGGTCAGGACCATGTCCATGGCCTTGGCCTTGCCGACCAGACGGGTCAGCCGCTGGGAGCCGCCGATGCCGGGCGCGACGCCCAGATTGATCTCCGGCTGGCCGAACTTCGCCCGGTCCGACGCCACGATGAAGTCGCACAGCATGGCCAGTTCGCAGCCGCCGCCGAGGGCGAAACCGTTGACGGCGGCGATGATCGGCTTCCTGAACCGGGTGATGCGGTCGTGGCCCAGGGCGAAATAGTTGCCCGTATACATCCGGGCATAGGACTGGTCCGCCATCTCCTTGATGTCGGCTCCGGCCGCGAAGGCCTTTTCCCCCGATCCGGTCAGGATCAGGCAGCGGACCGTGTCGTCCTGCTCGACGGCGTCGAGGAAGGCCGCCAGATCGGCGAACAGGGCCGCGTTCAGCGCGTTCAGCGCCTCGGGCCGGTTCAGGGTCACGACCGCATAGCCGTCGGCGTGCCGCTCGATCAGCAGGTTCGCATAGGTGTCGGCCATCGGTCTCTCTCCATTCGCCCGCGACGGCTTACCAAGCGCCCGACCGAAAAAACATAGTCCGACCCGTCCGACCCGTTCGCCCTCCGGCCTGAAGACCCGAGCGCCCTGACCGGCATCCTGGGGCAAGCCTGCGTCAGAACCGGTCGTGCCCCCTCCCACTGGAACACCTCGGTGATCTCCACCCCGAAGACTCAGTGCGCCACATGCGGGGTGATGATGCCCAGGGGCAGGGTGGTCACGTTCTTCACGCCGCGCGTGACGATATGGCTCTCGCAGTCCGAGACGATGCCGAGTGTCAGCAGCTTGTCGCGCAGGAATTTGTCGAAGGCGTGCATGTCCGAGGTGATGATGCGCAGCACATAGTCCTCGCGCCCGGTGATGGTCGCGCACTGGACCACCTCCGGCCAGGTGGCGACGGCGGCCTCGAAGATGTCGAGGTTCTCGCGGGAGGGCAGCATCAGCTTGACGATGGCATAGACCTCGAAGTCCAGGCCCAGCAGGGCGGCGTCCAGAAGCGTGACCCGCTTGCGGATGAGGCCGCTATCCTCCAGTCTCTTGATCCGACGCCAGCACGGCGAGGCCGACAGGCCCACGCGCTCGGCCACATCCGCGACGGACAGTCCGGCGTCCTGTTGCAGGATGTCGAGAATTCGAGCGTCGATGGGGTCCAGTTCGTCGGCCAATGCGTTTCTCCATTTATCGTTATTGCGCAATAAATAACCCCAAAACCGCTTGACGCAAGGCGAAAATAGGCGAGCCTTGATTTCGCGTCCATGCTATCCAGCCGCCAACAGGACGCGGTCGGATCAACCGGACGGCAGGATGGAATGACCAGGAACACTCAACCGCTGTCATTGCGGGTGCCCGAGCCCACGGGTCGTCCCGGCGACGCACCGGATTTCAGCCACCTGAAGCTGGATGTCGCCGGCGCGGTCGATCGGCCGCCGGTCGAGGCGCGGCCGGTGCAGATGCTGGACCTGGCCTTCCGGCTGATCCGGGTGCTGGACGACGAGGGCCAGGCCGTCGGCCCCTGGAATCCACGTCTGGATGCCGAGACCCTGAAGAAGGGTCTGAAGGCGATGATCCTGACCCGCGCCTTCGATGACCGGATGCACCGGGCCCACCGCCAGGGCAAGACCAGCTTCTATATGAAATGCACGGGCGAGGAGGCCATCGCGGTCGCCCAGGGCATGATCCTGTCGCGCGAGGACATGGGCTTTCCGACCTATCGCCAGCAGGGGCTTCTGATCGCGCGCGGCTATCCGCTGGTCGACATGATGAACCAGATCTATTCGAACGCCGCCGACCCCATCAAGGGCCGCCAGCTGCCGATCATGTATTCGGCCAGGGACTATGGCTTCTTCACCATCAGCGGCAATCTGGGCACCCAGGTGCCCCAGGCCGTCGGCTGGGCCATGGCCAGCGCCTACAAGGGCGACGACAGGATCGCCATCACCTGGATCGGCGACGGGGCGACGGCAGAGGGCGACTTCCACAACGCCCTGACCTTCGCCAGCGTCTACCGGGCGCCGGTGATCCTGAACGTCGTGAACAACCAGTGGGCCATCAGTTCCTTCATGGGCCTCGCAGGCGGTCTGGAAACCACCTTCGCGTCCAAGGCCATCGGCTATGGCCTGCCGGCGCTGCGGGTCGACGGCAACGACTTCCTGGCCGTCTGGGCGGCGACGCAATGGGCGGAAGAGCGCGCAAGGTCGAACCAGGGCGCCACGGTGATCGAGCTGTTCACCTATCGCGGCGCACCCCACTCCACCTCCGACGACCCTGGCCGCTATCGCCCGGGCGACGAGCACGACAAATGGCCGCTGGGCGACCCGATCGCGCGGCTGAAACAGCATCTGATCGCCCTGGGCGAATGGTCCGACGAAGCCCAGGCCGAGGCGGAGGCCGAGGCCGTGACCCAGGTCCGCGCGGCGGGCAGGGAGGCCGAGGCCATCGGCACGCTCGGCCAGTCGCGCCCCAGCGTGAAGACGATGTTCGAGGAGGTCTTCGCCACCGAGGACTGGCGTCTGACCGAACAGCGCCGGGAGGTGGGGGTATGATGTCCCGTTTCCGCTCATCCCCGCGAAAGCGGGGACCCAGTGCTTTGGGCACCAGGCTCGATCCGGTCCGCCCTGACAGTCATCCAACACGCTCCGAGTCACTACAGAACTGGGTCCCCGCTTTCGCGGGGATGAGCGGAGGTTTTCATGTCTGAGACCTTCAGCGAAGCCGACCGCAGCGACAGTCTGGAACCCGACATGGCTGACCACGTCGAGAACCCCCCGGGCACCACGGCCTCTGAAGCCGTCACGGTGCAGCCCATGAACATGATCCAGGCGCTGAACTCGGCCCTGCACGTCAAGATGGCCGAGGATCCGAACGTGCTCAGCTTCGGGGAGGACGCGGGCTATTTCGGCGGCGTGTTCCGCGTGACCGACCAGCTGCAGCAGAAGCATGGCCTGACGCGCAGCTTCGACACGCCGATCAGCGAATGCGGCCTGGTCGCCGCCGCCATCGGCATGGGGGCCTATGGCCTGCGCCCGGTAGTCGAGATCCAGTTCGCCGACTACATCTATCCGGCCTATGACCAGATCGTCTCCGAAGCGGCCAAGATGCGCTATCGCTCGGGCGGACAGTTCACCGCGCCGATCGTGGTGCGATCGCCCTATGGCGGCGGGATCTTCGGCGGCCAGACCCACTCGCAGAGCCCCGAGAGCCTGTTCACCCATATCGCCGGGCTGAAGGTCGTCATTCCGTCCAACCCCCATGACGCCAAGGGCCTGTTGACCGCCGCGATCGAGGATGACGATCCGGTCATCTTCCTGGAGCCCAAGCGGCTCTACAACGGTCCCTTCGACGGCTGGCACAGGAACCCGGTCAGCCCGTGGAAGGCCCAGGCCTCCGCCCAGGTGCCGACCGGCAAATACACCGTGCCGCTGGGCAAGGCGGCGGTGGTCCGGGAGGGGTCCGACGTCACCATCCTGTGCTACGGCACCATGGTCTGGGTCAGCCTGGCCGGGGCCGAGCACGCGGGCGTGGACGCCGAGGTCATCGACCTGCGCACCCTCGTCCCGCTCGACATCGAAACCATCGAGGCCAGCGTGAAGAAGACCGGCCGCTGCGTGATCGTCCACGAAGCACCAAAAACGTCCGGGTACGGAGCAGAGCTGTCGGCCCTGGTCCAGGAACGCTGCTTCTATCACCTGGAAGCCCCGATCGGCCGCGTCGCCGGCTGGGACACGCCCTATCCGCACGCCTTCGAGTGGGAGTATTTTCCGGGGCCGGAACGGGTCGCCACGGCGCTGAAAGCCGTGATGAGCGGGGGAGCCCGCTGATGGGCCGCTACGTCTTCAAACTGCCCGATGTGGGCGAGGGCACCGCCGAGGCCGAACTGGTCGGCTGGCACGTCAAGGTCGGGGACCGCGTCGAGGAAGACCAGATCCTCGCCGACATCATGACCGACAAGGCGACGGTGGAGCTTACCTCGCCGGTATCGGGCGTGGTCACCGCCCTGCACGGCGAGCCGGGCGTGATGTCGCCGGTCGGCTCCGCCCTGGTGGAGTTCGAGGTCGAGGGGGAGGGCAATGCCGAACCTTCTCCCTTCCCCCTCGAGGGGGGAAGGGCCGGGGATGGGGGTGGAGCCCCGCTGCCCGAAGGCGCCTCGCAAGCCCCTGACGACGTCTCATCGCCTCAATCCGAAGATCGTGTCTCCACCCCCACCCAACCCTCCCCCCTCGAGGGGGAGGGCTCCATTGCGCCTGCCCCCGGCAACTACGTCTTCAAGCTTCCCGACGTCGGCGAGGGCACAGCCGAGGCCGAGCTGGTCGCCTGGCATGTCGCGGTCGGCGATGCGGTGGAAGAGGACCAGCTGCTGGCCGAGGTCATGACCGACAAGGCGACCGTCGAACTGACCTCGCCGGTCGCAGGCGTGGTTACCGCCCTGCACGGCGCGGCCGGTCAGTCGGTGCCCGTCGGCGGACCGCTGGTCAGCTTCGACGTCGAGGGGGCGGGGAATGTCGCGGCCGCTCCGGCGAAGACCGGGTCCGCCACTGCCCCCTCCACCGCTTCGCGGTCCCCCTCCCCCGATGGGGGAGGATCGACGCCGCCCAAATCTCCCCCCTCAGGGGGGAGTCCCCGCGAAGCGGGGGAGGGGGGCAAGTCGGTCACCCGCACCGCCCAGACCCCCGGTGTCCGCCCGCTGGCGTCGCCCGCCGTGCGCCAGCGCGCCCGCGAGCTGGGTCTGGAGCTCCAGTTCGTGCCCGGCTCCGGCCCCGCCGGACGCATCGAACACGCCGACCTGGACGCCTTTGTTGCCCACGGCGCGCGCGGATCATCCGAGCACGGAGCATCGCCCGCCTCGACCTATGCGAAGGCCGAGGGCACGACCGAGGTCCGCATCATCGGGCTGCGCCGCAAGATCGCGGAGAAGATGGCCGAAAGCGTCCGGCGCATCCCCCACATCACCTATGTGGAGGAGATCGACGTCACGGCGCTGGAGGAGCTGCGCGCCCATCTGAACGCCCAGGCGAAACAGACCGGCAAGGTAAAGCTCAACGTCCTGCCCTTCATCGCCCGCGCCCTCGTCGTGGCCCTGCGCGACCAGCCGCAGATCAATGCCACCTATGACGACGAGGCCGGGGTCCTGACGCAGCACGCCGCCGTCCATCTGGGCATTGCCGCCCAGACGCCGAACGGCCTGATGGTGCCGGTCGTGCGCCATGCGGAATCGCTGGACCCTTACGCCACCGCCGCCGAGATCGCCCGCGTCTCCGGCGCGGCCAGGGACGGGTCAGCGAAGCGCGAGGACCTGTCCGGCTCGACCATCACCGTCACCTCGCTGGGGACCCTGGGCGGCCTGGTCCACACGCCCATCATCAACCACCCCGAGGTCGCCATCGTCGGCCCCAACAAGATCGAGGAACGGGTCGTGGTCCGGAACGGCCAGATGGTCATCCGCAAGATGATGAACCTGTCCTCCAGCTTCGACCACCGCATCGTCGACGGCCACGACGCGGCGGTCTTCGTGCAGCGGATCAAGGGGCTGCTGGAGCATCCTGCGACGCTGTGGATGGGGTAGATTGGACGCTCGGCCGATTTCGCGCTATATGATATGCGATCCGTATATCAAGGAGACCGAAATGCGTATCCTGGTCGATGCCAATGAGGATCAGGTCGCCGCGCTTGACGCCCTGGCCAAACGCGAAAAACGCCCGCGCGCAGCGGTCATCCGCGCCGCGATCGACGACTACGTCGCGCGCAACAAGCGTCAGGCGGTCAAGGACGGTTTCGGTCTTTGGGGCCAGGGCGGCGAAGACGGGCTTGCTTATCAGGAACGACTGCGTAGCGAATGGTGAAGGCGCTGTTCGACACCAATATTCTGATCGATCATCTGAACGCCGCGCCGGAGGCCGATGCCGAGATCGATCGGTACGACGACCGCGCCATAAGCATCATTTCCTGGATCGAGGTGATGGCGGGGGCCGGCCCCGATCTGGCCGAGCCGACGCGGACCTATCTTGACGGCTATCAGATCGTCGGTCTCGAAGACCGGATCGCCGAACAGGCCGCGTCGCTACGCCAGTCTCGCCGTCTGAAACTGCCGGACGCCGTCATCTGGGCGACCGCCCAGACGACGGGTCGTCTGCTGGTCACCCGAAACACGAAGGATTTCCCGGCCGACGATCCGGGGGTTCGGGCACCCTACAGGATTTGAGAATGCCACGCTTCAAGACGATGAACCTGTCGCCCAGCTTCGATCACCGCATTGTTTCCGGACATGACGCGGCGGTGTTCGTGCAGCGGATCAAGGGGCTGTGGGAGCATCCCGCAACGCTGTGGATGGGGTGAGGGCCATGCGTGGGCCTTGGTTGTTTTTTGTCGCGTTCCTATGGACCACGCCAGCAGCCGCATGCTCGCTGTTCTGGCCCGGATATGAGCAGACGACGAGAGAAAACGATGTCGTCGCTTTGGTCACAGTCGAGACGGCCACAGCGGGTGAACGACAGCCCGGCCGAGGGGCGAGCCTGTATGGGACCGCAACGGCAACTGTTCTGACGGGGCTGAAAGGCGCGACGGCTGGTGCCCCATTGTCCTTCGAACACCGCATGACCGATGGCGACTTCGTCTGCGACTATGACATCGTCGTGCAGCCCGGACAACAGTACTGGGTCTGGCTTGACCGTGGCCCTGACGGCCTTCGGACCAGCATGGCCGTCTCGAATGACACGCTCAGCTGGCGTGATCGCCGAGCTATCCGCGCCGCCGCGCGTTCGAGGTAACATATGCAGCAGATCAAAACCAAAGTCCTGATCATCGGCGCGGGCACCGGCGGCTATGTCGCCGGGATTCGCTGCGGCCAGCTGGGCCTCGATACCGTGCTGGTCGACGGCGGCGACGGGCTGGGCGGGACCTGCCTGAACGTCGGCTGTATTCCGTCCAAGGCCATCATCCATACGGCGGGCAAGTTCGAGACGGTGGCCAAGGCCGCCGGGGACGGGACGCTGGGGATCACGGCGGCCTCGCCTGCCATCGACCTGAGCCAGACTGTGGCCTGGAAGGACGGCATCGTCAGGAAGCTGAACGCCGGGGTCGCGGCCCTGCTGAAGAAGGCCAGGGTCAAGGTGATCAAGGGGTGGGCGACCTTCCAGGACGCCAAGACCTGCCGCGTCGAGACCGACGACGGGCCCATCACCATCACGGCCGAGCATGTGATCCTGGCGACGGGGTCCGAGCCGGTCGAACTGCCCTTCCTGCCGTTCGGCGGCGACGTCATCTCCTCGACCGAGGCCCTGTCGCTGGACGCCGTGCCGGGCAGGCTAGTCGTGGTCGGCGGCGGCTATATCGGGCTGGAGCTGGGCATCGCCTATCGCAAGCTGGGGGCTGAGGTCGCCATCGTCGAGATGGCCGACCGCATCCTGCCGCTCTACGACAAGGCCCTGACCGACCCGGTGATGAAGTGGCTGACCGACCACGGGGTGGAGCTGCACCTCGGGGCCCGGGCCGGCGGGTTCGGCGACGGGAAACTGTCGATCACCACGAAGGACGGCGAGCCGATGCAGCTGGACGCCGACAAGGTGCTGGTCACCGTCGGCCGCCGTCCGCGCACATCGGGCTGGGGTCTGGACAACATGGGCGTCGCCATGGCCGGGCCGTTCGTGAAGATCGACGACCGCTGCGCCACCAGCATGAAGAACGTCTGGGCCGTCGGCGACCTGACCGGTGAACCCATGCTGGCCCACAAGGGATCGGCGCAAGGCGAAGTCGTCGCCGAGATCATCGCGGGTCATGACCGCCGCTTCGACCCCGTCACCATCGCCGCCGTCTGCTTTACCGAGCCGGAGATCGTCTCGGCGGGGCTGGGTCCGCTCGACGTCGCGGGCCGGGACGATGTGATCACGGCCGTCTTCCCCCTGGCCGCCATCGGCCGGGCGCTGGCCATCGAGGCCGGCGAGGACGGCGGCTTCGTGCGGGTGCTGGCGTCCAAGGCCGATCACCGCCTGCTCGGCGTCCAGGCCGTCGGCCAGCACGTCGCCGAACTGTCCAACAGCTTCGCCCAGATGCTGGAGATGGGCGCGGTGCTGGAAGACGTCGCCGGGGTCATCCACGTCCACCCGACCCTGGGCGAGGCCTTCCATGAGGCGAGCCTTCGGGCGCTGGGCCACGCCATCCACATCTAGAGAGCGGCTAACGCTCGCGCCGCGGGCGCTTGCTGCTTGAGCCGCAGGATCCTACTGCCTCGCCACTCGCCACTCGCCACTCGCCACTCGCCACTCGCCACACGCCCCTTGCATCCCGCACCCCGTCCGCGCATCTGACCGCCCATGACCGATCTCGCCTCCACCCGCCCCAGCGGCCTGCCGACGCCGCGCCACTATGCCGGGGTCAACTGGATCGGCGTGCAGACGCTGTATCTGAGGGAGGTCCGCCGCTTCTGGAAGGTGGGGGCCCAGACCGTCGCCGCGCCGGTGGTGACGACGCTGCTCTATATGCTGGTCTTCGTCGTGGCGCTGAAGGGGGCGCGGCCGCCGCTGCACGGCACGCCCTTTGCCGAGTTCGTGGCCCCGGGCCTGATCATGATGGCGATGCTGAACAATGCCTTCGCCAATGCCTCGTCCAGCCTGATCCAGGCCAAGATCATGGGCACCTCGACCGACTTCCTGACCCCCCCACTCAGCCCGCTGGAGCTGACCATCGGCTTCTCGCTGGGCGCGGCGACGCGCGGGCTGGCGGTCGGTCTGGTCACGGCGGTCTGCGTCCTGCCGTTCGCGCGGCTGGGTGTCTACAACGTCCTGGCTATCGTCTGGTTCGGCCTGATCGCCTCCCTGCTGATGGGGATGGTCGGCGTGCTGGCGGGACTCTGGTCCGAGAAGTTCGACCACCTGTCGGCGGTCCAGAACTTCGTCGTCATGCCCATGACCTTCCTGTCGGGCACCTTCTATCTGGTCGAGAACCTGCCGGAGCCCTTCGCCAGCATCAGCCACTGGAACCCCTTCTTCTATCTGATCGACGGCTTCCGCTACGGCTTCATCGGCCATGCCGAGGGCAGTCTGATGATCGGGGTGTTGATGAGCGCGGTCCTGACGGTCGTCATGGCCATGGCCTGCTGGCTGGTGTTCCGGTCGGGCTGGCGGCTGAAGAGCTGACTGCGGGGATTAGGGATTAGGGATTAGGGATTAGGAACGCTGCGTATCCGCCTGGATGTTGCGTGTCATGACCCGCTCCCAATCCCTAATCCCTAGTCCCTAATCCCTCCCAGGCGGTGTTGACTCACCCGCGCCCTCATCCGACAACCCCCACACCTGAAAAGTCCCGTCGCACCCGCGCCGGGGCTTCGTTTCTTTTGGAGGTCGTCCGTGTCCGGTCATTTGATGGGTGTCTACAATCGCGCGCCGCTGCAAGTGGATCGCGGGCGAGGCGCGCGTCTGTGGGCGACGGACGGGACCGAGTATCTGGACTGCGTCCAGGGCATCTCGACCAACGGTCTGGGCCATGCCCATCCGGTGCTGGTCGAGGCGGTGAAGGCCCAGGCCGACAAGCTGTGGCACGTCTCCAACATCTTCCGGATTCCGGGTCAGGAAGACCTGGCCGACGCCCTGACCGGGGCCAGCTTCGCCGACGTCGTCTTCTTCACCAACTCGGGGACCGAGGCGGTGGAGTGCGCGTTGAAGACGGCGCGCAAATACCATGCGGCCAACGGGAACCCTGAGCGGATCGACATCTACGGCTTCGACGGGGCCTTCCACGGCCGGACCTACGGTGCCATCAACGCCGCCGCCAACCCCAGCTATACCGAGGGCTTCGGGCCCAAGATGCAGGGCTTTCACCAGCTGAAGTGGGGTGACCACGAGGCGCTGAAGGCCGCCATCGCCGAGCCCAACACCGCCGCCATCATCGTCGAGCCGGTCCAGGGCGAGGGCGGCTGTCGCGCCATGCCCGACGTCTGCCTGCGCGGGCTTCGCGAGCTGTGCGACCAGCACGGCGTGCTGATCATCTTCGACGAGGTCCAGTGCGGCATGGGCCGGTCCGGCAAGCTGTGGGCCCATGAATGGGCCGGCATGGCTCCGGACATCATGGCAGTGGCCAAGGCCCTGGGCGGCGGCTTCCCGATCGGGGCCTGCCTGGCCACCACCGAAGCGGCCCGGGGCATGACCGTCGGAGCCCACGGCTCGACCTTCGGCGGCAATCCCCTGGCCATGGCGGTCGGTCTGGCGGCCTTCAACGCGATCAACACGCCCGAGATCCTGGGCAACGTCAACGAGATCGCGGGCTATCTGAAGCAGCAGCTGCACGGCCTGAAGGAGCGCTTCCCCGACGTGATCGAGGATGTGCGCGGCAAGGGGCTGCTGATCGGGCTGAAGCTCAAGCCCAACAATCGCGAGTTCATGGGCTGGGCGCGCGACGGACAGCATCTGCTGATCGCGGGTGGCGGTGACAACTGCGTGCGGATGCTGCCGCCGCTGAACCTGACGCTGGACGAGGCGCGCGACGCCGTCGAACGCCTGGAGCGCACCTGCGAGGCTGCGCGGGGCAAGATGGCGGCCTAGGTGTGGAGCCTCAACAGGTTGTCCCCAGTGAGGGCGAGTCTGCTGATGGGTGTTTGTCGTTTGATGCCGCCGTGTGGTCGATGCCAGTTGTATCGGTGTAGCCAGAACGGAAGCTCGGCGGCGCGTCGATCCGAGCTCTGGTATTTCTGTGCGTAAGCCCATTCGCGCAGGGCGGTCTGGATGAAGCGCTCGGCCTTGCCGTTGGTCTTTGGCGTGTAGGGTTTTGTGCGGATGTGCCTGAGGCCCAGCGCCTTGCAGGCGTCGCGGAAGGCGAAGGCTTTGTAGCATGAGCCGTTGTCGGTCATGACCCGGGTCACGGTGACGCCGAGTCCGGCGTAGTACTCGATAGCCGCCTTCAGGAAGGGGACGGCGCTCGAGGCCTTCTCGTCGGGCCGTATCTGGCTGAAGGCGATGCGTGAGGCGTCGTCGATGCAGACGTGGACGAACTCCCAGCCGACGCCGCGCCCGTTGGACTGTCTGGTTCGATCGCCGGTGACGCGGTGGCCGGGCTGGTCGAAGCGGCCCAGTTTCTTGATGTCGATGTGGATCATGTCGCCGGGAAGGTCGCGCTCGTAGCGGCGAACCGGCTCAGGCGGTTCCAGGTCGCGGATGCGGCTGAGGCGGACGCGGCGCAGGATCCGGCTGACCGTGGCCGGCGACACCTTGGCGTCGCGGGCGATCTGCTGGCCCGTGAAGCGCTGCCGTCGGCGCAGGGCGATAATCTGCTCCTGGACCCCTGTCGGAGTCGGGGCCCGCAGCCGGTGCGGACGCGACGAACGATCCCTCAGACCCGCCGTGCCCTCGGTTCTGAACCGGTTTACCCACTTGCCGACGGTCTTGGGATCGACGCCGAAGGCCGCCGCCACGACCTTGCGCGGCTGGCCCTGATCCACCACCCGCCGCACCAGATCGGCTCGACTATGCGCCGTCAGCCGGGCATTCTCATGCACGTTCATTCGGTCCTCCGAGGAAGTCTCTGAAGTCTGCAACTCCAGCTTCCCCGGCCTGGACCGGATGGACAACCTATTGAGAGCTCACACCTAGGGCGGCCAGAGGTTCATCACGGAGAGCACAAAGGGATGCACGGAGAACACGGAGGTCGTGCACCGCTGCCTGAGGAAACAGATCGGATTGGCAGGGCAGCGATCGACGCCGCCTTTACTGTGCACACCGCCTTGGGACCGGGACTGCTGGAGTCGGTTTATGAAGCCTGCTTGTTCGAGGAACTGACCGCACGAGGCCTGGCCGTTGAAAGCCAGGTCGCCATCCCTGTGAGCTATCGCAACGCGCGGCTTGATGTCGGCTTTCGCCTCGACCTGCTCGTCGAGCGATCGGTCATCATCGAAATCAAGGCGATCAACGCCTTGGCGTCGATCCATACGGCCCAGGTCCTGACCTATCTCAGATTCGCCAATCTCAGGCTTGGCTATATCGTCAACTTCAACGTCAGCAGGCTGAAGGATGGCTTGCGGCGCCTCATTCTGTGACGATGGAAAAAGGCCGAACCTGATACTCTCCGTGTCCTCCGTGACCCCTAGGTGCTCTCCGTGATGAACCTCTACTCTTGTCGACCCACTCGCCCATGACCCGCCACTTCCTCGACATCCACCGGCTGGAGGCCGCCGATCTCCGCGCCATCCTCGACGACGCCCATGCCCGCAAGGCGGCCCGCAGGGGCAGGCCCCAGGGCTGGGTCGACGTCGACGCCCCGGCGAGGGATCGCGTGCTGGCGATGATCTTCGAGAAGAACTCCACCCGCACCCGGTTCAGCTTCGACGCCGCCATCCGCCAGCTGGGCGGAGCCTCGATCATCGCCAACGCCGGCGACATGCAGCTGGGCCGCGGCGAGCCGGTCGAGGATACCTCCCGCGTCCTGTCGCGTATGGTCGATGCGGTGATGATCCGCGCCAACAGCCACGAGGACGTCGAACGGTTCGCCCGCGTCGCCACCGTGCCGGTGGTCAACGGCCTGACCGACCGCTCGCACCCGTGCCAGATCCTGGCCGACATCATGACCATCGAGGAACAGCGCGGCCCGATCGAGGGCAAGACGATCGCCTGGATCGGCGACGGCAACAATGTCTGCCACAGCTTCATGCACGCGGCCCCGAAGCTGGGCTTCCACCTGAATGTCGCCTGCCCGGCCGAGTACCACCCGGACCTGCACGACCTGGCCAGGGGCGGCCATGCCGTGACCCTGACCAGCGATCCGAAGGACGCCGTGCGCGGGGCCGATGTCGTGGTCACCGATACCTGGGTGTCGATGGGCGACGGCGACTATGAAGCGCGCCTGCACGCCTTCGAGAGCTACACCGTCGACGAGGCCCTGATGGACCTGGCCGATCCGGATGCCGTCTTCCTGCACTGCCTGCCGGCTCACCGGGGCGAGGAGGTCACCGATGCGGTGATCGACGGGCCGCGCTCCCTCGTCTGGGACGAGGCCGAGAACCGCATCCACGCCCAGAAGGCCGTGCTGGCCTGGTGCTTCGCGGGTTAGCGGACACGAAAAAGGCACCGCCATGAGGCGATCCCCCGTGTCTGTCAGAGCCTGAGCCCCGCTGCAGGTTCACGTGTGCGCCGCCGCCGGCATCGGGAACCGTCGGGGTCGGCCTGGCCCTGGCCTCGTCGGCGATCAGCCTCTGGCGGGATGGGTCACGACGGCCGGGTGAAGCCCGCCAGCGCGCCCAGATGCACCAGCAGCAGAAAGACCATCGCGCCGGCCAGCAGCATGATGAACCGCCATGGCACCATGCGGGGCCGCAGGAAATCGCTGGGCCGGGCCCCGCGCCAGCCCGCGAAGACGCAGACGATCAGGGCCGCCGCCAGCAGCCAGAGGGTGAGGGTCAGGGACACGCGCCGTCATGTGGGCGAGGCACCCCCCGGTGGCAAGCCAGCCCCTTGCCGGAGGGTGGAACTTCACGACCTGCTGCCCCCCATCAGGCCACCGATTTCGACCTGGCGACCCCTGTCCACAGGAGAATGGACCCTCCGCTAGATGTTGGGGTTAACCAGACGTTTACACCCCGAATATGGGCGATTAGCGTGACCCAATGGGTCGGGAGCCGAATCAGTGAGCGCAGCCGCCGCGCCGTGGAGCGTAAAGGGCATCGACCCGAAGGCGCGTGAGGTCGCCAAGGACCTGGCGCGCCGGTCCGGCATGACGCTGGGCGAATGGCTCAACTCCATGATCATGGAGGACGGCGACGACGATGTCGGCGTCCAGCCGCTGCCGCGCCGCCCGCACGCCTCGGAAATCTTCGAGCGCCGGGGCCGTTCGCGTCGCCTCGACGACGCCTATGAGGCCGAGGACCGGTCCTGGCGTGGCGGGTCCGACGATACCCTGCAGCGCGTCGCCGCGTCCGTCGACGCGATCGCCGCACGTCTGGAAGCCGCCGAGCGCCGCTCGACCATCGCCATCCAGGGCGTCGACCAGGCTGTGTCCGGCCTGGTGCGCCGCATGGAGGCGCAGGATCAACAGGCCGGTCAGTACGGCCGCCGCATCGACGATATCGCCGACGAGCTGAAGGAAGGTCACCGTCGCCTGCGCGCCTTCGAGCGCGAGGTCGGGCCCAAGTCCGCCGAGACCCTGAGCAAGGTCGAGCAGGCCCTGGGGGCCATGGCCGGGCGTCTGTATGACATAGAGGAGCGCCAGCGCACCGGGCTGATCGAGACACGCCAGCGTCTGGACGGGTTCGACAAGACCGATACCGCCGTCGCCGCCCTGACCAGCCGCCTCTACGACATCGAGGAGCGTCAGCGCGCGAACGGCCAGGCCCTGAGCCAGCGGATCGAGGCCGTCGAGAAGGCCGCCGGCCCCGGGGCCGGAACCGAACTGTTGAGCCAGGTCGGGCAGCGCCTGGACGCCGCGCAAAACCAGACGTCCCAGGCCCTGCGCAATCTGGAACGGTCGTTCGCCGGGCTGGACCAGCGCCTGCGCGCCGCCGAGACCCGTGTCGAGCCGGAAGGCCTGCGCGAGGCCGCGCGCTTCGAGAAGCTGGCCGAGACCCTGTCGCGCCAGGTCGAGACCAATCGCACAGACATGATGCGGCGGCTGGAGACGGCCGAGAGCGAAGGCCGGATGACCCGGATCGAGGCCACCGTCCAGTCGCTGGGCGAACAGGCCGACGCTGCCGAGCGGCGCTCCGCACAGGGGATCGAGGCCATGGGCCGCGAGGTCCTGCGCATCGCCCAGAACCTCGACACCCGCGTCGATCGCATCGAGACGGTCGGCGATGCGCGGCTGGAGAAGTTCGAAGCCGCCCTGACCCGCACCCTGTCGGCGAAGATCGAACAGGACATGGGTCGCTATGGTCAGGCCGTCGAACAGCGGCTGACCCGCGCCGAAGACCAGCATTCGATCGCCCTTGAAAAATTGGGCGTCGAGATCACCCGTATTTCCGACCGGCTGGCCGACCGCATCGCCCAGTCGGAACGCAAGTCCGCCCAGGCCCTCGAAGACATCAGCCGGCGGATGGTCGAGGGCTCGGACCGGATCGAGCAGCGCTACGACCGCGCCTCGGGCGAGCTGGCCGAGCGGATGCGCCTGTCCGAGGAGCGGACGGCCAGACTTCTGGCCGAGGCCCGCGAGACCCTGGAACACCGCCTGGCCCAGCCGGTCGCGCCCGCGCCCTTGCCGGAACCTGAGCCGGTCGCGCCCGCCGCCTCCGAGTTCGCCCAGCCGGACTGGCGCGCCGCCGCCTTCCCGGACGACCGGTTCGATTCCGGTTTTGACGCACCGGCCGATGGCTGGTCGGTCGATTCCCTGTCCACCGATCTGAAACCGTTCCCCCAGGGCCCGCAGGCCTCGGCCACGGAAGAAGTCTTCGACAGCCTGCCGCGCCGGTTCGAGCCGGTGGAGCCCCAGGTCGCCTATGCCGCCCCTGTGCTGGATGAGCCGATGCAGAGCCAGGCGGCCGCCTTCGCGGCGGGGCCGTTTGGCAGCTATGGCGGGGCCGATGTGTCCGACGCGCTGGGCGCGATCGCCGGGGTCGAGGCCCAGCCCCAGTCTTTCGGTGGCGCGATCGCCGCCGGGAATGCTGCCCCGGCCCGCGTCTATGACGACGGCATCGAGGAGTATTCGGCGGAGACCGAGTTCGTCGATCCGCGCCGGATGCGGGCCAGTATGGCCGCCGGTGCCGCCGCCGGTCGCTCCGCCTCGACCCGGGACACCATCGAGGCCGCCCGGGCCGCAATGAACGCCGCCCCGCCGGAGGATGCCCCCCGCGCCGGCTTCGGTATGAGCCTCAAGCGCGGCGGCAAGTCCAAACTGCAGGAGCGGCTGGACAAGCAGGCCCAGCGCGGCGACGGCACGGCCAAGAAGGCCTTCATCGCCTCCGTCACCGGCATGGCCGTGGTCGGCGGCTTGTGGGCGACCGGTCGCGCCACCGGCTTTGATTTCGACGACATCGGGCGTCTGGCCGGCCTGTCCGGATCGAGCGCCGAAGCGCCGCCCATCGCCGCCCTAGCCCTGTCGCCGACCGACGGCACGGTCGATGCGGCCCCGGCCGACAAGACCGAAGCCCAGACCCTGTATGCCCAGGCGCTGGAGCAGCTGGACCGTAACGATCCGGCCGGGGTCGAGACCCTGACCCGCGCCGCCAATCTGGGGAACCCCGAGGCCCAGCTGAAGCTGGCGAGCCTTTATCAGACCGGATCGACCGGCCTGACCGCCGATTCCGCCGAAAGCCGCCAATGGGCCCGCCGTGCGGCCGAGGGCGGCGACCCGCAGGGCATGCACAACTACGCCATGTACCTGTTCGAGGGCGTCGGTGGATCGCGGGATCGCGTGGAGGCGCTGGACTGGCTCAAGAAGGCCGCCGATCGCGGCCTGGTCGACAGTCAGTACAATGTCGCTCGCATCTACGAGAACGGCGACGAGGGTATCGCGCCCAACCCGACCCAGGCCTATCGCTGGTACCTGATCGCCGCCCGGGCCGGCGACCCCCAGGCCCAGGCCGCCGTTGACAGGCTGTCCCCGACCATCCCCGCAGCCCAGCGCCAGACGGCCCGCGCCCAGGCCGAGGCCTTCGCCACCGAACCGCTCGCCTGACGCATGATGCGGGTGGCCCTTCACCGGTCGCCCGGTTAAGACACCCGCGCTCGCCTTCCGGCGCCCAGCGTTTTTTCCCAGCCGAAGGCCCGCCCTTTGGAGATCTATCTGCCGATCGCCGAGGTTTCGGTGAACTGGCCGCTCCTGGTCCTGCTGGGGGCGCTGGTCGGATTCGTGTCCGGGCTGTTCGGCATCGGCGGCGGCTTCCTGATGGCCCCGGTGCTCGTCTTCCTGGGCATCCCCCCCGTCGTGGCCGTGGCCAGCCAGGCCAGCCACGTCGTCGCCTCCTCGACCTCCGGCGTGATCCGCTATTCGGGCCAGGGGGCGGTCGATTACCGCATGGGCGCGATCATGGCGGCCGGCGGCGCGGTGGGGGCCATCGGCGGCGTCGAGCTGTTCCGCTATCTGCGCCTGCTCGGCCAGGCCGATCTGGTCGTGGCCGTGTCCTATCTGCTGCTGCTCGGCTCCATCGGCCTGCTGATGCTGTACGAGAGCCTCAGCGAGATCCTGCGCCGGTATCGCGGCGAGGTCGCACCGCACAAGGAGCGCCGACGTCCGCTCTGGCTGTACGGCCTGCCGTGGAAGGTGCGGTTTCCGAAATCCGGCCTCTACATCAGCGCCATCCCGCCGTTTGGCCTCGGTGTGTTCGCCGGCATCCTGTCCGCCATCATGGGCGTCGGCGGCGGCTTCATCCTGGTGCCGGCCATGCTCTATGCTCTGCGGATGCGCGCCGGCGTGGTGGTCGGAACCAGCCTGTTCCAGATCATCATCACCACCGCCATCACCACCATCCTGCAGGCGGGCCGCAACCAGACGGTCGACATCGTCCTGTCCACCCTGCTGCTGACCGGCGGTGTCGTCGGTGCCCAGCTCGGAGCCCGCTATGCCGGGCGGTTCCGGGCCGACGTCCTGCGCGCCGCCCTGGGCCTGCTGATCCTTTTCGTCGGTATCCAGATGGGGCTGAGCCTGTTCGTGCGGCCCCACGACATCTTCCTGCTGGCCCCGGGGATTTCCGACCGGTGATCCAAGCCCTCCCACCCCCGCCGCCCGCGATCGAAGCGCCGCCGCCGGAACGCTCCGAGTCCACGGCGACCGAGCTGCGGGTCGCCGCCGCCCTGACCGATGCCCAGGTCAAGGTCGACTCCCGCTTTCGGGGCGCGACCCTGGTGCTGTATGGCGCGGTGTTCAATCCGACCGACGATCCAACCGATGTGGTGGTGGTCGTGCGGGGCCCCGACGCCCCCGTCCGTCTGGTCAGGAAGACCCGCAACAACGGTGTCTGGCTGAACAGCCGCCCGGTCCTGTTCGAGGGCGCGCCCGGCTTCTACATGACGGCCTCGACCCGGCCGCTCAGCGACATCGCCGATTTCGGCCAGCTGCGCCGGCTCGGCGTCGGCGTCGATCACCTTCGCATCGATGCGCCCGAGGAAAGCCGCACCGTCACCCGCTATGGTGTGCGCGACGTGGTCATCAGCCGGCTGGGCGAGGACTACCTCGACTGGCGTCGCGCCGTGATCCGGCTGAAGGAGGACGCGGCCCTCTACGACACCGATCCGGAGGGCGTCACCTTCGTCGACCGGGGCCTGTTCCGGGCTGAGGTCAATCTGCCCGCCACCGCACCGACGGGCCAGTACTATGCCCAGGTCTGGCTGTTCCGCGACGGCGCACCGGCCGGGGTGTCCAATCTGACCCTGACGGTCGAGAAAGTCGGATTCGAGCGCGACATTTATGAGTTCGCCCACCGGCGCCCCTGGACCTATGGGGTGCTGTGCGTGCTGCTGGCGCTGGCCATGGGCTATGGCACCAGCCGGGTGTTCAGGAGAGAATGATGGATCGGACGCGGCTGACCGCATGGGCCCTGACGCTGGCGGGGCTGATCCCGTTCGTCGCCGGGGCCGCAGCCGTCTGGCTCGACCGCGACGGCGGCGACCGCTGGATCGAGCCCCTGGCCGCCTATGCCGCCATCATCCTGTCGTTCCTGGCCGGCGCCCGCTGGGGCAAGGGACTGGCCGAGCGCGATCCCCGTCCCGCGACCCTGATCCTCAGCAACCTGCCGCCTGTCGCGGCCTGGCTGACCTTTCTGCCGGGCGTGCCGGACCGGCTTCAGCTTCTGGTCCTGATCGGCGGCCTGCTGGCCATGCTCTACTGGGACACGCGGGGGTCCGGCGACTGGTATGCGCGCCTGCGCCGGGTCGCGACCACAGGCGCAGTGCTGAGCCTGGGCGCGGTCGCGCTGCTGCCCTAAACCAGCCCGGCCCAGGCCAGGGCGTGGACCCGGTCCTTCCCCAGCGCCGCCGCCATGGGCGGCTCGGCAAACAGGCCTGCGATCGCGGCGTCCAGCACGTTCAGTCCGCCGGTGAAGGCCCCGAAAGCCGGCAGGATCAATCGCCGACCGTCGGTGACGAAGCAGGGCCTGCGCACCCTCCGCCCATGGGCCACGACCCGGGCGCAGGGGTGCAGGTGCCCCGCCACCTCGCCCGGCCTCGCCGCCTGCATCGGTTCGTGGGTCAGGAACAGGGCCCCCAGCTCCATGTCGCCGACGACCCGCCCGGGAAGTCCAGACACCGCCTCCCCATCCGCCTGGGTCAGCGCCTCGCGGTCGTGATTGCCCTCCAGCCAGACCCAGTCGCGATCTTGCGCCAGCCGGTCCAGCCAGGCCCGGTCGTCGGCCGCCATCCGTCCGATCGAGCGGCTGTCATGGAAGCTGTCGCCCAGCAGCACGACCCGGGCCGGGGCCAGTTCCGTGATCTCCGCCTCCAGCCTGGCCAGGGTCGCCCGGCTGTCATAGGGCGGCAGCATCTGGCCCCGGGCGGCGAAGGCCGAACCCTTCTCCAGATGCAGGTCGCCGGCCACCAGCGTTCCGTGCGCCGGCAGCCACAGAGTCCCCGAACACCGCAGCACGCACAGCTCGCCCATGACCCGCACCGACAGCGATCCGCACGGCCGTCGCGCCGGTGTCAGGGCCTGTTTCAGCGCCACATTCATGCGGCCCCCCTCAGTTCGGGCGGGGCGTCTTCCATGACCTCGTCGATCAGGTCCTGGGCCGAGGCCTCCAGGATCATGTCCGCCGCATCGCCGCCGACTCGCTCGCGCCCGATCATGACCAGCACCGGCACACAGAAGGGCGAGGCCCGCTCCAGCGGCGCATGGCGAATGTGGCCCCCGATCCGGTTGAGCAGCTGGCCCAGCCGCGCGACGTCCAGCAGGCCGGACGCGGCGTCCGATCGCGCGGTCCGCAGCAGCAGGTGATCGGGCTGGTGGCGGCGGAGCACGTCATAGATCAGGTCCGTGGAAAAGGTCACCTGACGCCCCGTCTTTTCGGCCCCCGGCTGTCGCCGCTCGATCAAGCCGGAAACGAGGGCGCAATTGCGGAAGGTGCGCTTCATCATGAAGCTCTCCTCCAGCCAGGCCTCCAGATCGTCGCCCAGCATGTCGGGCTGGAACAGGGCGTCCCAGTCCAGCCCGTCCATCGGCCGGATCGCCCAGATGGCGAAGGCATAGTCCGTCACCACGAACCCCAGTGGCCCGACCCCCAGCCGGTCCAGCCGCCGCGTCAGCAGCATGCACAGGGTCGAATGGGCCAGCCGCCCCTCGAACGGATAGGCGACCATGAAATGACGGCTGCCGCGCGGAAAGGTCTCGATCAGCAGGCTGTCGGCGTCCGGGATCAGGCTGCGCCCGGCCTGCAGCTCCAGCCACTCCTGAACGTCGACGGGCAGGACGCGCCAGTGGTCGCGGTCCTGGATCATGGCGCGGACGCGTGCCGCCAGCGACGTGCCGAGCGGGAACTGCGACCCGCCCCAGGACGGGATCTTGGGGTCCCTGTCGGTCGCGTGGGTGACCAGGGCGTCCATCCCGTTGATGCCCTGAAACGCCCAGACCTGACCGGCGAAAACGAAGGTGTCGCCGGGCGTCAGCTGTTCGAAATACCACTCCTCGGCCTCGCCGACCTTGCGTCCGCCGATCAGCTGTTTCGAGGCACCGCCGCGCCTCGAGGCGACCTTCACGTTCAGCGTCCCCGCCGCAACGATGGCCCCGACGTTCATCCGGTGGCGCTGGGCGACCAGCGGATTGCGCACCGTCCATCGTCCCTCGGGCGTGCGCACGATCCGCGCGAACCGGTCGTAGGAGCGCAGCGCATAGCCCCCGGTGGCGACGAAATCGACCACCTCCTCGAATGCCTCACAGGTCAGGCCGCGATAGGGGGCGCACCCGGTCACTTCGGCGTGCAGGGCGTCGAGGTCGAAGGGCTCCGAACAGGCCACGCCCATGATGTGCTGGGCCAGGGTGTCGAGGGTGCCGATGTGATGCGGCTCCCAGTCGAAGGCGTTGTCGGCGACGGCCTCCTTGGCCGCCTGGCATTCCAGCAGCTCGAACCGGCTGGCGGGCACCATCAGGGCTCTGGAGGGCTCGTCGAGCCGGTGGTTGGCGCGGCCGATCCGCTGCACCAGACGCGACGAGCCCTTGGGGGCCGCCATCTGGATGACGAGGTCCACGTCGCCCCAGTCGATGCCCAGATCCAGCGTCGAGGTGCAGACCACGGCGCGCAGATCGCCCCGCGCCATCGCCGCCTCGACCTTGCGCCGCTGCTCGGCCGCCAGCGACCCGTGATGCAGGCCGATGGCCAGGTTGTCGTCATTGATGGCCCACAGCTGCTGGAAGACGAACTCGCACTGCCAGCGGGTGTTGACGAAGATCAGCGACAGGCCGGACCGCTGGATCGCTGCATAGACCTCGGGGATCGCATGCTGGCCGGTGTGCCCGGCCCAGGGCACGCGGCCCTCGGACACCAGCACGTCGATGATCGGCACGGCCCCCGGATCGCCCTTCACGATGACGATCCCTTCTCCCCTTGCGGGAGAAGGTGGCCGAGCCGCAGGCGAGGTCGGATGAGGGGTGACTCCCGGTGTTGGCCGGTTGCCATCTGCTGCCGTCACCCCTTCCGCGTCCTCGTACCCCTCATCCGTCAGCCTTCGGCTGCCACCTTCTCCCGCAAGGGGAGAAGGGACGTGAGGCTGCAGCCACTCCGCGATCAGGTTCGGGTCGTCGATCGTCGCCGAAAGCGCCACCCGCCGTAGCCCCGGCGAAAAGCTCTGCAGCCGCGCGAGGCCGAGGTTCAGCAGGTCGCCGCGCTTGCCCGACCAGATGGCGTGGACCTCGTCCAGCACGATGCATTTCAGGTCGGCGAAATACGCCCTCGCCCCGCCCCAGGCGCAGAACAGCGCCAGCTGCTCGGGCGTGGTCAGCAGGATGTCCGGTGGATGGTCCCTCTGCCGTTGCTTCTTGGATTGTTTGGTGTCGCCGGTGCGGCTCTCGACATGGATGTTCAGCCCGATCTCGCGGATCGGCGTCATCAGGTTGCGTTCGACGTCGGTCGTCAGCGCCTTCAACGGCGAGACATAGATCGTATGGATCCCGCTGCCTGGTCCGTGGGGAGGTCTGGGTCCCCGTTCGGCGAGGTCGATCAACGATGGCAGGAAGCCCGCCAGCGTCTTGCCGCCCCCGGTCGGGGCGACCAGCAGGGCGTGCGACCCAGCCTCCGCCGCCGCGATCATCTCCAGCTGGTGCCTGCGGGGACTCCAGCCGCGGGCGGCGAACCAGTCGGCGAAGAGGGGAGGAAGGGCCGTCGTCATTCGCCGGGCCGTCGGCCCTCGCAGACCGAGTTCCGCCAGGCACCGCCTGCATCCAGACAATCGTCTTGAGCCAGGAAGTCGGACGCGGAGAGCCAGGCGCTGATCACAGCGAATGCGATCAGAAGAGCCACCACTGCGAAGAGCCAGACGCGCCTTGACCTGCGCATCATTCGCTCCACGGCGACAGCAGTTTACAGCCGCTGTGTTCGAAATGGCGGACATTGCGGGTGACGACGGTCAGGTCATGGACAAGCGCCGTGGCCGCCAGCATCTCGTCGATCACTCCGACCGAGACGCCATTGGCGCGATTGGTTTCGGCCAGGATCGCCCACTGGCTGGCGACACTCAGCGTCACCGGCAGGATGTTGGAGCCGCAGGTCTGCAGCACGGCTTCCAGGAACGCCGACCAGCGCTCGATCGGGTCGCGCCTCGCTTTCCGACGCAGGATGCCGCGCTTGAGTTCAGCAATGGTCAGAACACTGATGCTGACCCGACCCTCCCGGCTTTCCGGCTTCCCGAAAGCCTCAAGCCAGGCGGCGAAGCCCGGATTTGGCGAAAGACGTGAGGATTCGCTGATCGCATTCGTATCGAGCAGGAAGCTCAAAGTTCGATATCTCGCGCCGGACGATCGTCGCGGGTCAAGTCGAGCTCCGACCAATCCGGACCGTCCATCAGCACCTCCAGAAGGCTGGGCTGACGCGCGGCCATCTTCTCGAAGGTCGTCGTCGGTAGAATAGTCAGGGACGCATGGCCCTCGACCTCCAGCACCTGCGGGCCGTCGGCCTCGACCTGGGTCGCCAGATCGATCAACCAGGCTTGTTTGGAGATGTGCTCGTTCACGAAGACCTCCTGTGATCGCACCGAACTTATAGAGCGTGCAGCTTCGACAGACCAGATGTTCCCGTTCCGTTTCGCGGCGCGACTCGCTATCTATCGACCGTGTCCGACGAATCCATCATCGCCACCCCCAGCCTGACCGGCGCAGAGCCATGGCTGGTTCTACCGGCCGCGCTCGCCGTCCCCCCCGGCGCGGGGGCGATCTGCGACGACGCGGGGGCGAGGAAGATCGGGCGCGGCGCGGCCGAGGGGGTGTTCACGGGCGGGCCTGTGCTGGTCGCCCATGCCAGCCTCACGGCGCGCAGGCTGGGCCTGTCCCCCCCGGCGCGATCCCCCGACCTGCTGGATGTGCTGGAGCTGTGGGCCTTCGTCCGCCCTGCCACCTTCTGTGCGCCATCGCCGAGCGGCCTGGCCCTGGCGCTCGGCATGGCGGAGCCCCGGGGAGCCGAGGCCCAGGCCGCCGCCCTGCGCGATGCCGCCGCGGCGCTGCTGCGGGAGCTCGCTGATCCGGCATACCCGCACCGCGAGGACGCCTTCACCCTCGCCGAGACGCTCGCCAAGCATTCCGGGGGAAGCGCCGGGTGGAGCTGGGCCGAGCGCGTCTCGGGCGCGCTTCAGGCCGGGCCGCTGCGTCCGCGCCAGTATCGCGGCTCGGGCCTCGATGCCTGGTCCCGGCTGCCCGAATGGGAGGACGAGGCTCCGCGCGGGGAGGCGGGGTCCGCGCCGGTCGATTCCGAATCCGCCCGCATCCGGCTGGAGAAGCTGCTGCAGGCCTCCGGCCTCGACGAGACCCGGCCGACCCAGTCGGACTATGCCGCCGAGGCCGCCTATGCCTTCTCGCCCCGCAACGAGGAGGGTCGGCCCCGGATGCTGCTGGCCGAGGCGGGCACCGGCACGGGCAAGACGCTCGGCTATCTGGCCGCCGCCTCGCTGTGGGCCGAGCGCAACCAGGGCGCGGCCTGGGTCTCGACCTACACCCGCGCGCTCCAGCGCCAGATCGACCGCGAGAGCGCCGCCCTGTGGCCCGATCCGGCGGAGCGCAAGAGAAAGACCGTGGTCCGGAAGGGCCGAGAGAACTACCTCTGTCTGCTGAACCTGCAGGACATGGTCCAGGCGGCCCAGCTGGGCAACGGCGACCTGATCGGCCTGGCCTTGACCAGCCGCTGGGCCATGCAGACCCGCGACGGCGACATGACCGGCGGCGACTTCCCCGGCTGGCTGCCCGGCCTGTTCGCGACACCTGCCGGCCAGCAGGCCTCGGCCGGCAACCTCGTCGACCGGCGCGGCGAATGCGTCCATGCGGCCTGCCCCCACTACCGCACCTGTTTCGTCGAAAAGACCATCCGCGCCAGCCGCCGGGCCGATCTGGTCGTCGCCAACCACGCCCTGGTCATGACCCAGGCCGCCTTCGACGGGGCCCGCTCGGCGCGCGGCCTGAAGCAGGACGGAGAGACCGCGGCCCTGAAGCGGATCGTCTTCGACGAGGGTCACCACCTGTTCGACGCCGCCGACTCGGCCTTTTCCGCCTGTCTGTCGGGTCAGGAGGCGGCCGAGCTGCGCCGCTGGATCCGGGGACCGGAGGGGCGGGGCCGACGCGGACGCGGGCTGGAACAGCGGCTGGGCGACCTGTGCGCCGACAACGAGGCCGCCGCCAGGGCGCTGCAGGACGCCATTCGCGCCGCCGCCGCCCTGCCGGGCGAAGGCATCTCGGGCCGCATCGCCCCGCCGACGGGCGAGGTCAATCCGGTCGGGCCGATCGAACAGTTCCTGATGGCCGCCCTGGAACAGATCCGCGCCCGCACCTCGGAGGCCGCTTCGTCCGCATCGTCCGAGTTCGGCACCGAATGCGCCGTCCGTCCGGCCACCGAGCCCCTGCTGGAGACGGCACGAAAGGCCGCCCAGGCCATCGCCGCGGTCGAGGCCCCCCTGCTGGCCCTCGCCCGCCATCTGGAGGACATCCTCGACGACGAGGCGGCCGAGCTGGACGGCTCGGCCCGCGCCCGGATCGAGGGGGCGCTGCGCGGTCTGGACCGCCGTGCGCGCATGACCCTGCCCGGCTGGCGTTCGATGCTGGCGGCGCTGCAGGATGGAGGGGGCGAACCGGACCCGGACTTCGTCGACTGGCTGTCGGTCGAGACGGCGTTCGGCCGCATCCACGACGTGGCCCTGCGTCGTCACTGGATCGACCCGACCGTGCCGCTCGAAGCGGCCGTGATCCTCCCCGCCCACGGCGTGCTGGTGACCAGCGCGACCCTGTCCGATCCGATCGCGGAGGCGAGCGGAGGCGACCTGTTCGGCATGGCCCGGATGCGCACCGGGGCCGCCCGCCTGATCGAACCGGCCCGGACGCTGAAGGTCGAGAGTCCCTTCGACTATGCCGCGAACAGCCGTGTCATCGTCGTCGGCGATGTGGCCAGGGACGATCCGCGCCAGACGGCGGCGGCGATGCGCGAGCTTTTCCTGGCCGCCGGGGGCGGGGGGCTGGGCCTGTTCACCGCCATCCGGCGGCTGAAGGCGGTCTACGAACGGCTCGGGCCCGATCTGGCGAAGGCCCAGATCCCGCTCTATGCTCAGCACGTCGATCCACTGGAGGTAGGGGCCCTGGTCGACATCTTCCGCGCCGAACAGGACAGCTGCCTGCTGGGCACCGACGCCGTCCGGGATGGCGTCGACGTGCCCGGGCGGTCCTTGCGGCTGCTCGCCTTCGACCGCGTCCCCTGGCCCCGCCCCGACCTGCTGCACAAGGCGCGGCGCGAGAAGTTCGGGGCGAAAGGCTATGACGACGCCCTTGCCCGCGCCCGCATCGCCCAGGCCTTCGGCCGCCTGATCCGCCGCGCCGACGACCGGGGCGTCTTCGTCATGCTCGACGCCGCCACCCCCACCCGCCTGTTCGCCGCGCTTCCGCCCGGCACGGAGGTCCAGCGCATGAGCCTGGTCGAGGCCATCGAGGTAACGCGCGAATTTCTCTCCCTCTCCCATCGGGAGAGGGCTTGAGCGCACGACGGCTTGCCGTCGTTCTTGCGCGAAAGGGTGAGGGGTTAGACTGTCAATGGAGAGCGCGCGCTGATGGACCACCGTGAGTTCCGCACCGATCACGCCCGCGAACTTCGACGCACCCGGACATTCGCCGAAAACAAGCTGTGGCAGGCCTTGCGTGGCGGTCGCCTCGGCGGTCAAAAATTTCGCCGCCAGTATCCCATCGGACGATACTTCGCCGATTTCGCCTGCGAAAAACTGAAGCTCGTCATCGAACTCGACGGCGGCATCCACGACGATGAGGCGCAGAGGCTGAACGATGAGCACCGCCACCACGAAATCGAGACGCTCGGCTGGTCGATCCTGCGGTTCCCCAACGAAAAGGTGACCTCGGACCTTGCTGGCGTGCTCGCCCGGATCGGCGACCACGCGAAACTGTCCAGACCCTGACCCCTCACCCTTTCGGCTGGGCGCATCGCTCCGCTCTGCGAGCCTCAAGCCCTCTCCCTCCGGGAGAGGGAACCGGAGCCCATCTGTCATGACTCCGGGAGCCGCGACATTCAGACGACGTGTCGAGGCCGAGAGTGGCCGACGATGTCCGGTTTCCGTTCAATGGTCTGAGTCGCTGCTCGACCCCTGGCGGAAGTCGGTTAGGTCCGCTTTAAGCACCCGGCGCGATTGGGGTTACCACCAACCGCGCTTGCACCCGCGCCCGAGCCGCCCCATATCCGCCCGCCTTCGCGTCCATCCGGGGCGGACGATCCGGACGGGTCGGACGGGTCGGACGGTGTATTTCAGTTCGCGTGATCCGGTTCCCCCTTCTCCGCCGCCGAAAAGGCCTGAATGACCGACGCCGCTCCCCGCCACAAACGCTCCGGCCTGTTCGCGCCGATCGGCCTGTTCCTGATCGCGCTGATCGCCTGGTCGGTCTGGTGGTTCGTCCTGGCCGGCCAGGTCCGCAGCCAGCTGGATCAGCAGGTCGAGGCCATGCGCAGTTCGGGCTGGACCGTGGCCTATACCGGGCTGGGCACGTCGGGCTGGCCCTTCCGGGTCCGGCTGGAGGCCGGGAATGTAGTGGTCACCGCGCCCTCCGGCCATGCCCTGGCGGCGCCGCAGCTGGCGGCCGAGGCCAATGCCTGGAACCCCGACAAATGGGTGATCGCCGCCGACGACGGTCTGGTGATCGACCGCGCAGGCAAGGGCAAGGTGGCGATCGGGGGGCGCTATATCCGCGCCAGCGTCCACGGCCTGACCCAACGCTGGCCCAATCTGGCGGTCGAACTGCAGCAGCCGGTCTTCACCGTGCATCCGGGGGCCGAGGCCTTCCCCATCTCGCGCGCCGAAAGGATCGAATTCTATCTGCGGCCCCATCTGGCCCCCTCGACCACGCCGGGGGTGGAGAACAGCGTCGATGTCCTGTTCCGCCTGATCGATGCCGAAGGTCGCCCGGGCGGCCCGGTTCAGGGCATGGCCCGCAACGGAAAGCTGACCGCCCAGATCGAGATGGTGGTGGAGGACGCCAACCGGCTGCAGGGCGCGGATGCGGCCGGTATCTTTTCCGCCTGGACCCGGGCGGGGGGCCGCTTCACCGCCGTGCGGGGCGAGCTGTCGGCCGGCGACAGCACCGCCACCCTGTCCAGCGACGTTCTGTCGGCCACGCCCGACGGGCGGCTTCAGGGCACCGTCGCGCTGCAGGCGAAACAGCCCATGGCCGCCATTGCCGGCCTGGCCGGATCGGGCTCGGGGGCCGTCAACCGGGCCGGGGCCGCCGGGGCGACGGCTGCGGCGGCGGTTCAGGGCAATGAGGACGTCAACCTGTCGCTGGTCTTCCGCGACGGCCGTACCTTCCTCGGCCCCTTCGCCCTGGCCCCGGCGCCCAAGCTGTTCTGATCGGGGAGGGGGAAGCCATGGCCCGAAAGCACGGCGCCCTGCTGGACGAACCCCGCGTCGACACCGACCGGCTGAAGCTGGACCACGCCCTGATCGAGGCCCTGACCGCGCGGCTCGCGGCGGGCGAGGCGGCTTCCCCCGACGAATCGACCCTGGCCCTCCGAGCCCTGCTGGCCGAGGCCGACGATGTGCATCAGGCCGCCATGCTGCGGGCCCTGTGGGGCCGGATCGAGGCCCGTGCAGGGCCTGCGCTCGTCACCGCCGGACCGGCGAGCCAGTTGCTGGCCGCCGACCGGTTCGGCCTGTCGGGCCGGGCCGTCAACGACCCCGACGCAGCCCTCGTCCAGGTCGCATCCGGGGCCCATGCCCTGATCGATGTCGCCTCGGCCCGCCCCTGGTGGGGCCGGTTGCTGGCCCGTCCGGAACTGCGCGTCATCGCCGCCCTGCCCGATGACCGCCACGGCCTGCCCGCGGCGCTCAGGGTTGCCGCCGCCCCGACCGGCCCGACGGGGGACGACCGCACCTTCTGGGCCACCGACGCGCGCCAGACCGATGTCCGGATCGTGGAGGCCCTGGCGTCTTGCGGCTTCGTCGCCCGGCCGCTGGCCTCCGCAGGCGGGTTGAAGCTGTTCATGCTGGCGGGCTATGTGCAGGCCGAAGACGGGCGGCTTTCGGCAGCCCCCGGCGCCCTGAAGGGCGTGATCGGCGCCGCCCCCCTGTTCTGAGACTCCGCATGACCGACGCAACGACGGCTCCCGCTCCCAAGCCCGGCATCCTCGACATCGCCCCCTATGTCGGCGGGAAGTCGACCCTGGCCGGCATCGCCGAACCGATGAAGCTGTCGTCCAACGAGAATGCGCTGGGCGCAGGTCTCAGGGCCCGCGCGGCCTATGAGGCGGCGCTGAAGTCGATCCATCTGTATCCGGACGGTCGGGCCGGAAAGCTGCGGACGGCGGTGGCCGACCACCACGGTCTGGAGCCCGACCGGCTGATCTTCGGCAATGGCTCGGACGAGGTCTTCGCCCTGCTGAACCAGACCTATCTGTCGCCCGGCGACAACATCGTCACCGGTC
This sequence comes from Brevundimonas sp. AJA228-03, assembly GCF_017795885.1. Classification (NCBI taxonomy): domain Bacteria; kingdom Pseudomonadati; phylum Pseudomonadota; class Alphaproteobacteria; order Caulobacterales; family Caulobacteraceae; genus Brevundimonas; species Brevundimonas sp. AJA228-03. The sequence goes on along the minus strand of NZ_CP059297.1, from coordinate 286,546 downwards.
AGTACGGCTTTCTGGCCTATCGCATCAGCGCCCTGGGCTGCGAGGCCCGGGTCAAGCTGGCCCCCGAACCCGGCTACAAGGCCGAGGTCGACGCCCTGCTGGAACAGGTCGATGACCGGACGAAGATCGTCTACGTCTCCAACCCCTCGAACCCGACCGGCAGCTACAATGCCGCCGAGGAAATCCGCCGCCTGCACGAGGCCCTGCCGCCCCACATCCTGCTGGTGGTGGACGAAGCCTATGCCGAGTTCGTGGTCGAGCCGGACTGGGAGACCAGCTTCGGCCTGGCCCGCGATGCGTCCAACATCGTGGTGACCCGGACCTTCTCGAAGATCCATGGCCTCGGCGGGCTGCGCATCGGCTTCGGCTATGCGCCGCTGGCGGTGGCCGAGGCCATCGACCGCATCCGCCTGCCGTTCAATGTCTCGGTCCCCGGGCTCGACGCCGCCACCGCCGCCCTCGCGGACGAGGCGCACCAGAAGGCGTCGCGCGAGCTGGTCCAGACCTGGCGGCCCCGCCTGACCCAGGCCATCCGTGGCTTCGGCTTCGACGTCCTGCCCAGCGCGGGCAACTTCATTCTGGTCCTGTTCCCGGATCCCGGGCGCACGGCCGCTGCCGCCAACGACCTGCTGAACGCCCGGGGCATCATCGTCCGCGCCGTCGGCGGCTACGGCATCCACAACGGCCTGCGCATCACCGTCGGCACCGAGGATCAGAACCGCGCGGTCATCGACGCCCTCAGCGAGTTCGCGGCATCCTGAGAAGGGCGCTAACGCGGGGAACGCGGTTCCCTGCGGCTTGAGCGGGGGCCGTCCGGGTCAGGTGAGCAGGGCGTTCGACGCCGTCTCGATGCGCCGCTCCAGCTCGGCCATGAAGACGGCGCGCTTCAGGTCCGCCTCGATGGGGGGCAGGAACTCATAGACCACGGTGCCGGGATAGCGGCGAAAGCCGTGGGCGGGCCAGTGGACCCCGGCATTGGTCGCCACGGGCCAGCAGGGGCTGCCGATGTCGCGGTACAGGGCCGCGACGCCCGGCTTGTAGTCGGGGACCGAGCCGACCGGCGCGCGTGTGCCTTCGGGGAAGATCCAGATCTGGCGGCCCTCGGCGACACGGTCGCGGGCCTGTTTGACCATGTCGCGCAGCGCCTTGGACGCGGCCGAGCGATCGACGGAGATCATCTTCGTCTTCCAGGCGAACCAGCCGAAGAAGGGCAGGATCATCAGCTCCTTCTTGGTGATGATGCAGGGGTCATCCAACACGACGAAGGGGATGATGATGTCCAGCATGCCCTGGTGCTTGCAGGCCACCAGCGCCCGGCCGGTGGGGCGATGCTCCAGCCCGCGGAACTCGACGCGAACGCCTGCGATCCAGCGCAGGCCGAACAGCACGAACCGGGCCCAGGCCTTCACCACGCCCAGCGCGAACCGGTGGGGCAGGATCAGCGCCGGCGACAGGCCGACCGCGAACAGCGCCAGGGACAGATACAGCCAGGCCACGAAGACGAGGGAACGCAGGGCGATCAAGATGCGGGTGCCTCTTCCGATGTCTCAGGCCGTTCGTTATGGCCGATCACCTTGTGCAAGGCCTCGCGCGCCAGGACGGCCAGATATTTCATATATTCCAGCGTCATGCGCCGCGCCGTCACCGCCGCGCGCCACCAGCGCGAGTTATCCAGCGAAGGCGTCGACACGGCATAGGGCGTCAGCGTGATGTCCGGCGCGGCGCTGCGGATCTCCAGCAGGGAGCGCGGCATGTGGTAGTCCGAGGTCACCACGATCAGCGACGTGTAGTTCCTGGACGCGGCCCAGGCGGCGATCTCCTGGGCGTTGCCGCCGGTGTCCTCGGCCTCGAAGCCCAGGTCAACGCAACAGTTGAACAGGCGGGTGGAGCCGGGCGTCAGGGCGGTCAGCTCCTGCCTGCGGACCTCGCGGTTGACACCCGAGATCAGCACCCGCTCACCCTTGTCCTGCTCCAGCAACCGGACGGCGGCGTTGATCCGCTCGGCCGAGGGACCGGTCAGGGCGACGATGCCGTCGGCGCGGTCCGGCTCGGGCGCAGGCGTCAGATTGCGCACCCGGTCGGCGAAGGCGAACAGCCCCACCAGCCAGATCAGGCCGACGATCCCGAGAAGCGCCAGAAACTTCATGGACTACGTCTAGTCAGGCCTTGTCCGCCCGCCAAGAGCCGCAACGGCCGCGAGCCACGCCGAAACAAGCGCCACCGCAGCGGCGACAATTGGGCAACAGGTCAGCAGGATGATGTCGCTCCACGCCAGGGGCAGGGCCGGGGTCAGGCCGGCGTCTCCGCCCAGTGCACGCAAACCCCCGATCAGCAGGATGGCGACGGTCGCGCCTACCGCCCCTGCGGCCCCGGCCAGCAGGCCGAACCTGCGCTGGAACATCCAGACGATGCCGGCGTCGGTCGCCCCCGACAGGCTGAGCGTCTCGATCACATCCCGCCGTGCGTCCAGACCTGCCCGCGTCGCATAGGCGATAGCCGCGCCCGCCGCGAAGGCTGTGGCCAGAAACGCCGCCAGGGCCAGCAGCGAGATCACCCTCGCCGACCGCTCGACCTCGCCCCGCCACAGGCTGTGGTCGTCCACCGTGGCGTCGATGCCGGCCTCGGCCAGGGCCCGGCTGAGGCTCAGGGCGCTGGCGGGCGCGGTCGCCTCCAGCCGCACGGTCACCAGGAAGGGGATGGGCAGGTCGTTCAGCACCGCCTCCCCCATCCACGGCCGCAGCAGGGCCTCGGCCGCCTCGCGGTCCATGGCCTCGGCTTCCTCGACCCCGTTGACGCCGGCCAGGGTCTCGGCGGCACGGGCCGCTGCTGCAGGGCCTGTCTCGCCCACGCGGGGACGGACCTGCACGGTCGCCTCGGCACGAAGAGCCCGCGCCCACCCGTGCGATGCGCGGTCCGCCGCCAGGGTGCCGACAGCGGCCAGGCAGGCGAGGAAACACAGCACTGCAATCAGCGCGCCGAGCGACCGCTCACCTCCGGGGTCGCGGGGCAGCAGGCCGCTTTCGGGGCGCACCGGTTTCGGCGCTGCCTTCGGCCCGAACAGAGTGGACCAGCGGATCATGGCTTCACCGCCGTCACCCGCCCGTCGGCCAGTCTCAGCAGTCGCGCCCCCGAAGCGCGCGCCAGGGCCTCGTCGTGGCTGACGATCAATATGGTCGTGCCCAATCGGTTCAACGCCTGGAACAGCTTCAGCAGCCGCCCGGCCATCGCGCCATCGACGCTTCCGGTCGGTTCGTCGGCCAGGATCAGGTCGGGCCCGGCCATGACGGCCCTTGCGATGGCCAGCCGCTGCTTCTCGCCCCCCGACAGGGTGCCGGGCAGGCCTTCGGCGCGGTCGGACAGCCCGACCCACTCCAGCATCTCGGCCACGTCTCCCGCGTAATCCGCAGCCTTCCGGCCCCGCAGCCGCAGCGGCAGGGCGACGTTGTCGAAGACACTGAGGTGATCCAGCAGGCGGAAGTCCTGGAACACCACCCCCATTCGCCGACGATAGGCCGGGCGGTCGCGGCGCGCGATCTGGCCCACCTCGTCGCCGAACAGGGCGATCCGGCCGGACGTCGGCGGTTCGGCCAGGGTCAGCAACTTCAGCAGCGACGACTTTCCGGCCCCCGACGCGCCGGTAAGGAAGTGGAAAGAGCCGCGCGGCAAGATGAGGTTAACGTCCCGAAGCACGTCGGGCCTGTCCGCATAGCCGAACCCGACCGCCGACAGGCGGACGGTCTCTGGCGAAGGCACAGGGTCGGCGGCGCGACGGGGCGAACGAGGCATCGATTCGATTCAGGACCAGGGGCGCGTCGCGCTTCTACAGGGAGGGGGCTGCGCGAACAGCCTCGTAAGGCAAGGCCATGATACTGACCTGCCCGTCCTGCGCCACCAGCTATTTCACGCCCGATGGCGCGATCCCGCCCACCGGGCGCAAGGTCCGCTGCCAGTCCTGCGCGCATGTCTGGCTGGCGACCAACGAAGAGCCCCTGGACCTGACCGCCGAGACCCCGGCCCCGGTCGAGGCCCGCAGTGTCGAGGAAGCCCCCGCCGTCGCGCCGGAGACGCCGGCCCCCGAACTGCCCAAGGCTTTTCGGGCCCGGGCCGAACAGCAACGCCGCCTGCGCCGCGCCGCCACCCAGGGCGTCGTGTGGGCGGGCCTGGCCAGCCTGTTCGTCGGGCTGATCGGGGCGGGCTGGCTGTTCCGCGTCGATGTGGTCCAGATGTATCCGCGCGCTGCCGCCGCCTATGAGAGGGTCGGCGCGCCCGTGAATGCGGTGGGACTGGAGTTCGAGGCTGTGACGGCCAGGGCCCTGACGAATCGCCCCGATACGGTCGTGGTCTCGGGCGCGCTTCGCAACATCCGCGACAGGGAAATCGTGGCCCCCACCGTCCGCGTCGCCCTGCTGGACGACCACGGGGCCGAGATCGGCCATGCGATCGTCGAACTGGACGAAGCCCCCGTCCTGCCTGGCGGAGTCCAGGGCTTCGCGGCCCTGATCCGCGATCCGGGCGCGCACGGCGTCGATGTCGGCGTGGCCTTCGTGGGCTCCGAGCCGGCCGACCATGGGAAGGACGCCCCGACCGAGGCAGGCCACGGACCCGCGCCCCATGCGCGACCGCTGCCGACGCCGGACGAACACGGCCTGCGCCCCGCAAGGATCGACGCGGCCCCGACGTCTCACGCCGATCCGGTCGATGCTGCTCCCGCAGGCCAGGAACACCACGACGCCGTGGACACGCATGGGGCCAAGGCCGTATCCGCCTCGCATGGCTGACCTGCTCCAGACGCCGACCGTCCTCCTGTCCGAAGCGGATATCGCGCGGGTTGTCGCCGATCTGGCGGAGCGGATCGCCCCCGTCGTGGATGACGAGACCGTCGCGGCCGTCCTTCTGACCGGCGGCCTGTGGTTCGCCGCCGATCTGACGCGGGCCCTGTCGCGCGTCGGCCGCAACGTCCGCTTCGATGCCCTGTGGCTGGCATCCTATGGCGACGAAAAGACCAGTCGTGGCCGGGTCGACGTCCATGCTCCGTTCCAGCGATCGCTTCAGGGGCGCAAGGTCCTGATTCTCGATGATGTGTTCGACACCGGCCTGTCCCTGGCCGAGGCTGTCCGCATCGCCCGCGAGGCCGGCGCGTCCGAGGTCCTGACCTGCGTCTTCGCCCGCAAGCCCTGGCCCCTGCCGCGTGCGCCCGAGCCCGACTTCGTCGGCTGGGAGGCCCCGAACCGGTTCCTGGTCGGATACGGTCTGGATAAGGCCGGAGCCCTGCGCGGCCTCCCCGACATCTGCGCGCTGGACTAGAGTACGCCGGTCAGGGCCTCCAGAACGCCCTTGCCATAGCGATCGATCTTGGTCTGTCCCACGCCCGGGATCGCGGCCAGGGCCTCCAGCGACCCGGGTTCACGCTGGGCGATCTCCAGCAGCGTCCGGTCCTGAAAGATCACATAGGGCGGCACATGCTGTTCGGCCGCTCTGTCACGGCGCCAGGCGCGCAGGGTCTCGAACCGGGCGCGGACGTCGGCATCCAGGGCCTCGACGGCGGCGTTGCGGTCGTTGCGCGTGCGGGTCCTCGGATTGCCCGAGCGGGTGGACGCATCGAAGCCCGGTGGCGTGCGGCGGACCTCGATGGCCCGCTCTCCGCGATAGACGGCGCGCACGGCGTCCGCATCGCCCAGGCCGACCAGTGGCTTGCCGTCGTTGGGGTCCTCCAGCAGCAGGCCCTCGAACAGCAGGTGATCGACGATGTCGCGCCAGCCGGACGGGGCGATATCCTTGCCGATGCCCCAGGTCGACAGGTCGCTCTCCCATGGCTGGACGTCCCGGGTCTTGCCCAGAAGGTGATCGACGATCCGGCCGCGTCCGAAGCGGCCGCCCAGTCGCTGCACCGCCGCCAGTGCCTTCTGGGCGGGGACGGTCGCGTCATAGAGGGCAGGGGGATCGGCGCAGACGTCGCAGATTCCGCACGGACCGGCGTCCGTCTCCCCGAAATAGCGGCGTACCGCCTGCGGACGGCAGGTCGCGCCGTCCAGCATGGCGAACAGCTGGCGGGCCTTGCGGGTCTGGACCGCCTTGACCTCCTCGGCCATCGGGCGGGTCTCGAGTCGGCGAAGGGTCCAGGCGATGTCTGAGGGGCCGTAAAGTGTGATCCCCTCGGCCGGTTCGCCATCGCGTCCGGCCCGCCCGATCTCCTGCCAGTAGGCCTCCAGCGACCCCGGCGGATCGGCGTGGATGACGAACCGGACGTCGGCCTTGTCCACCCCCATGCCGAAGGCGATGGTCGCCACCATTACGGCCCCGTCCTCGGCCAGAAACCGCTCCAGCCGCCGGTCCCGCTCGGTGCCCGGCATCCCGGCGTGATAGGCGATGGCGTTGGTCCCGGCCGATGTCAGGGCGTCGGCCACGCGCTCGCAGCCGTCGCGGCTGCCGCAATAGACGACGCCGGACTGGTCCCTGCGGGCGCGTACCAGTTCGATCACATGGGCATCGGTCCTGGCGCGCGAGGCGCTCTCCTTGCGCACCGCCGACAGCTGCAGGTTCGGGCGGGCGAAGCTGTCCACGAAGACGGCGGCCCCTTCCAGCTGCAGCGAGGCCAGGATGTCGTCGCGCGTCCTGGCGTCGGCCGTGGCGGTCACGGCGATGCGGGGCACACCGGGGAAGAATTCCGACAGTCGCCCCAGGGTCCGATAGTCGGGGCGGAAGTCATGGCCCCACTGGGACACGCAGTGGGCTTCATCGATGGCGATCAGCGACAGCGGCAGGTCGCGCAACTGACCCAGGAGCGCGCCCGATGCCAGGCCCTCGGGCGAGACATACAGCAGATCCAGTTCGCCGGACCTGGCCCCGCGCAGCACGGCGGATCGCTCGTCCAGCGACAGGCCGGAATCCAGGCGCGCGGCGGCCACGCCCTGCTGCCTCAGCGCCTCGACCTGATCGGTCATCAGGGCGATCAGGGGCGAGACGACCAGGCCCAGGCCCGGACGCAGGATCGCGGGGATCTGGTAACAGACGCTCTTGCCCCCGCCGGTCGGCAGGACGGCCAGCACGTCGCGCCCGGCCATGATCTCGGCGACGACCCGGGCCTGAAGTCCCCGGAAGTCCTTATGGCCCCAGACCCGCTCCAGCGTCTGCCGCGCGGCGTCGAGGCCGGGCATCGAAGGCGGTGAGTCGGACAGCATGGACGGGTTGTGCCCGATGCCCTCCGCGCTGTCATCCGTCGGTCGTGCATTGCGCGACCGCCTGATGCATCGACGGCGACGCCTGGCGCGTCTAGTGTTCCCGCCATGAGCGCCTATCGTCTCCTGACCCGCTGGTGGACCGCCTTCGCCGTGGCCATCTCCCTCGCCATGCTGGGGGCCGCCCATGCGTTCGAGCGGTTTGCGGGCCTCAGCCCCTGCAACCTCTGCCTCAAGCAGCGCGAGGTCTACTGGGGCGCGATCGCCGTCGCCCTGATAGCCACGGCGTGGGCGATCATCAGCCAGGCGCGTCGCGGCACCCCGCGCATCGCCGCCTTCCTTCTGTTCGCCGTCTTCACGACCGGGGCGATCACGGCCGGCTTCCACGCCGGGGGCGAGCTGAAGTGGTGGAGCCTGCCCGCCACCTGCGTCGGCGGTGGCGTGGCCGATCTGGAGAGTCTGACGTCGCTGGCGCTCGGCGTCGGCGAGCCGACCCGCATCGCCATGTGCGACGCGGTGGCGTGGAGCTTCCTGGGCGTGTCCATGGCAGGATGGAACGCGCTGATCTCCGCCGCATTGGCGGTGTTCAGCCTGCTTGCCGCGAAAAGGCCCAAGGATGCCAGAGCCCCGAAACACTGATCCCCAGGGTTACGCCCCGGGCATCCCGCTGGCCCGTCCGGGCCGGGGAGAGACCCGACGGCGTCTGGCCGAGATCCTGCGGGTCGATCACGCCGGCGAATACGGCGCCGTCAGGATCTACCAGGCCCAGGCGGCGGTGTTCCGCAACGCCCCCGGCAAGGGGGCCCTGACCGCCGACATGGAGGCCATGCAGGCGGGCGAGGCGGTGCACAAGGCGCGCTTCGATGCCCTGCTGACCGAACACCGGGTCGCTCCCACGGCCCTGCTGCCCCTGTGGTCGCTGGCCGCCACGGGCCTCGGCACCGTCACCGCCCTGATGGGCGAGAAGGCCGCCCACGCCTGCACCGAGGCGGTCGAGAGCGTGATCGAGCAGCACTACGCCGACCAGATCGCCGAACTGTCCGAACGCGAACCGGGCCTCGCCGCCGAACTGACGCAGTTCCGCGAAGAGGAACTGGATCACCACGATCACGCCATCGAACACGGCAGCCGCGAGGCGCCCGGCTACCGCCTGCTGAGCGCCGTCATCAGGGCCGGCTGCAGGGTGGCGATCAAGGTCTCGGAGCGGGTGTAGGCGCGGCCACATCAAAGGCCAGCAGCAGCGTCTTCTGCAGCGCATTGGCGTTGTCGTCGCTGAGCAGATACAGCCGCGTTCCGGTCGTCGTCGCGACCGCCGCGATCCCCTCGAAATTGTCGATCGAGGCGGGCGGGCGCAGCTGGATGACGGGATCGGACAGCACGCCGTCCGCCGACAGACGCCGCACCCGCACCCTCATGTCCAGCGGCGGCCTGTAGTAGCGCTCGACCACGAACCAGCCCCCGGCCGGGTCGATGTCCGCCCCCGTGAACCGGAAGCCGTCGGCCGGCATGACCGGGGCGGCCCCCAGCGGTGCACAGGCGGCGTGACAGACCCAGGCCCCGCCGCCTTCGCCGAGGACCAGCCAGCCGCCGCCCGGGGCCGCCGCCAGCCCTTCCATGCCCTCGTTGTCCGGGAAATCCGTGTCGGGGCGCGCCACTGCCGTGGGGCGATCGAGCGCGACCGCGCCGTAGGACCAGATGCGGTGATCGCGCTCGAAGCTGACCAGTACCGTTCCGTCGGGGAGGATCGCCAGCCCCTCGGAGTCCGCATTGGCCTTGGGTGTCAGAACGGCCCCGTCCGGCCCGGTCAGGGGTCGCGTGACGGCGCGGTCGGCCGTCACCAGCCGTCCGTTCCGATCCAGCTGCAGGGTGAACCGGATCAGCTGGCCGAAATCGCTGACCCCCCAGGCCCGGCCCCCGTCGATCTTGAGGTCCGATAACCCATGCAGGCCCGATCCGCGCAGGACCAGTCCGCCCGCCCAGGTCACGCCGGGGCCCAGGGTGGCGCCGCCGATCCCCAGGGGGACACGGCGCGCCTCGATCCGGATCGCCCGGTCCGAAGGCGCGACGGGGCCCGGCGTCGAAGTGGCCATGGCCGCGCAGGCCGCCGCCCCGATGAGCCCTGCGGCACAGAACAGGCGGGAGGCCGCCCGCATCACGCCGCCCGCCTCATCCGTCGGGCACCGCGCTTGCCGGTGTCCCTGGGGGCGACCTCGAACAGTTCGGCCAGTTTCTCGATCATGACCCCGCCCAGCTGTTCGACGTCGACGATGGTGACCGCGCGGCGGTACCAGCGGGTCACGTCGTGGCCGATGCCGATGGCGATCAGCTCGACCGGCGACTGAGTCTCGATCCGCTCGATGACGGCGCGCAGATGCTTGTCCAGATACAGGGCCGCATTGGCCGACTGGGTGGAATCGTCGACCGGCGAGCCGTCGGAGATGACCATCAGGATCTGGCGCGCCTCGGGCCGGGCCTTCAGCCGGTCGTGGGCCCAGGTCAGGGCCTCGCCGTCGATGTTTTCCTTCAGCAACCCCTCGCGCATCATCAGGCCGAGGTTCTTCTTGGCGCGGCGCCAGGGCGCGTCGGCGGCCTTGTAGATGATGTGGCGCAGGTCGTTCAGGCGGCCGGGCATCGGCGGTTTGCCGGCGGTGATCCAGGCCTCGCGCGCCTGTCCGCCCTTCCAGGCACGAGTTGTGAAGCCCAGGATCTCGACCTTGACCCCGCACCGCTCCAGCGTCCGTGCCAGTATGTCGGCGCAGACCGCCGCCACCATGATCGGCCGCCCGCGCATCGAGCCCGAGTTGTCGAGCAAAAGCGTCACGACGGTGTCCCGGAAAGGGCTTTCACTTTCCATCTTGAACGTGAGCGGGCTGGTCGGGTCGGTGATGATCCGGGTCAGGCGCGCCGTGTCCAGAACGCCCTCCTCCAGGTCGAAGGCCCAGGAGCGGTTCTGTTGCGCCATCAACCGCCGCTGCAGCTTGTTGGCGAGGCGGGCGACGACGCTGGACAGGATGGTCAGCTGCTGGTCGAGCAGGGACCGCAGGCGCTCCAGCTCCATCGGATCGCACAGATCGGCGGCATCGATGACCTCGTCATGGGCGGTGGTGAAGACGCGGTAGGCGTCGATCGCCCGGCCGTCATCGGCATTGTCCTGACGGTTCGGCAGGGCCCCTTCGGCCACGTCGGGGCCATCGTCGGCGGCGTCGCCGTCGCGCTCGGCGGGCGAACCGTCGGGGCGGGCATCGCGATCCTGTTCGGAGGTGGGGTCTTCGGACGATCCGTCCATCGACTGGCCGCCTTCGCCGCCGCTCTCGTCCTCCTCGTCCTCCTGATCCTCGGACGGGTCGGGCTGCTGCGGCGGGGGTTCGTCCTCGCCCGGCTCGTCATTGGCCTCGTCGCCCCGCCCGTCGCCGGGATCCAGATCGAGGTCGCGCAGCACGTCCTTCAGCGCCGCCCCGAACGCGGCCTGATCGCCCGCCGTCAGCGCCAGCCGGTCCAGGGCTGCGCCCGCTTTGGCCTCGATATCGGTCCGGACCAGGTCCAGCATGGCACCCGCTCCGTCCGGACTGCGCTGGCCGGTCACCCGCTCCCGCAGCAACAGGGCGACGGCTTCGGCCACCGGCACGCGGGCGGGCTCGATGACCCGCAAGGCGCCCATCTTCTCCAGCCGGGTCAGCAGGGCCGCGTTCATATTGGAGCGGACGCCCGCCAGCGACGCCGAGCCATGGGCCTCGATCCGCGCCTGCTCGACCGCCTCGAACACCTCGGCGGCGCGGCTGTCGAGCGGGCGCAGGGTGGCGTGGACCGCCGGATCGTGGTTGGCCAGTCGAAGCGCCAGCCGGTCGGCCTGACCCCGGACATTGGCGGTATCGCCCTCCGACGGATGGCGCGGCGGGTGGGGCAGGGTCAGGACGCCCCCGGTCAGGCGCGGTCCGTCCGACCCGAATACCACCTCCAGCTCCGACTGCTCGGCCAGGGCCCGCGCCGCATGGGCCAGCGCGCGCTTGAAGACCTCGGCGGGGGTGTCGGCGGGGGGCATGGCACGTAACTAGTAGCTCGGCGGCGGCGAGGCCAGCGCGACATTCTCCCTCCCCGGCCGGGGAGGGCGGTCGGAGCGTAGCGGAGACAGGGTGGGGCCGACAGGGCAAGGCCGCACGATGTTTTGCCTTGTCCTTCCCACCCCGCCGATGCTCCGCATCGACGACCCTCCCCCCGAGGGGGAGGGAGAAGTACCGTGCTAAATCTCCGCGCCCGTCGTGCGCATGATCTCGGCGCGCAGCTCGGGCAGACCGAGGCCCTTTTCGGCCGAGGTCACGGCGACGGCGGGGAAGGCAGCGGGGCGTTTGGAGATGGCCTTCAGCGTCGCCGCCTGCACCGTATCGCGCTCATGGGCCTTGATCTTGTCGGCCTTGGTCAGGACGATCTGATAGCTGACGGCGGCCAGGTCCAGGGCATCCAGCGCCTCGGAGTCGACCGACTTCAGCCCGTGGCGCGCGTCGATCAGCAGATAGACCCGCTTCAGCGTGACGCGGCCACGCAGATAATCCCGCCCCAGGTTCTGGAACTGGCGCACCGTCGACTTCGACGCCTTGGCCCAGCCATAGCCGGGCAGATCGACCAGCCGCAGCCTGCCGTCCAGATCGAAGAAGTTGACCTCTCGCGTACGGCCCGGTTCGTTCGACGCCCGCGCCAGCTTGTGCATGCCCACCAGCCCATTGATCAGGCTGGACTTGCCGACGTTGGAGCGACCCGCGAAGGCGATCTCGGGCAGGTCCGGCTCCGGCAACTGCTCGATCCTGGCGGCCCCCATAACGAAGGTCGCGGGCCGCGCGAACAGAACCCGCGCGGCCTCGATCTCCTCGTCCGTGTAGTCCGTCACGCGGGCTGTTTCTTGAGCTTGCCGATGAAGTCATCGATCGGGTTCTCGGCCCCGAAGCGATGCATGATGAAATACTGTTGGCCGATCGACAGGACGTTGTTCCACGCCCAGTAGACCAGCAGGCCCGCCGGGAAGACCGCCATGATGAAGGTGAAGATGATCGGCATGAAGGCGAAGATCTGACGCTGGACCGGATCGGGAGCGGGCGGGTTCATGGCCTGCTGCAACCACATGGTGAACCCGTAGAAGATCGCCAGGACGCTGAGCGCCAGGGTGAAGCCGCCGGACCCCGAGTTGGCGATCAAGCCGCCGATCACAGGCGCACCGGATGGGTCCCAGGGGATCAGGCCGAACAGGTTCCAGATGTTGGTCGGATCGGGTGCCGACAGGTCGCGGATCCAGCCGAAGAAGGGCGCATGCCGCATCTCGATCGTGACATAGAGCACCTTGTACAGGGCATAGAAGACCGGGATCTGGACCAGGATGGGCAGACAGCCCGCCAGCGGATTGATCTTCTCCTTCTGGTACAGCTCCATCGTGGCCTTCTGCTGGGCCTGGGGGTCGTCCTTGTGCTGCTCCTTGATCTTCTCCATCAGCGGCTGGAGTTTCCGCATCTTGGACAGGCTCTCGTAGCTCTTGTTGGCCAGCGGGAACATGATCAGCTTGATGGTCAGGGTCAGCAGCAGGATGGCCACGCCGAAGTTGCCGACGACGCCATAGAAGAACTCGACCAGGAGGAAGATCGGTCGCGTCAGGAAGAACAGAAAGCCCCAGTCGATCGCATAGATGAAGCGCGGCAGGTCGTACTGCTTCTCGTAGCCCGACAGGATTTCGTTGCGCTTGGCACCCGCGAACAGGTGCTGGACCTCGGTCACCTGACGACCCGGCTGGATCGTGCGCGCGGCCCCCAGGATCCTGGCCTCGTGGATATCGTAGGTGGCGGCGTCTGTGACGCGGAACTCGGCCTGGATGGCCTCGTCCTGCGGCGGGATCAGCGCCGCCATCCAGTACTTGTCTGTGATGCCCAGCCAGCCGCCGGTGGAGTCGAATTCCTGGCGTGGCTTCTTGGCCCAGTCGCCGTACTTCAGCTGGGTGGTTGCAAAGCCGTCGCCCTTGGAGAAGGTGCCGATGCCGCCCTCGTGCAGGATCTGGGTCTTGCCCAGCGCCGGGGGCACGCCCTGGCGCTCGACGCGGCCATAGGGGGCGATGGTGATGGGGGCGGTGCCCAGGTTGGCGACCGTGTCGGTCACGGTGAACATGTAGCGGGCGTCGACCGACAGCACGCGGGTGAAGCGCAGGCCCCGGCCGTTGTCCCAGGTCAGGGTGACGGGGGTCGTCGGCGTCAGGGTCGATCCGGCGGTCAGCCGCCAGACCGTATTGGCCCCCGGAACGCCACCCGGGACATTGGGTCCGGTCCAGCCGAACTGGGCGAAATAGGCGTGCTCCATGCCCTGCGGCCGGAACAGCTCCTCGTACGGAGACGTCGGGTCGATGGTCTGCCGATAGTTTTTCAGGAACAGGTCGTCGATCCGCCCGCCCTGGAGCGACAGCGAACCCTGCAGCGTCGGGGTCGACACCGGGATGCGCGCGACATTGCCCAAGGCTTTGGTGCGGTCGGTGACGAAGGTGACCGGTCCGGTCGCGCCCGTGGACGCCGGGATGCCCGCCGCCGGCGTGCCTGCGGCCGCGGCCGCCTGCTCAAGCGTCCGGGCGGCGGCGGCTTCCTGCATGGCTTTCCGCTGCGCGGCCACGGGGCCCATGTAGAACACCTGGTACAGGATCAGGATGACCGCCGTGCACACGGCGAAGATCACCATGTTGCGGGTGTTTTCGTTCTTCATGCGGATCAGGGGTCCTGAGGGGGCGTATCGGGGGTCGTCGGGCCATCGTCGGCCTTGCCGGACCGGCCGGGGCCGGGGGTGGTGGCCAGCCTTGTAAGCGCCGATTTCACGTCGTCAAGTAAACGGTCCCAGGGCCGGTCCGCCGTGCCCTGGCGCGCGATCAGCACATAGTCGCTGCCGGGCAGGCCATAGAGGGGAACCATGGCCCGCGCGGCCTCTCTCAGCCGCCGCTTGCAGCGGTTCCGGTCGACGGCTCCGCCAACCTTTCTCGTGGCGGTGAAACCCAGGCCGATCGCCGGATCGCCATCGTTCCGCTCCAGCCGCTGCACCACCACCGCGCCTCGCGCCAGCGAAACGCCTTTAGCGGCCGCCAGAAACTGGGGCCTTCGGGTCAGACGCTGGATTCTGGGTCGATTTTCCATCCTGCCACCCTGGCCCCTCTCCCTGAGGGAGAGGGCTTGAGCGCGCGACGGCGACGCCGTCGTTTTTTGCGCGAAAGGGTGAGGGGTTACAGTGCCAACCGGCGAGGGCAACACCCCTCACCCTTTCGGCTGGCGCATCGCTGCGCCCTGCGAGCCTCAAGCCCTCTCCCGCAGGGAGAGGACAAGATTCCGGCCTAGGCCGTCAGCTTCTTGCGGCCCTTGGCGCGGCGCCGCGCAACGATCTTCTGTCCGTTCTTGGTGGCCATCCGCGAACGGAAGCCGTGACGGCGCTTGCGCACGAGTCGCGACGGCTGATAGGTCCGCTTCACGGTCGGCTCCAGGGGTTATGCGTGGTGCGCAAGGACAAAGGCGTCCTTCGCAGGAAGGGCGGGCGTATAAGGGGGCAGGCTTCGGCTGTCAACGCCGGGAAGGGGTCCCGGGTGCCGCTGGAGCATTGAGGCATGATGGATCGCATCAAGAAATATCTGCCCCTGGTGGTCCTGGGCGGCGTCATCGCCCTGATCTTCGCCATGGGCTGGAACCGCTACCTGTCGCTGGACACCCTGCGTGACCATGGCCAGGAACTGCGGGCCTATGCCACGGAGCACTATATCCTCGCCCTTGTGGCCCTGATGGCGGTGTTCGCGATCCTGACGGCCAGCGTGGTTCCGGGCGTCTTCTTCGTCACCATCACGGCGGGCTATCTGTTCGGCCCGTGGGTCGGCGGGATCTCCACCGCCATCGCCGCCACGGTCGGTGCCCTGATCGTCTATGCCGTCGCCCGCTCGGCCCTCGGCACCGACCTGCGCAGGAAGGCCGAGCACGACCGGGGGATGTTGAAGAGGGTCTGCGCCGCCATCGACCGGGACACCTTCTGGTATGTCCTGGCGTCTCGTCTGGCCGTCGTCGTGCCCTTCCACATGATCAATGTCGCTGCCGGGATCATGTCGGTGCGGCTGGCACCCTATACGATCGCGACGGTGATCGGCCTGCTGCCCGCCCACATCATCTATTGCTGGATCGGCTCGCGATTGAGCACGCTGCTGGCCACCGACCCCGATCCCGACGTTCAGGCCCTGTTTGGCCAGTTCTGGGCCCCGATGGCGGGCGTGTTCGTTCTCGCGGTCGTGCTGCCTCTGGTCCTGAAGGCGGTCCAGCGTCATCTGCCGGGAGCCGCCACACCGTGAGGCCGCCGAAGGTCCAGACGCCCGGCCTCGTGGATCGCCTGCGCGACCGTCTCGGCCTGCCTGCAGACTGGCGCGAACGCGTGCCCCCCCAGGCCCCCGACGGCCTGTCCTCGCGCCTGTTCCTGCTGACCGTCATGTTCACCCTGGTGGTGGGGGCGCTCATCCTCGGCCCCAACGCCGCCTCCTTCCACGAGCGGTGGCTTCTGGACCGGTTGCAGGCTGCGGAACTGGCCTCTGTCGGCGTCGAGGCCCTGCCTTACAGCGCGGTGGACGAACAGACGGCCGATCAGCTGCTCCGCATCGGCGGTGTGTCGGCCGTGGCCATCAGTGACCAGGGGGTGATGCGCCAGCTGCTGCGTGCGCCCAATCTTCCGCGGACGCCTGACTTCATCGACCTGAGGCGCAAGACCAGCGGTGCGCGTCTGCTGGACCCCATCCGCACCCTGTTCGGCCCCGCCGACCGCTCCATCCGGGTCCGGGCCGCGCCCCGCTATCGCTCCGGCGACTTCATCGACGTGGTCGCCCCGGCCGAGCCTCTGAAGCAGGAACTGCAGGCCTTCCTGCTGAACAGCCTTCTGGTCTCGCTGCTGATCTCGGCCGTGGCCGGAGGGCTGCTGTATGCTGGTCTGGCCTATCTGGTCCTGCGGCCGCTTCGACGGGTTACGCGCTCGATCGAGAGCTTTGCCGCCGACCCCAACGCCATGGGCGAGCCCCCTTCGGACCGTCACGACGAGATCGGCAGGGTCGAGCGCGAACTGGCCCGGATGCAGGAAGAGGTCCGCCTGTCGCTGCGCTCCCGTTCGCGCCTCGTGGCCCTGGGCGAGGCGGTGGCCAAGATCAACCACGATCTGCGCAACATGCTGACCTCGGCCCAGATCGCGTCTGACAGGCTGGCGGATTCCGCCGACCCCCAGGTCGCCAAGGCCCTGCCGCGACTCGAGCGGGCGCTCGGCCGCGCCGCCGCCCTGACCCGCAATGTCCTGGACTACGGCAAGTCCGAGGATCCCCCGCCCATCCTGGACCGCATCGCCCTGGCCCCCGCCGTCACGGCGGCCGCCGAGGATGCCGGACTGGAATCGACCGGCGTCAAACTGGTCAAGGTCATCCCGCCCCGCTTCACCGTCCACGCCGACGGCGACCAGCTGCACCGCATCCTCGTCAATCTGATGCGCAACGCCCGTCAGTCCATCGAGGGGGACGCCACGCGCGTCGCCCGTCGCAGGGGCGCGGCCCGGGGCGCGGTGCGGGTCGAGGCGCGGGCCGGGGACGAGGGCTGTATCATCCGGGTGACCGATGATGGTCCCGGCATCCCCCTGCGCCTGTCCGGACGCCTGTTCGAGCCCTTCGTCAGCGGCGCGGGCGGCGACGGCACCGGGCTGGGCCTGACCATCTCGCGCGAACTGGCCGCAGCCCATGGCGGCGAGCTTCGCCTCGTCGAAACCGGCCCCACCGGCACGACGTTCGAGCTGAGGCTGCCGGGCCAGACCTAATCCGTCCGCGCCACGCCCTCGCGGCGGTCGTCGGCCCCGCCATCCCAGTGATCGCCGCGCCAGATGCCGCCGTGCAGGCCCGAGTTCTCGGACGTGTTCGGGGCCAGGACGATGCCGTTGGCCGCCAGCCCCGCCTGCAGCGTCGGGCCGAACCGTGACGTATCGGCCCCGAAACCCGGACCCTTCGCCACCAGATTGGGCAGGTCGAACGCGGCCTGGACCGGCAGTCCCCACACCAGGGTTCCGATAAGCCCCTTGGCCACATAGGCCAGGATCGACGACCCTCCTGGTGATCCCATGGCCCCGACCAGCCGTCCCTGCTGGTCCAGAATGATGACCGGAGACATCGACGAGCGCGGCCGCTTGCCCGCAGCCACCGCATTGGCGACCGGCTGGCCTTCGCGCGTCGTCGGCGTGAACGAGAAGTCCGTCAGCTGGTTGTTCAGGAAATAGCCGTTGGCCATCCGGCCCGAGCCGAAGATGCTCTCTACGGTGGTCGTCATCGACACGGCATTGCCCCTCGCATCCACCACGACGAAATGCGAGGTGCCGGCCGGCTCCTGCGTCGCATCCGGGGCCCGGAAAATGCCTCCCGGCGGCGTCCCGGCGCTCGCCGACCCGGTCAGGCCGGGGGCCAGGGCCGCGCGGTCGGCGACATAGTCGGGGTCCAGCAGCCCCGCCACCGGGACGCCCACGAAGGCTGGATCGCCGACGTAGCGGTCGCGATCGGCGTACATCAGCCGCTGCAACTGGGCGAACATGGTCCAGGCCTGCGGGCTCGTCTCACCCTGTGCCAGGGCCCGCGCGGCCACCGGCGTCTCGGCCATGGCCAGCAGCTGCAACAGGCTGACGCCGCTGGACGGCGGTGGCGGGATGCACACGACATAGATCCGGAACGGTCGGCACAGGGCCTCGCGCGCGACGGGTCGATAGGCGGCCAGGTCCGCGGTGCTCAGGGCTCCGGGCCGCGGTCCTTCGTGCACCGTATCCACGATCGCCTGCGCCAGCGGACCGGAATAAAGCGCCCCGGCCCCCTCCCGCGCCAGGGCCGCGATCGTTTCGGCATAGGCCGGGTTCCTCAGCGTGTCGCCCGCCACATAGCGTGTCCCGTCGGGCCGGGTGAAATAGGCGTTGGCCCATTCGGTCCGCGCCTGTCCGCCGGTCAGGGCGATCATGCCGGCCAGTCGCGGACTGACCACGAACCCGTCCCGCGCCAGCCGCTCCGCATCGCCGAACAGGTCCGACCAGGCCAGAATGCCGTGATCCTTCTGCGCCTGCCCCAGCATGGCGACCGCGCCCGGAACGCCCGTCGACCGGCCGCTCAGCACCGCGTCCATGAAGGACAGAGGGGTTCCGTTCTCGTAGAACAGCTCGGGCGTCGCCGCCGACGGTGCGGTCTCGCGTCCGTCATAGGTCGTGACCTCGCCCGTCCCGGCGTTGAAGACCATCATGAACGACCCGCCGCCCAGACCGGACGACTGCGGCTCGACCAGTCCCAGCACCGCCTGGATCGCCACCGCCGCATCGACCGCCGATCCGCCGCGCCGCAGGATCGCCAGGCCGGCCTCCACCGCCAGTG
This sequence comes from Brevundimonas sp. AJA228-03, assembly GCF_017795885.1. Classification (NCBI taxonomy): domain Bacteria; kingdom Pseudomonadati; phylum Pseudomonadota; class Alphaproteobacteria; order Caulobacterales; family Caulobacteraceae; genus Brevundimonas; species Brevundimonas sp. AJA228-03. The sequence continues at coordinate 267,973 of NZ_CP059297.1, read as the reverse complement.
GATTGGCCGCCGCGACGAACAGACCGTGCGCGGGCGCAGAGCGCGTCTGACCGACGATCGCGGGGGCCCCGCCGTCCGCCGACCGGCTGACCGCGTCGTTCAGAGTCTGACACGCCGTCAGACTCGCCATCATGGCGAAAGCGACCAGGGCGCGGATCGACGACGTCAGCATGGAAACCCTCTGGCACGGACACGCGGGGAGGCGCACGCCATCGACCTAGGCCCGGCCGCCGCGCCCGCCAAGCCCTGCTTGCAGCGGCCCCGCTCACTTTGCCCGAAATCCGGGTTGCGCCCCGGGGATCGACCCGCTAGATACCCGCCCTCGCCGAAAGGCCTGTGCGCGCCCGTAGCTCAGCTGGATAGAGCATCAGACTACGAATCTGAGGGTCGGACGTTCGAATCGTTCCGGGCGCGCCATTTCTTCCCCCACCCATGCAAACACTGCGGTTTCACCGTCCGGGCGGCGACCAGATCGGTGGTGGCGACCTGATCACGGACATTCGTTCCCGGGAGCGAGACGGCGGCTCGATCGCGTCGCCTGCCTTCCGCAACATTGTATCCGACCTCGGGCCAGTCGTTGACGAAGCAGGGATCACCGCGACAAGCCCCGCCTGAAGCGTTGTTGACCGGCCCGGGTCGGCGTCGTCCAGCCGTGGTGTAAGGACAGAAAAGAGCGGGCCCGTTTCCGGACCCGCCCTCTTCTTCGTCAGCGCGATGCAGGCGTGGACTAGAAGTCCATGTCGCCCATGCCGCCCATGCCGCCGCCGCCCATGCCGCCGCCGGCACCGCCGGCGGAGCCCTTCTTCGGTGCATCGGCCACGGCCGCTTCGGTGGTGATCAGGATACCGGCGACCGAGGCCGCGTCCTGCAGGGCGGTGCGAACGACCTTGGCGGGGTCGATGACGCCGGCCTGGATCATGTCGACATACTCTTCGGTCTGGGCGTTGAAGCCGTAGGTGGCCGAGGGGTTCTCGAGCACCTTGCCGACCACGATGGAGCCTTCGACGCCCGCATTCTCGACGATCTGGCGGATCGGGGCCTGGATCGCGCGACGGATGATGGCGATGCCGGCGGTCTGGTCGGCGTTGTCGCCTTTCAGGCCTTCCAGCGCCCGGGTCGCCTTCAGCAGGGCGATGCCGCCGCCGGGGACGATGCCTTCTTCAACCGCGGCCCGCGTGGCGTTCAGGGCGTCGTCGACGCGGTCCTTCTTTTCCTTCACCTCGACCTCGGTCGAGCCGCCGACGCGGATGACCGCGACGCCGCCGGCCAGCTTGGCCAGACGTTCCTGCAGCTTTTCCTTGTCGTAGTCGGACGAGGTGTCCTCGATCTGCTTCTTGATCTGGCCGATGCGGGCCTCGATCTCGTCCTTGCCGCCGACGCCGTCCACGATGGTGGTGTCGTCCTTGGTGATGGTGACCTTCTTGGCCTTGCCGAGCATGTCGATCGTGACGTTCTCGAGCTTGATGCCCAGGTCCTCGGAGATGACCTGGCCGCCGGTCAGGACGGCGATGTCCTCCAGCATGGCCTTGCGGCGGTCACCGAAGCCGGGGGCCTTGACGGCGGCGACGCGCAGGCCGCCCCGCAGCTTGTTGACCACCAGGGTGGCCAGGGCCTCGCCCTCGATGTCCTCGGCGATGATCAGGAGCGGGCGACCCGACTGGACCACGGCTTCCAGGATCGGGAGCATGGCCTGAAGGCTCGACAGCTTCTTTTCGAACAGCAGGATGAGCGGTTCCTCGAGCTGGACCTCCATCTTGTCGGCGTTGGTGATGAAATAGGGGCTCAGGTAGCCGCGGTCGAACTGCATGCCCTCGACGACGTCCAGTTCGGTCTCGGCGGTCTTGGCTTCCTCGACCGTGATGACGCCCTCATTGCCGACCTTGTCCATGGCCCTGGCGATCATCTCGCCGACCTCGGTGTCGCCGTTGGCCGAGATGGTGCCGACCTGGGCGATCTCGGAGTTGGCGCTGACCTTCTTGGAGGTGGCCTTGATCTCGGCGATGACGGCGGCGACGGCCTTGTCGATGCCGCGCTTCAGATCCATCGGGTTCATGCCGGCGGCGACGGACTTGAGGCCTTCCTGCACGATGGACTGGGCCAGGACGGTCGCGGTGGTGGTGCCGTCGCCCGCCTTGTCGTTGGTCTTGGACGCGACTTCGCGGATCATCTGGGCGCCCATGTTCTCGAAGGCGTCTTCCAGCTCGATTTCCTTGGCGACCGAGACGCCGTCCTTGGTCGAGCGCGGGGCGCCGAAGGACTTCTGGATCACGACGTTGCGGCCCTTGGGACCCAGCGTCACCTTGACCGCATTGGCCAGGACGTTGACGCCGCGCAGCATCTTCTCGCGCGCGTCGGTGGAGAACTGTACTTGTTTCGCAGCCATGTGGCGGCTCCTAAATCGTGGGTTTCAGAGAAAGAAAGGTCGAGGTCGAGGGTGCTTACAGCACGCCCAGGACGTCGGATTCCTTCATGATGATGAGGTCTTCGCCTTCCAGCTTGACCTCGGTGCCCGACCATTTGCCGAACAGGATGCGGTCGCCTGCCTTCAGTTCCAGGGCGTTGATGGTGCCGCGTTCGTCACGGACGCCGGGGCCCACGGCGACGACTTCGCCTTCCTGGGGCTTTTCCTTGGCGGTGTCGGGGATGATGATCCCGCCCTTGGTCTTCGATTCTTCTTCCACGCGCTTGACCAGCACGCGATCGCCGAGAGGACGAAACGCCATCTGTGAGTTCTCCGTATAGCTCTAGAGTTTGATGTCGCCCTCGCAGACCGGCTTTTGGCAGCCGTGACCTGCGAGTGCTAACGCAGGTCGCAAGTAGGATGGCGGACAGGCAGCGTCAAGACCGCCAGACGATGAACGCCAGATGAACGAGCCCCCGCCTGTCCGTTCAGATTGAGCGTTCTACACCTTGACCATGGGAAGGGGCGTCGTACCCGGCCGTCACGTTTGGGGAGACAGGGACATGAAGATCATCAAATTCGCGTTCGCCGCCGCGCCGGTTCTGGCTCTGACGCTGGCGGCCGCCGCGCCGGCCGAGGCCCAGAGCCGCTACTACGGTGGCCAGAACCACCATGACCAGCGCCGCGACACCGGCGGCGATGTCGTGGCAGGCATTGTGATCGGAGCCATCGCCGGGGGCCTTCTGGCGGCTGCGGCCTCTGATAACGACGATGATTGCGGCTTCTATCGCGACGGCCGTTGCTGGCGGAACCAGGGCCACTGGGAGCGCGAGCACGGCATCAACAGCCGCTATGGCTATGGCTATGGTTACAACGACCGTCGGGACTATCGCTACGATCGCCGGGACGACCGCCGGGATCGGCGCTACGACCGCCGTGATGACCGCCGCGACTATCGCTACGACCGCCGCTGGTAGTCGCCGCCGCGCAGGACGGACGAGACGGGCTTCCTCGCGGAAGCCCGTTTTTCAGGCCAGCAGCCGGGTCAGAAGGGCGGACGTCGAGGGATCGAGGTCTGCAGATGGCTCACCGGCCTCGACATCGCGCAACACGGCCCTGGCCAGGACCTTGCCGAGCTCAACCCCCCATTGGTCGAAGCTGTTGATGTCCCAGATCACACCCTCGACAAACGTCTTGTGCTCATACAGGGCGAGCAGCGCACCGAGGGTTTCGGGCACCAGCCGGTCCATGACGATCGCGGTCGAGGGACGATTGCCGGGGAAGGTCTTGTGGCCGGCCAGCCGGTCGGCCTCGGCCTGCGACGCGCCTGCCGCGATCAGTTCGGCGCGCGCCGCCTCGATCGTCTTGCCCAGCATCAGGGCCTGGCCCTGGGCCAGGGCGTTGGCCCACAGCGGCGCGCCGACCGTGTCCGGCAGGGTCTCCGCCGCGATCACGAACTCGGCGGGAACCACCTGCGGTCCCTGATGGATCTGCTGGAAGAAGGCGTGCTGGCCGTTGGTGCCCGGTTCGCCGAACACCACGGGGCAGGTCGGCCGGGTGACGGGCGAGCCGTCGCGGCGAACGCGTTTGCCGTTCGATTCCATCTCCAGCTGCTGCAGGAAGGCCGGCAGGCGGCGCAGACCATGGGCATAGGGGGCGATCGTGCGGGCCGGGCGATGCAGGCCATCGACATTCCAGACCTGGGCCAGGGCCAGCAGCACCGGTGCGTTCCGCTCCAGCGGCGCGGTGACGAAATGCGCGTCCATGGCCCGCGCGCCGGCCAGCAGGCTGTCGAAGACATCGGGACCCAGCGCGATCACGCAACTGAGGCTGACGGCAGACCACAGCGAATAGCGGCCCCCTACCCAGTCCCGGAAGGCGAAGGTCCGACCGCAGCCGAAGGCCTCGGCGCGCTCGGGCGCGGCGGTTACCCCGATGAAATGGCGGTCGCGCCCGGCCACGGGCAGGCTGGCCGCCAGCCAGACCCTGGCCGCTTCGGCATTGGCGAGCGTTTCCTGCGTCGTGAAGGTCTTGGACACGACGATGACCAGGGTGGTCTCGGGATCCAGCCCGGTCAGGGCCTCGGCCATGTCGCGCGGATCGATATTGGCGACGAAACGCAGATCGATCGACGGCTCCAGCGGCTTCAGGGCATCCCAGACCACGCGCGGCCCCAGATCCGACCCGCCGATGCCGATGTGGACGATGGCCCTGAACGCCTGACCCGTCGCGCCGGTCTCGATTCCTGACCGCACGGCCGTCGCATAGTCGGCCATGGCCTGGCGTACGCTGCGGACCTCATCCGAGACGGGCTCGCCCAGCGCCCGGAAGTCGGCGTCGTCATCCGCCCGCAAGGCCGGATGCAGCACCGCCCGACCTTCGGTGTTGTTGACCGCCTCGCCCGCGAACAACCGCGCGCGCTCCCGCTCGACCCCGGCCGCGCGGGCCAGGTCCAGACAGGCCGCGAATCCCTCGCGGGTCCAGCTCTGCTTGGACAGATCGAGGTAAAGCCCGGCCGCCTCCACGCTCATCCGTGTCAGTCGATCCAGGTCGGATGCAAACTGGTCGACAATCCGGGCCCCGGCATCACGCGTCGCGGCGGCATCGAACGCGGCCCAGACAGAAGGATCGGACATGAGACAGCCTTTCGTTGATCAAGGTCTCGTTTACGGGTCGGGCGTAGACCGGTTCAATCGCTGAGTCGCGAAAAGGACCGGACCATGTCGTGTGGCATCGCCATCGCCGTCTCGCTGTTGCTGTCGGACCCCAATGTCGCGCTCGCGGCGGCCCAGCCGCCGGCGGACGCCGGCGCGCCCGTCTCGGTCGCGGGCGAGCCCATGTTCATCGATATCGTGACCCGGGCCAGCGCCCTGAAGGCCGTGGTCGATGCCTGGGGCCCGACGGGCGCGGCCGGCGGCGACTTCGAGGCCTTCAAGGCCCACGCCACCGCCCTGTCGGCCATGGACATGCAGGCGCATCTGATCCTGAAGGAACGCGGCACCGACGGGGATCTGAAATGCATATTGCGCGGCATTTCCGAGGACATCCCGGTCAGGATCCATGCGGTGGAGACCGCCGCGAGCCCCGAGGCCAGGGCCGTCGCCCTGTCGGAGCTGTCCTATCTGCTGAACGACAATGTCGAGGTCATCACCGCCCCGCCGCAGCCGGACGCCCGGTCGGGCGTACCGACGAACTAGCGGCCTCCAGGGCCTCGATCACCACGCCCTCGGTCAGCAGCTGGGGCAGGATGCGCGGCCGGGCCTCGCCTGGCGCATAGACCAGATACAGAGGCACGCCCGAACGTCCGTGGCGGGCAAGTTCGCGCGCGATCACCGGATCGCGCCGGGTCCAGTCGGCGACCAGATAGACCGTGCCCGTCCGCGACAAAGCCTCTGCCACCCTGGATGAATGCAGGGCGGTGCGTTCGTTGATCTTGCAGCTGACGCACCAGTCCGCGGTGAAATCGACGAGGACCGGACGTCCCCGCGCCCGCGCATCCGCCACGGCCTGTGGCGACCAGGGCTGGCTGGCCGGGCCGCTGCCCCGGGCTGATGGAGGACTGGCCGCAGGGGGCAGACTGACGGCAAGGCCCGTGATCCCGATCGCGACGATCAGGGCGAGCGCCGACGTCAGGGTCAGGGGCCGCAAGACGGACCCGGTCGCGAGCGCCCGCTGCCGAAGCCCGAACGCCCACACCGATACACTCAGGATGACCGCTCCGACCATCAGCCACGCCGCCGCTGTCGATCCCTGCTGCCGCTGGAACACCCAGCCCAGCCAAAGGGCGGCGGCGAACATGGGCAGGGCCAGCCCCTGTTGCAGCCGCTCCATCCAGGGGCCGGGACGCGGCAGCCGGACGAGCAGACCTGGCGACAGGCTGATCGCCAGATAGGGCAGGGCCAGCCCCAGGCCGAGGCACAGGAAGACCAGCAGGGCGATCGGCGCTGGCAGGATCAGCGCTGCTCCCAGGGCCACGGCCATGAAGGGTGCCGTGCAGGGGGCGGCCACCACAACAGCCAGGATGCCCGTCAAGAATGCGCCGATCGGGCCGTTCAGCCGCGACAGCCGCGACCCGCCCGCCGCCTGAAGGCCCAGCCCGATCTGGAACAGCCCCGCCAGGTTCAGCCCCACCACCAGCATCAGCAGCGCCAGCACGGCCACGACCGGCGGCGACTGCAGCTGGAAGCCCCAGCCGATCTCCTGGCCCAGACCGCGCAGCAGCAGCAGGGCGGTCCCGAGCAGCAGAAACGTCACCAGGACTCCCGCCAGATAGGCCAGGCCGTCTGCCCGGGCTTCCTTTGCGTCTCTCGACGATCGCGCCAGGGCCGCCGCCTTCAGGGCCAGGACGGGAAACACACAGGGCATCAGGTTCAGGATCAACCCGCCCATAAAGGCGAAGGCCATGGCCTGAATCGCGGCGGCCACGCCCGGGAATGCCCCGTCGGGCCCGTCGGCGGTCGCGAGCGAGCGGCCGGTGGTGCCCGGCAGCACCGGGCCGGGGATCGCCGAGATCTCCCAGGCCCCCGCATCGGTGGCCAGGACACCCGCCAGCGGTTTCGACAGACCGGTCGAAACAAGGTCGCCGGTCGGGGCCAGCGTCAGACCGAGGCCGTCCGCCCCGGCACTCGCGGACAGGGCGACGTCGTGGTCGATCAGTCCTGCTTCGAAGGGATAGAAGGTCGCGCGATCGATATCGGCCCCGGCCAGGGGACCGCCGCTCGCGCCGAGCACCAGCCGGCCGTCGGTCAGGGTCGCGTGCGCCGTGATTCCGGCCGGTCGGGGCGCGCTTTCGACCTGGCGCTGGATCGCCGCGCCGTCCGCCCCGACCAGCGGCGGTGTGCCGTCGCGGATCGGCAGGTCCAGCCGCAGGGTGAAGCTGTCCGGCACGCACATTTCGTCGCTGCACACGAACAGCAGGGCGGTCACGGTCAGCGGGATTTTCGAGCCCGGCCTGGCGCTGGCAGGAATATCGATCGGCACCGGCAGAAAGACCTGATCCTCATAGCCCAGGTTGACGATGTCGCCCAGGCGCTGGCGACGGGGCAGGGGCCACAGGATGTCGCCGGCGAGGACGCCTGGAGCCAGGCTCCAGTCCAGCGTCGTCGGCCCCCCGGAATCGCCGGGATTGCGCCAGTAGGTGTGCCAGCCAGGCTGGATCTTCTGGCGCAGCGCCACCACCGCTGTCGATCCCGGCGCGGCCCAGGCATTCATGGGCACCAGTTCGACCTCGATCCGCGCGTTACGCTGGGCTCCCGGCGCGGCGGCAGGAACCGCCCGCGTTAGTCCGGTCTGGGCGGTCGATCCTCCAGGCAAGGCAAAAGCACCCGCAAGCAGGACGAACAGCCAGGTGATCAGGATGGACAGGCGCAATCGAGGGGTTTCCGGATGGCGAAACGGGACGACCCATACCGGGCCGACGCGAAAGCCGCCACGTTTCCAGAGGTCGCGCCAGACCCTCGGCAGGCTGGACCCGCCTGCCTCTTCAGCCTATGGCGCCCGCAATGGCGGTGCTGAGCCGGTTGAACATCTCGACGACGTTGCTGGACAGGGTATTGGCAGCGGCCACGATGACCAGGAAGATCAGGCCGACGATCACAGCGTACTCAATCGACGTGGTGCCTCGTTCATCGCCCAGAAAGCGGCGGATCAGGGACATGGACACACACCTTCTTTGTCACACGAGGCCTAGAGCAGATCCCTCAACCAGGCCACGAGCGGGGCATCGGCGGGGGGCATGGGATAATCAGACAAGGCATTGGGCCGGACCCAGGCCAGGGCGGCGTGCTCGCGCGCGACGACCAGGCCGGACCAGCGCCGACACAGATACAATGGCATAATTAGGTGAAACGAATCATAAGCGTGGCTGGCGAAGACGAACGGGGCCAGACAGGCCTCCTGCACGTCGATGCCCAGTTCCTCGTTCAACTCGCGGATCAGGGCCGCCTCGGGTCGCTCGCCCGGCTCGACCTTGCCACCGGGAAACTCCCACAGGCCGGCCAGCGCCTTGCCTTCCGGCCGCCTGGCGATCAGCACACGGCCGTCGATGTCCACCAGGGCGGCGGCCACGACGAGGACGACAGGCAGGGCGGGTTCGGACATGATTGCCTCATACCGGTTTGCGTCACCGGACCGCAATCTTTGGTCACACAGTGTGGCCCTCGCGTCCTTGCCGATCGGGGCCACAATCGGGCAAGACGATTGGCTTTCGTTCCTCCAACTCCGCCGTTCCGCACACCCTGAGGCCTCATGGCTCCGTCGTCCCTGTCCGAGACCCTGACCAGCCCCGAAGTCCAGGCCTTCGCAAGCGGATTTCCGGTTCTCGTCCTGCATATGGTCGTGACCTTCGCCCTGCTGGGCGCGGGCGCGGTCGTCTATGGGCTGCTGACGCCCTGGAAAGAGATCGCCCTGATCCGCGAGGGCAATGCGGCGGCGGGCGTAGCCTTCGGCGGGGTGTTGATCGGACTGGCGATTCCGCTGGCGGTGTCCATGTCCGTCTCGACATCGGTCGTCGACATCGCCCTGTGGGGCGTGGCCACCCTGGTCCTTCAGCTGCTGGCCTTCCGCGTGGTCGATCTTCTGCTGACGGGCCTGCCGCAGCGCATCCAGGAGGGCGAAGTCTCGGCGGCCGTTCTGCTGGTCTCGGCCAAGCTGGCCACGGCCCTGATCCTCGCTGCCGCCCTGACGGGTTGAGCCTCGGTGAATCTGCCCCGTCCCGCCGATCTGCTACTCTATGCCGGAGTGGGCGCGCTGCTCGTCTTTGCCTCCCTGGCCCAGCGCGAGAACGCCGACGCGCCCCCCGCGCCGCCACCCCCCGACCCGATCGAAGGTGCCCTGCTGGGCCCTATTACGCCGTTCGATCCTGCCGTCACCGTCATCGCGCCCGACATCCCGTTCCAGCCTGCTTCGGGCACCGCCTTCTCGATCGCCGGCGAGGGGCGCTGGCTGACGGCCAAGCATGTGGTCGAGGGGTGTCGTCGCCCGGCGCTGGTGGTCGGCGGCGGCCGGGCTGTTTCGGCCGACGTCCGCCTGTCGCCGCGCGCCGACATCGCCCTTTTGATCACGGCCGGAGGACCGCCGGCTCTGCCGGTCACCGCCCTGGCGCCCCTGCGCGTCGGCCAGCGCGGTTTCCATCCGGGCTTTCCGCAGGGCACGCCCGGCGAGGTCGCCTCGCGCCTTCTCGGCCGGGAAGTGCTGCACGTGCAGGGTCGGGGCCGTCATGACGAGCCCGTGCTGGCCTGGGCCGAGGTCGGTCGCACCGAGGGTCTGGACGGCACGCTGGCAGGCCTGTCGGGAGCGCCCGTCATGGATCGCAGAGGGCGGGTCGTGGGCGTGACGATCGCCGAGGCTCCGCGAAGGGGCCGGGTCTATACCACCGCGCCGGATACCCTCGGCCCTGCGATCCGGGGCGAACAGCGGCCGGACGAGCCGCTGACGAGCGAGCCCGTCACCACCGAGAACTATGGCCGCGTCGCAGACGACCTGCGGCGCGACCTGAGGGTGGCGCAGGTCGTGTGTCTGTCGGCCTGATCGCCCGACCTTGATGACGTTACCGGTCGATCCGCACCTGTTCTGGGTTTTCATGGGCGTGATGATGGTGCTGGCGGTGACGCCCGGCCCGGCCAACCTGTTCTCGGTCGCCGCCGGGATCGAGCGCGGTCGGCGGGCGGCCCTGATCGCCGTTCTGGGCATGAATACGGCGACGCTCGTGTGGTTCGCTGCGGCGGCCCTGGGTCTGGGGGCGCTCGTCGCCGCCTTGCCCCAGGTTTTCCGGGTCGTCGCGATCGGCGGCGCTCTCTATGTCGCCTGGCTGGGTATATCGTCCTTGCGAGGGGCCTTCGCCTCCCGGCCCGAGGCCGCTGTCACCAAAGGCCGCACCCACCCGCGACGCCCGGCCTTTGTCGATGGATTCCTGGTGCAGCTGGCCAATCCCAAGATCGTGCTGTTCTTTTCGGCCGTCCTGCCGCCCTTCATGGATGCGGAGCGGCCGGCCGCGCCCCAGCTGGCGGTCTTCGCCTGCGTCGTCGTCGGCATGGACCTGATCACGATGAGCGCCTACGGTCTGGGTGGCGCGGCCCTGGCCAGACGCATGAACGAACCCCGGTTCCGGCGGGCGTTCGGCGTCCTCGTCGGGGTCCTGCTGCTGCTGGCTTCCGTGCTGATTGTGTCGCGATTAGAATGATTTGATGATGCCGGGAACTGTGGCGTTCATGTCCCGTTCAGGTGCAAAGGCCGATCCCCTGTCCTCCGAGTGGAGTCCCCCCATGAAACCCCCGACCAAGACCCTTCTTCTGGTCGCCGCAGCCGCCCTGACGCTCGGGGCCTGCGCCACGGCCACGCCCTATGCCCCCGCCGGCTTCAACGGGCAGCGCGGTGGCTATGCCGAACAGCGGCTGGAGACCGATCGCTATCGCGTCAGCTTCTCGGGCAACTCGGTCACCTCCCGCGAACAGGTGGAGATGTCACTGCTGCTGCGGGCCGCCGAGCTGACGACCGAGAACGGATTCGACTGGTTCTCGACCACCAACCGGGCGACTGATCGTGACACACGCTATCAGACGGTCGGCGACCCCTTCTTCGACCGCTATCGCTACTGGGGGCCGTCGTGGCGCTATTACGGGCGCCGAGGCTGGAGCCTGTGGGGCGATCCCTTCTGGGGCCGTGCCGACTTCGACGTCCGCCAGGTCGATCGCTACGAGGCCACCGCCGAGATCGTCATGGGTCGGGGTGCCAAGCCCGCCGGCGACGCCAATGCCTTTGACGCCAGAGAAGTGATCGCCAACATCGGCAGCCGCATCACCCGCCCGACGTGACGACGGACGTCCCGGGTCGGATTCAGCCGACCCGGGGCATCTTCAATCGGCGCTTGTTGGCATGGGTTTCGGGGGCCGAACCCAGGGCCTCCGGAATCTCGCCCTTGAAGTAGAACCGCTGCCAGGCCTCCTTGGCCGCATCGGGGTCGCCGGACGCCAGGCGGGTGTTGAAGTCCGTGCGCTGCCGGTTCCAGGCCTCGAACTGACCCTTCATCACAGGATTGGATTCCAGCGTCCGGATCACGGGCTGCACCGCCTCCATCTTCCGGTGCTCGACCAGATTGATGAAGCAGAACGGCTCGCCCCGCTCGAACCGGACCCGACCCGGCCGGGTGAAGATCCAGTTCATCGTGAACGGAAACGGCAGCCAGTCCGTCTCGATCAGACCGACCAGGGGCTGGATGCCGTCCTTCACATGGTTGGGCGATCCCGAGCAGATCATCCCCCAGCCGGGCGGCGTGCGGAACAGATACTGGGGATGCATGGTCAGGACGCCGCGCGAGAAGTGCGAGGTGACGAAATGATCCAGCTCCGGCTGTGGGCGCTCCGGCGTGATGGTGATGTCGGACTGCGACGGCCCGCCGTTCCACTCGGCCGTGAAGGTGAAGGGACACAGGATTTCCCACCCCGTGGTGTTGGCCATGGTCAGCGGCAGGCAGCGATACGGATGCCGGCTGACGAAGGCGTCCATCCAGTTCCGCGACTGGCGACCCGGCACCATGTCCGGCGGCCGGGCCGACATGGGATAGCATTCCAGTTCCAAGGCGAGGCATCCTCCGGTATCGAACAGACTTGATCCTAGCCCGGCCCGCCATGACCCCTCAACCGCTGCATGACCGCGACAGCCTTCTGCAATGGATGGGCGAGCGTGCGATCACGGGGGCGACCACCGACCACGACGCCGTATTCCGGGTGGAAGAGGGTCTCGAACTCAAGGCCTCCCTGCCGGGCGCGCACACCAAGAACCTGTTCCTGAAGGACAGGAAGGGCCGACTGTGGCTGATCTCGGCCCGTCAGGACACGGTCATCGACCTGAAGGCCGCGCCCCGGATCATCGGCTCGGACCGCCTGTCGTTCGGCAACGAGGCCCTGATGTTCGAGACCCTGGGCGTCCGGCCCGGCTCGGTGACGGCGCTGGGACTGATCAACGATGTCGACCGGCGCGTGACCTTCGTGCTGGACCGCCGTTTGTGGCAGGCCGACATCGTCAACTTTCATCCCCTGACCAACACGGCCACAACGGCGCTGACCCAGGCGGCTTTCCGTCAGTTTCTGGCCGCGATCGACCGCGAGCCCCTGGTGATCGACTTCAACGCTTGAGTCCGGAGCCCCCCGCGACCATCTGAGACGTTCCGCATGATCAAAGCCTGTAGCAGAGACCACCGATGAGCCTTGTCGACCCCACTCCGACCGCCGGCGCTGACGACCTGATCAAGGACGGGTCAGACGCGGGATTCATGACGGACGTCATCGCCCAGTCGAGGATCCAGCCGGTCATCGTCGACTTCTGGGCCACCTGGTGCGGACCGTGCCGGACCCTGACGCCTGCGCTGGAGAAACAGGTCCGGGCCGCGGGCGGCGCGGTCAAGCTGGTCAAGATCGACGTCGACAGAAACCCGGCCTACGCCGGTCAGCTGCGGGTCCAGTCGATCCCGACCGTCTATGCCTTCGTCGACGGTCAGCCGGTCGACGGTTTTCAGGGTGCGGTGCCCGAGAGCCAGATCAAGGCCTTCATCGAGAAACTGTCGGGCGGGGAGGGCGTCAACTCCGACGTTCAGCAGCTGCTGGCGCTCGGCGAGGAATCCCTGGGCCTGGACGACTTCGGCGGTGCCGCCCAGGCGTTCGCCCATGTCCTGACCCTGGAGCCGGAGAACGAGGACGCCATCGCCGGGATGGCGCGCGTCTATCTGGCCGGCGGCGATGCCGACCAGGCCCGCCAGACCGTGGCCATGGCGTCGGCCGGGTCGAAGAACGTCGCCGTCATCAGCCTGCGGGCCCAGCTGGCCCTGGCCTCGGCCGCCCCGACCGGCGAGACGGCCGCGCTGGAGGCCGCCCTGCGCGCCAACCCGGCCGATCATCAGGCCCGCTATGACCTCTCGCTGGCCCAGGCTGCGTCAGGCGATCTGAAGGGGGCGGTCACCAACCTGCTGGACATCGTCCAGGCCGATTTGGAGTGGAACGACCACGCGGCCAGAAAGCAGTTGCTGGTCGTGTTCGAGGCCGCCGGCCTGTCGTCCGACATCGCCAGGGACGGGCGTCGCCGCCTGTCCTCCATCCTGTTCGCATAAGGCGGAGACGACCGATGGCCCAGGGCTATGTGAAGGCCGTCGACCTGCCCCAGGTCATTCCGGTGTTCCCCCTGCCGGGGTCCATCCTGCTGCCGCGCGGGCAGTTGCCGCTGAATATCTTCGAGCCGCGCTATCTGAACATGATCGACGACGCCATGGCGGGCGATCGGGTCGTGGGCATGATCCAGCCGGTCGGCGGACCGCGCCCCCTGCCCAGCCTCTCGGCCGTGGGCTGCGCCGGGCGGATCACCAGCTTCGCCGAGACCTCTGACGGGCGCTATCTGGTCACCCTGACCGGCGTGGCCCGGTTCCGCGTCGCCTCCGAACTGCCGACCCAGACCCCCTATCGCCAGGTGCGCGCCACCTTCGCCCCGTTCGAGAGCGACCTGACGGCACCGACCGGGGGCGAGACGTTCGAGCGGGAAACCTTCCTGGGCGCGCTCCGCGCCTATCTCGAGCGCCGCCAGCTGGAAATCGACTGGGAAACGGCCGAGGCGGCCCCCCAGGAAGCCTTGATCAACAGCCTGTCCATGGCCCTGCCATTCGACGGTCCGGAGAAGCAGGCGCTGCTCGAGGCCCTGACCCTGGATGACCGCGTCGCCGTCCTGACCGCCCTGATGCGGATTGACGCGGCCGAGATGGGGGATGGCGACGGCCCGACGGCAATGCAGTGACCGAACAGGCAATAGGCAGTAAGCAGTAGGCAGTAGGACTTTTGGCCAAACCGGGTCCGATGTGACGTCGAGCCCCCTTGCTACTGCCTGATGCCTGCGGCCTACTGCCTTCATGAGCGACACTTTCAACACCCCCTCTTCAGTGGATCCCCGCCTGCTTGAGGTGCTGGTTTGCCCTGTCACGCGCGGAAAGCTGGACTATGACCGCGCGGCCAGCGAGCTGATTTCCAGGGGCGCCAAACTGGCCTTTCCGATCCGTGACGGCGTGCCGATCATGCTGCCGGAAGAGGCGCGGGCGCTGGACTGATCCCCGCGCGGCCCCGATGGAGCCGTTCCCCGACCTGCCCGGCTTTCTCTACCGGCCCGGCGCGCTCGACCCGGCGGCCCGGACGGACCTGCTGGCCGAGATCCAGGCCGCAATCAGCATCGCGCCCTTCTATCGGCCGGTCACGCCGGGCGGAAAGCCGTTCTCGGTCCGGATGACCAATATGGGCCGGGTCGGCTGGGTGTCGGACCGCGCGGGCTATCGCTACCAGACCACCCACCCGGAGACGGGCGCGCCCTGGCCGCCGATCCCGGCCACGCTTGTGGCCCTGTGGGATGGCCTGACCGGCGGGAGCGATCCGCCGGACGCCTGTCTGGTCAATCTGTATCGGGACACGGCCCGGATGGGCCTGCATCAGGACCGGGACGAGGTCGACCTGACCGCGCCGGTCGTATCGGTCTCGCTGGGGGACACCGCCGTGTTTCGCATCGGCCCGGCGGACGGCGGCCCGACGCGGTCGATCCGGCTGGGTTCGGGCGACGTCTGCGCCCTGACCGGGCCCGCCCGACTGGCCCGGCACGGCATCGACCGTCTGCTGGCCGGGTCATCGGCCCTGATACCCGGCGGCGGACGCATCAATCTGACCCTCAGGCGCGCGACCTGACGCCGCACGCGGGCGTGACTCGACCCGGCGCGATCCGTCGCCCAAGGTCATGGCAACCGAGCAAGGAGTTGCGATGACCATCCTGACCCGCCCCGAAGGCCTGACCGCCGAAGACCTGAAACTGTCCCGCCGCGGTCTGGGCGCCCTGACCCTGGGGGCCGCGGTCTTCACCGGCTACTGCCCGGCGGCGCTCGCCCAGTCCGCCCGACCGATCGTGACCGATGCCGCAGGGCTGGAGGTCGGCATGGTCACCTGTCCGGCCCCCGACGGATTCGACCTGCCGGCCTATGTCGCGCGCCCGGAAGGGGACGGACCCTGGCCGCTGGTCATCGTGGTGTCCGAGATCTTCGGCCTGCACGCCTATATCCAGGACGTCTGCCGCCGCCTGGCCAGACAGGGCTATGCCGCCATCGCTCCCGCCTTCTTCGTGCGCGTCGAGGATCCCGCCCCCCTGGCCGATATGCAGCGGATTCAGGCCATCGTCGGGGCCGCCGGATACGAACAGGTCATGGGCGACATCGACGCGACCCTGAACTGGGCCTCGGGCCAGCTGTGGGCCAATGACGACAAGGTCGGCATCACCGGCTTCTGCTGGGGCGGCAAGGTCGTCTGGCAGGCCGCGGCGCGCTTTGCCGCCATCGACGCGGGCGTGGCCTGGTATGGCCGCCTTGCGCCTTCGCCGACCGCGACCCCGGCCCAGGTCGAGAGCGGCCGTCCCTATCCCGTCGATCTGGCGGCCGATCTGAAGGGCGTGGTGATCGGCAACTACGGCGGGCTGGATCAGGGCATCCCCCTGGACACGGTCCAGGCCATGCAGACGGCCCTGGCCACGGCCGGTGCGAGCGAGAGCGGCATCAAGGTTTATGACGACGCCCAGCACGGCTTCCATGCCGACTATCGCCCCAGCTACAATGCCGCCGACGCCGCCGACGGCTGGGCGCGGCTGACGGCCCTGTTCGAGGCGAAGCTCAAATAGCCTCAGGCCTGGCCGTCGAAGGTCCCGCCGTTGCCGCTGCCGTTGGGCGCTGTGGCATAGGGGTTGGTCCCTTGCGGACCGGATCCCCTGGCCGCCACCACGACCATCGCCGGGCGAACCGTCCGGCCGAACAATTCGTAGCCGGCCTGCATCGTCTGGATCACCGTCCCTCCGGGCGCTTCGGTCGAGGGCTGTTCCATCATGGCCTGATGCAGATGCGGATCGAACGGATCGCCCAGACCGGGGGCCAGCCGCTTCAGGCCATTGGTCTCGAAGGCCTGCAGCAGCGACTTCTGTGTCAGCTCCAGTCCGTTGATCAGGCCGGCCGCGGCGCTGTCGGCGTCCTTGGGCGCGGCCATCAGGGCGCGCTCCAGATTGTCGGCCACGCCCAGCAGGTCCCTGGCGAAGCGCTGGATGGCAAAGGCCCGCGCGTCGTTCATCTGGGTCTCGGTGCGGCGCTTGACGTTGTCGGCCTCGGCCGCCGCCCGCATCGCGCGGTCCTTCCACAGGTCGCGGTCGGCGATCATCGCGTCCAGAGGGGCCAGGCTGTCCGGCCCCAGGTCGTCCGGATTGCCGTCCAGCCCGGCCTCGGCATTGGCCAGGGCCTCGTCCAGCTGGGCTTCGAGATCGTTCGGGTTGGTCGTATCGGTCACGTGTCTTGTCCGTCCAGTATGCGGCCCAGCACCCGGGCGGTGTAGTCCACCAACGGAATGATGCGGGCATAGTTCAGTCGAGCGGGTCCGATCACGCCGATGGCGCCCAGAACCCGCTGGCGGCCCGTCATATAGGGTGCTGCGACCACAGCGGAACCCGAAAGCGAAAACAACCGCGTCTCCGCCCCGATAAAGATGCGCACGCCCTGGGCCGCATTGACCCCGTCCAGCAGGCCGATCAGCTGTTCCTTCTGCTCCAGGTCGTCGAACAGGATCCGCACCCGCTCCAGATCTTCGGCCGCGCCCGCATCCTGCAACAGGTTGGCGCGGCCCCGCACGATCAGGGACCGTTCCCGATCCGGTCCGCCCGACCAGGCGGCCAGGCCGTCCTCCACCAGCCGGGCGGCGGCCGCGTTCAGCTCCTGCCGCGCGGCGGCCAGTTCGGCCCCCATCTCGCTGCGCGCCTCGGCCAGCGGCCGGCCCTTCAGCCGCGCGTTCAGGAAGTTGGACGCCTCCTGCAGGGTCGAGGGCGTCACCCCGGCCGCCAGGGTCATGATCCGGTTCTCGACCGAGCCGTCGTCTCCGACCAGCACCGCCAGCGCCTGATCGGGGCCCAGCGCCACGAACTCCACATGTTTGACGCCCGCGTCGCGGATCGGGGTCGCCACGATGCCCGCCCCCCCGGCCAGCCCGGACAGCAGGGACGTCGCCTCGTCCAGCGCCTCCTCGAACCCCTTGCCGCGCCCGGCCAGCCGCCCGTCGATCTCGCGCCGTTCCTCGGTGCCAATGTCGCCGATCTCCAGCAGGCCGTCGACGAACAGCCGCAGGCCCGCATGGGTCGGGATACGTCCGGCGGAGGTGTGGGGCGCGGCCAGCAGCCCCGCCAGGGTCAGGTCCTGCATCGTGTTGCGGATCGAGGCGGGCGACAGCTGCACGCCCCCGCGCGACACTGTTCGCGACCCGACCGGCTCGCCCGTCTCCAGATAGGTCTCCACCACCCGGCGGAAGATGTCGCGCGCGCGGGCGTCCAGCGCCGTCAGCCCGGCCGCGGGGCCGGTCTGGTTGGCGAAGGGTGACGGGTGGGGGGCATACAGGCTCACCCTTTCAGGATAAGCAGCCCGGCCCGATACGCCAACGCATTCTCTGCCGCCAAGGATACCCGTCATGCGCCCCTCCGACCGCACCCCCGAACAGCTCCGCTCCGTGACGCTGGAAACCGGCGTCAACCGTTATGCCGAGGGCTCCTGTCTCGTCTCGTTCGGCCACACGAAGGTGCTGGTGACCGCCTCGGTCGAGGAAAGCGTGCCCGGCTGGATGCGCGGAAAGGGGGCGGGCTGGGTCACGGCCGAATACGGCATGCTGCCCCGCGCCACCCACACCCGCGGCCGCCGCGAGGCCGCCGCCGGCAAACAGTCGGGCCGGACGCAGGAAATTCAACGATTGATCGGCCGGAGCCTTCGCGCCGTGGTCGACCTGAAGGCGCTGGGCGAGCGTCAGGTGCTGATCGACTGCGACGTCATCCAGGCCGACGGTGGCACCCGCACCGCCTCGATCACCGGGGCCTGGGTCGCCATGGCCACGGCCCTGAACTACCTGCGGGCCGAGGGGGTCATGAAGACCGATCCGATCCTGGATCAGGTCGCGGCCGTCTCCTGCGGGATCTTCGCCGATACGCCGGTGCTGGACCTCGACTACGAAGAGGATTCCAACGCCGAGGCCGACGGCAATTTCGTCCTGACCGGCTCGGGCACCATCGTCGAGATCCAGGCCACGGGCGAGAAGCGCGGCTTCTCCCGTCCCGAGTTCGACCGGCTGTTCCAGCTGGCCGAACGGGGCTGCAACGACCTGTTCGCCCTGCAGCGCGCCGCCGTGGACGCCGCAATCGCGCGGTGAGCGTGGGGGCTTTGCAGACGGCGGGAAGCGGCGCATCGTCGTCGTTTTCCCGCCCGGAGACGGCCCATGACCCGCCTGACCGCGTCCTTCGCCCTGATCGCCGTCCTTGGTCTGGCCGCCTGCCAGCCCTCGGCCGAACCCTCCGCCGCCGACACGGGGCCGGATGCGGCCGTCACGCCGCTGCAGTCGACGGCCGAGATGCCCGCCGATGCACCGCCCCAAGAAGAGGCGATGTCGGAAGCGGACTCTCCGGCGACCGATTATGCCTCGGGTGAGGACGAATCAGGGGCCTGTTCGGACACATTGGGCGCCCGAGAGGCGGCATCGCTCGTCAGCCGCTGTATCGCCGTCAGTCCTGCGACCCATCCGCCCTGCAACGCCGCCAACAGCTGCGCCCTGATCCAGGGCGAAATCGACCGCGCCTGCGGCCTGTTTGGTCCGGACGAGGAAAAGCCGGCGGAGTGCGCGGCGTAGGGAGAAGAGCCTCTCCCTCCCCCTCGGAGGAGGGCAGGTCGCGCAGCGACCGGGTGGGGGCGGCAGGGCGATCCAGCAAAGGCTACAGGTGTGTCGCCTTGCCCGCCCCACCCGGTCTCCGCTTCGCTGCGACCACCCTCCCCCTCGGGGGAGGGAGAATGATAAAGGCCCCGCTGTCACCAGCGGGGCCTCGTTTCTTTCAGCGCTGACGCGACCGATCAGTCGCGACGGCTGCGGCCGCGACCGCGATCGCCGCCACGGTCTCCGCCGCCTTCACGCTTCTTGCCGCCGCCGCCGGTGTCTTCGGTCAGGGGGGGCTCGCCGCGTTCGGCGCGCTCGGCATTGATCTTGTCGGTCAGGTCCTCGCCCGTCGACTGATCGACGACCTTCATCGACAGCTTGGTCTTGCCGCGATCGTCGAAGCCCAGGAATTTGACCTTGACCTCCTGGCCTTCCGACAGGACGTCGGCCGGGTTGGCGACGCGTTCCAGGGCGATCTGGGACACATGGACCAGGCCGTCCTTGGCCCCGAAGAAGTTCACGAAGGCGCCGAAGTCGACGACCTTCACGACCTTGCCGGAATAGATCATGCCGGGCTCGGGCTCGGACACGATCGACGAGATCCAGTTCTTGGCGGCGTCGATCTTTTCCTGGTCCGAGGCGGCGATCTTCACCGTGCCGTCGTCCTCGATGTTGATCTTGGCGCCGGTCTTTTCGACGATCTCGCGGATGATCTTGCCGCCGGTGCCGATGATGTCGCGGATCTTGTCGACCGGAACCTTGATGGATTCGATCTTGGGCGCGTATTCGCCCAGCTCGGTGCGGGCGCCGTCGATGGCCTTGTCCATCTCGTCGAGGATGTGAAGACGGCCGGCCGACGCTTGGGCGATGGCCTTCTTCATGATCTCCTCGGTGATGCCGGCGACCTTGATGTCCATCTGCAGCGAGGTGATGCCGTCACGCGTGCCGGCGACCTTGAAGTCCATGTCGCCCAGGTGATCTTCATCACCCAGGATGTCCGACAGGATGGCGAACTCGCCCGACGGCTCCAGGATCAGGCCCATGGCGATGCCCGAGACGGGCTTCTTCAGGGGCACGCCCGCATCCATCAGCGCCAGCGAGGCGCCGCAGACCGAGGCCATGGAGGACGAACCGTTGGACTCGGTGATCTCCGACACGATGCGGATCGTATAGGGGAACTCTTCCGAGGTCGGCAGCATCGGACGGATCGCCCGCCAGGCCAGCTTGCCGTGACCGATTTCCCGACGGCCCGCGCCGCCCATACGACCGGTCTCGCCGACCGAATAGGGAGGGAAGTTGTAGTGCAGGAGGAACTTCTCCTTGTACGTCCCGGCCAGGGAGTCGACGTACTGCTCGTCCTCGCCGGTGCCCAGGGTGGCGACCACGATGGCTTGCGTTTCACCACGGGTGAACAGGGCCGAACCGTGGGTGCGCGGGAAGATGCCGACTTCCGAGACGATGTCGCGGACCTTGTCCAGCGCCCGGCCATCGACGCGGTGGGCGTTGTCGATGATGTCGCGACGCAGGACGTGGGCCTCGCATTCCTTGAAGGCCGTGCCGAACGTGGCGGAATCGACGCCGTCCGGGTGCTCGTCGGTCTTCACCAGGGCGGCCGAGGCCTTCTTCTTGGCGGCGCCGACGGCTTCGTGACGGGCATGTTTGCCGACATGGGTATAGGCGGCCTTGATGTCCTCGCCGACCAGCGACTGGATCCGGGTGACGACGTCGGAGTGGTCCTCGGCGGTGAAGTCGAACGGATCCTTGGCGGCGTGCTCGGCCATCTCGATGATGGCGTCGATCACCGGCTGCATGCCGCGATGCGCGAACATCAGGGCGTCCAGCATGACCTGCTCGGACAGTTCCCTGGCTTCGGATTCGACCATCATCAGGGCGTCAGAGGTGCCGGCGACGACCAGGTCGAGCGCGGAGTCAGGCATCTGGTCCAGGGTCGGGTTCAGCACGAACTCGCCGTCGATATAGCCGACGCGGGCGGCGCCGATCGGGCCCATGAAAGGCACGCCCGACAGGGTCAGGGCCGCAGAGGTGGCGACCATGCCGACGATGTCGGGGTCGTTCTCCAGATCGTGCTGCAGCACGGTGATGACGACCTGGGTCTCGTTCTTGAAGCCCTTGACGAACAGCGGGCGGATCGGACGGTCGATCAGGCGGCTGACCAGGGTTTCCTTCTCGGTCGGGCGGCCTTCACGCTTGAAATAGCCACCGGGGATCTTGCCGGCGGCGAAGGTCTTTTCCTGGTAGTTGACGGTCAGCGGGAAGAAATCCAGGCCCGGCTTGGGCGCGCGACCGTAGACGACGGTGGCCAGGACGACGGTCTCGCCATAGGTGGCCAGGACGGCACCGTCGGCCTGTCGGGCGATGCGGCCCGTTTCCAGCGTCAGCGGGCGGCCCGCCCAGTCGATCGTCTTGCGTTTGATATCGAACATGTTTTCGTCTTTCGTATCCCGGGCGGCGTATTCCGGCCGGGGTCCCATCAGTGGGTGCGGATGCGTCGGGGGTTCAGTCCTTCGATCCAGGGAGCGCCGCCCCATGGCGGTCGATCCGGGAGGTCAAGAGGACCGGTGTGGCCCTCGCGTCTTGCGCCGAAAACTGCGGCGGCGCGCCGGTCGTTAGTTACGGAAAGAGGCGCGGACATGGCCCGCGCCTCGAATCCGTTTTTTGCGTGCTGCCCCTAGCGGCGCAGGTTCAGCTTGGTGATCAGAGCGGTGTAACGCTCGCGATCGACCTTCACCAGGTGGTCCAGAAGGCGACGACGCTGCGAAACCATCTTGAGCAGGCCGCGGCGCGAGTGGTTGTCCTTCTTGTGGGTCTTGAAGTGCTCGGTGAGGTTGGCGATGCGTTCCGACAGGATCGCGACCTGAACCTCGGCCGAACCGGTGTCGCCGGCGGAGCGGGCGTTCTCGGCAATGACTTCGTTCTTGCGTTCAGCAGTAATCGACATCGGTATTCTCCAGGTTGGAGTCCCCTGACCGGGGTCAGGAAAGATTGAAAACGCGGTCGGGTTCCAGCCGGCCGGCCCGCAACTGACCGAGAGCGACGAGCGTCTGTCCCTGAAAGGCGGAAACGGTGCGAGAACCGTCCCGGAGGCGGCTCTTCAGAGTTTCAACCTGTCGGGGGAGCAGAACGATCGGCCGTCCCTGCCGAAGCGAGAAGGCGTCCTGTTCCGTCACGGCCAGCTCCGGGATGTCGTCCAGGGCGGTCGCAACGGGCAGAAGGCCTTCCAAGGCGGCGTCCCTATGCACCAGATCGGTCAGGAAATCCAGCGTGACGGCGTTCTCGATCGAAAACGGCCCCACCCGCTCGCGCCGCAGGGCCGAGACGTGCCCCTCGGCCCCCAGCATGGCCGCCAGATCGCGGGCCAGGGAGCGCACATAGACGCCCTTGCCGGTGCGGATGGTCAGCTCGATGTGGTCGGCGTCCGGCGCGTCGGTGACCTCGGCCGAATGGATGGTGACGCGGCGGCTTTCCAGCTCGAAGTCTGCCCCCTCGCGGGCCAGGTCATAGGCGCGCTGGCCGTCGACCTTGATGGCGCTGAACCGGGGCGGCGTCTGGTCGATCTCGCCGACGAAGGCGGGCAGGGCGGCCCGCACCGCCTCGACCGGGGGCCGCACGTCCGATCGCCCGATGATCTCGCCCTCGCGATCGACGCTGTCGGTCGAGACGCCCCAGTTGATGGTGAAGCGATAGACCTTCTCCGCCTCCATCAGATGCGGAACCGTCTTGGTCGCCTCGCCCAGCGCGATGGGCAGGATGCCAGAGGCCAGCGGGTCCAGCGTCCCGGCATGTCCCGCCTTCTGCGCGTCGAACAGCCGGCGGACCCTGGACACCGCATCGGTCGAGCCCAGCTCAAAGGGCTTGTCCAGACACACCCAGCCGTTGACGACGAGGCCTCTTTTGCGACGGCCCATGTTAGATCCTCCCCCGGAGCGGAGCGAACGGGGGAGGGGGACCGCGACGCGCTTGCGTCGGGGTGGAGGGGGCGGACCCACGCACCGTGTCTGAGGTCGCCCCCTCCACTGCTTCGTGGTCCCCCTCCCCCGCTGCGCGGTGGAGGATCATTCTTCCTCGACCGGCGGCACGAAGGAATCCGCCCGCACGCGCGGATCGTCCAGCAGCCGGTTCAGCCGTTCGGCGGCGGCGAAGCTCTCGTCGTGGCGGAACCGCAGGTCGGGCGTGAACCGCATGTCGATATGGCGCCCCAGCGCCCCGCGCAGAAACTTGGCGTGCACGTTCAGCGCCTTGATGATCGCGTCGATGTGTCCGGCGGTATCCGAGCTCTCGACCCCCGCGCCCAGCGGTTCGACGAAACAGGTGGCGTGTTTCAGGTCGGGCGAAAGCCGCACCTCGGTCACCGTGACGGACACGCCGATCAGGGCCGGATCGCGAATCTCGTTCTCGCGCATGACCTCGACCAGGGCGTGACGGATCAGCTCGGACGCGCGCAGCTGGCGCTGGCTGACCAGACCGGCGGTGGATCTCGATTTCTTGCTGGCCATGGCGTCTGTCCTGTTCACCGCCGGGGATCGGACCCGCGCGAGAAGCGGGCGGGTCTAGTCTCGTCCGCCCGCCCTGTCCAATTGCACCCGGTCGATCGCGGCGATCACCTCGCCGGCGGTCTCGGACCGCTGTGGCCGGACCGGCAGCCCTCCGGCGTTCAGCACCCGCGCGGTCCAGTTGTTGCACAGATAGCCGATCCAGAAATGCTCATGGCTGGCGAAGAAATGCGCCCCATCGCCATCGCGGGCCACCGACAGGCGCGGCCGCCCCTCGATGAGCGCCAGCGAGCCCTCCACCCGCTGCGTCAGGCGGGCGAACCCGTCGGGCGTCAGATGCAGCGTCCGGCGCGCGGCAGGCGGGAACCGCCGTGACGGATCGCCCGCCTCCGGGTCCAGCATCACCACCGACGCATTGCCGGGCCAGAAGAAGGCCCGCAGGCCATCGGGGATACGGTCCTCCATCGGGCTGGTGTCGGTAAAGAATTTCGCATCGCCCCAGCCGATCAGCACCCAGTCCCCCTCGCCGATCGACCGCGACGCCTCCGCCAATGGCCCGCCCTGCGCCTCCAGCGCGGCGCGGGGCACGGCGATGTCGGTGTGAAAGCCGTTGTTCAGAACATGGACGGTGACGCCTCCGGCACCCCCGGCCATCGACGCCGGATTTCCGGGCAGGGCCCAGGTCCACAGGGCTGCGATCAGCCCGAGCGCCCCGGCCAGCAAGAACCCGAATACCCGCCTCATCAGGCCGCGTCGGGTGGCGGAGTGTGCGGCGGCAGGCTCCATTCGCCCCGGTAGTCGTAGGACAGGGTCACGCAATGCCGGAACCGGCCGTCGGGCCAGCGCCCGGTCGCCTGCATCGCCATCGGCCGCCCGGCCTGCACCCGCCCCAGCACCAGAAACGCCGCGTCCGCGCCGGGACACAGGGCCCGTGCCAGACCGCGCCCGTCGCCCTCGGTGTCGATGGAATAGACCGTGGCCTGGGTCGCGCCCTCGGGCAGGACGGATTTCGCCCCGTCCGGCCCGCCCTTGCGGATCGTCGCCGCCCCCCGCGACGTGGTCGAGATGATCCGCCGGACGCTGACCGCCCCGAACACCCCCCGTTCGACCTCCAGGGTGATGCCGCGTGTCAGGGCGGTGGTGATCCGGTCGGCCGGATTGAAGGACAGATAGCGGGTGTCGGCCGCGGCCGGGGTGGCCAGCAGGGCAAACATCAGGACGGCGGTCAGACGGCGGAGCATGGCTGAACCATACCGCGACTTGCGGCAGAAGGGAGGCGGGGACGGCGCACGATGTTCTCCCTCCCCCGAGGGGGAGGGAAAAGCACGAATCCGGCGCTCAAGCAGCGAGGCTCTGCGAGCCGGGCGGTAGCGCCCGACGCGCGCTCAAGCAGCGAGGCTCTGCGAGCCGAGCGGTAGCGCCCGACGCAAGGCGTCGCTCGCCCTAAAGCGTCCGCTTGATCTCTTCGACGGTGAAGCACTCGATGTAGTCGCCGACCTTGATGTCCTGGAAGCCCTGGAAATGCATGCCGCACTCCTGGCCCGACGGAACCTCGTTGACCTCGTCCTTGAAGCGTTTGAGCGTGGTGAGCGTGCCCAGTTCCAGAACCACGACGTCGTCGCGGATGATCCGGACCTTGGCCCCCTTGCGGACCACGCCTTCGGACACCCGGCAACCGGCGATCTTGCCGGTCTTGGAGATGTCGAACACCTGCAGCACGGCCGCATTGCCCAGGAAGGTTTCCCTCTGCAGCGGGGCCAGCATGCCCGACAGCACGCCCTTCATGTCGTCCAGCAGGTCGTAGATGATCGCATAGTAGCGAATTTCCACGCCTTCGCGGTCGGCCAGGTCCTTGGCCTGTTTCGACGCCCGGACGTTGAAGCCCAGGATCGGCGCGCCGGCCGATTTGGCCAGCTGCACGTCGCTCTCGGTGATCCCGCCGGCCCCGGAATAGACGACCCGGGCGCGGACCTCGTCGTTGCCCATCTTCTCCAGCGAGCCCTGGATGGCCTCGCCGGATCCCTGGACGTCGGACTTGATGAGGACCGGCAGTTCCGAAATCTTCTTGGATCCCAGCTTGGCCATCATGTCGACCAGGCTGACCTGGTTGATGCTGCCGGTGGCCTTCTCGCGCTTCTGACGGGCGCGGAACTCGGTCAGCTCGCGGGCGCGGGCCTCGTTCTCCACGGTCGCGAAGACGTCCCCGGGGGAGGGGGCCTCGTCCAGACCCAGGATCTCGACCGGTACCGACGGGCCGGCCTCGGCCAGCTGGGCGTTACGCTCATCCAGCAGGGCGCGAACCTTGCCCCAGGCCGAACCGGCCACGACGATGTCGCCGCGGCGCAGCGTGCCCCGCTTGACCAGGACGGTGGCGACCGGACCGCGTCCCTTGTCCAGCTTGGCCTCGATGACCACGCCTTCGGCCGAGCGTTCCGGATCGGCCTTCAGGTCCATGACCTCGGCCTGCAGCAGGATGGCTTCGATCAGGCCGTCCAGGTTGGTTTTGGCCTTGGCAGAGACCTCGATGATCTGGGTGTCGCCACCCAGGGCCTCGCCGATGATTTCGTACTGCAGCAGTTCGTTGACGACCTTCTGAGGATCAGCGTCCGGCTTGTCGATCTTGTTGACGGCCACGATGATCGGGGCGCCCGCAGCCTTCGCATGCTGGATGCTTTCGATCGTCTGCGGCATCACGCCGTCGTCGGCCGCCACCACCAGGATGACGATGTCGGTGACATTGGCGCCGCGCGTCCGCATGGCGCTGAAGGCCGCGTGGCCCGGCGTGTCCAGGAAGGTCACGGCGTCGCCCGAGGGCGTCTTCACCTGATAGGCACCGATGTGCTGGGTGATGCCGCCGGCCTCGCCCGCCGCCACGTCGGTGGTGCGCAATGCGTCCAGCAGGGACGTCTTGCCGTGGTCGACGTGGCCCATGATGGCCACGACCGGTGCACGGGGCGTCGTCGCCTCTTCGTCGATGTCGTCGGACAGGAAGCCGGCCTCGACGTCCGATTCCGACACGCGGCGCACCGTCATGCCGAACTCGTCGGCCACCAGTTCGGCGGTGTCGGTGTCGATGACGTCGTTGATCTTCATCATCAGGCCCTGCTTCATCAGGAATTTGATGATGTCGACGCCGCGCACGGCCATCCGGTTGGACAGTTCCTGCACGGTGATGACGTCGGGAATGACGACCTCGCGCGGACGGTTCGGCGCATCTGTGGAGCCGCCCTTGCGCTTTTCCTTCTCGCGTTCGCGGGCCCGGCGGACCGAGGCCAGCGAACGCATCCGCTCGGCCGTGTCGCCGTCACCGGCCACGGACTGGATGGTCAGACGGCCTTCGCGGCGCTTGGGCTCGCCGCGCGTGCGGCTGACGGCCTTGCCGGCGTCCGAGAAACGCTTGTCGCGATCGTCCTCGGGCTTGACCGGACGGGCGAAGCCGCCGCCGGGCGCGCGGCTGGGACGCGAGACCTCGGCCGCGACGGGCGGCGCGTTCGGGGTCGGGCGGCCACCGGGGCCGGTGCGGGCTCCGCCGGGACGGGCCGCGCCGGGGGCCGGACGCGGTGCCAGGGCGGAATAGCGGACCGGCTCGGCCGGGCGCGGGGCCGTGCCGCCGGGCCGCGAGGACGCCGGACGGTCGGAATAGGATTTCTCGCCGCCGCCCATGGCCTCTTCGCGAGCCGAACGGGCACCGAAGGCCGGACGGTCGATGGGCGCGCGGGCCGGATTGGCCTTGGGCACGCGCTGGCCGAAATTGACGGCCGGACGGGCCGGCGGTGCCGGACGGGGGGGTGCGGCCGGAGCGGCAGCGACGGGTGCCGGGGCGGGCGCCGGGGTCGGTGCAGCCGGAGCGGGCGCGACGGGTTTGGCGGCGGGCTTGCCGGTCGGGGCCGGGGCGGCTGCGGTCAGCTTGGCGGCTTCGGCGCGGGCGGCCTCGGCGGCGGCGCGGGCTGCGGCGGCTTCCGCCTGGGCGGCATTGGCTGCGGCAGCGGTCGCTGCGGCCTGCTCGCGCGCGGCGGCGTCACGGTGCGCCTGTTCGGCGGCCTGGGCTGCGGCACGATCGGCCTGCTGACGGGTGGCCAGTTCGATGGCGCGACGGCGGGCTTCCTGTTCCTCGCTGGACAGGCGACCGCCGGCGGGCTGCTGCGTCTGGGGACGCGGGGCCGGGGCCTGCGCCGCCGGGGCTTCCGGGCGAGGGCGTGCGACGTCGAAGCCCTGGGTGCGCGGCTGGCCCGGCACGGCGCCGACGCGGCGCTTGGTCTCGACCACCACCGTCTTGGTGCGACCATGGCTGAAGCTCTGGCGCACGGTGCCTGTCGGCACCGATCCCACGGCGCGCGGCTTGAGGCTCAGCGGCGCCCGTGGCCCCGTCGTAGACGGGGTTCCCGTGGGGGCCGAAGGCTGCTGGCCGTCGTTGGTATTGTCGTTCTCGTCGCTCATCCGGTCGCTTTACTCGTGGGCGGAGAAGTCCGCCGGGTCGTCAAAATCGTCTCTAAAACGCAAAAAGCCGTGCGGCGTCCGCCTCTCGAAAGAGGCCTGACCCCGCCCGTCAATCTGCCCGTTCAGGCTCGTCCTTCGGGTCTTCGTCCGACCCGTTCCCGTTTGCGGAACCCGGATGATCCGTGTCCCAGGCCGCGGGCCGAAGCGATCGAAATCCCGCCAGTCGTTCGACCTCCAGGGTCCAGCGATCGGCTCTGCCGCCATGCAGCAGGACGGTGTGTATCGCATTTTCCAGCCCGAGGGCCAAACTCAAATCGTCCGCGCCGAAAAGACCGCAGACCCGGGTCGTCTGATGCCGGGCCAGGGCCAGCAGCTTTCCGCGTCCATCCGACGCGCCGTCGCTGGCCTCGATCAGCCAGGCCGCCTTGCCCGACCGGATCGTAGCGGCCGATTTCTCGAAGCCGGAGATGAGCACGCCTTCACGCCGGGCAAGACCCAGCTGGTCCAGACAGCGGCGCAGCAGCAGGCTTTCGACCCTGTCCGACAGGTCTGCGGCGGGCCGCAGCGGTGCCTTGGCCGAGCGAGAGAACAGGTTCTTCTTCACCGCGGCGTCAACGGAGGCGCGCGACGCCTCCACCCACATGCCCCGGCCGGGCAGTTTGCGCCCCAGGTCGGGCGCGACGGCCCCGTCCGGGCCCGCGACGAAACGGATCAGTCGAGATTCATCCATGGCCTGGTGGGTCACCAGGTCCCGGCGCTCTCTATCGATCGTCGCGTCGCGCAGGCTCATGGACAGGGCACCGCATCACGCGTCGCGGGTCGGCTCGAGGTCGGCGACCCCGGCGTCATCGGCGGTGGCTTCGGGCGCGACGTCCTCGAAGACGGCCTCGGGGTCGTATTCCCCTTCGGCGAACTCGCCCTCGTCCTCGTACTCCGGCTCGGGCGGCTGCGGCAGTTCCGAGGCGTCGATCCAGCCGGCGGCGACCCGCGCCTGCAGGATCAGCATTTCGGCGTCTTCCTGGGCCAGGTTGAAGCTTTCCAGAACGCCCGGCAGCTTGACCCGTTCGCCGTTCTTCATCTCGTAGCCGCCGCGGATCTCGTCGGTGGCCAGGTCGGCCAGATCCTCGACCGTCTTCACGCCGCCTTCGCCCAGGGCCACGGCGATCGGCAGGGTCACGCCCGGAACGGCCAGGAGGTCGTCCTGGACGCCCAGCTCGGTGCGCCGGGCATCGAGGATGGCCGACTGGCGCTCCAGATAGTCGCGGGCGCGGGCCTGCAGCTCCTCGGCCGTGTCCTCGTCGAAGCCCTCGATCTCGGCGACTTCGTAGTTCTCGACGAAGGCCAGATCCTCGATGGTGGCGAAGCCTTCGGTGACCAGCAGCTGGGCGATGACCTCGTCCACGTCCAGGGCTTCCTGGAACAGGGCGGTGCGCTCGCTGAACTCACGCTGGCGACGCTCGGAATCCTGGGATTCCGTGATGATGTCGATCTGCCAGCCGGTCAGCTGGGAGGCCAGACGCACGTTCTGGCCGCGACGGCCGATGGCCAGCGACAGCTGCTCGTCGGGCACCACCACCTCGACCCGGTCGGCTTCTTCGTCCAGCACGACCTTGGAGACTTCGGCGGGGGCCAGGGCGTTGACGATGAAGGTCGGCTCATCCGGGTTCCACTGGATGATGTCGATCTTCTCGCCCTGCAGTTCGGCGACGACCGCCTGGACCCTCGACCCGCGCATGCCGACGCAGGCGCCGACGGGATCGATGGAGGAGTCGTTCGACAGCACGGCCATCTTGGCGCGCGAACCGGCGTCGCGGGCGGCGGCGCGGATCTCGATCACGCCGTCATAGACCTCGGGCACCTCCTGGGCGAACAGCTTGGCCATGAAGCCGGGGTGAGCTCGCGACAGCATGATCTGCGGGCCCTTGGCCTCGGGGCGGACGTCATAGATGTAGGTGCGGATCCGGTCGCCGATGTTGAACACCTCGCGCGGGATCGACTGGTCGCGGCGCATGATGCCCTCGCCCCGGCCCAGGTCGACGATGGTGTTGCCGTATTCGACGCGCTTGACGGTACCGTTGACGATCTCGCCGACGCGGTCCTTGAACTCTTCATACTGGTTGGCGCGCTCGGCCTCGCGGACCTTTCCGGTGATGACCTGGCGGGCCATCTGGGTCTGGACGCGGCCGAACTCGAACGGCGGCAGGTCCTCGATATACTCCTTGCCGACCACGGCTTCCGGATCGCGCCTGGACGCGTCGGTCAGGCGAACCATGGCCGAATCGTTGAACTCCTCCAGCTCGTCTTCCGGCATCCAGTCGTCCTCGACGATGGTGACGTGACGGGTCAGGGCCAGTTCGCCGGTCTTCGGGTCGATCCGGGCGCGGATGTCATGATGCGCGCCGTAACGGGACTTGGCCCCCTTCTGGATCGCCTCTTCCAGGGCCTCGATCACGATCTCGCGGTCGATGTTCTTCTCCTGGGCGACCGCATTGGCGATCTGCAGAAGTTCCAGGCGATTGGCAGAAATACCGGTCACGGCCATCAGGCGTCGTCCTCAGAAGTCTTTGCGTGGGTGTCATCAGGCCCGCCTTCAGGCAGGCCGTCGTCTTCGGGTTCGCCCCGCGCGGCGCGGATCGCGGCTCCGCGCTTCAGCAGGGCGTCGTTCATGACCAGCTTGGCGTCCACCAGCCAGTCGAAGGGGATCAGGGCGGTATCGTCCTCGCCGTCGAGGTCGATGGCGATGCTGTCGCCGTCCGTGCCGGCCAGGATGCCCTTGAAGCGCTTGCGCCCCTCGATCATCCGGTCGCTCTCCAGCCGCGCCTCCAGTCCCTCGAACAGGTCGAAGTCCTTCAGCCGCGTCAGGGGCCGGTCGATGCCCGGTGAGGAAACTTCCAGCAGATATTCGCCCGCGATGGGGTCGGCCGCATCGAGCACTTCGGACATGGCCCGGCTCAGCCGGGCGCATTCGCCGACATCGATGTCGTTATCGCTGGGACGCTCCGCCATGACCTGCAGCCGGCGCCGCAGCGTCCCGCCCATCAGGCGCACGCGCACGATCGAGAGGCCGATGGACTCCGCCACGGGATCGATCAGCTCCAGGATTTCGCGGTCTTCGACGGTCTTGGCGCGCAAGGGGTTCGTTTCGGGCAAAAAGAAAAGCGGTCGGCCCCGACGGCCGCCGCTTTGAACGACGCCGTTGGACGCCGGTCTAACGATGTGGGAGGCCGTATAGCCCCCTCCGGCCCAAAGGGAAAGGGGCGAGCCGATCGGCCCGTCCCTTCTTGGCGATTCAGCGCCCGGTCGAGCCGAAGCCACCCGCGCCCCGCGCCGTGTCGTCCAGCGTCTCCACCTCGACGACGGTCGCCTGGGCCACAGCGGCAATGACCATCTGGGCGATCCGCTCGCCGCGCCGGATCACGAACGGCGCCTGCCCCAGGTTGATCAGAATGACCCCGACCTCGCCGCGATAGTCGCTGTCGATCGTCCCCGGCGTATTGGGCGCGCTGATGCCATGTTTGAGCGCCAGGCCGGAGCGCGGCCGGATCTGCGCCTCCCAGCCCGGGTCCAGCGCGATCTTCAGGCCCGTGGGCACCAGGGCCCGCGCGCCCGGTTCGAGGGTGAGGGGCGCGTCCTCCGGCACCGCAGCTCTCAGGTCCATACCGGCCGATCCGGCCGTCTCATAGGCGGGCAGGGCCAGGCCCTCGGCATGGGGCAGGCGAAGGATGCGGAGGGTGGTCACGTCAGCGGCTCTCGATCCGGGATGCGAAATGGTCGGCGATCCGGTCAGCCAGGCGCGCGGCGACCTCGACCTTGGACAGGCGCGGCCAGGCCTCGGCGCCCTGGCGCGTGACCAGCAGCACCGTATTGCCGTCGGCCCCGAAGACGTCGCCGGACACATCGTTGCCGACGATCCAGTCGCAGCCCTTGCGTGACAGCTTGGATCGGGCGTTGGTCTCCAGGTCGGTCGTCTCTGCTGCGAAGCCGATGACCAGCGACGGCCGCATCGGCCCCGGCTTGGCCAGTCCCGCCAGGATGTCGGGATTTTCGATCAGGCCCAGAGTCGGCGGGCCGCCCGGGGCCTTCTTGATCTTGGCACCCGCCACTGTGTCCACCCGCCAGTCCGCGACGGCGGCGCTCAGCACCGCGATGTCGGCCGGAAGGGCGGCGACCGTCGCCGCCTGCATCTGCATCGCCGTCTCGACATCGACCCGCGTCACGCCCACCGGCACGGCCAGGCCGGTGGGCCCCGAGACCAGCGTCACCGCCGCACCCCGCGCGGCCAGAGCCGCCGCGATCGCATAGCCCTGCTTTCCGCTGGACCGATTGGTCAGGCCGCGCACCGGGTCGATCGGCTCGAAGGTCGGCCCGGCCGTCACCACGGCGCGCCGGCCGGCCAGGGCGCGACCATCGGGCCCGGCCAGCAGACGGTCCACGGCGGCCAGGATCGCGGCCGGTTCCGCCATCCGCCCCGGCCCGAACTCTCCGCAGGCCATCTCGCCGTCGTCCGGCCCCACGATGTCCATGCCGTGAAAGCCCGAAAAGCCCTTCAGTCGCTCCACATTGGCCTGCACCGCCGGGTGCAGCCACATCCGTACATTCATGGCCGGCGCCAGCAGCACCCGCTTATCGGTGGCCAGCAGGGTCGTGGAGGCCAGGTCGTCGGCCAGGCCGTTCGCCGCCTTGCCGATCAACCCCGCCGTCGCCGGGGCCACGACCACCAGATCGGCCCAGCGCGACAGCTCGATATGACCCATGGTCGTCTCGTCGTCCGGCAGGAACAGTCCCGTCCGTACCGGATGGCCGGTCAGGGCCGCCAGCGACAGGGGGGTGACGAAGGCCGCCCCGCTCTCGGTCAGGATCGCGCGCACCTCGGCCCCGGCCTTCTTCAACAGCCGCACCAGCTCCAGCGCCTTGTAGGCCGCGATGCCGCCGCCGACGATCAGCAGGATTTTCCGGTCGGTCAGGGCCAGGCTGGACATGGGCCGGGTCTAGCGGCACCGGCCCATCCCGTCGAGAACCGAAAAAAGAACATTGCAAGAACATACAACCTGTGGCTAACTTCGACCCGCGGGTTTTTGATGGAGGGTTGAATGAGGCTCAGGATCAACAGAACGGCTGCGGGCGTCGCCATGGCCAGCCTGGCCTTGCTCGGCCTGGCGGCATGCGGGAACGGCGCGTCGGCGGTCGAGACGCGGGATCGGGCTGCGGAGGTGACCGAGGCAAGGCTGACCGCCGTAACCGGCGCATCGTCGGACGAGGTCGCGACAACCGAACGTTCGGGCGAAAGGACCGTCCTGACCGCCAACCGGCGAGAAACGGTCGATGCCAAGATGCAGCGCCTGTATGAACGCAACGGCAGCGACTTCGACGCGACGTCGGCCGAAGACTTTCTGGCCAAGGTGACCGCCTTCACCAGTCAGCCACCGTCGGGCGTCGAGACGGTGACCCGGCCCAATGGCGACACCCTGATGTACCAGGCCTCGACCAACACCTTCGCTGTGGTCGCAAGGAACGGATCGCCCCGGACCATGTTCAAGCCCGAAGACGGCCCCGCCTACTGGGCCGAGCAGAAGGCGGCTGCGCCGACCTTTGGCCAGCGGCGATCCACGAACTGACACTCCGGGTGACGACGCAAAGGGCGTCAGGCTGGACGGTCACCGGGCTCGAGCCGAGAGAAGCCGCGTTTCGAGCGGTACCCCGCTAGGGTCGGGACTCATTTGGCCCAGTAGCAGACGGTCGCGGCGATGAGCACGCCGGAGAGGTAGTTTGCTGCGAGCTTGTCGTATCGGGTAGCGACCCGGCGATAGTCCTTAAGCCTGGACCAAAGGCGCTCGACGGTGTTGCGCTGGCGATAGGCGACGACGTCATAGGGGATGGGTCGTTTTCGCGATGTTGTGGTCGGGATGACGGCCTCGGCGCTTCGCTCGGCCAGGCGCTTCCTGAGGTGGTCGGCATCATAGCCCCGATCAGCCAGCAGCTTGCGGAACGGCCCGGCGGCCTCGATCAGGGCGTGGGCCATGGTGATGTCGTTGGTGTTGCCGGCGCTGAGCAGCAGCACGCGAGGCCGTCCCTGATCATCCACCAGCCCGTGGATCTTGGTCGTCCGACCTCCTCGCGACCGGCCTATGCTCTGGACGAAGGCCCCCCTTTAGCGCCCGCCGCCGAGCGGTGGGCCTTGACCGAGGTCGAGTCGATGGCGGCGCTGGAGTAGATGCCGCTGTGGCCGGTCAGGGCCTTGAAGATGTCGTGCCAGATGCCTTGGCGGCTCCAGCGGTTGAACCGGTTGTAGACTGTCGTGTACGGCCCGTACTCGGCCGGGCAGTCACGCCAGCGCGCACCCGATTGAAGCATATGGATGATTCCGGAGATCACACGGTGATCATCCACTCGTCGCGCGCCGCGACGACCGCGAGGCAGATGGGGCTCGATCCGTGCCCACGCTTCGTCATCCAGCCAATAGAGCTTCCGCATTCAAGGACTCCTTCCGGAATCCTTGAATCAGAACAACTGAAAGACGGCCAGGACTTATTGAGTACGGACCCTAGTTGTCGGGGTCGGCCTTGCCCGACATCTCGCGGATCATGTCCAGGGCCAGCTTCTGCTGACGGCTGGACAGTTGCGGTGCGAGGCGGGAAATCTCGATCGTGTACCGGGTCGAGGGGAATTCGTGGTCGAAGGCGGGCGCGTCGCCCTCGGCCATGCCCGGCTGTCCGGCGTTCAGGCCCTGAAAGAAATAGGCGACATCGACCTTGAAGAAGCGCGCGATGTCCCAGAGTTTGGACGCCGAGATACGGTTGGCACCCTTCTCGTATTTCTGGATTTGCTGAAAGGTCAGGCCCAGCGCGCGCCCAAGATCGCTCTGGTTGTACCCCAGACTGATGCGCTTCTCGCAGACCCGCCTGCCCACATGACGGTCCACGGGGTGGGGACCGTCCTCGCCGACACCTCTAGCCATCTTTCGACTGTCTTCGCCTCGGTTCATCCTGCCGATCCAATGCCCTTGTCTGTTGGGACTGTCATTTAAATTCTGGGAAATCGAGGTTCAACGGCTGGAATTGGCTCGATTCCGGGGGGCACGCCTTTGTTCTCAAGGCCTTGATGACGGTCCCGGCCGTCTGCGGCCTGTGCGTCTCCTGCGACCCCGGCTTTCGTCGTCGTCCCCGCTCATGGCACCGGCCGACGCAGAAGCGGGACCGCCAGCGGCACCAGTCCGCCGACCACCATCAGCCAGAACAGCAGGTCTCCGACGCGGCCATAGGGCGTCTCTCCCGTGGCCAGCGGCAGAACGGCGTCGATCACCCCGCTTTCGCCGGGGTCAAGTCTTTGACCCTCGACCACCCGCCCCCAGGGATCGATCATGGCCGACACGCCGGTCGGGGTGGCGCGCACGACCGGCAGGCCCGTCTCGATGGCGCGATAGCTGGCCAGGTTCAGGTGCTGGATCGGGCCGGACGTGGCCCCGAACCAGGCATCGTTCGAGACGTTGGCGATCCACTGCGGGCGTCCACGCCCGCCGGGCGTAAAGCCGGGATACAGGCTCTCGTAGCAGATCAGGGGCTGGACCCTGTCGCCGTTCGGCAGGGTGATCGGGGCTGGCCGGGGGCCGGGGCTGAAGTCCGCAGGCATATGGACCAGGCTGCGGATACCCAGCGTGCCCATCAGATCGCCCAGGGGCAGGAATTCGCCGAACGGCACCAGTCTGTATTTGTCATAGACCGCCGCGACCCGCAGACCGTCCGCCCCGACATCCTCCAGCGCGAACAGGCTGTTGTAGTAGCGGGCACGGCCGGCCGGTCCCGCCTCGCCGCGCGCGAACCCCGCCATCAGCGTCTGTCCGGGCTGCAGGGCCCGGGCAATCGCGGCCCCGTCCGGGGACCCGGGGCCAAAGACGTCGTTGAAACTGGCGGGCAGGGCACCCTCCGGCCAGACGACGATGTCGGGCTGACGCGCGGCCGCCCGCCCGGTCAGGTTGACGTAGCGATCCACGATCGAGCGATAGGCTTCGGGCGTCCATTTGGACTCCTGCTGGACGTCGGCCTGGACGATGCGGACCTGGGTCGTGCCCGGCTGGACCACCGCGCCCTGAAGTCGCCCGGCTCCAAAAACGATCATGGCCAGTAGCACCACCGCACCTCCGGCCGCACCGCCCAGCCGCGACTTGGGTCGTCCGTTGCCGACCGCCAGACCGAACGCCGACACCGCCGCCACCGTCACGACGCCCAGTCCATAGACCCCGACGACCGAGGCGAACTGCGATCCGGCCGACCCCGCTGCCCAGCTGGCCCCCGCCGGGTTCCACGGAAAGCCCGTCAGCACATGGCCGCGCAGCCATTCGAACAGGCCGAACAGGGCCGCGAACACCAGCACCCGCCCCACACCCGATGGCGCGAATCGACGGTAAAGCGCCGTCGCCCCGCCCCAGAACAGTCCGATGCCGGCCGGCAGCAGGCTGGCGGCGAAGGGGGCCATCCAGGCCTGGGCCGGATCGACCAGGAAGGCCTCGGCCACCCACCAGCAACCGACCCCGAAATAGCCGAATCCCGCCAGCCAGCCGACCCAGAAGGCCCCGCGCGTGGACGTCGACCGTTCGGCCAGCAGCATCAACAGCGGATAGCCCAGCAGTCCCGGCAGCACCCCGAACGGCGGATGCGCCAGGGCCGCCATCACGCCGGCCAGCAGGGCCAGTCCGACACGGACGAACCGTCCGCCCGGGGTCAGGCTCGGCAGGGCTTTCGGATCAGGCGTCATGCGGCAGCGTGTATGGGTCCGCGACCCCCAGCCTGGCAAGGATCGCCCGTTCCTCGGCCTCCATCGCCTCCGCCTCGGCCTCGTCCTCATGGTCGCGACCCAGCAGGTGCAGCAGTCCATGCACCACCAGATGGGTGAGATGGTCGGCCAGGCGCTTGCCCTGCGCCGCGGCCTCGGCGGTACAGACGCCATAGGCGAGGACGATGTCGCCCAGCGGCACCGTGTCCTGTCCCGGCATGGCCGCGGCGGGGAACGACAGCACATTGGTCGGGCGGTCCTTGTCCCGGAACCGCGCGTTCAAAGCCTGAACGGTCGCGTTGTCGCTCAACAGCACCACCACATCGCCGGTCTCGCCGTCCAGCGCAGCGGCCGCAGCCCGCTCCACCACCGCCGCGACATTGTCGATCGCGTCGGTCCAGGCGCCGGTCTCGACCTCGACCTCGATCAACGGCCGGTGTCTTCCGGATCGGGTCCGGGGCGGACCAGGGCGGCATCGGCGTCATAGGCGCGCACGATCCGTTCGACCATGGCGTGGCGCACCACGTCCTGGGCCTCGAACTCCAGCACCCCCACGCCCTTGACGTCGCGCAGGATCCGAAGCGCGTGGGCCAGGCCCGAGTCGCGGGGGTTCAGCAGGTCGATCTGCGACGGATCCCCGGTGACGACCATGCGCGCGCCCTCGCCCAGCCGGGTCAGGACCATCTTCATCTGCAGCCGCGACGTGTTCTGCGCCTCGTCGACGATGACGAAGGCGTGGCTCAGGGTCCGGCCGCGCATGAAGGCGATGGGCGCGGCCTCGATCTCGCCCTTGTCGCGCCGCCGCTGGACATCCTCGGGGCCGAGAATGTCGTTCAACGCCTCCCAGATCGGGGCCAGATAGGGATCGACCTTCTCGTTCAGGTCGCCGGGCAGGAAACCCAGTTTCTCGCCGGCCTCGACCGCCGGGCGGGTGATGACCAGCCGGTCCACCTGTCCCCGTCGCAACAGGGACGCGCCGTAGGCGGCCGCCAGAAACGTCTTGCCGGTCCCTGCCGGCCCGACGCCGAAGCTGAGCTCGTGATGGGCCAAGATGTCGAGATAGCGCGCCTGGGCATCGGTCTTGGGCACGATGGCCCCGCGCTTGCCGACGGGCAGGGCCATGGGGTCGTTGCTGAAGCCCTTGCCGACGCCGCGTGCCTGTCCGATCCCGGCCCGGACATCGGCCTCGTTGACCTCGGCCCCCTTTTCGGCGCGCGTGATCAGGCCCGCGATAACCGCCCTGGCATTGGCCCGGTCCCGCGCCCCGCCGTTGATCGACACACCGCCGCCGGGGGCCTCGATCAGCACCTTGAACGCGTCCTCGATCAGGGCGACGTGGCGGCTGTTGGGTCCGATGACCGCGCGGAGCGACGCATCGTCCAGGGCCAGGAACTCGCTCTCACGCGCCAAGAAGGATGCCTTTCAGACTGTTCTGCTGACCGTGCTCGATCCGGACCGGAACGATCTGGCCGATCAGATGATCCGCGTCCTCGACATGGACCGACTGCAGATAGGGGGATCGACCGATCGCCTGGTGCCCGTGGCGGCCCTTCTTCTCGAACAGCACGTTCAGGGTCTGGCCGGCCTGGGCGGCGTTGAAGGCCGTCTGCTGTTCCAGCAGCAGGGCCTGAAGCGCATGCAGCCGGGCCAGCGCCACCTCGTGCGGCACCTGGGTCCCCATGGTCGCGGCGGGCGTGCCCGGCCGGGGCGAATACAGGAAGCTGAACGCCGAAGCGTAGCCGACCTCGCGGACCAGCCCCAGGGTGTCCTCGAAATCCCGGTCGGTCTCGCCCGGGAAGCCGACGATGAAGTCACCGGAGATCGCGATGTCGGGTCGCGCCTCGCGGATGCGCCCGATCAGGTCGATGTAGGTCGCGCGCCCGTGCTTGCGGTTCATCGCTCTCAGGATGCGGTCCGACCCCGACTGCACCGGCAGGTGCAGATAGGGCATCAGCGTATCCAGCTCCCGGTGCGCCGCGATCAGGTCGTCGGACATGTCGTTGGGGTGGCTGGTCGTATAGCGAATCCGGTCGATGCCGGGGATGTCCGCCAGGGCGCGGGCCAGCCTGGCCAGGCTCCAGATGCCGTCATCGCCCTGGCCGTCATAGGCATTCACGTTCTGACCCAGCAGGGTGACTTCACGGACGCCCTGCAAGGCCAGGCCCCGCGCCTCGGCCAGCACATCGGCGACCGGCCGCGACCATTCGGCCCCGCGCGTATAGGGCACGACGCAGAAGCTGCAGAACTTGTCGCATCCCTCCTGCACCGTCAGGAAGGCGGTCGGCCCGTCCACGCCGCGGACCGCCGGCATGGCATCGAACTTCTCGTTCGGTGCGAAATCCGCCCCGATCCGCTCGCCCCGCGCCCGGGCCGTCCGGGTCAGCAGTTCCGGCAGCTGGTGGTAGGCCTGGGGTCCGACGACGATGTCCACCGCCGGCTGGCGACGCATGATCTCCTCGCCCTCGGCCTGGGCGACGCAACCGGCCACCGCGATCGTCATGGTCCCGCCGCCCGACGCGGCCTTGTCCAGCTTCATCAGCCGCAGCTTGCCCAGTTCGGAATAGACCTTCTCGGCCGCCTTCTCACGGATGTGGCAGGTGTTCAGGATGACGAAGTCGGCGCCCTCGGGTGTATCCGTCGGCACATAGCCCAGCGGGCGCAGCACATCGGTCATGCGCTCGCTGTCATAGACGTTCATCTGGCAGCCATAGGTCTTGATGAACAGCCGTTTGGGCGCCGGATCGGGCGCAGCTGTCCCGACCAGGGGCGGAGCGAGGGTCTCGGTCATGGCGGGCTTATGATCGCCGATCCCGGCGACCGCAAGGCGAGCCACCCGGGCCGGAGATCAGGACAGGCTCCCGGGGTTCACCCGGGCGGCATTGCGGGTGAAGATCAGCCCCTCGCGCTTGGACGGCTCGGCCCCTTCGACGGCCTTGCCGTAGAGCTCCAGCTTGTGCCCGACCAGTTCGAAGCCCAGCCGTTCGGCGATCTCGGTCTTCAGCCGCTCGATCTCGGCGTCGAAGAACTCGATGACCTCCCCGGTGCGCGTGTCGATCAGGTGATCGTGATGGTCGTCGCCGGCCTCTTCGTAGCGCGACCGGCCGTCGCCGAAGTCGTGCTTCTCGACCACCCCGGCCTCCTCGAACAGGCGCACTG
Source organism: Brevundimonas sp. AJA228-03 (assembly GCF_017795885.1). Lineage (NCBI taxonomy): Bacteria > Pseudomonadati > Pseudomonadota > Alphaproteobacteria > Caulobacterales > Caulobacteraceae > Brevundimonas > Brevundimonas sp. AJA228-03. The sequence continues at coordinate 227,984 of NZ_CP059297.1, read as the reverse complement.
TGCGATAGACGGTGGCGATCGAGATGTGTGGATCGATGGCGGAGGCGCGGCGGTACAGCTCCTCGACGTCCGGATGGTCCTCGGCATTGCCCAGGACGCGGGCGATCACGCGCCGCTGTTCGGTCATGCGCATGCCGCGCTCGGCGCAGAGTTTCTCGATCCGGTCCATGGTCTTGCAGAATAGGGCCGCGATCACGCGGTGGGAAGGCTCGCTGGCAAGATGAGAACCAGTAGCAGCGCATCCACCGCCGGGCCGTCCGGGCGGGCATAGTAGCGGGGTCGCCGCCCGGCCGGCTCGAACCCCAGCCGGCCATACAGCGCCCGCGCCGCCGCATTGTCCTCGGCCACCTCCAGAAACAGCCGCGTCGCCCCCATCCCCACCGCTCGCCGGGACACGGCCTCGACCAGTCGGGAGCCAAGGCCGGTGCGACGCGCCGGGGGTCGGACCGCCAGCGTCAGGATCTCCGCCTCGTCGGCCGCCAGCCGAATCAGGACGAATCCGTCGGCCCGGGCCTCCAGAAGCACACCCGGCTGCGAAAGCAGATCAGCGAAGGCTGAGGCCGACCAGGGCGCGTCGAACGCTTCGGCATGAAGCGCGGCCAGGGCCCCGGCCAGGTCGGTCGGATCGGTCATGCGCCGGGAAGGGGGGCCACGGGTCGCGCCTGTCCGGGCAGGCGGGTGGGGGGTGTGGCGTCGGGCGCGCGCAGATACAGGGGCCGGGGCGGGTGGTCGCCGGGCGTCAGGGTTGCGGTCAACTCGGCCAGGGCCACAGCCGACAGGGCCGTCAGCGTCGCGGCGTCCGGGTCGATCAGGGCCGCGCCGGACCCGGTCAGCCGCCACGGCCCACCCCGGTCCAGCAGCTTGATCGCCGCCTCGAGATCGAGCGCCTGCGGGTCGGACGCCGCACGGCCGTCGACGAAGGTCTGCAGATAGACCTGGCCGCGCCGCGCATCGATGACGGCGGCGGTCGCCCCGTGCCCCTGATCGGCGCTCCGGGCCAGGGCCGCCAGCGTCGAGACCCCGACGACGGGCCGATCCAGCGCCGCGCCCAGACCCTGGGCGAAGGCCAGGCCGACCCGCAGGCCCGTGAACGATCCCGGCCCGACGGTGACCCCGATCCGGTCGATCGCCTCGAACCCGCCGCCCGCCTCGGCCACCGCATCGCGCACGAAGCCGCCCAGCCGCTCGGAATGGCCGCGCGCCATGACCTCGGTCCGGATGCCCAGCCTCACGCCGTTCTCGAACACCCCGGCGGTACAGGCCTCCAGCGCCGTATCGATGACCAGCACCCTCATGCCCGGGGCTCCGGCACGAGGGGCGCAGGGCGAACGCCCGGACGGTCCGGACGGGCGACGGGAACGGGATTTCGAAAAGACGGGGCCACGCCCGACCATGCCCCAGCCGCGTCGCCCGGGCGAGCCGTTTCGAACCGCCCACCCGGCGTAACCCGTCCTTAAGCGCCACTGTGGCACACCGGGGGTCATGAACCGTCGCGCCCTGCTCGCCGCCCCCCTGGCCCTCGCGGCCACGCCCGCCCTCGCCTCCGAGGGCGGCAAAGCGCCGGCCAGCACCTATCTGCGCTACCCCACGATCACCGCCAACACCTTCCAGTCCGACGGCCGACGAGGCGTGATGACGGTCGAGACCGGCGTCGACGTCGCCGACCCCGCCCTGCTCCTGCGGGCCCAGCAGTCCGCACCCCGCGTCCGCGCCGTCTTCAACATCCTGGCCCAGCGCGAGGCCGCGACCCTGCTTCCCGGCCATCCCCCCAATGTCGACCGCCTGTCGCGCCAGTACCAATCGGCCATGAACATCATCCTCGGCCAGCGCGGCGCGACCCTGCTGCTCGGCACAGTGATGGTGCTCTGAGGCTCAGTCCTTCGTCGGGCTGACCGCGGTCGCATCGCCATAGGTCAGGGCCAGGAAGACATCCTCCAGGTCCGGATCCTCGGTGGTGATGTCCGAGATCGTGATTCCGGCCGCCCGCACGGCCGCCAGCACCTGTTCCACCGACGACTGGCCCTTGCGATAGGTGATGGCGAAGGCCCCGTTGGGCCGGGCCAGGACCTCGAACCCGGCCACGACCGGCAGGCCGTCCAGCGGGTGTTCCGGGGTCACCACGACATTGCGCGTATCCAGCCGCCGCAGCAGTTGGGGCGTCGGCTCGCAGGCCACGACCTGTCCCCGGTTCATGATGGCGATGGTGTCGCAGAGCTCCTGCGCCTCCTCCAGATAGTGGGTGGTCAAAAGGATGGTCACGCCCTCGGCATTGATGCGCCGGACATACTCCCACAGCTGGCGACGCAGCTCGACGTCCACCCCGGCGGTGGGCTCGTCCAGGATCAGGATGGGCGGATTGTGGACCAGGGCCTTGGCCACCATCAGCCGCCGCTTCATGCCGCCCGACAGGGCCCGCACATAGGCATTGGCCTTGTCCGACAGGCCCAGCGCCGCCAGCAGCTCGTCGGAACGCCGCTCCGATTTCGGCACGCCATAGAATCCCGCCTGCACCTCCAGCGCCTCGCGCGGGGTGAAGAAGACGTCGGCCACGATCTCCTGCGGCACCACGCCCAGCGCCGCCCGGGCATCGCGCGGCCGCGCGTCGATGTCCCGCCCCCAGATGGCGGCCGTCCCGCCGGTCTTGTTGACCACGCCCGCCAGGATGTTGATCAGCGTCGACTTGCCCGCGCCATTGGGCCCCAGCAGGCCGAACATCGACCCCCGGGGAATGACCAGATCGACGCCGCGCAGGGCCGTCTTGGGCGGCGACTTCCTGGACCCGGCATAGGTCTTTTCCAGCCCGTGCACCTCTATGGCATTGGCGGGCAGGGGCTCGGTCTGGGTCATAAGGGACTTTCGGCGGGAGGCGTGGCCGTCTAACTAGGCTCCGGGCCTCCCCTCGCCAAGACCACGGATCCGATCATGCCCCCGCGCCACCCCGAAACCCTCGTCGCCCCCCCCGAACAGATCGTGGTCTCGACCAAAAGGGTCGCCTGCGACGGCGGCGGGGTCCTCGGCCATCCCCTGGTCTATCTGGACATGGGCCAGGAAGATTTCGTCGAATGCGGCTATTGCGACCGCCGCTTCGTCCTGTCGCCCGACCACCATGCCGAAAGCGACTACCTCGACCCCGCCGCAAGGCCGCCCGAGGCGCATTGAGGTGGGGACTCGGCCGCAGAACCTGCGAAATGCTCGTTGACTAACGGCGTTCTTTAACGTCTCTTTCAACGTTAGGGGAGGTGGCAAATGCTAAACATGATCGTGCGCGTAGCCTTTGGGACAGTCTTGTCATTGGGTTTGGCTGCCGCTTCACCACAGGAGCTAATTACTTTCGATGGCTCTTGCGTTTACGACGGTGATGTTCTCGATACCGAAGGCGTCTACGGTTTTGAGTCTGATGCAGACGCCGAAGCTGCTACAAAGCGGATCATGGACCAGACAGGTCTAGTTCAAAATTTTACTATTCGGGCTGCAGACGTTCCCAATGCGGCGGCCGTTATAAACGGCGAGAGCCGAATGATTCTTTACAATCAGCAGTTTATGAGAGATGTAAGGCGGACGACCAATACTGATTGGGCCGCCGTCAGTATTATGGCCCACGAGGTCGGCCACCACCTGCAAGGCCATACAATTAGAGCCGGTGGAAGCCGCCCCGCCTCCGAGCTAGAGGCAGATCGATATTCGGGCTTTGTTCTTCACAAGATGGGCGCAACCCTAGAACAGGCTCAAGCCGCGATGAATGCCTTGGGTTCGGAGGCCGGGTCGCCCACACACCCACGCAAGTCCGCCCGCTTGGCCGCTATCACCAATGGATGGCAAGCGGCTGAAGATATTAGGCGCAATGGTACAACACCAGCCAGCCAGACGCCGACTAACGCCAGCACTCAGAGCCAGGTTCCGACGCCTCCAGTGTCTGGCGGCAGCGGGATGCCGGTACCCGGTACCGTCACAAGCCCTCCCCCAATCCAGTATGTATCCCGCGTGGTTTTTCCACAGGATCCCGTCGTTTACATGGTGACCAACGCTGGGGACATCGTCGCCCTCACGCCAACCGGTCCGGCTCTGGTCGGAAAGCGTGCCCCCCCGACAATGCCGGGCTTTGCATGGATGTATCAGACGGCTTTTGTTACATACGGTGTGACCTTCGCGGGTGAAGTCATAGGGCAATATCCCAACGGAGTTTTCTACCCGGTAGGTTTTGTGACCGCGCCTAGCTAACAGCGAGACCGCTGGAGTCTTTTGTCTAACACACCTGTCCCGCGACCCAGCCGGAACTCCAGGCCCACTGGAAATTATACCCGCCCAGCCAGCCGGTGATGTCGACGACCTCGCCGATGAAATACAGGCCCGGCACGGACTTCGCCGCCATGGTCTGCTGGTCCAGCTGGTCGGTGGCCACCCCGCCCAGGGTGACCTCGGCGGTGCGGTAGCCTTCGGATCCCACCGGCTTGACGGTCCAGGCGTTCACCGCCGCGTCCAGCCGCGCCAGCACCCTGTCGCCGACCTCGGCCAGCCTGCCGTCGGCGCCCTCGCGCGCCGTCAGCACCTCGGCCAGGCGGCGCGGCACGATGTGGCCCAGCGCCGTGTGCACCGCCTGTTTGCCGCCGTTTTCGGCCTTGGCCGCCTTCAGCCGCTCCAGCACGGGCACGCCCGGCGCCATCCGGACCGTGATCGCCTCCCCCTCGCGCCAGTAGGAGCTGATCTGCAGGATCGCCGGGCCCGACAGTCCGCGGTGGGTGAACAGGACCGCCTCCTCGAACCGGGTCTTCCCGGTCGAGACCACCGCGTCTACCGCCACCCCGGCCAGCGGCGTCGTCTGTTCCAGCAGGCCGGCCTCGAACGTCAGCGGCACCAGGGCCGGCCGCGTCCCGGTCACCCGCAGCCCGAACTGGCGCGCCAGGTCATAGCCCCAGCCCGTCGCCCCCATCTTCGGGATCGACTTGCCCCCCGTCGCCACCACCAGAGAGGCGCATTGCACCGCCGTGCCGTCCGACAGGGTCAGGGCAAAGCCGTCCCCCTCGCTGATCACCGCCTCGACGCCGGTGCCCAGCCGCAGGCTCACGGCCGCCTCGCGCATCGCATCGGTCAGCATGGCGACGATCTGCCGGGCCGAGTCGTCGCAGAACAGCTGACCCAGGGTCTTCTCATGCCAGGCGATCCCCGCCCGGTCGACGCGCTGGACGAAGTCCTGAACCGTGAACCGCCCCAGAGCCGAGGCCGCGAACCGGGGGTTCTCGCCCAGAAAGTTGGCGACCGTGGTCCCCGTATTGGTGAAGTTGCACCGCCCGCCGCCCGAGATGCGGATCTTCTCGCCCGGTGCCCTGGCGTGGTCGACGACCAGCACGGAGCGCCCGCGCCGGCCCGCCTCGGCCGCGCACAGCATCCCCGCCGCGCCCGCGCCGACGATGACGACATCGAAAGCCTGTGGCCTATCTGGAGGGGGCATGGATGATGAGCTGACGCGCCTGCCGAACCTCCGCGAGGCCGGCAATATGCATGTCTGGACGCGTGAAGTCGGGACGCATGGCGAGCGGTTCAGACATGATCAGAAAACATGTTCACGGCTGTCCGGGGGCGGTCAAGCTGTTGAGGCTCCACATCCAGCCGGTGTCTCAACACGGCTGTCGGCAGCGCTCCCGGGACAGGCGCAGATCGGGATGGGCACGCGCTCACAGGAGGCTCCGCAAGATACGCATCGGGACCGGGATATCACCCCGTCGTCAATAGCGCGGTTGTCATGGCTCAAGCGACCGGGACCGGCGGCGGTTCCCCATGGTCAGCTGTTGCCCTCGGGGCCGGGCTGGGAGGCGGGGGCCATCTCGGGGGCCGGCGTCTCGTCGTCGGTGCGCGCGGCCAGGGCCTTCAGGGCGGGGCTGATCCAGGCGACGGCGACGGCCCCGGCCAGCAGCAGCGCATTGCCGACGAACGGCGCGAACTCCCGCCATTCGTACAGGGCGACGCCCGCCACAGGCGGCACGAGGAAGCTGAGGCCCGCCAGCGACATCATCAGCCCTGCCACCGCGCCCTGCTCGTGGGGTCCCACGGCCAGCGACGATCCTGCGGTGAAGCCCGGACGCGCCAAGCCGACGCCCATGGAAACGACCGCATAGCCCACCACGACCCCGAAATAGCCCGGCGAGGCGATGCTCAGCAGATTGCCACCCAGGGCCAGGGCCGCGCCCCAGCGCATCAGCTCGGGCGGACGCAGCTTCAGCAGCGGGATCAGGCCCCACTGGACCATGAGGGTGGCCGTCGCGCCCGCGAACATGGCCAGGGCGATGAAGGGCTGGGCCGCGCGCGCGTCCAGGCCGGTCGCCGCCATCTCGTCGATGATGTGGAACCCCAGCACGGAGATATTGACCGCCTGCGCGCCCGTGACCAGCAGACCGAACAGCAGGAAGTCGCGCACCCGCGGATCGCGCCACAGGCCCTTGCCGACGTCGCTTCGCTGGCCGCTCGGCGACGGGATGCGGACCACCTCTCCGGAGGGCAGGAACCGCATGACGATCACCAGGACGATCAGGCCGAACAGGGCGAAGACGTACATCGGCCCGGCCAGTCCGACCAGCGGCAGGATGAACAGGGGTGACAGGACCGGTCCCAGCACCGTGCCCAGTCCCTGGGCCGAGGCCAGCAGGGACATCGCCTGGGTCCGTTCCGCCGGTCCGGTCCGGTCGGCGACATAGGCCTGGGACGCGATCGGCGCGGCCGATCCGAACACGCCGTAGACGGTGCGCGCCGTGGCCATAAGGGCAAAGGCGATGATCGGCCCCAGCCAACCCTCGATGCCGGAGGTGGCGGCCAGACCAAAGCCGGTCATCGACACCACGAACCCGCACATGCCGATGACGATGACCCGCTTGCGTCCCAGCCTATCCGACAGCCGCGCCCAGAATGGCGAGGCCAGGGTCCAGATCAGGGCCGAGATGGCGAAGGCCCCGGCGACCAGGGTGTCCGACAGATGAAACTGCCGCCCGATCGCGGGCAGGACCGACTGCAACCCCATGTTCCCTGCCGCAGCGATCAGGCTGACGATGAACAGGATCATGAAGGCGGGGGATCTGGGTGACATCGGATCGGCATAGCGCCGACCCGGCCCAAGGTCACGGCCCTGGCGATCCGGTCCGAAAGCCGCGAGACAGGGACGGTCCCGTGGTGCAGTGTCGGCCGGGCGGAACCTCGAGAGACGACATGGCCACCCTCCACATCGAACGAACCCTTCATGCCTCTGCGGACAAGGTCTGGGACGCCCTTCGGGACTTCGGTGCCCTGCATACGAAGACAGCGCCGGGCTTCATTCTGGATACGGTCGTGGAGGGCGATGTGCGGACCGTGACGTTCAACGGCGGTCTGGTCCTGCGCGAACGGCTGATTGCCATCGACGATGAGCACCGCCGGATCGTCTACAGCATCCTGGCCGACACCTTTGAACACCACAGCGCGTCCAACACCGTCGTGCCCGAGGGCGAGGACCGGTGCCGCTTCATCTGGGTCGTGGACTTCCTGCCGGACGGTCCCAAGGATCGCATCGCCGCCATGATGAACGCCGGGATCGACGCCATCAAGGCCTCGATGGAACGAGGCCCGGCCGCCTGACCGGGTCAGTCGTCGCCGACGACCGTCAGCGTCGGCTTCAGCCGTCGCCCGTCATCCAGACCCAGCCGCGCCTTGACCTCGAACAGGTCGGCCCCGGCCGGCACGATCAACAGGGCCTTGGGGTTGGCGGCATTGATGGCCACGACGGCATTCCGGGGACAGATATCGAAACAGCCGGTCTGGATCACGGCCAGTTCGGCCTTGCGGCCCTTGCCGTCGCCGGGTCGGAGATATTTCTTCAGCGCCTTTTTCAGGGTCTTGTCGCCGTCGGGGCCGAATCCGCCGTCCAGCTTCTTCTGGCACTTCTTGCAGACCAGGACGACGTCGCGCCATTTCGTCTTTGCGGTCTTGATGGCCATGGGCGCTACATCGGTCGCGGGGCGGGGGGATGCAAGGCGCTTGCGTCGTCGCGACCCCTGACCCCATCATCCGCCGGCCCTTTCCGGAGACCGCCGATGATCCGCCCCACCCTTCTGGCCGCCGCCCTGACACTGGCCGCCCCGCCCGTCCTTGCGCAGTCCGGTCCCGTCAGCGCCGCCGAGGTCGCCACGGCGGCCGAGGGGGTCAGGGCCGAGGTCGTCGCCTGGCGTCGCGACCTGCACCAGCATCCGGAACTGGGCCTGGCCGAGACGCGCACAGCCGCCTTCGTCGCCGAGCGCCTGCGCGCCATGGGGATCGAGGTGCGCGAAGGCGTGGGGCGGACCGGCGTGGTCGGGGTCCTGCGCGGCACCGGGTCGGGCCCGCAGCGCGTCGTCGCCCTGCGCGCCGACATGGACGCCCTGCCGGTGCTGGAGGCGACGGGCCTGCCGTTCGCCTCGACCGCGACCGGCACCTATCAGGGCGCGACCGTGCCGGTGGCCCATGCCTGCGGCCACGACGCCCACGTCGCCATGCTGCTGGGGGCCGCCGAGGTTCTGAGCGGGATGAAGGACCGGTTCAGCGGCACCGTCGTCTTCCTGTTCCAGCCGGCGGAAGAAGGCGTGCCGCCGGGCGAACCCCTGGGTGGGGCGCGGCTGATGATCGAGGCGGGTGCGCTGGCGGATCCGAAAGTCGAGGCGATCTTCGGCCTGCACGTCGTGCCGGGCGTGCCGGGGACGATCTTCTATCGGCCGCAGGGCTTCATGGCGGCCTCGGACCGGGTCGATATCGTCCTGCACGGCCGCCAGACGCACGGGGCCTGGCCGTGGCGTGGCGTCGACGTGATCGCGGTCACGGCGAATGTGATCCAGACCATCAACACCCTGACGGCCCGGACCATCGACCCGACCACCACCCCGACCGTCTTCACCATCGCCACGATCGACGCGGGCGTCCGCTACAACATCATCCCCGAGGAGGCGACGATGGCGGGCACGCTGCGCACCTTCAATATCGCCCAGAGGGACGCCCTGGTCGCCCGCGCCGAGGCAGCGGTCGATCACATCGCCGAAGCCTATGGCGCAACGGCCGATTTCTCGGTGCGCCAGAACGCGGCCCTGGTGTTCAACGACGAGGCCCTGTCGGCCTGGCTGGCCCCGGTGCTGACCGAGGCGGCGGGCGAGGGCAAGGTCAATCCGGCCTCGCCGCCCACGACGGTGGCCGAGGATTTCTCGTATTTCCAGGGCGAGGTGCCAGGGGTCTTCTATCACCTCGGGGCCACGCCGGATGGCGTCGACCCGGCCACCGCCGCGCCCAATCACTCGCCCCAGTTCGACGTCAACGAGGCCGTCCTGCCGGTCGGGGTCCGCGCCCATGTCCTCAGCGCGCTGCGGTTCCTTGAGCGGCCCTGAGGAATGAGGCGTCAGGCGCGCTCGAACACGGTCTCGATGACCCGGCGATAGGCGGCCGTCAGGGCCACCAGCTCGGCGACCGGCACCCGCTCGTCGATCTGGTGCATGGTCTGGCCGACCAGTCCCAGCTCCAGTACCGGGCACATCGCCCGGATGAAGCGCGCGTCGGACGTTCCGCCCGTCGTCGAGGCCTCGGGCCGGAGGCCGGTCGAGGCCTCGACCGCGTCCTGTACCGCCGTCACGAACGGGCCATGCGGCGTCAGGAAGGCCTCGCCCGAACACATATGCTCCAGGGTGATCTGAAGCCCTGTTTCGGCCTGGACCCGCCCCGCCTCCCGGTTCAGCCAGGCGATCAGGCCGTCGCCGGTCTGGGCGGGGTTGAAGCGGATGTTCAGCCGGGCCTTCGCTTCGGCCGGAATGACATTCGTCGCCGGATTGCCGATGTCGATGGTGGTGATCTCGAGGTTCGACGGCTGGAAGGCCTCGTAACCCTCATCGAGGACGTGCGCGTCCAGCGCCGCCAGAAGCCGGACCAGCACCGGGGCCGGATTGGCCGCGCGGGCGGGGTAGGCGACGTGGCCCTGCTTCCCGTGCACCGTGATCCAGCTGTTCAGCGAGCCGCGCCGTCCGATCTTGATCATGTCGCCCAGCTGCATCTGCGAGGACGGCTCGCCGACCACGCAGGCGTCGATGACCTCGCCCTCGGCCATCAGCGCCTCGACGACCTTCTTGGTCCCGTGAAGCGCCGGGCCTTCCTCGTCGCCCGTGATCAGGAAGGACAGGGACCCGGCCGGGTCGCCCCCCTCTTCAGCCCTGGCGGCCAGGATCTGGGACACCGCCGCGACCCAGGCGGCAATGCCCCCTTTCATGTCCACCGCGCCCCGGCCGTAGAGCAGGCCGTCCCTGACCTCGGCCTCGAACGGGCCGGACGACCAGGCCGTCGCCTCGCCCGTCGGGACGACGTCCGTGTGACCGGCGAAACAGAGGTTGGGCGAGGCCGTGCCCCGGCGGGCATACAGGTTCTCGATCCGGGCATCGGTCGCGGCCCCGGTCGAACCTTCGAACGCCATGCGCCGGCAGGTGAAGCCCAGATCGGTCAGCACCCGCTCCAGCGTGTCCATCGCGCCCGCATCGACCGGCGTCACCGACGGCCGCCGGATCAGACGCTGCGTCAGTTCGACAGGATCGATCACAGGAGTTGATGCGCCGCTCATGCGGTCATGCTTTAGGGGGACTTCGCCGCCACGAGAAGTGCATGCCCAGGATCGACATCGACGCAGCCCCCGAACGCAACGGGACCGCCTATCCGCCGCCTTTCGACGCGCCGTGCCGGGATCGCCGACGCCGACGGCTGGGCAATGCCGTCGGCCTGACCCAGTTCGGCGTCAACCGGCTGGTTCTGGCCCCGGGCTGCTGGTCGTCCCAGCGACATTGGCACACGGCCGAAGACGAGTTCGTCTGGGTCGTGTCGGGCGAGGTCGTGCTGATCGAGAACGAGGGCGAGGTCGTCCTGAAGGCGGGCGATTGCGCGGGCTTTCCAAAGGGCGTGGCCAACGGGCATCAGCTGGTCAATCGCTCCGCCGAACCCGCCGTGATCCTTGAGGTGGGCGGCCGGAACCCCGAACAGGATGCGGTCGACTATCCCGATATCGATCTGATGATCGCGGGAGACGGCGACACGGCCTATCGACACAAGGATGGAACGCCCTATGAAACTCCGTCCGGACGCGTGAAGTGACCGACGCACCCGGGGCCCACGACACCAATCCGTGGGCGATCAACGATTTCCGGCTGATCTGGCTGGGGCGGATCGCCGCCGTCCTGGCCATCCAGATCCAGTCCTCCGCCCTGCTGTGGCAGGTCTATGAGATCGCACGCCGGGACCATCCGATCGCCGAGGCCAGCCTGTATCTGGGCCTCGTCGGTCTGGCCCAGTTCATCCCGCTGCTGGCCCTGACCCTGCCGGCGGGCGAGATGGCGGACCGGCGCGACCGCAAGGGCACGGTGATCCTGGCCATCGTCGCCGAAGGGGTCTGCGCCCTGTCCTTCCTGGCCATGGCGATCCACGGCAGCCCACCGCTGTGGGGGCTGTTGCTGGTGGCGGTCGGGTTCGGGGCCTCGCGGGCGTTTCTGGCCCCGGCCAGCCAGGCCTTCCTGCCCATGGTCGTCGGCCGGGCCGCCCTGCCGCGCGCCATCGCGGCCCAGTCCATCGCCTTCCAGACCGGGGCCATCGCGGGTCCCGCTCTGGGTGGAGTCATCGTCGGCGTGTCGGTCCCCCTGGCCTATGGCACCGCCCTGGCCCTGTTTCTGCTTGGCCTCTGCTGTTTCCTGTTGATCCGCACCAGCGGCAGACCCGAGGTGATCGAGACCGGGGGCGGCCGCTGGCAGGCGGTGGTGGACGGACTGAAATATGTCTGGGACACCAGGATTGTGCTGGGTGCGATCTCGCTGGACCTGATCGTGGTCCTGTTCGCCGGCGTCGCCCTGCTGACCCCCATCTTCGCGCGCGACATCCTGCATGTCGGCCCCGAGGGGTTCGGCCTGCTGCGGGCCTCGTTCGGGGCCGGGGCCTTTCTGATGGCGCTGGTGCTGGCCCGCTATCCCCTTCCGGGCAAGGGCGGCCTGATGATGTTCGCCTCCGTGGCCGTGTTCGGCCTGTGTACCGTGGTGTTCGGCCTGTCGAAGATCGTCTGGCTCAGCGCGGCCGCCCTGTTCATCGGCGGCGCGGCCGACATGATCAGCGTCAACATCCGCCAGACCCTGATCCAGCTGTCGACGCCCGACCACATGCGCGGGCGGGTGTCGTCGGTGTCCATGCTGTTCATCGGCGCGTCAAACGAACTGGGCGAGGCCTATTCCGGTGTGATGGTGCGGTTCCTGGGGCCGATCGGTGCGGCCGTGTTCGGCGGGGTCGGGGCCCTGACCGCGACGGGAGTGTGGGCCAGGCTGTTCCCGGACCTTAGGAAGGCGGACAAGCTGGTGTGAAGGGGAGGCAGTAGGCAGTAGGCAGTAGGGATTAGGCAGTAGGGATTAGGGAATAGGGATTAGGGTCTGGTTGGCTGCGGCCCAGGCGATCCTTCCACCGCCTACTGCCTACTGCCTACTGCCCCCCTTCATCCCCACGCCCTGAAATGCTTCGACAGCTTCAGCCCCTGACGCTGATAGTGGCTGCCGCCCTCGCCATACAGCCGCGTCGGCCGCTCGGTCAGGGGTTCGTAGACCAGACGGGCGACGATCTGGCCGTGTTCGAGCAGGAAGGGCATGTCGTGGGTGCGGACCTCCAGCACGCCTTTCGAGCCTGCCCCGTGCGCCTCATCGGTGCCGAAGCCGGGGTCGAAGAAGCCGGCGTAGTGGACCCGGAACTCGCCCACGCTGGGGTCGATCGGCGTCATCTCGGCCGCCTGCGTGACCGGGATCTCGACGGCTTCGTTGGACGCCAGGATGTAGAACTCACCCGGATCGAGCAGCAGTTCGCCCCGGCGCAGGGTCAGGGGCTCCCAGAAGTCCTTCGGATCGTGGCCGTCGATCCGGTCCAGATCGACGACGCCCGCATGGCGACGGCCCCGGAAGCCGACGATGTCGCCGCCCTGCAGATCGACGCCGACGCTGCGGGTTTCCAGCTTCGGCGGCTCGCCGGTCTTGAGGCGGAGCTGGTTCAGCCGCGTGCCGGGGCGGACCAGGATGGAGAAGGTCTGGGGCGCGATCTCGAGATACAGCGGCCCCTCATAGCCCTCGTTCACATCGTCGAACGACCCGCCGCGATCGGTCAGCAGCCGCACGAAGACATCGACCCGGCCGGTCGAGGACTTCGGATTGGCGCGGGCGATCAGACCCCCGGGCAGGCTGAGCCTCTCCTGCAGAAGGACGATATAGACGCAGCCCTTTTCCAGCACATAGCCGCCCGACAGATCGATCGAATGCATCGACACGTCAGCGATCCGGTCGGCGACCAGCCGCTGTCCCGGCAGGAAGGAGGCCCGAACCCGCCAGGCGCGCCCGGACAGCCGCAGGTCCAGACTGGCGGGCTGGACCTGATCGGCGTCGAACGGGGTCGCCGAGGTGATCGCGCCCGTGGCGATCAGGGCCTCGATGGACTGGCAGGGCAGGATGCCGGGGACGGAAGATTCGAAGGTCATGCTGAACGCCATACACAGGGATGGTGCCGGACGCACCTCCGGCCGGGCCCGCTGACGCCTGCGGCGCGGTCGCTTGCCGCTTGAGCGTGCTTGAATCGAGCGGCGCGCCGGGCGACGATGCATCATGCACGACGCCCGACCCTATGAAGCCGAAACCGATGGCGTGATCGTTCGGGTCCGGCCCAGCTATCTGGCCGGCCAGTCCGATCCCGACGAGGGACGCTGGGTCTGGGCCTATCAGGTGGAGATCGAGAACCGGGGATCGCAGGCCGTCCAGTTGATGGCCCGGCGCTGGATCATCACCGATGCGACCGGCCATGTGGAAACCGTGCGCGGACCCGGCGTGGTGGGCGAACAGCCGCTGATCGGCCCGGGCGACAGCTATTCCTACGCCTCGGGTTGCCCCCTGCCGACGCCGTCGGGAACGATGGAGGGGGCCTATGTGATGACCGACGCGACGGGCCGCGAGTTCGAGGCCACCATCCCCGCCTTCAGCCTCGACGTGCCGGGCGGCCGGGTGCTGAACTGAAGCGGGCTGATCGTGTACGGGCTTGAGGGCTCAAGCAGCGAGGCTCCGCGAGCCGAGCGTTGGCCCCCTTCTTGAGAAAGAGGTGTGGGGCTGCGTCAACCCGGATAACCGCAGCCCCGTCCCCGCCTTCGCGGGGATGACGATCGACGGGTTGCGCCCACGCCGCGAACGACCGCGTCGCGCGCGACAGGCCCGCGACCCGCGCTCAAGCAGCGAGCGACCGCGTCGCGAACGGTAGCGCCCTTCGCCTAGATGTAACGCCGCAGGCTGCGGGCCAGCTCGTCCTTGCCGCCGCGCTTCATCTGCGGCTGATAGGCGACGCGGGCGTGTTCCTGGCAATAGACGCCCTCCGAGGCGCGACGGCCGCAGAAGCTGAACTCGGTCGAGGACGGATCGCCGATCGGCCATTTGCACATGTGCGCCCCCAGGGTCATCACCGTGGCGGTGCCGGGCATCTCGGCGACGGCAGGCAGGCTGGGCGCGGCCACGGCGGGCCGGGCGGCGGCGGGCTGGGCGGCCTCGGTCCGGCCCGCCTCAAGGCGTCGGGGCGCCGAGGGTTGTGCGGGCGGCGTGGTCCGGGTGCGGGCCGGGCGGAAGGTCGCGGTGCGGGCGGGCTGGGACGGCGTCGCGCGACCCGACAGGCCCAGGCGGTGCACCTTGCCGATCACGGCGTTGCGGGTGACGCCGCCGCCCAGCTGCTTGGCGATCTGGGAGGCCGACTGGCCTTCCAGCCACAGCTTCTTCAGTGCGCCGACGCGATCTTCGGTCCAGCCTGCGGTCATGACACCCTCCGGGTCGAGCGATTCAATATGTGGCGCCTGAAGCCCCCCTCGGGTCCCCTCAGCCACAACTAATCGTAAACGAGCCGTTAAGGGACGCAAGATGTGCGAATCACTCCGTCCACAGAAACCACATCTTGAATCGGCGTTCGACGAGAGGGTCGGTCAGAGTGCGGGTGTCGAAAAAAGTGACTCTGACGTCTTCCGATCGCCGGGGCGCGTCGGCTGGATAGTGACGTCAGTTCCGGTCGTGCCGGAATTAGCGGGCCGAGATCCGGATCAGCTGGCCGTTGTCCTCGTCGGTGATGGCCCAGACGGCACCGTCCGCCGCCACGGCCAGGTCGCGGATACGCTTGCCAAAGTCGGCGATCAGCCGCTCCTCGCCCACCACCCGGTCGCCGTCGAGCACCAGACGGGTGATCGCCTTGCCGCCCAGGCCCGCGATCAGCAGATTGCCGTCCCACCCGCGGAACATCGCCCCGGAATAGAAGGTCTGACCCCCCGGGGCTATGACGGGATCCCAGTAATAGACCGGCTGCTCCAGGCCCTCGCGCGCCGTGATGCCGTCGTTGATGGGGCCGCCCGCATATTCGATCCCATAGGCGATGATGGGCCAGCCATAGTTCCCGCCCGCCTCGGGCCGGTTCAGCTCATCGCCGCCACGGGTGCCGTGTTCGATGGTCCAGACGTGGCCGTTGCCGGGCTGGACGGCCACGCCCTGGACGTTGCGGTGACCCAGGGACCAGATCTCGGGCCGCGCCCCCGCCGTGTTCACGAAGGGATTGTCGGCCGGCACCGAGCCGTCGGCGTTGATGCGGATGACCTTGCCCATGTGCGAGCCGAGGTCCTGGGCCTGGGGCCGCATCGGCCTGTCCGACCGCTCGCCCAGGGTGACGAACAGGTGGCCGGCCGGATCGAAGGCCAGGGAGGATCCGAAATGCTTGTCGCCGTCATAGGTGGGCAGGGCCCGGAAGATGACGCGGACATCGCCCACCGAGGTGCCGTCATCGGACAGCCGCCCGCGCGCGACCGAGGTCGCATTGCCCCCCTCGCGCGGCTCTGCATAGCTCCAGAAGATGGTCCGGTCGGTCGCGAACGACGGCGACAGGACGACGTCCAGCAGGCCGCCCTGGCCGCGCGCATCGACGGCGGGCAGGCCGGAGATCGGCGCGCCGACCTCGCCCCCGGCGGTGATGATCCGCAGGCGGCCCGGCCGCTCGGTGACCAGCCAGCGGCCGTCCGGCAGCAGGGCCAGGCCCCAGGGATGGGACAGGCCGGAGGCCATCACCGTGGTCGTCAGGGCCTGTTCGGTGCGCACGCCCGGCGCGCGCGTCTGGCCCTCGAAAGCCGGGGTCTGGTTCGCACCGTTGGCGGGCCGTGTCTCCACCGGGGCACCGGCGGCCGGGGGCTGGGACTGGCCGCTGGCCTGACAGGCGGCGGCGAGCACGAGGATGGACGTCGAGACGGCGAGCAGCAGCGGGCGCATGGCGATCTCCGGGCCAGTCAGGATGGTCATCTTTGCCCCGAACGGCGCGCGAACTCCAGCGTTCCGACCACCTGCCCTGCCGCGTCTCGCTGTCGCGCGAGGTGCGCACGGAATGGCGACTTGAACCGTGCGGGCCTGAACGATATACGCACGCCTCTCGCGCGCGGCCCCGGCCGCCCGTGCTCTGCCCCACGGGCCAGAGGCTGGGTAGCTCAGATGGTTAGAGCGGTGGATTCATAACCCACAGGTCGGCGGTTCGATCCCGCCTCCAGCCACCAACCGTACGATACTGACGCTCGAGACGGGCTTCGCCGGCCGGGCCTATGCGCCGGACGGTGTTCGATCGATCCGGATCGGCCGGGCGCTTGCGATCAGAGTGTCTAGACGGGAGGACAGGGCCAGCCCGGACTCCGTCAGATACAGATGCCGGGACACCGCTTCGCGACTGTTTGCGGCCATGAACAGCCATCCGCGGGCGGGCGGCAGAACGCCGGGGTCCTCGGCCCCCAGGAGCGCTCGCGAGGCGCGTGACGCGGTCGCGGCGGTCGTCTGCATCAGGGCAGCGAGTTCCTTGACCCGGACGCCGGGATTTTCCGCCACATAGAGAAAGGCCAGAATCTCGGACACCGTGATGCCCGGAGCTTCCCGACGTATCAACACCAGGCTGGCCAGAAGCGTGTTGCGACGACGTCCGGCAGCCTCAGTCGTCAGCATATGGCATCACGACGATCGTCGGGGTGGCCGGGCGACGCGATACCCTGGGTTTTCGCCGCCGGACGTTCAGAATCGTGTGCGGGAAGCGGCGCCGGAGTGCCTGGAATTGCTGCTGAACGGCTGCGGTCTGGCGATCAGCTTCGGACTGATCCGCCGCATCGATGTCGATGGTTACGGTCGCCCGCAAACGGATCGGCGCGTCCGGACCGGGCTCGACCGGTCCGGCCCCGGCCCTGCGATGCTGCCGGGCACCGGCTGCCTGAACCGCGAGCATCGCCCATGCGATGCTGGACTGGACAAGCAGAAGCCACTCGGTACGAAACGGGTGCGTCATGAACCGTGCCTCCTCTGTCGTCGCCCATCCGATGGGCACCCGGTGCCCATGACAATAATGTCGCAAAATGGAGCGTGCGGTAAGTCCATGACCCAGGTCCGGCTTCCCGTGTGATAACCGGTCGCATATTCGCCATCATGGATGGAGGTCGGCGGTGCCGATCCGATGCGGTCCAGAGACGCTTTTTCGCAACCGATCGATCGGACCAGCGTTCACGGCGAAGGTTCATCCCTTTTCGAGGACACTCATGATCAAGCGCCCTGCCTCTCTTTCGATCGCCCTGGCCATCGCTTGTCTGGGAATGGTCGCCTGCTCGCCCGCCGAACAGGAACAGACCGAAGCCCGGGCCGACGCGGCCGGTGACAAGGCCGAGGTCACGGCCGGGAAGGCGGGATCGGCCCTGAAGGAAGAGGCGTCCCAGGTCGGGTCGGCCATCGCCGCCGGTGCCTCCGAAGCCGCTCAGGAGGTCGACGAGGCCACCGACTCCCTGGCCCGAAAGGCCGATGCGCAGAAGGCCGAGACCGCCTCGGACACCCAGGGCAACGCCACGCCGGACTAAGACGACGGCCGGCGTCAGCGCTCCGCCAGCACCGTGTCGATCAGGGCCCGCGCTTCCGGGCTCGACCAGTCCGCTTCGCCCGCGAAGGCCGCGCGGATGCGCCCCTGACGGTCCAGCAGGATCGTCTGGGGCATCTTGCCCTTGCCCGGAAACTCGAACGGCAGCTGGAATTTCGGGTCGCTGTAGAAGGGCAGGGGGTCGTGGACGTCGATGAAGCTCTTCGCATCGGCCAGGGCATCCGCCCCGACGTCGACATTGATCGGCAGGACGACCAGATCGCCGTCTGGATAGGCCGAGGCCAGGGTCGCCAGGGTCGGCATCTCGGTGCGGCACGGCGCGCACCACATGGCCCACAGATTGACCAGCACCACCTTGCCCCGGAAGTCGGCGAAACGGGTGTCGGTGTCGTCGCGGGTCTTGAACACATAGTCGGGGGCGACATCCAAGGCGGCGGGGGTCTCCAGCGCGGTCAACGGACCGGTCGCGAACCGGGACAGTTCGCTCTTTTCGGCCACGACAGGCGCGGACGCTTTGAACGGACCGGCCTTCATCGCATATAGGGTGCCGATCGTCCCGCCCGCGAGGACGCCCGCGATCGCACCCGCGATCAAAACGACCTTCAACGAGCCGCCCATGCCTCAGTCCCCTGCGCCGACGCCCGATGCGGGCGAGACGGCCACGCCGCAATCCGGCCAGACCCTATGGGGTGGACGCTTTTCCGCCAAGCCCGCCGACATCATGCAGGCGATCAACGTCTCGATCGGCGTGGACAGGCGCCTTTGGGCACAGGACCTGGCAGGATCGCGGGCGCATTGCCGCATGCTGATCGCCCGGGGGATCGTCACGGCCGGCGATGGCGCAGCCATCCTGTCCGGTCTCGACACCATCCAGGCCGAGATCGAGGCCGGAACCTTCCCCTTCCGCGACGAATACGAGGACATCCATCTGAACGTGGAGGCCCGGCTGTCCGAGCTGATCGGCGAGCCGTCGGGGCGGCTGCATACGGCTCGCAGCCGGAACGACCAGGTGGCGCTGGATTTCCGCCTGTGGGTCCGCGATGCCTGTGACCGCACCATTGCGCAGCTGATCGCGCTGCAGCAGGCCCTGCTGGCCCGGGCCGAACAGCACGCCGGCGACCTGATGCCCGGCTTCACCCATCTGCAGACCGCCCAGCCGGTGACCCTGGGTCATCACCTGATGGCCTATGTCGAGATGTTCGGACGCGACGCAGGCCGGTTCGCCGACGCCCGCGCCCGGATGAATGAGAGCCCGCTGGGGGCCGCGGCCCTGGCCGGCTCGCCCTTCCCCATCGACCGCCACGCGACGGCGCAGGCCCTGGGATTCGACCGGCCGATGGGCAATTCGCTCGACGCCGTGTCCGACCGGGATTTCGCGCTGGAGACGCTGGCGGCCGCCTCGATCACGGCGGGCCACCTGTCGCGGTTCGCCGAGGAGATCGTGGTCTGGATGACGCCGATGTTCGGCTTTGCGTCCCTGCCCGACGACCTGACGACCGGCTCCTCGATCATGCCGCAGAAGCGCAACCCCGACGCCGCCGAACTGGTGCGGGCCAAGACCGGCCGCATCCTGGGATCGTTCGTCGCCCTGTCGACCGTGATGAAGGGCCTGCCGCTGGCCTATTCCAAGGACATGCAGGAGGACAAGCCGCCGGTGTTCGAGGCTATGGACGCGCTGGACCTGGCCCTGACGGCCATGACGGCGATGGTGACGGCGTTCCGGCCGAACACCGTCCGGATGGCCGAGTCAGCGGGCTGGGGCTTTTCGACCGCCACCGACCTGGCCGACTGGCTGGTGCGCGAGGCCGACCTGCCGTTCCGCCAGGCGCACCATGTGACGGGCGCGGCAGTGAAGCGGGCGGAGGCTCTGGGCGTGGGTCTGGCGCAACTGCCGCTGAAAGAACTGCAGGCCCTGCATCCCGCCATCACCGAAGAGGTTTACAAGGTGCTGACCCCTGAGGCTTCCTGCGCCAGCCGCCAGAGTTTCGGGGGCACCGCGCCGGAACAGGTCCGCGCGCGCATCGTCGAATGGAAGGCGCGTCTCGCATGAAAAAGCTGATCCTCGCGGGCACGCTGGCCCTCACCGCCCTCGCTGCCGCCGGATGTGGTCGAATCGCGGACCTGGAAACGCCCGCCCCGCGCGAGACCGAACGCGCCCAGCGCGACGCCCGCGCGCCTGACCTCCCGGATCCCGCGACCGTCAACCGCCCGTCCAGCCAGGTGCCGATCGACGGCGGCCCGTCGAACCCGTTCGGCTCGCCCGCCGCCGCGCGCGATCCGCGATAGGCCGGCCGGCGCCTTGGATCATTTCCAGCTGCGGGACGGCACCCTTCACGCCGAAGACGTGCCGCTCGACGCCCTCGCGGTCGAGGTCGGGACACCGGCCTATGTCTATTCGACCGCGACCCTGAGCCGGCACTATGGCGTGCTGAGGGACGCCGTCGCCGCCCATCCGGCCGCGTTCGGCGACGCCCTGATCGCCTTTGCGGTCAAGGCCAACGCCAATCTGTCGGTGCTGGCGACCCTGGCCCGGCTGGGATCGGGGGCGGACACGGTGTCGGAGGGCGAGATCCGCCGCGCCCTGAGGGCGGGCATTCCGGCCGGAAAGATCATCTTCTCCGGCGTCGGCAAGACCGATGCCGAGCTGGCCTGGGCGCTGGACGTCGGGGTGCGCCAGATCAATGTCGAGAGCCCGGCCGAGCTGGATCGCCTGATCGCGGTGGCGGCCGAGAAGGGGCGCGTTCCCGACATCGCCATCCGGGTGAACCCCAAGATCGGCGCGGGCGGCCATGCCAAGATCACCACGGGCGGCGAGGGCGACAAGTTCGGCATCCCGGCCGACGAGGCCATGGCCCTGTATGCCCGCGCGGCCGCCAGCCCGCATGTGACTCCCGTCGGTCTGGCCTGCCATATCGGCAGCCAGATCATCGACCTGTCTCCGCTGGAGGCCGCCTTTCGCCTGCTGCGCGAGATGACATTGACCCTGCGCGGACAGGGCCTGTCGGTCACCCGGCTGGACCTCGGCGGCGGTCTGGGCGTGCCCTATTCCGGTGGGGCCGAGACGGCGTCGGTCGCCGACTATGCGGCCATGGCGGCGGGCGTGCTGGACGGGCTGGCGGTCGAGGCCGCGTTCGAGCCGGGCCGCCTGCTGGCCGCCAACGCGGGCGTGCTGCTGGCCCGGGTGATCCAGATCACGGAGCGGGCGGACGGCCGGCGGTTTCTGGTGCTGGACGCCGCCATGAACGACCTGGTCCGGCCGGCCATGTATGACGCCTTCCATGAGGTGAAGCCGGTCACGCCGCGCGACGGCGACCGGATCGCCTATGACATCGTCGGCCCCGTCTGCGAGACCGGCGACACCTTCGCCCGCGCCCGCGACCTGCCCCCGCTCCAGGCCGGAGACCTGGTCGTCTTCACCGGGGCCGGGGCTTACGGCGCAGTCATGGCGAGCGAATACAACAGCCGCCCTCTGGTGCCGGAGGTGCTGGTGGACGGGGAGCGCCGGGCGGTGGTGCGCGGGCGGCCGACGTATGAGGAGATGCTGGCGCGGGAAGCCGTGGCGGGGTGGCTCAGCTAGCTGACTGCCGTTTCTTCAAGACCTCGACGCATCGGCCGTCCCTGACCACGAACTCAAAGTTCTGACCAAGTCCTGGGGTGACGTATCCGACAGCGCAACTGACCGTCTGCCGGTTGGTGAACGACACGCGGATTTCTCCGGTGCCTTCGCATGAGGTGCGACGTCTCCCTCTGAAGCCGTCGCGGGTCTGAGAGAGTGGAAACTCTGAGCCGCAAAGTCCCAATACAGCGCCGGTCGCAGAGCTGTCGGCCACCTGAACCTCGAAGCTGTCGGACGAGGTGCTGCAGGCCGCCAGACCCAAAGCGGTCAATAGTGCGATCGACTTCATCGTCGGCTCCTAACTTAAAAACCGCGTCACCGCCGCCAGGAACCGCCCCGGCTGGTCGATCATGACCATGTGCTCGGCCCCCTCGATCCGCTCGAAGCGTGCGGGGCGGGGCAGGTTGCGGTACCCGGCCTGGAACAGGCCGTCCAGATGCGCCCGGGGCGACCGGTCGTCGGGGCTCCAGCCGTAGACGACGGTGACGGGGGCCATGATGTCGGGCAGGCGGTTCCTCAGGTCGGTGGTCATGACCTCGTACAACCCTTGCGCCAGGACCTGGCGGTCGCCGCCCTGCCAGCCGACGGCGGAAAAGACACTGTCCGACGCTCCGCCCAGCTGGTCGCCCAGCGCCGTGCCCTGGGTGCGCAGGGCCTCGTCGCCGAGGAACAGCAGGGCCTGATAGGCGATCCGCGCGATCGGCTCGACGTCGCCGACCGTGGCTCCGGGGCTGATCAGGGAGGGGAAGAAGGGCGTGGCGTCCACCACCATGACCCGGCCGATGGCCCCGCCCCGCTGGTCCCGCCCGGCATCGGCGGCGGCCCGCAGCGCCACCAGACCGCCCATGGAGTGGCCGATGATGGCCGGGCGATCGAGCCGCGCCCCGGCGATATAGCGGCGCAGCTCGGCCGCGACCGGCCCGACCAGTGTCCCATGGGTGTTGGCTCCGGACGGCACGTCACCGAAGCCCCGGATCGAGACGATGTGGACCCGGTGGGTGTCGTCCAGCCGGTCGGCCGTGCGCCGCCACACCGCGCCGGTCGAGGCCAGACCGGGGATCAGGATGACGTCCGGGCCGCTGCCACGGACCGAAACCACGATCCGGTCGGAGGTGAACGGCCGGGATGGCACCTGGGCCTGGGCCACGGCCAGACCGGGCAGGGTCAGCAGGGCGAGGATCAGCAGGAGGAAGCGGCGCATCCCGACCCCATGGACGGCCATCGCGGCATTTGGTTGGCACCCTTGAAATCCGCGTCTCACAGGCGTGAAATACCGGCAACAACCTCGGGGGAGGACGCGATGAGGACACGTTATCGGCTCAACATCATGACCGCGATGGGCGGCGTTCTGGCCATGGCGGGCCCCGCCCTGGCCCAGGAGGCCCCGGCTCCACAGGAGATGTCGGTTCAGACGCCGCCGCCCGCGCCCGTCGGTCCGGACTGGTGGGTGCTTTCGCGGTCCGACCAGCGCGGCTATCTGATCGACGTGAACAGCGTCGTCCGGACCGGAGACGAACTGACCGTCAGGATCGCGCGGGTCCCGCGCCAGGGTGATCCGTCCGACTACAGCCACACCGAGGATGTGTTCGGCATCCGGTGCGCCGCGCGCGAGGCGCATGTCGATACGTCGATGGACGTGTTCGAGGACGGCGCGCCGACCGAACCCTATGCCACGGGCGAACCGTGGGAGTCCGTTCGGCCGGGCTCGCTGGACGAAGGTGCCCTGGTGATCGCCTGCGAGGACCGTCGCCCGCCCGGTCCGTCCTACCCCGACATCAAGGCCTGGATCGACGCCGGTCGACCCTGAGGCCTGGCGCAAGACGGCCCCGGACTCGCATCCGGGGCCGTCTTCGTCTCAGGCGTGGAGCGGGATCAGGCGGCGGCCTTCACCCCGGTGAAGTTGCCGTAGAAGGTCTCGCCCCTGGCGGCCATGTCGCGCAGCAGCTGCGGTACGTGGAACCGGTCACCGTAACGGTCAGCGTATTCGTCCGCCTGGGCCACAAAGGCCTTCAGCCCGATCTGGTCGATCATGGTGATGGGGCCGCCGGTCCAGGGCGCAAAGCCCCAGGCCAGGATGGCGCCGACGTCGGCCTCGCGCGGGTCGTCGATGACGCCCTCTTCCCAGCATTTGGCGACCTCGACGGCCTGGCGGTAAAGCAGGCGGCGCTTCTGGTCCTCGATCAGCTCGGGTGTGGAGTCGTTGATGGTGACCGTGGCCAGATCCGACAGGCCGGACCAGAGTGTCTTGGGCTTGGTGTCATAGTCGTAGAAGCCCTTGCCGTTCTTGCGGCCATAGCGACCCAGGTCCTCGACCATCTTGCGGACGATCTCGTGGCCCTCGATCGGCACATAGGCGTCGCCGAGGTCCAGCGCCGTCTGTTTGGCGATCTTGACCGACAGGTCCAGCGCGACGTCGTCGTGCATTTCCAGCGGGCCGCGCGGCATGCCGGTCATCCGGCCCAGGTTGTCGATCAGGGCGGGGGCGTAACCCTCCTCCAGCATCGCCAGCCCCTCGGCCACATAGGTGCCGAAGCAGCGCGAGGTGTAGAAGCCGCGGCCGTCGTTGACGACGATCGGCGTCTTCTTGATCTTGATGATATAGTCCAGAGCCTTGGCGATCGCGGCCGGGCCGGTCTTTTCGCCCAGGATGATCTCGACCAGCATCATCTTGTCGACGGGCGAGAAGAAGTGAATGCCGATGAAGTCCTCGGGCCGCACGCTGGCCTCGGCCAGACCGGTGATCGGCAGGGTCGAGGTGTTGGAGCCGAACACGGCACCGGGGGCCAGCTGGGCCTCGGCCCGCTTCGTCACATCGGCCTTGATCTCGCGGTTCTCGAACACCGCCTCGATGACCAGGTCCGAGCCCTTGATCTGGTCGTAGTCCGTGGTGGCGACGACGGAGGCCAGCAGGGCGTCAAACTTCTCTTGCGTAATCTGTCCCTTGGACAGGCGCTTCTTCAGCAGCTCCTCGACATGGGCCTTGCCCTTGTCGGCGCTCTCCTGATCGCGGTCGATCAGGATGGTCTGGATTCCGGCGAGCGCCTGCACATAGGCGATGCCCGCGCCCATCATGCCGGCCCCGATGACGGTGACCTTCTTCGGGTCGGAGGCGGGGATACCGGCGGGACGCACGGCCCCCTTGTCCAGCTCCTGCTTGGACAGGAACAGCGACCGGATCATGCCCTGGGCCTGGGGCGTCATCAGGGTCTTGATGAAATAGCGGGTCTCGATCCGCAGGGCCGCATCCATCGGCACCTGAATCCCTTCATAGACGGCCTTCATCAGGTTCACCACGGCCGGATAGTTGCCGTAGGACTGCTTCCTCAGCATCGCATTGCCGACGAGGAAGTTCTGGATGCCGGCCGGGTGATAGGGGCCGCCGCCGGGCTGTTTGAACGACTTGTCATCCCACGGCTGGACGGCCTTGCCGCCGCCCCTGATCCAGGCCTTGGCCGCCTCGACCTCGGTGCCGGCGGGCACGACCTCATGCACCACGCCCGCACCCCTGGCGTCGTTCGGACGCCAGGACGAACCCGAGCTCATCGCCGTCATCGCCGCCTGGACGCCGATCAGGCGCGTCAGCCGCTGGGTGGCGCCGCCACCGGGGAACAGGCCGACCTTGATCTCGGGCAGGCCCAGCTGGATCTTCGGACTGTCGCCGACCACGCGGTAGTGGCAGGCCAGGGTGACTTCCAGACCGCCGCCCAGCGCCAGGCCGTTGATCGCGGCCGCCACCGGCTTGCCGCAGATCTCCAGCGCCCGCAGCGAGCCGTTCATCTTCCAGCCCGCATCGAAGGCGGCCTGAAGGTCGCCCGAGCCGGACAGCATGCCCGACGCCATGTCGCCCAGGTCCGCCCCGGCGCAGAAGCCGGACGCCTTGCCCGAGGTGATGACCGCGCCCTTGATGGCGTCGTCGGTCCTGATGCGCTCGACCAGGGTCGGCAGCTCATCCATGACCTTGCCGGTCAGGGTGTTCATCGACCGTCCCGGGACGTCGAAGGTGATCAGGGCGATGCCGTCGGCGTCGACGTCGATCTTGAAGTTTTCCATCGTAGTTCCTCCCGAAATCCTCCCCCGTTGGGGAAGGGGGACCGCGAAGCGGTGGAGGGGGCCCACCGCAGACGCTGGCGTATGGGGCCAGCCCCCTCAGTCAGCTTCGCTGACAGCTCCCCCGACGGGGGAGCATTGCGAAAATCAAACGCGCTCGATCACCGTGGCGGTGCCCATGCCGCCGCCGATGCACAGGGTGATCAGGGCGGTTTCCTTGCCGGAGCGTTCCAGCTCATCGAGGGCGATGCCCGTGATCATGGCCCCGGTCGCGCCCAGGGGGTGGCCCATGGAGATGCCGCCGCCGTTCACGTTCATCTTGTCGTGCGGGATATCCAGTGCCTGCATATAGCGCAGGACGACGGCGGCGAAGGCCTCGTTCAGCTCCCACACGTCGATGTCGGCGACGGTCATGCCCAGCTTGCCGAGCAGTTTCTTCGTCACGAACTCCGGACCGGTCAGCATGATCGAGGGCTCCGATCCGATCGAGGCGGCGCCCTTGATGCGGGCGCGCGGCTTCAGGCCCAGGGCCTTGCCGGCTTCCAGGCTGCCGATCAGCACGCCGGCCGAACCGTCGACGATGCCGGAGGAGTTGCCCGGCGTGTGGACATGGTTGACGCGCTCGACCTCGGGATAGCGCTGGTTGATGACGGCGTCGAAGGCCATCTCGCCCATCATGGCGAAGGAGGGGTTCAGCCCGCCCAGCGACTGCATGTCGGTGTTCGGGCGGATGGTCTCGTCGCGGTCCAGCTGGACCAGACCCAGCTGGTTCTTCACCGGCACGACCGACTTCGAGAAGTTTCCGGCGGCCCAGGCGGCGGCGGCGCGCTTGTGGCTTTCCATCGAATAGGCGTCGACGTCGTCGCGGCTGAAGCCGTATTTCGAGGCGATCATGTCGGCGGAGACGCCCTGGGGCACGAAATAGGTCGGGAAGGCGCTGGACGGATCGACCGGCCAGGCCCCGCCGTCCGAGCCCATCGGCACCCGGCTCATGGCCTCGACGCCGCCGCCGACGGCGAAGTCGGCCTCGCCGGACTTCACCTTGGCGGCGGCCATGTTCACGGCTTCGAGGCCCGAGGCGCAGAAACGGTTGATCTGGACGCCGGCCACCGTCTGGGCCCAGCCCGCCGACAGGACCGCCGTGCGGGCGATGTCCGCGCCCTGTTCGCCCACCGGCGAGACGCAGCCCAGGATGACGTCGTCGACCTTCGACGTGTCCAGGCCGTTGCGATCACGCAGGGCTTCCAGCACCTGGGTCGCCAGGCTCAGGCCGGTGATCTCGTGCAGAGACCCGTCCTTCTTGCCCTTGCCGCGCGGGGTCCGCACGGCGTCGTAGATATAGGCCTCGGTCATGGGGTCAGTCTCCAATGAGGACGGATTCGAGCGCGGTGCGTCTAAAGCCTACGTTTACGTCAACGTCAAGTAATGAGGGCAGGCGTCTCGATCTCGCGAACGTGTGGTCGGCGACGGTTATGCCCGGCTGGGGCCATTGAATACGACGCGGCTGACCTCGAAGTCTACGAGTAGCAGCCGTCAGGCTGCGCGTGGTGCAGCGGGGACGGCGGTCAATCTCAGCCCGACCGAGCGGGCTGCACGGTAGAGTCGACCGGCAAGATCGAGTGAGGAATCGGCTGGCAGCGACTTGGCGCGTTCGACCTCACCGACTGCCCGCTCCGTTAAGGCAAGGCTATCGGCCTCAAGCATCTCCGACAGATAGCCAGCGATGTCCTCGTCGTCGCGAAGGAAATCGACGACGTCGAATGCGTGTGTTTCCAGCGGCATCAGATATCCAGTCGTGCAGCCAAGGCCTTCGCCATGATAATGTCACGGGCCTGATCACTCTTGTCGCCACCCAGAAGGATGATGATCAGCGTGTCGCCGCGACGGGTGAAGTATATCCGATAACCGGGTCCAGAGTGAATCCGAAGTTCCGCAACCGTGTCGCCGACGCTCTTCCAGTCCCCGAGGTGACCGTCCTCTTCGATTGAGGCAATCCGCGCCAGGACCTTCTTGCGGGCAATACGATCGCGCAACCCGCTCAGCCAGGCTGCCGCTTCCGGCGTAAACCTGACGGAGAGTTTCATCGAAGATCGGGCGGCGTCGCTTCCCCGGTCAGCAGGCGGATCGCTTCCTCGATGGTGACCACCGTCTGCGCCTGCGACCCCAGTCGGCGGATGGCGACCTCGCCCTTCTCGGCCTCGTTCCGGCCCACGACGGCGATGACCGGCACCTTGCCGACGGAATGTTCGCGCACCTTGTAGCCGACCTTCTCGTTGCGCAGATCGGTCTCGACGCGAAGGCCCGCCGCCTTGAACTTCGCAGCGACCTCATGGGCATAGTCGTCGGCGTCCGAGGTGATGGTCGCCACCACCGCCTGCACCGGCGCGAGCCACAGCGGGAAGGCCCCGGCGTAGTTCTCGATCATGATGCCGATGAAGCGCTCGAAACTGCCCAGAATTGCCCGGTGCAGCATCACGGGTCGATGCTTCTGACCGTCCTCGCCGACGTATTCCGCGTTCAGCCGTTCGGGCAGGACATAGTCGAGCTGCAGGGTGCCGCAGGTCCATTCGCGGCCGATGGCGTCCTTGACCACGAAATCCAGCTTGGGCGCATAGAAGGCCCCGTCGCCCTCGGCGATCACGGGATCGACCCCGGCCAGGCGCGCGGCCTCGCCCAGCATGCCCTCGGCCTTGTCCCAGAATTCATCGGACCCGGCGCGGACTTCGGGGCGGGTGGCCAGGTTGATGTAGGCGGTCTGCATGCCGAGGTCGGCGTGGACGATCCGGGTCAGCTCGATGAACCGGCGCGTTTCCTCGACGATCTGGTCCTCGCGGCAGAAGATGTGGGCGTCGTCCTGGGTGAAGCCGCGCACCCGCATCAGGCCGTGCAGGGCCCCCGACGGCTCATAGCGGTGACAGGCCCCGAACTCGGCCATCCGCAGCGGCAGTTCGCGGTAGGACCGCTGGCCGATGCCGAAGATCTGGACGTGGCCCGGACAGTTCATCGGCTTCAGGCTGAGGGTCTCGCCCTCCACCGTCTCGCAGACGAACATATTGGGCCGGTATTTTTCCCAGTGGCCCGAGGCCTCCCAGAATTTGCGGTCCAGCACCTGGGGCGTCTTGACCTCGACATAGCCGGCGGCATCCAGACGGCGGCGCATATAGGCCTCGATGACCTGCCACAGCACCCAGCCCTTGGGGTGCCAGAAGACCATGCCCCGGCCCTCTTCCTGCATGTGGAAGAGCTCCATCTGCCGGCCGAGCTTCCTGTGATCCCGCTTTTCCGCCTCCTCGATGCGCAGCAGATAGGCGTCGAGGTCCTCCTTGGTGGCCCAGGCGGTGCCATAGATGCGCTGCAGCTGCTCGCGGTTCGAGTCGCCCCGCCAGTAGGCCCCGGCCAGCTTGGTCAGCTTGAAGGCCTTGCCCACCGACCGGGTCGAGGGGAAGTGCGGGCCCCGGCACAGGTCGATCCAGTCGCCCTGCCTGTACAGGGTGATGGTCTGGTCGCCCGGCAGGTCGCGGATCAGCTCGGCCTTGAACCTTTCGCCCCGGGCCTCGAAGAAGGTGATCGCCTCGTTGCGGTCCCAGACCTCGCGCTCGAACTTCGCGTCGCGGTCGACGATCTTCGACATCTCCTTTTCGATGGCGGCGAAGTCGTCGGTCGAGAAGGGCGTCTCGCGGTGGAAATCGTAATAGAATCCGTCCTCGATCGCCGGGCCGATCGTGACCTGGGTGCCGGGGAACAGCGTCTGCACCGCCTCGGCCAGCACGTGGGCCGTGTCGTGGCGGATGGTGTAGAGCGCGTCGGGGTCGTCGCGCATGATCAGGCGGAACGATCCGCCCGTCTCCAGAACCCGGTTCAGGTCGCGCTGCTCGCCGTTCAGCTCGGCCAGGACGGCCTTCTTGGCCAGCGAAGGCGAGATGGCATGGGCCACGTCGCGCGCGGTCGATCCGGCCGGATACTCACGCGTCGCGCCGTCGGGAAAGGTCAGCTGGATCATCGGTCTTCAGTCTCACGGGGCGGAACCGGGTCATATCCCGAACCGCCGAAGGGGTGGCATTTACAGAGCCGACGCAGGGTCAGCCACCCCCCCTTGCGCAGACCGTGCCGGATCAGGGCGTCCCGGCCATAGTCCGAACAGGTGGGCAGGAACCGGCACGACTGGCCAAAGAAGGGGCTGAGCGTCAGCTTGTAGCCGCGATGGGCCGCGCGCACGCCGCGTTCGTAGAGGGTTGTCTGCGTCATCCGGTCAGGCCGCGCCTGCCAGCCCGGCGCGGGCCACGAGCGCCTGGTTCACCGCTTCGAGCGTCGCCTCGAGCGCGACCATCGTGGAGGCGTGGCGGGCGGGATAGTCGGCCACCTCTTTGAGGACGCGCAGCCCGCCGAACCGGCCTTCGGGCCCCTCGCCGCCGGATTTCAGCATGGACAGCATGGCGTCCCGGGCAGATTGCAGGTCGTCGGTCGTGGCCCCCAGGACGACCTCACCGACCACGCCCGCCGCCGCCTGGCCCAGGGCGCAGGCCTTCACGTCCTGGGCGAACTCTGCGACCCGGCCGTCGGCGTCGAGAACGACATCGACCGTCGCCCTCGACCCGCAAAGCCTGGCCACCCGCTCGCCTGTGCCTTCAGGCGCGGCAAGCCTTCCGGCGTGCGGCAGGTTCGCCGCCAGCGTCAGGATGCGCGCGCTGTAGAGATCGTCGATCATGGGTCCAAGATAGGCGGCGGGCGGGTCCGGGAGAAGTCACCCTTTCAGCCCGGCGTCAGAAACCGTGCATTTGTCACAGAGGGGATTGCCGGTTAGCGTTGATCCTTCCCCGTCGCTTCTGTCTTCAAATCGCCAAGGAATATCCATGCGTCTGTCCCTGATCGCCGCCGTTTCCGCCCTCGCCCTGACGGCGATTGCGCCTAGCGCGCTTGCCGCGCCGATGGCCGTGGCCCAGGCCGCCGTATACTCCGACGCGCAGCTTCAGGCCTTCAGCACCGCCATGACCGCCGTCCGCGCCGCCGCACCGACCGACGGCAGCGCCCCCAATGCCGAACAGCAGGCCGCCATGGCCGCGGCCGTGTCGTCGTCCGGCATGGACATCACCGCCTTCAACGCCCTGGCCACCGCCGTGTCGACCGACGAGGTGCTGCAGGCGCGTCTGGCCGTCCTGGCCACCCCTGAATCGCCTGCCGGCTCCGTCGCAGCCTCCGTGTCGGACGCCGAGGTGGCGCGGTTCGGTGCCGCCATGGTCGAGGTTCGCGCGGCTGCCCCGACCGACGGCTCCGCTCCCACGCCCGAGCAGCAGGCGGCGATGGCCTCGGCGGTTTCGGCCTCGGGTCTGGCCCTGGATCGCTTCAACGCCATCGCCCAGGCGGTCTCGTCCGACGAGCGTCTGCGGGCTCGCCTGGAGCTGGCGGCCGTTCAGGCCGACTGACGCCTACTGGGTCTGCAACGAGGACCAGGTCCGGGCCGGAGCCGGCGAGGCGTCGTCCGTCGTCCGGCCCGGCTGGGGTCGGCTCTGGTTCTGCAGCCATCGCAGGTTGCGATCGGCGGCTTCCGGAGGAAGCTCGCGCCGGATGATCTGCTCGGCCTCGCCGGTCTTGCCCTGCAGACCCAGCACCATGGCCAGGTTCAGCCGCATCTTCTGGGTGGCGGCCGGTTGGGCCACGGCGCGGCGCAACAGCGGCTCCGCCCCCGGCGCGTCGCCGTTCGTGGCCAGGGCCATGGCGGCGTTGGTCAGGACTTCCGGATTGTCGGGCGACAGGGTCAGCGCGGCTTTCCAGGCCTCCTGCGCGTCGGCCGTGCGGTTGACCTGCTGATAGGCCACCCCCAGCAGCGACAGCGGCCGCCAGTCGTCCGGTGCCTCGGTCCGGGCCTGTTCCAGGGGCGCGATACCGTAGAAGGCCTGGCCTCGCGCGATCCGGGCCCGGCCGATCTCCAGCATCGCCTCCAGGTTCCGGGGCTGGGTGACGAGGACCTGCTCGCCGATCGCGGCCGCCTGGTCGAACTGGCCCAGCTGACGCAGCGCCTCGGCCAGACGCACGCCGGCCACCGGATCGGCCGGATTGACCTCCATCTCGCGCGACCAGAAGACCGAACGGGCCAGCGGATCGAGACGGCCATAGGCGGCGCGCTCTTCGGCCGAGGCGGGCTGAGGCGGGGCGGCGGCCGTCGTGGCACCGGATGACTGCGCGGCAGCCATGGTGGCGATCGATCCCCCGCTGACACAGGTCAGGATGAGGAGGGCGGCTGACGCCAGGGTCCGGCTGCGTGACATGGGGCGATCCTGTCGGACATCGAGGCCCTCAGAATCGCGCTTTCGTCTCAAGCATTGGTTAACGTTCGCCCCCGGTCGAGGCGCCCGGGAAGCGTCGGTTCAGGTCAGGCCAAGGCCTGCCTGCACAGCTCGAGCGCAACAAGGGCGACGGTCACGCGCAAGATCATCCGGTTGTTGCGATGCAGGAACGTCAGGACTTCGCCAAAGATCATTTTCCATACCCCTCGGAGGAAAGACGCCGCCGCGCCGATCCCACCGCAAGCGGATGAAAAAATTGCTGGCGTGGACAGGGAGCAGGATGACGGGCCAGGCCAGAAAGAAAGGACGGCATGCGGCATGGCCGGGGCCTGACTTTTCGGGCTCGCGCTCTGGTGCTGCGAGATGCATCCGCTAGCATCGCTGCATGTCCAGCATTTCCCTTGATCCCCTTGTGTCGCTGCAGGCATCCGAGGCCGCCGGCGCGACGCCTGTTCGCTTCGTCGGTCCGTCCGGGACGATCGCCCCGGAAGCGCGCGCCTGGGCAGAGCGACTGGGCTTCAAGGGCAAGCCGGGACAGGTCGTCGTCGTGCCCGGTGCCGATGGCGCGGTCGATCATGTGATCGTCGGCGCGGGCAAGGCCTTCGATCCCATGGGCGCCCGCGCCCTGTCGGCCAGGCTGCCGGCGGGTCTGTATCGGCTGGAGGGCGAGCCGGAGGACCAGAAGGTCGCGGCCCTGGCCTTCCTGCTCGGCCGCTACCGGTTCGATCGGTACAGGTCGCGCAATGACGAGGAACCGGTCCGGCTGGTCGCGCCCGATGGGTTCGATGCGATGGAGGCGGGCCGGATCGCCGCCGCCTGCGCCCTGGCGCGCGAGATGGTCGATACCCCTGCGGCCGACATGGGTCCGCTGCAGATGGAGACCATCGCCCGCGAGATCGCAGAGGCGCACGGGGCCTCGATCTCGGTCGTGACCGGCGATGCCCTGCTGGAGGAAAACTACCCCGCCATTCACGCGGTGGGCCGGGCCGCTGCGCCGCATCGCGCGCCCCGCATCATCGAGATCGGCTGGAATCTGGACCATACGGACCGCCCGCTGATCGCCTTGGTGGGCAAGGGGGTCGCCTTCGATTCGGGCGGGCTGGACATCAAGTCCGCCGCCGGGATGCGCAACATGAAGAAGGACATGGGCGGGGCGGCCCACGTCCTGGCCCTGGCCCGGCTGATCATGCAGGCGGAGCTGGAGGTGCGGCTGGTCGTGCTGGTCGCGGCGGTCGAAAACGCCATTTCCGCTGACGCCTTCCGGCCGGGCGACGTGCTGAACAGCCGCAAGGGTCTGACCATCGAGATCGGCAATACGGATGCGGAGGGGCGTGTGATCCTGGCCGACGCCCTGACGCGGGCCGGCGAGCATGAGCCGGACCTGACGCTGGATTTCGCCACCCTGACCGGGGCTGCGCGCGTGGCCCTGGGGCCGGAACTGCCGCCGCTCTTTACCGATGAAGAGGCCCTGGCCGCCGACCTGCTCGCGGCCGCCAGCGCTGTGCGCGACCCCCTCTGGCGGATGCCGCTGTGGGCGGGTTACCGCGCTGCCATCGAGTCCGACATCGCCGATGTGCGGAATGACTCGGCCGGCTGGGCCCAGGGCGGCTCGATTACCGCCGCCCTGTTCCTGCAGAAATTCGCCCCGACCACGGGTGCCTGGGCCCATCTGGACGTCTTCGCCTGGAACAACCGCAACCGCCCCGGCCACCCCGAGGGCGGCGAGGCGCAGGGGCTGCGCGCGGCCTATGCGATGCTGAAGGCGCGATACGCCGGGTGAACCGACCCCGCCGGGCCGTCGTCGTCGGCGTTCTGTCGCGTCGGCCGGGAGGACGAACTGACCCGACGTGCCCGGGCCGCGCATCGGCGTATGATCGTTGATACCTGACGGGGTAAGGCGGTCGCCTGCGCCCGGATCGCGCGCAGACCGTTGGTCGCCAGGATGGCGGCCGTGATCAACAGGGCGTCCACGAAGACCCCGACGTCGAACATGGCGAACCACATCAGCGTATCCGGCAGCAGGAAGCCGAACAGCCGCATCCCCTCCGCCTCGAACAGCAGCACGAGCATGAGTCCGAGGATTGCCAGCATGCCGCAAAAGACGGCCTTGCCTCGCCCGACACGATTCAACCGTCGCGCCGGCATCTCGATAAGCCAGCGATTCAGCCCGC
The DNA here is from genome assembly GCF_017795885.1 of Brevundimonas sp. AJA228-03. NCBI lineage: Bacteria > Pseudomonadati > Pseudomonadota > Alphaproteobacteria > Caulobacterales > Caulobacteraceae > Brevundimonas > Brevundimonas sp. AJA228-03. Next base: position 193,950 of record NZ_CP059297.1, on the reverse strand, counting down.
GACCGATCTCCGTCTCCGGGAACACCAGCATCATCCCGATGACCATCGCCATCAATCCAGGAACCAGCAGCATTCGCCCTCCGCGATCACACCGGATTGAGTTGGCGTGGCCGGACGGTGATTCAAGATGCTCAAGCCGTGTCACGCCATTAACGGGACTTTCGCCTTCGTCCGGCAGAAGGGTGGACCAATGTCAGGGCCTTCGCGTTTGACCGACCCCGTTTTTCCCTTCGATCCGGCGACGACGCTGGCCCGGTCCGATCTGGCTGCGCTGGCGCTGGAAGGCCGCGTCCGGGCCGAGGCCTATCGCGCGACCGAGCCGATGCGCTGCATTCAGGCCGTCGCCGATATCCAGGCCGAGGCCTCATCCGCATCCGGGCGGATCGACCAGCTGCTGTTCGGCGAGATGTTCGATGCCCTGGAGCGCCGGGGCGGACGTGTCTGGGGTCAGGCGCGCAGGGACGGGACCGTCGGCTGGATGGATGCCGGGGCCCTCGACCCGGCCCGTGCCCTTCCGACCCACCGGATCGCCGCCATCGATGCCGACCTGCCGCTGAATGCCCTGGTGCGGAGCGGCGACGGTTCACAAGAAGGCGCGGTTACGATCGGTGCGTTCGATACGGACCCGGTCGCGGTCGCAGAACGGCTCCTCGGCGTGCCCCACAGCCCGGGGGCCCGTACGTCGATGTCGACCGACTGTTCGGGGCTGGTACAACAGGCCCTGCTCGCCTGCGGCCTGGCGGGACCCCGCCGTGCGCACGAACAGGCCGGGCTTGGCCGTGGCGTATCGCGGAGCGAGGCCCGGCGCGGCGATATCGTCGTATGGCTGGACCCGCAGCCGGGACAGAGCTGGACCGGGCACTCCGCCTTCATGCTGGACGGTGCCCGGGTGCTGCACGCGACCGGTCACCATGGCGCGGTGGTGATCGAGGCTTTCGATGACGCCGATGCCCGCTGTCTCGGCGATGGCTTCCAGCCTGCCGTCTTCCGTCGCCTGAACCCCTGATACGCAAACAGGCGGCCCGGGGGCCGCCTGTCGGGATCGTCATGCCGTCCGTGCGTCAGGCGGCCGGTGCGGCCTCTGCAGCGGGCGCGGTTCCATCAGCGGCCGGAGCCGCCGCTGCGTCCGCCGGAGCGCCGCCGTCGACGGGCGCGGCGCCCTCCGCCGGTGCCGCACCCGGCTGACGGGTCGGGTCGGGGGCCGGAATGGCATAGCCGGGCGACCCCTGGCTGCGCATATAGGCGATCAGGTTCACGCGGGCGGCGGTATCACGCAGGCCGGCGAAGGACATCTTGGTGCCAGGCACATATTTGGCCGGTGCCGTGATGAAGTGATCGAGAGCATCCAGCGACCAGGTCGCGTCCACTGAAATGTGGCCCTTCATCGCGTCGGAATAGGCGAAGCCCGCATGGCTGGCGACGGGCCGGCCCACGACCCCCCACAGGTTCGGACCCGTGCCGTTCGCACCGCCCTGAGCCACGTTGTGACAGCCCTGGCAGCGCGCGAAAGCAGCCTCTCCGGCAGCCAGGTCTGCGGTCGGCAGCAGGGTGCCCCAATCGGGTGGCAACTCGACGTCCTCGGCTGCACCGGTCTCGGTCTCTTCCGGCGCATTGACGGCATAGCCGGGCTTCTCGGGGGCCTTGGTCGTGTAGACCGCCTGCGAGACCTGCTGGACCATCAGGATGGCGAGCGCCGTCCCCAGGCCCGCACCGAAAATCTTGTTCAACTTCAGATCGCCGCTCATCGCGTCGTCGCATCCCGTCTTCTAGAGGCCCTGTGCCATGCAGCAAACCGGGCGAATTTCTTGCGTGGGGGTCTCTGACACGCTAGCGCCGCCTTCGCAACCGGCCCGGCCCCTGTTCGCGGGTGTCGGTGCGTCGCAGGCAGGAAACGTATCGATGACGCCTCTGATCCTCATTCCGACCCGGATGGCCGCCACGCGTCTGCCGGGCAAGCCCCTCAAGGATATCGGCGGCAAGGCGATGATCGTGCGGGCGTGGGAGAAGGCGATGGAGTCCGGCCTGCCCGTCGCCGTGGCCGCGGGCGACCCGGAGATCGTCGCCGCGATCGCGGCCGTCGGCGGTCGCGCGGTCCTGACCGATCCTGAACTGCCCAGCGGTTCGGACCGGGTGCTGGCGGCGCTGGAGGCGCTGGATCCGGACGGCGAATATGACGCGATCATCAACCTGCAGGGCGACATGCCCTTCGCCGATCCGGGGATCGCCATGGCCTGCGCGGCCCTGCTGCACGGCGAGCCGTCGTGTGACATCGCGACCCTGGTTGCCGCCGAAAGCGATCCGTCGGACCGGACCAATGTCGATGTGGTCAAGGCAGTGCTGGCCATTGAAGAGGGTCACCGCCACGGCCGTGCGCTCTATTTCACCCGCTCCACCCTGTACGGCGATGCGCCCGTCTGGCGCCACATCGGCGTCTATGGCTATCGCCGCGAGGCGCTGAAGCGGTTCTGCGCCGCCCCGCCCTCGCCGCTGGAGACACGCGAGAAGCTGGAACAGCTCCGGGCGCTGGAGATGGGGCTGTCGATCTGGGCCACCGTGATCGGGGAGGCACCGATCTCGGTCGACAATCCGGCGGATCTGGAGGCGGCGAGGCGGTTGGTTATCGGGGATCAGGGATTGGGGATTAGGGATTAGGGATTAGGGATTGGGGATGGCGTCGTCGCACAGGGATCTCGTGGTCTGGCAGAAGGGCGTAGATCTCGCGTGCGATATCTACCGGCTGACCCGCCTTATGCCGAGGGAGGAGGCCTACAGGATTTCAGGTCAGATTATCCGGGCATCGAGTTCCATCCCGGCCAATCTTGCAGAGGGAAACGGTCGGGCCACGCGACGAGACTATGCTCATTTCGTCAGCATCGCGCGAGGGTCGGCGGCCGAGTTGGAAACATTCCTGATCATCATCGGAAGGCTTGAGCTCGCGCCGAAAGAGCAGGTGAGCGAACTGTTGGTGAGAACGGAAGAGATCGGCCGAATGCTCACCGCACTTCGATCAAGGCTGGCCACCACCACCAAGGCACCACCCGATACCTAATCCCTAATCCCTAATCCCTGTTCCCCCTCCACCCAGTGCTCCAGAAGCGTCCGGGCAATCGCGAACCTGGGTGGCGCCTTCACCTCGTGCGCGCCCGCCAGAACCGCCCGCGCCTCATCCCGCGTGAACCACCGCACCTCTTCCAGCTCGGTCTGGTCCGGCGTGGCGTCGTCGTGGCTGACGTCCGCGATCAGGCCGATCATCAGCTGCGACGGAAACGGCCACGGCTGGCTGGAGTGATAGCGGACGGCGGTGACCGTCAGGCCCGCCTCCTCCCTGATCTCGCGCGCGCAGGCCTCCTCGATCGTCTCGCCGGGTTCGAGGAAGCCCGCCAGGGCCGACATCCGCCCCGTGGGCCAGGCCGCCTGGCGACCCAGCAGGCAGCGATCACCGAACACCGGCAGCATGATGGTGACCGGATCGACGCGGGGGAAATGCTCGGCGGTGCAGGCCGGGCAGATGCGCTTCCAGCCCCCGCAGGCCGTCCGTGTCTCATGCCCGCAGTTGGCGCAGAAACCATGCCTCCGCCGCCAGTCGAACAGCGACTTGGCCCCGCCCGCGATGGCGGCGTCCGTTCCCGACAGAACCGCCGCCGCCTCGCGCATCCCGGAGAAGCGGCCCAGGCCCTGGACCGGCCCCGTCGCCGGATCGGCCGCGCCGCCGAACTCGATCGCGAAACACGGCGATCCCTTCCACAGGCCCAGGAACAGCTCGCGATCCCCGTCGCGGATCATGTCGCGGGCATGGCTCAGGGCCAGCCAGGTCAGGCGCGGACCGTCGGCATGATCCTCCAGCAGCGGCTGTCCGTCCCAGAAGACGCAGGCCAGGGCCTCGGGGCTCGCCGCCTGTTCGGACAGCCAGTCGGAACTGTTCCTCTGGTCGCCGGCGCGATCCAGCGGATTGCCGGCGAAGGTGTTCAGGACGGGGAGGACCATGACTCTTCCTAGCCGGGATCGTCCAGCCTTGGGAGAGGCGGGTTGATCTCTGTGCGATGAGTCGCGATATAGAACCCGGAGATCGCGGGCGAAGGCTTCGCCAACCTGGTCAGGGCCGGAAGGCAGCAGCCACAACGAATTCCCCTTCGGGTCGCGGTCTCCACCTTCCCACGCTTTTCAGTGGGCTACCGCTCGACGCGCGGCGTCTCGCTGCTTGAGCGCGGCTTAGTGCGCTACCGCTCGACTCTTGGCATCTCGCTGCTTGAGCGCGGGTTGTTGTGCCAACGCCCGGCTTGCGTTCGGGCCGGTCGCTTGCGACATCGAAGCCATGAACTTCAAGGTCGAAAAACGCGTCGGCGTCCGCGCCACGTCCGAGCGCATCTGGGACGTCATCGCCGATTTCCCGGGCTGGAACGCCTGGAACCCGGTCGAGACGGATGTATCCGGCACCCTGGCCTTTGGCGGCTCCATAGCCCTGAGCGAGGCCGTCCCCGGATTGCCGCCCCGCCAGTATACGGGGCGCATTGGCGACTGGCAGCCCAACGGCCGGCTGGTCTGGATGGAGCGGCGCGGCCTCCTGTTCAACGTGCTGCGCTACTACGAGATCGAGCAACTGGAGCCCGGCAGTTGCATCCTGTCCAACGGCTTCATCTTCTCCGGCTTCCGGGGTGAGGGCTTTTACGAGAAGCATCGCAGGACCTTGCGCGCCGCCTGCGAGACGATCAGCGAGGGCCTGAGGGTCACGGCCGAGTCCTGAAGCATGATCGTTTGAGACGGACCCGCTGCGTCGGTCCGTCAAGGGCGTGAATCAGGCTGTCGCCTGTGTCTGGCCTCGCGATCAGATGGCGGTTAATCGATAGCCTCTGCGGTCGCGGAGGCGGCCTCGCCGCCGGCCTTCATCGTGTCCTGAATGTTGATGATCGCAGGCCCCAGGATCACGACGAACAGCACCGGCAGGAAGAAGATGATCATCGGCACGGTCAGCTGGGCGGGCAGGGCGGCTGCCTTCTTCTCCGCCGCCGACATCCGCAGGTCCCGGTTTTCCTTGGCCATGGTGCGCAGGGCCATACCCAGCGGAGTGCCGTATTGCTCGGCCTGGATCATGGCGGTGGAGACTGATCGCACGCCCGGGTGGTTGGTCCGTTTGGCCAGCCCCTCATAGGCCATGCGCCGTTCGGGCAGAAAGCTCAGCTCGGCCGAAAGCAGGGCCAGTTCCTCTGCCAGGTCGACCGATGTGGTGCCGATTTCCTGGCTGACTTTCATGATGGCGGCCTCGATCGACATTCCGGACTCGACGCAGATCAGCAGCAGGTCGAGCGCATCGGGAAAGGCCTGCATGATCGACTGCTGGCGCTTGGCGATGCGGTTCTTCAGGAAGATGTTGGGGGCGTAGAAGCCGGCCACTGCCGCGAACATGACGATGCCCAGCCGGACAGTAACCGTCAGGCCGAAATCGTTCATCACGAAGACATAGAGAATGGCCGCGAACATGAAGACGAACGGGGTGGCCAGGCGGAAGAAGTAGAAGGTCGTCAGGGGCCGCGGTCCGCGAAGTCCGGCCTGGATCATCTGCTCGGCGACCTTGGGGTCTTCCAGCAGCTTGGCCAGTTTGAGCTGGTCGACGACCCGCTTCTTGAAGCCGTCGTCGGTGTGCCGCAGGGTGCTCTGGCCGCTGACGATGGCCTGGCGCGAGCGCCGCTTCAGCTCGTCCCGCCGCGCCGAGACCGCCTGCATCCGTTTGTCCAGATCGACGCCGCCGCCCTGCGAGCCGAGCAGGGTCAGAATGGTGGCGAATACCAGCACGCCGACGATGATGCTGATCAGCGTCCGGGGATCTACGAACGCGCGAATGAACTCTTCCATGTCGCCCTCCCCCTAGATCTTGAACGAGATCATTTTCTTCATCATCAGTATGCCCATCCCCATCCACAGGGATGCACCCAGCAGCATCACCTGGCCGCGGGGATCGGTGAACATCAGCGCCATGTAGGAGGGCGTCGTCAGACCGACGAGGGTCATGACCACCGGGGGCATGGAACCGATGATGCCGGCCGATGCGGTCGCCTCGGACGACATGGCCTTGATCTTTTCGCCCATCATCCGGCGCGCGCGCAATACGGTGGACAGATTGGAAAGCGCCTCGCCCAGGTTGCCGCCGGTCTTCTGCTGGATGGCGATGACGATCGAGAAGAATCGCAGCTCCGGTGTGGGAATGCGCTCGTACATCTTGTCCAGCGCCTGACCCAGGGTCAGGCCGACCGCCAAACCCTCGACCAGGGTCTTGAACTCCGGCCCCACGGGCGACGGGCTCTCGCGCGAGATGATCCTGAAGCAGTCCTGAACAGGCAGGCCTGACTGGATGCCGCGCACGATGATGTCCACGGCGTTGGCGAATTCCATGGAGAACTTCTTCAGTCGGCGCTTGCCGATGAAGCCAACGACCCAACGCGGAAGACCCAGGCCCGCGACAACGGCGATGCCGAGGGCGACAAGGACGTTCAGGCCGAGGGCCAGGGGGACCAGGAAGGCCACGACGCCCAGACAGCCGCCGATGATCCAGAAGGTCCGGATGCTCATGGTCATGCCGGCGTGCTTCAGCTTCGCCTTCATCGTCATGCGCGCCTTGCGCTCCTTGCGCTCGGCCTCCTTGAGCTGAAGCTCGATGCCCTTGCGTCGGGCTTCCGGCGTATTGGCCTCCGCCTTCGCTGCCTTGTCGCGGGCGATGCGGTTGCCGACGGAGGTGAATCCCTCGGCGCGCTTCACGGCCTTTGCACTGGAATCGTCTCCGCCGACAAAGACCCACCCCAGTCCGCCGATGGTGACGAAGGCGAGAAACGCCGCGAGGATCGCAAGCATCATCCCTACTCCGCCGCGTCCAGGGCCTCGGCCAGCTCGCGCTCCAGCCCATAGTAGCGGGCGCGGTCCCAGAAGCGGGGGCGGGCTATGCCGGTCGAGCGATGACGACCGACGACCTTGCCGTTCTCGTCCTCGCCGGTGATGTCGTAGACGAACAGGTCCTGGGTCACGATCACGTCGCCTTCCAGACCCACCACCTCGGTGATGTGGGTGATCCGGCGCGACCCGTCGCGCAGACGGGAGGCCTGGATGATCACATCGACCGAGCCGACGATCATCTCGCGGATTGTCCGGGAGGGCAGGCCGTAACCCCCCATGGTGATCATCGATTCCATCCGGCTGATGGCTTCGCGCGGGCTGTTGGCGTGCAGGGTCCCCATCGAGCCGTCATGGCCGGTGTTCATGGCCTGAAGCAGATCGAAGGCTTCCGGTCCACGGACTTCGCCGACGATGATCCGTTCCGGGCGCATCCGCAGGCAGTTCTTCACCAGGTCACGCATGGTGATCGTGCCCTGGCCCTCCAGGTTGGGCGGCCGGGTTTCCAGGCGGACGACATGCGGCTGCTGCAGCTGCAGTTCGGCCGCATCCTCGCAGGTGATGACGCGCTCGGTCGGGTCGATGAAGGCGGTCAGGGTGTTCAGCAGGGTCGTCTTGCCAGAGCCGGTGCCCCCAGAGATGACGATGTTGCAGCGGCAGGCGCCGATGACGCCGAGGACGCGGGCCCCTTCCGGGCTGATGGAGGCGTACTCCACCAGGTTCTTCATCGTCAGCTTGTCTTTCTTGAACTTCCGGATCGTCAGGGTCGCGCCGTCGATGGCCAGGGGCGGGGCGATGACGTTGACGCGGCTGCCGTCGGGCAGGCGGGCGTCGCAGATCGGGGAGCTTTCGTCCACGCGGCGGCCGACCTGGCTGACGATCCGCTGGCAGATGTTCATCAGCTGGGTGTTGTCGCGGAAGCGGACGTTGGTCAGCTCGACCTTGCCGTTCACCTCGATGAAGACCCGGCCCGCGCCGTTGACCATGATGTCGGCGATGTCGTCGCGGCCCAGCAGGGGCTCAAGCGGGCCGTAGCCGAGGACGTCGTTGAGGATGTCCTGAACCAGGTGCTCCTGCTCGGCCACCGACATGGAGACGTTCTTGATCGCCACCAGTTCGGCCACGATGTCGCGGATCTCTTCCGACGCCGCCTTGGTGTCCAGCTGCGCCAGCTGGGCCAGGTCGATGGTGTTCATCAGCGCATTGAAGATCGTCGTCTTCGTAGCGTGATAGTAGTCGCTCTGTTCACGGACGATCTCTGTGACCGCCTGGGCCTTCTTGAGCTGCTCGAGGCCGGGGGTGGCCTTGGGGCCGGGTCCGGAGTTCTGTGGCGGCGCAGAGGCGGCCTTGGGGCGCTGGGCCAGCGCATCCAGCCGGTCTGCGGCGGGCGAGCTCGGGGCATCGACCGGCCGCCCGCTGCTGTGAGCAAAGCCGCCGGCGGGGGCTGCGCTCTCGGCGGGATAGGCGAAAGCCTGTGTCTGATGCCCCTGGGTGGGCTGCGGCGGTGTGCCGGCGTCAAAGGACGGCGCAGGCGCAGGCGCGGGTACGGTGGCCGGTGCCGGGCGCGGGGCCGCCTCCGCGCTGCCGGGTTGTCCTGTGCGCTTGCCGAACACGCCTCAGGTCTTCTTCTTGAAGAGGCCGGAGAAGATCGACTTGCCTTCGCCCCTGCCCTTGCCGGGCGCGGCCGGCAAGGGCAGCTCACGGCGCGACACGATCTGGGCCAGGGTCTGGAAGGCCTCTGCGGACTTCGACCGGGCTCCGGCGTCAAGGACCATCTGGCCGTTGTTGGCGGCCGCGCCGAACAGCCTGGCGTCGAACGGGATCGACAGGCAGGGGTGGATGCCAAGGGCGGCCCCGAAATCCTTGGCCGGAATCTCCGGACGGCCCGGCACGCCGACCTGGTTCAGCACCAGGCGAGGGGGCGCGTCGTTGGGGCGGCCCGAACGGATCAGATCGATCATGTTCTTGGCATTGCGCAAGGACGCCAGATCGGGCGTGGCGACCACCACCACCTCGTCGGCCGAGATCAGGGTCTTGCGCATCCAGCCGGACCACAGGTGGGGTAGATCCAGCACAACGAACGGGGCGGTCCCCCGGATCTGGGTCGTGACCTCCTCGAAGGCGTCGGCATGGATTTCCCAGTCGTTGTCCAGGGTCGCAGGCGCGGCGAAAAGGCTCAGCTTGTCTGTGCAGCGGACCATCATCCGGTCCAGCAGGACGGGATCGAGCCGGCCGGGCTGTCCGAGGGCGTCGGCCACGCCGTTCAGCGGATCCTGATTGAAGTCAAGGCCTGCCGTGCCGAAGGGCAGGTCGTAGTCGACGATGACGGTATTGGCCCCGATCTTCTCGGATATCGCATAGGCGGTGTTGTGCGCCACCGAGGACGATCCTGCCCCGCCGCGCGCACCGACAAAAGCGATGGAACGGCCGATGAAGGGTTGGGCCGGATCGGAAAACAGTCCACCGATGGCCGCGATCAGCTGCAGCGGCTGGACCGGGGCGACCATGTATTCGCTGACGCCGCGCTTCATCAGCTCGCGGAACAGGATGATGTCGTTGGTGGCCCCGATGACGACCACCTTGGTGCCGGCATCGCAGCATTCGGCCAGGCGATCGACCTGCAGGAGCAGGCTCTGGGGATCCTGCAGGCATTCGACGATGATCAGCGGCGGCGTCGGCTCGTGGCCGTAAGCCTCGACAGCGGCGGGAATGCCGCCGATGCGGACCTGCGTCGTGGCGCGCGACATGCGCCGATCCTGGCCCGCACGCGCCGCTGCGGCCAGCGTGTCCTGGCGCTCCCCGAAGACGTGGATGGCGATACGCGGAACATTGACTTCTGCGGTCATGGCGGCCGCGCCGGGAGCCAGGGCCATGGAGGCTTCTGCCACGAGGTCGCCCACCGGATTGTAGCTCGCCGTCGGCAGACCGCCCGGGCCGGCGGCCATCGGAGCACCCGGGTGCGCCATCACCATGCCGGTGGTCGGTTTCGGCACCATGCCGGGGGGCATTGCAAACTGATGCTGCTGCCGCGGATCGCCTCTCACGGCAGGGTTCACTGCGGCGAAGTCGAGGTCGGCATCGAAGTCTTCATCTATGGCGTCGAAGGCGCGGGGGGCGAAGGCGTTGCTCATGATCGCTCAGTTCACCGCGCTCGAAACTTGCGCCTGGGTCAGGAGCGCTTCCCGCTCGGCGGCGGTCGGTGCGCCCTGACGATAATGATCGAACACCACCGCCCGGCGGCCCGCATCGACCGGCGTCATGGCTCGCGGCTGAACGATATCGCGCGGATTGGCGATCTGGGCGGCCAGATTGGCGTTCACCGCGCATCCGAAGTTGCCATAGCCTGCGTTCGAACCGGTCCGCGTCAGGTTGGTCCAGTGGGTCCCGCACTGCGGCACGACGGCCCGAACCGAATCGAATCCGACAAGGACGGGCGCGCGCGGGTCCGGGGCGACATAGGTCACGACCTGGACCTGATACGAAGACACGCCCGAAGCTTCCAGCGCGCCCTTGATCCGCGAGGCCATCTCGCTGGCGGCCGGATCATCGCCCGAAGGGGCCTCTATCCGAAGGACCGGGGCGCCCTCGGCATGGAAGCGACCGGCGATGTCCTGCAGCGCCCGGGTCTGGTTGGCCGACAGGCCGGTGTCGTGCACGGCCAGGGCGACGCGCTCGATCCCCGGCTCGACCTGCAGGCTGAAGCGCGACGCCGGGTTCAGGGGTGTCGGGTCCTGACCTTCGGCGGGCAGGCCGGCGCAGCCGGTCAGGATCAGGGCTCCGGAAGCGACGATAAGGGAACGGATCATGGGTGCGCTCACTCGATCACATAGCCGACGGGGCCCTGCCAACCGGCCGAGGCGGTGTCGGTCGGGGCTGGAGAGCCATAGGCCTGGTTCAACTGGCCAAAGAAGATGGTCTGGGCGTCGGTCGCGATCCGCAGGCCGTCGGCGGGCGTCTGCATCCGGTCCGGCGAGGTCGGGCTGACGATGTAGGGCTCGACGATCACCACCAGCTCGGTCTCGCCCGACAGATAGTCGCGCGACCGGAACAGCTGGCCCAGCACTGGCAGGCCGCCAAGGCCGGGCAGGGAATCGATCGCCTGGCGGGTGGATTCCTGCAGCAGACCCGCGATCATCATGGATCCGCCGGACGGGATCTCGACCGTGTTCTGGACCCGGCGCACATTGAGGCCGGCGATGTTCAGCGACGAGGCCGTCCCCGCCCCCAGGGTAATGCCGCCCGTCTGGGTCAGCTCGGACACCTCGGTCGAGATCTGCAGGCTGATGCGGCCCTGGGACAGGACGACGGGGCGAAAGGCCAGGCTGATGCCGTAGGGCTTGAACTCGATGGTGACGTTGCCGTCGCGGTCGCGACCGGTCGGAACCGGATACTCGCCGCCCGCCAGGAAGGTGGCGCTCTCGCCATTGACCGACGTCAGGTTGGGCTCGGCCAGGGTGCGGATCAGCCCGACCCGCTCGAACGCCTTGATCGTCGCATTGCCGCGGTTCAGCTCGTTGGAACCCGGACCCGTTCCAGGCTGGGCCGTATCCCAGTTCGCTGCGTCCTCGGGGCCGTTGACGGCGAACGGGCAAAGCGAATCGGCTGGAAAGCCGGGCCCGCAGGGTCTCTCGAGCTGGAAGTTCCGGGTCGTGTCGCGTGAAACGCCCGCACTGATGCCGCCGAGAAGGCTGCCATTGACGCCGAAGCCGGGGACCTGGCTCAGAAGGAACTGGGTATCGCCGACCTGGCCGAGCGCGGCCGCGGTATCGAAGCCCAGCTGTTTGATGGCGTTGCGCTGCACCTCGATGACGCGGACCTTCAGCGTCACCTGATCGGACCCGGCGATGCTCAGCATATTCAGCACCTTTTCGGGTGCCGAGACGAAGGCGCGGGCGACCTGGGCGACCTGTTCGGACTGCGCGGCGCTGGTCACCAGGCCGGTCAGGACGATGCTGTCGTTGACGGCCTCGGCGCGAACCTGGGCTCCCGGAGCGACGCGGCTGAGGGTGTCCTGCAGGGCGGCCACCCCCGCGTCGACGCGGACCCGCAGCGTCAGGATCGACCGACCGGCGGCGTCAAGAAAGACGGCGTCCGTCTCGCCCGGCGCGATGCCGATGACGGTGATGCGGCGTGGCGAATGCACATTGGCCTCGGCCACGGCCGGGTTGGACACGATGACGTCGCGCGCATCGGTCGGCAGGTCGACGGCGAAGGACGTCCCGCGTGGCAGATTGATCAGGCGCGGGCCGGATCCGGCGGCCACGGTCCGGGTGCTCCCATCGTCCTGGGCCAGCACGGCTGAAGGCAGGGTCACGGGTGCCGTGGCCATCAGGGCAGCGGTGGCCATGGCGACGATGCGGGTCAGGGTCGAGGTCATCGGGCGCGCGCTCATGGGACTTTGACCACCTCGGGCTCTCCGCCCCGGAAGACGCGGATCGCGCTCGACCGTTCGGAGGTGAGGGACGTCGGGGCGACACGCCCGGACGGCCCGGAAGTGTCCGCATAGGACCGGAGCACCAGTGACAGGGTGCCGGCCGCCTTTGCCAGGGCCACGACCTCGGCATCCTGGGGCGCGACCTCCAGGGTGGCGGTCGCGCCGACGACGGCCTGCTGATCGTCGCCCGCCCGTGTGGACTGGTCGATGGCCAGGACCTTGACGTTCTGCATGACGATGCGGCTGGCGAAGTTGGCCCCGCCCTCCTTGTCATCGTCTCCGCCCTGTCGCTCGACGGTGACGATCACATCGACCCGGTCGCCGGGCAGGATGAATCCGCCCGCCGCGCTCTCGACCGAGACGCCGATGGCCATGGCACGCATGCCGGGTTCCAGATAGGCCGCCATATAGCCGCTGTCGCCGGCGCGCACGATCTTGCGTGCGACGATGGGTTCTCCGGCCAGAATGGTTTCACGCACGACCGAGCCGAAATAGTCAGCCTTGGCCCCGCCGGTCGCCAGATCGCTGGCCGCGCGCGAGACGCGGGCCATGGCGCTTCCGGCCGTCGCATCGGTCTGTGCCGGTTTGGCCGCATCGCCTTCAGCAGCGGCAGCCGCCGGAGCCGCAATGGAGCCGTCGGTGATGAAGGCGGGGTTGACCTCGTCGACCGGCCAGTCCTTCCAAGCCAGATCGGCATCGACCAGTCGCTGTCCAGGCGCGAGATCCCGCGCGGCGACCAGGACCCTGGCCATGGGGCGGGATGGCGCGGTCGGTGCCGTCGCCGCCGTCGCCACGGCGGTCGGTTCGCCGGAAGGTGAGCCCATGGCACGCACCACGAACGCCAGACCGATGGCGGACACGGCAGCGATGCAGATGACGGCGATGCGGGCGGGTTTCATCCAGGGTCTCCGGCACGGACCCCGCACGCGATTCGAAACGCAGGGGGCTTACCGTTAACGATCATGCCGGGCCGGGGTTAACGCGGACCTAAGCGTCCGGAGGCCCGACCTATCCCGCCGCGTAGGTCAGAAGCAGGGGGCTGGACGGGAAAGCTGCCAGGGCACCGGCGCAGATGGCCACGCCGTAAGGCAGGTCTCCGCGGGGGGCCATCAGGGTGGCGACCCAGCCTGGGGTGGCGTGCGCGGGCAGGACGACGGACTTTCGCGCCGCGATCAGGGCCAGGCACAGCAGGCCGCCGAACAATCCGGTGTAGAGCAGGAACGTGCCGGCACCGCCGAAGCCCAGCCAAAGGCAAGTCGCCGCCATCAACTTGGCGTCGCCGCCGCCGATGATCCGGCCGGCGAACAGGCCCATGCCGACGAGCAGGGCACCGACCGCTACGGCGACGTTCATTCCCACCTCGGCCGGCGACAGGCCGACGGCGAAGGCCGACGGGAAGAAGCCCAGGATGAGCAGACCCGAAATCCAGTTCGGGATCTTCATGGTCGTCAGATCCGACAGCCCCGCGACGATCACAAGGGCGGGCAGCACGCTGAGCAGCAGGAGGGTGAGACTGTCCATGACCATCACCCTAGCGACAACGGGTTAAGCCACGGTTTTCGCGACGGCGAGTGAAGCCCGAAACGACAAAGCGCCGGAGCGATGTCCCGCTCTGGCTCCCGGCCACAAGACCGTTTTGATCCGGTCTTACCCATGCATTCCGTCTTCGAGCCTGGAGAAGGTGCCGGTGATCTTGTTGCCGAGTCCTTGGACCGCGCTGAGGATGACGACGGCGATCAGGGCCGCGATCAGACCGTATTCGATGGCCGTGGCACCCGATTCGTCTTGAACGAACCTGGTGATGAACTTGGTCATGACGGCCTTCTTCCTTGAATGATGGGCAGGCGAGCGAGGCGTCTGGAGGTCCCTGGTTCGACCTCAATCACAGAGTCATCCTCGTTCAAGCCCGTTAAGGTTACGTCGGAAAACCTGGTTACTGACTTGGTGACGATCTCCGGGTGTAAAATGACTAGGGGCCGGAGCGGTTTCCCGCTCCGGCCCCAGGCGACAAGACCTTTCTGGTCCGGTCTTACGCCGGCATCGCGTCGCCCACCTTGGTGAAGGCGCTGCTGACCTTGGTGCCGAGCGTGGTGACCGCGCCGATGATGACGACGGCGATCAGGGCTGCGATCAGGCCGTATTCGATGGCCGTGGCGCCCGATTCGTCTTGAGCGAACCTGGTGATGAACTTGGTCATGATGGTCTTTCTCCTGGAATGATGGTCAGGCGAGCGAGGCTTCTGGAGGTCCTTGATCGGCCTCCGTCACAGGATCATCATCGGTCGAGCCCGTTAAGGTAGCGTCAGAGAATCTGATTACCGCTCTGGTAATGATCCCAGGGCGCAAAACGGCAAAGGGCCGGAGCGGTTTCCCGCTCCGGCCCCAGGCGACAAGACCTTTCTGGTCCGGTCTTACGCCGGCATCGCGTTGCCCACCTTGGTGAAGGCGCTGCTGACCTTGGTGCCGAGCGTGGTGACCGCGCCGATGATGACGACGGCGATCAGGGCTGCGATCAGGCCGTACTCGATGGCCGTGGCGCCCGACTCGTCTTGAGCGAACTTGGTGATGAACTTGGTCATGATGGTCTTCCCTTTGCAAAATCTGTTAAGCGAGCGACACTGGCTGGAGGTTCCGGTCGCCCGCTTGACCTCCAAACACAGGAGCATAATGCCACTCACCAGTTAAGGGCTGGTCAGAAGGCATGGTTACGTGAATATTTACATCGAAAGCCCGTCCAGAGACGTCAGGAGCCAGTTTTTTGTGGTGCTCATGACTATATATTCTGACCATCGATCACTCGGACTATTTTATGGATGTTAACCAGAATGACTCAAGTCCTGCCGCAGGAGTTTGATTTCAGACTTTCTTGAGGTTTCCCGGCCATCGTGCGCCCGCGACGCCCGTGTGCGCGTCGATCTTCGGAGTGTCGCTCATGGCAGGTCGTCCATTTTGCCCCGCCGTACGCCCGGCTGCTGTGCTCGCGGGTGTCATGTGCCTGTTCGCTGCGGGTGTTGCTCACGCACAGTCCCTGAATGTCGGGATCGACCGATCGGCGCGCGTGGCGCTGCGCGGGGCGGCGTCCTCCGTCATCGTCGGCAACCCCGCGATCGCGGATGTGACGGTCGTCGACGCCAACACCCTGTTCGTTACGGGCAAGGGCTATGGCGTGACCGAGGTCGTCGCCTTGGATGGCCTGGGCCGCACGATCTATCAGGGCGAGGTCGTGGTTACGGGCGACTCGACAGGATCGATTCGCGTCTGGCGTGGGGCGCAGGCGACGGAGATGGCCTGCGCGGCCTCCTGTTCGGCCAGTATTCGCAACGCCGCCGCGCCTACCGCTACCCCCTGATGGCCATGCGTCCCGACCTGCTGACAGCTGTGCGAAGGACCGACCGGCGACGCCCCCCGCGTTCAGGGGTCGCAGCGGTCGAGTTCGCCATGGTCGCCCTGCCGTTCTTCTTCCTGATCTTTGCTGTGATGCAGCTGGGTCTGTTGTTCCTTGTTGATGCCATCCTCGAAAACGCGACGCTTCAGGCCGGGCGTCTGATCCGGACGGGAGAGGCCGCGACCCGAAACCTCAGTGCTGGACAGTTCAAGGCCGAGCTGTGTTCGAAGATGAGCGTGTTCGCGAGCGAGTGCAGCAGCCGCGCCACGGTCGAGGTTCGGGAAATCGCCCAATTCCGCAACCAGACCCTGCCCGATCCGGTCGTCAACGGCGAGCTACCCACGTCACCGCCCTATACCAATGGCACGACCAGCAGCCTTATCCTGATCCGTGTCTGGTACAGACAGCCCTTGATCGCCCCCACGATGTTCCAGGCCATGTCGAGGCTGTCGTCCGGCGATACCGTGCTGTCGGCCACCACGGCCTTCCGTAGCGAGCCCTACTGATGACCGCGCTGAAGACGTTCATCGCCAGGTTCCTGCACGACCAGAGGGGCGTGTCGGCTGTCGAGTTCGCCCTGATCGCGCCGGTCATGATCACCCTCTATTTCGCCAGCTCGGAGTTCTGCCAGGCCTTTATGGTGCAGAGGCGCATGGACCATGCGACCTCCCAGATCGCCGACATCACTTCCCAGGACGACGTGGTCACCCGGGACGAACTCGACGACACCTTTGCAGTCGCCTATCTGATCATGTCACCCTTTCCGACAGCACCGCTGAAGATGCGGGTGTCCGGCGTGACCCGGGACTCGAACGGCGTGGCCAAGATCGACTGGAGTCGGGGGTCTGGCCTGACAGCCCGGAGCACCGGCTCGGTCGTCACCGTACCGGTCGGCATGATCGCCAATGGTGAAAGCGTGGTCCTGAGCGAGTCGGCCTACGACTACTTGTCGCCGCTCGGTTACGTGCTGCCCAATCTGGTCCGGTTCCGCCGGACCCTCTACCTGCGGCCCCGTCTGGAGGACAAGGTGATCTGCAGCAACTGCTGATCGGTCAGGGACCGATCAGAGCGCGTCGGATGGCCATGATCTTGATGTCCGTTTCAGCACATTCCGCATCGGGATCGCTGTCCGCGACGATCCCGGCACCGGCCAGGGTCCGGAACCGCCAACCCTCCCCGTCACGCCAGAACGATGCGGTCCGGATCAGCACGGAGGCCGTCATCCGCGCCCGGTCATCGAGCAGGAACAGGGATCCGCACCAGGGACCGCGCGGCGGTTCGTGATCGGCGATGACCTTCATCGCCTGATGTTTCGGTGCCCCCGTGATCGACCCGGGCGGGAAGGTGGCCTCCAGAATGTCGGCCGGGCCGGCGCCCTCGGTGGCGGTCGACACGACGGTCGATACGAGGTGGTGCACGGTCGCGAAGCTCTCCAGCATCAGCAGTCGCTCCACGATGACCGAGCCGGGCTCGGAGACCCGCGCCAGATCGTTGCGCATCAGATCGACGATCATCAGGTTTTCGGCCCGGTCCTTGGCGCTGGCCACCAGGTCGGCTGCGTTGGCGGCGTCCTGGTTGGGATCAACGTCCCGGGCGCGCGTTCCCTTGATGGGCCGGGTCTCGAGGCGACGGTCTGCGGGATCGAAGGTCAGGAAAAGCTCCGGCGAATTGGAGACCAGGACCCGATCCCCCAACTGCCAGAAGGCCCCGTATGGTGCGGCCCCCTGCGCCAGCCGCAGGAAGACGTCGAAGGGATCGGCGTCGTCACGCAACCGCCCCCCCCAGGCGCGCGCGATATTGGCCTGGAACAGCTCTCCGGCCGCGATCCGGGCCACGACGTCGGCGACCGCCGACGTATAGGATGTCTCCGAAGTCTCGCCGTCGAACTCTCCGGCCGGCGCGGCAGGTCGCGGGGCGGCCTTGCTCCGGGCGATCCACCCCGCCGCGCGCCTGGCCTGGGCTTCCGCGTCCGGGCCCGTGCCGATGGCCTGGATCGTCCGGCTGGGATGATGAAACCGAAGCAGGGCCGGATAGCGGGCCAGCATCAGGTCGGGCCAGTCTCCGGCCGCCGGCTCCCGGGGGCCTGTCGCAGGCCTGGCACCGGCATCGTAGGCGGCCAGGCCAACCACCTGGCGTTCAAGGCCGGCCTGTCGAAGCGCTATGAACGGGTCGTGGTGGTCCAACGGGCCAGCCTGGACGACATCGGGGTCCGCGCCCACCCAGGACACGCGCCCGTTCGGCCCGCCGTCCGACAGCAGACACAGGGCCCCCTCCTGCCCGGCAATCCCGGCCGCGACCTCCAGCGGCGGTGTCCACGCCAGGGTCAGGGCGAAGCGGTTCGGGCTCACGCCACCAGCCGTTCCTGGATCCGGGCCCGCAACCTGTCGTCCACCCCCAGCGCCTGTTCGAGATAGGCGTCGATCGAGCCATGACGCGCCTCGATCGCCGCGATCGCGGCATCCAGATAGGCCTCTTCCACCCCCATGAAGGCCACCACCGCGTCGTGCGAGGCCGTGCGGCCAGTGAAACCCTTCAGCTGTTCCGCGATGGCCGGGGCGCGACCTGCAAGGTCCACGGCCACATTGGTCAGCAGATAGTCCTCGATCAGGTCGTCGCGGCTGACGCCCAGCAGGTGGTGGGTCAGGGCGGCCAGCATGCCCGTCCGGTCCTTGCCGGCGGCACAGTGGATCAGGACCGGTCGATCCGACTCGCCCAGAGCGCGGAAATAGCGGGCGAACAGGTCGATGTGGGCGGGGGCGAAGGGCAGCTGACGATAGGTCCCGGTCATGAATCGACGGCCCGACTCGGGCGTCAGGTCGGCGGTCTTCAGGAAGGTGATGTGCGGTGCCTCTCCCGCCTCGTCCAGATCGCTCTCGAACACCTGACCCGAGAAGCCTGCGGGGCGTCTGGAGGGCTGGCGACGTCGTTCGACCGGCCGGCGCAGATCCACAACCGTGCCGATGTCCAGAGCCGCGAGCCGCGCCAGATCCGCTTCCGAGACCGAGGCCTGGTGCGCCGACCGGAACAAATGCCCGGTCTTCAGGGCCCGGCCCGCGGCGGTGTCATAGCCACCGTAGTCGCGGAAGTTGTCGAGGGCGTCGAAGGCGTGGATGCGGGAGGTCATGGCCTCCCTATAGAACGGGCACGGGCGCGTGCGACAGGGGGCCTAACCGCGCGGTGTCACCAGACCGGCCATGGCGTCCAGATAGGCGACGAAGGCCCTTCGCCCGTCCTCGGTCATCGAGGCTTCGGTCAGGGGCTTTCGCCCGACGAACCGCTTGGTCACCGCGACGAAGCCGGCTTCCTCGAGCTTGCGCAAATGGACCGACAGATTGCCGTCCGTGGTCTGAAGGCGGGCCTTCAGGGTGCCGAAGTCGGCGCTTTCCGCTCCGGACAGGGCCGCCATGATGCCGAGCCGGACCCGTCCGTGAATCACGTCGTCGATCCGGCCGATATCGAAATCGTCGGCCATGCTCAGCCCCGCTTCGCGACGCGCATCAGCAGATAGCCGGGCAGCGCCATCAGCAAGAACAGGGCGGCGGCGTAACCGAGATACAGGCTGGCGTCTCCCGTCAGGGCAGCCAGCGCCGCAGCCGCGACGAAGGACCCAAGGCTCAGCCACCACAGGCGGCCGTTACCATACAGGCTCGCCGTCACCGCCCAGCCGAGAGCGTAGAAGACCATGATGATGGACGGGACCAACCACAAGGCACCTATGTCCACGCCGTCGCCCATCCGGGCATCCTTGATGGCCATGCAGGCGAACAGGACGAAGATCGACCAGCCGACGCAGCCCCAGACCGTACTGACCACCCGATTGGCGGTCGTTGTGACCCCGGCCGTGCGCCTCATTCGCCAGATCAGGATCGGCAGGGTTGCGAGAAAGAGCACCGTCGCAACCAACCACTGGACGCCATTTCCGGTCAGGTCGCGGGACACCAACCCGGTGAGGGACGCCCATTGCAGGAGACTGCCCGCGCCGTAGATGAGGCCGGCAGAAACCATGACCGAGCCCCCTCGATAGGGTGTCCGGGCGTTCTCGGCGGCGAGGGTTCTCAGCCATGCGATGTCGGCGGTGTCGTTGTGGGGTTCGGTCATGCTCAGGGTTCCGTATGCGATTCGGGGTCAGCGTGCGCGGCCGAGGGCCAGGACGAGACCAGGGATCAGGGTGAAGGCGATCAGTCCGCAGGCATAAGCCAGGTACTGCGTCGGCGTGCCGACCAGCACCGCAACACCGCCCGCTGCCGCTGCAGTGGTGACACCGAGGGTGCCCATCCAGGCTGCGCCGCCTCGCATGGAGGCGACCAGCCAGGCGATGGCGTAGACGCCCAGACCGATCGGCGACATCCACATCATCAGGGACCAGTCATGCAGCGCGGCCGACAGGGCGGCCAGAGACAGGGCTGCCCCGATCTGAAGCAGGATCGCCCCGCGCGACCATCCGGCGGCGCGGACGGCTGCAGGCCCTCCGGAGCTCCGGAGTCGGCGCAGGATGACGATGAACAGGGTGACGGCCAGCGGCCAGCTCAGGGACAGCATCGCAGGATGCAGATGCAGGGCGCCGCTCATCACGCTCCACTGGAACAGGTTGGCCAGGCCGAAGAGGGTTCCGGCAGCGACAAGATTGCGGCCCGCAGCGACCGCCAGGGTCGGATCGGACCGTGAGGGCCCGGCGAAGGCGAGTGTGACGGTGGTCATCGGTGTGCTCCCAACTGTGGAGACTCAAATGCCCCAAATACTTTGCATTGTAAAGTGCTTTTCCACAAGCGACTTCACAAGGGCTGCGGGAGGGCTAAACCGGCAGGATGATCCCGACCTATCATCGCATCGCCTACGAGGGTTTCGCGGTCGCAAACCCGGTCGAGCTGGACCGCATCCTGGCCGTCCTGGCGCAGGCCGGGCTGCCGTCCGGGGCCGTGGCGCTCGATATCGGCGCGGGCGCGGGCGGGGTCTCGGTGGCCATGGCGAAGGCCCATGATCTGACGGTTCATGCCATAGAGCGCGATCCGGCCATGGCGCGCATGATCGCGGACCGCGTCGCGGCCGCCAGTCTGGCGGACCGGGTGCAGGTCGTCGTCGAGAACTCCGCGACCGTTCTGGACCGGCTGTCGCCGGTCGATCTGATCGTCGCGCTGGGAACGACCGAGGCTGCGGGCGAAGGTGTGCGCGATCCCGCGGGAATTCTCCGCGGCCTGACCCGCCATCTGCGGGTGCCGGGATACATCCTGTGGGGCGACCTGTTCTGGAAGGGCGACCCGCCGGCACCCCTGCGCCAGATCATCGGCCTGATCGGCGACTATGCCACCGACGAGGGATGGCGCGCGGCGGGCCGGGAGGCCGGCCTGGACTGTGTCGCCAGCGAGGTCTCGTCAGACGCGGCCTGGGACGCCTTCTTTGGCGGAGCGGATTCGAAGGTTCGCGCCTGGCTGGCGGCGCACCCCGATGCGCCCGAAGCGAACGGCATCCGCGCCCGCGCCGATCAGATACGGACGACCTTCGACTTCGGTCGTCCGTATCTGGGCTTTGGCCTGTATCTGTTTCGCAAGGGTGACTGACAGGCTCACCGGCGCCCGGGGCGCGACGGGCCGATCGCCAGCGTCGCCTTAACGGAAGGGCGGCTCGTCAAAGGCGCGAAGCTTTCTGGAATGCAGGCTGGAGCCTTCCTTGCGCAGCAGGTCGATGGCCTGAATGCCGATCTGCAGGTGCTCGGAGATCGACCCCTCATAGAACCGGTTCGCCTGGCCCGGCAGCTTGATCTCGCCGTGCAGCGGCTTGTCGGAGACGCACAGCAGGGTGCCGTAGGGGACGCGGAACCGGTATCCCTGGGCGGCGATCGTGGCGCTTTCCATATCGATGGCCACGGCGCGCGACTGGTTGAAGCGCAGCGCGGACTTGGAATAGCGCAGTTCCCAGTTCCGGTCGTCGGTGGTCACCACCGTGCCCGTCCGCAGGCGGCGTTTGACCTCTTCGCCCGGCGCGCCGGAGACCAGTTTTGCGGCGTCATAGAGGGCGCGCTGGACCTCGGCGATCGAGGGGATCGGAATGTCCGGCGGCAGCACGGCGTCCAGCACATGGTCGTCCCGCAGATAGGCGTGGGCCAGGACATAGTCGCCGATGGTTTGCGAGGGTCGCAGGCCGCCGCAGTGTCCGATCATCATCCAGGCATGGGGCCGGGTGACGGCCAGGTGATCGCAGATCGTCTTGGCGTTGGATGGGCCGACCCCGATGTTGACCAGGGTGATTCCGTCGTGGCCCGGCGCGGTCAGATGATAGGCGGGCATCTGGTGCTTCTTCCAGGCCGCGTCCATGACCGCCTCGGCGTCCGCCGTTTCGCGCGTGATCATCACGCCGCCGGCACAGGACAGGGTCTCGTAGGGGCTGTCGGGATCCTTCAGCTGGTCGCAGGCCCAGCGGACGAAATCGTCGACATAGCGGTTGTAGTTGGTGAACAGCACATAGGACTGGATGTGCTCGACCGGCGTGCCGGTGTAGTGCCTCAACCGCGCCAGCGAGAAGTCGGTCCGCAGTCCGTCGAACTGCGACAGGGGAAAGTCCTGGTCCAGGGCGAACAGGCCGTCGGAGATCTCGTCGCCGATATGGGCGAGATCGGTGGTCGGAAAGTAGCGCGCGATCGCCGCCGTCTGCGACGGGTCCAGCACGACGTCCGAGCCGTCCAGCACATAGGGGAAGGGAATTTCCTGTTCCGACGGACCGACCTCGAACGTGGCGCCATAGTCCTCCTGCAGCAGGGTCAGCTGCTCCATCAGATAGGGGCGGAACAGGTCCGGCCGGGTGACGGTGGTGGAATAGATGCCCTGCCGCGACATCCGGGCATAGGACCGGATCGGCAGCTGGCTCGGGCGGTCGCCGAACCAGCTGACCTTCAGCGAGGGATAGGAGAACAGGCCCCTGGCGCGGGCATCGGGATCCGCGCGCTCGCCCGTGGCAAGGAAGGTCCGCACGGCCTCGCGCAGCGCGGCGACGGATCGGGAGTAGAGGGTTTCGAGGCGATCCAGCGCCTCGGGCGCCGACAGCGCCCCGGTCATGTGTTCTGTCATGACCTCCTCTAGCGGACGATCGTGACCTTGGCGAGACAGCCTGGTCTATGGGGGCTACCGCTCGCGACGCGGTCGCTCGCTGCTTGAGCCCGGCCTATGGGGGCTACCGCTCGGCTCACGGAGTCTCGCTGCTTGAGCCCGGCTCGCGATCGGATCAGCCGAGCTCGCGATGGAAGAACGCGCTGACGTCGGCCAGGACAGGGGCCTTCCTGCGGAACAGCGGGGCGAAGGTCGCGATCAGGTCCGCGTGGTTCAGGCCGGGATAAAGCTTCGCCTCGCTGCGTCCGCCCAGCCGGCGCATCTTCGCGTCCAGCAGGATGGTATCCTCGTCATGCACGACGACGTCGGCCGTCCCGTGACCCAGCCAGAGCGGCGGCGCGTCCGCGCGAGCATAGGTCAGGGGCTGGGTCTGGCGCGGGGTGGGCCACTGGCCGAAGGCGTTGATCGATGCCGGCACGTCGAACGGCAGGAAGTCATAGGGGCCCGCCAGCCCGGCCGCGGCCCGGATCAGGTCCGGCTGGCCGATATCCGCCAGATAACGGGCATCCAGCGTGATCATCATGGCCAGATGCGCCCCGGCCGAATGGCCCAGCACGCCCAGCCGCGCCGGATCGCCGCCGCAGGTCGCCGCCACCTCTGCGACCTTCGCGGTCGCGGCGGCTGCGTCCTCGACGAAGGTCGGAAAATGGACCTCGGGCACCAGTCTGTAGTCGGGCAGGGCCACGACGAAACCCCGGGCCGCCAAGGCCTGGGCCGCCCAGCCATAGACATCCTTCGATCCCGAATCCCAGCCGCCCCCGTAGAATAGCACCAGGACGGGTCGCCGTGCCCCGGCCGGTGCCGTTGGAGCAAAAACGTCGAACGTCTGACGCGGGTCCTCGCCATAGGCGACGTCGCGTGCGACGCGACGCACGCCGGGGTCGCGGGGGCCAATGGCGTTCAGCACGGCCAGGGGGCTGAAGGCCGCAGCCACGGAGGCGAGGAACGCACCGAGCGCGGGAACGAGAAGGCCTCTGCGGGTCATGGGTCTCTGGTGAATCGGGAGAGTATTGCCGTCAGATACGCGCAAACGCCGGATTTGGCGCATCGAAGCGTCTGCGACCCGATCAGCATGCAATGGCGATCAGAGTGCCGCAGCTCGCGTCTCTGGTCAGACCGGGGTCGACGACGGCGAACAGGGCCGCCACGCCCGGGACCAGGAGTTTTTTTGATCCGAAGTCGGCGTAATTGTCTTATTTTCTTTACAGACGCGAAAAGTGGCGCATTATTGCTCCGAACCCTGACATCTTTCAGGCACGGGAGGAGCCCGCCATGAACCGTTTCGCCGCCCTGTCCACCCTCATCGCCCTCGCCGCATCGGCGTCCGCACCGGCCTTCGCCGAACAGGCCATGCCGGCCGCCGCGCCCGCAGGGGCCCAGCGTGTCGTCATGCTGTGCGATTCCAGCGTGGCCACACGCGCCGCCTATCGCCGCGACTTCGGGTCTCGCCCGGTCTTCGTGACCGCCGAACAGGCCCTGCGCGCCCGCGCCACGGGCGAAGTCTGGGCGACGCCACGCTGCATGACCGCCCGCGAGCACGCAAGGCTGACCCAGACGCTGAACAGCTACGCCGCCGTTCGCTAGGGCGAACTATCCCTGGGCGCTGCGGATCGCCGCGGCGCCCGCCGGGGGGGCGATCACGACCGCGAACAGGACGTAGGCCGCCAGCAGGGCCAGGGCCGACATCGGGCTGATGCCCGCCGCCGCCCGATCCAGTGCGCCCGATCCGAACACGACCGGCGGGATGAACAGCGGCAGGACGACGACCGCAATCAGCAACCCTCCACGTCTGGCCCCAAGCGCCAGGGCGGCCCCGAGCGCGCCGGTGAAGGCGAACCCCAGTCCCCCGATCAGGGCCGACACGGCCGTCAACGGGGCCAGCTCGACCGACTGGCCGAGGGCCAGGGCGGCGATGGGTGCTGTCAGGGCCAGCGGCAGCCCCGTAGCCAGCCACTGGCTGACGGCCTTGACGGCGAACACGACCTCGAGCGGCACCGGCCCGGTCGCCAGCAGATCCAGCGCCCCGTCCTCCAGATCGCGCTCGAACAGCCGTTCGAGGGACAGGAGGCTCGACAGGGCCAGCGCCAGCCAGGCGATGCCCGCCGCGACCGGTTTCAGCACCGCCGGATCGCCGCCCGCCGCGAGGGGAACGACGGTCGTCAGACAGGCGAAGAAGCCACAGGCCAGCAACGGCCCTCCCCCTCCGCCCCAGGCCAGGGCCAGCTCGCGCCGGAACAGGACGCCGACGGCGCTCACGACCGTGCCCCGAGATCGAAGCCACGCGTCGGGATCGGCAGGGGGTCATGCACCGCCGCCACGATCAGACCTCCGGCGGCCAGATGTCGGGCCATCATCGCACCGACGACCGCGCGCCATCCGGAATCCAGCGGCGACAATGGCTCGTCCAGGAGCCAGAGTGCGCGGGGCGAACCGATCAGACGGGCCAGAGCCAGACGGCGTCGCTGGCCTGCGGACAGCTTGCGCACCTCCAGATCGAGCAGGGGTTTCAGCCGCAGGATCTCGATGGCGTCGTCGATGCCGTCGTGGCTGCGACCCAGCCACTGAGACTGGAACATCAGTTCCTCGCGAGCGACGCGGCCACCCTTCAGCCCGTCGAGGTGGCCCAGCATATGGACCTCGTGCGCCCGGGCCTCGGACGCTTCGATGGCGTTGGCATCGGCATCGGAAAAGGCGATGGAGCCCGCTTCCGGTCGCAGGAAGCCTGCGATGGCCCGCAGCAGGCTCGTCTTGCCCGCCCCGTTCGCACCCGTAAGGGCGATCGCGTCGCCTGTCTTCAGGTCAAGGTCCAGGTCCCTGAACAGGGTCCGCTCGCCGCGCGTCAGGGTCAGGCCGGAAATCGTCAGGCCAGCAATCATTGAGCAGCCCTCTTGCGATCCGTTCTCAATGTCCATGCAGCCATCGCGGATACATGGACGAGTTCGCCGGCCACGTTTATAGCCAGCGTCGCCGCAGCAGGCTGTCGCCGCGCGCGCCGGGGACCTGTGCGCCCCGTCGTTTGCCGCGAGACGGCGCGACCGAATCTTCGGGCGGCTTTGACCAGAGGAAAACTCCCATGCCGTCAGTCGACAGCCTTTCCACCCGCCGGGACCTTACCGTCGGGCGCAAGAAATACGCCTATTACAGCCTTCCGGCCGCGCAGGAAGCGGGTCTATCCGGCATCGACCGCCTGCCGCGCTCGATGAAGGTCCTGCTCGAGAACCTGCTGCGCAACGAGGACGGGGTTTCCGTCACCGAGGCCGACCTCAAGGCCGTCGCCGCCTGGGTCGAGAACAAGGGCTCGGTCGAGCACGAGATCGCCTTCCGCCCGGCGCGCGTCCTGATGCAGGACTTCACCGGTGTGCCCGCGGTGGTCGATCTGGCCGCCATGCGCGACGCGATGGCGAAGCTCGGTGCCGATGCGGCCAAGATCAATCCGCTGGTGCCTGTCGACCTCGTGATCGACCACTCGGTCATGGTCGACAATTTCGGCACCCCTGCCGCCTTCGGCCAGAACGTCGAGCGCGAGTACGAGCGCAATATCGAACGCTACAAGTTCCTGCGCTGGGGCTCGTCGGCCTTCAACAACTTCCGCGTCGTGCCCCCCGGCACCGGCATCTGCCACCAGGTGAACCTCGAGAACCTGGCCCAGACCGTCTGGACCGCGCCGGAAGGCAAGGCGACCGTCGCCTATCCGGACACCGTGGTCGGCACCGATTCGCACACCACCATGATCAACGGCCTGGCCGTTCTGGGCTGGGGCGTCGGCGGCATCGAGGCCGAGGCGGCCATGCTGGGCCAGCCGATCCCGATGCTGATCCCCGAGGTCATCGGCTTCAGGCTGTGGGGCGCCATGCCGGAAGGCACGACGGCGACCGACCTGGTGCTGACCGTCACCCAGATGCTGCGCAAGAAGGGCGTCGTCGGCAAGTTCGTGGAGTTCTTCGGTCCGGCCCTGCCGAACATGACGATCGAGGATCAGGCCACCATCGCCAACATGGCCCCCGAATACGGCGCCACCTGCGGCTTCTTCCCCGTCTCGGCCGCGACGATCGGCTATCTGACGGCCACGGGCCGCGACAAGGCGCGCATCGCCCTGGTCGAGGCCTATGCCAAGGCCCAGGGGCTCTGGATCGACGAGACGAGCGAAGACCCCGTTTTCTCCGATGTTCTGGAACTGGACATCTCGACCGTCGTCCCCTCGCTGGCCGGACCCAAGCGTCCCCAGGACAAGGTGGAACTGACCGTCGCCGCGCCGTCGTTCGAAACGGCCCTCGGTGACGTCTTCAACCGCGCCACCGACGCCGCGCGCTTCCCGGTCGCGGGGCAGACGTTCGACATCGGCGACGGCGACGTCGTCATCGCCGCGATCACATCCTGCACCAACACCTCCAATCCGTCGGTGCTGATCGCCGCCGGTCTGGTGGCGCAGAAGGCCAACAAGCTGGGTCTGAAGACCAAACCCTGGGTCAAGACCTCGCTGGCGCCGGGCTCCCAGGTCGTCACCGACTATCTGACGGCCGCCGGCCTGCAGAAGGAACTGGATGCGCTCGGCTTCAACCTGGTCGGCTACGGCTGCACCACCTGCATCGGCAACTCCGGCCCGCTGGACCCGGCGATCAGCCAGACCATCAACGACCATGCGATCGTCGCCACCTCGGTCCTGTCGGGCAACCGCAATTTCGAAGGTCGCGTGAATCCCGACGTCCAGGCCAACTACCTGGCCTCGCCGCCCCTGGTCGTGGCCTATGCCCTGGCCGGATCGATGCGGATCGACATCACCACCCAGCCGATCGGCCAGGACAAGAAGGGCAAGGACGTCTTCCTGAAGGACGTCTGGCCGACGACCGCCGAAATCGCCGCCATCCAGAAGAAGGCCGTCACCTCGGCCATGTTCGCCAAACGCTATGCCGACGTCTTCAAGGGCGACGCGCACTGGCAGGGGATCGCCGTCGAGGGCGGCCAGACCTACGAATGGGACGCCGCTTCCACCTATGTCGCCAACCCGCCCTATTTCGAGGGCCTGTCCATGGAGCCCGCGCCGGTCACCGACATCGTCGAGGGTCGCGTTCTGGCCATCTTCGGCGACTCGATCACCACCGACCACATTTCCCCGGCCGGTTCGATCAAGAAGACCTCGCCTGCCGGCCAGTATCTGACCAGCCGGGGCGTCGAGGCCGAGGAGTTCAACTCCTACGGCGCGCGTCGCGGCCACCACGAGGTGATGATGCGCGGCACCTTCGCCAACATCCGCATCAGGAACCGCATCACGCCGGACATCGAGGGCGGGGTGACGAAGCATTTCCCGTCCGGGGATACGATGTCGATCTACGACGCCGCCATGCGGTATCAGTCGGAAGGTCGCCCGCTGGTCGTGTTCGCCGGCAAGGAGTATGGCACCGGCTCCTCGCGCGACTGGGCGGCCAAGGGCACGCGCCTGCTGGGCGTCCGCGCCGTCATCGCCGAGAGCTACGAGCGCATCCACCGCTCCAACCTGGTTGGAATGGGCGTGGTGCCGCTGCAGTTCAAGGCGGACGGCTGGTCCAAGCTGGGCCTGACCGGCGAGGAGATCGTCACCATCCGCGGCCTGTCCGACGTCAACGTCGGTCGCCTGCGGCCGCGCCAGGACCTGTGGGTCGAGCTGTTCCGCCCGTCGGACGGCAAGATGGCCCGCTTCCCGGTCCGCTGCCGCATCGATAATCAGACCGAGCTGGACTACTTCAGGGCCGGCGGCGTGATGCCGTATGTGCTGCGGAACCTCGCGGGCTGATCTCCCAGCAACCGGAACGAGGGTCGGCTGCGCAAGCGCCGGCCCTTTTTTCTTGTCCTCAGGCCAGTCGCATGGCCTCGGCCAACAACCGCGCCTCTGCGGCACGACTGGACCCCGAGCGCCAGGCCACGACGATCTCGCGTCGGGGTGCTTCGGCGGCGAAGTGACGGGTCACGACGCCCTTGTCGTCCGCCAGCCCGGCCCGCACCGCCATGGCGGGCAGGAAGGACACGCCAAGCCCCGACGACACCATCTGCACCAGGGTATGAAGCGAGGTCGCGGCGAAGACGTCCTCGCCCCTCGGAGCCTCCATATCGATCCCGGCCAGGGCCTGGTCGCGCAGGCAATGTCCGTCCTCCAGCAGAATGAGGTCCCCGGACTTCAGCGACCCCGGCTCGATGTCCCCGGGCCGGGCCAGCGGATGCCCGACCGGGGCGACGGCCAGAATTTCGTCGTCGCCGATCCGGGCGTGCTCGATGCCGGGCGCGTCATAGGGCAGGGCGATGACGGCGCAGTCCAGCTGCCCCGCCTTCAGCCCCGCGATCAGCCGGGGCGTCAGATCCTCGCGGATGAACAGGCGCAAGTCCGGATAGTCTGCCTTCAGGCCGGGCAGGGTGGCTGGCAGCAGGAAGGGCGCGACGGTCGGGATGATCCCCATGCGCAGCCGCCCCGACAAGGGTCGCCCGGCATTGCGCGCGGCCTCGACCAGGTCTTCGGTGCGGGCCAGAACGTCTTCCGCCCGCCGGCAGGCCTCGGCCCCGACCGCCGTCAGCTGGACGTTGCCCCGCGTGCGCTCGACGACGGGCGCGCCGAGAACCCTCTCCAGCTCCTGCACCCCGGACGACAGGGCGGGCTGGCTGACGTGCGCCGCCTCGGCGGCGCGACTGAACGATCCGTGCTCGGACAGGAGCTTCAGATACTGCAGCTGGCGCAGGGTGGGGAGCATAGGCGCGATCTCTCTGGGTCATAGATATTATCTATGATGCGTCCGGGTTCTATCCATTGACTTTGTGCAGCGCAACAACCATTTCGCACTTGCGGTCAGCCCTCCCCGGCGATCGCCTCATGACATTCGATCTCATCCGGAAGGGATACAACCATGCTCGGCGTCGGCGAACATCTGCCAGAATTCAAGGTCATCGGCGTAAAGCCCGGCTTCAACAGCCATGAAGAAAACGGCGTCTCGGCCTTCGAGCCGATCACCAACGCCTCGTTCGAGGGCAAGTGGAAGGTCATCTTCTTCTATCCGAAGGACTTCACCTTCGTGTGCCCGACGGAAATCGCCGAGTTCGCCTCGCTGGCGCGCGACTTCGAGGATCGCGACACCGTCGTCCTCGGCGGCTCGACCGACAACGAATTCGTCAAGCTGGCCTGGCGCCGCGACCACGCCGACCTGTCGAAACTGCCGATCTGGCAGTTTGCTGACAACGGCGGCAAGCTGGTGCGCGCCCTGGGCATTCTGGACGAGGCCGAGGGTGTCGCCCTGCGCGCCACCTTCGTGGTCGATCCGCACAATGTGATCCAGCACGTCTATGTCACCAACCTGAACGTGGGCCGCGCCCCCGCCGATACCCTGCGGGTCGTCGACGCCCTGCAGACCGACGAACTGTGCGCCTGCAACCGCCCCGTCGGCGGCGAGACGCTCGCGGCGTAAGAGCCAATCCTCCCCCGTTGGGGGAGGTGGCGCGGCGCGCTTTCGCGAGGTGACGGAGGGGGCTGACCTCAGACGCGCTGTCCGGGTTGGCCCCCTCCACCACTTCGTGGCCCCCCTCCCCCGATGGGGGAGGATTTCCGATTCAAGGATCCTTCATGTCCATCGATTCTCTGCGCGACCTGATGCCTGCCTATGCCAGGGACATCTCGCTGAACCTGTCGTCGCTGGCCTCCGAAACCGTGCTGAACGACCAGCAGAAGTGGGGCTGCTTCCTGGCCTCGGCCCATGCGGTGGGTGTCGCCCCGGTCGTCCGCGCCATCGAGGCCGCCGCCGCCGAAAAACTATCGCCCGAGGCCCTCAACGCGGCCAGGGCCGCCGCGGCCATCATGGGCATGAACAACATCTACTACCGCTCGCTGCACCTGATGAAGAACCAGGAGTACACGACGCTTCCGGCCCGGCTGCGGATGAACATCCTGGCCAATCCGGGTGTCGAGAAGATGGATTTCGAACTGTGGTCGACGGCCGTCAGCGCCATCAACGGCTGCGGGGCCTGCCTGGACGCCCATGAGGGCGAACTGCGCAAGCATGGCGTGCCGGCCCAACAGGTCCAGACGGCGCTCCGCATCGGCGCGGTCGTCCATGCCGCCAGCCGGATCGCGGCTTCGGAGACCGCGCTTCAGGGCTGAGGCGGCGCGCCGTATTCGATCTGATGGATCAGGCGGGCGAACGCCTGGTCCATCACGGCGTTCACATCATCGGCCATTACACCGAGGCCGGGACCCTCGACCACGAAGTCGATGCTGACCCGGCGACCGCTGTTTCCGGGGTCCGAGCCGAAGGTCAGTTCGGCCTTCGTCGTCTTGCCGTGCAGGGGACCGAGCGGGGCGTTCATGACGACCCTTTCGGCCGTGATGTCCGTCACGACGGCATGTTGGAACACCGTGCCATCCGCCAACCGCTCGCACCAGCAGCCGCCATCCTCGAACGTCAAGGACAGGTTGGCGCTCTGTCCGCTATAGGTGTGCGCCGGGTCCCACCACGCCGGCAGGTTCGAGACGGCGGTCACCACGCCCTCCGGTGTCGTCTCCACGTCGACGGCGAAGCGCAGGGTAAAGGCGTCGGCGGAGCGTGAGACCACCTCGGCGGAGGCTGGCGCGGCCAGGGCCATGGCAACCGAGGCCATAAGGGCGGTCATGCGGATCATCGGGCGTCCTCCCGGCCCCATCGGGCGATGAAGACGGCCGTGCGTCAAGTCAGGCGGCCTCGAAACTCAGCGGCGCGCCCCAGAACTGGCTGACCCGGTCCGATTGCGGCCCGGTCTTGCCGGTGGTCAGGAAGGTGCGACGCCCGGCGTCGCCCAGGGCGTATTCGGGGTGGCGGTCGAAATACCGCTCCAGGGCATCGGCGACCGCGCTGGGCTGGTGGATCAGCGTCGTGGTGTCGGGCAGGGCGGCGGCGAACAGGTCGGCCACGATCTCGTAGTGGGTGCACCCCAGGATGGCCGTATCGGGGTGGCGACCGATCCGGCGCCGCAGGGCGTCGACATGGTCGGCCACCACGACGCTCAGCTCCTCGGTCGGGGCCCCCAGTTCGATCAGCCCCGCCAGGCCAGGGCAGGGTTCGGAGAAAACGGCCAGGTCCTCGCGCCGCTTGTCGATCTCGATCTCATAGACGCGGCTGATGGCGGTGGCGGCGGTGCAGAAGACGCCCGTGATGTCGATGGCCTCGACCTTGTCCCCGAGACGTTCCGCCTCATAGGTCCAGGGCAGGCCGGTCGCCGCCTCGATCGTGGGTACGATGATGCCCAGCACATTGACCGGACGCCCGTGCCGTCTGGCGGCCTCGCCCACCCAGGTCTGCTGCAGACGACGCAGGGCGACGGCCGATGCCGTATTGCAGGCCAGGACGACGACGCTG
The DNA here is from genome assembly GCF_017795885.1 of Brevundimonas sp. AJA228-03. NCBI lineage: Bacteria > Pseudomonadati > Pseudomonadota > Alphaproteobacteria > Caulobacterales > Caulobacteraceae > Brevundimonas > Brevundimonas sp. AJA228-03. Next base: position 161,818 of record NZ_CP059297.1, on the reverse strand, counting down.
GCCCCGGCCTCGAACAGGCGCTCGCAGCCGCTGCGGGTGATCTCGACGATCTCCTCGCCGCTTCTGGATCCGATCGGCGCATTGGCCTGATCCGCCAGATAGACGAGATCGCGCCCGGGAAAACGCCGGGTCAGTTCCCGGTGGACGGTCAGCCCGCCCACGCCGCTGTCGAATACGCCTATGGCCATGGGAGCGGCGTTTAAACCGCGCTTGCCTTGTCGTCCAACGCGATTACAGCCTGTTCAGGTGACGGTCGGGTGGCCAGAGCCTAGACTGGGGCCCACGCCGGCAACGATGAACAGGAAATCCGCATGCACAGACGCCAGGTTCTTATCGGGGGCGCCAGCCTGATGGCCCTTTCCGGATGCGCCACCTCAGGGTCGGGCGCGGGCGAAGCCAGCGCCATGACCCCCGCGCAGGAGGCCGGGATCGCCCGCGCCGTCCTGCCCGCCCAGTCTCCGCGCGCCGAACTGCTGCAGCCGTGGACGGGCCGCTATGACGGCACACCGCCGTGGGACAAGGTCACGCCCGCCAGGCTGCGCGAGGCGATCCTTGAGGGAATCGCGCTTCAGCGCGCCGACATCGCGGCGATCGCGAACAATTCCGATCCGGCCGGCTTCTACAATGTGATCGTTCCGCTGGAACTGGCGGGTGAACCTCTGGACCGGGCGACCAACCTCTATGGCGTGATGACTTCCAATATCGGCGGCGAGGCTTGGGATGCGCTCGACACCGAAATCTCGCCTGTGCTGTCGGCCGCCTATGACGAGATCACCTTCAACGACGCCCTGTTCCAGCGGATCAAGGCCGTCGCCGACAATCCGGAAGGTCTGAGCCCGCAGCAGCGCCGGCTCGCCGAACGCCGCCGCGATGCCTTCATCCGCTCGGGCGCCAATCTGGACGCGGCCGGCAAGGCCGAGCTGGGCCGGATCAATACCGCCCTGTCCGGGGCCTTCACCCGCTTCGGCCAGAAGGTCGTGGCCGACGAGAACGCATGGACGGTGATCCCGACCGCAGCCGGGGTCGCGGGTCTGCCCGAGTCCAACAAGGCCGCCGCCGCCTCGGCGGCCCGCGCCCGGAACATCGACGGCTGGATCATCATGAACACGCGGTCCAGCGTGGACCCGTTCCTGACCTTCGCCGACGACCGGGCCGCACGCGAGCAGGTCTGGAAGAGGTTCGTCAATCGCGGTGACAACGGCGACGCCAACGACACCAATGCGACGATCGCCGAGATCGTTCGCCTGCGCGACCAGCGGGCCAGGCTTCTGGGCTACCGCAACCACGCGGAATGGCGGATGCAGGACACCATGGCCAGGACCCCGGCCGCGGCCAAAGACCTGATGGACCGGGTCTGGGCCCCGGCCAGGGCGCGGGTGGCCGAAGAGGTCGCCGACATGCGCGCCATCGCGGGCTTCGACATCGAACCGTGGGACTATCTGTATTTCGCCGAGAAGGTGCGGAAGGCCAAATACGATCTCGATCAGAACGAGCTGAAGCCCTATTTCGAACTGAACGCCGTCCGCGCCGGATCCTTCTACATGGCCGAGTGCCTCTATGGCTTCACCTTCACCAGACTGCCCGCAGGGTCGGTACCGATCTTCGAGCCCGACGTCGTCACCTACGAGGTGCACGACAAGGCCTCGGGCCGTCTGATCGGCCTGTACTACACCGACGACTATGCCCGCGCGGGCAAGCGGTCAGGGGCCTGGATGACGACCTATCGGTCGTTCTCGCAGCTCACGGGATCGAAGGTCATCCTGGCCTCGAACAACAACAACTTCACCAGGCCCGAGCCGGGCGAACCGGTGCTGCTGTCGCTCGACGACGCAGAGACGATGTTCCACGAGTTCGGCCATGCCCTGCACTATCTGTCGTCGGTGGTGACCTATCCGTCCTATGGCGAGACGCCCCGCGACTTCGTCGAGTATCCGTCCCAGGTGCACGAGCACTGGGTGCTCAGCCGGCCGATCCTGGACGGCTATCTGAAGCACTACCAGACGGGTGCGGCCATGCCCCAGGCCCTGGTCGACAAGATCCAGTCAGCGGAGACCTTCAACCAGGGCTATGCCACCGTCAGCTATCTGTCTTCGGCCATCGTCGACATGGACCTGCATACCCAGGCGACGCCGCCGACCGACATCGATGCGTTCGAAAAGGCCTCACTGGCCCGGATCGGCATGCCGAAGGAGATCGTGATGCGGCACCGCCTGCCGCAGTTCAATCACCTGTTCACGTCGGATGCCTATTCGGCCGGCTACTACAGCTACCTGTGGTCCGAGACGATGGACGCCGACACCTGGGCCTATTTCGAGGACTCGGGCGATGTGTTCAATCCGGACATCGCCGGACGCTTCAAGTCGATCATGCTGGCGCCCGGCAACACGACCGACCGCGCCGACGCCTATCGCCGGTTCCGCGGCCGCGACGTCGACGTGACCGCCCTGCTGAAGGTGCGGGGCTTCCCGGTCAGCTGAAGCTTGATGGCGTGAGGCGGAACCGCGAGCCGGTTCCGGCTCGGCCGATCAGGGGAGTCAGAGGCAGGCGGGCGCGGTTCAGGCCGCGTCGGCTGCTTCGGTGGCGGCGGGTCGGGGACGCGCGTGCTCGACCAGGGCCGCCATCAGGGCCCTGGGATCGACCGGTTTTGCAACATGCCCCTGCATTCCGGCATCCCGGCATTGTCTGATCTGTTCGGGCAGGACGTTGGCGGTCAGGGCGACGATCGGCGTATCGTGCCCGGCAACGCCCGAGGCGCGGATGGCGCGGCTCGCGGTCGGGCCGTCCATGACGGGCATCTGCATGTCCATCAGGATGAGATCGTAGGGGCGGGCCGCCGCGGCCGCCACGGCCTCCTCACCGTTCTCGACCATGTCCAGCGAGACGTCGAAAGAAGACAGAAGCGCCTTGATCAGGGTGCGGTTCGCCGCATTGTCCTCGGCCAGGAGAATTCGGAGCGGACGATCAAGGTCGCCCTCATCCGCCTCGGTCGTGGCTGTCGTGTCGGCCGAGGCGAAGGGGAGGGCCGCTCGGAACCAGAAGGTCGAGCCCGTCTTCCCGTCGCTGCGCGCGCCGATTTCACCGCCCATGATGTCCATCAGGCGACGCGAGATCGCCAGGCCCAGACCCGTACCGCCGAACCGGCGCGACACGGACCCGTCCGCCTGGGTGAAGCGCTCGAACATCTGCTCGATCTGGTCCGGCGCCAGCCCCAGACCGGTGTCGGTTACCGAGGCCGACAGTACGGCCGTGCCCTCGTCGTCCGTCTCGATGGACAGGATCAGCCGGACGCTGCCCTTTTCCGTGAACTTCACGGCATTGCTCAGAAGGTTCAGCAGAACCTGCCGCAGCCGGGTGACATCGCCCACCAGTCGGGCGTCACCGGCCACACCGCCGCACAAGGTTTCGCACGTCAGGACCAGTCCCTTGGCCTCGGCCTGGTCGCGCAGCAGGGCTGTCGCGCCTTCCGCGAGGGCCGCCGCCGAGAACGGTTCCAGATCCAGCGTCAGCGCGCCGGCCTCCAGCTTGGAGAAATCCAGAATGTCGTTCACGACCGTCAGCAAGGTCTCGCCCGCAGTGCGGATCAGATCCAGATAGCCCCGATCACTTGCCGACAGATCGCCGCTCGCGCCAATCAGGCGTGAGAAACCCAGGATGCTGGTCAGGGGCGTGCGCAGTTCGTGGCTCATGTTCGCCAGGAATTCGCTCTTTGCCTGGGAGGCGGCCTCGGCCTCGGCCCGCGCCGCCCGCAGCGCCGCCTCGGTCTCCTTGCGCGACCCGATGTCGCGAACGACGTCGACGATCTCGGTCAGCTCTCCCGCGCCGTTCAGAACCAGGCGGGGGTTGGCCTCAAGCCAGACCAGACGGCCATCCTTGTGGCGGGCCTGGTATTCATAGCCTTCCGGGCTGATCAGTTCCTGACGCCGTATCCGGTCCTGCAGCATGGCACGGATGCGCACAAAATGGTCCCGGGGCACCAGGTCCGACGGGGCCATGCCGACCATTTCCGCCGGCGAGTAGCCCAGAAGGGAGCGGGATGCAGGCGAGGCATAGGTGATGCCGGACGTCAGTCCGGAGCGGACCACCATGTCCGACGTGTGCTCGGCCACGAAGCGGAAGGCGCGCTCGGCATCGAACAGCGCCGCGTCGTCGACCTGATCGGTGATGTCGGTGACCATGCCGACCACCCAGCGTCGACCGGCCTCGTCGGGCGGCTGGCGCTGGGCCCAGTTGACGATATGCCTGCATTCGCCGGTCGGCCGGATGACGCGATAGCGCATGCGGAACGGCTCGTCCGAGCTGAACATCTTGGGCCAGCTGCGGGCCACGATATTCGTGTCGTCGGGATGATAGAGGTGGAAGATTTCGTGGGGTTTGGGCACCCCGAGGGCGGGATCCAGACCGAAGATGTCGAACATCGACGGCGACCACCAGGTCGTGCTGGCGTCCAGCACCCGCCACCAGCCGACGCCCGACCGCTTCAGCGCCGTCAGGCCGATCGCGTTTGCCTCGATGTCCGGATCGTCGTGCATCAATGTCTACCGTGGCCCAGGCGTTCACCATAAAACATGAAGGCCTTCCAATGGATGAACGGCGGTCGATGGCGTTCGCGAGGTCATTCGTCGGCAGGCTTTTCTGGTCTGGCGACTCCCGCTAGGAACGGAGCATGAACATGCTCACCCTCGGACTGACGATCCTTTGTGTCCTGCTCGCCGCCGGAATGATCCGGGCTTGGCTGGGCTGGCAGACGGCGAAGGGCGCGCTGGCCATGGCGGTCGAGCGGGCGGAGCTGATCGAGAAGAGCCGCGAGACGATGGGCGATCTGCTGCGCGCCCAGGCGGCGCAGTCGGCCCAGACGATCGCGGACCAGATGGTGAACCGCGCCACCGAAACCTTCCAGGCCCAGGACCGGGTCGCCCGGGAACGGATGGAGGCGCAGCTCAAGCCGGTGGCCGAGACCCTGGCCAAATTCGAGACCCAGGTCGCCGCGCTGGAAAAGGCGCGGGCCGAGGAGACCGGCACCCTGAAGGAACAGCTGTCGGCCCTGATGATCGCCTCCAGCGCCACCCGCGACGAGGCGAAACGCCTGACCGAGGTCCTGCGCGGCAACACCGGCCGTCGCGGCCGGTGGGGCGAACAGACGTGCCGCAATGTGCTGGAAGCGGCGGGCATGGCGGGTCGCTTCGACTTCGACGAACAGTCGTCCAGCGCCAATGACGAGGGTCGCCAGATGCGGCCGGACTTCCTCGTGCGGCTGCCCGGCGGGGGCCTGTTCGTCATCGACGCCAAGGTTCCCCTGGCCTTTCCCGATGCGTCCGAGCCGGACGACGAGGCGCGCGACGCGGCCATGTCGGCGCGCAATGCGGCCAGCATCAAGAGCCATGTGCGCGATCTGGCGGCCAAGGCCTATCAGGACCAGTTCAAACCCAGCCCCGACTTCGTCGCCCTGTTCGTGCCGTCCGACGCCTTCCTGTCGGCGGCGCTCGACCGCGAGCCCGAGCTGATGACCGATGCGATGGCGCGCCGCGTCATCATCGTCACGCCCTCGACCCTGTTCGCCCTGTGCAAGGCCGTCGCCTATGGCTGGCGGGCCGAGGAACAGTCGAAGAACGCCGACGAGGTCGCGAAACTGGGCAAGGAACTCTACAAGCGGCTGTCGGTCATGGGCGGCCATGTCTTCGGCGTCGGCCGGGCGCTGGAACAGGCCGTCGGCAAATACAACCAGTTCGTCGGCTCGCTGGAGAGCCAGGTCATGGTGTCGGCCAAACGGTTCGAGGACCTGCAGGTCGACCACGAGGGCAAGGACCTTCCGGCCTTGACCGCAATCGACCACGCCCCGCGTCCCGTGACCCGGCCGGAGCTGGTGCACGACAAGACCGCACGGTCCTGAGTCGGCCCCAGGACAAGCTCGCTTGACATGCCCGCGTGCGTGTGTAAAACACCCTTGTCAAACGCAAGGGGCGAGACTCATGAACCGAACGGTCGCGAAGATCCTGATCTGGTCGGTGATCGGCTGCGTGGTCCTGTTCGGTGCGGCTTACGGCATCGGCTTCTATCTGGGCTCTCGCGACGCCGGTGCGCCCGGGGCGGCAGATGGGCCCGAGGTCCCCGCCTGGCTGTTCTTCATCGTGGTTTCCATCGTCATGGCCGGGTCGATCTGGGTCGGAGCCATCTGGATGCGTTCGATCGACGAGGCCGCACAGGAGGCACACAAATGGGCCTGGTACTGGGGAGGCAGCTGCGGCATGGCCGTCGGTGCCGTCTTCGCCCTGGCATCCATGTTGCCCCAGGCGGCTGATCTGGCCCTGCCTTCGCTCTGGGAGGGGCGCACCGATCCGGCCGCCTATTTCGCCGCCGGCGCCGCCCTGATGGTCCTGGTAATGACCGGCGGCTACACGATCGCCTGGGCCGTCTGGTGGTTGAGGCGCCGGTGACCCCATGAACAACCATCTGAAAGTGCTGCGCGCCGGGCGGAACTGGAGCCAGGCCGATCTGGCCGCGGCCCTGGGTGTCTCGCGCCAGACCGTCAATGCCCTGGAGACCGGTCGCTATGACCCCTCCCTGCCACTCGCCTTCAAGATCGCCCGGGTCTTCGAACAACCCATTGAATCCATCTTTTCGGACACAGGAGCCTCGACATGATGTCCCGTTCTGAAGCCACCCACCAGCCGATGATCGTCAGGATTCTCGGCATCCTCGCCCTGGGCGCCATCGGTGCCCTGACCGGGTTCGGTTTTGCCAGCATCGTCGAGGTCGAGCAGGGGGCGTCCTGGGCCGACAGCCTGGCGCTGGCCATGGCCGTCGCCCTGCTGGCCATCGCGGTCCTGAGCGCCCTGACCCTGATCCTGCGGCCGTCGACCATGCCCAGGGGCTGCGGCATCCTCCAGATCATCGTCTTCCTGCTGGCCGGTGTGATGTTCCTTGCGCCCATCTATGGGCCGACCTGGATGAATGCCGACGTCGTCTTCGGTGGTATCGTGGTGCTCCTGGTGGTCCAGAGCGTCGCCAATCTGATGCTGTGGCGCGCGGCCGACGAGATGCTGCGTCAGGTCATGGCCGAAACCAGCGCCATGGCCTTCTGGGCCCTGCAGACCGCCCTGTTCCTCTATGCCGCTGCCGAACGGCTGGGGCTGGTCGACACCATCAGCGGCTGGGGCCTGACCGGCATCCTGATGGCGGTCTACCTGATCGCCTCGATCGTCGCCGCTGCCCGTCGCGGCATCCACTGAGCCGCACACCCGCCTTCGTTGCCTTCCTCTGTCTCCACCCTGATCGAAAGGATCGGACCATGACGCTCGCCTCCCACATCAAGACCGCCCTCGGCCGGATCGCCCGCCTTGCGACCGGGACGGCCCTGGGCCTCGGCCTGACCGCCAGCCTGCTCGGATCGCCCGGCCAGGCCTTCGCGCACGCTGCGGCGCCCGCCACCCAGACCACCGTTGTTCCAGCCTCCGGACAGGGTCCGGCGCTGTGGGTGATCCGCGACGCGGATTCCACCCTCTATCTGTTCGGCTCGGTCCATGTCCTGCGACCGGAAACCCCGTGGGGCACGGCCAGGGTCGATGCGGCCTTCGACAGCGCCGATCGCGTCATTCTTGAAATCTCCAATCCCGACGACCAGACCGCGATCCAGCCTTTGATCCAGCAGTATGGCCTCTCGCCCGCCCGGCCCCTGTCCAGCCTGCTGACCCCTGCCGAGATCGCCCAACTGGATGCGGCGGCCGGGACCATCGGGGCGACGGCGGCCCAGCTCGACCCCCTGCGACCCTGGCTGGTCGGCCTCACCCTGTCGGTGGCCCCCCTGGTGAAGGCGGGCTACGATCCCCAGTCGGGTGTCGAGCTGATCCTGAAGGCGCGCGCCGAGGCTGCGGGCAAGCCCGTGTCCGGTCTGGAGACCATCGACAGACAGGTCTCCATCCTGGCCGGCCTGTCGGAGGAGACCCAGCTGGCCTTCCTGCGGGCCACGCTCGACGAAGTCGAGAATGCCACGGCCGAGCTGGACGCCCTGGTCGGGGCCTGGGCGACCGGCGACGTGGCCTCGATCGAGCGCCTGGGCGTCGACAAGATGCGGGACCAGTCCGAAGAAATCTATCAGGCCCTGCTGGTGCGGCGGAACACCGACTGGGCGGGGCAGATCCAGACCCTGCTCGAAGGGTCCGGCACGGTCTTCATCGCGGTCGGCAGCGCCCACCTGGCCGGCGACGACAGCGTCCAGTCCATCCTGGAACAGCGCGGCGTGGAAGTGACCCGCGAATAGGTCGCATCCGTCCAGCACACATCGACGAAGGCCCGGCCACCGCGCCGGGCCTTTTCGTGTCAGGAGAAAGCCGCGTGCTCAGCCAGCGAGGCACTGCACGTCCCGCGATCGCGATCGCGACCGTCTGGCACTGGCCTGAAATCTGACGGTTTTCGTATACACAAAAACCGTTTGACGCTGCCGGTTTTCGTCTATACAATAACTCATGGACATTGAGTTCGACGCCGCCAAGGACGCCGCCAACATCGCCAGACACGGCGTGTCGCTGGCTCTCGGCGCTTGTATGGACATGGACACCGCCGTCATCGATCGGGATGACCGCCGCGACTATGGCGAGGTCCGCTTCAATGCTCTGGGCCGGATCGAGGGTCGGGTCTACGCCATGACCTTCACCGTCCGCGACGCCATCCGGATCATCTCGCTCCGCAAGGCCAACCCCAGAGAGCAACGCCGCTTCGTCCGATAGGGGCGGGCGACCGATCACGGAGGATCACATGACCGACGACGACACGACCCCGGAATTCACCGACGCTGTGATGGCCCGCGCGCGCCCGGCGCGCGAGGTGCTGTCGCCCGAGGTGATGGAGGCGTTCCGGAACAAGGGTGGGCGGCCGAGGGCCGTCGCCGCCAAGGTGCCGGTGTCCCTGCGCCTGGACCCCGACGTCGTGGAGGCCTGGAAGGCGACCGGCACGGGCTGGCAGACCCGCATCAATGACGCCCTGCGACGGGCGATGCCGCGCGCGTCCTGACCGGCTGGCCGTGGGACCTGGAGCGGGCGGCGGGAATCGAACCCGCACGAAAAGCTTGGGAAGCTTTCAGGCTACCACTACATCACGCCCGCGGAAGCCCGGGCAAACTAGCGGAATACGTCCGGGGCTCAAGCCGAAACACGGACCGGGTGCCTGTCCCGTCTCGCCGGGCTGGCCCGGGTGCGGGCGGGGGCAGGGGTCCGCCATCAGGGCCGCTGATAGACGACCCTTCCGTCAACGACCGTCAGGGTCGCGTGGCCGTGCGGGATGTCTGCTTCGGGCACCGTCATCAGATCGATGTCGAAGGCAGTGAAGTCCGCGCGCTTGCCCACCTCGATCGTACCGAGCTCGTTCTCCCGGAAACTGGCATAGGCGGGCCACAGGGTGAACATCTTCAGCGCCGTGGCGCGATCCACCGCCTCGGCCGGCCGCCAGTCCGGGCCCTGGACGCCGTCCAGATCGCGCCGGGCGACGGCGGCATAGAATTCGATCAGCGGATCGCCCCGCTCCACCGGCGCGTCCGACCCGCCGACGACGATGACGCCCAGATCGATCAGGCTGTGCCAGGCATAGGCCCCGTCCAGCCGGGCATCGCCCAGCCGCGCAGGCGCGAAGTGGAAGTCTCCGATCGCATGGCTGGGCTGCATCGAGGCGATGATCGGCAGGTCCCTGAATCGGTGATAGTCAGAGGGCCGGACGATCTGTGCATGCTCGATCCGCAGCCGCACGTCGGCACCGTTCGGACGCTCGGCGGCCGGTACGGCCTCCAGGGCGGTCGCATACCATTCCGCCACCGAGGCATTGCCGCGATCGCCGATGGCGTGGGTCGCGAGCTGGATGCCGGAGCGCAGTGCCTGTTCATAAAGCGGCACGATCTGGTCCGTCGTGATCTGCATCAGGCCCGTCGTCTCCGGTGCGTCCGAATAGGGGGCGAACAGGGCGGCCCCGCGCGACCCCAGCGCCCCGTCGGCATAGTATTTGACCGCCCGGGTGATGATCCGGCCGTCGGGCGTCTGGCGCGGACCCGAGGCGAACAGGGCCTGGGCCCCGTCGGGGGTGACGCTGTTATAGATCCGCAAGGGGGCCTCGCCCGCCTCGGCCATGGCCTCCAGCAGGGGGATGTCCCGCCAGGGCGCGCTCATGAAATGCACGCCGGTCCAGCCATAGGTGGCCTCGACGCGGAATCCGGCGCGATAGGCCTGGCGCGTCTGCTCCGGATCGGCCTGGGGCATAAGCGGGGCCAGAAGCTGCTCGGCCGCATCGACGAACAGGCCGGTCGGACGGCCGTCAGGGCCTTTCAGTATCTCGCCGCCAAAGGGGGCCTCGGTCCGGGCCGTGATGCCCAGCCGCTCCAAGGCGGGGGTGGAGGCGACCGAGGCGTGACCGTCGGCCCTTTGCAGCAGGACGATCCGGCCCGGCGCGGCGGCGTCCAGATCGGCGGCGGTCAGGAAGCGGGCCCCGTTTGCGCTTTCGGGCCAGCGCGTCTCGATCCAGCCGCGCCCGACGATGACGCCCTCGGGGTGGGCGTCCGCCCAGGCCGTCAGGCGCGCCATGGCGTCCACGACCGAGGTGGAGCCCTCCAGATTCAGCGTCAGCTCGCGCCAGCCGATGCCGTCCAGATGGGCGTGGCCGTCGGTGAAGCCGGGAAACAGCGTCGCGCCCTTCAGGTCGATGACCGGCAGGCCCTCGGTCGAGGGCGCGCCGGCCGCCGGTCCGGCATAGGCGATGCGACCGGCCCGCGCGATGACGACCTCGGCCGTCGGCGAGGCCTCGACGCCGGTGTGGATCGTGCCGCCCCGGATGACCAGATCCTGGGCCCTGGCCGGCAGGGCGAGGACGGCGAAGGCGGCGGCGGTCAGGATCGGTCGAAGCATGGGGCACCGGATGCGGGTGGAATGATAGTCTGCCTCCCCGTTATGGGGCGGCCGGCAGGTCGTCAGCCAGCCGGAACGCCGACCACATCGTCCACCGATCCGGTCGTGACCGGGTGATAGCCGGGCCGGGCCTCGGCATAGATGCGGGTGGCGATGGGTCGGCCCCAGTCGCCTTCGGCCCACAGGGCGGTGAACAGAGGCAGGACGAATTTGCGACGTCCCTGCGAGGTCAGGAACCGCTCCAGCGTGGGTACGGCGGGCTGATAGCGGTGGGCCACCGCGATCTGAAGCCAGCTGAACAACACCTCGGCATTGCCCTCGCTGCGCAGGTTCAGGGTCGATTCCATGTCCGCCAGCCGGGCGGGAGTCAGCCAGTCCCGACCGGCGGCCAGGCCCTCGGGCCGCCAGTTCAGGAAATGCTGGCGCTCCTGCGTGGACCACCGCGCCCACGGGATGGCCGAGGCCGGACCCTTGTCGGCGAAGAAGGCCTTCGCCGCGCCATCCACGGCGGTCAGGGCGGTCGAGACCGGGGCCTGGGCATTCGACGGGAGGCCGGGCAGATAGACCCAGGCATCCAGCTGCAGCTGCTGTTCCAGGCCGGCGTCGCCCCTGACCAGATTGGCGCGGATGTCGGCGAGGAAGCCCGCCGCGGTCATCGGCTGGAAGGCGTGACGTTCGAAATAGCCCTTCAGCCAGGCGTCGAAGGTCTCGCGGCCCACGATACGTTCGATGGTGCGCAGAAAGGCGGCGCCCTTCTCATAGGGAATGTCATTGAGCCCGGCGTCCGGATCGCGGCCGGTCAGATCGACGTGCAGCCGGGTGTCGGCGGCGGGCATCTTCGCGAGCGCCGCCTGCAGGTCCGCCCAGCCCAGCACCTGAAGCATCAGGGCGCGGTCGCGGCCATAGACCGCCTCCATGATGCGGTTCTCGAAATAGGTGGTCGTGCCCTCGTTCAGCCAGATGTCGGCCCAGGTGGCGTTGGTCACCAGATTACCCGACCAGCTGTGCGCCAGCTCGTGCGCCACCAGGCTGACCAGAGACTTGTCACCCGCCACGACGGTGGGGGTGGCGAAGGTCAGGCGCGGGTTCTCCATCCCGCCGAAGGGGAAGGAGGGCGGCAGGATCAACAGGTCGTAGCGACCCCAGCGATAGGGGCCGTACAGGGCCTCGGCCGCATCGACGAACTGGCCCATCTCGGCGAACTCGGCCCTGGCGGCGTCCAGGCGGCCGGGCTCGGTCCAGACCCCCACGCGGTCGCCTTCGCCGGCGAAGCCCAGGTCCCCGACCGCCAGGGCGATCAGATAGGGCGGGACCGGATTGGTCATGCGGAAGCGCCAGCTGTGCGACCCCGCCGGTGCGCCGTCGCCCGCCTTCTCGCCCTCGGGGGTCAGCATTTCGGCCGACATCACCGCCTTCAGCGCCTCGGGCACGGTGATGTGGGCGGACCAGGTCTGGCGGATGCCGGGGCTGTCCTGGGTCGGCACCCAGGTGCGGGTCAGGATCGCCTGGCCCTGCGAAAACAGGAAGGGCTGTTGCCCGCCCGCCGTCTGGGCCGGGGTCAGCCACTGCAAGGCGGCGGCGTCGGGGCGGGTGGCATAGCCGACGACGATCTTCTGGACCTTGCCCTCCTCGAAGGCGGGCACGGTGACGGTCAGGGACTGGCCCAGGATGGGGTCTTCGGCCCCGATCGTGAACTGCAGCGGCGTGCCCTTGTCGTCCGCGACCGAGCGAATCTCCAGGTTGCGGATGTCGAGGATGACCTGGGTCGCACCCGTCTGGCCGGTGACGTCCAGGGTCGCCGTGCCGCTCAGCGTCTTCGTCCCGAAGTCGGCGGTCAGGTCCAGGGCGACATGCTTGACCCGCGCGATCCGGGGCTGGGCATGGGAATGGATGTCTTGCTCATAGGTCACCGGCGCGGTCGCTGAAGCGGGCAGGGGTGGCATGTCCGACTTCGGGTCGTTTCCGGCGCAGGCGGCCAGGGCGGTGGCGACGGCGAGCATGGAAACCATGCCGATCAGGCGGGCGCGGGACATCAGGCGAACTCCGGGACTTGGGGTGGCGAAGGGAGCCCCAAAGCCCGGAAAGATCAAGAGGCTGCGGGCATCGGCACCGGGTTGCGGGCGACGAACAGCCGACCCCGCTCGGCATAGAGCACGCACAGCAGGGCGACGATCCCGCAGGCCGTGATGCCCACGGTCATCGGCACGACGCTACCGTCGAACTGCTGACCGATCAGGAACCCCGTCAGGGAGCCGATGATGGTCGAGATGAACCCCTGGGCCGAGGAGGCTGTGCCCGCGATATGGCCCATCGGTTCCATCGCCATCGCCCCGAAATTGCCGGCCAGCAGCCCGAAGCAGAACATGGTGCAGGCCTGCAGGATGCCGAAGGTCCAGATCGTCTCGTGGCCGCTCAGGGTCACCGCCATGTGGAGGGCGCCGAAGGTGATGAAGCCCAGCAGCGCCGTATGGCCGATCATGCGCGACCCCAGCCGCTCGACCAGTTTCGCATTGACGAGGGAGGCCACGGCGATGCCACCGGCGATGCAGGCGAAGATGGTGGTGAACAGGCCCGGCGCATCGAAGACGTCGAAGAAGATCTGCTGGGACGAGTTGATGAAGCCGAACAGCGCCCCGGTGATCGCCGTCATGGCCAGGGTGTAGCCGATGGAGATGCGGTTGGTCAGCGCCTCCCGGAACGCGCCCGCAATGCGCGCGGCCTCGATCGGCTGGCGATCGGCGGGGTGCAGGGTCTCGGGCAGGCGCAGACCCGTCCACAGCATCAGGGCGATGCCGGCGAAGGCCAGGACGCCGAAGATCGCCTCCCACGGCGCGATCAGCAGGATCGCCTGACCCAGCGACGGCGCGATGATCGGCACGCCCAGGAAGACGAGCAGGCTCAGGCTCATGACCCGCGCCATGGTCCGGCCGGAATAGCGATCCCGCACGATGGAGACGGCCAGCACCCGCGTCGCGGCAGACCCCAGACCCTGACCGATGCGGGCCAGGATCAGGGTCTCGAAGGTCGGGGCCAGCATGGCCACCACACTGAACAGGACGTAGATACCCACCCCGACCATGATGATCGGCTTGCGGCCATAGCGGTCGGCCAGGGGCCCGTAGACGATCTGCAGGGAGCCAAAGCCGAGCAGATAGGCGGTGATGACCCACTGGCGGGTGTTGGCATCGGCGACGCCGAGCGCCTCGCCGATCTGGGGCAGGGCGGGCAGCATGGAGTCGATCGCCAGCGCATTGAGCGCCATCATCAGGGCGATCATGCAGACGAACTCGGGAAAACCCGGCCCCTTGGCGGGCGATGCGGCATCAGGCTGGGTCATGGGCCACCACATGCGGCCGGGATGAGGTTGTCGCAACCCTCGACGCGCTCACTTTTCGCAACTGCGAAATGAAGCCCCTGGATCAGGGGGTGAACTGGATCGTCAGGGCGAACTGCAGCTCGCGGGGGCCGGGCGCGACGTCACTGCCGTTCATCAGGGCGACGGCCGCGGCGCCGAACCCGAGGCCGGGATGGGTCTCGCCCAGCACCATGCAGCCATCGACCCTGCCGTCGGTATGGGCCGTGCATTCCACTGTCACGGCGACGCCCTCCAGCACCGGCGCCGGATCAGCCACCCTCGATACCGGCTGGACGCGCTGATGGATCAGGGCGTCACCGGGCCTGGCGACGCCGGGGTCGACGGACAGGGCAAGGGCGATGACGAGGGCGATCATGGGACGAACCTTTTCACTGGTTCATCAATGTTTCGTAAAGGACTGCGTTCCCCGACCCGCGTCGTCGCCGTCCGATCGTGTGGTGCCCCCGGTCGGACTCGAACCGACACTCCTCTCGGAACCGGATTTTGAGTCCGGCGCGTCTACCAATTCCACCACAGGGGCCTGTGCCACACGTCATAGAGGGCGGCAGCGCGCGGCGCTACGTGAGCGGGCAAATTTTGTGCCGCCCTTGCGTTCCAGCAGGGTGTAACGCATCTGGCCGTGCATGAGTGATACGCTTCCCGATCTGGCCGTCGTCTATGAGCATCCGGAGTGGTTCGAGCCGCTGTTCGCGGCGCTGGATCGGCACGGCGTGACCTATGTGAAGGTGCCGCTGGCGGGCCACACCTTCGACCCGGCCGCCAGCCCCGCGCCCGCGACCGTGGTGTTCAGCCGTGTGGCGATGTCGTCCTTCCTGCGCGATCCGGAACACCCGATCTTCTACGCCCAGAGCCTGTTCGAGCACTGGCAGGGGCAGGGGACGCGGGTGGTCAATGCGTCGGCCCTGCACATCGATACGTCCAAGGCGCGGCAGATGTCGTTGATCGCGCGGCTGGGTCTGAAGGGTCCTGCGACGCGGGTCGCCCACCGTCAGGCCGATATCCCGGCGGCGGCCGAGGGGCTGCGGTTCCCGGTGCTGGTCAAGGCGGACATCGGCGGGGCCGGGGCGGGGATCACCCGCTATGAGACGCCGGAGACACTCGCCGAGGCCGCGGGCGAGGCATGGTGTCCGGCGGGCGTCAACGGTCTTTCCCTGATCCAGGAATATGCGCCGCGCCGGGACGGCAGGATCACCCGCGTCGAGACGCTGAACGGCAGATACCTCTATGCCATCGACATCGAGAGTCCGGGCGACGCCTTCGACCTGTGCCCGGCCGACGCCTGTCTGGTAAGGCCCGGTGCCCCGACCCTGACCATGACCAAGGTGACGCCACCATCCGAGATCATCGCGGCCGTCGAGCGACTGGCCGTCGCGGCCGGGCTGGAGGTCGGGGGCATCGAATATCTGATCGACGACCGCGACGGCAGCGTCCTCTTCTACGACATCAACGGGCTGTCGAACTTCGTGGCCAGGCCGGTCGAGGTTCTGGGCTTCGACCCGCACGATGATCTGGTCGACTGGCTCAAGGGTATCGTGGCCGAGGAAAAGGGCAGGCGGGCATGAGGTACGGCTACTGGGCTCCGGTCTTCGGCGGCTGGCTGCGGAACGTCGGGGACGAACGCGAGGCCTCGTGGGAAAACGCCTCGCGGCTGGTCAGGCGGTCGGAGGCCCTGGGCTACGACCTGACCCTGATCGCAGAGCTGAACCTGAACGACATCAAGGGGATCGAGGCCCCGGCTCTCGACGCCTGGTCGACCGCGGCGGCCCTGGCGGCGGTCACCGCGACGATCGAACTGATGGTGGCGGTGCGGCCGAACTTTCACCAGCCGGCCCTGTTCGCCAAGACGGCCGCCAACATCGACCGGATCTCGAACGGGCGGCTGGCCCTGAACGTCGTCTCGTCCTGGTGGGCGAAGGAGGCCGAGAGCTATGGCCTGCAGTTCGACCAGCACGACGACCGCTATGCGCGGACGACCGAGTGGCTGCAGGTGCTGGACCGGCTGTGGCGCGAAAAGCGCGTCGATTTCGACGGCAAATACTACACGCTGAGGGACGCCATCGTGGAGCCCAAGCCGACCTCGACGCCCGAACGCCCGCGCCCGGTCATCTATGCGGGCGGCGAATCCGAAGCGGCCAAGACCCTAATCGCCCGGCACTGCGATGCCTATGTCATGCACGGCGACGAACCCGAGCATATCGCCGCCAGGATCGCCGACATGAAGACGCGGCGCGAGGCCTTCGGTCTGCCACCCATGTCGTACGGCATGGCCGGCTATGCGATCGTGAGGGACAGCCAGGGCGAAGCCGACCGCGAGCTGGAGCGGATCACGACCATACCGGGCCTCGCCGAGGGATCGCCGCCCGCCGGTTTCGCCAATTTCGACCAGTGGCTGAGTGGCACCGAGCTGGAGCGGGAGCTGAAGATCCGCGAATACAGTGTCTCCAACCGCGGCCTGCGCCCCGGCTTCGTCGGCACGCCCGAGACCGTCCGTGAACGGATGGAAAAATTCGAGGCCGCCGGACTGGATCTGGTGCTCCTGCAGATGTCGCCACAGGAGGAGGAGATGGAGCGGTTCTCGGCCCAGGTGATACAGGCCAACTAAGCGTCCCGGCTTCGCCGTCGCGGCCTATCGGTGGTCGGTCATCTGGAAATTCGTGCGGAAAGCGATCCTGCGAACCGGCAGGGTGAGAATCCGCATGTGTTTGCGCCTTGCGGCCAGAAGACGGTCAGACGGCGGACGCAGCCTCGACATGGTCGTCCGGCTTGCCGGCCATGATGCGGCGGGCGCGGATGAACATCTCGACGCGCTGCGCGATGACCATGGCTGCGGCGAACAGCAGGAAGGCATCCTGGATCGCCAGGGCGTTCAGGTGCCAGTCGCTGGCGTGGGTCTCCAGCCAGGGCCGCAGCAGGGACCGGCTGGCGATCAGGGCGACGATCAGGATGATCCCGAGCCGTGAGGCCTGGGCCAGCAGGGTGCCGTCGGGCGCGCGCTCGATCGTCGTCATGCGCCCGCGCTGATAGCCGGCCGCCGCCCCCAGAACCAGACCACCGGCCAGGATGGCCCAGGCGTCGATGCCGAAGGGGGCGTGGCTGGCACCGGGGGCCATCGACATACCCCAGAGCCCGAAGCCGATGCCGACCGCGACCAGCATCGGCACGATCCACATGTATTGAACGCGCAGGGGGCGGGGCTTCTGGTGGCGCAGAAGGATGACGAGCAGGGCGATGCCGATCCCGATCAGGGGGCCGTATTGTTGCGGTGTCATCGAAGGCCTCCCGTTTTCATCCGGACGCTAACATGACCACAGTGTGCGGCAAGCGTCGGCGGAAGGCTCAGACCGCTTCCACCACCTGTTCGATGGCCCCGAAGATCGAATGGTGGCGCGCATCCAGCATCTCGATCCGGACCGTGTCGCCATGTTTCAGGAAGGGCGTTACCGGGGCACCGGTGGCGATCGTCTCCACGGTGCGGACCTCGGCGATGCAGGAATAGCCGAGGCCGCCTTGTGACACCGGTTGGCCGGGGCCGCCGTCGGCTCCCCGGTTGGACACCGTGCCCGAGCCGATGATGGTGCCGGCGACCAGGCTGCGGGTCCTGGCCAGATGCGCGATCAGGACGCCGAAGTCGAAGGTCATGTCGACGCCGGCGTCGGCGCGGCCGAATTCGGCTCCGTTCAGATGGACCGACAGGGCGCCGTGCAGCTTGCCGTCCTGCCAGCGATCGCCGAGGGCGTCGGGTGTGACGAAGACGGGTGACAGGGCGCTGGCGGGCTTGGACTGGACGAAGCCGAAGCCCTTGGCCAGTTCGCCGGGGATCAGGTTGCGCAGGGACACGTCGTTAACCAGGCCGACCAGCCGGATGAGATCGCGGGCCTGATCGGGCGTCGTTCCTTGCGGCACATCGCCGGTGACGACCACGATCTCGGCCTCCAGATCGCAGCCCCAGCTTTCGTCGGCCAGGCGAATGGCGTCGCGCGCGCCCATGAATTGGTCCGAGCCGCCCTGATACATCAGGGGGTCGGTCCAGAAGCTGGCGGGCATCTCGGCCCCACGCGCCCTGCGCACCAGTTCGACGTGGTTCACATAGGCCGAACCGTCCGCCCACTGATAGGCGCGGGGCAGGGGGGCGGCGGCGTCGCGTTCGTGGAAGCGTCCACGCGGTACGGCTTCGTGCTCCAGGCTTTCGGCCAGGGCCCGCAGCAGGGGCTCGCAGCGCGCCCAGTCATCCAGCGCCGCCTGAAGCGTCGGGGCGATCAGGAAGGCATCGGTGAACCAGGCGAGATCATTGGAGACGATGACCAGACGGCCGTCGCGGCCGTGCTTCAGGGATGCGAGTTTCATGGACACAGGTCTAGGGGGTTTTCACCGCGCGCGAAACCGCCGACGTCACCGGCGGGGGGGCCGACAGCTCCCGGCGGGCGGCCTCGAGCTCGGCGATGCGAGCCTCCTTCAGCCGCCAGTGATCGTTCAGGTCGGATACGGCCTGGCGGATGGCCTGGCGGCGTTCGGCCTCGGTCGGCACGGGTTTGGGCTTGTCGTGACCGGGCTTGGGGGTGGGTGCCGGCGCAGGCGCCGGCGCATGGATGATCACATGCCGGGCCCGCTCGATCACGACGGTCGAGCCCGAGGCGTCGACGTCCTGCCCATCGTGGTCGTCATCATGCCCGCCGCCGTGGTCAGGGGTATGATGGTGGTCGTGGGCCCCGGCGTGAGCATCGTCATGCGGAGCCTCGTCGAGGGCCGCGTCGAGCGCTTCCAGGCCCGTCAGCCCGCCGGTCAGTGTCAGCGTCCGACCCAGCCGGGTCTCGATCGTCCGGGTCAGGTCGCGGGCCTTGTCGCGCAGGGAATCGGAATGGGCGGTCATGGCCGCGCGGATGGCCTCGTCGATGTCCTTCCAGATGGCGGCGGTGGCGCTGGCCGAGGTTGGCTGGCGATGCTGCGCCAGCCACCAGCCCACACATCCGGCCAGGAGGAGCAGCAGCAGGCCGATCCCCAGGACCAGCGGTGGCAGGTCCAGGATCAGGCCGTCGGTTGACGGGGCATAGACGGCGTCGGCGGGTGGGAAGTCCTGCGAATAGCTCATCTGGCCCTCCGTGCGGTGTCGTGGCCAATCATGGATCAGCGACCGGCGTCCCGCCAGCGAAAGGTTAACGGATCGGGCCGAAGCCTGCGGTCAGCCGGGCGCATGCAGAATGGCGCGGGCCTCGACGCCGGTCCTGGCCACCGCGTCGCGGACCTCGACCTCGACCACGATGGCTCCGGCCGGATCGACCGCCCACAGATAGCGACGTTCCACCTCGACCGTGCGGCCGGACGGCGCGAACCCCTCGAAACTGTCGCCCCAGGGGGTGATCCGCTTCAGCTCGGGCCAGGTCAGCGAACAGGCCGCGTTCAGCTCTTCGGTCGCCATGGCGGTCAGTTCGTCGGGCGCGGGCGTCACAGCCATCGGCGCACCGTCCGCCGATAGTCGGCATAGGCCGGTCCAAAGCGGGCCAGCAGGTATCGCTCCTCACGCTGGATCACGAAGCGGTCGATCACCAGCAGGCATGGCACCAGCAGGATCAGCGCAAGCGGACTGTCCACAGCCAGGGCCAGGCCAAGGTAGATGATGGCGAAGCCGACATAGATCGGGTTCCGGGACAGGGCATAGATGCCGGTCCGGACCAGGGCGGTGGACGGCTTCCAGGGCTGGACGGCGGTGCCGGCGCGGCGGAACAGACCGGCCGCCCAGGCCTCGATCGCCAGACCGATCAGAACGGCCGCCAGGGCCACTCCGCTGCGCGCCACCGTCGGAAGACCGAGCGACGCCTCTCCGATCAGGCGACCCAAAGCCCAGCCGATGCCAAGGAAGCCAAGAAAGATCAGCGGCGGGGGCGCGACGACGCCCGGAATATCCTTGTCCGCCATGTCAGCCCTCCGCGCCCTGTCGCTGGCCCGGCATCATGGGCGAGGCTCATCGGAATAGATGGCCACGGTCAACGGAGCGTCCGGCCCGATCGATCCGCGATACATGCCCGAGGTTGTCATGGCGAAGGCGGGGATCCCTTGCGCATCCATGACGATGACGCCGCCATAGCCGCCCAGCGACAGGGCGTCCTCGACCTCGGCCTGGGCCCCAACCTGCCCGCTCGCGCCGTCGGCGATACGGGCGCAGATGTCCCGGGCGACCGAGGCGCGGATGTAGTATTCGCCGTCGCCGGTCGCCGAGACCGCGCAGCCGTCGCGGTTGGAGGCATAGGTGCCTGCGCCCAGCACCGGCACGTCGCCGACCCGGCCCCAGCGCTTGCCCGTCATCCCGCCGGTCGAGGTTCCGGCGGCAAGATGCCCGGCGCTGTCCAGGGCGACGGCCCCCACGGTGCCGAACTTGCGCTCGTTCAGCGGCGGCATGCCGGGATCGCCGGCCGCCAGCCCGCCGACCGGCGCGGCGGGCGCTCCAGCGGGCCGTGCCGGGATCGGCAGGCCGTGTTCGCGCAGATAGCTCTCCAGCCCCTGCCAGCGCCGCTCGGTGAAGAAAAAGGACGGATCGACCTGTTCCAGCCCGACCGAGGCGGCAAAGGTGTCGGCCCCCTCGCCGATCAGCATGACGTGAGGGCTCTGTTCCATCACCGCGCGCGCCGCCGCGATCGGGTGGCGGGTGGTGGTCAGGCCCGCGACCGCCCCGGCCGTCAGGTCCGCGCCGTTCATGACCGCTGCGTCCAGTTCGTTGCGGCCTGCCGCGGTGAAGACCGCGCCGCGCCCGGCGTTGAACAGGGGATCGTCCTCCATCAGCTGGATCGCGGCCTGGACCGCATCCAGCGCCGTGCCGCCGTTGCGCAACACCTCGGCCCCGGCCTCCAGCGCCCGGGCCAGCGACGCGCGATAGGCCGCGTCCTGCTGGGGCGACAGATCGGCGCGTTCGATCACACCGGCCCCGCCGTGAATGGCGAAGGACCAGGCCGGCCGATCCTGCGCCACGGCAGGGGCTGTCATGAACAGGCCTGCGGCCAGGGCGAGAACGTACAGCTTCAGATTGTGCATTGGCGTGACTTCCCTGTTGACGCTATAGTGTGGCCATGTCCGAGATCACTGACATCGTCGTTCCGATGCTTCGCAGACTCGAGGAGGATCTGGCCAGCGTGAAAGACGACATGCGCATGATCAAGGTGCGCATGACGGGCGTCGAGGAAAACATGGCAGGCCTGAACCGGCGCATGGACAGGCTGGACGTCAGGGTCGAACGCATCGAGCGCCGACGGGATCTCGTCGAGGCCTGATCAGTCGACCCGTTTGTGGTGCGACCATTTCCAGACGCGGTAGCCGACGATCGGCGCGAAGCCGCCGACCAGGGCACAGCCGAGGACCATCCAGAACCCGCCGCCCAGGCCGAATTCGCCCACCAGCCCGCCCACGACCGCCGCCGCGACGGGGCCGAGGAAGGGCATCCAATGAGGCGGGGCGACCTTAATGGGCGTCGACCTTGATGACGCCCCGGCGGATCTGGTCCAGCTCGATGGAATCGAACAGGGCCTGGAAATTGCCGTTGCCGAAGCCCTCGTTGCCCTTCCTCTGGATGATCTCGAAGAAGATCGGGCCGAAGGTGTCCTGGGTGAAGATCTGCAGCAGCAGGCCCTCCTCGTCCGACCCGTCGATCAGGATGCGGTTCCGGCGCATGCGCTCCACATCGTGCCCGTGGTTGGGCAGGCGTTTGTCGATCAGCTCGAAATAGGTCTCGATCGTGTCCTGGAACCGGACGCCGCGCTCGCGCATCGCCTCGACGGTGGCGAAGATGTCGTCGGTCGCCAGGGCGATGTGCTGGATGCCCTCGCCGTTGTAGCGCTTCAGGAACTCCTCGATCTGGGAGTTGTCGTCCTGGCTCTCGTTCAGCGGGATGCGGATGGCGCGGTCGGGCGCGATCATGGCCTGGGAGAACAGGCCTGTCGCCTTGCCCTTGATGTCGAAATATTTCTGCTCCTCGAAGGCGAAGACGTCGCCGTAGAAGCCGGACCAGGTCCGCATCTGGCCACGCTTCACATTGTGGGTCAGGTGATCCAGCAGGTGCAGGCCGACATTGTTCCGGCGCTCCGCCTCTTCCCAGCCCTCGATCTCGTCCCAGGTGTCGTAAAGCGACCCGGCTTCGCCATAGGCGTCAATGATGTACAGCAGGGACCCGCCAATGCCGCGCAGCACATAGGCCCCCTCGCCGAGGGCGCCGCCATTATGGGCGTCGGCCGGATGGGCTCCGCGCGACACCGCGGCGTCATAGGCAGCCCGGGCATCGTTGACGCGGAAGGCCATGCCATTGGCGGACGGGCCGTGGTCGCGGGCAAATGCGCCGGCGTGACCTTCTGGTCTCGTGTGGACCAGGAAGGTGATGTCGCCCTGCTTCATGCGGACGACGCCGTTCTTCGGGTTCACATGGGTCTGGACGAAGCCCATGATCTCGATCTGCCGGATCATGGCCTGGGGGTCGGGGCCGGTGAACTCCACGAACTCGAAGCCGTCCACGCCCAGCGGGTTCTCGAGAGCGGGAATCGTGGCGTCCGGCGTCGCGGTATGCGCGGTCAGGTCGTCCATCGTGCGTCTCCTGATATCGTTTATTGACCGGGCACCCCGGCTGTTGGCGCGGAACCTAGTGTCGCAAGGGCCACAAGCCAAGCCGGGCCGTTCGCACATCGTCGTGCGTCACATCTTCAGGTCGCAGCAGGCCCCGTCACCTGCTAGAGCGGATTCCATGCTGAGAAAGATGTACGACTGGGTCTTCACCCTGGCCCGCAGTCCCCATGCCGAAAAGGCGCTGGCTGCCGTGTCGGTCGCCGAGGCGTCGATCTTTCCCATTCCCATCGAGGTCATGTTGGCTCCGATGATCCTGTCGCGGCCGGAGCGGGCCTACCGGTTCGCGGCCATCGCCTCGATCGGCTCGGTGATCGGCGGCGTGCTGGGCTATCTGATCGGCTTCTACCTGACCGACCTGGGACAGTGGCTGATGCGGCTGCTGGGTCACGCCGACGGCCTGGCGGAGTTCCAGCACTGGTATGACCGGTTCGGCGTCTGGGTCATTCTGATCAAGGGTCTGACGCCGATCCCCTACAAGCTGGTGACCATCGCCTCGGGCCTCGCCCATTTCAACTTCGGCATCTTCTTCCTGGCTTCGGTCGTGACGCGAAGCGCGCGATTCTTCATGGAGGCCTGGGTGCTGAAGACCTGGGGGCCGGCCATGCTGGAGGTCGTCGAGCGTCGCCTGGCGCTGTGGAGCGTGGTCGGCCTGGTCGTCTTTATCGGCGGCTTCGCGGCGCTGAAGCTGCTCTAGAATGTCCTCCGCCGGCGGCCCGGCAGGGTGTACGCCAACCGGTTCCTGGTCGGCTGTGAATGGATCATGCCGGGGCCTTGCGCGCCCGCCATACCGCTGGGCACGGAACCGGGCCCGACGCCGGGTGTGTTGGCAGGCGGACGGTGACCGAGGCGTTGAAATGCCATATGAAGCCACGTCCCATCGTCGCCCCGCCCCGATGGTGCCTTGCTTCGACCGGACGGTGGCTCTCTCGCCCGCCGTTTTCGTGCGTCCCGTTTGCTTTCGATTCCAGGGCTGAAGTCAAAAATGGTCGTTAGGTAAGACATTTGGCCACCTATCTGCTCGCCCACCTGCGTCGTCTCGAAAGCGAGGCCATCGAGATCATTCGTGAGGTCGCCGCCACCGCCCGCAATCCGGTCATGCTGTATTCGATCGGCAAGGACTCGGGCGTCATGCTGCACCTGGCCCGAAAGGCCTTTTTCCCTGCCCCGATTCCCTTCCCGCTGCTGCACATCGACACGACCTGGAAATTCCGGGAGATGATCGAGCACCGCGACGCCATCGCCGACCTCTATGGCGTACGCCTGATCGTCCACATCAACCCCGACGGCGCGGCGCGCGGCATCGATCCGGTCCGGTCCGGTGGCGAGACCCATACGCGGGTGATGAAGACGGAAGCGTTGAAACAGGCGCTGGAACAACACGGCTTTGACGCGGCCTTCGGCGGGGCCCGCCGGGACGAAGAGGCCTCGCGCGCCAAGGAGCGCATTTTCTCGGTCCGGAATGCCGCCCACGCCTGGGAGCCCCGTCTCCAGCGGCCGGAGCTGTGGCGGCTCTACAATACGCAGATCGATCCGGGAGAGTCCCTGCGCGTCTTCCCCCTGTCCAACTGGACCGAACGCGACGTGTGGGAATACACGCGCGCCCAGGACATTCCGGTCGTCCCCCTCTATTTCGCCGCCCCCCGCCCGACCGTGGTCCGTCAAGGCCGGTTGATCGTCCGCGACGACGACCGGATGCCCCTGCTCCCGGGCGAGGTGCCCGAACTCCGCCACGTCCGGTTTCGCTCGCTGGGTTGCTATCCGCTCAGCGCGGCGGTCGAGTCAGACGCGACCACCGTCGACGCCGTCATCGCCGAGCTCGACGTCAGCCGCCATTCCGAACGACAGGGCCGCCTGATCGACGGCGAGGGCACGGCCTCGATGGAGATGAAAAAGCGCGAGGGCTATTTCTGATGGACCGTTCGGCCATCGCCGTGCGCCCTGCGCCCCCTCCCGCCGGATCGCGCGATCTGCTGCGCTTCCTGACCTGCGGTTCGGTCGACGACGGCAAGTCGACCCTGATCGGTCGCCTGCTTTTTGAACTGGGTCAGGTGCCGGAGGATCAGCTGGCCACCCTGATCCGGGACTCCCGGCGCTTCGGCACCGACGGCGATGCGGCCGACTATGCCCTTCTGCTGGACGGACTGTCGGCTGAACGCGAGCAGGGCATCACCATCGATGTCGCCTATCGCTATTTCAGCTCGCCGCGCCGCAGCTTCATCGTCGCCGATACCCCCGGTCACGTGCAGTACACCCGAAACATGGCGACGGGGGCTTCGACCTGCGATCTCGCGGTCATCCTGGTCGATGCCACCAAGGGCCTGTCGGAACAGACCCGCCGCCACAGCCGCATCGTCGCTCTGTTCGGCATTCGTCAGGTCATCCTGGCGGTCAACAAGATGGATGCGGTGGGCGACGACGCGGCCGTCTTCGACGCCATCCGGACTGCCTATGCCGAGGTCGCCCTGGAGCAGGGCCTGACCCACGTCACCGCCATCCCCGTCAGCGCCCGTCACGGCCACAACCTGGTCCGTCACTCGGCCTCCACCCCCTGGTACACCGGCCCGACCCTGATCGAGGCGCTGGAGGCGGCGGAGACCCAGCCACCCGGCCGCGACGCGCCGTTCCGCCTTCCGGTCCAGTACGTCAGCCGCCCGGATGAAAAGTTCCGTGGCTACAGCGGCTCTGTTGGCTCCGGCCGGATCGCCGTCGGTGATTCCATCATTGTGGCCCCCTCGGGCCGCACCGCCGACGTCGCCCGCATCGTCCGCGCCGGCGAGTGGGCCGACACCGCCGAGGCCGGGGACGCCGTGACCCTGGTGCTGGATCGCGACATAGACATCGCCCGTGGCGACGTCCTGGCTCCGCCCACCGACCGCCCGGCTGCCGTCGACCGGTTCTCGGCCCGTCTGCTATGGATGGACGAAGCCCCGCTGGACCCCGCCCGCAGCTATCTGCTCCGCATCGGAACCGCCCTCGTCCCCGCCCGTCTGACCGCCACGGACGAGATCGTGGCCCTGACCATGAACGAGATCGGCGACCGGATCATCCACACCACCGGCCGCGTCGCCTTCGACGCCTTCGCCGACCATCCCGGCACCGGGGCCCTGATCCTGATCGACCGGGACACCCATGCGACGGTTGCCGCCGGGACGGCGCTCGCCGCCCTCGACCAGCCGACCGACATCCACCGCGTGGCCCCCGCTGTCGATCGCGCGGCCAAGGAGCGGCGCAACGGACATTCGGGCGGCGTCGTCTGGCTGACGGGCCTGTCCGCCTCGGGCAAGTCGACCATCGCGGCGGCTATAGAGCGCCGCTTGTACACCATCGGCGTCCGTACCGCTGTGCTGGATGGCGACAACCTGCGTCACGGAGTCAATCGCGACCTGGGATTCTCCGACGCCGACCGCAGCGAGAACGTCCGCCGCGTCGCCGAGGTCGCGCGGCTGTTCGCCGACAACGGCGTCGTCGCCATCTGCGCCCTGATCTCGCCCACCCAGATACAGCGTGCCCAGGCGCGGGACATCTGCACGGATATCCCCTTCCTGGAGGTGTTCGTGGATACGCCGCTCGAACTGTGCCGCGCCCGCGATCCCAAAGCGCTCTATGCCCGCGCCGACGCCGGGGCCGTCATCGGCCTGACGGGCGTCGGCTCGACCTACGAACCGCCGCAGTCCCCCGACCTGACCCTGCCGACCGCCGAACTGACCCCCGATGAGGCGGCGCGGGCGGTCGAGGACTGTCTGGCGTCGCGGGGCGTGATTCCACCTCAAGCGATCGTGCCCGGAGCCTGATCGGCTGAGGTGGAATCGCTTGGCGAGTCCGCCGATGCCGTGACTCAGGCTCCAGAGCTGAGCGAGGGCCTGATTCACGCGTTCGGCTGGGCCCACGACGGGGGTCCACCTCAAACGATCATGCCCTGGCTGTTCAGTCCCGGATTATGGGGGACCCAGTTTAACTGAGTGCACACACCGGGCGGGATTATGGGACAGGGTCTACACGGTTGCGCCACGACCACGCACGCTGTCCGAGCGGCGATACGGCGATCGAAGGCTCCGGTCGCGGAGATCGCCAGGTGTCACGGACCAAACCCCAGGACCGTGAGGAAGTGGTGCGGACGCGCCTTCGTCCACGATGACCCAGGCCGTGGTTTCGCCCGACGCCGCCGATTTCTGCTGTAGCTTCAACGCCACGGTCAAGCGACTGCCGGTCGTCGTGGCAATCGGGGTATCGACCTCGCGCGGCAACGCTGTTAAGAGCCCCTTGGCGGTGAGACCGCCGCATTGATCAATTGTGGCTGCGGAGGGCTCACACCCATGCGTTTCAAGACCTTGTTCCTGGCTTCCAGCGCGGCGGCGGCATTTGCCCTGGCCGCTGGTTCTGCGTCGGCTGAGCCGGATGGCTGGTATGGGGCGGTAGACGCCGGTTATCAGTTTATCGATGACATCAACGCCGAGTCTTCGGTGACGGGTCAGAACCTGAGCTTTGAAGTGAACGACGGCTGGGCTGCGTTTGCGCGTCTGGGCTATCGTTTTGACGCCAACTGGCGGGTGGAGCTGGAGGGCGGCTATCGCTCGGGCGACATCGGCAAGGTTCGCGCGGTTTCGGGTCCGAACGGCATCTGCAATGTGACGCCGGCCTCGGGTCCCTGCTTCTCGCCGGAAGGCGACATTGAATCCACCACGCTGATGGCCAATGTCATCTATGACATCGGTGGCGAGTACGGTGGCGTTCGTCCGTTCGTGGGTCTGGGCGTCGGTGTGAACCGCGTCGCGACCGACTTCGCCGGTCGCTATCGCCAGGGTGCCGGCACGATCGTGGCCGACGACAGCTCGACCAAGTTCGCGGCCCAGGCCATTGCCGGCCTGAGCTATGCCGTGGGTGACCGCGCCAACATCGACCTGACCTACCGCTATCTGACGGGCGATGCCGAGTTCGACACCGTGTCGAGCCCGGCCACGCGTAACCAGGGCACGTTCGAAGGCGACTATGACCAGTCGCACACCGTGACGCTGGGCCTGCGCTATGCGTTCGGTGCCGAGGAAGCGGCTCCGCCGCCGCCCCCGCCGCCGCCGCCGCCTCCGCCCCCGCCGCCGCCTCCCCCGCCGCCGCCTCCGCCGCCTCCGCCGCCTCCGGCTCCGACGGCGCGTGAGTTCGTGGTGTATTTCGACTGGGATCGTTCGGACCTGACGGCCGAAGCCCGCTCGGTGGTGACCCAGGCTGCGACCTACGCCAGGTCGGGTCGTCCGACGCGCGTTCTGGTCGTCGGTTACGCCGATACGTCCGGCTCGGCCGCCTACAATGTGGGCCTGTCGAACCGTCGTTCGCGCACCGTGGCCGATGCCCTGGTCGCCCAAGGTGTCAACGGCGGCGTGATCGCCCTGGACGCCAAGGGTGAAACCAACCTGGCCCGTGCGACCGCCGACGGCGTTCGCGAGCCTCTGAACCGTCGCGCCACCATCGGCATCAACTTCTAGGACTGTCTGCCTGGCCCGGCCCGGATCTGACGATCCGGGCCGGTGCCGACCAGCCGGTTGCCGATGAGCGACGAACACATCACCGCCGGGTCCTGCGAGGGGCCCGGCGGTTTTGTTCTGGCACCCTGTTCAGGACAATCCGGGGTCTCAGGACAATCCGGGGTCTGACGATATGTGTCGATAAGCCCGCGGTTATTCGGCAATTCTGTGAAACCCGACCCAGCCTTTTCGCTTTTCCGGACAAGCCGGTTGATCCCGGCGGTTCGGAGCGCGACAAGGAGACCCATGTCAAAGCTCAGCCTCGACGATCGTGTTTCCGACCGAAGCCGCTTGCGCCGTCCGCGCGAGCCGCGCCTGAGCATGGTCGACCTCCGCATCCCCTCGCGTCGCCATGCTTCGCCCGTCGACCGCCGCGTCCGCCCGGATCGTCGCGCGGCCAATGACGTCGCCCCCGTCCTCCAGCCGCTTCCGGCCCCGGCGGCCCCGGCCCCGACCCTGCGTCGGCCGGACGAGGTGCGCCTGCCCCGCCCGCCCCGGCAGGGCGCGACCGCATGGCCCGTCCTGGGGTCGATCAGGGATCGGACCGGCGGGCTCGCGCCGGTGCCCCCGATCTGTCGTCCCGCCGCTTCTGATCGTGACCGCGCCGTTCGGTCCGTTCGGCCGGGTGCTGGCGGGCGAGCTGGAGGGCGGGGCGCAGGTCCGGCGCCGATCTTCAACATCGGCGACCTGGTCTACTGGCGTCGCGAGGGCTGACCTTCGACGGCGACGTGCGCGACTGGCCCGCCCATCTGGCCGGGCTGGTGGCCACCCGGCCTGACCGACCTTGATCGTGTTCGGCGGGCGGCAGCCTACACCAGGCCGTCCTGACCCAGGCCGACGCCCTCAAGGCCCTGGCGGCGGAGGCGGCGGAGGCCGTGGCGAGTGGCGAGTGGCGCGTGGCGAGAGGCCGGCGCCGTCTCCAGCGCCTCCACGGCCCAGGCCGCCAGTGACCTGAAAGAGCCGCTTTCCTCGCCACTCGTCACTCGCCACTCGCCACGGACCTCTGCGGCGCGAGCGTTAGCGGTGCGGCGTCAGCCGCCCACGACCGCGCTCAGGCAGCGAGCGCCCGCGGCGCGAGCGGTAGCGCCCTCAGGATCTGGGTGCTCGAGAACGGCTATTTCCGGCCGGACTGGATCACGGTCGAGCAGGACGGGGTCAATGCCCGCTCGGCCTGGCCCGCCACCGCTCGGCCTATGATCCGCCGATCCCGAGATCCTCCCGGCCCGGCCGGTGGGCGCGCCCTGCCGCACCATGTGGCCATCAGCTGGTATCACTTGCACCAGTTCCTGGTCCGGCCGTTCGCCTTCCGGCGCTATGCCCAGCCCTATACGACCCCGGCCTGGCTGCAGTGCGCCAGCCATATCCGGCGCTATTTCGGCCTGATGCTGCGCGCCTCGATCGAGGCCGACGCCCAGGCGATCCGGGCCCGCGGCCCCTTCTTCATCGCCTGCCTGCAGCGCGAGGGCGACGCCCAGCTGCTGCGCTACTCCCACTATGCCGACAACACCGCCTTCCTCGCCGAGGTCCTGACCTCCTTTGGCAGACACGCGCCCGCCGACGCCCGGCTGGTGGTCAAGAACCATCCGCTGGATCCCGGCCTGGTCGACCTGCGCCGCATGACCCGGGTCCTGGCCATCGAGCGCGGCATCGCCGACCGCGTCGACTTCATCGACGGCGGCAACCTTGCCCAGCTGTGCCGCGCCTCCAGCGGCATGGTGGTCAACAACTCCTCGGCCGCCCTCTCGGCCCTGGGCTTCAAAACCCCCGTCAAGGTCCTGGGCGAGGCCTTCTTCGACTTCGACGGCCTCACCGACCAGCAATCCATCCACGCCTTCTGGACCAAACCCGCCACCCCCGACCCCGACCTGTTCACCCGCTTCCGAGCCCACGTCATCAACCAGACACAGGTCAACGGAAACTACCACGAACCCAGAGCCCTCATCCCAACCGCAATCGCCATCGCAAACCGATTCCAGAACGCAGAATAGACGGGCCGATCAGCCGTCAAGCGTGGCGATGTATCCCGTGGCGGGCACCATGCGTATCGGGTTCAGTCCATTCGGCCTTTCCGGAGTCTTCGCCCATGCCCGCCCTGACCCGCTTCGCCGCCGCCGCCGCCGTCCTGCTGGGGGCGTGTTCGCAGGGCGAGCCGGCCGGCGCCCAGCCGCCGGTCGTCCAGACCGGGCCGGACAGTGGCCGACGCGAGGTCGCCGTCTTCGCCGGGGGCTGCTTCTGGTCGGTGGAATCGAACTTCGAGCACATGCCGGGCGTGGTCTCGGCCGTGTCGGGCTATGCGGGCGGCACGTCCCCCAATCCGACCTATGAGGCGGTGTCGCGCGGCAATGATCATGTCGAGGCGGTGCAGGTGACCTATGATCCGGCGCGCATTTCCTATCGCCAGCTGGTCGACCGGTTCTGGCGTACGATCGATCCGACGGACGCCAACGGCCAGTTCTGCGATACCGGACCGGCCTATGGTACCGCCGTCTTCGCCACGCCGGCGCAACGACCGGTCGCGGAGGCCTCCCGTGCCGCCGCCGTCGCCGTGATCGGTGCGCGCCGGTTCACCACGCCGGTCCGGCCGGCCGGGCGTTTCTGGCCGGCGGAGGCCTATCATCAGGATTTCGCGCGTCTGAACCCGGTCCGCTACGGTGGCTACAGCCGGTTCTGCGGGCGCGAAGCCCGGTTGAGAGCCGTCTGGGGCCGCTGAGCGCCGCGACCTGCCGACACTGTGGCGCCCGTGTCACCCCCGATCCCTGTCACGCGTCTGTCACATTAATGTCGTCCGACGGTTCGGTTTGCGCCGTAGATCGGGCCGCATCCCGACGGGCCTGTGCCCGGTCGGCCATGGGGCGCGCTCGCCCGAACTGTGGGGATACAGACAAAATGACGAACCGCTCTCGGGCGTTCTGGGCCGGCACCGCCCTCGTGACGTCGCTCGCGATGTCCACTGCCGTCTATGCGCAGGAAACCACCTCGGCCATCCGCGGCACGGTCGCTACGGCCGACGGGCTCCCGATTTCGGGTGCCAGCATCCGCGTCGTCCACGAGCCTTCGGGCACGACCACGACGACCCTGACCGGCTCGGACGGCGTGTTCGACGCCCGCGGCCTTCGGGTCGGCGGTCCGTACACGGTGTCGGTCGGGGCCGAGGGCTATGCCGCCGACTCGCTGGATGGCGTCATCATCGGTGCCGGTGACACCCTGCGCCTGAACTTCGACCTGGAAAGCGCCTCGGCCGTGGACGACATCGTCGTCATCGGCGCGCGCGACGTGACCGCCAACAACACGGGCGTCAGCTCCACCCTGGACGCCGACGACATCGCTGGCGTCGTCTCGATCAACCGCGACATCCGCGACCTGGCCCGCCGCAACATCCTGGTGTCGAGCAATGCGCGCGACAACGGCGGCATCTCGATCGCCGGCTCCAACCCGCGCACCAACCGCGTGTCGATCGACGGCATCGCGGCCCAGGACGAGTTCGGCCTGAATGGCGGCGGCCTGCCGACCCGTCGCGGCCCCGTGTCGCTGGACGCGGTCGAGCAGTTCACGGTCAGTGCCGTGCCGGTCGACGTCGAGAACGGCGATTTCAACGGCGGTGCGCTGGATGTGGTTCTGAAGTCCGGCGGCAACGATTTCCACGGCACGGCCTTCGTCAACTATCTGAACGACGGTCTGGTCGGCGATTCGATCCGTGGCGCCAACATCCCGTCGCAGGTCACCCAGACCAACTACGGCTTCTTCGTCTCCGGCCCCCTCTGGCAGGATCGTCTGTTCTTCTCCAGCTCGTACGAATTCTACGAGTCGGTCGATCAGACGGCGATCGGACCGGCAGGTGCCGGGTTCTCTAACTCGATCATCGGCATCACCCAGGCCAACATCGATTCCTTCATCAACGACTTCAACACGATCTATGCCTCCGACTTCCCGATCGGCAACATCGATCGCACCAAGCCGATCCTCGACGAGAAATACACCGTCAAGCTGGACTGGAACATCACCGACAACCAGCGTCTGTCGGCGACCTATCGGAACGCCGAGTCGTCCCTGACGGCCGGCGGTGGCAACCGGACCAGCCTGAGCACCACGACGGCGGCTCTGTCGTCGCAGTGGTATGTGACCGGGGAGAACGACGAAGCCTATGCGGTGGAGCTGAACTCCAACTGGACCAACAGCCTGTCCAGCCAGATCCGCTACAGCGAGCGGAACTACGTCCGCCTTCAGCAGCCGCCCGGCGGCCAGATCTTCTCCGATGTCACCGTGTGCGGCGACCTGAACCGTACCATCACCAACAACGTGATCACGTCGTGCACCCCGACGTCGCAGTATCGCTTCGGTCCCGACCTGAACCGTCACGCCAACTATCTGGAAACGTCCAATAAGACCCTGCTGGCGAAGGCCGAGTACGCGCTGGGCGATAACCTGTTCAAGATCGGCTACCAGGGCCAGGAAATCGAAGTCTTCAACATCTTCGTGCCCAACTCGCGCGGCACCTACTATTTCGACTCCCTGACCGACTTCCGGACCGGCCAGGCGTCGCGTCTGGTCTATACGAACGCCATCACCGGAAATGCCAACGACGCCGCAGCGGTGTTCAAGTATCGGCTGAACTCGGTGTTCGCCCAGGACACGCTGGAACTGACCCCGAGCCTGACCATCCAGGCCGGCGTCCGTTACGACTGGTACAGCAGCGACGCCAAGCCCGCCTACAACGCCAACTTCGTGGCGCGGAACGGCTTCTCGAACCAGTCGACCTACGACGGCATGGAAATCCTGATGCCGCGCGTCTCGGTCGAGTGGGACACGACCGACTGGCTGACGATCAACGGCGGCGTGGGCCTGTTCTCGGGCGGACTGCCCGACGTTCTGCTCTCGAACGTCTTCTCGGTCACGGGCGTCCTGACCTCGGGCATCCAGATCGAGCGAAATGCCGACGGCACCTTCCGTGAAACCACGGGCGTGGCCGGCTTCACCCCTGCCATCGGTGCCGCGGCGCTGAACCTCAACCTGGCCGACCCGCGCACCTTCTACGACATTCCTGCGGCCGTTCGGGCCCTCCAGGGCGGCGCGGTGGCCTCGCCGGTCTCGGAAGTGAATGCCTTCAGCCCTTCGTACGAACTTCCGTCCGACTGGCGCTACTTCCTCAATGCCACGGTCGAGGCGCCGGAAGGCTGGGCGTCGGGCTTCCTTCCCGAATATGCCTCGCACGCGCTCGACAACTGGCGCCTGAGCTTCGACGCCGTATTCACCGAGGCGAACAAGTCGGTCGTGTTCCGCGACACCCGCTCGCAGGTCCTGCGCGTGAACGGTGTTGCACAGTTCACGCCGGACGGTCGGGTTCGCTACGATGGCGTGACCGGCACGACCGCGCAGCGCACGGCTTTCGGCATCACCTCGACCAACCCGGGCTCATTGCGCGATATCGTCGCCTTCAACGGCAATGAGGGTGAATCCTACACCCTGGGCGTCAGCGCCTCGCGCAGCTTCGACAACGGCCTCGACGTTCTGGTCGGGTATGCCTTCCAGCAAAACGATGACCAGACGGCCAGCCTGCGCAACGGCACGACCGCCGGTGGCCTCTATGGCAACGGTGTCTCGCGCTTTGATCCGAACATCGAGGACTACGGAACCTCGTCCGAAGAAATCCAGAATCGCTTCAAGGCCGAACTCAACTATCGCCACAACTTCTTCGGCGACTACGAGACCCGCTTCAACCTGTTCGGTGAAATCCGCGACGGTCGCCCGATCAGCTTCACGATGGGCGACGGCACCTCGCCGCGCAGCCCGACCTTCGGTGTGAACCGTGGTGGTCAGCTTCTGTATGTCCCGGACTTCGGCAATGATGCGAACCCGAACGACCTGCAGGTCGGCAACGTGTTCTTCATCGACGCCACGACCCGCGATCGCTTCCGCGCCCTCGTCGACACCTTCGGCCTGCCCTACGGCCGTGTCCTGCAGAAGGGCGAAGGCACTGACGACCAGCCGGAGATCTACCAGCTGGACTTCCAGTTCAGCCAGGAACTGCCGGTCGCCTTCCTGCCGGGCCGCCTGCGCTTCACCGCCGACGTCCAGAACGTCGCCAATCTGCTCAACGACGAATGGGGTATCATCGAGGAGTATGGCAACCTCGAAACCCAGAACCTGATCACCGCGCGTTGCGCCGACGCTTCCGGCGTCGTGGCACCGACCGGCAGCCCGGTCTGCACGACCTATCAGTATTCGACGCCCAGCCCCACGGCGGATGTCATCGGCCGGAACCAGAGCGCCTCTCTCTGGGCCATCCAGCTGGGCCTGCGTTACTCGTTCTAAGGCGCGGTCGCCTCGGCGATCACGACGACAGGAGGGCGGTCCGGCGACGGGCCGCCCTCTTTCGTTTGGGGCATCGCTGTTGAACCGGGGGACGGGGATGGCTATCTGGCCCGCCTGCCCGGCGTCTCCGGGTTCGCCGTTCGTCTGAAAAGGCTCCTGCCGCCATGCCGATGTCCCCCATCCCCGCCGAATGGTCGCCCCACCGGGCGATGTGGGTCGGATGGCCCAGTCATGCAGAGCTGTGGGAGGATAATCTCGCGCCGGCCCAGGCCGAGGTCGAGGCCCTGGTGCGGGCCCTCGCCGGACCGGGCCGCGAGCAGATAAGGCTGATGGTCGGTAACGACGAGGCCCTGGCAGATGCGCAGGCCCGGTTCGAGGGCGTTGCGAATGTCGATATCGTCGCCGGTCGCTTCGGCGACATCTGGCTGAGGGACACCGGGCCGATTTTCGGCGCGGGCTCGACCCGGGCCGCCGCCTTCCGCTTCAACGGCTGGGGCGGGAAATACGACCTGCCCCACGACGACACGGTGGCTGGACAGATCGGCGCGGCGTCCGGCGTCCCGCTGGACCGCCACGCCTTCGTGCTGGAGGGCGGGGCGCTGGATCACGACGGCGCGGGCACCATCCTGACTACGCGCCAGTGCCTGCTGAACCCCAATCGCAATCCCGGCTGGAGCGAGGCAGCGGCCGAGGCCGCGCTCGCAGAGGCTCTCGGGGCCCGCAAGGTCGTCTGGCTGGGCGACGGCCTGCTGAACGACCACACCGACGGCCATGTCGACAATCTGGCCCGTTTCGTCGCCCCGGGCGTCGTCGCCCTGCCCATGGCCTTTGGCCGCAACGATCCGAACGACGATGTCTTCGATGCCGCCGCCGCTGCCCTCTCGGCCGCGACCGACGCCGAAGGCCGCCCCCTGACGCTGTTGCGCCTCCCGTCGCCCGGCTTCGTCGGCGACGAGGACGAGCGCCCGGTGCCCGCCAGCCATATGAACTTCCTGATCGCCAACGGCGCGGTCATCGTCCCGACCTATGGCAACGCCACGGCGGCGCGCCTGGCCTGCGAGGGTCTGGCCACCGTCTTCCCGGACCGGGAGATCATCCCCCTGCCGTCCACCGCCATCCTGTCGGGCGGCGGATCCTTCCACTGCATCACCCAGCAGGAGCCGGAATGAGTGGCGAGGGGCGAGTGGCGAGTGGCGAGGTTCGCCACTACCGCGATCTTGTCGTCTGGCAGAAGGCGCTGATATTCGTGGAACGTGTTTATGCGGTCAGCCGCAGCTGGCCAGCTGACGAACGGTTCGGTCTCACCGGCCAGGTGCGTGGGGCTGCGGTGTCGGTTCCAAGCAATGTCGCCGAAGGATGTGGTCGCCGCTCGACACCTGCGTTCATCAATCATCTCGCCATTGCCCGTGGCTCATTGGCAGAGGTTGAAACTCAGCTGATCCTCGCCGAACGCCTGGGCTATCTGCCTGCCGATGAACGCGATGCTGTGCTCGCCCTGGCGGATGAAATCAGCCGCATGCTCGCATCCCTGATCACCAAATTGGAGGAGCGCCGAAAGTGACTACCCTCGCCACTCGCCACTCGCCACTCGCTACCCCTCGCACCATCACCGTCGCCGCGCTCCAGTCCGGCTATGGCGAGGACATGGCCGCCAACATCGTCCGCACGGCCGATCTGGTGCGCGAGGCGGCGGGGAAGGGGGCCCAGGTCATCCTGCCCTCGGAGCTGTTCCAGGGGCCCTATTTCTGCGTCTCGCAGGAGGAGCGATGGTTCGGCACGGCCTATGCCTGGCGCGAGCATCCGGCCGTGATCGCCATGGCCGAGGTCGCCAGGGATCTCGGCGTCGCCATTCCCGTCTCGATCTTCGAGCGCGAGGGTCCGCACTATTTCAACTCCATCGTCATGCTGGACGCTGACGGCTCGGCCCTCGGCGTCTATCGCAAGAGCCACATCCCCGACGGCCCCGGCTATCAGGAGAAATACTATTTCCGGCCGGGCGATACGGGCTTCAGGGTCTGGGATACGCGCTTCGGGCGGATCGGCGTCGGCATCTGCTGGGACCAGTGGTACCCCGAAACCGCCCGCGCCATGATGCTGATGGGGGCCGAGATCCTGATGTATCCGACCGCCATCGGCTCGGAGCCGCATGACGGGGAACTGGACACGGCCGATCCCTGGCGGCGCGCGATGCAGGGTCATGCCGTGTCCAACGTCGTGCCGGTCGTCGGCGCCAACCGCACGGGGCGTGAGCAGGTGACCGAGGCCGGTCAGCTGTTCTACGGCTCGTCCTTCATCGCCGACCATCGCGGCGATCTGGTGGAGAGCTTCGGCCGCAACGAGCAGGGCGTGCTGGTCCACACCTTCGACCTCGACTACATCGACCGGCACCGCGCGGCCTGGGGCTTCTTCCGCGATCGCCGCACCGACCTCTACGGCGCCCTGGTCGCGCCCCGACCGGCTTAGAAGGGTCGCCAGCCGAAGCGGATCAGGTTGTCCCCGACGACGTTGCGATCGGCATGGTCGCCGTCGTCGGCGCTGGAACCGAACGGCCAGCCGGTGTCGGCCGCACAATAGCGCCTTCGCCCTTTGCGCGACCCGACCACCACGGCATTGGGCCACAGCCAGCGCGCGCCGGTGAAGGTGTTGCCGGTGATGACGTTGTCGGACGGGGTCTGGTGCCGGATGACGCCGTCCTCGCCACAGTTGCGATACAGGAACACCCCGCCGCGTCCGCCCAGGGCGAAAGTGTTCGCCTCGACCCGATTGCGCGCCGAGCCGTCGACGGCGATCTGCTCGCGACCCGTGCGGATGCGGAAGGATACCCGGCGGATCGTATTGCCGGCGCTTTCCGCATCCAGATAGACGGCCGTCGAGACCGACCGTCCGGAAACCCGGGAACCCTCGAACGTCAGGTCCGTCACCCCGGGTCCGACATAGAGGGGAATCGATCCGGTCGCGATCAGGGTCAGGTCCGTCAGCCGGATGCGCGTCGGCGCGGCCGCCTGGGCCGCCGTCGTATGGTCGGGTGTCCGCGAGGAGGCCCGCAGGCGGTCCACCTCCGCACCCGCCCCCATGCCGCGCACCCGGATATTGCCATGGACCACGCAGCCATCCAGCGTGACGTCGGTCGGTCGGCTCCACCCTGAGGAGGTCGTCACCGACTGGATCAGGACCGTCGGGGCCCGGACGCTGGAGGCCAGGCCCGCCCGCCCGATCTGCGCACCGTTGCAGGCGATCCCCGCGCCGGACGATGCGGCCCCCTCGAACACGACCCGCCGCGTCACCGACTGTCCGGCCGTCAG
The DNA here is from genome assembly GCF_017795885.1 of Brevundimonas sp. AJA228-03. NCBI lineage: Bacteria > Pseudomonadati > Pseudomonadota > Alphaproteobacteria > Caulobacterales > Caulobacteraceae > Brevundimonas > Brevundimonas sp. AJA228-03. The sequence goes on along the minus strand of NZ_CP059297.1, from coordinate 123,846 downwards.
GGTCGCGCGACAGGTCAGAACGATCGGCATGGGCGCATCGGCCGTCAGGGCGGCGATCTCGTCGCCCCTACAGGCGCGCGCCTCGACTACGGGAGGAAGGTCCGGCGGCATCAGGCGGTCAGGGCAGGGGCGTGGCCAGGGCCAGCCGCTCGGCCGCACAGGCGGGGCTGGTCAGGCCGGTGGCGCGCACGCGGTCCAGATCGGCCCGGGCGGCGTCGATGGCGGGCGCGAAGGCCGGATCGGCGGCCTCGGCCGCGACGACGGCGATGCCCAGGGCCCGGCCCGCTTCCACGTCTGACGGATAGTGCATGGCGCAGACCAGGCGACTGATCCCGATCTGGCGACCCATCTCGCGCGCTGCGGCGGCGCGATCCGGGGCCAGCCGGGCGAACACCTCGCCATAGGCTGCTCCCACCGACGCGCTGCCGGAGGGGTAGGAGGCGCTGGCGCGTCCGGCCGCGGAGACGACCTGACAGGACCGGCGTCCGGCATCCACGCCGACGGGCCGCGGCCGGAACGCGCGGGCCTTGCCCAGTTCCGCCGCGGCATTGGCATCGACCAGCACCCGGTCCAGCAGGGCGACCAGCGACGGGGCCAACTCGGCCGTCAGTTGCGCGCCGACGACACAATCGAAATGGGAAACGGCGATCGCGGGACGCAGCTCGGCATGGCGCGTGGCCAGGGTCCAGCGGTCGGTGTCTTCCAGCGCCCGCAGCCGTTCGGAGGCCGCCGCATCGGCCAGGGCCCCGGGCGATCCCTCGAAGGGCGGCGGTGGCACGGCATCGACCAGGGTCTGCAGCGCGCCCGAACCGAGAAATGCTGCGGGGGTGGCGGCGGTCGCCCGCATCGTTGACGGGGCCTGGGCCGCGCAGGCCCCTCCGAGGCCGGTCAGCGCGATGACGGCGGCGACGACGAACCGGTTCACCCCCCGGCGCTCCAGCTCAGCTGCACGGACGTCTGGCCCCCTTCGACGGGCGATGCGACCACCTGCAGATTCGCCCCGGCATCGGCCTTGGCCGCGCCATAGGACCGGGCGTCACCCATGTTCATCGCCATGACCGACGACAGGCCCGCCGCCTCGGCCCGGGCGCGATAGAATTCGACGACGGTCGCGGGGTCCGCATCGGTGCGGAAGGCCACCAGCCCGCCGGGGCCGGCGGCGCTCGTGGCGACGGTGGGCGGTGCCTCGATCTCTCCGCCGGGATACAGGACGGCAAAGGCCGGTGCCCCCTCGACGATCGGCCGGGCCGCGGGAGAGGCGGTATCGGCGGGGGGTGTCATCGGGGTCTCCGAGGCGACCGTCGCCGTCGGCGGTGCGGCGGGCGGTGGCTCTGCGGTCACCGTTGAATCGACCCCCGTCCGGTCGCAGCCCGCCAGTCCGGCCGCGCTCGCCATCAGTGCGACCGCTACAATACGCTTCATCCCGGGACGTCCTGAAAGACTTTTCGTTGCGGTTACCGTGACCTATCGGTGCGGCGACAGCAAGGCGATCAGCCCCCGACGGGATCGGTCTCGGCGTCGCCTTTGCCCCCGGCCCGCCCCTCCTCGGCCATGGTGCGATCCACGGACGCCTGATCCGGGTCGTCGTCCGACCCGCTCTCGGCCCCGCCCTCCAGCGTCACGGCGCCGACGCGCGCGCTACCTCCCCCCGGTGGGGGAGGCTTGTCGTGCGCCTCTATTTCCCGAACAGCTTGGCCCAGCGGCGCTTGTCGCGGTTCTTCCAGGCGCCCCGGTGATAGGCGTCGGAGCCGATCAGCGGCACCACCGTGGTGGCTTCGGCGAAGACCATCTGTTCGTGGGTGGTCTGGACCTTGCCCCACGAGGCCGCCTCCTTCAGCGTCGAGGACGAGCAGGCCCCGTCGCGGACGTCGGCGACCGTGATCTGGACCGCATAGCGGTGCATCTCGGCCTCGATGCCCAGGATCTCGGCGCAGACGACCGTGTCCTGGGCGAAGTTCTTCGGCACACCCCCGCCGACCATGAATAGGCCGGTGACGCCCGCCGCGATCTTGATGTCGGTCAGTTCGCGGAAGTCGGCGACCGCATCGATCATCAGATAGGGCTTGCCCTCTGCGATCCGCTCCTTCTGGTGCTTGACCAGACCGAACCCGGCCGAGGAATCGACGAAGGCCGGGCAGAAGATCGGCACGCCCTCTTCATAGGCGGTCTGGATCAGCGAGCCCTCTTTCTTCGCATTCCCTTCCGACAGCCACTTGCCCATCTCCCAGATGAACTCGCGGCTGGAATAGCCGCGCGGCTCCAGCCGGTTGCAGATTTTCAGGATGGTGTGGTCGCAGGCCTGGAGTTCTTCCTCGTCGATATAGGTGTCGTAGATCCGGTCGATGTAGTTGTCGCGCAGGACGTTGTCGTCCACCTCGCCGGCGGCCTGGTAGTGTTTGAAGCCCAGGGCCTCGAAGAAATCCATGTCGACGATGGAGGCGCCCGTGGCCACCACGGCGTCGATCATGCCGAACTTCACCATGTCGCGGTACACGTGCATGCAGCCGCCGGCCGAGGTCGAACCGGCCAGGATCAGCCACGGCGAGCACGAACTGTCCTCAAGGGCCATGTTGAAGATGTCGGCGGCGCGGGCCGTGTCGCGCGAGCTGAACGACATCTTGCGCATCGAATCGATGATCGGCCGCGCGTCGAAGCTGGTGATGTCGACATGCTCGACAACGTTCTGCAGCAGCTCGGCCTTGGTATTCTTCTGAACGGGTGCGTTCATCTCGCGGGTTTCCCTTTGGTTTGAGCGCCCGTCGTCAAAAGAAACAGCGGCCCGGACGGAGCGACGGGCCGCTGCTGATTAGAACGTCAAGGTGACGGTTTTGGCCCCGGATCTAGCGACGTGCCTTCCTGCGTTGACCCGCCTTGCCCTTGGGACGTGACAGCCGCACGACCTTGCGGGCCTGCTCTTCCGCCGTGGTGCGCACGGTCGGGATGGAGCGGGGGGCCAGGCCGTACAGCGACGCCATCGGAGCGTCCTCGACCGCGGCGAGCTCGTGCTCGCCGTAGCCGTTGAAGCCGGTCGACATGGCGACGCCATAGGCCCCCAGCATGCCGATCTCGATGAAGTCGCCTTCCCGGATATCGGCCGGCAGCCAGAACGGACCCGGCATGTGGTCGATCGAATCGCAGGTCGGTCCATAGAACTGGAACGGCTTCAGATCGGCCGAGGTCTCGCCGTCCCGGACCAGCTTGGTCGGGAAGGGCCAGCGCGAGTGGGTCGCATCGAACAGCGAGCCATAGGACCCGTCGTTCAGATACAGGGCGTCGCCCTTGCGCAGGTCCACACGGGCCAGGATCGACGAGGATTCGGCGACCAGCGCCCGGCCGGGCTCGCACCACAGCTCGGTCGTTTCCGACACGGGCATTTCGTTGAAGCCGCGATGGATGGCGTCGGCATATTCGCTCATGTCCGGCGGGACCATGCCCGGATAGACGGACGGGAAGCCGCCACCGATGTCGACGATGTCCACGATCACGCCCGCGCGGGTTATGGCACGACCGACCTGGGCCATGGCGGCCTGATAGGCGGTCGGACGCATGCACTGCGACCCCACGTGGAAGCAGACGCCCATCAGCCCGTCCCTGACCGCCCGGCGCGTGGCCAGCAGCAGGGCCGGAGCCTGGTCGGTGGAGACGCCGAACTTGCCCGACAGCGAATAGGCCGCGCCGTCGGCCGAGACCGCCATGCGCACCAGCAGGTTCAGATCGCTCGCCCCGCCGGTGGCGTCGAGGATCTTCTGCAGCTCGTCCTCGCAATCGAGCGAGAAGGTGCGGACGCCGTGGTCGAAATAGGCCCGGGTGATCGCGGACCGGCTTTTGACCGGATGCATGAAGGCGATGCGCGCGTCGGGATCGACCGAGCGCACGAGTTCGATCTCGGCGATCGAAGCCGCATCATAGCCTTTGACGCCGGCATCCCGCAGGGTCTCGATGACCCAGCGCGACGGGTTTGCCTTCACGGCATAGAAGACGTCAGCCTTGAGATTATCCTGGAACCAGCGCGCCGCTACGGAAACCGAACGCGGCCGCACGAGTGCGACGGGACGTTCAGGGGACCGCTCGCGGACCAGGTCCAGGGGAAATTGATACGTGCGCAATTCACGTAAACCCCTGTAATTGTTAAACCCAGCCGGCGTTAGCAGCGCAAACGTGTAGACCTACGGGGTCCGCCGGAGCGGGCGATATGGGGTCATCGGCCTGTCATGTAAAGCGGTAATTTGTGACGCGGTTCGGCGCGGGGCCGTGTAGACCTACGGGGTCCGCCGGAAGGCGCGATGTAGGGTCACGGGACTGTCATGTAAAGAGGTTTTTTTGTGGCAGGATGACGCGGCCGGTCAGCTGCTCCGAACCCGGATTGTCTTTGATTTCAACGTCGCATCCCCGTCGCCTCCGTCATGCTGGACGACGGTGCGACCCCCGTGGCATGAAGGCTTGCCGGACCGCGTCACTCGCGGCATTCGGCGCCTGTTTCCACAGCCGCCGTCAGCGAGTTCATGAGTTCATCCGCCGTCAGCTCCGCGCCCGGCCCCCTCATGACCCGGATGGTCGTGGTCCGCGACGTGTCCAAATCCTTCGGGGCCCGCAAGGCGCTGGACGGCGTCAGCGTGTCCGTCGCGGCCGGAGAGATGGTCGCCCTGATCGGTCCCTCCGGATCGGGCAAGTCGACCCTGCTGCGCTCCATCACCGGCCTCCAGTCGATCGATCCCGGAAACGGCCAGATCGACGTCTTCGGCGTCTGCGTGCAGAGGAACGGTCGCCTCACCGGGGCCGTCCGCGCCGCGCGCCAGAAGGTCGGCATGATCTTCCAGCAGTTCAACCTGGTCGGCCGGCTCACCCTGTTCTCCAACGTCATGCTGGGCGCACTCGGCCGCCTGCCGGTCTGGCAGGGCCTTCTCGGTGCCTGGCCGTCCGCCGACAGGGACCACGCCATGGCGGCGCTCCACCGCGTCGGCGTTTCGGACTATGCCGCCCAGCGCGCCAACACCCTGTCGGGCGGCCAGCAGCAGCGCGGCGCCATCGCCCGGGCCCTGGTCCAGGGCGCCCAGGGCATCCTGGCCGACGAACCCGTCGCCTCTCTGGATCCCGTTTCGGCCCGCAAGGTGATGGAACTGCTGGTCGAGCTGAACCGGCGTGACGGCCTCGGCGTCATCGTCACCCTGCACCAGGTCGACTATGCCATCCGCTACTGCGACCGCGTCATCGCCCTGAAGGCCGGAAAGATCGTCTACGACGGCCCCTCGACCGGCCTCGATACGCCCACCCTCATCGACATCTACGGTCCCGAGTTCGAGGACGCGTTCTGGGAAGCCAAAGCATGAGCCGGACCCGCAAATTCGCCGCCGGAGTGATCGCCGGTGCCCTTCTGACGGCCATCGGGATCGGCATGTCGTCGTGCGGCGGCAACAGCGACGACGCCAGGCCGGGCGGCGCCCCCACGGAGATCGACTTCGCCATCCTGTCGGCTGAAAGCCAGGCTTCGGCCGGCCCCCTGTGGCAGCCACTGCTGGATGACATGTCGAAGGCCATCGGCGTGCCGGTAAAACCCTTCTTCGGCTCCAACTATACCGTCCTGGTCGAGGCCATGAAGGGCAACCAGACCCAGGTCGCCTGGCTGTCGGCCAAGCCCTCGGTCGAGGCTATCGACCGCGCCGACGCCGAGGTCATCGCCCGCACCGTCGACAAGGCGGGGTCCGACAGCTATCGCTCCACCATCATCGTCAAGACGGGCTCCGGCATCACCCTGGATCAGGTCCTGGCCTGCGGAAAACGGTTCGACTTCGGCATCGGCGACGCCGTGTCGACCTCGGGCACGCTCGCCCCCATGACCTTCCTGTTCAACGCCCGGACCCCGCCGATCGACCCGGCGGTCTGCTTCAAGACGGTCCGCTCCGCCAACCACCAGGCCAATGCCTTCGCCGTGGCCACCGGGGTGGTCGATGTCGCCACCTCCAACACGGTCAACACCGTCTTCCTGACCCGCGAGAACCCGCAGATCGCCGCCCAGATTCAGGAGATCTGGCAGTCCCCGCCGATTCCGGAATCGGGCATCGTCCTGCGCTCGGACCTGGATCCCGTCATCAAGGAAAAGATCCGCAGCTTCTTCCTGACCTATGGCCAGGGCGAGGGCGTAGAGGCCGATCGCCAGCGTCAGGTTCTGGCGGGGTTGAACTATTCGCAGTTCCGCGCTGCCGATAACTCCTACCTGAACCCGGTCCGGGAGATGATCGCCGATCAGCAGCTTTCCGACGCCCGCAGATCGGGTGATACGGCAGGGGTGGCGGCCGCCGAGGCCGAACTGCAACGTCTGCGCTCGTTGCGCGAGGTCCAGCCTTGAGCGTCACGCCGGCCGCCGTCATTCCAAAGGCCCCGTCCAGATCTCTCGGTGCGTGGGGGCTCGACGTCCTGGTCTGGGGCGGCGTAGCGGCTGTCCTCGTCTACAGCATCGGTGACGTCGATCTGAAGAATGTGGGCCGACTGTTCGCCAATAACGAGGCCACCCGCAGTTTTGCGATCGAGCTGCTTCGACCCGATTTCACGGACTGGAAGCTGTTCGTCGAAAAGATGTGGGAGACGATCCAGATCGCCCTGTGGGGCACCTTCCTGGCCGTGTTCGCCGCGGTCCCGATGGGCCTGGCGGCGGCCCGCAACGTGTCGCCGATGTGGGTGGTGACGCCGGTGCGCCTGGTGATGAACCTGCTGCGTTCGGTCCCGGATCTGGTCATCGGCCTTCTGTTCGTGGTCGCCGTGGGTCTGGGACCTCTGCCCGGGGTTCTGGCCATTGCGCTGAACACGGCCGGTGTCCTCGCCAAGCTGTTTTCCGAAGCCGTCGAGGCGATCGACAAGGGTCCGGTCGAGGGTGTGCGGGCGACCGGGGCGACGGGTCTGCACGAGATCGTCTGGGGCATCATTCCCCAGGTGGCGCCGCTCTGGACCTCGTTCGCCCTTTATCGCTTCGAATCGAACAGCCGTTCCGCGACGATCCTCGGCGTGATCGGGGCCGGGGGCATCGGCCAGCTTCTGTATGACCGGATGAACGGCTTCAGGTTCAGCGAGGTCGCGGCCATCGTGGTCATCGTGGTCGTTGCCGTGACCCTGATCGACATGCTGTCACAGGCCATGCGCAAACGTCTGCTTTAAGCGTCGCAGATTCGTCGCTCCGAAAGACCGTGCTGATGTCGACCACCCTGCCTCGCCGCCTCTTTTTCACCGCTGCCGCGGTGCTGGCCCTGTCCGTTGCCGCCTGTAGCCAGGGCGGGCCCCAGGCCCCGCGCGACGGCATCTGGGCGGCCGGATCGTCGACCGTCTTTCCGTTCGCCACACGGGTCGCCGAGAATTTCGCCCGCAACAACCCCGAGGCCTCGCCGCCGCGCGTCGAGGCGCTGGGCACAGGCGGCGGCATCCAGGCCTTCTGCCAGGGCATCGGCCCCTCGACCCCCGATATCGCCAACGCCTCGCGCCAGATGAAACAGTCCGAGTTCGACAAATGCGCCGCGAACGGCGTCACCGACATCATCGAGCTGAAGATCGGCTATGACGGCATCGTCGTCGCCACCGCCCGCACCGGCAACAGCTTCAACTTCGAACTGAACGATCTGTACGAGGGCCTGGCCAAGGAAGTCCCGGGCCCGAACGGCACCTTCGTCCTGAACCCGGCCCGCACCTGGAACGAGGTCAATCCCGGCCTGCCCAACCAGCGTATCCAGGTCTATGGCCCGCCACCCACGTCCGGCACCCGCGACGCCTTCCTCGAGCTCGGCATGACGCCGGGGGCCAAGCTGGTCCCGGCTGCCGCCGCCGTCGAAGCCGAGGACAAGGACCGGTTCGAAAGCCTGGCCCATACCGTGCGCGAGGACGGGGCCTGGATCGACTCGGGCGAGAACGACAACGCCATCCTCCAGACCCTGACCCGCACGCCGGGATCGCTGGGCGTGTTCGGCTTTTCCTTCCTCGAGCAGAACCTCGACACGGTGAAGGCCGAGACCATTGACGGCGTCTATCCGACCGCAGAGGCCATCGCCGACGGCTCCTATCCCCTGGCCCGCAGCCTCTTCATCTATGTGAAGAAGGCCCACATCGGCGTGACCCCCGGCCTGCAGGAGTTCCTGATCGAGTTCACGTCCGAGGCGGCCGTGGGGCAGGGCGGCTATCTGCAGGATCGCGGTCTGGTGCCGCTGCCGGAGCCGGAACTGGTTGCCCAGCGGGGTATCGCCACGGCGCTCAGCCCCATGGCGCGGCCCGAAAAATAGGGCTCAGGCCGCCGCGCGCCTGCGCACCCGCGCGATCCGCCTCAGCCGCCGCCAGAACCGCCCGCGCTGGGGCTCCGGATAGGGCTCCAGATTCTGCACGAACTGTTCGGCCGAGGCGCGCCAGCTGAAGGTTTCGGCATAGGCGCGGACCACGTCGCGGTCGCACTCCAGCGCCTTCATGCAGGCGGTCTTCAGGTCCTCGTCGATGGCCCCGGCGTTCGATCCGGGGATCAGGTCGATGGGCCCGTGCGCCGGATAGGCGGCGACCGGCGTGCCTGCGGCCATGGCCTCCAGGATGACCAGACCGAAGGTGTCGGTCCAGCTGGGGAAGACGAACACGTCCGCATCCCGGAAACAGCGCGCCAGCTCCTCGCCGAACCGCGCCCCCAGGAACCTGGCCTCCGGATAGCGGGTCTCCAGATCGGCGCGCGCCGGCCCGTCGCCGACGATGATCTTGGTGCCCGGCAGGTCGGTCTCCAGAAAGGCCTCGATATTCTTCTCCACCGCCACCCGGCCGACGTTCAGCCAGAACGGCCGCGCCCAAGTCTTGCCGCCCAGACTGTCGAAGATCCGCTCCAGATCGGGCCGGAACTGTTCGGTGTCCACGCCCCGCGTCCAGGGCGAGATGTTCTTGAACCCATGCTCTTCCAGCTCGGCCTTCAGCGTCGGCGTGGCCACCATCAGCCGTCCCGACGGCTTGTGGAACCACTTCATATAGGCATAGCCGACCTGCACCGGCACCGGGAAGCGCGCGGAGATATATTCAGGGAATTTCGTATGATAGCTGGTGGTGAAGGGCAGTTTCCACTCCACGCAGATGCGTCGCGTGGCGATGCCGATCGGCCCTTCGGTGGCGATATGGACGGCTTCCGGCTCGATGGCCCGCAGCCGCTCGCGGATTTCCTCTTCCGCGCCCAGGGCCAGGCGAATCTCCGGATAGGTCGGGGCCGGAATGGTGCGGAACTGGCTGGGCTCGATGACCTCGATCTCATGGCCCATCGCGCGGCATTCGGCCACGGTGCGGGTCAGGGTGCGGACGACGCCGTTGACCTGGGGCTCCCAGGCGTCAGTGGCCAGAACGATGCGCATGGGTGGGCGGTGGCTCGTGCCGAGTTAACAAGGCAGCAACCTCTAGCGGCTTGCGGGCCGGAAGGCGAGATGGATCACCGCGCGGCCTTCGCGGCCTATTCGTTGAACAGATCGGCGTGGGTTCCGATGCGGGCGAAGTATGCCGTGCCGCCTTTTCCTTCCGAGTCATCGATGAGGTAGATCAGCAGGAAGTCGCCGCCGATATGGCATTCGCGATAGCCTGCCCAACCGCCCTTCAGGGGATGATCCTTCCACTCGGCAGGGAGAGGGGCGTCATTGGCGATCAACATCAGGATAACGGACTTCAGGCGATGCATATCGTAGCGGCCTGAACCGGATAGTCGCTCCCAGTCCTTGCTGAATGCCTTTGTGTATTTTGCCGCGCGAGGGTGGACGGCGCGTTTGTCCCGCGAGCCCTTAGTCATTGAGGGATTCGAACAGGGCCTCCGCGCTTTCAAAGCCCGCCGCGCCAGATTTGCGCATGGCATCGATCTCCGCCATCGCCTCGAGGGTCGTAGCATTGGGCACCTTGAGTTCCAGCGGGAAGGCCTGATCCGCCACGATGCGGTGGTACAGCAACCTCACGGCGTCGGCCGCCGACAGCCCGATGGCGGCCAGGGCGGCATTGCCTTGCGCCTTGAGGTCTTTGTCCATCCGGACGTGCAGCATCGCGGTCGCGGCCATGACGATCTCCTGTATCTCAAATGAGAGACATAATCCCGGCGTCGCGTGGCGGCAATCGGGTCGGTGGCGCCGGCCATTTGATCGGGGTAAGAGCCCGCCATGCACGCACACGTCACGCCCCCGGTCGCGCTCTCGCAGGACTGGGACACCCTGGACCACGGCAAGTTCGCCGACGAGCCGACGCGCATCGCCGCCCTGCTGGCCACCGCGCCCCTGACCGGCTCTGACCGTGCCGCCGTCGTCGCCGACGCCGTGGCCCTGGTCGAGCACGCGCGCCGCAGCCAGAAGAAACAGGGCGTGGTCGAAAGCTTCCTGCAGGAGTTCAGCCTCGGCACCCGCGAGGGTCTGGCCCTGATGTGCCTGGCCGAGGCCCTGCTGCGCACCCCCGACGAGGACACCCGCGACCGCCTGATCGCGGAAAAGATCGGTTCCGCCGACTGGGCCAGCCATCTGGGCCAGTCCGACAGCCTGTTCGTCAACGCCTCCACCTGGGGCCTGATGCTGACCGGGCGGCTGGTCGATGCCGACGAACAGGCCAAGACCGACCTGCCGGGCTTTCTCACTCGCGTCGCCGGCCGGCTGGGCGAGCCGGTGATCCGCCAGGCCGTCGCCGCCGCCGTCCGCATCATGGGCGAACAGTTCGTCGTCGGCCGCACCATCGAGGCGGCCCTGAAGCGCGCGAACCGTGAGGGCTGGCTGTGCAGTTTCGACATGCTGGGCGAGGGGGCGCGCACGGCCGCCGACGCCGAACGCTATGAAACCATCTATGCCGACGCCATCACCGCCGTCGGCAAGACCGCCCGGGGGCAGGGGCCCGAAGCCGGCCACGGCGTCTCGGTCAAATTGTCGGCCCTGTCGCCCCGCTATGAGGCCACGCACGAGGACCGCGTCTGGACCGAGCTCTATCCCCGCATCCTGCGCCTGGCCCGGATCGCGGCGGGCGCCGACATCAACTTCACCATGGATGCGGAGGAGGCCGACCGCCTGGCCCTGTCGCTGAAGCTGCTGGACCGGCTGGCGCACGAACCGTCGCTGGGCAACTGGACCGGGCTGGGCCTCGCCGTCCAGGCCTATCAGAAGCGCGGGCCCGAGGTCATCGCCCGCGTCGCCGACCTCGCCCGGACCTCCGGCCGTCGCCTGATGGTCCGGCTGGTCAAGGGCGCCTACTGGGACACCGAGATCAAGCGCGCCCAGGTCATGGGCCGCACCGACTATCCGGTCTTCACCACCAAGGCCGCGACCGACCTGAACTACCTCGTCTGCGCCCGCGCCATGATCGAGGCGGCCCCGCACCTCTATGCCCAGTTCGCCACCCACAACGCCCATTCCCTGGCCGCCGTCCACCGCATGGCCCGCGACGCCGGTGTGAAGATCGAGTTCCAGCGCCTGCACGGCATGGGCGAGGCCCTGTACGAGGCCGCCGCCGAGACCTTCGGCACCCCTGACACAGGGCTGACCGTCCGCGCCTATGCCCCCGTCGGCGGGCATGAGGATCTGCTGCCCTATCTGGTCCGTCGCCTGCTGGAGAACGGTGCCAACTCGTCGTTCGTCCACGCCCTGCTGGACGAACGGGTGCCCCCCTCCGCCGTCGCCGCCGACCCCGTCGCGGTGGTTCAGGCCCACCCCGACCGCCACGCGAAAATCCCGACCCCCAAGGACATGTATATGGACCGCCAGAACTCGCCCGGCCGCGACTATTCGCAAAGGGCGGACCGCGATCGCCATGCGGCCGCCCTGGCCCGCGTCGACGCCGAACGCTTCCTGTCCGGCCCCCTGATCGAGGGCGCCCTGGCGGCGGGCGAGAACCCCCGTGACGTCACCAACCCCTACGACCGGACCCGGGTCATCGGCCGGGTGTCGGAGACCACGGCCGAGGACATCGACCACGCCGTCGAGCGGGCCGGGCACGCCCAGATCGCCTGGGACCGGTCGGGCGGCACCCGCCGCGCGCGCGTCCTTCGCGCCATGGCCGATGCGCTGGAGGCCGATCTCGACCGTCTGGTCGCCCTGCTGTCACGCGAGGCCGGCAAGACCCTGAACGACGGCGTGGCCGAGGTGCGGGAGGCGGCCGACTTCTGCCGCTACTATGCCCTGCTGGCGGAAAAGGACTTCGGCGGCCCGACGACCCTGACCGGCCCGGTGGGCGAAACGAACAGACTGGTCCTGCACGGGCGCGGCGTCTTCGCGGCCATCAGCCCATGGAACTTCCCGCTGGCCATCTTCACCGGCCAGATCGCCGCGGCCCTGGCCGCCGGCAATGCGGTCCTCGCCAAGCCCGCCGAACAGACCCCGCTGATCGCGGCCGAGGCCGTGCGGCTGTATCACAGGGCCGGGCTGGATCCCGACCTTCTGGCCCTCGTCCCCGGCCGGGGCGAGACGGTGGGCGCGGCGCTCGTCAGCCACCCCGGCATCGACGGGGTCGCCTTCACCGGCGGCACCGATACGGCCGGCGCCATCAACCGCGCCATCGCCGCCCGGCCCGGCCCGATCCTCCCCTTCATCGCCGAGACCGGCGGGCTGAACGGCATGTTCGTCGACACCACGGCCCTGCGCGAACAGGTCATCGACGACGTCATCGGCTCGGCCTTCGGCTCGGCCGGCCAGCGCTGCTCGGCCCTGCGCATCCTCTATGCGCCGAAGGATTCGGCCGACAGTCTGATCGAGGGACTGAAGGGGGCGCTGGCGGCCCAGGTCCTGGGCGACCCCGCCGATCCGTCCACGGACATCGGTCCGGTCATCGACACCGAAAGCCGCCAGGCGCTGGAGGCCCACATCGTCCGCCTGTCGAAGGACGCGAAGATCCTCGCCCGCGCCACCCTGCCGTCGGGCACCGAACGCGGCGACCTGTTCGCCCCCACCATCGCCGAGATTCCGTCCCCGGACTATCTGCAACGCGAGGTCTTCGGCCCCATCCTGCACATCTACCGCTACGACCCCGCCGAGCTGAAGTCCGTCGCGGGCAGGCTGGCCGCGCGCGGCTACGGCCTGACCCTGGGCATCCACAGCCGCATCGAGGCCTTCGCCGAGGAGGTCACCGCCCTGGTCCCCGCCGGCAACGTCTATATCAACCGCGGCATCACCGGCGCCGTGGTCGGCGTGCAACCCTTCGGCGGCGAGGGCCTGTCGGGCACGGGCCCCAAGGCGGGCGGGCCGAACAGCCTGATCCGCTATGGGTCGGAAAAGGCGATCTCGAACAACATCTCGGCCCAGGGCGGGGACCCGGCGCTGTTGAACTTGTAGGGGCGTACCTGGCTCGGAGCCAGAAAGCAGACACCACGAACGTCTGCCACAGGTGGACAGCGGACATGGCCACGGGGAGGGACGACGGCGGTTGTGCGCAAATCACCCCTTCACCGGGATACGGAACGGCGCACGTGGCCATGCGGGGAAAGTCACGTCGTTTCCTCACACTCACAATGTCGCGCGCTCAGCCAGCGAATCTGATCCTGACAACGCTGCGCCGTCAGAGGGGTGGCCGCAGGCTATAAAAAGTTCGCGCAGTCGTCTCGCAAATGCGCTGTGACTGCCGTGGCGATGTCATCGCGCTCGTCTAGCGCCGCTCTTGGGGAGGTGTTGGGTCCGGCCGGGGTCGGCGATGTCCTCTCACACGGGGGAACATCAAGATGAACACTTCAAGCGTATCGACAAATGCGGTCCGACTGCTGGCAGGCACTGCCTTGCTCGGAGTCCTGGCGGCTACGTCCGGACTGGCCCACGCTCAAACCCGCGAAGTCACCGAACCGACGACCCTGGACTCGGTCATCGTGACCGGCACGCGCGATGCCGGCCGCACCCTCTTTGAGACCTTGTCCCCGGTTGATGTCGTTGACGGCGAAGCGATCGACGCAACGGTCTCGAGCGACCTCTCCGACAGCCTGGCCCAGTTGATTCCGTCATTCATCGTGCAGCGATTGCCCGCTGCCGACGGTCTTGCCTTCGTTCGCCCCGCGACCCTTCGGTCGCTTTCGCCCGACCACACTCTGGTCCTGCTGAACGGAAAGCGGTTTCACCGCTCCGCCTTGCTGGGCTCGCGAGGAGCCCAGGGTCCGGACCTGTCGCAGATCCCGTCCTTCGCGATTTCGCGGGTTGAGGTTTTGCGCGACGGGGCCTCGGCCCAATACGGGTCAGACGCGATCGCCGGGGTGATCAATATCGTTCTGGACGATACGCCCGGTCTGCGCCTGTTCACCCAATACTCCTCCTATTTCGAGGGCGATGGTGCCAACCCCCAGGTTGGCATTCAGGCTGGCCTGCCGATCGGAGACCGTGGCTTTGTGTCCGCCACGCTGGAATACTCCGACGCCGAGGCGACATCGCGCACGCGCCAGCGCGCCGACGCCATTGCCTTTCAGACCGCCAATCCAACGCTGAGCGTTCCCAACCCGGTCCAGCGCTGGGGGCAGCCGGATCTGCAAACCCTTCGCCTGGCGCTCAATGGCCAGGTGGGGATCACCGAGGCGATCGAGGCCTACGGCTTTCTGACCTATGGCCAGGGTGAGGGGACCACGGACTTCAACTGGCGCAACCCGGCCGGGACCCCGAATGTCTACCGCGCCTCGACGGCCTTCCCGGGCTTCCTCTTCAACTCCGTCTACCCGACCGGCTTTACCCCACGCTTCGGACAGGACGACAGCGACCTGCATCTTGTGGGCGGCCTGCGTGGCCACGGCGATGTCTTTGATTGGGATCTCAGCGTCTCGAACGGCCAAAGCGAGATCGATTACCGCCTGACCGAATCGCTCAACGCGTCTCTCGGGCCGTCGAGCCCGCTGTCGTTCCGGCCGGGCGTGCTGCGCCAGGAAGAAACCAACCTCAATGCTGACTTTGTCTATCGGTGGGCCCTCGGCGGCCTGGCCGCGCCGGTCAACGTGGCCTTCGGGGCCGAACGGCGTGAGGAAGTCTATGAGGTTACGGCAGGCGATCCGGCCTCCTATGCGATCGGGGCCGGCGCCAATACAGGTCTGGCCTCGGGCTCGAACGGCTTTCCCGGTTATTCGCCCGACCAGGCCGGGCGCTGGAGCCAGGACAGCTGGGCGGCCTATATCGATATCGAGGCTCCCGTGACCGAGCGCCTGACGCTGGGCGCCGCAGTTCGTCAGGAAGATTTCTCGACCTTCGGCAGCACAACTGACGGCAAGCTGTCGGCGCGCTTCACAGTGACTCCGAACCTGGCGCTCAGGGCTTCCGGGTCCACCGGCTTCAGGGCACCGACGCCGGGCCAGGTCAACTCGACACGGACGTCCCAGGGCCTGGATACGGTCACGCTGCAGGTCTTCACCTCCGGCCGGCTTTCTCCGGAGAACCCGGTCTCGCAGTTCTTCGGGGCCCGACCGCTTGAGCCGGAAGAGGCCGAGAACCTGACCGCCGGACTGACGTGGCGGACCGACTACGGCTTCTCGGGTTCGGTCGATTTCTACCGCGTGGATCTGACCAACCGCTTTGGCCAGTCTTCCAGCTTTGCGGTCACGCCGGCGGTGCGCGCCCAGCTGGTCGCCGCACGCGTCCCCGGCGCCAACACCTTCACCTCGATCAGCTTCTTCACCAACGATTTCGATACCCGGACCCAGGGTGTCGACATCGTGGGGGCCTATGAACGCCAGATCGGCGACGGTCAGTTCGATCTGGACATCGCCTATAATTACAACGACACCGAGGTTACAGGCGGGACATTGAACGCCAGCGCGACCCAGCGCCGACTGTTCGAGGAATCACGTCCACGCCATAATCTGACGGGGACGGCGACCTATGCGGTGGGTCGCTGGGAACTGCTCGGGCGGGCCCGTTACTATGGCGAATGGACGGATTCGACCGGCAACGCGGTCGGAGACATCTTCCAGTCGTTCGGAGCGCTGACCCTCTTTGACGTCGCCGCCACCGCCGACCTGACCGAGGCCGTGTCGGTTCGCATCGGCGCCGAGAACGTCCTGGATACCTATCCCGATGAGGCGGTGTTCCAGGCCAGCCGCGGTCTGATCTATTCGCGTAATGCGCCCTACGATACCGACGGTGGCCAGTATTATGTTCGCTTGGATGTTCGCTTCTAGGACCTTCCGAAGCGTGTAGGGCACTGTGGGGCGGGGTTCAGCCGGGACCTCGCCCCTCTTGGTATCTGGAGATCGACCCATGGGTTCACTCACGCGCCGCGCCCTGGTCACCGGCGCACCATCGGTGGCGCTGGCCAGCCTGGCTGCGCAAGGATCCAGTCAAGCCGCCCAGTCCATCACTGCTGGCGTGGTCACTACGGCGGCTCAAGACGAGACCTTCTGGACTGCCATTCAGGCCCAGTATGACGTCAACCGCGCCATCGTACCGCTCGAGAACGGCAACTGGGGCGTCATGTCGCGACCTGTGCAACAGGCCTATGCCGAAAACCTGCAGCGGGTGAACTATGACAACACCTTCTATGCGCGTCGCAGCTACGGCGCAGATCTGGCCGCAGTTGGCCAGCGGCTGGCGGACGTCCTCGGGGTTTCGCCCGACGAGATCGCCTTTACCCGCAATGCCACCGAGGCCCTGCAGGCGCTGATCGGGGGATACAATCGTCTCTCGCCTGGAGACGCGGTCCTCTACGCTGATCTTGACTACGACGCGATGCAGACCGCCATGCGCTGGCTGGCCGAACGCCGTGGGGTCGAGGTGGTTCGGATCGCACTTCCGGAGCCTGCCAGCCGCGAGGGCCTGATAGAGGCCTATGCCGCCGCGCTCGATGCCAACCCGCGCATCCGGATGATGCTTTTGACCCACCTCAGCCATCGCACCGGACTGGTCCTGCCTGTCGCCGAGATCGTCGATATGGCGCGTACGCGGGGTGTCGACGCCATCGTCGACGTCGCCCATGCGTGGGGACAGATGGATTACGCCCTGCCCAGTCTTGGCGCTGATTTCGTCGGGCTCAATCTGCACAAATGGATGGGCGCGCCGCTAGGCGTGGGGGCGCTCTATATCCGGCGAGAGCGTCTCGGGGATATCGATCCCTTCATGGGTGAAGACAGTCCTGCGCCCGGGTCTGCAAGCGCGCGGGTTCATACCGGGACAGCGAACTTCGCCGCCTATCTGACGGTGCCCGCCGCCCTGGATTTTCAGGGCCGGATCGGCGCTGGCCGAAAAGCGGCTCGTCTGGCCTATCTGCGCAACCTTTGGGTCGAGCCCTTGCGCGACCATCCCGGGATCGAGATCCTTACCCCGGCTGATCCTTCTCTCAGCGCCGGGATTACGGCCTTCCGGCTGGCGGGCCAGACGACGGTGGAACAGAACCGCGCCGCTGCAGACCAACTGCTGGAACGCTTCGGTGTCTACACGGTCCACAGGGCTGGTGCGGCTAGCGGTGCCTGCGTGCGTGTCACACCCGCTCTGTTCAATACCGTCGAGGACATGGTGCGCCTCCGCGATGCACTCAGGACAATGGCAGATGAGAGGGTGCTGTCAGGTGTTGCCACCCGTTAGCGAACGATCGGTCACGCTTCGCACAATGAGGTTCGGGCGCAAGCGGGCAGGGCTGAAACGTCAGATTCTGACCCGGAGCGCCGGTGCGGAGTGTCCGCCTTTCAATATCGCTCCAATGACCCACCGCACCGGCTGAAAGCAGACCTTCCGAAGATCTCTTTCGGGTCGGGAGCGGACATCGCCTGCCCGGTCCGACGCCGCATCGTGTCGCGGTGTTTTTGAAGGCAACGCAATACTGGACGTCCCTTCCAGATGGGCCGACCGATTCTGACGCACCCCCGTGCCACCCTGCCGGCATGTCCGACCCCTACCGCATCCGCAGCCCCGAAACCTGGGACGCCGCGCGTCTGGCGTATCTGGAGGGGTGCAGTGCCGACGAGGTGTGCGGGCGGTTCGATCTGGGGCTGTCGGCCTTCAGGAAGCGGGCGAAGGCGGAGGGCTGGCGCCGGGCCGATCAGGCGGAGGACGAACCCTTCGAGGACGCAGACGACGCCGCGGACAACGGGGGCGACCTGCCGGACATGGACGATCAGGCCCTGGCCGATCTGGCCCGTCGCCGGATGGGAGTGGCGGCGCGGCGCGGGGCTGTGACCGAGGCCCTGCGCTGGGCGCGTCTGCGCGACTTCGCCCTGCGCCAGATGCGGGATCAGCAACGGCTCTGTGCCCGCCTCTCTGCCCGCCTCTCTGCCCCCGATCCCGACGACGCCCCGCCGCCGCCGCCTCAACCCGCTGAAGCGCCGCGCGAAAAAGCCGTGGCCATCCTCGCCCGCGCCCGCGCCGATCTGCAGAAAGTGCACAAAGTCCACTCGAATTCGGGCGAGGCGCCGCGCCTCAACCGCAGCGACCGCCGCCGCCTCAAGCGGATGCGGAAACAGACCGGCCCGCCGTGAGGTCGGACCGTCAGACCCCCCAACCGCCCGCCCGGCTGAGCGCGCTCGGCGTCGGGCGACCGATCCTTTCGCCGATCCACCGCGCGGCGCGGATCAGCGCGTCCAGGTCATAGCCGGTCGCATACCCGGCCCGCTCCAGCATATAGACCAGGTCCTCGGTGGCGACGTTGCCGGTGGCCCCGGGCGCGAACGGACAGCCGCCGATGCCGCCGACCGAGGCGTCCAGCACATCGACCCCCGCCTCGACCGCCGCATAGGCATTGGCCACCCCGGTGTTTCGGGTGTCGTGGAAATGCAGGCGCAGGGTCGCCTCGGGCGCGGCGGCGCGGGCCGCCTCGATCTTCCGGGTCACGCTCCACGGATCGCCCACGCCGATGGTGTCGGCCAGGCCGATCTCGACGACCCCCAGCGCGCCCAGTTCGCCGACCAGATCGGCGACCTGACCCACCGACACCTCCCCGTCGAACGGACAGCCCCAGACGCACGACAGGGTCGCCGACAGCCCCGGCACCGGCGTGTCCGCCCCGTCCGAATTGTGCCGCCGCGCGACGATCTCCGACAGCATGGCCACCTGGGCCCGCACATCCAGCCCCTGGTTCTTCAGCCCGAAGCCGTCGGTGACCGACAGGGACACATTGACCTCGTCCACCCCGGTCCCCAGCGCCCGGTCGTAACCCTTGCCGTTCAGCACCAGGCCGATGCGGCTGCGACCGGGGGTGGGGGCCCCGTCCTTGCCGGAAAGGGCGGCCATGACCTCCTCGGCCCCGGCCATCTGGGGCACCCGCCCGGGATGGACGAAGCTGACCGCCTCGATCCGCCGCGCCCCCGCCGCCTCCAGCCGCGTGACCAGCTCGGCGCGCGTGGCCGGGTCCAGCACCGCCGTCTCGTTCTGCAGCCCGTCGCGGGGGCCGACCTCGACGATCTGGATCGGTCGCGGGCTCATGACCTCGGCTCCGTCCCCGCCCCGGGCGGCGCATAGACGGTCAGGCGCACGTCGTCGCCGGTGGAATAGTTGTGGCCCGTCACCACCGCGACCGCCCGGCCCGGCACGGCGGTCCCGGCCGTCGCCGCGCGAAAGGCGTCCGCGTCCCCGTCCTCGACGATGGCCGGCCGCCCCTCGGCCAGGGCCCGGGCGGCCCCCGCCGCATCGGTCAGTTCGGTGGCGCGGCCGTTCAGGAAGACGAAGCTCGGCTCATGGAAGGTGGTGATCGCCACCGGTCCGGGGACCAGGCCCTGCTTGGGCGCCAGGCCGTGGTCGATCAGCGCCGCCTCCAGCCGGGGCGCGATAGCCAGCGGCCGCAGCTGCCGGATCGTCCCGGCCAGGGCCGCATGGGCCAGAACACCGAAGCCGATGGCGATCAGCAGCCCGGTGACCGCCGCCCGGTTCAGCAGCAGGAAGCCGCCGATCAGCGCCGCCGTGACCGCGCTGACGATGGTGATGGTCGCCCAGGTCTGGGCCGTGGAGGTCCCGAAGGCCGTCAGGCCATAGACGGTGATCCCGCTGATCACGACGGCCCCGAACACCGCCAGCCCCGCCCCGGAGCCGCGTGACACCTTGCCGATCGGCCGCGTCAGGGCCGCCGCCATCAGCAGGGCGAGGGCACCGAAGGTCGGCAGCGTATAGTGGAACAGCTTGGTCGGCGTGGCCTCGAAGATCAGCCAGGCCGGCACCAGCCAGCAGACCAGGAACCGGATCGCCGGCTCGGCCCGACGGCTCCACCCGCTCGACAGGGCCGCCGGCAGCAACAGGGTCGCCGGAAACAGCAGCAGCGGCGACAGCAGCAGATAGTAGCCGGGCCAGGCCCCGTGGCTCTCCTGACCGCTCGCGACCTTGGACGCCATGTCGCCGATCAGGGCGTCGCGCCAGAATCCGCCGTCGGTGGCGATGGTCACCGCGATGGCCCAGGGTCCCACGATCAGCACGACCAGCGGAATGCCCCAGCCCCAGCCCAGCCGCTTCAGCCAGGCCCAGCTGCGATCCCAGATCGACAGCGACAGGGCGGCGGGCACGATGACCAGTAGGCCGATCGGACCCTTGATGAGGATGGACAGCCCCAGCCCCAGCCACAGCATCAGCTTGTAGGGCCGCTGCACCGGATCGCCCTTCACCAGTGGCGCGGCCTTCGAGGCCATATACAGCCGCGCCAGTCCGGCCATGGCCAGGGTCACCGACCCGCACAGCATGGCGTCGGTCTTGGCGATCCCGGCCTCGGACGACAGCAGGAAGGTGGTCCCCAGGATCGCCCCCGCCAGGAATCCCGCCCGCGCCCCGAAAAGGGCCGACCCCATCCAGGCACAGGCCCAGGCCGCCAGCATGGCTCCCAGCAAGGACGGGATGCGATAGGGGGCGATGTCCCGGTTCTCGACCCTCGATGTCAGGGAGACGGCCCCCGCCTGCATCCAGTAGATACCGACCGGTTTCTTCCAGCGCGGCTCGTCCTGGAAGCGGATGTCGACATAGTCGCCGCTCTCCAGCATCTGCGAGGTCGCCTGGGCATAGCGGCTCTCGTCGCGGTCCAGCGGCGGCAGCAGCAGCAGCGACGGCAGGCCGGCGATCAGCGCCAGCAGCGCCGCCAGCAGCGGCCCACGCCATCCGGCGATATAGCGATCCAGGTCGGGTCGGGTCATGCGACGTTGCTAACACGAAGATCGACGGGGCGTCATGGCTCAAGCTGCGCGCCTGCCCCGTGGCGCTGATCCCCGATTCCCGGCTACAGACGAACCATGAGCAGTGCCGAGACCCCCGATATCTCCGTCGTCGTCCCCGTCCACAACGAGGCGGGCGCGGCCGGACCCCTGGCGCGCGAGATCGCGGCCGCCTTCGCCGGACGCTCCTATGAGATGATCTTCGTCGACGACGCCAGCCGCGACACCACCCTGGCCGAGCTCCGCGCCCTCGGCGCCGAACTGCCGACCCTGCGCGTCCTGGCGCACCAGACCAATGCGGGCCAGAGCCGGGCCGTCCGTACCGGCGTGCTGGCGGCCAGGGGCGCGATCGTCGTCACCCTGGACGGCGACGGCCAGAACCCGCCCGCCGATGCCCCCGCCCTCGCCGATGCCCTGATCGCCGCCCCGCCCCGGGTCGCCCTGGTCGGCGGGGTGCGCCAGAAGCGTCAGGATTCGGAGGCCAAGCTGTGGGCCTCGCGCTGGGCCAACCGGATCCGCAAGAACCTGCTGGGCGACGACGCCGACGACACGGGCTGCGGTCTGAAGGCCTTCCGCCGCGACGTCTTCCTGCGGCTCCCGTATTTCGATCACATCCACCGCTACCTCCCGGCCCTGGTGATCCGCGAGGGGTATGAAAACCGCTACCTGCCGATCAGCCACCGCCACCGCGAGACGGGCCAGTCGAAATATACCAACTGGGGGCGGCTGCGGGCCTCGTTCACCGACCTGCTGGGGGTGATGTGGCTGAAGTCGCGGTCGCGAAAACCCGGGCCTGTCACGGAGTTCTGACTTCGTCCGACAGGCGAGCGAGCATGGCCGTATGCATCGAACCGGGGTATGTATCGTTAACAAGCTCGGCTGTTGAACCCCGAAGGACCGATCCATGCTGATTGCGCTGCCTCTGCTGGCCATCCCGGTGGTGCTCTACAATCTGGTCGTGCTGTTCGGAGCCGGGAACGGAGGGCTGGCCGCCGCCGACGAGACCCTGCATCAGGCGATGTTCTCCATCCCCATGACATCGGGGGCCAGCTGGAACGTCAGCGTGGGCGACCTGATCCTGTTCCTGTCGCTGATCCTGCTGTTCTTCGAGCTGCTGAAGTCGACCTCGAGCCAGAAGGTCGCCATCGTCAATCACGCCCTGTCGATGGTCGTGTTCGTGGTCTGCCTGGTGGAGTTCCTGCTGGTGCGCGGCTTCGCGACCTCGACCTTCTTCCTGATCATCACCATGGTGATGCTGGACGTGCTGGCCGGCTTCATCGTCACCATCATCTCGGCCCGCAAGGACCTGGACTTCGGCGCGGGCGGCTGACGCCGTCGGCCTAGAGCAGGGCCGTGAAGATCAGGGAGACGACCAGAACGTCAAAGGCGCGGGCGGCGAAGGACAGGGTCATGGCGGGGTCCGAAAGGCGACAGGTCGCCTAACCGACTGCAAGGTCCGGGCCAGCCCGGCCGGGGCGTCAGACGTCCGTCTTCCTGACCAGGCCCGATGGCGGGCGCCGGTCGTTCTCGCCCGAATATTCGTTGCCCAGATAGCTGGCGCGGGCCGAGTTCAGCACCGGGGGCCCGCCCTTCAGACCCTTCCGCTGCCCCTTCTGACCCATCAGCTGGGCAGAGAAGGCCGCCGCCGGATCGGCCGGAGCCGTCGCCTCGGCAGCCCTTGCCGGGTGGTGGGGTTCATCCACGACCTCGCCGACCGGCACCAGCTCGCGGCTGTTCGAGCCCGCCCGCCGTTCCGCCTCGCGTCGCTGGGCTGCGCGGCGATCGCGCTCTGCCACGGGGCGGACGGGGCGGACGCCGTCGGTCATGCCTTGTCCGGGCCCCTGGGGGCAGAGGCGAGGCGGTCGATCTGGGCCCGCATCTCGTCCATCTGGCGACGCATCTCGTCAAGCGGATTGGCGGCCACCGGCTCGGCCGGAGCGGGCGCGGCGGCCTCTCCCCCGGTGCGGCCATAGGCGAAGGCCGGGAACATCTTCATGGCGTTCTCGAACATGGCCATGTTCTGCTTGACCGCCGCCTCCATCAGGCTGCCGCCTATCAGGCCACTGGCAGGCGTGGCCCCGAAGGCCCTGGTCATCTGGTCGCGGAACTGTTCCTGCTGACGCGAGAAGCTCTCCAGCGACATCTCCAGATAGCTGGGCAGGACCCCTTCCATCTGACCGCCATAGAAGCCGATCAGCTGGCGCAGGAACTGGACCGGCAGCAGGGCCTGGCCCCGGCTTTCCTCCTCGAAGATGATCTGGGTCAGGATCTGGCGCGTCAGCTCCTCGTTGGTCTTGGCGTCGAAGACCACGAAGTCGGTGCCCTCGCGGACCATGGTCGCCAGATCCTCCAGCGTCACATAGGCCGAGGTCGAGGTGTTGTAGAGGCGCCGGTTGGCGTATTTCTTGATCACCACGGCGTCGCCGGCCCTGCCGGTGTCCTTGGTCTTCTTGCCGGGGGTATTGCTGTCAGCCACGGGGGCGTTTCCTCGCTGTTGCAGTCCGCGTTATCCCGCAGCGCGAAGCGGGACGCCAGTGGGCATGTGACGGTTCGGTATCAGGCCAGGTTGGGGGCCAGGACCACCCCGACCAGAACGGCGGCCCAGTGAACACCCGCGCCCGCGACCACGAACCCGTGCCAGATGGCCCGGCGATACTTCACCTTGGGTGAGATGAAGATCAGCACGCCCGACGTGTAGATCAGCCCGCCCAGCACCAGCAGGGCCAGGGCGACCGGATTGACGGTGTCGATCATGGGCTTCAGCGCGATGACGGCCAGCCAGCCGAACACCACATAGACCCCGCTCCAGAAGGTGTCCGAGATCCGGGGCGCGACCAGCTTGGCACCCACACCGGCAAAGGCGATGGCCCAGACCACGACCGTGAAGCCGATGGCCCACCATCCCTCGAATCGCTGGGTCGTGAAGGGGGTGTAGCTGCCCGCGATCATCAGGAAGATCGCCGCCTCGTCCAGCCGCCTCAGCACCGGCCGCGCCTTGCCGGGTCGGGTCAGGTTGTAGACGGTGGAGGCTGTCAGCATGGCCACCAGACACAGGGCATAGACGCCGGTCGCCGTCGCGGCGGCCACCCCGCCGTAGATCGCCGACAGGATGGCCAGGACCAGACCGCCGACCGCCGCCAGCGTCAGGCCGACGACGTGGACGACCAGATCGGCGGTGTGTTCGGCGCGCGACTGGTAGTGCTCCTCCAGATCGATCTGATCGGGGGTGCAGATGCGGGCGGCGTGGCGCTTCAGAATATGCAGCATGGGTCACCATCTCGGCGGTTCTGCCTGACGTTGCCCGGATAGTGACGCAACCTCATGACTTTCACCTGAACGAGAATCCCACAGGTGACGAATGCCGCGCGATGCGGCAGAAACGCCACGAAACCCTACCCCCGGCCTAACGGGCACCCCGCCCGTCAAGACCCGATCAAGGACACCCCGCTCATGACCGACGTCGTCATCGTCTCCGCCGCCCGCACGCCCGTGGGTTCCTTCCTCGGCGCCCTGTCGTCCCTGCCGGCCTCCAGGCTGGGCGAGATCGCCATCAAGGCCGCGCTGGAACGGGCCGGCGTCGATCCGGCCGAGGTGGACGAGGTCATTCTGGGCCACGTGCTGCAGGCCGCCGCCGGTCAGGGGCCTGCGCGCCAGGCCTCGATGGGGGCGGGCATTCCGAAGGAAACCCCGGCCTGGAGCCTGAACCAGATCTGCGGTTCGGGTCTGAGGGCCGTCGCCCTCGGCTATCAGCAGATCGCCCTGGGCGATGCGAAGATCATCGTCGCGGGCGGCCAGGAGAGCATGAGCCAGGCCCCGCATGCCCAGCACCTGCGCACCGGCCACAAGATGGGCGATGTCGCCTTCACCGACACCATGATCAAGGACGGCCTGTGGGACGCCTTCAACGGCTACCACATGGGTCAGACGGCCGAGAACATCGCCGAAAAATACCAGATCAGCCGCGCCGACCAGGACGCCTTCGCCCTGGCCAGCCAGCACAAGGCCGAGGCCGCCCAGACGTCCGGAAAGTTCGACGAGGAGATCGTCCCCGTCGTGATCCCGGGCAAGAAGGGTGACGTCACCGTCGACAGGGACGAATACATCCGCCACGGGGCGACGCTGGAATCGATGGAAAAACTGCGTCCGGCCTTCACCAGGGACGGCTCGGTCACCGCCGCCAACGCCTCGGGGCTCAACGACGGCGCGGCGGCTATGGTGCTCATGTCGGCCGATGACGCGAAGGCGCGGGGTCTGGAACCCCTGGCCACCATCCGCTCCTGGGCCACCGCCGGCGTCGATCCGGCCATCATGGGCACCGGTCCGATCCCGGCGTCCCGCAAGGCGCTGGAAAAGGCCGGCTGGACCGTCGCCGACCTCGACCGCGTCGAATCCAACGAGGCCTTCGCCGCCCAGAGCCTGTGCGTGCTGAAGGAACTGGGCCTCGACCCCGCCAAGGTGAACGTCAACGGCGGGGCCATCGCCATCGGCCACCCGATCGGAGCCTCGGGCGCCCGAATCCTGACGACCCTGCTGCATGAGCTGAAGCGCTCGGGCGGCAAGAAAGGCCTTGCGACCCTGTGCATCGGCGGCGGCATGGGCGTGGCCATGTGCGTGGAGCGCGCATAGTTTCCCTCTCCCGGAGGGAGAGGGCTTGAGGTTCGGAGAGCGCAGCGATCCGCAAACCGAAAGGGTGAGGGGTCAAGACCTCACCGGTTCACAACGCAACCCCTCACCCTTTCGCGCCAGGACGGCGGCTTCGCCTCCGTGCGCTCAAGCCCTCTCCCTCTGGGAGAGGGAGGCCTGAGGCGCTATGCAGCGCCGATGACGACAATGATCCTCTACGGCCGCCCGCCGCTGGTCTTCGATCCGCCCGGCACCGCGACCCAGACCTCGCCCCTGATCCCCGGCTCGACGGCGCTGGAAAGCCTGCCCGACGACTCTGTCGAGGGCGCCATGATCTACGCCCCGCCCGGTGTGCTGGAGCGGCGCTACACCCTGGCCCAGGCCCTGCGCGCCCTGAAGGTCGGCGGGCGGCTCGACGTCATGGCGCCCAAGGACCGGGGCGGGTCTCGTCTGAAGAAGGAACTCGAGGCCTTCGGGCTGGAGGTGGGTGAGAGCGCCAAGGCTCACCACCGGCGTTGCGTGGTGGTGAAGCCCGGGCGCGTGACGGGGATCGAAGAAGCGATTGCTGGGGCATCACCTCAAACCTTTGAAACGGATAACGGACAAATCCTGTGGACCCAGCCCGGCGTGTTCGCTTGGGATCGCATTGATGCGGGATCTGCGTTTCTCGAAGGTCAGCTTCTGCACCAAGGCAGCGACATGGGTCTGAAGGGCGCTGGAGCAGATCTGGGGTGCGGGACAGGCGTTCTTTCTTGGTCGATCCTTGACGAATTTTCAAAGGTCACTTCCTTGCGAATGATCGACATTGATCGCCGAGCGATCGAGATGGCCAAGAAGAACGTGATCGATCCAAGAGCACAGTTCGAATGGGCAGACGCCCGCTCCATCGAGGGCACCGGGGATTTGAACTTCATCGTCATGAACCCCCCGTTCCACGACGGAGGGGCCGAGACGAAGCGGTTGGGACTGGCCTTCATCCAGAAGGCGGCCCAGATGCTGACCAAGGGCGGCGAGTTGTGGATGGTGGCCAATCGCCACCTCCCTTACGAGGCCGAGCTGAAGGCGTTGTTCAAGCGGGTAGAGCCGATCGGCGACAACGGCGCGTTCAAGGTCTTTTGGGCTCAGAAATGACCGCCGTTTCCTCCCTTTCGTCATCCTCCGGCGAGCGCAGCGAGACCGGGGGACGCAGCGGCGCCGAAGGCGATCTGTTCTCGCACGCTGTATCGACCGCTAGTCTCCGCGACAGTTTCGCGCTCTCGCGCGCCGCTGGGTTCCGGGTCTTCGCTGCGCTGCGCCCG
Source organism: Brevundimonas sp. AJA228-03 (assembly GCF_017795885.1). Taxonomy (NCBI): domain Bacteria; kingdom Pseudomonadati; phylum Pseudomonadota; class Alphaproteobacteria; order Caulobacterales; family Caulobacteraceae; genus Brevundimonas; species Brevundimonas sp. AJA228-03. Next base: position 96,918 of record NZ_CP059297.1, on the reverse strand, counting down.
GAATGACGAAGGAAAAAACATCCCGCGTGGATAAGCTGCTGGGTTCTCTCGGCTACGGCTCGCGCTCCGAGATCGCGCGGCTGGGCAAGGTCGGCGGTATCGTGCTGGACGGGGCCGACCTGACCGATGTCTCCAGACGGATCTCTGTCACCCCCGACCTGCCGGACCGGATGCAGGTCGACGGTCGCCCGCTGGATCCGCCCGCCGGCCTGGTGCTGATCCTGAACAAGCCGCTCGGCATGACCTGTTCGCACAAGGAGGACGGCGATCTGGTCTATGACGTCCTGCCCGACCGCTGGCGGCGGCGCGATCCGGCGATCTCGACCATCGGGCGGCTGGACAAGCAGACCTCGGGCCTGCTGCTCCTGACCGACGACGGCGACCTGCTGCACCGGGTGATCTCGCCGAAGCGCCATGTCGCCAAGGTCTATCGCGCCACCCTGGCCCGGCCGCTGGATGGTACCGAGGGCGATGTGTTCGCGGCCGGAGGTCTGGTGCTGGAGGGCGAGGACAAGCCCCTGGCCCCGGCCGTGCTGGAGGTTCTGTCGCCGACCGAAGCCCGCCTGACGGTGACCGAGGGCCGCTATCACATGGTGCGGCGGATGTTCGCGGCCGTGGGCAACCACGTCGAGGCCCTGCACCGGGAGCGGGTCGGCGGGCTGGCGCTGCCGGACGACCTGGCCCCCGGCGCGTGGCGGCTGGCGCGCGAGGGGGAAATCGGATCGATCTTCGCCTGACAGGACCGGCATTCGTGCCTCACTCCGACGGGGGGTGTGACCGGGACTGATCTGGACGATGGCCATGCAGATGGCTATGTTATGAGGATGAGCGAATACTCGATCGCCATGGCGAAGGACCAGCTGCCGCGAATCATCGATCGGATGCTGGACGGCGAAGCCGTGACCATAACACGGCGGGGTCGTCCTGTTGCGCGAGTGATCCCGATCGAGCCTGAACGTCCGGCCACCCGGCGTATCGACGTTCAGGCGCTCCGGCGCCTCCGCGAAGCCGGTTCGACGGGAAAGACTCCCGTCATCGACACGGTTCAGGCCATGCGTGACGACTACCGCTATTGAACGTCGTCCTGGATACGAGCGTGCTGGTGGCGGCATTCACCGAGGATGCCCATTCCCTCCAGGCTGAAGCGTGGCTGGACCGGGATGCGCCTTTCCTGGTTTCGGACTGGGCGGCGGCGGAGTTCAGCGCAGCGATCCGGACCAAGGTCCGCCAGGGATATCTCAAGGTCGAACTCGTCCCTGAAGTTGAAGCCATCTTCGATTCATGGACACGCGATCAGGGCGGCAAATATCCTGTGCAAGCGAGCGATCACGTGTCGGCGCGGCTGCTGGTCGTCCGGCATTACAGGCTGCGCGCTCCCGACGCCCTGCATCTCGCGATCGCCCTGAGGCTGAATGCTGCATTCGCAACCTTCGATCGGTGCCTGCAACAGGCGTCGCTCGCTGAAGGTATGCCGGCATTCGCTCCATGACCCGGGTCAAGATCTGCGGCCTGACCACACCCGACACCCTGGACGCCGCCCTGGAGCATGGCGCGGCCTTCGTCGGCGCGGTGTTCTTCGCCCGTAGCCCCCGCAACATCACGCCCGAGGATGCCCGGCCCCTGTTCGAGCGGGTGCGCGGCCGGGCCGCGATCGTGGCGGTGACCGTCGATGCCGACGACGACCTGCTGAGCCGCATCGGGGCCCACCTGCGGCCCGACTTCGTCCAGCTGCACGGGCGCGAGAGTGTGGCCCGGGCGCATGAGGTGCGGCGGCTCACGGGGGCGGGGATCGTCAAGGTCCTGTCGGTCTCCACGCCGGCCGATCTCGACGCCGCCGACGTCTGGGAGGACCACGCCGAGCACCTGATGTTCGACGCCCGGCCGCCCTCCGGCTCCGACCTGCCGGGCGGGGTCGGAGCCCGTTTCGACTGGGCCATGATGCGGGGTCGGGCCTTTCGCCACGACTGGTTCCTGGCCGGGGGTCTGACGCCCGACAATGCGGTTGCGGCTGCGGCGATCAGCGGCGCTCCCCTGCTGGACGTGTCCTCTGGCGTCGAAAGCGACCCCGGTGTTAAGGACGCGGCCCGGATCGCGGCCTTCCTGAAGGCTGTGGCCTGATCATTTCCCCCCGCCGCATTTCCGGCACGCCCTTGCGTGAAAGCTGTCGCCCGTGAACGCCATCATCCCCAACGAATATGCGATGCCCGACGGCGAAGGCCGGTTTGGCCCCTATGGCGGCCGGTTCGTGGCCGAGACCCTGATGCCGTTGGTGCTGGAGCTGAACCACGCCTATGAGCGCTGCAAGGCCGATCCGACCTTCCAGGCCGAGCTGGACGACTATCTGACCCACTATGTCGGCCGGCCCAGCCCGCTGTATCTGGCCCAGCGCCTGACCGACCACTACGGGGCCGCCAACATCTGGTTCAAGCGCGACGAGCTGAACCACACGGGTGCGCACAAGATCAACAACTGCATGGGCCAGATCCTGCTGGCCATGCGGATGGGCAAGAAGCGGATCATCGCCGAGACCGGCGCCGGCCAGCACGGCGTCGCCACCGCGACGGTCTGCGCCCGCTTCGGCCTGCAATGCGTCGTCTACATGGGTGCGGCCGACGTCCAGCGTCAGTCTCCGAACGTCTTCCGCATGAAGCTGTTGGGGGCCGAGGTCATCCCCGTCACCTCCGGTCGCGGCACGCTGAAGGACGCGATGAACGAGGCGATGCGGGACTGGGTCACCAATGTCGAGGACACCTACTATCTGATCGGCACGGCGGCGGGTCCGCACCCCTATCCCGCCATGGTCCGCGACTTCCAGTCGGTGATCGGCAAGGAGACGAAGGTCCAGATGCAGGCCCGGCGCGGCAAGCTGCCCGACGCCGTGGTCGCGGCCATCGGCGGGGGGTCCAACGCCATCGGCCTGTTCCACCCCTTCATAGGGGATGCGGGTGTGCGGATGATCGGCATCGAGGCGGCCGGGCGCGGTCTGGACGGCCCCGACCATGCGGCCTCGCTTCAGGGCGGCCGCCCCGGCGTGCTGCACGGCAACCGGACCTATCTGCTGCAGGACGCCGACGGCCAGATCCTGGAGGGCCATTCCATCTCGGCCGGTCTCGACTATCCCGGCATCGGCCCCGAGCACGCCTGGCTGAAGGACATGGGCCGGGCCGAATACCGCGCCGCCACCGACGCCGAGGCGCTGGAGGCCTTCCAGCTGTGCTCGAAGCTGGAGGGGATCATCCCCGCCCTGGAACCCAGCCACGCCCTGGCCCGCATCGGCGAGATCGCCGCCGAGATCGGTACCGGCGGCGACGTCGTGCTGAACATGTGCGGACGCGGCGACAAGGACATCTTCGCCGTGGCCCGGCATCTGGGCGTGGAGCTTTAAGAACCATGATTCTGCTGTCCCTTCTGGCGGCCTTGACCCAGACCGTTCCCGCCCTGCCGGTGGTCCTGCCGACCGTCGCCAATGCCCGGGCGGATGCGACCTGCGGCGGCCGCACCGCCCTGACCGCCATCGCGACCTGTGTCGCGACGACGCAAGGTGCCGCAGAGGCGGCGATGGAGGCCTATGACGCTGACTTCCAGCGTCAGGGCTGGCTGGCCGCCGACGGTCGCGACAACCGCATCGTCTATGTCCGCCGGAAGGAGGGCGGTGGCTGCGACGCCTTCCAGGTCCTGGCCTTCGCAGGTCAGAACACCGCCGATCCGGCCGGTCCCGCGTACCTGGCTTTCGCCGTCGTGCCCGGCGACGTCTGCACGGCGACCCCGGCTTCCCCGGTGACGCCCGCGTCATGACCACCTCCCGTATCGACGCCCGTTTCGCCGCGCTGAAGGTCGAGGGCCGGGCCGGGTTCGTGGCCTATGTGATGGCCGGCGACCCCTCGCGGGACGAGGCCATGGCGATCCTGCGCGGCCTGCCCGCCGCCGGGGCCGACATCATCGAGCTGGGCTTTCCGTTCAGCGACCCGATGGCCGAGGGGCCGCCGATCCAGCGCGCGGCGCTGCGGGGGCTCAAGGCCGGCCTGACGCTGAAGGGCACGCTCCACCTGGCCCGCGCCTTCCGCGAGGGGGACGCCGACACGCCCCTGATCCTGATGGGGTACCTCAATCCGATCGAGTCCTATGGCTACGACGCCTTCGCCCGAGACGCGGCCGCCGCCGGGGTGGATGGCTGCATCGTCGTCGACTGCCCGCCGGAAGAGGCCGATCCCCTGACCGATGCGCTGGACGCGGCGTCGGTCTCCCTGATCCGCCTGGCCACGCCGACCTCGGACGATGCGCGGCTGGAGGTCATCGCCCGGCGCACCTCGGGCTTCGTCTATTATGTCTCCGTCGCCGGGGTCACTGGCGTGAAGGAGGCCCAGTCGGCCTCGGTCGCCCCCGCCGTCGCGCGTGTCCGCCGGGCCTCGGGCCTGCCCGTCGCCGTCGGCTTCGGGGTCAGGACCCCTGAACGCGCCGCCGAGATCGCCCGCGTCGCCGATGCCGTGGTGGCCGGATCGGTGCTGGTCGACGAGGTTGCCGCCGCCCTCGACGCGAACGAACCGGTCGCACTTCGCGTTCTGGCCAAGGTGAAGGCCCTGGCCGACGCCGTGCGCGGTGCGCGCGTCGCCGAAAACGTCTAGAGACACGGAATGGCCGAAAAGACCCCTCCCAAACCCCCCGAGAAACGCGGCGGCTGGCTCAGCCGCTTCGCCCCCGGCGTCCGCAAGATCGTCAGCCGGCGCGAGACGCCCGACAATCTGTGGGTCAAGGATCCGGACAGCGGCGACATGCTGTACCGCCCGGACCTCGAGACCGCCCTGTGGGTCACGCCGTCCGGCCGCCACATGCGGATCAACGCATCGCAGCGGCTGGGCTACACCTTCGACGGCGGTGCCTACGAACCCATCGCCTCGCCCGAGGTGGCCGAGGACCCGCTGAAGTTTTCGGACGGCAAGCCCTATCGCGAGCGGCTGATCGCGGCGCGCAAGGCCACCGGACTGAAGGACGCCATGTCGATCGGCTTCGGCGACATCGGCGGCACACCGGCCGTGGCCGTGGTCCAGGACTTCGCCTTCATGGGCGGATCGCTGGGCATGGCGGCGGGCGAGGGCTTCATCGCCGCCGCCCATGCCGCCATCGCGCGCAATGTCCCCCTGGTCTGTTTCACCGCCGCCGGTGGCGCGCGGATGCAGGAAGGCGCGCTCAGCCTGATGCAGATGGCCCGGACCACCCTGGCCGTTCAGGAACTGAAGGACGCCCGGCTTCCCTATGTCGTGGTCCTCACCGACCCGACGACGGGCGGCGTCACCGCCTCCTATGCGATGCTCGGCGACGTGCATCTGGCCGAGCCCGGGGCCCTGATCGGCTTCGCCGGTCCGCGGGTGATCGAGACCACCATCCGAGAAAAGCTGCCACCCGGCTTCCAGCGGTCGGAGTATCTGCAGGAAAAGGGCATGGTCGATCGCGTCGTCCCCCGCGCCGACCTGCCCGCCACGCTCGGCAAGATCCTGTCGATGCTGATGGGCGGACGACGTCAGGCCGCTTAGGTCGGCCCTCACGCCCTCTTCCTCATGCATAAGGTAGGGTAAGGGACAGTATGGACCCCGTTTCCGCCCGCCTGCTGGCTCGCCATCCCCAGAAGATCGACCTGTCGCTGGACCGGATGCGGACCCTGTGCGCCGTTCTGGGCCAGCCCCAGATGCAGCTGCCGCCCGTGATCCATGTGGCCGGGACCAACGGCAAGGGTTCGACCATCGCCTTCATCCGCGCCATGGCGGAGGCGGCGGGGCTGAAGGTCCATGTCTATACCTCGCCGCATCTGGTGCGGTTCAACGAGCGGATCCGGCTGGAAGGCGAGCTGATCGCGGACGCGCGCCTGTCCGCCATCCTCGACCGGATCGAGGCCGTGCGCGGCGTCGAGGCCACGGTCTTCGAAACCACCACCGCCGCCGCCTTCGTCGCCATGGCCGAGGTGCCCGCCGACCTGGCCATCATTGAGGTGGGGCTGGGCGGATCGCTGGATGCGACCAACGTCATCGACCGCCCGCTGCTGAGCGTGATCGCGCCCGTCGACTACGACCACGCCGAGTTCCTGGGCACTCGGATCGAGGGCATCGCCGGCGAGAAGGCGGGCATCCTGAAGGCCGGGGCGCGCGGCATCGTGGCCCGCCAGCAGGCGGCGGCGATGGCCGTGATCGAGGCGAGGGCGGCCTCGGTCCTGACGCCGCTGACCGTCATGGGCACGGATTTCGACGCCTGGGCCGAGCGCGGCGGCATGGTGTTTCAGGATCAGGAGCGGTTCCTCGATCTGCCCGCGCCGGGCCTGCGCGGTCCGCACCAGATCGCCAATGCGGGGCTGGCGGTCGCGGTCGCGCTGGAGCTCGACCTGCCCGAGGCGGCGATCGCGGCCGGCATTTCCGGCGCGACCTGGCCGGCGCGGATGCAGCGGCTGACCGCCGGGCCCTATGGCGAGATGGCGCGGGCGGCCGACGCCGAGCTCTGGCTGGACGGCGGGCACAATCCCCATGCCGGGCGCGCGCTGGCGGAGGCGCTGGCCGAGCGGCAGGCCCGGGCCCCGCGACCGCTGGCCCTGATCGTCGGCATGCTGGCCAACAAGGACCACGCGGGCTTCTTCGAGGCCCTCAAGGGCTCGGAGGCCCACGTCTTCACCGTTGGCTTCGACGGCGCGGCGGCGGACCCGACGGCCCTGGCGGCCGTCGCGCGAGGACACGGCCTGGGGGCCCAGAGCTCGTCCTCGGTCGAGGCGGCGCTCAGCCGGGCGCTACGGCTGGGGGCAGGCCGGGTGGTCATCTGCGGCTCGCTGTATCTGGCCGGCGAGGTGCTGGGGGCGAGCGAGGAGACCTGGCCGGTGTGAGTGCCCTTCTCCCGCAAGGAGAGAAGGAGCGTTACTTGCTCCGCAACCCCGTGATCGTGCGGTTCGGCGCGATGTCCTCGGCCGAGGTGATCAGGTGGATCAGCGCCGGACGGTCGCGCGCGGCGTCGCGGGCCGCCTGAAGTGCCGCGGGGAAGGCCCCGGTGGTGTCGCAGCGGATGGCGAAGGCTCCGAAGGCCTCGGCGTATCGGACGAAGTCCGGGTTCTTCAGATCCGTGGCCATGACCCGGCGGGGATAGTGCCCCTCCTGGTGCATGCGGATGGTGCCATAGGTGCCGTTGTCGACCACGATGACGATCATGTTGATGCCGTGCTGGACCGCCGTGGCCAGTTCCTGACCGGTCATCAGGAAGTCGCCGTCGCCCGCGACGCATATGACCTCGCGATCGGGATGCAGGGACTTGGCGGCCACGGCGGCGGGATAGCCATATCCCATCGCGCCCGACGTCGGGGCCAGCTGGGTGCGGCAGGCGCGGTGGCGATAGAAGCGGTGCAGCCAGGCGGCGAAATTCCCCGCCCCGTTGGTGACGATCGCGGTCGGCGGCAGGACCTCGCCGAGGTGGGCCATGCACTCCGACATATTGACCGCTCCGGTGACCGGCACCGGGGTCGAAAAGGCCTGATAGTGGGCATGGGCGGCCTGCGCCTGGTCATGCCAGGTGCGGCCGGGTGCCAGCGTCGCCAGGGCGTGGGCCGCCAGGCTGTTGTCGGCACAGGCGCTGGTCAGGGGCGTCCAGACCCGGCCGAGTTCCTCCGCGCCCGGATGGATGTGAACCAGGACCCGGGCGGTGTGCTCGCGGGTGAACAGGGTATAGCCCTGGGTCGGGTTCTCCCCCAGCCGCGCGCCCACCGCGATCAGCAGATCGGCGTCCTTCGCCCGATTCATCAGCTCCGGATTGCAGCCGAGCCCCAGGTCGCCGGCATAGTTGGTCCGGTCGTTGGACAGGATGTCCTTGCGGCGGAACGACAGGGCGACCGGCAGGCCCAGTCGCTCGGACCAGTCGCCGATGGCGGCGGCGGCGGCCTCGGTCCAGCCGGAACCGCCGAGCACCAGCAGCGGCCGCTCGGCCTTCGACAGGCGTTCCCCCAGATCGGCCAGAAAGGCAGGATCCAGCCCGGCCCTGGCAGGCGTCACCGCCCGGATCGGCACAGGCCCGCCCGGCGCGTGCAGGATGTCCTCGGGCAGGGCGATGACGACCGGTCCCATCCGTCCCTGCTGCGCCGTGGCGAAGGCACGTTCGACGATCTCGACGGTGCGGTCCGGGCTCTCGATCTCGGTCGCCCATTTGGCCAGGCCGCCGAACACCTCGCGGTAGTCGACCTCCTGGAAGGCGCCGCGGCCCCGGTCGGCCAGGGCGATCTGGCCGACGAACAGGATCATCGGCGTGGAATCCTGATGGGCGGTATGCACGCCGATCGAGGCATGGGTTGCCCCCGGTCCCCGCGTGACCATGCAGACGCCGGGCCTGCCCGTCAGCTTGCCATAGGCTTCGGCCATATTGGCCGCGCCCGCCTCATGCCGACAGGTGACGACCTCGATCTCCGGATGGTCGACCAGGGCGTCCAGCACCGCCAGATAGCTCTCGCCGGGCACGCAGAAGACCCGCGTCACGCCATTGATGGCGAGGGTCTCGACGAGGCGACGGGCGGCGGTTCCGGGGGGGTGCTGGCGGGTGTCGGTCATGCGGCGCGACCTAGCAGATCGACAGGCCTCTTGGCCATGGAACCTGCAATACCGTCTCCGGCGTCGGTCGCGATGTGCAGGCCGCCGGTTCGGCCGTGACCCACGGGGCCGGGACCGCCGGGAACTGACGCGCCCGACCGGGCGGGAATGAGGACCGAAAGGCCTTCGTTCCCGCCCTGCGGATACCGGGCCCTACTGCGCCGCAGGCCGCCCGCCCTCGGCCCATTCGGGCGTGAAATCGCCCTCCGCCAGTTCCGACAGCGGCTCGACCAGCGACTGTATCGCAGCGGTCATGAAGTCGAAATTGATGTTGGCGATCGTGTCTTCCGGCGTGTGATAGGTCGGAATGGTCGCCCAGCCCGAGATGGTGTGGGCGACGATGCCACGCAGGGCCAGGGCATAGTTGTCCGACCGCTGGAAGAAGTTCTGCTCCGGATAGGGGTCCGGCCCGATCAGTGCCCCGCGAGCCTTCAGCTCCGGCCCGAAGTTGGAGCGCTCGAACCCGGTCATCATCATCACGCCCGCCGGAAGCTGCGGGTCCTGATCTCCAATCATCTCGATCTCGAGATTGGCCTTCAGCCGCTCCAGCGGTACGGGCGGCTGATCGACGAAATAGCGCGAGCCGAGCAGGCCCGCCTCTTCCGACCCATAGGCGACAAACATCACATTCATCCGGTGTGGTCCGGTGCCCGAAAGCGCGCGCGCCAGCTCGATCACCGCCACGGTGCCCGACGCATCGTCGTTGGCGCCATGCATGACCACACCGTCCGACCGGACGCCGAGGTGGTCCAGGTGTGCCGAGACCATCAGCACCGGGCCGTCCGGCTCGGTACCCGGCAGCCAGCCGATGGCGTTGGTCGTCATGCCGTCTTCGACCGTCGTGGCACCGGGATCGAAGGATGCCGCGCCTCCCTTGGCCTTCAGGCGGTCCCAGGCGTCCGGCGCGACGACCAGGACGACGGGACCGGCGCGGGCCGGTGTCCCGGCCAGGCGGATGACGGGATCACGCGCGCCGTTGTCCGAGGTGGCCTGGGCCAGGACATCGGTCCGTCGCAGCAGGATCAGCCCGGCCCCGCTGCCCATGGCGGCCCCGAACAGGGCCCGGACGCCGGGGCCTTCGGGCGGGGCGATCATCAGGGTCGCGGCTCCCGAGGGGAGGGCGGCGGGATTTTCGGCGACCGTGATCGCGCCGGATGCGGCCGTCAGCCCCCCGGTCAGAATCGCGAAGTCCGCGCCCTGGCTCAGGGTCGTCCCGCCGACCGTGACCGTGGCCGCCCCCGACGGCGTGATCCGGGTCACCGGCGCCTTCTGCAGATAGCCGTCCATGCCGGGCACGGGGGTCAGGCCCGCCAGACGGAACTGGGCGGCGACATAGGCGGCGGCGATGGCCTCGTCCCGGGTCGCGCTGCCGCGTCCCTGCAGCTCGTCGCCGGCCAGGAAGTTCATATGCGCCTCGACGGCATTGCGCGCGATGGTCGTGGTCTGCTGCGCCAGGGCCGGCTGGGCCATGAGGGCGATCAGGGAGACGGCGACGAGGGACAGGCGTTTCATGGCGGTCTCCGTGTGGATCAAGGCGTCAGCGTTAGGGGGTCCATCGGCGGGCGGTCAAATGAATCCCTGTTTAGTCTGGACGACCGCCCCGCGCAGTTCTAACCGGCGTTTCGAACCTGTATCGGAGCTCGCCATGAAACGCCTCGCCCTCGCCGCATCGGTCATGGCGCTGGCCGGAGCCGCTGCCCTGGGTTCCGCGACCGTCGTGGATGCCTGGGGCGCGACGGGGCACCGCACCATCGGCGTCGCGGCGGTCCGCGCCCTGCCCGACGAACTGCCCGCCTTCCTGCGCACGCCCGGCGCGGCTGCCGAGGTGGGCGAACTGTCGCGCGAGCCCGACCGGACCAAGGGCGCAGGCCAGCCGCACGACCGCGAGCGCGACACGGCCCACTTCGTCGATCTGGACGACGACGGCCACGTCATGAATGCGCGCGGCCCGACCCTGTCCGAACTGCCCGAGCTGAAGAGCGAATACGACGCTCAACTGCTGGCGGTGGGTATCGAGGTCAATGATGCGGGTTACCTGCCCTATGCCATCATGGACGGCTACCAGCAGCTGGCGCGGGACTTCGCGACCTGGCGCGTGCTGAATGCGGCCGAGGCGCGCGAAACCGATCCGGCGAAGAAGGCCTGGTACCGCCAGGACCGCGAGCGGCGCGAGGCCCTGATCCTGCGCGACCTGGGATACCTGTCCCATTACGTCGGCGACGGGTCGCAGCCGCACCACCTGTCGATCCACTACAACGGCTGGGGCGACTATCCGAACCCGGAAGGCTTCACCAACGCGCGCAGCACCCACGGCGCGTTCGAGGGGGGCTTCGTAAGCCGCAACGTCCGTCTGGACGCGGTCGAGGCGGCGATGCCGGCAGCGAATCTGGACGGCTTCGACCTGCGCGCGCGCGTGGCGACCTATCTGATCGACACACTGGGCCAGCTGGTGCCCTTCTATCGGCTGGAGAAGACCGGCGCGTTCGCGGCCGATGCCGCGGGCGAACCCCTGGTGTCGGGCGTCGCCTTCGCCGATGCGCGGATCGCGGCGGCGGCGGCGGAACTGCGCGACCTGACCATTCTGGCCTGGCGTGACGCTGGCCGTCAGTCGATCGGCTGGCCTTCGGTCAAGGTCGCCGACGTCGAGGCGGGCACGGCCGATCCCTGGCTGGCCATGATCGGCGAGGACTGATCGCTTCTCTACTCCGCTCATCCCCGCGAAAGCGGGGACCCAGTTCTGTGGGCGATCGACCTTACAAGTGGTGTACCGGGGCTGATCCAGCGCTCCATGCCTCGCAAAAGCACTGGGTCCCCGCTTTCGCGGGGATGAGCGGGAGGTTAGGGGTGGTGCGATGATCCATACCCCCCCCGTCGTCATCCTCGACCGGTCGCAGATGGCCGAGAACATCGGCGCGGTGGCGCGGGTGATGGCAAATTTCGGGCTCGACCGGCTTCGGCTGGTCACGCCGCGCGACGGCTGGCCCCAGGAGCGGGCCTGGGCGACGGCGTCCGGGGCCGACTGGGTGCTGGACGGCGCGACCGTCTTCGACAGCGTGGCGGCCGCTACCGCCGACCTGAACACCGTCTTCGCCACCACGGCCCGGCCGAGAGAGACCCGCCAGCCGGTCCGCACCCCGCGCGAGGCCTCGCGCCTGCTGTATGACGACACGGCGTCCGGCCTGCAGGTCGGCCTCCTGTTCGGCGGCGAGCGGGCGGGGCTGGAAACGGCCGACATCGCCCTGTGCCAGGGCATCGTCACCATCCCCATCGACCCGCGCCACCAGAGCCTGAACCTGGCCCAGGCCGTCGCCATCACCGCCTATGAGTGGCGCACCCTGGTGCTCGACGCCCCGCCGCCCAACTTCCGCGAAGGCGACCCGCCGGCCCCGGGCGAACTGGCCGTCGGCATGTACGAACATCTGGAGCGGGAACTGGACGCCGCCGGCTTTTTCCATCCGCCCGAGAAGACCCGGTCCATGAGCCAGAACCTGCGGGTCATGCTGGGCCGCGCCGCCTTTACCGCGCAGGAGGTCGCGACCTTTCGCGGCGTGATCCACGCCCTGTCCAGGGGCAGGGGGCGGGTGCTGGAGCGACTGGCGCGACAGGCGGCGGACAAGATCTGAGCCTGAAGGACCGGACCTTTTCCATCGCCGACCTTCATGCCCCGGCGCGACGAACGCTGCCGCGACCGATCTTCGACCAGATCCACCAGGCCTTCGACCTGATGCATGCGGGCGACCGCGTCCGCAGCGTGTTGGTCTCTCAGGTCCGTTGCATTGAAAAACGGGCTCGGCTAGCGTCGCTGTATCAAAGCCGGGAGATCACCATGTTCACTCACGTCACCGTCGGTGCCAATGACATCGAGGCGTCGAGGCGCTTCTATGATGCCGCGCTCGGGGCGCTCGGGGTTGATGCCGGTGCCGGCCCCGACGCCAGGGGTCGCTACTGGTGGCGCACGCCGCGCGGGGCTTTCGCCGTCGGCGCGCCGATCGACGGAGAGCCCGCCTGCCATGCCAACGGCGGGACCATCGGCTTTGCGGCGAAGGATGCCGATGCGGTCAAGGCCTTCCACGATGCGGGCGTCGCCGCTGGTGGCACGGCCATCGAGGATCCCCCCGGCCAGCGCCAGGGTCCATTCGGCACCCTGAATCTGGCCTATCTGCGCGATCCGTCGGGCAACAAGATCTGCGCGATGCACCGGGCGGGCTAGCGGCTGGATCGCTTGCTAGCGGCATGCTATCATGAAGTATGGCCCAGGTCCTCGTCCGCGATCTCGATGATGGCATCGTCGCCCGCCTGAAGGCGATGGCGAAGGCTCAGAACATCTCCCTCGAACAGAAGTTCAGGGACATGGCGGCTCGGGAGGTCCTGGCGGTCGAAGAGCGGTTCGAGGAAATCTCCCGACGGTCCCGGGAGCAGACTCGCGGCTCCAAACTGGATTCGACCGCCATCATCCGTGCAGACCGGGATCGGTGAGCGCGGTCTTCGACGCCAGCGTCGTGGTGAAGTGGTTCCTCGATGACCCGCTTGCCGAAGCGGCCCGCGAGGCGCGGCTGGCGTTCAGGCCCGCGGTGGCACCGGACCTCATGCTGATCGAGGTGGCCAATGCCTTGCGGCGCTACGTCGTTCAGGGCGAGCTGCAGGCAGGTGCCGCGTTGGAGAATTTGTCAGTGACCAGGCAGGTGGTCGAGCTGTTCGATCATGAACCGTTGCTGGACGAGGCCTTCTCCCTGGCCTGTCGACTGAACCACTCCATGACGGATTGCCTCTACGCCGTGCTGGCCAGACGTCTGAATCTGCCGTTGGTGACAGCCGACGGCAAGCTCGCCCGAAAGCTGGCGTCGCTGGATGGGCTCGATGTCCGGATGATCGGTTGATGACCCTCCAGACCCTCAAGACCCACGCCATCCACGGCGGCACCCTGCGCTGAATGAGGCACGACAGCCCCGCCACCGGCACGCCGATGACGCTGTCGGTGTGGTCTTCCACGCGGAACGGCTTAAGGCCTGACCCATGACCGAAGCGCCCGCCGACCCGCCCGATTACGAACCGATGTTTGGTGCCCTGTGCACGGAACTGGGTATCTGCCTGCACATCAAGGGCCAGGCCAGGGTCGTGGCCGCCCTGCCCGAGGGGCTGGATGCCGCGGTCAAGGCCGTGTTCGCCGCCGAAGGCATCGACTTCCTCAATGCGTCCGGCAGCCTGAAGCGCGATGTGCGCGACTGCCTGAAGGTGCATCTGCCTGAGGCATGAACGAAATCGGCCGCGAAGCGCTTGGGTCCCGGGCCTGACGGCCTGAATCCCGTCCAGCCTTCACCCCCCTGCCAAGGAGCCTCCCCATGGCCTTCACCCTGCCGCCCCTGCCCTATGCCCATGATGCGCTGGAGCCCGCCATCGATTCCGGGACGATGACCTTCCATCACGGCAAGCATCACCAGGCCTATGTCGACAGGCTGAATGAGGCGGTCGCCGCCGACGCCGCACTGGCCGACCATGCGATCGAGGACCTGCTGAAGAGTGTGTCGACCCTGCCCGTGGCCGTGCGCAACAACGGCGGCGGGCACTGGAATCACAGCCTGTTCTGGGAACTGCTGGCCCCCGTCGGCCAGGGTGGCGAGCCCTCGGCCGGACTGGCCGCCGCGATCGACCGCGACCTGGGCGGGCTGGAAAAGTTCAGGACGGATTTCAATGCGGCCGGTGCGGCCCGGTTCGGCTCCGGCTGGGCCTGGCTGATCGTGCAGGACGGAAAGTTGAAGATCACCTCGACGCCCAACCAGGACAATCCGCTGATGGACGTCGCCGATGAGAAGGGCGCAGTCGTTCTGGCCGCGGACGTCTGGGAACACGCCTACTACCTGAAATACCAGAACCGCCGGCCTGACTATCTGAAGGCCTTCTGGACGGTGGTGAACTGGAACAAGGCCAACGCCCTGTTCGCGGCCGCGACGGCCTGACGGATCCAGAGGCGGGCTGTGGGGCAAACTTCACGGTCCGCCCATCTGGCGCATCGCCGGTCGCGCATTATCTCAGCGACGCCGTCGTTTCCCTGCGCTGAGGTTTTCCATGATCCCCCATTTCAAGATCGCCGCCGCCGGCCTCGTCCTGTCCACCGTCCTCGCCGCCGGTGCCTGTTCGAAGTCCGAGGAGGCCAAGGCACCCGCCGCGCCGGCGTCCGCCGCACCCGCAGTGACCGGTGATGTCGCCCGCTTCAGGATCGGGTCGCTGGAAGCCATCTCCCTTCGCGACGGCACCCTGGTCGTTCCCAACGACAACAAGGTCCTGGGTGTCGGCCGCACCCCGCAAGAGGTCGCGGCGGTCCTGACCGGAGCCGGTGCACCCGGGGACAGCATCAGCCTGTCGATCCAGCCGTTGCTGGTCCGCACGGGCGAGCGTCTGGTCCTGATCGACACCGGCGTCGGTTCCGGCCTGGGTGGGGCGGGCGGCAAGCTTCAGGCCAGCCTGACAGCCGCCGGCGTCGATCCGGCCGACATCACCGAAGTCCTGATCTCGCACAGCCACGGCGACCATGTCGGCGGCCTGGTCGGGGCGGAGGGACAGTTGCTGTTCCCCAATGCCGTGATCCGGATCGAGGCCAACGAGTGGGACTTCATGCGGGCCAACCCGGAACTGAAGTCGGTCAGCGAGGCTATCCTGCCCAAGGTCCAGGTGTTCCGTTACGGCTCCGAGGTCGCGCCGGGCATCACGGCGGTCGAGATCGCCGGCCATACGCCGGGCCATTCGGGCTTCGAGATCGTGTCGGGTGCGGAAAAGCTGCTCTATATCGGCGACGCCATGCACTCCTCGATCATCTCGGTGCAGAAGCCGGAGTGGCAGATCGCCTTCGACAACGACGCGCCCGTCGCCACCGCCAGCCGTGTCGCCCTGGACGAGCGCGCTGCCGCCAACACTCTGCGTCTCTACGGCTATCACTTCCCGTATCCGGGCGTCGGCCGCATCGAAAAGGCCCGCGACGCCTGGCGCTGGGTGCCGGAAGCCGCGCCGGCCAGCTGAGCCCGTCGGCCTTGACCTGAGGAGGGCGGGCCGCCATAAGGCCCGCTTTCCCGCGCCCGGCTCCTGTCGGCTGCGTGAAATCCACTACGGACGATGCGTGGACCGCCGTTGAGATCGCCCTTCCATTCGGGGAGGGGCCGGGCCGCATCATTTTGAAGAGACCAGAATGTCCAAGCGCCACAGCGCCAAATACAAGATCGACCGCGCCATGGGTGAAAACCTGTGGGGCCGTGCCAAGAGCCCGGTCAACAAGCGTTCCTACGGCCCCGGCCAGCACGGTCAGCGCCGCAAGTCCAAGGTTTCCGACTTCGGCCTGCAGCTGAAGGCCAAGCAGAAGCTCAAGGGCTACTACGCCAACCTGACGGAAAAGCAGTTCCGCAAGACCTATGACGAGGCCGCCCGTCGCAAGGGCAACACCTCCGAGACCCTGATCGGTCTGCTGGAAGCCCGTCTGGACGCCACCGTCTATCGCGCCAAGTTCGTGCCGACCCCGTGGGCCGCGCGCCAGTTCGTCAACCACGGCCATGTGACCGTCAACGGCAAGAAGGTGAACATCGCCTCCTACACGCTGAAGCCGGGCGACGTCGTCGAGGTCAAGGAAAAGTCCCGCAACATGGCGCTGGTCCTCGAAGCCCAGCAGTCCGGCGAGCGCGACATTCCCGATTATCTGGAACTGGGTGACCGCGGCTTCTCGGTCCGCTTCGTCCGCTTCCCCGAATTGGCCGATGTGCCGTTCGCGGTGAAGATGGAACCGAACCTGGTCGTCGAATACTACAGCTCGTAAGGGTTCTGACCGCGCCCCTGGCGGGTCCATGAGATCGAAGGCCCCGGAGCAATCCGGGGCCTTTGCGGTTCCGCATTACGCACTGTTCATTTGCGCCGACGCGTAAAGCACGCTTTCCATAGTCATCCGACAGGGAGGGTGTCATGGATCGCAGACAGGTGCTGGCCGCAGGTGTGGCCATCGGGGCCTTGCCGGGCCTCAGCTGGGCACAGGGGGCTGAACCCGCGTGGGTCAAGCTGCCGACCGAGCCGTATCGCGGCAAGCAGGACGACGTGGTCTTCGTTGACGCCCTGACCGGCTGGTACGGCAACGGCGCAGGCAAGCTGTTCAGGACGACGGATGGCGGCCAGAGCTGGATACAGATCCTCGACCGGCCCGGCACCTTCGTCAGGGCCCTCGGCTTCGTGGATGCGAACCTGGGGTTCCTCGGTAATATCGGACCCGACTACTTCCCGGGCGTGACCGATACGACGCCGCTCTATCGAACACGCGACGGCGGAGCCTCGTGGGAACCTGTGACGATCGACGGCCCGGCCGTGACCGGCATCTGCGCCATCGACGTCCACAAGGCCTCCTTCATCAATGCGGGCGTTCTGGACCACAGGGTGACGATCCGCGCCGGCGGCCGGGTCGGCGGGCCGGCGCTTCTGGCCACCTCGCGCGACGGGGGCGAGACCTGGACGTCGGAAGACCTGTCGGCCCTCACGGCCATGATCCTGGATGTGCATTTCGTCGATGAGCGGATCGGCTTCATCTGCGGGGCGTCCGATACGAACGTCGAACAGTCCCGCGCCGTCATCCTGCGGACCGGGGACGGCGGACGCAGCTGGTCGAGGGTTCACGAGGGCACGCGGCCGTTCGAACTGACCTGGAAGATGAGCTTCCCCACCGAGACGACCGGTTATGTGACCGTGCAGAGCTACAACCCCGATCCGGCAGCGACCCAGAGGGTTTTCGCAAGGACGACGGACGGGGGCCTGAGCTGGTCGGAAATGCCCCTGGTGGACAATGCGGCGGTGCGCGCGTTCGGCGTGGGCTTTGTCGACGAACGTCATGGCTGGATCGGGGCGGTGCCGAATGGCTTCGAGACCCGCGACGGCGGCACGACCTGGGTTCCGGTCCAGATGGGCAATGCGGTCAACAAGGTGCGGATCGTGCCGAACGGATCGGGCGTGGCGGTATTCGCGATCGGCGTCGACCTGCACCGGCTGGACCTGCCGGGCTGAGGCGCTCGTCCGGTCGGAGAAAATCAGGTGCGAAAGCGGCCGAACTGGGTGATGATGCCCCATACTGGCTGAACAGGATCCGGGACATGGCTCCCTTCCGCGCCCTCGCTGCAGTCGCCCTGCTTGCGCTGACCACCTCCGGCTGTGCGATGTTCCACCAGGATGCGCCGGAGCGGACGGCCGCGATGCCGGGCCAGCTGGAGCCGATCCACGCAGCGGCGATCGCCAACGATCTTGCGGTGTTCCGGGTCAGTTCGAACGGCTGCACCGACAAGGACGACCTGATGCTGGTCGTGGACCGTATGCGCAGCGGCTCGATCATCACCCTGCGCCGCATCGACGAGGACCGTTGCGACCATCCGATGGCGGATGGGGTCGAACTGCAATGGTCGTTCGAGGAGCTGGGCCTGGCCCCGGGCACAAGGGTGTCGGTCAACAATCCCTACCTATTGCCGCCGACGACCTGATCTAGACGGCGCTGCCGGTCGCCTCGATGGCCGACAGCGGGCTGTGGATCACCGAGACGAGCGTCCCGTGGCTGTCGCTCTCGACCTGGATGCGGGCCTTGAGCTGTTTCGACAGCGCTTCGACGATGCTGGTGCCGAGGCCCGGCGTCGCACTGGCCGCGTCCCTGGGCATGCCCACGCCGTCGTCCTTGATCGAGAGCGTCCAGTCTGGCCCATGGCTTCGATAGCCCACGACAATGGATCCGCTGCGGCCGCCGGGGAAGGCGTGCTTCAATGCATTGATGACCAGTTCGGTCACCACCAGACCCAGGCTGACGGACACGTCGGCATCGGTGACACTGTCGTCGACCTCGACCGTCAGAGTGAGCCGCGTCGGGTCGTGGATCATCGAGGCGGCGATGCTCTTGCACAGCTGGGTGAAATAGGGCTCCAGCTCGACGGCTCCGAGACGTGAGGCGGCCAGCTGCTGCTGCAGGGTGGCGACCGACATCACGCGGCTGTGGGCGTCGCGCAGGTTGATTCGGGTCTCTTCGGACGTCGTCTTTCTGGCACTCTGCAGGATGACACTGGCGATGATCTGCAGACTGTTGGCGACGCGGTGCTGGAGCTCCTGAAGCAGGATCGCCTTTTCACGCAGCAGGTCGTTCTTCTGCTGTTCGCCTTCGCGGGCGGCGGTGACGTCCTCAATGGTCATCAGCAGGCGGACGGGGTCGGCGTCCGAGTATTTCAGGCGCTGGGCATTGATGACGAGCTTGCGGACGCCCGCCCTTTTGCCCTTCAGGTCCATCTCATAGGCCGCGATGGCGGCGTTGCCCTTGGCTGTGGCTTCCAGCAGGACGCGCAGCTGTGGCTTGTTCCATTCGCCGGTCCCGACCTCACCCAGGAAGCCGCCGACGATCCGGTCCGGGTCAATGTCGAAGGCCACGCAGAAGGAGGTGCTGGCGGCGATGATCTTCAGCGTCTCGTCGAGCAGCAGCAGGGGGGGTCTGGACGAACCCACCACGGCCAGCGCGAGACTGAGGGGACCGTCGGGATGCAGAGGCGGGTGGGCAGCCACGGCTGACCCTTCAGGTGATCCGGAGCCTCGCGGAGCGAAAGACATACCCGGCCGAGATTTTTGGAGATTGGCAGCGACCGATTTTCAGGTGCCAACTGAAGTCATTGCGGAACCTATCGCGCCTCAGGAGGCCGGACGCAATCCGAAAGACTCGCGCTCCATGGAGCGCGAACGGCCGGTCAGCCTAACGCTTGCTTATGGCAGACCTTGCCTTGATCGGTCAGCGGCGTTCGAAGGTCGGCAACATGGTCGCTGGAATGCGGGTCGGGCGCAGGGTCGCGGCTTCGACCAGACACCATTCCGATACACCCTGCGCGCACAGGCGACCCTCGCCGTCCTCGATGCGGACAAAGCGGGCGAAGCGCGGGCCGTGGGGGTCACCGACCCAGGTCCGGGCGATGGCGGTGGCATCGGGCTTGAGCGCGCGGAGGTAGTCGATCTCGTGCCTCAGGGCGACCCAGGACCATTTCGCGCGGGTTTCGGCGTCAAAGCGGGCGTTCCAGTGGGTCGTGCCGGCGTCCTGCAGCCAGCCGACATAGACGACATTGTTGACGTGGCCGTTCTCGTCGATGTGCTCTGGCCGGATTTCGAGCGGCAGCTCGAAAATCTCCCGATCGGCCCTGGGCTCCAGGACGGTGCGAGCCACGGCTCAGGCCTCCCCGAGCGGCACGCCCCTTTCGACCATCAGGGCGGTCAGTTCTCCGGCCTGGAACATCTCCTTGACGATGTCGGAGCCGCCCACGAACTCGCCCTTCACATACAGCTGCGGGATGGTGGGCCAGTCGGTAAAGGTCTTGATGCCGTCGCGCAGGCCGTCGTCCTGCAGCACGTCGACACCGACGAAGGATGCGCCGATGTGATCGAGGATCTGGACCGCATGGGCCGAGAAGCCGCAGCGCGGGGAATCGGGCGTGCCCTTCATGAACAGGACGACCGGATGTTCGGCCACCGTCCGGGCGATGAAGGCATGGATCGGATCGGCGGGGGTCGCGGTATCGAGAGCCTGGTTGGACACGGAGGGACGCCTTTCGTTGCAGGCGTCAGCTAGGGTCGGCGACCTCGGTGGTCAAGGGTCGGCACATCACCAGAACGCGATCAGGCCGCGACTCTGGCCATCTCGATCTGGGCGGAAAGGCCATGCGGCATCTCCTTCTCCGGCACCGCGGCCAGGGTGTTCAGCCGCTCGATGTCGTCGGCGTTGATGAGGACGCTGCAGACGGAGGAATCGCTCATGGCGTGGGCCAGGCAGATGGCCTCTGCGGTCCAGCTGGGCGTGCGATGCAGGAAGGCGAAGGAGCCCACGCTGGCCAACGGATCTTGCTTCTGCCGCCCGCCAAAGCCGAACAGGCCCTTCTTCGGCTGGTTGAGCGTGATCGCCTTCTTTTCGGTGTTCAGGCTGTCGGGGAAATAGCCATAGGCCAGGATCGCCATGTCCTGCTCGCGCGCCACCCGCATCCGCGAGCGCACCCGCCAGTCGGAATTGACGTGGAAGGGCGTGGCCAGGACGTCGAATGCCCCGGTCGAGACATAGGTGTCCATGACCGGGGTCTCGCCCGAGATGCCCAGATATCGAACACGACCGGTGGCGCGCAGCGCCTTCAAGGCGTTCAGCGACGACTGCGGCAGTTCATGCTCGCCGGGTTCTTCGAGCAGGGCCATGTCGATCCAGCCCAGCCCCGAGATCTGCAGGACCCGATCGATGGCTACGGTCATGCCCTCTGCCGTGAAGTCGCGAGCGGAGCCGCGCCGACCGTCCCCCGCCCCCAGTTGCAGGCTGACGTTCAGCAGCTTGCGCTCGACGTTGACCAGGGCCTGACCCAGGACCTCGGCCAGGACGGGATCGGCGGTTTCCAGCCGGTAGGCATTGATGCCCGCTTCCAGGGCGCAAAAGATCAGGTCGCTGGCGGCACCCTTGCCGCGCGCCAGGCTGTCGTGGCCAAGGCTGAGAGTCAGGGTCGAGATGGCGGCGCCGGAAGCGCCGAAGGGCCGGTAACGCATGTCGTGTCAGCTCATCATGTCAGGGGGAGCGGAGGTTTCGAGGGCGAGGGCGTGCAGTTCGCCGCCCATATGGCCCTTGAGCGCGGCATAGACGAGCTGGTGCTGTCTCACGCGCGGCAGGCCGGCGAAGGCGGTAGAGACGATGCGGGCCTTGTAGTGATCGCCATCGCCCGCGAGATCATCGATGACGATCTCGGCGTCGGGAAAGGCCTCGGTCAGATAGGCGTGAAGGGTTTCGGCGGGCATCGGCATGACATCTACAATGCGCGATAAACCTTAATGTGAGGCTACGGTCCTGTCGGCCTCTCGCGCGGTCGCCCTACCTCGGCCCGGACGGGTTGATCCGTTCCATCAGGATCGTCGGCTCGTCGCGATAGATGCCGTCGGCATAGCGGACGTAGCCGACATGGCCCGCAAGGCGCAGGGACGCCAGGTTAACCGGCGCGATCATGCAGACGGTGCGCGGCGCCTTCAGCACAGCGTCAGCCCATGCGAGCGCGGCGGACACACCCTCTCTGGCCAGACCCTGACCCTGAAACGCCCCGCCGATGCCCCAGCCAAGCTCTGGTGCCCCCATCGGCGGGACCACGTCGCGATGGTAGTCCAGCACCCCGACCGAACCGACATAGGCACCGGTCTCCGTCAGCCGCATCGACCAGTTGCCACGCCCCAGCACCGACCAGTGGCCGATATCGCGCAGCAGGCGGAACCACACCTCCTCCGCCGACAGGTTCCGTCCGGTGATGTGCCGGGTGAAGGCCGCATCCTGCCACAGCAGGACAAGGTCGTCGTAGTCGGATACGGCGACCGGCGTGAGTGTCAGGCGGGCGGTGGACAGCACAGACCCTGTCACATCAGCCCCAGCTGCTTGAAGCTGGTCACGCCCTCGCGACCGACGATCAGGTGGTCGTGGACCTCGACGGCCAGGGACCTGGCGGCCTGGACGATCTGTCGGGTCATGTCGATGTCGGCGCGACTGGGCGTCGGGTCGCCGGACGGATGGTTGTGGACCAGGATCATGGCGGCCGCGGAGACCTCCAGTCCGCGGCGCACGACCTCGCGCGGATAGACCGGGGCGTGATCGACCGTGCCCCGGTTCTGGACCTCGTCGAGGATCAGCTGGTTCTTCTTGTCGAGATACAGGACCCGGAACTGTTCGCGCGGCTCATGCTGGAGCGCGAGGCGGACATAGGCCAGCAGAGCCGACCATGACGAGATCACCGGGCGCTTTGTGGCCGGTTCCCTGGCCACGCGCTGGGCCACCTCGTGCAGGGCGGCGAGGTCGAGCGCCGTCTCCATGCCGACGGACTTTGTCCGGCCCTTCGTGTCCTCGGTGCGGACGGTCATCAGGTCCTCCACGCTGGCGGCGAGGACGGCGGCGAGGGAGCCGAAGCGGGAGAGGAGCGCCTTGGCGATCGGCTTGACGTCGCCCTGCGGCTGGCTCCGGAACAGAAACAGCTCCATCAGCTCGTAATCCGGCAGATGGGTCAGGCCGGCGGTGCGGGCGCGATGGCGCAGGCGTTCCCGGTGACCGGCATGATGGGGCGGGGGTTTGGGCACCGTCCGGGCGATGTCTTCGCTCTGATCCGTCACACCGGTCCCCACAATCGCAGGTTCAGGCTAGCGTTTACGCCGCGCCGTTCAAGCCCCTGCGGCCGCCGGGTTGAACAGGCCCATGGGACTGGCGGTGAAGATCTCGACCCCGTCCTCGGTAACGCCCACGGTGTGCTCGCACTGGGCAGACAGGGACTTGTCACGGGTGACAGCGGTCCAGCCGTCGGACAGGACCTTCACGTGCGGCTTGCCCAGGTTCACCATCGGCTCGACGGTGAAGAACATGCCCGGTTTCAGCACCGCGCCCTCGCCCTTGCGCCCGTAGTGCAGGACGTTGGGGCTGTCGTGAAACAGCCGTCCGATGCCGTGGCCGCAGAAGTCGCGCACGACCGACATGCGGGCGGCCTCGACATGGCGCTGGATGGCGAAGCCGATGTCGCCGAAGGTGTTGCCGGGCTTCACCTGTTCCAGGCCGAGCGCCAGGGATTCATAGGTGACGTCGATCAGCTTCCGGGCGCGGGCGTTGACCTCACCCACCGCGAACATGCGGCTGGAATCGCCGTGCCAGCCATCGACGATAACGGTGTGGTCAATGTTGACGATGTCGCCGTCCTTCAGCACCCGATCGCCGGGGATACCGTGGCACACCACGTGATTGATCGAGGTGCAGACGGTCTTCATATAGCCCTTGTAGCCCAGGCAGGCGGGCAGGCCGCCGCGGTCCAGGGTGTACTGGCGGATGCGGTCGTCGATCTCCCGGGTCGTGACGCCCGGCACCACATAGGGCGTGATCATGTCCAACGCGTCGGCCACCAGACGCCCGGCGATGCGCATGCCCTCGAAATCGTCGGGCTCGTACAGGCGGATGGCGCTGGTGCGGACCAGGGTCTCGGTGTCCAGCTCGGGCGTTTCATACATGGTCGGGTCTCGGGCACGCTGGAACCAGCGTTTCGGGGGTGACATGGCGAGCCTAGCACGGAATCTCAAGCCGATTCAGGGCGGCGCGAAAGGGCGAGGCGTCGCGACGCCTTGCGGCCGGACCAATGTGGCGTAGGTGAGCGGCATGGAACACACATCCCCGACCGCCGCCGTCCTGATCATCGGCGATGAAATCCTGTCCGGGCGGACGGCCGACACCAATCTGAACACTATCGCCCGGTTCCTGGCGGCCCTGGGGATCGACCTGCTGGAGGCACGCACCGTGGGCGACCGGCCCGGGCAGATCATCGAGGCGCTGAACGCGCTGAGGGCCGCTCACGACTATGTTTTCACCACCGGCGGCATCGGGCCGACGCACGACGACATCACCGCGGAGTGCGTGGCCGAGGCGTTCGGTGTGGCCATCGGCGAACGGGACGACGCCCTGGCCATTCTGCTGCGGCGCTATGGCGATGAACTGAACGAGGCGCGGCGGCGGATGGCGCGGATTCCCGACGGCGGGGTGCTCATCGCCAATCCGGTCACGGACGCCCCCGGATTCCAGATCGGCAATGTCTTCGTCATGGCGGGCGTGCCCAGGATCATGACAGCGATGCTGGAGGACCTGGTGCCCCGGCTCCGGACCGGGGCCGTGGTCCATGCCCGGACGCTCAGGGTCACCGGTGTGGGCGAGGGGGTGATCGCGGCACCGCTGGCCGAGGCGGCCGGGGCCAGTCGCGACCTGTCGTTCGGCAGCTATCCCTTCGGGGCGGGCTCGGACGGGGAAGTCGGAACCAATCTGGTGGTGCGCGGTCGCGATGCGGCGGCGGTCGAGGCCGCGGTGGAAGCCCTCGCGGCGACGCTGGGGGCGACGGGGATAGCGACGCGCCGTCAATAGTCTCCTCCCCGTTCGCAAAGCTGCGAATGGGGAGGAGACAGCAGGCATCAGCCCTTGGCGACGTAGCCCTTGCCACCGTTGGACGGACGACGGCCGCGGGGGCGGCGGCGGATTTCGCCGTCGGGCCTCGTTTCACTGACCGGGCGATTGGCAGAGGCGGCCGAGCGGGCGCGGTCGGCCGCGAGCGGGTCGAACGGCACGACACTGACGATCGAACGGTCGCCGTTGTGGCCCCGGTTCTGGTCGCGTCCGCCGCCGTCACGCGCGCCATCCCGGTTCGGGGCACCCTTGCCGCGAATGCGGTGCGGCTGGCCGCCGTGCTCCTTCTTGACGCCATCGCGCCGCGGGTTGCGGTTGCGACCCTCGCCACGGGGCTGATCCTCGCGGTCGGGCATGGTGG
This sequence comes from Brevundimonas sp. AJA228-03, assembly GCF_017795885.1. Taxonomy (NCBI): domain Bacteria; kingdom Pseudomonadati; phylum Pseudomonadota; class Alphaproteobacteria; order Caulobacterales; family Caulobacteraceae; genus Brevundimonas; species Brevundimonas sp. AJA228-03. Next base: position 72,008 of record NZ_CP059297.1, on the reverse strand, counting down.
CCTTGGTGCCGACGCCGGCGGCCATGATCGACTGGTCCAGCAGGCCCAGCGACTTGTCGTTGCGCCGGTCGGTGGCGGGGATCTTCTGGCGGGTGACCTTCTCGATGTCCTTCAGCAGCTTCATCTCGTCGCCGGCGACGAAGCTGATGGCCGAGCCGTCGGCCCCGGCGCGGGCCGTCCGGCCGATGCGGTGGACATAGGCTTCCGGCACGAAGGGCAGTTCGAAATTCACCACGTGCGAGACGCCGTCCACGTCGATGCCGCGGGCGGCGATGTCGGTGGCGACCAGCACGCGCAGCTTGCCGGCCTTGAAGGCGGCCAGGGTGCGCTCACGCTGGGGCTGGGACTTGTTGCCGTGGATGGCACCGGCCTGGACGCCGCCGGCTTCCAGATAGGCCGCGACCTTGTCGGCACCGTGCTTGGTCTTGGTGAAGACCAGGCAGCGGGTGAAGTTGTCGTCGGCGAACATTTCCGTCAGCAGGGCGCGCTTCCGGCCCTGTTCGACGTGGATGACCGACTGGTTGATGCGCTCGACCGTGGTCGACTGCGGCGTCACCTGGACCTTGACGGGCTCCTTCAGAAGCTCGCCGGCCAGCTTGCCGATCTCGGTCGGCATGGTGGCCGAGAAGAACAGGTTCTGGCGCTTGGCCGGGATGCGGCTGACGATCTGGCGGATTGGCTTGACGAAGCCGAGGTCCAGCATCTGGTCGGCCTCGTCGAGGACGAAGATCTCGGTCGAGGACAGGTCCAGGGTCTTCTGCTGCATGTGATCCAGCAGACGGCCGGGCGTGGCGACCAGCACGTCGAGGCCGGCCTGGATGGCACGTTCCTGCGGGCCGTATTTCACGCCGCCGAAGACAACCGCGACCTTGAAGCCGAGGTGGCGACCATAGGCCTTGAAGCTGTCGGCGATCTGGCTGGCCAGTTCGCGCGTCGGCGACAGGATCAGGCAGCGCGTGGTGCGCGGCAGGGGAGCGACGCGGTTCTCGGCCAGGCGATGCAGGATCGGCAGGGCGAAGGCTGCGGTCTTGCCGGTGCCGGTCTGGGCGATGCCCAGCAGGTCCTTGCCGAGCATGACCGAGGGAATGGCCTGGGCCTGGATGGGGGTGGGGACGGTGTAGCCCTCGGTGGTGAGGGCCTGCAGCAGGGCCTTGTTCAGGCCGAAGGACTCGAATGTAGTGGTCAAGGTAGGCGTTCTTTCGCGTGCGGCGACGCGCATCGGCCGGGCATTGACGCCAAAGGACCGCGCGCCGCCAATCCCGACGGATCGCCAGAGTGGCGGTCGCGGGCTTGATCGGGCGCCGCCCCGCGTGTCCGGGCAGCGAATGAATCTTGAGGGCCGGCCGCTGCTACAGTCAGGTCTTCGCTGGGGAGGAAGACCCACACGCGCTGGAGCGCACCGGGGATCGCCAGAGTGCGACGGGGCGGCAGATGGGCCGTTGTTGCGGCAAAGTCAAGGCGAGGCTCAGATCAGGCTGACCGCCAGGTTCACCGCCAGGGCCACCAGAACGGTGTTGAAGACAAAGGCGGTCACGCTGTGGACCGTGGACAGGCGGCGGATGCGCTGTTCGGAAATCTGGATGTCGGCGGTCTGGCTGGCGACGCCGATCACCAGCGAAAAATGCAGGAAGTCCCAGTAGTCCGGCTCCGTTCCGCCTGGAAAGATCAGGCCGCCGGTGTCCGCGTTCGCCTCGTCCGGCGCATAGAAGCGGTGGGCGTAGTGCAGGGCGAAGATGACATGGACGAACAGCCACGACAGAGCCTCGGTGCCGAGGATCAGGGCGGCGGCGGTGGCCTGGTTCTCTCCGGTGGCCGAGGCGGCTTCGGAGACCACGACGACGACGCTGGCCATGGCGGCGAGCAGGCTGAGCGGCAGGACCGCGGTGCCACCCTCGTCCAGATCGGCGGCGCGCTGACGAATGGCGTCGACCGATCGGGCGCGCGCCATCTTGATGAAGGTCAGCATCAGGAACAGGGCCACGCCCGCGTCCCAGCCGCTGGCCAGGCGCACCGTCCAGCGCCACTCCGACGGGGACGCCAGGGTCACCACGATGGCGAGCAGGAGTCCGATCAGCAGGTGGCCATGGAGCCGGAACAGCCGGGGCCCGGACTTCGCCACGGCAGGCGGCGCGGCGGGCTTCGACGGCTTTCGGGGCATCAGGTTCCCGGCTGGACATAGGGGATGGCGGCGAACAGGCGGCGTTCGCCACCGCGCGGATCGTCCTCCATCCGGGCCGGTTCGTCCATGATCATCGTCTGGCGGCGCGTAAGGTCATAGGGGGTCCAGGCCGGCAGGCTGGTGTGGTTGGGATCCCCGTCGCGGGCCAGGGCGACGAAGGCCTGCGACAGGCGGTCGGCCATCCCCTGTGCCTCCGGGCCCTGGGCGCGGCTGCCGGTCGCCATGACGTTGTCGAGGGCCAGCGGGATGTCGTCGGTGTGCATGGCCCCGCGACGCCCGCCGTCGATGGGGGACGTCCAGTCCAGCTGATAGACGAACGCGGGCGAACCCGATGCCGCGCGCGCCTCCGCCTCGATGATCGCCCCGCGCCAGGAGCGCGCGGCGGTGGTGGCGGCGAAGAAGACGTCGGACGGCGTGTAGGCCGGATACATGCGGCGGTAGGCGGCGATGACCGGCTCGGGCGCGACGTCGATGCGGAACTCGCGGTTGGTCATCTTTCCGGGCAGGTCGTCCCAGGTCAGGCTGAAGTTCGCGGGATCACCGCCCAGGAAGGCCTTGGTCTCGTCGTGGGTATTGCCGATGATCATCGGGATGTGGGCCGACTGGGCAGGGGCGTCGGGATAGAAGGGATGGCGTCGCAGGCTGCGGTCATCCAGCACCGGGCCGAAATAAAGGCCGCCGAAGCCCAGCACGGGGTCGGTCGCCTCGGTCGCTTTCAGGATGTCGGCGACCGGCAGGGTCGCGGCCTCGGCGGCGCGGTCCCTCGGCAGGCCCAGGGCGTCGAGGAAGACTTCGGCCCGTCGGGTGGCATTCCAGGGACCCGAGGCGGTGACCTGCTGGCCGCTCATGGTGGCAGCGCGGTGGAACAGGCCCGCCGCGGCCGGGGTGGCCATCATCGTCGCGATCTTGGCCCCGCCGCCCGACTGGCCAAAGACCATGACGCGGCCGGGATCGCCGCCGAAGGCCGCGATGTTGTCGCGCACCCACTGCAGCGCCAGGATCAGGTCCAGCTGCCCGGCATTGCCGCTGTCGAGGAAGGGCGCGCCGACGATCCGCGCCAGATAGGCATAGCCCAGGGGCCCCAACCGGTGGTTGACGGTAACGGCGACCACGTCGTTGCGTCGGGCCAGTCGCGTGCCGTCGTAGAGCGGGCTGGACCCCGAGCCGCTCGAATAGGCTCCGCCGTGGATATAGACCATCACGGGTCGACGCCCGGCGTCCAGGCCCGGCGACCAGATGTTGAGGAACAGGCAGTCCTCGGCCTGGTTCGGCTCGGAACTGCCTTGCGGACTGGCCGGGCCATAATCGAAGGCCTCGACCGGGCTGGTCCAGGGCGTGGGTCGCGCGGGTGGCTGGAACCGGCGCGGCGCGGTGTCGGCCCCGTAGCGAATCCCCTTGAAGACGTTCACGCCCGCATCCCGCTGGCCCCGCACCGGGCCATGGGTGGTGGGGACGACGGGATGGATTCCCTGCGCCCCGGCGGACGTGGTCAGGAACGGCAGGGCGAGCCCTGTCACCAGGACGGAGCGGCGGTCTGGGGCAGGTCTGCGATCCACGGCGTCTTCCTCCGGACTTTTCGGCAGACTAGGCCTGTGCTCCTCGCATTGTCACCGGTGTCATCTTCGGATGGGCTTGCAGGTCCGCCCTGGCCCCGCTCTAGTGCGATCACGCATTGTTACGAGCCGCCTCCCCGCCTGGCTCGCGCTGGAGAGACCGCATGACCCACAACGACCGTGCCGGCCTGTCGGTCGATCGACAGCTGTCGGCCTTTCTGGAGGACGAGGTGCTGCCCGGGCTGGGCATCGCGGCGGACGCCTTCTGGGTCGGCGTGGCCGGGGTGTTCGCGCGGTTCGCACCGGAGAACCGCACCCTGCTGACGCGGCGGGACGCCTTGCAGGCCCGGATCGATGTCTGGCACGCGGCGAGGAAGGGTCAACCGCACGATCCCGTAGCGACCGAGACCTTCCTGCGTGAGATCGGATATCTGGTCGAGGAGCCCGCGCCGTTCCAGATCACGACGCGGAACGTGGACCCTGAACTCGCCATCCTGGCCGGGCCGCAGCTGGTCGTGCCGATCCTGAATGCCCGATTCCTGCTGAACGCCGCGAACGCGCGCTGGGGCAGTCTGTATGACGCTCTGTATGGCACCGACGCGCTTGGGGATCTGCCGCCGGGTGGGGGTTACGACACGGCGCGCGGGGCGCGGGTTGTGGCGCGGGCCAGGGCGTTTCTGGACGAGGCGGTTCCGCTGCAAACCGGGTCCTGGGCCGATGCGGACGAGCGCTTCGCCCACGCCATCGCCCTGAAACATCAGGACCAGTTCGTCGGCAGGACGGAGCGGGGGGTCCTGTATCGCAACAATGGCCTGCACATCGAGGTGGTGTTTGACCGGAACCATCCGATCGGGGCGACTGACCCGGCCGGGATCGCGGACGTGATCCTGGAATCGGCCCTGTCGACCATCTGCGATCTGGAAGACTCTGTCGCCGCCGTGGACGCGGAGGACAAGGTCGCGGCCTATCGCAACTGGCTGGGGCTGATGAAGGGCGACCTGAAGGCCAGTTTCCAGAAGGGTGGCCAGACGCTGGAACGGACCCTGGCTCCCGATCTGACCTATGTCGCCGACGACGGATCGAGCCGTACGCTCAAGGGGCGATCGTTGCTCTTTGTGCGGAATGTCGGGCACCTGATGACCAATCCGGCCATCGTCCTGCCGGACGGGTCGGAGGCGCCCGAGGGCATTCTGGACGCCATCGTGACCTCGCTGATCGCCCTGTACGACCTGAAGGGGCCCGTTTCAGGAAAAGGGCGGGGGTTCACCAACTCGGCGGCGGGGTCGGTCTATATCGTCAAGCCGAAGATGCACGGGCCGGACGAGGCGGCCTTCACCAACGCCCTGTTCGACGCCGTCGAGGACCTTCTGGGTCTGGCGCGCCACACGATCAAGGTGGGGGTGATGGACGAGGAACGCCGCACCAGCGCCAATCTGGCGGCCTGTATCCATGCGGTGAAGGACCGGATCGTCTTCATCAACACCGGCTTCCTGGACCGGACTGGAGACGAGATCCACACCGCCATGCAGGCCGGGCCGATGGTGCGCAAGGCCGACATCAAGGCCTCGAAATGGATCGCGGCGTATGAGGCGCGCAACGTCGCCATCGGTCTGGCGTGCGGCCTGTCGGGCCGGGCACAGATCGGCAAGGGGATGTGGGCGGCGCCCGACCGGATGGCCGACATGCTGGAGCAGAAGATCGGCCACCCGCGGACCGGGGCGAACACGGCCTGGACGCCGTCGCCGACGGCCGCGACCCTGCATGCGCTGCACTATCACGCCGTCGATGTGTTCGCGGTGCAGAAGGCGGTCGCGCAACGGCCGATACCGGGGCTGGAGGACCTGCTGACGCCGCCGCTGGCGAACGGGGCCAACTGGTCGGAGCAGGAGGTCGCCGACGAGCTGGACAACAACGCCCAGGGCATCCTGGGCTATGTCGTGCGCTGGATCGACCAGGGCGTGGGCTGTTCCAAGGTGCCGGACATCCACGATGTCGGGCTGATGGAGGACCGGGCCACGCTGCGGATCAGTTCCCAGCATATCGCCAACTGGCTGCTGCACGGGGTCTGTACGGCGGATCAGGTCGAGGCGGCCTTCCTGCGGATGGCGGCGAAGGTCGACGGGCAGAATGCGGGCGATCCGCTGTATCGTCCGATGGCGGATGATCCGGAAGGGTCGCTGGCCTTTCAGGCGGCGCGGGCCCTGGTGTTCGAGGGGCTGAGCCAGCCGAACGGCTATACCGAGCCGCTGCTGCATGCCTGGCGCCAGCGGGCCAAGGCGGCTCAGGCCCCGGCGTCGTAGGCCACGCCCGTCAGATAGAGGCCGTCGGCGGGCGAGACGGGGCCGCAGGCGGTGCGGTCGCGGGCCGCCAGCGCCGTCTTCACGGCCTCAGGTGCCCAGCGGCCGAGACCCACCTCGACCAGGGTGCCGGTCATCGAGCGGACCTGACGGTGGAGGAAGGACCGGGCCTCGAACACCAGATGGATCTCCTGTCCCACGGCGGTGACGCGGGCGACGTCCAGGGTCTTCTCGGGCGACTTCGACTGGCAGGCCAGGTCGCGGAAGGTGGTGAAGTCGTGGTGGCCCACCAGATGATCCGCCCCGGCCTGCATGGCCGCGACATCGAGGGGGCGGCGGACGTGCCAGACCTTGCCGCGCTCCAGCGCCGGGCGGCCGGGGCGGTTCAGGATGCGGTAGAGATAGCGCCGCCCGGTGGCCGAGAAGCGGGCGTGCCAGTCGTCGGGCACGGCCCGGCAGTCCAGCACGGCCACGCCCTCTCTCACCATATGGGCGTTCAGGGCGTTCATGACCGTGGCGGCAGGCCAGTCCCGATCGAGATCGACGTGGGCGACCTGTCCGGTGGCGTGGACGCCCGAGTCGGTGCGGCCGGCGGCGGCGATGCGGACGGTCTGGCCGCAGAAGGCCGTGACCGCAGCCTCGACCACCCCCTGGACCGTCGGCAGGCTGTCCTGGGCCTGGAAACCCGCATAGGGGCCGCCGTCGTACTCCAGCGTCAGCCGATAGCGGGGCATCAGCCCAGCATCGTGCCGACGGGCAGGGGAAAGCCCCGCAGGAAGTCGGCCGGATCCTGCGCCGCCTTGCCCTCGCGCTGGACCCGGAGCAGGCGCACGGCGCCGTCACCGGTGCCGATCAGCAACGCGTCGTCGAGGACCTCGCCCGGCGCGCCCGCGCCCTTCAGGCTCGGCATCGACATCAGGGCCTTGACCCGGACGGGGCCATCCGGACCGGGAGCCTCGAACCAGGCACCGGGGAATGGGGACAGGCCCCGGATGTGGCCGTCCAGTTCGGCGGCGGGGCGGGTCCAGTCGATGCGAGCCTCGGCCGGGGTGATCTTCCGGGCATAGGTCGCCTCGCCGACCTGTTCCGTCTCGGTGACGCCGCCGCGCTCGATGGCCGCCAGGGCGCGGGTCCACAGGGTGGCCCCCGTCGTGGCCATGCGGTCGGCCAGGGTGGCGGCCGTATCGTCGGGGGCGATCGGCAGGACCTCGCTGAGCAGGATGGCCCCCTCGTCGAGGCCCTCCGACATCCGCATGATCTGGACCCCGGTCTGGCGGTCCCCGGCCATGATGGCCCGCTGGATCGGCGCGGCCCCCCGCCAGCGCGGTAACAGCGAGCCGTGCAGGTTGAAACAGCCCAGCCGGGGCGCCGACAGCACCGCAGGCATAAGGATCTGGCCATAGGCGACGACGCAGGCGGCATCGAGGTCCAGGCTCCGGAAGGTCTCGATCGCGTCCGGGGCCTTCATCGAGGCGGGCGTGAAGACCGGCAGGCCCATGGTCTCTGCAAAGGCGTGGACCGGAGAGGGCGTCAGCTTCTGGCCCCGGCCCTTGGGCCTCGGCGGCTGTGAGTAGACGGCCACGACCTCATGGCCACTGGCGATCAGTTCGGCCAGGGACGGCACGGCGAAGTCGGGAGTACCCATGAAGGCGAGGCGCATGGCCGTTCTCTAGTCGCGCGGGCCCTTCGGCGCCAGTCGGCGGAAACCGAACCCGGAGGTCGAAAAAACACCGTCCGACCCGTCCGACCCGTTCGCGTCGACCGGTCTGTTCCGTCCCCTTCTGCCGTGGATCCGGGACAAGGGTTAGCACGCCGGGACGTCAGAATCGGTCGTAGGCTCAGTCCAGCCGCGCGATACGCCCGATCCGGAGCGTGCCGACGCTGAGGTCGTCGATGTGCAGCCGCCGCACACGCGCCCGGCCGACGGCCAGGCTGCCTATGGCCAGGGCACCGATCGCGAGGGCACCGACCGCCAGCGCCCCGAGCGCGAAGGCCCCGATCGCCAGCGCCCCGCCGGACCCGGCACCCGGTGCGGCCGGTGGTGCGACGACGGGCGGGGTCTCGGCCTCGGGCGTATCGGTGGGTGCGGTCTCGATCATGGCGGTCGAACGTTCCAGGCGGGCGGAAGGGGTCACCATATCATTCTCGACCCGCAAGGGGAGAAGGATGGCTATATGCCCCCCATGACAAAGACCCTGCACATCGATTTCGTCTCGGACGTCGTCTGCCCCTGGTGCGTGGTGGGGCTGGGCGGGCTGGAGGCGGCGCTCGTGACCCTCAAGGCCGAAGGCATCGAGGCGGACATCCATTTCCAGCCGTTCGAGCTGAACCCCGGCATGGCGGCCGAGGGGGAGAATACGGCTGAGCACATCGCCCGGAAGTATGGCTCGACCCCCGAACAGTCGGCCGCCAACCGGGCCATGATCACCGAACGCGCGGCCGAGGCCTGGGACGGTTTCGAGATGCGGATGGGGCCGGACAGCCGCATCTGGAACACCTTCGACGCCCACCGGCTGCTGCACTGGGCGGCCACCGTTGGACCGGCCCGGCAGCGGGCGCTGAAGGAAGCCCTGTTCCGCACCCATTTCACCGACGGACGGTCGCTGGCCGATCCGGTGGTGCTGGCCGATGCGGCGGCGACCGCCGGGCTGGACCGGGCCAAGGCCGTCGAGGTCCTGGCCGACGACCTCTATGCCGCCGAGGTGCGCGAGGCGGAGGAACTGTGGCGGTCGCGGGGGATCAACGCGGTGCCGGCCGTGGTGGTGGAGGGGAAATGGCTGATCTCCGGCGGCCAGCCGGCGGGGGTGTTTGAGGAGGCGTTGCGGAAAATGGCGGGGGAGGGGTGATGTGAGAGTGGTAGGCGGCGGCGGGACTTGAACCCGCGACCTTCTCGTCCATACTAGAGGCGCGAACCATGAAGTATGTAGAAAACGAGAGCTCTATCCGGCTGAGCTACGCCGCCATAATTCTCAAGTATTTGCAGCGACCAGTTTCAGCTTTGGCTTCTTCCGGGCGACACGGTCACGTTCTTCCTGATCGCGCTTCGCTCGATCAGCGAGCTTCTCCTTAGCGAATGGCAACGAGGCAGCGATCAGTCCCTCGAAGCTGTAGAGATTGGTGTCGCTGCCGAAGCGGGTGTTGCGCCTTTCGGTCCGGGTGAGCAGACCTAGTTCCTGCAGGGCTTTGACTCGCTTTTGGACGGTCCGGCCTGAGACGCCGACCGCACGCGCAACCGTCTCTACTGACGGGCATGGAAGATTATCCGCGTGCCACCAATAGTTCGAGAGGTGCAGAATGATGTTCATATCTATGGCATCGAGCCCAAGGGCCTCCTGTTTCTCTATGATGATGCTCGGGATTGCGTTCCAACCCGCTTCCATCAGCGGCTTGGTCCACTTAGCCTCGTTACGACGGAGCGCTTCTGACTCCGCGCTCTTTGGCAATGATTTGGTCATGTGTGACCCCTTTCGCCGACAGAGATGTGCCGTACCGACTTGGAGATCAAGAGCTTGGGGGGCGTCTTTCGGTTCGCCGGGGGGCGACTCTCGGGACGGGGGTTGGGTGAACCGTGGGCCGGGGAGTGGGCGTCGCCTGGTTCACCCAAAATAGGACGCACCATTAGGACGACCGGCTACAGTACAACACGTCAGAGCAATAGGATAACCAACCGGGCGACCCCCCGTTCACCCGGGCTCCACCTTTTCGCTTCCTGTCTGGCGCGCTTGGTGGGTTTCCGTCGCAAAGTCGATGAAGGCGACGGCTGAAGCTACGGCCAGCCTTGCGTGCCTCGGCTCCAAGCCGCGGTGTTTTCCGTCTCGGCCATGCCCGGTGCCGTAGAGGCCCCGCAGTTCCGCAAGATACGAAGTCAGCGACGACAAATTTCGAAGGATCAACCGGACGGTCTCAGCTCCTCGTGCTTGATCGGGAATCCCCTCGGGGACCAGCTTGAGTTCTTTGGCCAATGCCTTGGTAAGGTCGGGGAGCGTGGCTCCAGTCGAATACGGGATGTTCCGTTTCGTCAGGATCGACTTGCAGCATGACTCGACAAGCTCTTTTGCCGTCCCAATCGCTAATGCCGGGTCGCGATCGACCGCGTTTTCCAGCCGTTCGATCTCCTTTTGCATCCAGCCCGCGTCGAGAGCGTCAGCTACTGACCGGGCTCTGGAAACGTGGCGTTGTCCTTGGCCGCTTAGCTTCCTGCCGATGAAGCGGGGGCGACCCGCGATTTTCTCTTCCTCAGCGAGGGTCCAACCAACAGGTCGAAGCTGGTCGTTGATGTGTTGAACTAGCTGAAGTGCTTCGTTGCGATCAGGGCGCACCACCGGGTGAACCATTTCGCACAGGAACCGGATAAAAATATCGCTTGGGCCGTTGAGCAGGCGAAATCGAACGTCGCCGTAAATCCAGTCGTCACTCCAATCCTCGGGATTGTTAACGCGGTGCTGCCAAATATCTCCCGCTGCGTCGCCGAAACGGGAATCGGTCGACGGAAGCTTGGCCAAGTCGAATATCCGAGCCAAGAACGCGACCTCGTCTATGCGTCCTGCCCAGGCGACATTCTCGATCCGAAACCCGTCGAAAATGTTACGTCGCGTGTGCTCAGGAATTTCCGCTGCGGACTCGCGCCAGTTGGCTGATTTCTGAAGCTGCGGACGTATCTTGGCACCGTACCAATCTCGGGAGTCGCTACCGACGATGGACTTAAAGCGCGTGTCGATCTGATCTTCGAGCAGCTCTCGCCTGTCTCCTAGCTTAACGAAACGCTCGGGTTCTACATAAAGGTAAATCGTCCAAATCGTGGTTCCGCCGTTCCAGTTGTCGAATCCGGTCTCTTCAATTGCGGGTTCAGCCGTACGGAGAATTTCGGCCGATTCAGCCATTCCTTCGGCGGTCAGCATCAGGGCTGCGGTCGCGAGCATTCCTTCGATGTCATCGCTAAGCTTAGGCAATCCATGCCCTCTTAAAAGTGTGCATGTGGTGGGAACTAACTGCGGTGGAGCAAGCGGCTTGACCCCTCACACCTTCACCTCCACCACCCCGCCCCCGGCCCGGAATTTCGCGCTCATCTCCGCCATCCCGGCCTCGGCCGTGGCGGGGTCCAGCAGCGAACCGCCCGCGTCGTTCTGCGCCGCCGCGTCCCTGCGGATGTCCTGGCTGATCTTCATCGAGCAGAATTTCGGGCCGCACATGCTGCAGAAGTGGGCGGTCTTGTGGGCTTCCTTGGGCAGGGTCTCGTCGTGGTATTTGCGGGCCGTCTCGGGGTCGAGGCCGAGGTTGAACTGGTCTTCCCAGCGGAACTCGAACCGGGCGCGTGACAGGGCATCGTCGTGCAGGCGGGCGGCGGGGTGGCCCTTGGCGAGGTCGGCGGCGTGGGCGGCGATCTTGTAGGTGATGACGCCGTCCTTGACGTCCTGACGGTCGGGCAGGCCCAGATGCTCCTTGGGCGTGACGTAGCAGAGCATGGCCGTGCCGAACCAGCCGATCATGGCCGCGCCGATGGCACTGGTGATGTGGTCGTAGCCGGGCGCGATGTCGGTGGTCAGGGGCCCCAGGGTATAGAAGGGCGCCTCGTGGCAGTGTTTCAGCTGCTCATCCATATTGGCCTTGATCTTGTGCATCGGCACATGGCCGGGGCCCTCGATCATGACCTGCACGTCCTCGCCCAGGCGCTTGTCAGTTCGCCCAGGTGTAGCAGCTCGGCGAACTGGGCCTCGTCATTCGCATCGGCGATGGAGCCGGGGCGCAGGCCGTCGCCGAGGCTGAACGACACATCATAGGCCCGCATGATGTCGCAGATCTCCTCGAAATGCTCATACAGGAAGCTCTCGCGGTGATGTGCGAGGCACCATTTGGCCATGATGGAGCCGCCGCGTGAGACGATGCCGGTGACGCGTTGGCGCCGTGAGGGGCACGTAGGGCAGGCGCACGCCCGCGTGGATGGTGAAATAGTCGACGCCCTGTTCGGCCTGTTCGATCAATGTGTCGCGGAACACCTCCCAGGTCAGGTCCTCGGCGACGCCGTTCACCTTTTCCAGCGCCTGGTAGATCGGCACGGTGCCGATGGGGACGGACGAGTTGCGGATGATCCAGTCGCGGATGTTGTGGATGTTGCGGCCCGTCGACAGGTCCATGACGTTGTCGGCCCCCCAGCGGGTGGCCCAGACCAGTTTGTCGACCTCGTCGTCCACGCTGGACAGGACGGCCGAGTTGCCGATGTTGGCGTTGATCTTCACCAGGAAGTTCCGGCCGATGATCATCGGCTCGACCTCGGGGTGGTTGATGTTGTGCGGGATGATGGCCCGGCCGCGGGCGATTTCGTCGCGCACGAACTCCGGGGTCACATAGTCCGGGATACTGGCGCCGAAGCTCTCGCCGTCGCGCAGTGACGAGTGGCGAGTGGCGAGTGGCGAGGAGTCGGGCGACATCGCCTGGATCGTGGAGCCATCGTGGAGGGTGATTGTGGAGCCGCCTTCGCTCGCCACTCGCCACTCGCCACTCGCCACCTGCTCCCGCCTCAGGTTCTCGCGGATGGCGACGTATTCCATCTCGGGGGTGATGATGCCGGCATTGGCATATTCGTACTGGGTCACCGGGCGGCCGGGGACGCCCTTGAAGACCCTGTGGCGGCTGGTGTCGAAGCGGGGGGCGAGGGTCTTGCCCGAGGCGTGGCCGTTGTCCTCGGGCTTCACCTCGCGCGGAGTGGCGACGGGGGCGATGTCGCCGCGGTCCAGCTGCCAGCTGGATTTGACCAGGGGAAGGCCCTTGGTGATGTCGATGGTGACCGACGGGTCGGTATAGGGGCCCGAGGAGTCATAGATGGTCACCGGCGGCTCATTGGCCGAGGGGTGCAGGGCGACCTCGCGGAACGGCACGCGGATGTCGGGATAGAGTTCGCCCTGGACGTACACCTTGCGCGAGCCGGCGCGCTCGCCGGTCGGGATGGTGCCGGTCTCCTTCATCACCTGCTCGCGGGCGTCTTTAAGCGGGAGGTCCACATTGGGCTCTTGCGGCTCGGTAGGGGTGACGTGGATGTTCATGGCGGCCTCTGTGCGTTGAGGTCTGCCGACTCCGGGTACAGATCGCTTTCTCACCGTGCATTCCGGCGAAGGCCGGGGTGCACGGATGGAAAAGACATTCCCATCCCTTCGCCGGCATGACCCGGATCAGGTTCGACGGGTCAGGCGGATACGCCAATCTCAGCCGCTGACCTGCGGCTCCCCGGAGAACTCGGCGACGATAGGCCCGGCGGCGGCGGGTGTCCATTCCCGGGGCGGGGCACCGGGTGTTAGGGAAGGGGACAACCGGAGCCCGATCCATGCACCTCGCCCGCTTTCCCCGTCTGCGCCTGGCGCACCTGCCCACGCCGCTGGAGCCCCTGCCCCGGCTGTCGGAGGCGCTGGGCATCGACCTGTGGATCAAGCGGGACGACTGCACGGGTCTGGCGGGCGGCGGCAACAAGACGCGCAAGCTGGAGTTCCTGCTGGGCGATGCCATCGAGCAGGATGCCGACACCCTGATCACCCAGGGCGCGGTGCAGTCCAACCATGTGCGCCAGACGGCGGCGGCAGCGGCGGCGACCGGCCTGAAGTGCGAGGTCATCCTGGAGGAGCGGACGGGGTCGAAGGCGGTCGACTATGTCCATAACGGCAATGTCCTGATGGACCGGCTGTTCGGGGCGACGATCCGCTCCGTGCCCGGAGGATCGGACATGCCGGCCGAGCTGGAGAAGACGGCCGAGGAGGTCCGGGCGCGCGGCGGGCGGCCCTATGTGATCCCGGGCGGCGGGTCGAACGCGATCGGGGCGCTGGGCTATGTCGACTGCGCACGCGAGATCGTGGTGCAGGCCGATGAACTGGACCTGGCCATCGACCGGATCGTGACGGCGACGGGCAGTGCGGGGACCCATGCGGGCCTGGTCGCCGGTCTGGCGGTGCTGGGAGCCGACATTCCGGTGCTGGGCATCGGGGTGCGGGCACCGAAAGAAAAGCAGGAAGCCAATGTGCTGAAGCTGGCGAAAGAGACCGCCATGCTGCTGGGCCATGCGGACCGGGTGAAGGATTCAATGGTGGTGGCCGATTGCGACTATGTCGGCGCCGGCTATGGCCTGATCGACCAGGCGGTGGTGGATGCCCTGGTGCTGGCCGCGCGGACCGACGGGATCGTGCTGGACCCCGTCTATACCGGCAAGGCGATGAAGGGGCTGATCGCCCTGGCCCGGGCCGGACGGTTCGAGGGCGAGCGGGTGGTGTTCCTGCACACCGGCGGGGCCCAGGGCCTGTTCGGCTATCAGGGCGAACTGGACGCGATGTTCGGAGCCTAGACCGCGTGCCGTATCAGGGGACCGGCGCGGCCCCCGGCGGCGGACCGGGGAAGGGCGGGAAGGCCAGGGGGTCTACGGCTGCGCCCGGCGAACCGGCGGCGACCGCATCGTAGAGGGCGGTTCCGACGGGCGTATAGGTGATCGCCTCGACCGCCGCGAACATCGCGAACATGGCCCCGATGCCCCAGATCCAGGCGGGGTGGACGCGTCCATTCCGCATCAGGTCGGCAAGGACGCCGATCAGCGGGAAGACGAGGGTGGCGACGAAGGTCGCTTCCCAGCCCCAGGGGATCAGCAGGGGCATGGGCAGCAGTCGCCCGAGCGCCGGTCCCATCAGGATGGCCATGGCACAGTAGTGCAAGCGCTGATGCCAGGGTGTTGCGCGCCGCAAGGCGATGGCTGCGATGGTCAGGGCGATGAACGCGATCAGGGAAACCGGATCGAAGACCAGGAAATGCAGCGGCCTGAAGAAGAAGGGTACATCAGCCTCGCGGATCATATTCACGGTGACGAGGCAGCCCAGAACCAGCATCGGCACCAGCCAGGCGGCGGCGATCCATCCCAGCGGCCGATGCAGCCGGACCTGGCCCGTCGCGATCAGGAGGTTCTGGAGAAGGAAGATGACGACCCAGCCCATGAAGACGATGGCGTGGGCGTGAACGAGGGGCGGCGCCTGGAAGCTGGACCGACCCATGGCCAGCTGCAGCGAGAACCCGGCGAAGATCACCAGCACCATGGCGATCGCGCTGATCAGGAAAAAGCGCTTGCCGTCCCGGGTGCCAGCCTGCGTGACGTTCGATGTGGTCATAACCATCCCCCGATGAGGTTCCCAGCCTAGGGCCGGATGTGTCGGACGTCAAAACCGCAAATCGGCGTGATGTGGGCCCGCTGTTCATTCCGGGCCCGTGCGACCATGGTTGCAGGTGTTCAGAATCTGAAGGTGCGTTGCCCCGATGGGCCGCGCGCCGTGCAAAAGATCCTGTTTCCAATGATCGGGCGGATGCGATGAGCAAGATACTGGGTGTCCTGGGCGGGATGGGGCCGGCGGCGACCGTCGCGTTCCTGGCGCGGGTGCAGGCGCTGACGCCCGCACAGGGCGACGCCGATCACATCCGGGTGGTCATGGACATGAACCCCCAGGTGCCGGACCGGAATACGCGGCCGGGCGAGGCGGAGGCCGAACTGGCGGCGATGGCGTCGCGTCTCAAGGCGGCGGGTGCCGAAGTCCTGGCCATGCCATGCAACACCGCCCATGCGCAGAAGGCGGGGATTCTGGCGGCCGGCCTGCCCTTCATCGACATGATCGCGACGACGGTGGCGGTGGCCGGGGGATACCATGCGAGGTCCATCGGCATCCTGGCGACGCCGGGCGGCGAGGGGCTGTATCGGGCGGCGCTGGAGGCGGCGGGGGTAAGGCCCGTCCTGCTGACGGGGGCGGACCGGGAGGTTTTCATGGCCTGCGTCTACGGGGTGAAGCGGGGCGATACGGGGCCTGCGAACCGGGCGGAGATGGCAGGCCTGGCGCGGGTGCTGGTCATGGCCGGGGCCGATGCGATCATCGCCGGATGCACGGAGGTGCCGCTGTTGCTGGGCGCCGAGGAGGTCTCGGTGCCGCTGGTGGATTCGGCCGAGGTCCTGGCGCGTGCCTGCGTGGACGCGTGCCTGCGCTGACGGCTTGCCCGATCCGGTCGTCATCGGCATGGATCGGCGGATGAAACCACAGAGTTTGATCATCGACTGCGACCCCGGGGTGGACGACGCTATCGGCCTGTTGCTGGCCTTCGCCTCGCCCGAGCTGGACATCAGGGCGATCATGACCGTGGGCGGAAACGTGCCGGTCGCGCGGACCAGCCGCAATGCCCGGATCATCCGCCAGATCGCCGGACGCGAGGATGTGCCTGTCTTTGCCGGCGCGGGCGTGCCGCTGGGACGCGAACCGGCGGGGGCGAGCGAGTTCCACGGGGCCGAGGGGCTGGGCTGGCTCGAGGTGTTCGAGCCGGATGCTCCGCTGGCGGACGGTCACGTGGCGGACGCCCTGACGCGGATCGTGATGGACGAGCCGGAGGGGTCGGTCGCGCTGGCCCTGATGGGGCCAATGACCAATCTGGCGCTGGCGATGAAGGGCGAGCCCCGGCTGGCGGCCCGGCTGGGGCCGGTCGTGGCCATGGGCGGGGCGCGGTCCGAAGGCGGTAACGTCACCGCGTCCGCCGAGTTCAACATCTGGGCTGACCCGGATGCGGCGGCCGAGGTGTTTGCCTCGGGCTGCAAGATGGTCGTCCTCGGGCTGGACGCGACGCATCAGGTGCGGGCGACGGAGGACCGGATCGCGGCGCTGGAGGCGGTCGGCGATGCTCGGGCGACGACGGCGGCGAAGCTGCTGCGGTTCTCGCAGAGCATCGAGCGGGAGATCGTCGGCTGGGACGCGGCCCCGCTGCATGATCCGTGTACGGTGGCGTGGCTGTTGCGGCCCGAACTGTTCCGGCTGGCGCCGTGCCGGATCGAGGTCGAGACCGGGAGCGAACTGACGCGTGGCCATACGGCGGTCGAGTTCCGGGTCGATGGAGCGACCGCGCGGCATCACTGGGCGACCTGGGCAGACGGGCAGGGGGTGTTCGATCTGCTGACCGGGCGGTTGGGGGGTGGAGCATGAACATCACCGTCGTCGGCTCGATCAACCTGGACCTGGTCGCCAGCGCGCCGAGCCTGCCTGAACCCGGGGAGACGGTGACGGGGGCGACCCTGGCGCGGCATCCCGGCGGCAAGGGGGCCAATCAGGCCCTGGCGGCCCGCAAGCTGGGGGCGGAGGTGCTGCTGATCGGGCGGGTCGGTGACGATGTCATGGCGGACGAGGCGCTGGCCCTGCTGGACGCGTTCGGGGTCGAGCTGTCGGGCGTCGAGACCGACGTCGACGCGCCCACCGGCGTGGCCCTGATTGCCGTGGACCCGTCCGGCGAGAACCAGATCGTCGTCGCGGCGGGGGCCAACCACACGATCACCAATGCGCAACTGCCGGCCCGGATCGAAAGCCCGCTGATCGTCCAGCTGGAGCTGCCGATCGCCATGGTCGAGGCGGCCGTCGGGCGGGCGACGGCGTTCGTCTGCGCCAACCTGGCACCCGCGCAGCCGGTGTCGGAACAGCTGCTGCGGCGGTGCGACCTGATCGTGGTCAATGAGATCGAGGCCGCCTTCTATGGCGACCTGCTGCACCGGGGCGGGGGCCGGGTGGTCGTGACCTGTGGCGCGGGCGGGGCGACGATGTTCCAGCGCGGCGAGGAAGTGGCGCGGGCCGTGCCTCCGACGGTCACGGCTGTGGACGCGACCGGAGCCGGCGATGCCTTCGTGGGCGCGATCGTGGTGGCAATGCTGGAGGGAATGGAGCCGGAGGCGGCGCTGAGGTTCGCCTGTACCGCCGGGGCGCTGGCAGCGACGCGGGCGGGGGCCCAGCCGTCGCTGCCGTCACGCGACGCGGTGGACGCCCTGCAAAGCGCCTGAGCCGAGCGCCCGCATCCACCGGGGCGACGGGGTGGATGCGTGGAAAGCCTCAGGGGTCCGGGCGCAGGTGCGGGATTTGGGAAGGGCCGCGAGGCGCGGGTCAGAGGCGGTCAGACGTCAACGTCGACCGCCGCTGCGGGTGAACCAGGCCATGAACAGGCGAAACAGCCAGCTGCCCTGTTTTCCGTTCTCACGTGTGACGGCAGAGCGTCCCCGCCGCTTGAATTGCCTGATGACCAAGTGAATCCAACCTCCCACGAACCGCCGGGTAACGGCGCTATTCGCGGAAAGGTTCCCGAAAACTGTACGTTTCCGTAGATATCCTCAGCCTGGCGCGCCCATATAGTCGCGCTTGCCCAGCGGCACGCCCGCCTGACGCAGCAGGGCATAGGCTGTGGTCAGGTGGAAATAGAAGTTCGGCACGGCGAAGCCGGTGACATAGGGCTGGCCGAGAAACTTCATCTCTCCGCCCGGGAAGGTCAGGGTCACTTCCTTGCCCTCCTGGCCGTCGATGGCCTCGCGTGGCACGGACTGCAGATAGGCCAGGGTGTCGGCGATGCGGACCTGGAGATCGGCGATGGTCTTTTCGGAGTCGTCATGGACCGGGGCAACGACGTCGGACAGGCGGGCGACGCAGAGCTTGGGGCTGTCGCAGGCGGTCTGAACCTGTTTGATCAGCGGATTCATGTCTTCGATCAGGCGCAGGGACAGCCAGTCATTGGCATCGACGCCCGTGCTGGCCGCATGAGCCACGGCCTTGTCGAGGATGGCCGACAGGGCGCGCAGGCCGCGCGTGAATCCCGGCACGGTCAGATCGTAGAGTTCGGTGGCCATCGTGCGTTTCCTTTGTAGACTTTGTTGAGGCTGTAGCGCGGACGCATCTTCCTGTCACCTGATGGCGACAGCTTGGCGACGGGGCAGGATTGGTTCTAGGGTCGCCCGGCCGTCGGGGGGACGGTGCGTTCGCCGGTGAGTGTATGATCCGATCCCTGATCGTCGCGGGATGCCTGCTGGGCCTGGGGGCCTGCCAGCCGGTCGCTGACCCCGGGGGCGCGCAAGGCGATCCGGCCGCCAGCGTCGGCGGAGATCCCGTGCCACCGGGATATGACTGGCATTTCGTGACCCATGGCGGCTCGGCCGATCTGGATTTCGGCGACGGGGACTGGTCCGAGGGGATCAGCCTGTTCCATATGAGCTGCCTGCCCGACAGCCGGAAGGTCAGCACGAGCTGGGACGGGGCTGGAGAGGCCGTGCTGACCAGCGGCACGGCCACGGGTACCTTTCGCCGCGACCGCGACACGGCCGCCGACCATCCGGTGTTCAACGCGCTGCGCGATGGAAACGCGCTGGCCGTGGGGCTGGACGACGCCGATCTGACACTGGTGGCGAGGCCCGCCGGACGCGGGCAGGTCGAAGCCTTTTTCAACTATTGCACCCACCCCCTGCCGCCACCGGAACCGATCCCTCCGACGGAACAGATGCCGTTACCGTCCGAAGGTGACGACCAGACGGACGACCTCCCCGGCGTCAAGCCGGTCGAACCCGGCATTGATGTCGTCCAGCCCGATGGTGCCGCTCATCAGCCGGTCGACCGGTAACCGTCCCTGGCGATAGAGGGCGACGTAGCGGGGGATGTCGCGGCCGGGCACGCAGGTGCCGATATAGGAGCCCTTCAGGGTGCGCTCCTCGCCCACCAGGGAGACGACGTTGAGCGCCAGCGTCGCGTCGGCCGGCGGCAGTCCGGCGGTGACGGTGGTGCCGCCGCGCCGGGTCATCTTCCAGGCGGCTTCCAGCGCGCGGACCGAGCCGGCCATCTCGACGGCGACATCGGCCCCGCCCCGGGTCAGGGCGCGGACCTGTTCGACCGCGTCCGGATCGGCGGCATTGACGGTCTGGACGGCCCCCAGGGTGCGGGCCAGGGCCAGCTTGTCCTCCGACAGATCGACGGCGATGACGGGCGAGGCTCCGCAGGCGAGCGCGCCCAGGACGCTGGCGAGGCCCACGCCGCCCAGGCCGACGACGACGACGCTCTGGCCCGCCGTGACGCCGGCCGTGTTCACCACCGCCCCGACCCCCGTCAGGACCGCACAGCCGAACAAGGCTGCCTCCTCGAACGACAGGGCGGGGTCGATCCTGACCAGCGAGCGGCGGGATACGACCGCGCGGTCCGCGAAGGCCGAGCAGCCCAGGTGGTGGTTCAGACTCTCGTGTTCGTGGTGGATACGTCTGCCGCCGGCCAGAAGCTCGCCGCGGCCATTGGCGGCGGCACCGGGCTCGCACAGGGCAGGGCGGCCACCGGCGCAGGGGTCGCAGTGGCCGCAGGACGGCATGAAGACCATGGCGACGTGATCGCCGATGTGGAGGTCGGCGACGCCTTCGCCCAGAGCCTCCACCACGCCCGCCGCCTCGTGCCCCAGGGCCATGGGCAGGGGCCGCGGGCGGTCGCCGTTGATGACGCTGAGGTCCGAATGGCACAGGCCTGCCGCCTTGACGGCGACCAGGACCTCTCCGGGGCCGGGCGGATCAAGGGTCACGGTCTCGATCGACAGGGGGCGGCTGTCGGCATAGGGGCGGGTGGCCCCCAGGCTGCGAAGGACGGCGGCGCGGGTGGTGATCTGGGTCATGGCCTGTCGGGTGAAAACGCACGGTTACGGCTCGATAGGCGCTTGACGGGACGAAGGCCAAGCCCGAGCGTTCTGCGGGGAAAAGGGTCGGATCAAACGCCGACCGGACGAAGGACGAAACACCGATGCCGAAACGCGACGAAGGGGCCCTGGCCCACCGCTCGACCTACAGGGCCTTTCACACCGTCTCGACGCGCTGGGCGGACAACGATCAATACGGCCATATCAACAATGCGAAATTCTACGAGTTCGTCGACTCGGCCGTGAACGCTCATCTGATCATCGCCGGCGTCCTCAATGAATCGATCGGTCTGGTCGTCGACAGCGGCTGTCGCTACACCTCGTCCCTGGCCTTTCCCGACGTCATCGAAGTGGGAATCAAGGTCGACCATATCGGTACGTCCAGCGTGACCTATGGCTTCGCCGTCTTCCGCAGGGCGTCGAACCAGCCCGCCGCGATCGGCCATTTCGTGCACGTCTATGTCGACGCCGGGACCCGACGTCCCAAACCGCTGCCCGAAGGTCTGCGACGCGTGGTGGAAAACCTGAAGGCCTGACCTCGCGCCCGGGTCTGATGCAAAACCGTCACGCTTTCGCGAGTGCGCGAAAAGACATATTGCAATCCTGTAATAATGCTCAAGGGTAGTGGGACCCCGTTCTCTTGCCCGAGTGCCCGTTCATGTCGCCCGCCATCAAGATCGCTGTCCTGAGTGCCGTCACGCTGCTGGGTCTGGATGTCGTGGTGCCGACACCCGTCGCGGCATCGCCCATGATCGTCCAGTCGCGCGCGCAGGATCTGATGGACCGCTCGCGGCGTCGCCAGGCCCGACTGGCCGAAGACCGGCGCTTTGCCGAGGAAGAGGCCCGCATGGCCGCAGAGGCACAGGCCGAAGCCGCCCGTCGCGCCCGGGCCGAGGCGCAGGCCACGACCGCGTCCCCTGCCGCCGAGCCGGATCAGGCTGGGTCGGACGAGACCGGGGATGAGGCTCAGACCCCGGCGCCGCAAGTCTGATACAGGCGGGATCGAGGGCGTCAGTCGTCCATATAGCCGAGCAGGGCCAGGGCACCGACCGCGGTCAGGACGCCCAGGGCGAAGGCACCGACGATGGAGCCCGTCGCCACGGCGGTCGATACGGTGACCGGGCGTCTGGCATACCATTCGACGATGTCGGCCTCGTCCGGAGTCTCGTCGTCGTAATAGACGTCTTCGGCTTGCATGGCTCGGCTCCGGGCTGGGTTCGATGCCTGAAACCCCCGCCAACGGCTGCGGTTCCGCACGCCGTGACAGCCGCCCGACCATGGGTTAGAGGCGTCACCCCAACAGACCTGACCGCATTCAGGCCGCTCGCCCCGGATCGGATCCGGGGCGAGCGTCAGCGCCCTTCAAGAGACTTTCATGGCCGGCCATTCCAAGTTCAAGAACATCATGCACCGCAAGGGCCGCGCCGACGCCCAGCGCTCCAAACTGTTCTCCAAGCTGTCGCGCGACATCACGGTCGCAGCCAAGTCGGGGATGCCGGACCCGGCCCTGAACCCGCGCCTGCGCCTGGCCGTCAATAACGCCAAGGCCGAGAGCCTGCCCAAGGACGTGATCCAGCGCGCCATCAACAAGGCGGCCGGGGGTGACGTCGATACGATGGAGGAGGTCCGCTACGAGGGGCGCGGCCCCGGCGGCGTGGGCATCATCGTCGAGGCCCTGACCGACAACCGGAACCGCGCCGCGTCCAACATCGGCACGGCGTTCAAGAAGAACGGCGGGGCGCTGGGCGAGATGAACTCGGTCGCTTTCATGTGGGACCGGGTCGGCAAGATCGTCTATCCCGCCGAGGCGGGCAGCGAGGACGCCATCATGGAGGCCGCCATCGAGGCGGGTGCCCAGGACGTCGAGAGCGACCTGGTCAAGCCCGACATCTATGAGGACGCGCCGGGCCACACCATCTGGACCGCGTTCGAGGACCTGAACGAGGTGGCCGAGGCCATGTCCAGGGTGCTGGGCGATCCCAGGTCCACCGCCATCGTCTGGAGGCCCCAGTCCGAAGTTCCCGTGACCGGCGAGGCCGTCGGCACGCTGATGAAGCTGCTGGACGCCCTGGACGCGGAGGACGACGTCTCGATGGTCTATTCCAACGAGGACATCTCCGACGAGGACATGGCCCGGTACGCGGGCTGACGGGTTCGCGTTCGTACAGGAACGACTGTATCGACAGCCCGGTCAAGCGCGGTTAATCTTCCGCCCAAGGGGAGAATGACAGGCTCGATTCGAGGCCGCCCATGTCAGGCGTCATCTCCACCCAAATGGCAGGAGCAAGATCATGATGTTGTCCAGGATCGACCGGGTTCTGTCGCGAAACGGCAAGGGCGAGCGCGCCGCGCCGTCGGCCGCGGCGGCAACGATCGGCGCGAACTTCGACAGCTCGGGCGTGATCGGCGAGCGGTTCGAGACCATTCAGGGCAGCCTGGACCAGATGGGCGAGCTGGCGCGCCACTTCGGCACCTTCGAGGCCCTGCTGGGCCAGCTGCGCGATCCGCTCGATGCGGAGTTTCAGTCGCGGCGCGACAGTCATGTCGAACTGATCAACCTGCGCGCCGCCAACATCGAGATCGAAGGGCGTCTGGAGGCCCTGAGCGCCGAAGCCCGCGCCCTGGCCGATGCCCTGGCCGAGGCCGAAGGCCGGGTCGAGGAGCTGATGGCGCGGAACGGCGAGCATATGGCCGCGCTTCAGGACGCGCGTCTGGAGACCGACCGCCTGCGCAGCGAACTGTCCCAGACGCTGGCCCGGGCCGAGACGCTGGAGACCGGCCAGCGCGCGGCCGACCAGCGCATCCGTGAGATGGAGCAGGATCAGGACGCCCTGCGCAACCAGCTGAAGCAGGCGGAGGGTCTGCGAAACGAATCCGAAGGGGCCCGGACCCAGCTGCAGCGCGACCATGCCCTTGTCGCCGAAGAGAACACCATTCTGCGTCGCCGCATGGACGAGGTCGGTGCCGAGATCGCCGCCCTGGCGCGCACGTCGGCGGCCAACGAGGGGCTGCTGGCCACCGAACGGGCCCGCGCCGCCTCCGAACAGAGCGAGACGGCCCGGGCGATGCGGGCGCTGGAAACCCAGGTCGAGACGGCCCGCGCCGAGATCGCGGCCCAGGCCTCCCGGCTGGACACGGCGACCGCCCGCGCCAACGGGCTGGAGGTGCTGAACACCGAACAGGCCGCCCGTCTGAGCGAGCTTCAGGCCGGGCAGCATGCGGCCGAACGCAAGGCCGAAGGCCTGCAGGTCGCTCTCGATCGTGCCATGGAGCGTGTGAAAGGTCTGGAAGCCGAGGCCGAGGATGCCCGTCAGCGTCAGGCCGGGATGGAGGTCGCCCGTCTGGCGGCCGTCGATCGCGCCGAGACCCTGACCAAGGCCGCCGCGACCCATGACAAGGCCATTGCCCGCGCCGAAGACCGCATGCTGAAGCTGCAGGCCAAGCTGGCGGCCGCCCAGGACGATCACCACGCCAAGGCCCAGACCCTGATGCAGCAGGCCGCCGCGCTGAGGGCCGAGCTGGAACGGGCGCGCGCCGAAGGGGCCATGACGGCCGCGGCGCTGGAGTCCGCGCGACGCGAGCGGAGCGGGCGGTACGGCCCTGTCGAGGGCCAGGGCGCGGTGACGTCCCTGGTGGGCTGACGCGGTCCGTGGAACCGGGGAACGGTTCGTCTGTCCCGATCTGCTGAAGCCGGGCGAAGGGGCCAGTGAGGCCCGCGACGGCACGGTCGAAGGCGAGACCGGGGACGCCATCGGGGATCACAACGCGCTGCGCGATGCGGCCAGGGCGGTGAACGATCACCCGGTCGGGACCGGCACCTGACGGGCGTCCGCCGCCCTGCGCCGGTCGCAAGGCGGGCACGCGCTGGCGGTGTCATTCGCGGTCTTCGAGGCCGGGCACATCACGGGTGTAAAGCCGGTGACCAGGGCGCCGGAGGCCTGTTTTGCGGCGCACGGGTGAGGCTCGCGTCTGTTTCAGAATCGCCCCAGCGTCCGCATGTTGCTTGATCTGCGACACGAATTGGAACAGAAGCGGAACATGCTGTCGTCGGTAGAAATCTGTGCAGGAGCCGGAGGGCAAGCCCTCGGTCTCGAGGAGGCTGGCTTCGCTCATTCCGCTCTGGTCGAAATTGATGCCGACTGCTGCAAGACTCTGAGACTGAACCGGCCCCATTGGAACGTCATTGAAGCTGACGTTCGCAAGTTCGACGGGCGACCATATCGTGGGGCTGACTTGTTCGCCGGAGGGGTACCCTGTCCGCCATTCTCGATGGCCGGTAAGCAGTTGGGGCAGGCGGATGAACGCGATCTGTTTCCAGAGGCGGTTCGGCTTATCGACGAGATCCGCCCACGCGCCGTTTTGTTGGAAAACGTTCGTGGTCTTATGGGGGCGGTGTTTCAGGACTATCGCAACCACATTGCACGCGATGTCGGCAAGATGGGTTATTGGACGGGTTGGCGTCTGTTGAATGCGTCAGACTATGGGGTTCCGCAGCTTCGTCCACGTGTTGCCTTTGTAGCTTTGGCTAAGGGGCTTGAGGATGCCTTCGATTGGCCTGTGCCGCTGAACTCCGACCCCGTGACGGTCAGTGCTGCGTTGGGCGACTTGATGGGTAAGAATGGCTGGCGAGGGCTGGATGCATGGAAGGCCCGGGCAAATGAAATTGCGCCGACTTTAGTCGGGGGGTCGAAGAAGCACGGGGGGCCTGACCTCGGCCCAACGCGAGCCAGGGCCGCGTGGGCGGCTTTGGGCGTTAATGGAAAGAGCCTCGCCGAAAATGCGCCCGAACCGGATTTCGTGGGGATGCCGAGACTGACGCCCCGCATGGCGGCACGTATACAGAGTTTCCCTGACAGTTGGGCGTTTCACGGCAGGAAGACGACAGCTTATCGACAGATCGGCAATGCCTTTCCTCCGCTTGTTGCTGCAGCCATTGCAAAAGAACTTAAGAAGGCAATTGGCGTCAGACGATTCCAAGCAGTCGCTTAAGCGCAGCCCGCTTTGCAGGTTTTTCCCAGTCCCTGATTAGTTTTTGGTGGTCAGGGGGGAGATCACGCCAATTGTGGAGTGTGTATGTGCTACGCGTGAACCCTTGCTCTGTCTTGTAGCGGCCTGATGTAATCTGCAGACCGATCACAGGATAACGCAGGTCGCGAAGCCTTTTGTGCCAATCTTCCTGTCGCTCCGTGGCATTAGCCACAAACTCAATGATATTCGAATCTACCGGCTCGCCCATATGCATCTTAAGGAGATGAGCAATGCGCTGATGGACTGTATCAAATTTAAGAATCGATGCCATTTTCTCAGCGTCAAATGACTTGAAATGATTGCGCTTGCCGTTGTTGCACTGCTCGCAAATCGCCCAAAGATTCTCAATCAGCGTAAGGCCGCCCCAGTCTTGAGGAATTTTATGGTCAATCTGAAGTTTGACACCGTCTTCTGACACTGTCTTTCCGCACATTTGGCATCGACCCTTCGCCAAATTGAGTGCTTCAGCTCGCAGCTTTCCCGATATCGCACCCGAGTCTGTAACTGCGGTCTTGCGGGCTCCTAGCGTGTAGACGTAGCGGCTTCCCTCCTGCTTGCCTGGGAGATGGTAGTATTTTCGGAGACTTCGGAGACGGCGATCTAAGTGCATCTGATCGGCCCCATTAGGCAGCAGTGATTTTATTTCATCAATGTCGAGACCAGTCGAATGCGCCTTCAATAGTTGCAGTATTAAAAGAGCGATATGATTTAGCGAGAGGTCAATATCTTCGCTCGTCGAGTCATTTTCCATGGGATTTAGAGTGGCAGCGACCTGACCGCCAATCAATACGGAGAGCCATCAATCTCTCCTTTCTACAGTGACTCCGATGAAGATTCACAAGAAATGAGAACGCGTAGATCTATTATTTATTGTGAACTGATAAAATACAATCTTAGATAGTAACGCATGGGGCGTCAGCCGCCCTGCATCGCATACAGCTTGACCACCTCGAACAGGAAGTCGCGGCCTTCGTAGAGGCTGCGGACGCGGATGCGTTCGTTCAGGCCGTGGGCACCGCCGCCGTCGGGGTCGCCGAACATGCCGGTCAGGCCATAGGTCGGAATGCCCGCCGCATTGGTGAAGCGCCCGTCTGTGGCCCCCGTGGACATGGTCGGCAGGATCGGCACGTCCGGCCACATCGCGCCCGCGACCTGTCGGATCGGGCCCATGATGGCGTCGGACAGGGGCGGGGGTGGCGTCGAAGGGTCGGGCGCGCCGACCGTGGCGATGGTGATGGCGGGGTTGTCGATCAGGATGGCGAGCTGTGCCTGCGTGTCCGCGATCGTGTTGCCGGGGAAGATGCGGCAGTTGATGTTGGCGCTGACGTGCTGGGGCTGGGCGTTCGGGGCGTGACCGCCCTCGATCAGGGTGGGAATACAGGTCGTGCGCAGGGTCGCATTCCAGATCGGATTGACCGCCGAGATGCGGGCGGCGGCGGCGGCGTCCGGGCCGCTTTCGGCCACCAGGGCGCGCAGGTCCGCAGCATATTGCAGCTGCGTCCCGGCGAGGGATCCGAAATAGGCGCGGGTGACGGGGTTGAGCTGTAGCGGGAAGTCATAGGCCCCGATGCGCGCCAGGCCGTTGGCCATGGCGACGATGGCATTGTCCTTCCTCGGCCGGGCCGAGTGACCGCCCGGATTGGTGAGATCCAGGCGGAAGTCCTGATACAGTTTCTCTCCCGCCTGGACGGCCAGGGCCACGCGGTTGCCCTCGGCATCCAGCAGACCGCCCGCCCCCTCGTTGAGGGCGAACCCGGCCTGGAGCGTCCCGGGGTGGTTCGCCAGCAGCCACTCGACGCCGTTAAAGGTGTCGGCGGTCTCCTCGCCGCAGGTCAGGGCCAGCTTGATGTCTCGAACGGGAGCAAAGCCGTCCTGTTTCAGGCGGATCAGGGTGTCGACCCAGACGGCGGCCTGCGCCTTGTCGTCGCTCGCGCCCCGCGCATAGAAATAGCCGCCTTCCTCCACCAGGGTGAAGGGATCGCGCGTCCAGTCGGCGGCATTGGCCTCGACCACATCGATGTGGGCCAGCAGCAGCAGGGCGGGGGCGGACGGGTCCGAGCCGTGCAGGGTGGCCGACAGATTGCCGTCCCTGGGACGATCCTCGGGGATCAGGATGCGGACGTCGGCCGCGGGATAACCGGCGGCGGTCAGGCGGGCGGCCATGCGCTCGGCCGCCAGGGTGCAGCTGCCGACCGACAGGGTGGTGTTGGTCTCCACCAGTTCCTCGTACAGGGCGCGGAAGGCCTGCTGGTCCGGGCGGGGCGCGGGCGTCTGGGCCTTGCTGGTGCCCGCGAAGACGACCGCGACGCCCACAAGCACGGCGATGACGGCGACGGCGACCATCATCCTGCGACGCGATTCCCGAACCGCCGCGTACACCGGTTCGTCCAGCCAGTAGAGGCCGGGCGCGGTCTGGCGGATGGCGTTCTGGCGCAACAGGCCGCGCAGGGCCAGTCGGCCCATATTGCGGTCGGGAGCCAGGGAAATGGCGTGGTCGGGGTCGAACGCGCGGGCAGCGCGCAGGGCCTCGATCATCTGGCGCTCGGCGCGCTGGCGCATGGCGGCGACGACGGCACCGGTGGTGGACATGTGTTTGCTCTCCGTGGAGCCGCGATCTGGCGACGGCCTTCATTGCTCGTCAACCCCGTTTGCGGCATGACAGGAACGAATGACGAACGCGCCGAGTCGAATTCTGGGACTGGACCCCGGCCTGCGCCGCACCGGCTGGGGTGTGGTCGTGGCCGAGGGGGCGCGCCTGCGCTGGGTCGCGCACGGGGTGGTCGCACCGCCCGAGACCCTGCCCCTGTCCGAGCGGCTGCTGTGGCTGCTGGACAAGGTGGGCGAGGTCTGCGCCGCCCATGCCTGTGACGAGGCGGCGATCGAGGAGGTGTTCGTCAACGTCAATCCGGCCTCGACGCTGAAGCTGGGCCATGCGCGGGCGGCCGTCATGCTGGCCCCGGCGCGCGCCGGCCTGTCCGTGGCCGAGTACTCACCGAACCTGATCAAGAAGGCGGTGGTGGGGGCCGGTCATGCCGACAAGACGCAGATCGCCTTCATGGTGAAGCGGCTGCTGCCCTCGGCCGGGGATGTAAAGGCGGACGCGGCCGATGCCCTGGCCGTGGCGATCACCCATGCGCAGATGCGGAAGCGGGCGCTGATGGCGGTGGCATCATGATCGGTCGGCTGCGGGGCGTTCTGGCCGAGGTCGAGGAGGCGCATTGCCTGATCGACTGCGCGGGCGTGGGCTATGTGGTGGCGTGCGGGGCGCGGACGCTGCAGCGGCTGCCGGCGCCGGGGGATGAGGCGACGCTGCATATCGAAAGCAGTTGGTCGGCGGAGAACGGGCCGCGGCTCTATGGCTTTCTGACGCGGGACGAGCGGCGGGCGTTCACGACGCTGACCGGGATTCAGGGGGTCGGTCCCAAGGCCGCCCTGTCGGTGCTGGACGTCCTGCCGCCGGGTGAGCTGGCGGGAGCCGTGGCGCGCGACGACAAGGCGGCGATCGGCCGGGCCAATGGGGTGGGGCCGAAACTGGCCCTGCGGATCGTGACCGAGCTGAAGGGCAAGCCGCTGGGCGACGTCTCGTTCACGCCGTCGGCCGCGGGCGTCCATGCCGGGGTCGCGCCGCCGGTACCGAGCGTGACGGGCGAGGCGGTCTCGGCCCTGCTGGGGCTGGGCGTGGCCGAGGTCAATGCGCGCCGGGCGGTCGATCAGGCGCTGATCCGGCTGGGAGACGCCGCCGAGCTGTCGGCGGTCATCCGGGCGGCGCTGCAGGAGCTGGGACGGTGAGCGAAAGGCAGTGGCGCGTGGCGCGTGGCGAGTGGCGCGTGAAGAGCACCCGGGAGCAACGGGTGAACCCGACGTTGGGGGCCGTCGTTCAAGACCGCTCACGTCTTCGTTCACTCGCCACTCGCCACGCGCCACTCGCCACTCGCGACCCGGTTACGACATGACCGACGACCGCATCATCTCCCCGGAACCCGCCCCCGGCGAGGCCTATGACCGGGCGCTGCGTCCCCAGACCCTGTCGGAGTTCGTCGGGCAGGAGGCGGCCAAGGGCAATCTGAAGGTCTTCATCGATGCCGCGCGCGGACGGGGCGAGGCGCTGGACCATGTGCTGCTGTTCGGGCCGCCGGGGCTGGGCAAGACGACCCTGGCGCAGATCGTGGCGCGCGAGCTGGGCGTGGGCTTCCGGGCGACCTCGGGGCCGATCCTGGCCAAGGCCGGGGACCTTGCGGCGATCCTGACCAATCTGGAGCCGCGCGACGTCCTGTTCATCGACGAGATCCACCGGCTGGCCCCGACGGTGGAGGAGATCCTGTATCCCGCCATGGAGGACCATGTGCTGGACCTGATCATCGGCGAGGGGCCGTCGGCGCGGTCGGTGCGGATCGATCTGGCGCCGTTCACCCTGGTCGGGGCGACGACACGGGCCGGGCTTCTGGCCACGCCGCTGCGGGACCGGTTCGGGATCCCGCTGAGGCTGGAGTTCTATACGCCGGCCGAACTGGTGCGGGTCATCACGGGCGCGGCGCGCAAGATGGGGGCGCCGATCAACGACGAGGGGGCGGGCGAGATCGCCTCGCGCTCGCGCGGGACGCCGCGCGTGGCCGGGCGGCTGCTGCGGCGGGTGCGGGATTTCGCCGAGGCCGAGGGCGCGGCCATGATCGACCGGATCGTCGCGGCGCGCGCCCTGTCGCGGCTGGAGATCGACGAGGCGGGGCTGGACGCCAACGACCGCCGGTTCCTGAAGGCCCTGATCGAGAACTATGGCGGCGGACCGGTCGGCATGGACACCCTGGCCGCCGCGATCGCGGAGGCGCGCGATGCGGTCGAGGACGTAATCGAGCCCTATCTGCTGCAACAGGGCTTCATCCAGCGGACGCCGCGCGGGCGGATGGCGTGCGCCAGGGCCTATGCGCATCTGGGGTTGAGCGAACCACCGAAGCCGGCGGGAGCGGGACAGGCAGGCCTGTTCGAGTGAGCGTCGAATTCGACCCGGCCAAGAACGCGGCCAATCTTGCCAAGCATGGAGTATCGCTGGCGCGGGCTGGGGACCTCGACTTTCAGACTGCCTTCATCCGGCCGGACCAGCGGCGCGACTATGGGGAGCCGCGATGGCGCGCCTATGGTATGATCGACGATCGAATGTATATGCTGGCCTTTACGATGAGGGCCGGGGTGCTGAGGCCCATCAGCCTGCGAAAGGCCAATGCGAAGGAGGCGCGACGCTATGGCGGACCCGAAGTCGAAGGTTGATCCAGCGGATTATGACGACGTCGACATCGATGATGTGGACAACCCCGAGTGGACGGAACGGGACTTCGCAGCGGCCCGACCCTTTCTGGAGGTCTTTCCAGAGTTCGTGGCCGAGCCGGGCTCCGAACAAGTGATCCTGAGCGTCTCGCCCGCCACCATCGCGGCCTTCGCTGAAGATGGCGAAGACTGGAAAGAGCGGATGGCCGCCGCGCTCGATCAGGCCGCCAAGGCTCGTCGCGCCGCCTGACGTTCAGCCCGGATCTGGTGCCAGAGCACGGATCTATAGTCCGGCATGCCTTCTGAGCATTGCCCGCTCCGGCAATCAGGGGTGCCGCCCTACCCTTGTATCAAGTCATGCCCGGCAAAGGCCTCGGCTTCCGGTCGGCGTCGATGGCGACATAGGTGAAGACGCCCTCGGTCACGCGGGAGACGGCCTGGGTCGAGCGGGGACGCTTCCAGGCCTCGACGCGGACGCGGATCGAGGTGCGACCGGTCTTCAGCACCGTGGCATACAGGGACACCTCGTCGCCGACGGAGACGGGCTGGTGGAACACCATGCCGTCGACGGCGATGGTGGCACACCGGCCCTGGGCCAGGTCGAAGGCGGGTGTCGAACCCGCCAGGTCCATCTGGGCCAGCAGCCAGCCGCCGAAGATGTCGCCTTCGGGATTGGTGTCGGCGGGCATGGCGATGACCCGCCCGACCAGCATGCCGTCGGGCGTTTCCGGGGAGGGATGGGTCACGTCGGGCTCAGTCCTGGGGCTTCAGGTGGTCGTCCAGCCAGCGGAAGACCTCATTGTGCCATTGCAGGCTGTTCCGGGGCTTCAGGACCCAATGGTTTTCGTCCGGGAAGACGATCAGCCGGCTCTCGATGCCGCGACGCTGCAGGGCGGTGAAGGTCGACAGGCCCTGTGCCGTCGGGATGCGGTAGTCGCGGTCGCCCTGTATGACCAGCATCGGGGTGCGCCAGTTCCCGACGTGATGGACCGGGTTGAAGCGCTCATAGCCCTCGGGGTTGTCATAGACCGTCCCGCCGTATTCCCACTCGGTGAACCACAGCTCTTCGGTCGAATAGCCCATGCCGCGCACGTCGAAGACGCCGTCGTGGTTGACCAGGCATTTGAACTCGTCCGACCAGTTCCCGGCGATCCAGTTGATCATATAGCCGCCGTAGGAGGCCCCCAAAGCGCAGGCATTGTCGCCGTCGAGGAAGCTGTAACGCGCCTGGGCGGCGGCCCAGCCCTTCTGCAGGTCTTCCAGCGGGCGATCGCCCCAGTGCTGGCTGATCGCGTCGGTGAAGCCCTGCCCGTAGCCGGTGGAGCCGTGGAAATCGATCATGACGACAGCATAGCCGGCACCGGCATAGGTCTCCGGGTTCCAGCGGTAGGACCAGCTGTTGCCGAAGGACCCTTGCGGGCCGCCGTGGATCAGGAAGGCGACGGGGTATTTGCGCCCCTCCACGTATTCGGCGGGCTTGATGACGTAGCCGTGGACCTCTTCGTTGTTCCAGCCGGGGAAGCTGAACTGCTCGGCCCCACCGAACAGGCGGTCATCCAGCTGGGGGTTCACGTCGGTGATCTGGATCGGCATCTCGCGGCCGCGGAAGGTCTTGACGTAGAGCTCGGTCGGGGAGGTCAGGCTGTCCTGCGCGAAGACGAAGCCGGACGGGGTCTGTTCGAACGCCGAGACGTGGCCGGGGCCTGTGATCGGCACAACGGCGCCGCTGGTGGCGTCGATCTGGAACAGCTTCGTCTGGCCGACGTCGCCGGCGATGACGAAAAGGCTGCGGCCGTCGGCGGACCACTGCAGGGTGTCGGCCGAACGGTCCCAGTCGGCAGCGACTTCACGCCTGGCCCCGGTCGCCGCGTCCATCAGCACGATCTGCCAGCGGTCGGCCTCGAAGCCCGGGCGCTTCATGGCGCGATAGGCCAGGGTCCGGCCGTCGGGCGAATAGACCGGGCCGGTGTCCCAGGCGTCGTTGTCGTCGGTCAGGTTGGTGAAACCCGGACCGGTCAGGCCGTGGGTCCTGAACAGGTCGAAATTGGTGCTCCAGGGCTCGCTCTGACCCGCGACGCGGGCCGAGAAGACGATGGCGGAGCTGTCGGGGGTGAAGGTGAATTCGCTCTCGTCGCCGAAGGGCTTGGAGGGGGTGTCGCCGTCGAAGCCGTGGGTGACCCAGGCGGGCTCGCCAGAGCCGTCGGCGTTGACGACGAACAGATGGTTCTGTGTCCCGTCCGCCCAGGTGTCCCAGTGGCGCACGAACATGCGGTCATAGACCTGGCCGGTCGATTTGCGGGCCGCGGCCTCGGTGCCACGCGCGACCGAGCAGGCCAGGTCGTCGCAGTCGGGATAGACGGCCAGGCTGACCGCGATCTTCGAGGCGTCTGGGCTAAGGCGCCAGGCGTTGACGTCGAGCGGCAGGTTGGTGACCTGGGTCGCAGTGGCCCCGGTCGCGTCGGTCTTCCACACCTGGCTGGTGCCGGATTGGCCCGACAGGAAATAGAGGGTGCCGTCCGGGCCCCAGCGAGCGGTGTTGGCCCCCTGGTCCGAGATGGCCAGGCGGCGGGGTGCCGCGTCGCCGGTCAGGTCCTGGATGAACAGGCTGGTGACGCCGCGATTGGCCTCCATGTCCGTGGCGCGGACGGCATAGACGACCTTCGTCCCGTCGGGGGACACGCGCGGGTCCGACAGCCGGTTGGCATTCAGCATGTCGGTGTAGGTGAAGGCGAGCCCGGCTGCCTGGGGCGCGACGCTCGCCACGATATCAGGGGCCACCGTGACCTCGGCGGCGGCGGGCAGGCCGGTCATCAGGGCGAAGACGGCGGCGGCGGCGAGCAGGGTCGGGTGACGCATCGGGCGGCTCCTTGGGATGACTGGGCGCTGGCGTAGCACCGTGCGGGACGGGGCGGAAGTTGCGGATTGACGTCAGGTTAGCTAAGCTGGTGGGACCAGGGAGAAGTCGCAATGACGATCGTCACGGTCCACGAAGCCAAAACGCATTTGTCCAAACTGATCGCGGCTGCCGAGCGGGGCGAAGACGTGGTTATTGCGCGAGGCACCAAGGCCGCGGTCCGGCTGATCCGTTATGACGCGCCGGTCCTGGTCGAGCGCCAATTCGGAGCGCTCAAGGGCCAGGGGGCTTTCGACGACTCATTTTTCGATCCGTTGCCGGACGAAGAGCTCCGGTTGTGGAATGGTGAGGGTGACTGATGCTGTTGCTGGATACCCACGCGCTGATCTGGTGGGTCTACGGGGACGAACGCTTTCCGGTGCATTTGCGAGATGAGGTCAACAACATTTCGCGGCCGGTTTACGTCAGCGCCGTGTCGGCGATGGAGATCACGACCAAGCACCGGATTGGCAAACTGCCCCGGGCCGCGTCTTTGGCGAACCATTTCCAGCCAACCATCAAAAGGTTGGGCTTCCTCGAACTACCGATTTCTGTCTCCGAAGGCGGTCTCGCTGGCAGGATGAAAGGCGAGCACAAGGATCCGTTCGATCGCCTGCTGATCGCTCAAGCCCTCCTGAACCATTTGACACTGGTCTCAAACGAAAAGCTGTTCGACGACTTTGGTGTGGCGCGCATCTGGTAGCAGCCACCCGCTTGCCTGCCTTCCCGCCAGAGGCGACAAGGGTCGCGAATGGCTGCTTCGCTTCCGACCCCTGCCGACCCTGTGCCGACGCCGACCGCGCGCGGGCAAGACCATATCGTCGATGTGCTGATCGCCGAGCGGGCGCCGGGGCTGACGGGTTCGCCGTTCTGGCCCCTGGTGCGGCCGGGGCTGTATGCGCTGCTCGGCTACGGCAAGGCGCGGCGGATGGCCGACGCCATCGCCCATCTTTCGGGGCAGGGGACGCTTGAGCATGTGTCCAACCTGCTGGACCTAAAGGTCTCGTCGTTGAACCTGGAGCGGGTGCCGACGACGGGGCGGTGCGTGGTGGTGTGCAACCATCCGACCGGGATCGCCGACGGGATTGCCGTTTATGACGCCCTCCGCACGCGCCGGCCCGACGCGATCTGGTTCGCAAATGCCGATGCGCTGCGCGTCTCGCCGCGGCTGTCCGAGGTGCTGATCCCGGTCGAGTGGGTGATCGAGAAGCGGACGCGCGAGAAGACCCGCGCCACGCTGGAAGCCGCCAGGGCGGCGTTCGAGGCCGAGCGCTGCATCGTCATGTTCCCGGCGGGTCGGCTGGCGCGGGCGGGCAAGGACGGGACCCTGACCGATCCGGAATGGGCCCCGACAGCCGCCTCGATGGCGCGGAAATACGGGGCCCCGATCATCCCGATCCATGTGACGGGTCCGAACTCGACCCTGTTCCATCTGTTTAACCGTGTGTCGCAGGAACTGCGGGACATCACCCTGTTCCACGAGCTGTTGAACAAGCGAAAGAAGCCGTTCCGGCTGAGCGTCGGCAAGGCGATCCCGCCGTCGCGACTGGATATCGACGCGTCGCGGGCGACCTATGCGCTGAAGGCCTTTACGGAGCGGGTCCTGGCTTCCCAGCCCGATGCGGACTTCGCATGAGCGGTGTGGTCGCGGTGACCCTGGCCGATGAGGCGGCGACGACGGCGCTGGGAGCGGCGCTGGCCGGATCGCTGGGCGTCGGCGAGGCGATCCTGCTGCAGGGGCCGCTGGGCATGGGCAAGTCGACGCTGGCGCGCGGGCTGATCCGGGCGCTGACCGGGCCGGACGAGGACGTTCCGTCGCCGACCTTCACCCTGGTGCAGTTCTACGAGACCGATCCGCCCGTCGCCCATTTCGACCTCTATCGCCTGACCCGGTCGGAAGAGGCGTTCGAGATCGGTCTGGACGAGGCGCTGGATGTGGGATGTGCCCTGATCGAGTGGCCCGAGCGGCTGGGGGACGATCTGGAGCGGGCGCTGGGGCCGGACCGGCTGTCGATCGTATTGTCGGAAGACGGCGACGGCCGCGTTGCGACCGTTTCTGGCGTAGGGGCATGGGCAGGGAAGATCGATGCGGGGATCGAAGGACTGAATGGCTGAGGTCGAACACGAGCGAGAGGCCCAACGGGTCGCCTTCCTGAACCAGGCGGGGCTGGGCGAGGCCGCGCGCATGCCGCTGCCGGGGGATGCCTCGACGCGGCGGTACGAGCGGCTGACGACGGCGTCGGGGACCTCCCTGATGCTGATGGATCAGGTCGCGGCGGCCGAAAGCCCGCCGGCCGATCCGTCGTGGTCGCCGGAGCGGAGGAAGGCCGAGGGCTGGAACGCGATCGCGCGGCTGTCGGCCGGTCGGATCGAGGCCTTCGCGGCCGTGGCGGCGCATTTGCGCTCAGTGGGGCTGTCGGCCCCGGATATCGGGGCGGTGGATGCGCCGGCCGGGCTGGCCGTGCTGGAGGATTTCGGGGACGACCTGTTCGCGCGGGTGATCGAGGCCGGGACCGACGAGGTGCCCCTGTATCTGGCGGCGGTCGAGGCGCTGGCGACCCTGCATGCCGCGCCGACGCCGGACGTCCTGAGCGGGGCGGCGGGCGACTGGCCCCTTCAGGTCTATGACGAGACGGCCCTGCAGGGTGGGGCCGATCTGTTCGTCGAGTGGTTGCCGAAGCTGAAGCCCGAGCTGGTGTTCGACGAGACGGCCCGCGCGGACTGGCACGCAGCCTGGGCCCCGGTGGTGGCCGAGGGCGCGGCGGGGGCCAGCGTCGTGGCCCACCGCGACTATCACGCCGAGAACCTGATCTGGCTGCCCGAGCGGCAGGGCGCGGCGCGGGTGGGGATGATCGATTTCCAGGATGCGGTGCGGGCGCACCCCGGCTGGGACCTGCATTCGCTGCTGCAGGACGCGCGGCGCGATGTGTCTGGCGCGCTGGAGGCCGAGGCGCTGGAGCGGTATTTCGCCCTGGCGGCAGTGGATGACCGCGCAGCCTTCCTGCGGTCCTATGCCGGGCTGGCGGCGCTGAACGAGGCGCGGATCCTGGGTATCTTCGCGCGCCTGATCGTGCGCGACGGCAAGCCACGCTATGCGGGCTTCATGCCGAGGATGTGGCGACACCTGAATGCCAATCTGAAGAAGCCCGGTCTGGAAGGCGTGGCGCGCTGGTTCGACCGGTATGTGCCGGACGGAGTGCGGGCATGACCGCTCCGAAGACGGCGATGGTGCTGGCCGCCGGGTTGGGCACGCGGATGCGGCCGCTGACGGATGACCGGCCCAAGGCCCTGGTCGAGGTCGGGGGGCGGGCACTGATCGACCATGTGCTGGACCGGCTGGTCGAGGCGGGGGTCGAGCGGGCCGTGGTCAACGTCCACTGGTACGCGGACCGGCTGGAGGCGCATCTGGCGGCGCGGGGACGGGGGCCGGAGATCGCGATTTCTGATGAACGCGAGGCGCTGCTGGAGACGGGCGGCGGGCTGAAGAAGGCCAGACCCCTGCTCGGTGACGGGGCCGTGTTCGTGGCCAATATCGACAGTGTCTGGACCGACGGCGCGTCCGGGGCGGGCTGGGCCGATGAACTGGCGCGGCTGTGGGACCCGGCGGCGATGGACGCCTGTCTGTTGCTGGCGCGGCGCGAGGGATCGATCGGCTTCGAGGGGGACGGAGACTTCTTCCTCGGCAGCGATGGGCGGCTGACCTTCCGGGGCGAGGCGGCCTCGGCCCCTTTCGCCTATATGGGCGTCCACATCACGCGGTCGGACTATGCGGACGGTGGGCCGGACGGCGCATTCTCGCTGAGCCCGCTGTGGCGCGCGTCGGCGGCGGCGGGGCGGCTGTACGGCTGTGTTCTGGACGGCGACTGGATGCACGTCGGTGATCCGCAGGCCAGAGACGAGGCCGAAGTCCGGTTAGGGAGCGCGTGACCGCCTTCGATCCCTTTGCCGGCGACACGCCGCGCTGGTTCGCGATCCCCGCGCATCGGCCCTTCCTCGACGATCTGGCGGCGGGCGTGCTGGACTGGCTGGGGGACCATCCGCCGGAGGCCCTGTCGGACGCGACCCTCCTGCTGCCCAACCGGCGCGCGGCGCGGGCGTTCGGGGCGGCGTTGGCCACTCAAGCGGGTGACCGGCCGGTGCTGCTGCCCCAGGCGCGGCCGCTGGGCGATCTGGAGGAGGACGAGCCGCCGTTCTCGCCGGGGGAACTGGGTCTGGACCTGCCGCCGGCCATCGCGCCCCTGACGCGCCGGTTCGAGATGGCGCGGATGATCGTGGAGGAGTTCGCGTCGGGCATGCCGCCGATGCGGGCGCTGGAGCTGGCCGACAGCCTGGGAGCCTTCCTCGATTCCTGCCACATCGAGGAGGTGGTCGAGCCCGAACGGGTCGCCGCCCTGGCCCCCGAGGACATGGCCGAACACTGGCAGGCGTCGGCGACCTTCCTGGGGCTGGCGGTCCATGCCTGGCCCAAGCGGCTGGAGGTGATGGGGCTGGTCGATGCGTCCTGGCGACGGACGAAGCTGCTGCGGATGCTGGCCGCGCGATGGGACAGCCATCCGCCACAGGGGCCCGTGATCGCGGCCGGATCGACGGGCACGGTCAAGGCGGCGGCGGCCGTGCTGGCAGCGGTGGCGAAGGCTCCCATGGGATGTGTCGTCCTGCCGGGGCTGGACGCCGATCTGGACGCGGCGGCCTGGGCAGCGATCGACGAACCGCATCCGCAGAGCGCATTGAAGCGGCTGCTGGACGATCACGGGGTCGAGCGGGGCGCGGTGCGGCCCTGGTTCCGGCGGCCGATAGAGGCGCGGGTGGAGGCCAGGGGCCTGGCCCGTCAGCGGCTGATCCACGAGGCGCTGCGACCCGCGGATGCGACGGCGGACTGGCGCACCGAGATTTCGCGGCTGCGGGCCGAGGCGGCGGCGGCGGGGCAGGCGGCCGATCCGATTGCGGCGGGGCTGGAAGGTCTGTCGGTCGTTTCGGCGCGGACGGAGGAGGAGGCCGCCGGGGCCATCGCCCTGATGATGCGCGAGACGCTGGACGTCCCCGGGCGGACCTGCGCCCTTGTCACGCCGGATCTGGCGCTGGGGCGGCGGGTCGCGGCGCGGCTGGAGCGGTGGGGGGTGACGGCGGACACTTCGTCCGGCGCGACCCTGGACCGGATGCCGGTCGGGGTGCTGGTCGATCTGTGCGCCCGCTGGATGGCCGGGCCGATGGTGCCGCAGACGGTGCTGGCGGTGCTGAAGCATGAGCTGACGACCCTGGCCGAGGCGACGGGTGAGGCCGTGCGGACGCTGGAGAAGGTCGCCTTCCGGGGCGCAGCGGCGGAGGCCTGGAAGCGGGTCGCGCGGCGGCTGGACGAGGCGGCCCTGCCCCGGCGGGACGGCAAGGTGGCGTCGGAGGCCTTGCTGGCGCGGCTGGGCACGGCGCGGGTGCTGGCGGATCGGCTGGAGACGGTGAGCGGGACGGCGACCGAGGCCTTTGGACCGGAGGCGTCGCTGGACGCGGCGGCGCGGAGCCTGACCGGGCTGGTCGAGACCCTGGCGGGGGTCGACGTCTGGTCCGGGCCGGACGGCGAGGCGGCGGCGTCGCTGCTGTCGCAGCTGATCGAGGCCGGGGCATCGCTGGGGGCGGTATCGGCCGACGACTTCGCGGAAATGGTCCGAAGCCTGTTACGCCAGCAGACGGTGCGGACCGGCGGGGCGACCCATCCGTCGCTGCGCATCCTGGGGGCGATCGAGGCGCGGCTGGTGCGGGCCGACCGGATGATCCTGGCGGGGCTGGAGGAGGGCGTCTGGCCGGGACCGGCGCCGACCGATCCCTTCCTGTCGCGACCGATGCGGACGGCCCTGGGCCTGCCCTCGCCCGAGCGGCGGGTCGGGCAGACGGCACAGGATTTCGTCCAGGCGGCCTGCGCGCCCGAGGCCATCCTGGTCCACACCGAGCGGCGTGGCGGGCAGCCGGCGGTCCGCTCGCGCTGGCTGTGGCGGCTGGAGATGCTGACCAGGGGGGCCAATTCCAAAGACACGCGCGTCGAGATCGAGCGGCGGAGTCCGGCGCTGGAGGTCGCGCGGGTGCTGGACGCTCCGGCCGATCCGCGTCCGGCCTATGCCCGACGCCCCGCACCGACGCCGCCGGTGGATCGGCGGCCGCGAGAGCTGCCGGTCACGGGCGTGGAGCGATGGGTGCGCGATCCTTATGCGGTCTATGCCCAGCGGATCCTCGGCCTGCGGGTCATGGACCGGCCGGGGGCCGCGGCCGAGGCGATGGCGCGGGGCGATGCGGTACACGCGTCCCTGCAGCGGGTGTTCGAGACCTGGCCGGCCGAAATCCCGGACGACTGCGCCGTCGAGATCGAGCGTTTCCTGCACGAGGCCATGACCGATCGCGGCTTCGATGCGGCAGCGATGGCGCGCGAGCGGCCGCTGGCGCGAAACAGCGCGCGCTGGCTGGCGGATTTCGAGCGGCAAAGGCGGGCGCGGGGCGCGACCCTGCTGATCGAGGTGGAAGGCCGGATGACCGTGCCGTCCGTGGGCGGAGCGTTCTTGGTGACGGCGCGGGCCGACCGGATCGAGCTGGACGCCG
This sequence comes from Brevundimonas sp. AJA228-03, assembly GCF_017795885.1. Lineage (NCBI taxonomy): Bacteria > Pseudomonadati > Pseudomonadota > Alphaproteobacteria > Caulobacterales > Caulobacteraceae > Brevundimonas > Brevundimonas sp. AJA228-03. Next base: position 31,766 of record NZ_CP059297.1, on the reverse strand, counting down.
ACGGTGCCGCGGTGATCGACTTCAAGACTGGAGACCATGCCAAGTCGAAAGTGGTTCGCGCGGGCTTTGCCCCTCAGTTGACCCTTACGGCAGCAATCTTGGCCAATGGTGGATTTGCGCCGCACGCTCCGCCCACCGACGCGTCCGAACTCATTTATGTGAAGATCGTCGGTCGAAAAGAGCCAGGAAAGGTCACGGACATCTCGGTGCCGACGAAAAATGACCCGGCGGGCGCGGCAGAGATGGCGGAGGCGGCCCTGGAGGGCCTGAATCGCCGGATCGCCGCGTTCGACAACCCCGACACCCCCTATGTCAGCTGGGCGGCCCCGCAGTTCATGGGCAATTTCGGCGGCAACTACGACCATCTTGCGCGTCTTTGGGAATGGCATGTCGCCGGCGCGGACGAGGAGGCCGACGCATGAGCGTGCCTCATTCAGACGTCCGCGCGAACGACGCTCAGAGGAAGGCGGCCGATCCCGACCTGTCGGTCTTCGTCACCGCCAATGCCGGATCGGGCAAGACCACGACCCTGGTCGACCGGGTGGCGCGATTGCTGCTGGCCGGCGTCGGGCCGGGCGAGATCCTGTGCGTGACCTATACCAAGGCGGCGGCGGCCGAGATGCAGGCCCGCCTGTTCGAGAAGCTGGGCGACTGGGCGGTGGCCGACGACCGGGTGCTGGCCGGCGAACTGGCCAAGCTGGACGGGCGCGATCCGGCGGCGTTGTCGGGGGCCGATCTGTCGGTGGCGCGAAAGCTGTTCGCCCAGGCGCTGGAGACGCCGGGCGGGCTGAAGATCCAGACCATCCACGCCTTCTGCGAGAAGCTGTTGCGCCGGTTTCCGCTGGAGGCCGGGGTGTCGCCGCGCTTCACCGTGCTGGAGAACGAGGCGGCGCGCGTCCTGTCGCACGAGGCGCGACAGGCATTGGCGCGGGTGGCGCACGACGATCCGGACGGGCCGGTGGCCGAGGCCTATTCCCATTTCGCGGTCGAGCTGGACTGGGGGGCGTTCCAGAACCTGCTGGCCATGATCGAGAGCGAGCGGTTGAAGCTGACCGCCTATATCGACCGTTGGGAAGCGGGAGAGGCCCCGGGGCCGCACGTTCTGGCATTGGCCGATCCGGACCGGACGCCGGGCGAGATCGAGGCGGAATTTCTGCGTTTCGTCGATCCGGTGCGCTGGACCGTGACGGCCGATGCGATGGCGACGGGGTCGAAGACGGATCAGGATTGCGCCGCGCGGATGCGGGCGGTGGCGTATCCGGACTGGACCTTCGCCGGGCTGGGGCCGGTGTTCCTGACGGGATCGGGCACGCCGCGCGCGTCCATGGGAACGAAGCAGGCCCCGCCGGCCGCCGTGGCCTGGCTGGTGGACATGCAGGCGAAATATACGGCCACCCAGGGGGCGTTGCGGGCCGCGCGGGTGGCGGACGATACGGTCAAGGTGCTGACCCTGGCCGGGGCGCATGCGGCGCTCTACGAGGCGGCGAAGCGAGCCAGGGGCGCGCTGGATTTTTCGGACCTGGTCGACCGGACGCGGGCGCTGCTGACCGAGGCGGGGGCCGCGGCCTGGGTGCTGTTCAAGCTGGACGGCGGCATCGAGCATGTCCTGATCGACGAGGCCCAGGACACTGCGCCGGACCAGTGGGACATCGTCCGTGCCCTGACGGGAGAATTCTTCTCCGGCGACGGCGCGCCCCGGCGGGGATCGGAGCCGAAGATCCCGCGCACCGTGTTCGCAGTGGGCGACCAGAAGCAGTCGATCTATTCCTTCCAGGGGGCGCGGCCCGAACGGCTGCTGGAGGAGGCCCAGTATTTCGAACGGCTGACGCGCGGGGCCGGGCGGACGTTTCAGGCGGTGCCGCTGGCGACATCCTTCCGGTCGACGCCGGAGGTGCTGGAATTCGTCGATGCGGCCTTCTTCGATGTCGAGGCCCAGGTGACCCCGGAGCGGGCGCGGGCCCTGGTCGGGGAAACGGGCGAGATCGCGCGGCATACGGCGATCCGGCAGGGGCAGGCGGGTTGCGTGGATCTGTGGCCCGTCTTCGTCGATCCGCCAAAGGTCGAGCGCGAGGCCTGGACCCAGCCGGTCGATCTGGAGAGCGAGGTCAGTGGACGAAAGCGGCTGGCGCGGGCGCTGGCGGCGGACATCAGGCGTCAGGTCGAGGCGGGCGTCGGCGTCCATGACAAGAAGGACGGGGTCCTGCGGCCCTGCCACTATGGTGACTTCCTGGTGCTGGTGCGCCGGCGGGACGCGACGTTCGAGGAGATCATCCGGGCGCTGAAGACTGCGGGCGTGCCCGTGGCCGGGGCGGACCGGCTGAAGCTGTCCAGCCATATCGTGTTCGATGACCTGATCGCGGTGGCGCGGTTCGCCCTGTACCCGGACGACGACCTGAGCCTTGCCGAGGTGCTGCGCAGCCCGTTCTGCGATGTGCCGGACTTCGGGCCCGCCGACAGTCTTTATGAACTCGCCGGTGCCGATCCGAAGCGCCCGGGCCTGTGGCGCACGCTGTGCGACCGGGCGGGCGAACATCCGGCCTGGGCGCGGGCAAGGGCCTTTCTGCAATTCGCGATCGAGGCGCGGGACCGCGATCCGTTCGCCTTCTTCGCCGGGGTGCTGAACCGGGTGGACGAGACCGGGCGGTCGGGGCGGGCGCGGGTGCTGGCGCGGCTGGGGGCCGAGGCCGCCGAGGCGCTGGACGAGACCCTGGCCCAGGTGCTGTCGGCCGAGGAACGGGGCGGGTCGGATCTGGAGACCTGCGTATCCCTGCTGGAAGCGGCGGACGTGGAGGTCAAGCGCGAGATGGAGGGCGCGCGGGCGGAGGTGCGGGTCATGACCGTGCACGGGGCCAAGGGGCTGGAGGCACCGATCGTGATCCTGCCGGACACGACCCAGCGGGCCACGCCGCAAGGGCCCGGTCTGATGCCGGTCGCCCTGCCGGACGGATCGGAGGCCTGGCTGATGTGTCCGGGGCGCAAGGAGGACGACTGCGAGGCCTCGAGCCTGGCGCGGGCGGCACGGGTCCAGCGGACGGACGAGGAGACGCTGCGGCTGCTCTATGTCGCCCTGACGCGGGCGCGCGACCGGATCGTGGTCATGGGGCGGCGCTCGGCGACGCGCGAGCCGGAGGCGCGCAGCTGGTGGGACGTGATCTGCGAGACCTTCGGGCGGCTGGAGGACCGGGGCCAGGTCGAGGCGGTGATCCAGCCGGGCGTTTCCGAGCCGATCCGCCGGTTCGGGGCCCATCCGGTGGCGGTCGAGCGGGGGGCGGGCGAGGCGGAGGTGGCCGCGACGGTCGTGCCGGACTGGGCGCGGGCGATGCCACCGGTCGATCCGTCGGCCCGCTATGTCTCGCCGTCGCAGGCGAAGGCGGTCAAACGGGTGTCGGCCCCCTCGCCGCTGGCGGTCGCGGGGGCGGATGGGGGCGTATCGCTGGGCCGGTTCCGGCGCGGCGACCTGATCCACCGGCTACTGGAGCGGCTGCCCGAGATCGAACCGGCGGCACGTCCGGACGCGGCGCGGCGGATGCTGGCGCGCGAGCGGGACCTGTCGGACGATCAGCGCGACGAGATGATCGCGGCTGCGTTCGCGGTGCTGGAGGACGCCCGGTTCTCGGCCGTGTTCGGGGCCGGATCGCGGGCGGAGGTGGCGCTGACCGGGTCGGCACCGGGGCTGCCGGCGGGCGTGTCGATCAGTGGCCGGATCGACCGGCTGGTGGTGACGCCCGATCGGGTCCTGGTCGTCGACTACAAGACCAACCGCCCCGCCCCGGACCGGATCGAGGACGCCGACCCCGCCTATGTGGCCCAGATGGCGGTCTATGTGGCGGTGCTGAAGCGGCTGTATCCGGATCGCCCGGTCGAGGCGGCCCTGGTGTGGACGGACGGGCCGAAGCTGATGGCCGTGCCGCAGGGGATGATGGATGAGGCGTTGGCGGGACTGCGTTGAACCGCGAAAAAGCTCAACGACTTGGGCGTAATGGCAGTTAGTAGACCCGATTGTGAAGCCAGCAATGGAGTCGCTTGATGACCCTAAGCTATGTTCATTTGCCAGCGGGCTCACAGCCTCCCGCGATTGGTGAAGTCGAACCGTTTAAAGCGGTTCTCGTGCTGCAACAGGCCGTTGCCAACGATTGGCAGGATCAGGTCAGCGAATGGCTAGTCCGGTCAGGTTGCCTCTACATGATGGCATGGGGCGTCGAGTGCAGTTCGTGGGACGATAGTGTTGATTGGGCAAATCATATCGTCACGGGCCTCGACGACGTTCCGGACGACCAGTTCGTCATGACGACATGGCATGACGACGAACCACTCGCAGAGGTGTTTTGGTATGCGGGCTTCACTGCACACCACCCAATGGTTTCCTTGGAACATGTCGCCATTATCGACATCGGCCCGACGAACCGGGAGGTCGAAATGCTCGAAGCCTACGCAGCAGCGCAGACGCTGGTAGAATGAACTGGTGCTAACGGTCGTCAACGGACATCGGTGAGTTGCCGGAAGTGGATCGGCGGATGCGGAAAGGCCTCCGTTGATTTCCCCCAGAATCGCCCCACATCTCACCCGAACAAGAGACACCGGGTGCGCCCGCGCTGCCCCCAAGGAGATCCCCCATGGCCACGATGAAGGTCACCGACGACAGCTTCGATGCCGACGTGCTGAAGGCCTCCACGCCGGTGCTGGTGGACTTCTGGGCGGAGTGGTGCGGGCCGTGCAAGCAGATCGGTCCGGCGCTGGAGCAGATTTCCGATGAACTGGCCGGTCAGGTGACGATCGCCAAGATCAATATCGATGACAGCCCCATGACCCCGTCGAAGCTGGGCGTGAAGGGCATTCCGACCCTGATGCTGTTCAAGGACGGCCAGATGACCTCGCTGAAGGTCGGGGCCATGCCCAAGGGCAAGATCCTGGAATGGCTGGCCGAGACGGGGATCGCGGCGAAGGCTTGATCCTCACCCGCGCAGCGGGGGAGGGGGACCGCCGCGCGCTTGCGCGGGGGTGGAGGGGGCGACCCCCGGACACGGTGCGTGCTTCCGCCCCCTCCACCACCCTTCGGGCGGTCCCCCTCCCCCGTTCGCTGCGCTCGCGGGGGAGGATTGTTTCGGCTAAACGCCCCCGATGCCCTTCACCGCGACCGTCCTGACCATGTTCCCCGAGGCGTTTCCGGGGCCGCTCGGCGTGTCGCTGATCGGCACGGCCTGGCGCGAGAAGGGGCTGTGGGCGCTGGAAACGGTGGACATTCGGGACTTTTCCGAAGATAAGCGCGGCTTCCTGGACGACACCCCTGCGGGTGGCGGTCCCGGACAGGTTCTGAAGGCGGACGTGGTGGCTCGCGCACTGGACAGTGTGGAGGGCCCGCCCCGGCCGCTTTTGTACATGAGCGCACGCGGTCGACCCCTGACGCAGGCGCGAGTCAAGGAATGGGCCAGGGCGGACGGGATCACCGTCCTGTGCGGCCGGTTCGAGGGGGTGGACCAGCGGGTGCTCGACGCCCGGGGGTTCGAGGAGGTCTCCGTCGGAGACGCGGTCCTGGCCGGTGGCGAGGCAGCGGCGATGGTGGTGATCGAGGCGTGCGTACGACTGATCCCCGGCGTTCTGGGCCAGGCCGAAAGCCTGAGTTCCGAGAGCTTCGAGGACGGTCTTCTGGAGCATCCGCAGTACACGCGACCGCGGACGTTCGAGGGGATCGACATACCCGAGGTGCTGCTGTCGGGCGACCATCGCAGGATGGCCGCGTGGCGTCAGGCGCAGCGGGAAGAGACGACGAAGGTGCGACGGCCGGACCTCTGGGCGGCGCATCTGGACGCTAAACCTGCGGAGCCCGCCTCCGCCAAATCACAGCTAAAGGGCGCAAAAGCCCGAGGAGAATAGAGACTATGGCCAACATCCTTCAGACGCTCGAAGCGGAAGAAAAAGCCCGTCTGATCGCCGTGCGCGCGATCCCGGACTTCCAGCCCGGCGACACCCTTCGCGTCAACGTCAAGATCAAGGAAGGCGAGCGCGAGCGCGTCCAGGCCTTCGAAGGCGTCTGCATCGCCCGCGCCGGCGGCGGCGTGAACGAGAACTTCACCGTGCGCAAAATCAGCTTCGGCGAGGGCGTCGAGCGCGTCTTCCCGATCCTGTCGCCCAACATCGAGTCGATCGAGGTGAAGCGTCGCGGCGTCGTGCGGCGCGCCAAGCTGTATTACCTGCGTGACCGGCGCGGCAAGTCCGCCCGGATCGCCGAGCGCCAGACCGTCCGCCCGGCCAAGGGCGCGGTGGTGCCGGTCACCGGTTCGGCCGAGAAGCCGACCGACGAGGCATGATCCTTGGGGCTGCCGCCCTTCGGGCGACTTGAGCCCGGTCGATGAAAAGGCCCCGGCGGAAACGCCGGGGCCTTTTTCACGCGGGGTTTCCGCCGGTGAACTGATCGGGTCGCAGGAAGCGGCGGGTGAAGCGGGCCTCCGCGATCGCGCCATTGAAGTAGCTGACGCGGTTGATCCGCGTGCCCACCGAGGCGCGGCCGGGGCCTTGGGGCGTGAAGGCGACGACGGCCTCGCCCTGGAGTTCGCCGTTGACGAAGGACCGGTAGGTCGTGCCGTCATACGTCTGGGCGACATGGTGCCAGCGGCCGACGGGGTGGCGTCGATCGGGAAACACCAGGGTCTGGTTGTAGGTCGGGCCCTTGACGAAGGCGTCCAGCGCCCATTCGTCGCCATAGACGCGGATCTCGAACAGGAAGCGGGTGCCGACGGGGGCCTGGCCAGGGACGGCGTCCTCGTCGGCCTGCAGATGCAGCCAGCGCTGTTCGGTGGCACCGCCGTCGGGACGAAAGACGGCCTCGAAGGCGAAGGTCGCGGCCCCGGCCAGCGGGTGCTGGCCGATGAACAGGGCGTCGTCGACCCCGTCGAATAGCAGGGCTCCGCCCGGCAGGGAGGCCGGACCCGCCACCGGTCGGGGCGCGCCCTCGATCGTCAGCGGCGCGCCGATGCTGGCGAGGTCGCCAAAGCGCCAGACGATCGATTCGGGCCGACCCGAGCCGGGAAAGGTCGCGCAGCCCGCCAGGGGCGTGGCACCCAGCCCGGCCAGGACACGGCGTCGATCCAGCGGGTTCACGACGCGGCCTGCAGCGCCTCGATCAGGTCGCCCATGTTGTTGATGAAGGTCTGGGTCGAGATGCCTTCGACCGGGAAGTCGGTGGTGTAGGGCGAAGTGTCCCACAGGTCGCCGACGCGTGTCGTCTGATACTCCCCACCCGTGACCGCCTCGGGCGAGGGGCCGTTGTAGGGATTGGAGGTCGTGGTCAGCCGGCTGGGCCAGTATCCGCGTGCGTTCAGGGCACCGGCCAGTTCCGCGGCCCGGGTCGGGGCGACGGGGCGGGGACGGCGGCCCTCGGTGCCCATGTCCCAGATGCTGACGTCCTTCAGGGTGAAATACTTCGGCAGGGCGCGGGTGCCGGGCCGGGCCTTCAGCGGCGAGGTCGCGATCACGGCCTCGGGCGTCAGGGCGGCGGCGGCCTCGTACTCGGCGCGCAGGGCCGCGGTGTCGAGGTTCCGGAACGAGCCGTAGTGGATGACCAGATTGTTGGGATTGTCGTCGGCGTAATAGTGGCCGTTGCGAATGTTGGACCCCCGACGGTGGATGTAGACCGGGGTGTTGGAGCCTTCGAGGATGAAGGTCGGATGGGTGCGGCCGGGTGCGATCAGGGCCTGGGGCGTCTTCACCTGATCCAGCCAGTCCAGGGCCTCGGGCAGGCGGGCCAGGAATTTGCGGTCGCCGGTCAGCCTGTAGAATCCGATCATGGAGCGGATGTTCGTCGCCGTGGTGTGGGTGGCGAAGGCCTGGGGCTCGATGGTGCGGGCCGGGGCGGGCTTCAGCGTGTCGGGGAAATGCTGCAGGCCCCAGGCGGGCTGGGGCAGGGGCTGCTGGGTGGCGACGAAGATGTCCATCCCGCGCTGGATGGCATCGACCAGACGGGGGTCATTGGAGCCGAGCGCCTGGTGGACATAGAGCAGGAACTCGATGTTCTCGCCCGCCACGTCGTCGTTGAAGGTGATGTAGGGGGTATAGTCGGCGTGGCCGTGCAGGCCGCCGTTCTCGACGAACGGGAAGCGCTGGGGCCAGCCGCCGTTGGGATACTGGGCGTCCAGGACGAACTGGATTGCCTTGTCGAGCGGCGCGCGATACCGGCGCTCGCGCTTTTCCAGATAGATGCGCAGCAGCAGCTGGGACGCCTCGGCCGTGCCGGCGTCGTCGAAGGTGGCATTGCCGTAGTAGCGCTGGAATTCCTCCAGCCGCCAGGCGTTGCCGCCGATCGTCTCGTACCAGTCCTTCAGGCTCTCCTCGCCCGCCGTATCGATGACGTAGTTCCAGCCACCACGCGGATGCTGGCCCGCGATCAGCGCGTCGGCGCAGGCCTTCGCCGCGTCGTAGAACTGCTCGTCACCCGTGGCGTGATAGGCGTCCAGATAGACATGGCCGACCGTGGCTGTGCCGGGAGGCTGGACCCAGATCATCGTCGGTTTGGCCTCCAGCTCGCCCCAGCGACGCGAGAAGTCGGGCAGGACCTGCCAGACATAGCCGCCGCCCACGGCGACCTCGTCCGTCATGAAGGCGGTGGCGCGCTTCATGGTGGCGAGAATGGTGGAACGGTCCGGGGTCGTCTGCGCGAAAACGGGGCCCGCTGCGGCGAAGCTGGCGAGAGCGGCACCCGAGGCCAGGACGGCTCGGCGCGACAGGGACGCAGACATGGGTAGAGCTCCGGTCGTTTCCTGGGGGGCGGTTCTAACGACCGCCGGGCCGCAAGATACACCGATGACACCGGTTTCCTAGCGGCAATCCTCCCCTAGGGGAGGGGTCGGATCAGCGCCGGATGTCGAAGCCTTCGGCGGTCATGGCGGCACGGACCTGGGCCTGGCCGAACAGGTTGAAATCGCCCGGGACGGAGTGTTTCAAGCCCGCTGCGGCCAGACCGAACGCCAGGGCTTCGTCGTTGGACCAGCCGCTCCAGACGCCGAACAGGACGCCCGAGGCGAAGGCGTCGCCGCCGCCGACGCGGTCGACGACGCCGGTCAGGGCGATGGGCGCGGCATGGTGCTCGCCGTCGCGGGTGATCATGACCGCCGACAGGGTCTGGTCCTGGACGCTGTCATTGACGCGCAGGGTGCAGCAGATGCGCTCCAGCGACGGCCAGGTCTCGAAGGCGGCGCGGGCGGCGGCGCGGCGGCGCAGGGCGGGGTCTGCGTCGTCGAAGCTGCGGCCCAGCACGAGGGCGAAGTCGCGGTCGTCGGCGAAGGCGAGGCTTGATCCCGCCAGCATCTGGCCCAGGACACGGGGCGGGTCGCCCGCCCACTCGGCCCACAGCTTGCCCCGGAAGTTGCCGTCGAAGCTGACCTTGACCCCGGCGGCGGTCGCGGCGGCGATGGCGGCCAGGGCGGCGGCCGATCCGGTCGGCCCGGTGGCCGGGGTGACGCCGGACAGGTGCAGCCACGCCACGCCATCCAGCAGCTTCGCCCAGTCCATCGCGCCGTCCACATGCTGGACGAAGGCCGATCCGGCGCGGTCATAGAGGACTTCGGACGGGCGGCGGACGGCCCCCGGCGTCAGGAAGTACAGCCCCATCCGTCCCGGAAGGAACAGCACCCCGGCGGTGTCCACCCCGTGCTTTCTGACCTCGTCACGGGCGGCGTGGCCGAGCGCATTGTCGGGCAGGACGGTGGCGAGGGCGGCGGGGGCCCCGAACCGCGCCAGCGATACTGCGACATTGGCCTCTGCCCCGCCCGGACGTGCGGTCAGGCCGGGCGACTGCAGCAGAAGTTCGCCGTCGTTGGGCGTGAGACGCAGCAGCATCTCGCCGAAGCAGAGGATGCGGCCGCCGGAGGTCGATTGGGTCATGCCGTCACGCTAGCCCGCGATCAGCGCGCGAGCCAGCCGCCGTCGACCGGCAGGGTGATGCCCTGGACATAATCGGAGGCGGGCGACGCCAGGAAGACGGCTGCGCCGCCGATGTCGGACGGCTGGCCCCAGCGACCGGCCGGGATGCGGCCAAGGATTTCCTTCGAGCGAACCGGATCGTCCTGGAGCGCCTGGGTGTTGTCGGTGGCGAAATAGCCGGGGGCGATGGCATTGGCATTGATACCGTGCTTCGCCCACTCGTTCGCCATCAGCTTGGTCAGGCCCGCGACCCCGGACTTGGAGGCCGTATAGGACGGCACGCGGATGCCGCCCTGATAGGACAGCATGGAGGCGGTGTTGATGATCTTGCCGCCGCGCCCACCCGCGATCATGTCGCGCACCACCGCCTGGGACAGGAAGAAGACCGACTTCAGATTGACGTTCAGCACTGCGTCCCAGTCTTCCTCGGTGAAGTCGACGGCGTCGGCCCGGCGGATGATGCCCGCGTTGTTGACCAGAATGTCGATGGGCCCGAGCCCGGCGGTCGCTTCATCGACGATTCGCTGGATCGGCTCCATGGAGCCGAGGTCTGCCTGTATGGAGAGGGCCTCGACGCCCCTGGCGAGGCACTGTCCGACCGTGTCGTCGGACGCACGGCGGGCGACCGAGGCGATGGAAGCCCCCGCGTCGGCCAGAGCCAGGGCGATCCCCTGGCCGATTCCGGTGTTGCCGCCGGTGACGAGGGCGACCTTGCCGGTCAGGTTGAATGGATTGGCCATGCTCATCACTCAGCTGCGCGACGGGATGCGTGTCCCATCTGAATGCGCCGGTCCACTGACCGGCATTTCCGGTCGGTGGTAACCGGTGTCAAAACCAGATGCAAATGATCGCGCGACGGGGTAAAGCCATCGGCAACTCCACAGACCTGCCGAGAGGATACCCATGAAAATCGCGCTGATCATCGAGAACAGCCAGGCCGCCAAGAGCACCACCGTTCACGACGCGCTGAACGCCGTCGCCGTGCCGCTGGGTCATGACGTGTTCCACTACGGCATGTATGCGCCCGAGGATAAGGCCTCGCTGACCTATGTCATGAACGGCCTGTTGACCGGCATCCTGCTGAACTCCGGCGCGGCCGATTTCGTCGTCACCGGCTGCGGCACGGGCACGGGCTCCATGCTGGCCTGCAACGCCATGCCGGGCGTCTTTTGCGGCCTGATCATCGACCCCACGGACGCCTTCCTGTTCGGCCAGATCAACGACGGCAACGCCATCTCCATGCCCTATGCCAAGGGCTTCGGCTGGGCCGCCGAACTGAACCTGCAGGACGTGTATCGCAAGCTGTTCGAGGGCGAGCGCGGCCTCGGCTATCCGCGTGAGCGGGCCCAGATCATGGCCACGAACCGGGGCATCCTGAAATCGCTGAAGGCCGTGACCTGCCACGATATGCTGACGGTGCTGAAGACCGTCGATCAGGACCTGCTCAAGGCCACGATCGCCGGCGAGAAATTCCAGGAATATTTCTTCGCCAACGCCACCGACGAAGGCATCCGCGACTACATCAAGGGCCTGGTCGGCGCGAAGGTGCTCGAGACGGCGTAAGGGATGTCCCTGCCCTTCGGGGGAGGGACAAGGCCTACAATCCCCGGGCCGAATCCCGGACCACAAGCGATGGCCGGACCTCGGGCTGGCCCAGCCTGGCCGGATCCAGCCCGCGCATCGGGGCCAGCAGCTTTTCCGCCGCCATCCGACCCATGTCGCGGATCGGCAGCCGGACCGATGTCAGGTTCGGCCAGACCCGCGACGCCATGGGCAGGTCGTCATATCCCACGACGGACAGGTCCCGGGGAATCTCCAGGCCCAGGTCGCGTGCGGCCTTGAAGACGCCCAGCGCCATCTCGTCGTTGCCGGTGAAGATGGCGGTCGGGCGCGGATCGAGCGCCAGCAGGCTCATCGCCGCCTCCACCCCCGATTCGAACGTATAGGCTCCCTCTGCGACGTAGCGGTCGTCGAGCGCCACGCCCCTTTCGGCCAGGGCGTCACGGAAGCCGCCGCCGCGCACCCCGCTGGACCGGAAGGAGGCGGGGCCGGAGATGAAGCCGATGCGGGTGTGGCCCAGGTCGGCCAGATGCCGCCCGGCCTCGGCCGCGCCAAGGTGGTCGTTGGTCACCAGCATGGCTCCCGGCACATCCAGCGCGACGGAGGCGATGCGGACGTAGGGGCAGTCGAGGTCCCGCAGCGTCTGGACGACGCGTTCGTCCTCCGACACCGAGGGCGGCAGGATCACGCCGAACAGCTTCTGGCGTTCCACGAAGGCGCGGATGTCGGCCACGACGGTGTCGGACTGCCGCGAGCACGGGTGGACGACGAGTTCCAGCCCCGATCCCTTCAGGGCGTCCAGCACGCCCTGCTGCATGTTGACGATATAGTTGGGGCTGGGATTGTCGTAGATCAGACCGACCAGGAAGGAGCGCCGGAAGGCCAGGCCGCGCGCCTGGAGATCCGGGACGAAGCCCAGGTCGTCGATGACGGCGGTGACCTTGACGCGGGTTTCCTCCCGCACGAAGGGCGACTGGTTGATGACGCGCGAAACGGTCTTCTTGGAGACCCCGGCGATGCGAGCCACGTCGTTGATCGTGGGCCGTTTGCCTTGTTTCAATCCGGGGGGCGCCGGGGCAGTGTCGTCGTCGGACAAGCTCGACCTCATTGAGTGCAACGCATGGCCTTACAGGCGAGCGGCGTTGGATGCCATGGCGGCCCTGGCCTTCGCAAGGCCGTTGACACCGGTTACCATCCCCGTCAGTTATTCGCCGATCCGGCATGAAGACCGGCGACAGGCAATATGTTGGGACGGCGCGTGACGGGCATTCGGCAAGATTGGGTGGCGGCATGAGCGCCACGGACCTGACCCGCGAGGGTGACACGGCATCGATGATCGCCGGCAGATTCGTGGATGCACGACTGAAGGCCCGCGGATTTTCGACCTATCCCGGTCAGGCACCGACCAGCATGTCCGAGGCCTATGAGACCCAGGATGCCGCTATTGCGCTGTTTCCTGACCGGATCATCGGCTGGAAGGTCGGCATGGTGCCGCCCGCCCAGCAGGCGACCCTGAACGCGAAGCGTCTGGCCGGGCCGATCTTCGCGCGCAATCTCTGGCACGCGGGCACCGCGCCCACGCTGCTGCCCGCCATCGCCGATGGTTTTGCCGCGGTCGAGGCCGAGTTCGTGGCCCGGGTCGGTGCGGTCGATCCGGCGAAGATGGACTGGACGCTGGAAGAGGCGACCGCCTGCATCGCGGCGCTGCATGTCGGCGTGGAGCTGGCGGGCAGCCCCCTTTCGACCATCAACGACCTGGGCTCCGCCGTGGTGGCCTCGGACTTCGGCAACAATGGCGGACTGGTGCTGGGGCCCGAGATCGAGGACTGGGCCGCGCGGCTGGACGGGATCGAGGTCGAGACGACCGTGGATGGCGCTGTTATCGGCCGGGGCACGGCCAACTCCATTCCGATGGGGGTGCTGGAATCGGTGCGCTTCCTGATCGAACATCTGGCGCGTCGTGGACGACCGGTGTCGGAAGGCACGCTGATCTCCACCGGGGCGGTCACCGGCGTGCACCGGGTCCAGATCGGGGCCCGCTCGGTCTGCGCCTTTTCGGGCGTGGGCGAAATCCATTGCACGGTCGTCGCGGCCGGGACTTGAACATATCATCCGGAACCCGTCGCGCCGCGCCTGCGGTGACAAGGGGGGTCAGGACGCGGAAACATAGAGGACGGGGTTTATGACAGACGCCACTGCCACGACGGATGGACCGATCCAGATCCAGCCGCCCGCAGGCAAGTACCGCTGGGTGGTCGTGTGGTTGCTGTTCGCGGCCATGGTCATCAACTACGTTGATCGTCAGGCGCTGGGCGTTCTGAAGCCGACCCTGATGGACGAGTTCGGCTGGACCGAAACCAACTATGCCGACATCGTCTTCTGGTTCCAGGCCTCCTATGCCGTCTCCTACCTGCTGTGGGGGCGGCTGGTCGACCGGATCGGCGCGCGCTGGGGCTTCGGCCTGGCCTTCATCATCTGGCAGCTGGCCTTCATCGCCCATGCCGGAATCCGCAGCCTGAACACCGCCATCTTCGCGCGCGTGGCCCTGGGTATCGGGGAGGGCGGCGGTTTCCCGGCCGGCATCAAGGCCGTGACCGAGTGGTTCCCCAAGAGGGAACGCGCCTTCGCCGTCGGCATCTTCAACGCCGGCACCAATATCGGCGCGATCATCACGCCGCTGATCATCCCCTTCATTGCCTCGATCTGGCTGGGGACGGTCGAAGAGCCGAACTGGCAGATGGCGCTGATCATCACGGGCGTCCTCGGCTTCATCTGGGTGCCGATCTGGTTCGCGGTCTACAAGCGTCCGGGCGAGCACAAGCGCGTCACCCCGGCCGAGCTGAACTGGATCGCCCAGGACGCGCCCGACCCCGTGCACAAGATCGGCTGGCTGAAGCTGCTGACGGTCAAGGAGACCTGGGCCTATGCGCTCGGCAAGTTCCTGATCGATCCGATCTGGTGGTTCTTCCTGTTCTGGCTCCCGGGATTCCTGCAGAAGACCTACGACCTGAACATCCTGACCTTTGGGCCGCCCCTGATCGCCATCTATCTGCTGAGCGACGTCGGCTCCGTCGGGGGTGGCTGGCTGTCCAGCCAGTTCCTGAAGCGGGGCATGAGCCTGAATGCGGCCAGGAAGCTGACCATGCTGATCTGCGCCATCGCCGTGCTGCCGGTCGCCTTCGCCGGCATGGCCGCCAACCTGTGGGTCGCAGTCCTGATCATCGGCGTCGCCACCGCCGCGCACCAGGGCTTCTCGGCCAACCTGTACGCCATGCCGGGCGATGTCTTTCCGCGCTCGGCAGTGGGATCGGTGGTCGGGATCGGCGGCATGATCGGCGGGTTCGGTGGCATGGCCATGGCCAAATATGCCGGCTATGTGCTGGACAAGATCGGCAGCTATACGCCGATCTTCGTGGTCGCGGCCTCGGCCTATCTGGTGGCGCTGCTGGTCATCCACATCCTGTCGCCGAAGTACGCACCGGCGAAGGTCTGAGGCTTTGGGCTGGACGGGTCGGGGCGGCGGTAGCAATAGAGCCGCTTCCCAGCCCGGAGGCCCGCCTTGTCCCAGTCCTTTCCGATCCCGTCGCCGGCCGACTGGCGCGCGGAGGCTGAGAAGGCGCTGAAAGGCCGGCCGGTCGAGGGACTGGTCCATCTGGACGCCGACCACCTGACCACGCGGCCCCTGTATGGCCGGGCCAATGCGACCGACGCCGTGTTCGCACCGCGGGCATCGGATGCGGATGGTCGGGCCTGGGACCTGCGGACCCTGGTCGAGGGCGACGACCCTGACGCGGCCAATACGGCGGTGCTGGCCGATCTGGAAGGGGGGGCGGCGTCTGTCATCCTGTCGGGGGCCGTGCTGGCGGATTCCGGGCCGCTGGGCGGTGCGTTGAACGGCGTGGCGATGGAGCTGGCCCCGGTCGGACTCGACGCCGGGATCGACGGGCCGGATGCGGCCAATGCCCTGGCGGTCGTGGCCAAGGGCGCGCCCCGTGCGAGGCTGATGTTCCATATGGACCCATTGAGCGCCTACGCGGTGGCGGGCGGATCGCCGCGTCCGATCGAGGCGCATATCGAACTGGCGGCGAACACGGCGGCGCGGCATGCCGGGGCCTATCCGGACGCGACCTTCTTTCTGGCGACCGGCCGGGCCGCCCATGAGGCGGGTGGGTCGGCCGGGCAGGAACTGGGCTTTACCGCCGCCGCCGCCGTGACCTGTCTGAAGGCGGCGGTCGAGGCCGGGCTGCCGATCGAGCGGGCGCTGGCGGGCACGGTTCTGGGCGTCAGCGTCGATGCGGAGTATTTCGACAGTCTGGCCAGGGTGCGGGCGCTGCGCCTGATCTGGCGGTCGATCAGCCGGGCGTTCGGGTCCGAGACGACGGCCCGGATCGAGGCGCGGTCATCGCGACGGATGCTGGCAGCGAAGGATCCCTGGCCGAACCTGCTGCGGCTGACGGCGGCGGGGTTCGCGGGCGCGGTCGGCGGGGCCGACGCGGTGGTCCTGGACGGGTTCAGCCGGGCGGTCGGACGACCCGATGGCTTCGCGCGGCGGGCGGCCCGCAATACCCAGCTGATCCTGATGGAAGAAGCCCACATCGGCCGCGTCGCCGATCCGGCGGCGGGGTCATGGTATCTGGACCACCGCACGCGTGACCTGGCCGAGGCGGGCTGGGCCGAGTTCCAGCGGATCGAGCGGGAGGGGGGCATCGTCGCCTCCCTGCGCGGCGGGGCGTTTCAGCAGCGGGTCGCGGCGTCTCGGGCAGCGGGCAAGGCGCGTCTGGCCGAGGGCGGTGGCCAGATGGTCGGGGTGACGAAGTTCGTGGATGCGGAGGCGCGGCCGGTCGTGGTCGAAGCCAAAGCCGAGGCGTCGCCCCCTTTGAATGGCGGCGACGATCGGTGCCCGCCCCTCTCGCCGCTGCGCTGGGCCGAGGCGTTCGAACGGGGAGCGGCGGTATGAGCATGCCCGATTTCACCAAAACCGCTCTCGACCTGTCGCCCCTCGGCGGCGCCCTCGACCGCGCGCCCATCCGCACGCCGGAAGGCATCGATATCGCGCCCGCCTACGACGCAGCGGCCATCGCCGACCTGAACTTCACCGACGGCCTGCCCGGGTTCGCGCCGTTCGTGCGCGGGCCGTATCCGACCATGTATGCGTCCAATCCGTGGACCATCCGCCAGTACGCCGGCTTCTCCACCGCCGAGGCTTCGAACGCCTTCTATCGCCGGAACCTCGCGGCCGGGCAGAAGGGGCTGTCGATCGCCTTCGACCTGGCGACCCACCGGGGCTACGATTCCGACCATCCGCGGGTGGCCGGCGATGTCGGCATGGCGGGGGTGGCCATCGATTCCATCCTGGACATGCGGACCCTGTTCGACGGCATCCCGCTGGACCAGATGTCTGTGTCGATGACCATGAACGGCGCGGTCCTGCCGATCCTGGCCCTCTATGTCGTGGCGGCTGAGGAGCAGGGCGTCGCCCACGCGGCCCTGACCGGGACCATCCAGAACGACATCCTGAAGGAGTTCATGGTCCGGAACACCTACATCTATCCGCCCGGACCCTCGATGCGGATCATCGCCGACATCTTCGCCTGGACGGCGCAGGAGACGCCGAAGTTCAACTCCATCTCCATCAGCGGCTATCATATGCAGGAGGCGGGGGCCTCTGCCGATCTGGAGCTGGCCTATACCCTGTCCGACGGGCTGGAATACATCCGCGCCGGGGTGGCGGCCGGTATGGACGTGGACCGTTTCGCGCCGCGCCTGAGCTTTTTCTGGGCCATCGGCATGGACTATTTCATGGAGGTGGCCAAGCTGCGCGCCGGACGCCTGCTGTGGGCCGAGGCGGTCCAGGCCGAGTTCGCGCCCAGGGACCCGCGCAGCCTCTCCCTGCGTGCCCACTGCCAAACCTCGGGCTGGTCGCTGGCGGCTCAGGACGTGTTCAACAACGTGCCCCGGACGATGATCGAGGCGATGGCGGCGGCGGGCGGCCAGACGCAGTCGCTGCACACCAATTCGCTGGACGAGGCCCTGGCCCTGCCGACGGATTTCTCGGCCCGGATCGCGCGCAACACCCAGCTGCTGCTGCAGCTGGAGACGGGGTTGACGAAGGTCATCGACCCCTGGGGCGGCAGTTTCTTCGTGGAGCGGCTCACACACGAATTGGCCGAACGGGCGCGGGCACACATGGCCGAGGTGCGCGACCTGGGCGGGATGGCGGCGGCGATCGAGGCCGGGCTGCCCAAGCTGCGGATCGAGGAGGCGGCAGCCCGGACCCAGGCGCGGATCGACACCGGCCAGCAGACGGTGGTCGGCGTGAACCGTTATCTGAACGCCACGCCCGACGACATCCCGGTGCTGAAGGTCGACAATGCAGCGGTGCTGGCGGCCCAGATCGACAAGCTGAAACGCCTGCGGGCCGAACGGGACGAGGCTGCGGTGCAGGCCGCCCTCGCCGCCCTGACCGAAGGGGCAAAGGGGTCCGCAAACCTGCTGGAACTCTGCGTCCGCGCCGGCCGCGCCCATGCCACGGTCGGCGAGATGTCCGACGCGCTGGAGGCCGCTTTCGGACGCCATGTCGCGACGGTGAAGACGGTGTCGGGCGTCTATGCCCGGGAGGCCGGGGCCAATCCGAGGATCAGCCGCGCCCGCGACATGGTCGCTGCCTTCGTCGAGAACGACGGGGGGCCGCCGCGTATCCTGATCGCCAAATTGGGCCAGGACGGTCACGACCGGGGTCAGAAGGTCGTTGCGACAGCCTATGGCGACCTGGGCCTCGACGCCGTGGCGGGACCCCTGTTCCAGACCCCGGCGGAGGCCGCCCGGGACGCTGTGGCGAACAACGTCCACGTAGTCGGGGCCTCCTCGCTGGCGGCGGGGCATCTGACGCTGGTGCCTGCGCTGAAGGCCGAGCTGGAGAAGCTGGGGCGACCGGACATCATGATCACCGTGGGCGGCGTCATCCCGCCGGGCGACGTCCAGACCCTGATCGATATGGGAGCGGCAGCCGTCTATCCGCCCGGCTCGGTCATCGCCGACACGGCCATCGACCTGATCGAGAAGCTGAACCAGAGGCTGGGATACGCCCAGAAGGGCTGACACGTATCAGGGGCGCTGGCGCGACGGCAGGGCCTCGATCTCCGCCTCCGTCAGCTTGCGGTCGATCCGCGCGCGACAGGGAACGTCGGTCGCTCCGGGGCTACCTGCGGTATACAGCCGAACGGTGTCGCCGACGCATACCTGACCCGAGCCGCCGAAATCCTGCGTGATCGCGAGGGTAACGGCAAAATCGATATCGAGGCAGCCGCCGGCCGAGAGCTGATAGACGTCGCGGTTCAGCACGCGGATGTAGAGGCTCCGGGCGTCGCCCTGGCGAAAGTTCGTGACCTGGGATTGGTCGAAGCACTGACGCGGCCGGGTCTGTCGGGCGACCTCGGCCTCCGGATGGACGGGCGCGGTCGGTGCGCAGGCGGCGACGGCACCGAGGCACAGAAGGACGGCGTAATGGCGCATCAGAGGATCTCCCGTGGGAGATCAATCATCCTGCCGGACGGATGGTTCCACAAGGGCCTGAAGCGCGGTGCGCGTGAGCGCGATGCGGTTCGCGATATCGGCGGGCAAAGGCGACGGACGACCCAGGGCCCGGGCGACGAGATGCTCTGCCAGCAGGGGAGCCAGGCAGAAGCCGCGTGAGCCGAGCCCGCCCAGAACGAACAGGCCGGGTTGGACCGGCACGGCCCCGCAGACCGGAAGGCGATCGCGCGTCGTCGCCCGGATGGCGGCGCGAGACGTGACGGTGGCCGGATCGACACCGGCCGCCAGGTCCGGGAAGCGCGCGGCCAGGGTGGCCAGGTTGCGGATCGTGTCGGCGGCGCGAACTTCGCTCGTCGTCTCGTCCCTGTCGTGGGTCGCCCCGAACAGGAAGCCGTCGCGGGTCGGTGCGACATAGCCGCCCCAGGCCGCGGCAACGGGCCGCGCGTGAAGGATCCAGTCGGCCTGACCCCGGACGGGCGAGAGCGTTATGCCCGGGATCAGGTCGGCATTGCCCGCGCCCGCGCACAGGACGACGGTTTCGACCTCCGCCAGGGTCTGGCCCGCGGCATCCAGAAGCGTCCAGCCGGAGCCGTCCGGCACGATCGAGGACACGTTTCCCGGCTTCATCTCCGCCGGGCCCAGCCAGTGGGCAAGGATCGCAGCCGGGGCGACGGTCAGGGCGTCGCGCATGACCAGATCGCCATCGTCGTCCAGCCGCATCGCGCCGGGATCCCAGATCGGCTGGTCGACGATCCGGGCAAGTCGCGCCCGGTCACGCTCGTTGCCTGGCTTCTGCACCACGCCATGGGCCAGGACGGCGTCTGGAATGTCTCTATAGAGGGCACCCGCCCGCTCCAAGGCCTGGGCGAACAGGGCCGCGATGGTCCCGTCGCCGAGATCGAACCGGGGGGTGACCAGGGCGGCCGGAAATCCGGACGCGCCGTGGCCGGGTCCGGACGATTCGTAAACCGCCGCCGACACGCCTTGCGCGGCCAGGGCGCGGGCGACCGAGGCCCCCGCGATGCCCGCACCCACGATGGCGATGGAAGCCGGGGCAGGGTGAGGCAGGCCGGTCCCCCTGAGTCTGGCCTCCAGCCGCTGGCGCTTGCGCCCATGGCCCGGCATCTTCTCGACGACGAAGCCGCGGTCCGAAAGGCGACGGCGGACGTCGCCCGCCACCGTGAACGTCGCGATTCGGGCGTCCGGGGCGGAGCGCGCCGCGATCGCGTCCATGACCGCTTCCGACCACATGTCGGGATTGGTCGCAGGGCTGAAGCCGTCGAGGAACCAGGCGTCGGCCAGGCCCGACCACTGCGCCAGCGCCCGGTCGACCGGTCCTATCGCCAGATCCAGGGTGGCGGCGAAGCCGGGCAGGTCGATCCGATGAAACCCCGGGGTGGAGGCGGGCCATCCGGACAGCAGGGCCTCGGCTGAGGATGCCACCTCCGGCCAGTGTGACAGGGCCCGCCTCGCCTCCTCCGGTACCAGGGGAAAGCCCTCCACCGAGAACAGGCTTAGCCGCTGGCCGGGGGTCCGGGTCCGCTGCCACAGGTCGAGCACGGCGACGATGTTCAGGCCTGTGCCGAAGCCGAGCTCCGCGATGGTGAAATGCGGTCGATCCTTCCAGGCGTCCGGCAGGCCGCACCCCCGCAGAAAGACGGCACGGGTCTCGGCCAGTCCATCTTCGGCGGAAAAGTAGACATCGTCGAACCGGCCCGAGCGCGGTTCGTCCGCCTCGGTCCAGACCAGCTGTGGATCACGATCGGCGGGGACACGCATCGGCGCGGCTTAGCCGCTGAGGCCCGAATCAAAAAGGGGCCGCCCGTAGGCGACCCCTTCCCGGGACGAGGATCACCCCGCCCCGACGCTTTCTTGAGACCGACAGGCCTTAGTGCGCGGCGGCCTTTTCAGCCGGAGCCATCGCGCCGTCGGCGGCAGCCGGAGCCGGAGCCATGGCGGCGTCGGCAGCGGGGGCCGGGGCAGCAGCGTCGGTGGCGGCACCGGCAGCAGCGGCGGCGTCGGTGGCGGCAGCGTCAGCGGTCGCGGCAGCGTCCGTAGCGGTGTCGGCAGCGGCGGTCGCGTCTGCGGCGGCGGCGTCAGCCTTGTCTTCAGCAGCGGGTTGGCAGGCGGCCAGGGCCAGAGCGGCGGCCGAAGCGGCAATCAGGGCAACGATGCGCATTGTAGATTTCCTTCCCTAGGGGTTTTGCGAGTTTTTGGACCTCGCTGTGTCTGAGATAACGGGATCGTGAGCGAAACCGCAAGGGAATTCCTCACGCGTTCGTGATGCTCCGCAGGCGAGAAGATGCGGCGCGACGTCGCGTTCACAGACCGGCCCGGATGAGGTCCGGACCGGTCTTTCGCAGGATCAGGCGGCGGGCCTGGACGGTGCCATGGCACCTTCTGCGGCCGGGGCCATCGCGCCCTCGGTCGATTCGGTCTTCTCTTCGGCGGCGGGCTGGCAGGCGGCCAGGGCCAGGGCGGCGGTGCCGGCGCAGGCGACGGCGATCAGGTTGCGGATGGACATGGGAAACCCCTCTCGGTTGAGACGCCCATGCAGGGATGCATCGGCGATGCCCGGGCTTACGCCCGGTCCCGGGGGTCGGTTACACGGGCCCGTGATGGCCGCGCGACGATCCGGCGTTGACGATCAGGCCTCGGTCGGTGCGGCCGACAGAGTCTCTTCCATTTCGAGGAAGGACGGCTGGGCGCTCGACGGGATATCGCCGCGGCCGATCTCGACCGAGATCTGGGCCGCATTGCCGTGCAGATGGGCGACCAGGACGGACTGGATGATCTTGTAGAAGGCGGCCTCCTCGTCGACGATTGCCTGCAGCCGTGCCGCCAGCGGTCCGACCAGGCCATAGGCCAGGAACACGCCCATGAAGGTGCCCACCAGGGCACCGCCGATCATGCCGCCCAGAATCTCGGGCGGCTCAGTGATCGAGCCCATGGTCTTGATGACGCCCAGCACGGCGGCCACGATGCCGAGGGCCGGCAGGGCGTCGGCCATGGCCTGCAAGGCATGGGGCGCGGCCGCGGCCTCGTGATGGTGCTTCTCCAGCTGCTTTTCCATGGCGTCCTCGATCTGGTGAGGATCCTCCAGGTTCATCGTCATCATCCGCAGGGTGTCGCAGATGAAATCCGTGGCGAAATGGTCCTTCAGAACCTTGGGGTATTTCTGGAAGATGGTGCTCTCGCCCGGCTTTTCGATATGGCTTTCCAGGGCGATGACGCCCTTGGATTTCATCGTCTTGGTCAGGGCGAACAGCAGGGACAACAGGTCCTTGTAATCCTGTTTCTTCCATTTGGGGCCGGCGAAGGCCTGGCCGAGACCGCCCATGGCCGACTTCAGCACGCCGACGGAGTTCGAGATGAGGAAGGCCGCGATCGCCGAGCCACCGATCGCCATCAGTTCATGCGGCGCGGCATGGATGATTACGTCGAACTTGCCACCCGCGAGGGCGTAGCTGCCGAACACCATGCCGAACAGCATGATGATGCCGATGATCTGAAACATGAGTTGGTCCGCGCCCGATAGGAGCGACAACCATGGCGGTTATTGCTTAACGTCGCCTTGCGACTAAAGCCGGGTCGTGCCGCTTTGTATCGCCTCGTACCCCTCGGCGGTGAGTTTCTGATAGCCGGCCTTGCCGCCGCGCACATAGACCTGTCCCGGCAGGGCGGGGTCGAAGCCGTCAGCGACCAGATCGACCTTGCGATATTTGAAGGTGCCGGTCGTCTCCAGAGACCTGGCGATGCGCACAAACACGGGCTGGGCATAGGGCGGCAGCTGTTCGGCGACATAGGCCCCGAAGTCCCTGGCCACGAACTTGCCCTCCGGGATCACGGTGACCATGCCGGCCTTGCCTTCGGCTCCTGGCACTGGAACGCCATAGGCGATGACTTCCTTGACGCCGGGCGCGTCGGTCAGGCGCTGTTCGACCTCGGCGGTGGAGACGTTCTCGCCTTTCCAGCGGAACGTGTCGCCGATCCGGTCGATGAAATAGAAATAGCCCTCGGCGTCCTGACGCATCAGATCGCCGGTGCGGAACCAGCGGTCGCCGCGCGTGAAGACGTCGGTCAGGATCTTCTTCTCCGACGCCGCCTTGTCGGCATAGCCCGAGAAATCGTGGCGGATGTCGTCGCCGATGGCCCCGATGGCCTCGCCGATCTCTCCGACGCGGGCTTCCTGACAGAAACCGTTCGGCAGTCGCACGGGTTGCTCCGTATCGATGTCGAAGGCGACCATGCGAATGTTGATCTGCTTCTTCAGGAATCCCGGCACCCGGCCGATCGCACCCTGTTTGCCGTCGAAGTTGAACAGGGAGACATTGCCCTCGGTCGAACCGTAGAACTCAAGAATCTTCGGAATGGCGAATCGCGACTGGAACTCGGGCCAGACATCGGGGCGCAGGCCGTTGCCGAACGCCAGCCGCAGCTTGTGACCGCGCTCGCCTTCCTGTTCGGGGCCGTTGACCAGGTAGCGGCACAGTTCGCCGATATAGACGAAAAGCGTGGCCTGGGTCTTGTTGACGTCGGCCCAGAAGCTGGAGGCAGAGAACTTGCGACGCAGGATCAGCCGCCCGCCGGTCAGCAACGCCGGACCAAGCCCGACCAGACCGCCGGTGGAATGATAGAGTGGCAGGACGTTGAACACGCGATCCTGGGCCGTCGCATCGGTCGCGCCGGCGAAGGCGCGCATATAGGTGCGGGCCCGAGCGTGATGGATGCGCGCAGCCTTCGGCATGCCGGTGGTGCCGGAGGTGTAGATGTAGAGCGCTGTGTCGCGGTTGGTCAGGCCGGCGCGAACCGACTTCTGGGGTCGCACCGACGAGCCGCTGCGGACCGGATTGTCCAGGCCGCGCCGTTCCGACACCTCGTCGGCGTCCGGCAGGCCCAGAACCCAAAGCATCATGGTGCGGGTGATGAAGGGGCGGGCCTCCTCGCAGCGCCGCCACGTCTCCTCGTCGGCCACCACCTGGGCGACGCCGGTGATGTTCAGGCAGTGGGCCAGGGCCTGGCCGGTCAGGTTGGTGTTGATCAGGGCCGTGGCCACGCCGACTTTGGCGAAGCCCATCCAGGCGGCGACATACTCCGCCCGGTTCGACATCACCAGGCCGACGACGTCGGACCGGCGCAGACCCCGGTTCCGGGCCCAGTGGCCATAGCGGTTCGCCATGGCGTCCAGCTCGCGATAGGTCAGCGTGCGGGTTTCATCCTCCAGCGCGATATTGTCGCCGAACCTGTCGACGGCCTCCTCGAAGTCGTCGCAGATCAGGACGTCGCTATCGAGCGCGATGGGTTTGATGCGTTGAAGCAGCCGACGCAGACCGGCCGCGAATGTCAGATCGCGTCGGATATTCGCCGCTAGCCCCATGGTCGGCATCGCTCCGTCTTCGTGCGCAAGGTTCAACGACCGTGATGGACAAGGGTCGGGTCCGGGTCAACCGGCAGGGGAATCTGTAACGGTGGACGTTGGCGTTTCCCGTCCGGTCGTGGCGCCGCTGCATGGGTCACGTAGCGGAAGGCGATGATATCGGTCGCCGTTTCCGGGCCGCTCCATCGTCGCGGTCCGACATGACGCCTGTGTTCAAGTGGGCACCAGGGTGTGCACTGCCAGGATTTTGCCCCGGTCGTCCCGGACGTGGACACGATTGCGGCCAGCGTGGTGTTTCTTCCGAACAAGTCGCGATTCGCTGGGACCGTGTTCTTGAGATCCTTCATTCATGCCGGACCGGGGAGAAAACACAGACCCCCGTCACCTGGTGCGGATTGGATCCCCCCGGTTTTCGCCGGGAGTTCTTTGCGGTCTCACGCAGCGGGCGAAACCCGCCAGATCACATTGCCGACGTCGT
This sequence comes from Brevundimonas sp. AJA228-03, assembly GCF_017795885.1. Lineage (NCBI taxonomy): Bacteria > Pseudomonadati > Pseudomonadota > Alphaproteobacteria > Caulobacterales > Caulobacteraceae > Brevundimonas > Brevundimonas sp. AJA228-03. The sequence goes on along the minus strand of NZ_CP059297.1, from coordinate 6,906 downwards.
CGGCGACGAGCAGGGCTCCGGTCCGGTCCGTCTGGACACCGACGGGACGCCCCATGGCCTCGTCCCTGTCATTCAGGAAGCCGGTCAGGACGTCCATCGGCGCGCCGCTGGGGACGCCGTCAGTGAAGGGCACGAAGATTACCTTGTACCCGGCCTTGGGCTCACGGTTCCAAGATCCGTGCTGACCGACGAAGGCCCCATGGCGGAAGGTCGCCGGGAACAGGGTTCCCTCATAGAAGGTCAGGCCGAGCGAGGCCGTGTGGGCCCCAAGGGCGTAGTCGGGCGCGATGGCCGAGGCGACCCTGGCCGGGTCCTGCGGCTGGACGCGGCTGTCGACGTGCTGGCCGAAGTAGCTCCAGGGCCAGCCGTAGAAGGCTCCCGGCGTGACAGACGTCATGTAGTCGGGCACCAGATCGTTGCCGAGCTCGTCGCGCTCGTTGACCGCGACCCACAGTTTGCGACTGTCCGGCTGCCAGGCCATGCCGACCGGGTTGCGCAGGCCGGACGCGTAGATCCGCGACTGGCCCGTGGCGATGTCGATTTCGTGGATGGCAGCGCGACCGACCTCTTCGTCCATGCCATTCTCGCCGACATTGGAGTTGGAGCCGACCCCGACATACAGCTTCGTCCCATCGGCCGAGGCGACCAGGCTCTTGGTCCAGTGGTGGTTGCGACCGGCGGGCAGGGCGGCGATCGGGGTCGGTGCGGCCGTGATCTGCGTCGCGCCGGTCTGGTAGGGAAAGGCGACGACGGCATCGGCGTTGGCCACGAACAGGCGGTCGCCGACCAGGGCCATGCCGAAGGGCGAGGTCAGATTGGTCAGGAAGTCGGTTTTCACCTCGGCCACGCCGTCACCGTCCGCGTCACGCAGCAGGACGATCCTGTTCGGGCTTTGCACGCCCGCGCCCGCGCGCGTCATGACCAGGCCCATGACCCAGCCGCGGATGCCGCCCTTCTTGTCCTCGGGCCTCGGAGGTGCGTTGGATTCGGCCACCAGGATGTCGCCGTTGGGCAGGCGATACAGCCAGCGTGGGTGATCCAGGCCGCGGGCGAACGCCTGGACGCGGAAACCCGGGGCCGGGGTCGGCATGACGCCGTCAGGCCAGCCGACTTTCGGCGCGATGTTCACCGTGGGGGTGAACAGGTTCCTGTGCGGTTCGGTGATCCGGGGGTTCGCCCCATAGGTCGCGCCGGGGGGCAGAAGGGGCGGGGCCGCGCAGGCCGACAGCCCGGCCACGAGAGCCATGGCTGCCGCAGGCGCAGCGAGGGTGGAACGGGCGACCATGGCGGTATCCTTGTCGATCAGGCAGTCGGAGGGAATTCGAGGCGGCTGGTATCGTAGCCGAGCGCCCGGGCGCGGGCGACAAGCTGGGCCAGCGTCTCTGCACTGGGCACCTCGCGGGTATAGATCCACAGCTTGTCGAAGGTCGGATCGGCCGAGATGAACCAAGTATAGTCGTCGTCGTGGTCCAGGATCCAGTATTCCCAGGTCACGAAGCCGGCGAAATAGCGGGCCCGGAATTTGGCATTGGTGCCGGGGTCGAGGATGGTCGCGTCGGCACCGATGGCCTTTTCCTTGCCGGTCGGCGTGCCCGACTGGCAGGTGTCGCGCACCGCCAGCGTCGTCGGCGAGCGCAGTTCGTAGGACGAGGCACCCGCCACACAGCCGTCCGTCAGGCGCATCGGCAGGCGGGCGATCTCCAGCCAGCGCCCGGTATAGAGCCGCTCGGCATCGACGGGCCTTGTCGGCTGGGGGGCCTTTACCTGATCCGGGGGCGTGGCTGTCGCGCAGGCGGCCAGGCCGAGGGCGGCCACGACGGCCAGCGAGAGAACAATGGACTTGCGCGACATGACATATCTCCGGACAGGACAGGAAGACCGAAGATACGGTGCCGGTTCCCGAAACGGACGCGACGAAAGCGCGCGGAGCCGATGCCCGGGCCATCGGGCAGGCCGACGTGCGCGGGAACTCTGGCCAACGGGGCCGTACACCGTCCGGACCGGGGGAAAAAGGCCCCGCTGTCTTGAGCCTGTCGCCACAAGCGCCATATTGCGGACACGCCGCTTCGGCCGATTTCTCAGGACGCGCCGAATGCCGCCGACCTCCACCCAGCCCACCTCCGCACCCGTCATCGATATCAAGGGCCTGACCAAGACCTATGCGTCCGGGTTGCAGGCGCTGAAGACCGTGGATCTGCAGATCGGCAAGGGCGAGATCTTTGCCCTGCTGGGCCCGAACGGCGCCGGCAAGACGACGCTGATCTCCATCGTCTGCGGGATCGTGACGCCGTCGACCGGAACGGTGATCGCCGACGGCCACGACATCCAGACTGATTATCGCAATGCGCGGATGAAGATCGGTCTGGTGCCGCAGGAGCTGACGACGGATGCGTTCGAGACGGTGCTGGCGACGGTCACCTTCAGCCGCGGCCTGTTCGGCAAGGCCCCCAACCCGGCCTTCATCGAGAAGACCCTTCGGGCGCTGAGCCTGTGGGACAAGAAGGACAACAAGATCATGACCCTGTCCGGCGGCATGAAGCGCCGGGTCATGATCGCAAAGGCCCTGTCGCACGAGCCGGACATCCTGTTCCTGGACGAGCCGACGGCGGGCGTCGATGTCGAGCTGCGCCGCGACATGTGGAACCTGGTGCGCGAGCTGCGCGCGGGCGGCGTCACCATCATCCTGACCACCCACTATATCGAGGAGGCCGAGGAGATGGCCGATCGGGTGGGCGTGATCCTGAAGGGCGAGCTGATCCTGGTCGAGGACAAGTCCGAGCTGATGAAGAAGCTGGGCAGGAAGACCCTGACCCTGAACCTGCAGGACCCGCTGGGCGACATTCCGCCGACGCTGGCGCAGTGGGATCTGACCCTGAAGGCCGACGGCAACGAGCTGGAATACGTCTTCGATTCCAATGCCGACAAGACCGGTGTGCCGTCGCTGCTGCGCGCTCTGTCCGATCAGGGCATCGCCTTCAAGGACCTGAACACCCGCCAGAGCTCGCTGGAGGACATCTTCGTCAGCCTGGTCCACCGCGAACCGGCACAGGACATTCAGACGGGAGCCGCCGCATGACCTTCAACGGCTACGGCGTCTGGGCCATCTATCGCTTCGAGATGGCGCGGGCGCTGCGCACCGTCTGGCAGTCCATCGTGACCCCGGTCATCACGACGGCCCTCTATTTCGTCGTGTTCGGCTCGGCCATCGGGTCGCGCATGACAGAGATCGACGGCGTGCCCTATGGGGCCTTCATCGTGCCGGGGCTGATCATGCTGAGCCTGTTCACCCAGTCGATCTTCAATGCCAGCTTCGGCATCTATTTCCCGAAATTCACCGGCACGATCTACGAGATTCTGTCGGCCCCCGTGTCGTCGCTGGAGATCGTGATGGCCTATGTCGGGGCGGCGGCGACCAAGTCGGCGGTGCTGGGTCTGATCATTCTGGCAACGGCCGCCTTCTTCGTGCCGCTGCAGATCCTGCATCCGATCTGGATGCTGACATTCCTGATCCTGACGGCGACGACCTTCAGCCTGTTCGGCTTCATCATCGGCATCTGGGCCAACGGGTTCGAGCAGTTGCAGATGATCCCGATGCTGGTGGTGACGCCGCTGACCTTCCTGGGGGGATCCTTCTATTCGATCGACATGCTGCCGCCCGCGTGGCGCACGGTCACCCTGTTCAACCCGGTGGTCTATCTGATCAGTGGCTTTCGCTGGAGCTTCTACGGCTCGGGAGACGTTGGCATCGTGTGGAGCGTGCTGGCCACCCTCGGCTTCCTGATCGTCTGTCTCGGCATCGTCTTCTGGATGTTCAAGACCGGCTATCGTCTCAAATCCTGACGGAGAAGACCCATGACCATAGCGACCTGGAACGGCCAGATCATCGCCCAGTCGGACGACACGGTGGTGGTGGAAAACAACCACTATTTTCCACGCGACGCGGTCAGGGCCGAGTATCTGACACCCTCCACGACGACCTCGGTCTGTCCATGGAAGGGCACGGCCTCGTATCATTCGCTGGTCGTCGACGGGAAGGAGAACAGGGACGCCGCCTGGTTCTATCCGACGCCCAGATCTGCCGCTGCCGAGATTGCGGATCGCATCGCCTTCTGGAAAGGTGTCGAGGTTCGCTGATCCGTTATTGGACCGCCGCATCCAGACCGTCTAGGACGGGCCATGGTCGATACGCCCTCCTCCGAGCCCCAATCCGGCCCCGCGCAAGGCCCTGGCCCTGAACCCTTCAAGCGGGGCCGGATCACCTGGTCGCGCCCGCCCCAGCCGATATTCCGCGTGGGGCCCCCGCCGCGCGGCTCAGGGCCCCTGCCGGCTCAGGGCCAGCGCCCGGTCGCCCAAGTTCCACTTCGGCAGAATGGGGTTGGCATTCTCAGCGGCTCCATGACTCCAGGGGCCGTCCCGCCTTCGACGCCGGCCCGTGCCCAGATCGAGAGTGCAGCGCTGCCGACGCCCCGGCCCGAGGCCGGGCCGGAGTCCGTTCTGCCACCCCTCGAACCTCCGGCCCCGGCCCCGGCCCGGCTCGATTCCGTCGTTGGTGCCGTTGAGACACCCCGTCTGCCCGAGCCCTCGCTGACGCCGCGTTTGAACACCGAGGCTACCGCGCCCGGCATCGAAACGGCACCGCTGTCGGTTGAGCCGGTCTCATCGCCTCCGACGGCGGCGGAGGCTCCAGCGACCGACGCCGACGCCTCGATCCGGACCCAGTCCTTGAACTAGGGTCTCAGCGTTCGCTGCTGCGATAGGGCAGATATCCGCGCTCGACCATGCGACGCAGACCTTCGTAGGCCTCGGAGAGTTCCTCATAGGCGGCGCGCATGCCGGCCAGGCGCTGTACGTCCGCGTCAGCGACGGCCACCCCCGCTTCGGTCAGTCTCAGCGCCTCGGCGATCCAGCGTGCGCGGGCGGTGGCGGCTGAGATCGCCAGGCGCTGGAAGGCTGCGGGCTCGGCGTGGTTGGTCCCGAGGCCGAGCACCTGCGGGATCACTTCGCGGTTCGACACGAAGGTGGTGTAGTCGATCTGTTCCAGATGGCCGCGCAGACGCCGTTGTTCCTGGGGGTCGGTGTCGCTGGGCTCGAAATGGTCCCGGCGGCTGCGGTAGCTGGCGGTCATGATGCTCGACATCCCGATCTCCGTGAGGGGCGGCCTCTCAGGGGATCAAGGTGCGCCTGTCAGGTTAACGGCTTCTTGCAAAGTATTCCTTATGCGCCGCGGTCAGTCGGCCTTCCGGGCCGGTCCAGCCGGGCGGCAGGGGTTCGGCCCACCCCTCGACGACCCCTGCACCATCCTCGGGCCTGAAATAGCCGGCGGCCGAGCGAAAGCCGAAGATCCACCAGATTTCCAGCATATAGCCGTGCGCGCGACGCGCGTCGGCCTCGGTGCGTCTGGAGACGGCCGCCACGGCCAGACCCAGACGCCCGGCCAGGTCCGAGGCCTCGACCGGCCCGTCAGGTTCGGCGAGGATGTCGTCCAGCAGGTCGTCGATGACGGCCGACAGCTTCGCCCGGGTCTTTGGTCCTTTCGGACCGGGGTAGTCGCCTTCGGCAGCGAACTTGGCTTCGTCGCGCAGGGCTCTCAACCGCGCCCGGATCTCCGGCGACAGCAGGGCTGACTCTTCATACAGGGGCTCAGGCCCACGTTTGACCAGACGCCACGCCGCGCCGCCGATGGCGACCAGTCCGAGCACGACCATGGCGATGAAGCGGGCGTAGTGAGGCATGAAGCGAGTCTAGACCCTGATCGGCCGAGGTGGAATCGCTTGCTGTTGCAAATGATCATGCATCAGGCCCCGCCCATTCGGCGAGAACCCCCGCATCGGTTTCGGCGGGCTGCCTGTCGTCTCGCAGGGCCGCAAAGGCCGGGCCGTCCAGCAGACGCGACAGAGCCCAGACGGCGGCCCCCCGGACGAGCGGCGAGGCATCGGTCGTCAGGGTCGAAGCCACCTTGATCAGGCCTGCGTCGCCGCTGTTGCCGATGGCATAGAGAACGTTGCGCACGAACCGGTCGCGGCCGATCCGCCTGATCGGGCTTTTCGGGAACAGGGCACGGAACGCCGCGTCGTCCAGCGAAACGAGGTCCCCGAGACGGGGGGTGATCGAGGCCTCGCGGGCCAGCAGCCGTGTCTCGCGGGCCCCTTGCGCGAACCTGTTCCAGGGACAGACCGCCAGGCAGTCGTCGCAGCCATAGATGCGCGAGCCGGTCAGGGCGCGGAACTCCACCGGCCACGGCCCCGCGTGCTCTATGGTCAGGTAGGACAGGCAGCGCCGGGCATCCAGCTGGAAGGGCGCGGGAAAGGCCTTGGTCGGGCAGGCGTCGAGACAGGCGGTGCAGGTGCCGCAGTGTTCCGTCCCGGCGTTGTCGGGCGTGATCTCCGCGGCCGTCAGGATCACGCCCAGGAACAGCCAGTTGCCGTGGTCGCGGCTGAGCAGATTGGTGTGCTTGCCCTGCCAGCCCAGGCCTGCGCGCTGGGCCAGAGGCTTTTCCATCAGGGGCGCGGTGTCGACGAAGACCTTGACGTCGGCGTTGAGGCGAGCTGCGACCTGCCCGGCCAGGGTCTTCAGCCGCCCCTTGATGACCTCGTGATAGTCGTCGCCGCGCGCATAGACGGAAATGTATCCGGCGCTGCGATCCGCCATCTCCGGCAGGGGATCTTCGTCGGGACCATAGTTCATCCCCAGCACGATGGCGGTGCGCGCGCCGGGCCACATCGCCGTCGGATGAGAGCGGCGTTCGAGCGTCGTCTCCATCCAGCCCATGTCGCCGTGCCGGCCGGCCTCGACGAAATGGGCGAGCCGCTCGCCGGCCGACCATGGCTCGGTCGCCGAGGCGAAGCGGCAGATCGAGAAGCCGAGATCGGCCGCCTGGGTGCGGAGCAGGTCGCGGGGATCGGACAT